>JAIUPA010000011.1 GCA_020161665.1 Pseudomonadota bacterium | reverse complement strand
GCATCCAACAAAGACCTCAAAGCTACCCTCAGGTAACCCCTCAACCAATCACCCGTCTCCAGGTCATCAGCGCCAGTCTTTAGAACGAAGCAGTCCGTCGCCAGCAGCGCCGCCGCCCTCGTTCAGTGACGCGGCTTATAGACCCGGCCATCGCAGCTCGTCAACAGCCCTTTCAAAAAATCTTCAAAAAACTTTCTATCCAATTGAATAATAAAGGGAAATAATGACACTGACGATTCAGAGCCCTTACGCTCGCCAAGATGGGGTGGGGCTGAAAAGCAAAAAGCCCCGGAAACCCGGGGCTTTTCGAAACTTCGCTCAAAACCGATCCGAAATCAGCCGCGCGACACCCAGACAATGAAGCCGCCGATGATGGCAACCAGCGTCAAGGCGGGGACGATGAGACCAGCAAAGCCGATGGTCAGGAACGCCGTCACCCAGCCGACAATGATGAGAAGAGCGATGATCAGCGGGATCAGGCCTTCGGTCAGCGGACCCTTTTCTTCGGGATGGGCAGGCACGGGAATGACATTGTTGAGCGGCTTGGAAGACATGCGCTTATTCTCCATGGCGGGGTGGATTATTTTTGTTGCCCCCTCATACAGTCCTGCGCGCGCGCCTGCAACGCCAGAATAGCGCCGCTGAATGCCTCTTTCGAAGGGTTTGCTTGCGTCCTGCCCTTTGAGGGCGCTAATAGACCAGAGAACAACCGCCGGATCTCTTGTTGTCCGGCTCATGCGACGCACATTCGAGGGTACGAACCTTGCGCATTCTGTCCGAAGCCCATTTCCCGGAACTCCCCAACTACTATCGCGGCAAGGTTCGGGAAAATTACGACCTGCCGAACGGCGAGCGGATCATCATCTCGACGGACCGCCTGAGCGCCTTCGACCGCATCCTCACCTGTATTCCCTATAAGGGCCAGGTTCTGACCCAGACGGCACGCTACTGGTTTGAGGAAACCGCCGATATTTGCCCCAACCACGTTGTCTCCTATCCGGACCCGAATGTGGTGGTCGGCAAGCGGCTCGACATTCTGCCCGTTGAGATCGTCGTGCGCGGCTATCTGGCCGGCACCACCGGCACTTCGATCCTCACCCAATACAAGAAGGGTGTGCGTGAAATGTACGGCATCACCTTCCCGGATGGTCTGAAGGACAATGAAAAGCTGCCGGAAGCCATCATCACCCCCACCAGCAAGGCCTTTGACGGTGGCCATGATGAGCCGCTTTCGCCCGGCGAGATCGTTGAGACCGGCCTTTTGACGGCTGAGCAGTGGAAAACCTTGTCGCGTTACGCACTGGCCCTCTTCGCCCGCGGTCAGGAACTGGCCGAGAAGCGCGGCCTCATTCTGGTCGACACGAAATATGAATTCGGCACCGACGAGAACGGCAACATCATTCTTGCCGACGAAATCCATACGCCGGATTCGAGCCGGTACTGGATTGCCGCATCCTACCCGCAAAGCTTTGCCACGGGCAGCCGCCCCGAAAGCTTCGACAAGGATTTCGTCCGCGCCTGGGTGGCGGAACGTTGCGACCCTTATAAGGATGAGATTCCGGAAATTCCCGCCAAGCTGGTGGAGGAAACCTCGGCCGTCTACATCCGCGCCTTCGAGATGATCACCGGCAAGACCTTTGTGGCCGACGACAGCGCAGCCACCCCGAAGGACCGGGTTCGCGCCAACCTCGCGCCCTACTTCCCGTCTGCCTGAGCGGCCATCAAAAGCAAAACAAGCGGGGTAATGAGCCAGATCATGCGACGACCAAGGCAAAAGGCAGAGGACACAAGGCAGGAGGTGCTTTCCATGGCGGAAAGCATTTTCCGCCAGCAGGGCTTTGCCAATACCACGATTGCCGACATCGCCGCCGGGCTTGGCATGTCACCGGCCAATGTCTTCAAGCATTTCCGGTCCAAGACAGCCCTGGCCGAGGCAATTGCCGAATGCCACGTGGAGCGCCTTGTGGGTGCGCTGGAATCAATCGATATGGCGCTGCCCGCGTCCAAGCGGCTTGGGCATTTCGTGCGGCGGCTGATGGAATCGCACCTGGGTAACCTCGCGCAAAACCCGCACATCTTCGAAATCGTCTTGATGACCTCGGGCAGCGACATGGCCTGCGGGCGGCGCTACAAAAACCTGCTGGAAGAACGCTTTGGCGAAATGATCCGCATGGGCGTCGAAGAGGGCGTTTACTTCACCGACGACATTGAGAGGTCGGCGCGCTGCGCCAGCGCGGCATTCGCCTGCGTCCTCCACCCGATCTTTCTCGTGCGCTACCAGCCGGAAGAATTACGCGTGCGTTGCGACGAGGTGATCGAATTCGTGAACCATTCCTTGACGAACGCTCTTGCAAAGTGACTTTTGTTCAATTACGTCACTTTATGTCGTGAACAGCGTCCCACTCTGATCGCGTTTCGCGCTTTCGGTGTAGCGGCGTGATCACAGACAAAATGCAAATGTGCTTAACAGTGAATTAAAACTACCGGCATGAGGTGCCGCCTGCTAGCCTCCCGGCGTCCGCAGGTTTGGTTCGAATCACATCTTGTGTGCGGATCGTGGCTGCATCCGCAGTCTTATCTCGAAAACGGAATTCAATCGGCTCATGGCTTCTCTTCGTTCGGCAACACCCCTCATCATGCTCCTGCTGTCTGGCTGTGTTGTCGGCCCCGACCACGAAGCGCCGAATATGGATCTGCCGCAGAAGTTCTCTGAAGGCAGCAATCTCAGCAATGGCGATGTCTCTACAAAGCCGTGGTGGCCGGCCTTCAGTGACCCGCGCCTGACGGCCTATGTCGATCAGGGTCTGTCGCAGAACCTGTCCGTGCTGCAGGCTATCGAGCGCATCAATGCCGCCGAGGCTGCGGTCATGAGCGCCGGTTCCGGTTCTCTGCCAAGCCTTGCCGGAAGCGCCAGCGACACGCTGAGCGGCCAGACCGGCGAGTACCGCACGGTCAAGGGCGCAACCAACACCGCCAGCGCCGGGCTTTCCGCATCGTGGCTGCTCGACCTGTTCGGCCAGTATCGCCGCGCCAAGGAAAGTGCCGCTGCATCGCTCGATGCTGCCTATGCGACCGTTGACGTTGCCCGCCTCACCTATCTGTCGAATATCGTCAATGCCTATATCGACGCGCGCTATTATCAGGAGCGTCTGGCACTTGCCCGCAAGAATCTGGCCTCGCGCCGCGAAACGCTGGAACTGACGAAGCTTCAGCTGGAAGCCGGTGCGGCCTCGCGTCTGGATGTTGTGCAGTCCGAAGGTCTGGTGAACACGACGCTTGCGGAAATCCCGGGCTATGAAAAGGGCTTCCGCGTTTCTGCCCATTCGATCGCAACGATGCTTGGCCTTCCGGCGGAATCGCTGGTGGCAGAACTGCAGAAGGGCGGCCGTCAGCCGATGGCACGGTTCAGCGTCAATGCAGGCGTCCCGGCTGACCTGATCCGCAACCGCCCGGATATCCGCAAGGCTGAACGTGAACTGGCCGCCGCCGTGGCCCAGGTTGGCGTGGCGCAGGCCGCCTTCTACCCGTCGCTCACCCTTTCCGGGTCGATTACCCCGTCGCTGCGCGACATGGCTGGATCTCCGGCCGGTTGGGTTGGCACCTGGGGCTTTGGCCCGTCGCTGAACCTGCCGATCTTCACCGGCGGCAAGCTGACCGCCAATCTGACGACCGCCGAATCCAATGCCCGCAACGCTTACCTGTCGTGGAAGCAGACGGTTCTGACCGCCGTTCAGGATGTCGCCAATGCCCTGACCGCCATCAAGCGCGATGCCCAGACGGTCAGCGCCCTGCGCAAGACCGTCAGCTCGTATGAAGAGGCGCTGAAGCTTGCCACCTCCAGCTATCGTGATGGTGCATCCTCGCTGCTCGACGTTCTCGATGCCCAGCGTCAGGTCTCGACGGCGCAGGCAAGCCTTGCACAGGCCATTCAGACGGTTGCCAAGGATTTTGTGGCCCTGAACGTGGCCATGGGTGGCGGCTATGCTGCCAACGGCCCAGTCAAGGTCGCCGATATCAAGAAGCCCTGATCGGGCTTCTTTCTGAGCGCAAAGAAAAACCCCGGAACCGCAAGGCTCCGGGGTTTTTGTTTGCCGGTCATACGGCTGAAGATCAGTCCTTCGCGCGCTCCACGTAGGAATTGTCTTCCGTTGCGATCACGACGCGCGTGCCAGCATTGATATGCGGCGGAACCAGCGTGCGGATGCCGTTGGACAGAATAGCGGGCTTGTAGGACGAGGAAGCCGTCTGGCCCTTCACGACAGGTTCGGTCTCAGCAATTTCCAGCGTCACGTGGCGCGGCAGTTCAACGGACAACGGATTGCCTTCATGGATCGACAGGACGCAGGTCATGCCTTCCTGAAGATAGGCCTTCTGCTCGCCCATCGTATCCACATCCACGACCACCTGATCGTAGGATTCCGGGTTCATGAAGTGGAAGCCTTCGCCGTCTTCGTAGAGGTACTGGAAGTTCAGGTCTTCAACGAAGGCGCGCTCGACCTGCTCGGTGGTGCGCCAGCGCTCGGAAACCTTCACGCCATCGACGATGCGGCGCATGTCGACCTGCGTGACCGGCGTGCCCTTGCCGGGGTGGAAGTTCTGAGCCGTGAGAACCACATAAAGCTTGCCGTCCACATCGAGAACGTTGCCCTTGCGGACGGAAGAGGCGATGACCTTGACCATGATATTTCCTTGTAACCGCGTGATGCGCGTCGTAGAGGACTGCCGACAGGACGGCTCCGGAAGACGCAAAATTTCGAGTTCGGGGCGGAACTACCCTAAATTCACGCGGAAAGCCAGTCCCCGCACGACTTTGACCGTCAAAGACGCCAGAAGCAAAAGAAAACGGACATGACGCAACCCGGCCCGAAGCCCTCCCCCTGGTGGAACCCCGCCGTCCATGCGGACCGGCGTCCCTTCCTCATGGGGCGCAACCGGATTCAGGCCGCGTTTCGCGCCCGCTTGAGCGCACTGGATTTCATCGAGGTGGATACGGCGGCCCTTCAAGTCTCGCCCGGCAACGAAACCCATCTTCATGCCTTTGCCACCGAAATCATCGGCAATGACGGCATCGGCCACAAGGCCTACCTCCACACCTCGCCGGAATTTGCGGCCAAGAAACTGCTGGCGGCGGGTGAACCCCGGATCGCCTGCTTTGCCCATGTCTGGCGCAATCGCGAACGCGGGCCACTGCATCACCCCGAATTCACCATGCTGGAATGGTATCGCGCCGGGGAAGGCTATGAGGAATTGATGCGCGACTGCGGCTGGATGCTGGCGCTCGCCGCCGAAACCGCAGGCACGGCGCGCTTTCGTTTTCGTGGCATGGAATGCGATCCCTTTGCCGAACCGGAGCGCCTGTCGGTGGCCGATGCCTTCGACCGCTTTGCAGGCATTGACCTTCTGGCCTCCCTCTCCGCCGATGGCGAAACCGACCGCGATCATCTGGCGGGTGAACTTAAAAGGGCAGGCATTCGCATGGCCGAGGATGACAGCTGGGCCGATCTTTATAGCCGTGTGCTGGTGGAAAAGATCGAGCCGCATCTCGGTCAGGGTCGCCCGACCCTTCTCGACGCCTACCCGGTGTCGGAGGCAGCGCTGGCCCGCCGAAGCGCCAGCGAACCGCGCACGGCCGAACGCTTTGAGCTTTATGCCTGCGGTGTTGAACTCGCCAACGCCTTTGGCGAATTGACCGACCCTGCGGAACAGCGCCAGCGCTTTGTCCACGAAATGGCCGAGAAACAGCGCATCTATGGCGAAAGCTACCCGATTGACGAAGACTTTCTGGACGCCCTTGCCGTGATGCCGGAAGCCAGTGGTGCGGCCCTGGGCTTTGACCGCCTCGTCATGCTGGCCACTGGCGCCACTCGTATCGAGCAGGTCATGTGGGCACCCGTTGCGGAATTCTGACATGGATACACCCCGCACGCTGAAAAGCGCCTATGACCTGATCGCCGCCGGACTTCTCGAGGAGAGCCGCCACAATGAGGCCGCCCGCGTGGGCGAACGTTACGCGATTGCCGTCACGCCTGCGATCGCGGAGTTAATCGACCGCGCCGATCCCGCCGACCCAATCGCACTGCAGTTTATTCCGCAGGCCGATGAACTGGTGACGCGTCCGGAAGAACGGGATGACCCGATTGGCGATCACGCTCATACGCCGATCAAGGGCATCGTCCACCGTTACCCGGATCGCGTGCTTCTGAAGGCCGTGCATGTCTGCCCGGTTTATTGCCGCTTTTGCTTCCGCCGCGAAATGGTCGGCCCGGATGGAGACGGCACGCTTTCGGGCGAGGAACTCGAAGCCGCCCTTGCCTATATCGCCGCCCATGACGAAATCTGGGAAGTGATTCTGACCGGCGGTGATCCGCTCGTTCTGTCGCCGCGCCGTCTCGCCGCGATCATGCAGGGACTGGCCGGGATTGACCATGTGCGCATCGTGCGCTTCCATAGCCGCGTTCCGGTGGCCACCCCGCAGGCGATCAATGGTGAGCTGATTGAAGCCTTGAAGGCGGCGGGCAAAACGGTCTGGGTTGCCCTTCACGCCAACCATCCGAAGGAACTCACCGCCAAGACGCGCGCCGCCTGCGCCCGGCTGATTGATGCAGGCATCGCCATGGTCAGCCAGACCGTGCTCCTCAAGGGGGTGAATGACGATCCCGCCATTCTCGGTGCCCTGATGCGCGGCTTTGTCGAAACCCGCATCAAACCCTACTATCTCCATCATCCCGATCTTGCGCCCGGAACGGGACATTTCCGCATGGATATTGCCGAGGGTCAGGCCATTGTTGCCGCCCTGCGGGGCCAATATTCGGGCCTGTGCCAGCCGACCTATGTGCTCGATATTCCCGGCGGCCATGGTAAAACGCCGCTGGCCTCCGCCACAACACAATCTATTGGCGAGGGTTGTTGGTCCGTTTCCGACTATCGTGGCGAGCGTCATATCTGGCCATGATCGCCTACGAACGGGCCAAAGCGTCGCGTTTCCTGACATTTTGGCGTTCTTGTGCTCTTTTGCGACAACAAGATTCCCTTAACTACGCGACTTAGAGGTGTGTTATCACTTCTCGCGTATGCTCCCCGGCAATCATTGATAGTCCCGGCATCAAGACCGGGCAGGTAAGGGAGCATTCGCATGAACGAAACGATCCGTAATCTTCTCGCAAAAGTCGGTGGTCTTCCGGTCGCCGCAGACGGTCTGGCCGATGAGGCGGATCTCTACGCGGCGGGGCTTTCCTCCTTCGCGTCCGTTCAGCTCATGCTCGGCCTTGAAGAGGCGTTCGACATCGAATTCCCCGACAGCCTTCTGAACCGCAAGTCTTTCGCCAGCATCGCCGCCATTGAAAAGACGGTGGCTACGATCCTCTCGTCGCAGAAGGCTGCCTGATATGAACGCCCATGTAAAAACCCCCGTCGCATCGGTGAGCGAGCGCATTGCCCGCGCCGCTGCCGTGGCCGCTCGCTATGCCGATGATGTCGACCAGAAGGGTCGCTTCCCGGCAGAAGCCATGCAGGCACTCAAGGACGAACGCCTGATGGGCGTCCAGATCCCGGTCGAACTCGGCGGCGAAGATACGCCGATTGCCGAAATCGCCGAACTCTGCTCGATCCTCGGTCAGGCCTGCGGTTCCACGGCGATGATTTTCGCCATGCACCACATCAAGCTTTCAAGCCTTGTCGAGCATGGCATGGGTGCCGAATGGCACCGTGGCTTCATGCGCCGCATTGCCGACGAGCAGCTTCTGCTCGGCTCCGCCACCACCGAAGGCGGCATCGGCGGCAATCTGCGCAACTCGATCTGCGCCATTGAAGTCGAAGGCGACATCTGCCGCCTGGAAAAGGAAGCGACCGTCATTTCCTACGGCGTTCAGTCGGATGCCATCCTGATCACCTCGC
Source organism: Pseudomonadota bacterium (assembly GCA_020161665.1). Classification (GTDB taxonomy): domain Bacteria; phylum Pseudomonadota; class Alphaproteobacteria; order Rhizobiales; family Rhizobiaceae; genus Ectorhizobium. The sequence goes on along the minus strand of JAIUPA010000011.1, from coordinate 20,225 downwards.
GCGCCCATAAGGACGCCGCATCGTCGGATCAGGTCATGACGGTCTTCCTGAAGGACCAGTACACGCTGGAAAAGACGCATGGCTGGGATACGCTCGGCATGCGCGGCACCTGCTCGGAAGGCTTCCTCTTCAAGGGCGAAGCACCCGCCGAACAGATCATTCCCGAACCCTTTGCCGAAATCGCCGCCCACTCCATGCTTGCCATGGCGCACCTGCTGTGGAGCGCGCTGTGGTACGGCATCGCAGTTGACGCCGTGCACCGCGCCCAGGCTTTCGTGCGCGCCGCCGCCCGCAAGTCGCCGGGCCAGACGCCTCCGGGCGCGCTGCGTCTCGCCGAAATCTCCGGCAAGCTGCAGATGATCAAGACGGATATCATTCATGGCGTTCGCCAGTATGAAGAGATCCGCCGCAACCCGGAAAGCCTGACCATGGGCTTCCTGATTGCCATGAACAACACGAAGCTCTCCACCTCGACCGCCATCATCGACATCGTCGGCCAGACGCTGTTGATCAACGGCATCATGGGCTTCAAGAACGACACGCCCTTCTCGGTCGGTCGTCACCTGCGCGACGCCTATTCGGCCCAGCTGCAGATCTCGAATGAACGTATTTTGATGAACCAGTCCACCATGTTGCTCGTCAACAAACAGGACATGAGCCTTCTGGGGTAACAAGATGGATATGCAGGTTTCCTTTCTCGACCGTCTCTTCGATTCCGGTCTTCTCATTGATACCGGTGTTGAAGGCCTTTATGGCCGCTCCGGCGAATTCGAGGGCGTCATTGCCGCCTTCGAGCGCCTGATCGACAGCATCGGCGGTGCCGATGGCGCCGAAGCCATTCGCTTCCCGCCCGGCATGAACCGCGCCTTCTTTGAACAGAGCGGCTATATGAAAAGCTTCCCGCAGCTGGCCGGAACGGTGCATTCGTTCTGCGGTTGCGAGCTCGATCACATCAGCCTGCTGAAATGCATGGAAGAGGGCGGCGACTGGACCGAAGGCCAGAAGGCGACCGAAATCGTCCTGACCCCGGCAGCCTGCTATCCGCTCTACCCGACGGTTGCCAAGCGTGGCGAATTGCCGATGACCGGCGGCCTCTATGACCTGCAGTCCTACTGCTTCCGTCATGAGCCCTCCAACGACCCGGCCCGCCAGCAGCTGTTCCGTATGCGCGAATACGTGCGCATGGGTACGCAGGCACAGGTCACCGAGTTCCGTCAGCAGTGGATGGATCGTGGTGTGAAGATGATGGAAGATCTGGGCCTCAGCGTCGAGATCGATGTCGCCAACGACCCGTTCTTCGGTCGCGCCGGCAAGCTTCTTGTCAACAACCAGCGTGACCAGAACTTGAAGTTCGAGCTTCTGATCCCTGTCACCTCCGAGGTGAAGAAGACGGCCTGCATGAGCTTCAACTACCATCAGGATTCGTTCGGCCTGAAATGGGGCCTGAACCTTGAAGGTGGTGAAGTCGCCCATACCGCCTGCGTCGGCTTCGGTCTGGAACGCATCGCGCTGGCGCTGTTTGCAGCTCACGGCCTCGATACGAAGCTGTGGCCCGCCAATGTCCGCAAGGTTCTTTGGGGCTGAGACAATGACGAAAATGCTCTCGATGTCTGCGGTCTTTCCGTGGCTCGATCAGGCGGCCTACGTGCCGCATGCGCTTCACTCACAGGAGCGCATGTGGCCGGAGACCAACTGCTATGTCGACCTGTGGATCGAGGTTCTGGCGAGCCTCGGCACCCACCCGCAAGCCATGCTCGGCTTCACGCTGACGCAGGACTTTGAGGGCGACCAGTTCACCTTCTTCAAGGTGCCGCTGGAAGACATCGAGGCGCTTTACGGCATTCGCGTCACCGAACTGGCGATCTTCGACAATGTGGAAAACCACATTGCCGTGCAGATTGCCCGGGGCCGCCTGTGCATCGTCGAGATGGACAGTTTCTACATGCCCGACACGCAGGGCGTGGCCTATCGCGCCGAACACGGCAAGACGACGGTCGCCATCAACCGCATGGATGTGGAGGCCAAGCGCCTCGAATACTTCCACAATGGCGGCTACTTCCGCCTTGAGGGCGATGATTTCGACGGACTGTTCCAGCATCACCTGACGGAAACCGACCCGCCTTTCCTGCCTTACACGGAATTTGCCAAATTCCCGGGCCGCAACGCCTCGCCGGACCATCTGCGAAGCGTGGCCGACCGGCTGTTGCGCCAGCATTTCGCCCGTCGACCGCAGGAAAACCCGATTGCCGCCTTCGCGGAAGTCTTTCCGCGTCAGGTCGAAGCGGTGGCGGAACGGCCCTTCGCCTTCTTCCACAAATACGCCTTCAACACGCTGCGTCAGGTCGGTGCCAACTTCGAGCTTCTGGCAAGCCATCTCGACTGGCTGGCTGAGAACGGGGCCCTGAAGACGGAAGCCGATGCGGCCCGCGCCATCGCCGAGAACGCCAAGAGCGTCCAGTTCCAGCTGGCCCGCGCTGTGACCCGCAAGAAGTTCGAACCGCTGGCAACGGCTCTTGAACCGGCCGTCGAAAGCTGGGACAAGCTGATGCAGGGTCTGGAGCGCAAGCTGGGGTGATCCGGCAGAGTGCGGCCTGACGGGGAGATGCGCCCATGGACTTCCATTGGCCCGACAATCAGAAGACATTGGATGACGGCTGGACGCTGACGCAAAGCGAAGCCGACGCCTATGCCATGCCGTCTGATATCCCGGCAACGCTTGTTCCTCTTTCCGCCACGGTCCCCGGCACCGTCGCAAAGGCGCTGCAGCAGGCAGGTCGCTTCGACCCCGCCCGCCCGGACCCGCTCGACGGCTTCGATTTCTGGTATCGCACGACGCTGAATGAGACGCCCGGCCCGGCCACGCTTCAGTTTGACGGTCTTGCCACCGTGGCCGAAATCTTCCTGAACGGCGAGAAGATCGCGACAAGCGAAAGCATGTATGCGCCGCTTTCGGTTGAGGTGACGCTCACCGGATCGGACGAACTGGCCATCGCCTTTCGCGCGCTGAAACCCCGTCTCGCTCGCAAGGGGCCGCGCGCCCGCTGGCGTCCGCAGATGATGAGCGAGCAGGGCCTTCGCCTGTTCCGCACCACGACGCTGGGCTACATGCCCGGCTGGTGCCCGGACGTCCATGCTGTCGGCCCATGGCGGCCCGTCCGTCTCATCCGCCCCGAGGCCGCCTCGCTGGCCGATCTGGAAATCACCGCAACGCTGGACGAAAACGGCAACGGCCGCCTCATCGTCTCGTTTGAAGGGGCCGCCCCGCAGAGGTTGAAACTCCTTTGCGAAGGCCATGAGGCAAGCTTTGAACTCTCTCGCGAAGGCCGCTCAACCGCCACGCTGACCCTTCCGGTGGTCAAGCCGTGGTGGCCCGCCACCCATGGCGAACCGGCTCTTTACGACGTTCGCTTGAGCCTCAACGGCAAGACAATGCCGCTTGCCCGCACCGGGTTTCGCACCATCACGGTGGATCGCGGGGTGGATGGCAAGGACTTCGCCCTTCTCGTCAACGGCGTGCGCATTTTCTGCCGCGGTGCCGTCTGGACCAATGCCGATATTGTCGGCCTGCCCGGCGATCGCGCGGCTTATGAACCATGGCTGAAGCTGGCAGCCGAAGCGGGCATGAACATGATCCGCATCGGTGGCACCATGGCCTATGAAAGCCCGGATTTCTTCGCGCTCTGCGATGAACTCGGCCTTCTGGTCTGGCAGGACTTCATGTTCGCAAACTTCGATTATCCGGCGAAGGATGAGGCTTTCATCGACCTCGTGCGTGCCGAGGTCGGCACTTTCCTGCAAGCCACAGCGGCCTCGCCGTCCCTGGCCATTCTGTCCGGTGGCAGCGAGATGTACCAGCAAGGTGCCATGCTCGGCCTGCCGGAAAGCACATGGAAGACCGCCCTGACAACGGAAATCCTGCCTGCCCTGTGCGCGGCCCACCGCCCGGATGCGGTCTATGTGGAAAATTCGCCGTCAGGCGGCGCGCAACCCTTCTTCGTCAATGAAGGGGTGGGCCATTATTACGGCGTCGGGGCCTATTGCCGCCCGCTCGATGATGCCCGCCGCGCCAGCGTGCGCTTTGCCTCGGAATGCCTGGCCTTCGCCCATGTGCCGCAGCAGAAAACGCTCGATGCGCATCTGCCCGTCGCGGCGCTCCATCACCCGGACTGGAAGGCCCGTGTGCCGCGTGACCGCGGCGCAAGCTGGGATTTCGAGGATATTCGCGAACACTATCTCGGCCTTCTTTACGGCGAAGACCCGGTGCGTCTGCGCCGTGAAAATCCGGCCCGCTATCTGGATCTTTCCCGCGCCGTGACCGGCGAAGTGGCGATTGAGACGTTCAGCGAATGGCGACACAGCGGCTCGACCTGCAACGGCGCTTTGATCTGGACGCTTCAGGATCTTCTGCCCGGTCCCGGCTGGGGCGTGATCGACGCCACCGGCACGCCGAAACCCGTCTGGCATGCGCTGAAGCGGGTGCTGAAGCCGGTGAGCGTGGCCTTGACGGACGAGGGCGTGAACGGCCTTTCACTCCATGCCATCAATGAAACACCGCAAGCGCTGGACGTGAGGATCGAAGTTTCGGCCTTGCGCGATGGACGCCAGCCCGTCGTATCCGGCGCGCGCGACCTTCACATCGATGCCCGTCAAACGCTGGAAATTCCCTGCACCGATCTTTTCGGCGCGTTCTTCGATACGAATTATGCCTACCGCTTCGGCCCGCCCTCACATGAGGTCGTCGTGGCGCGTCTCGTTCTCGGTGAGGAAACGATGGCCGAGGCTTTTCACTTCCCGCTGGGTCGCAGCCGGGCGCTCTATCCTGGCAAGATCGCCGCAGCGCTCCAACAGGACGAGACCGGCTGGTCGCTGCTTCTGGAAGCCGATACGTTCCAGCAGTCGGTTCAGATTCTGGTGGACGGTTTCAGTGCGGCGGAAGACTGGTTCCACCTGTCCCCGAACGCGGTCAAGGTGATTGCCCTTCATCGTCTCGATGGAACCGCAAACGATGTCCGCCCCAGCGGCGAAGTCCGCAGCCTGTCCGGTTCAGCCACACATTTTTAAAGCTTGGCGCGGTTTAAAACCGCAAGGCCAGCGCCTGCACCTCATCGCGAAACGCATCGCGGGCGCAAGCAGGCGTCAGATTGTGGTCGGCATTGGCGACAGTCTTGAACGTGGCCATGCCGTACTCGCCCAAACGCTTGCCATCGGCACCAAAATAGCTGGCAAAATGATCAAGCCCGGGATCGGTCTCGCTATAAAACAGCGAGAGCGGGGCCTTGCGTTCGGCAATGGCGTGGAAGGCTGCATGAACGGCGCGACCTTCCTGCGTGTAATGGCGAATGAAGAAGCCAACCGGAGCAAAGAGCCTGCGGCAGGTCGCCCGCGAAATATTCAGGAACGCACCGATGAGGTCGATCTCGCCTTTCAACAGGCGGCTGACCGTCGACATTTGCAAAAGGCGCTGGCCATAGTCACCCAGTGCCCGAGGTGTTGATCGCAAGCGCGCATCAACATCATTGTCCGGGTTCCAGTGGAAAAGCGGCGGATTGGCAATCGCGGCCCCGGCCACGCGCCCATCTTCGACAGCCCCCTGAAATGCCACATAGGCACCCGAGCAACGGCCAGCCACGACAATGGGACCAGCGCCCTGCGCCTTCAGGAAATCGAGTGCCGACGAAAGATCGCGCTGCGGACCGTCGGTATAAAGCACCTGATCCGGCGCGCCGGGCGCGGGCGGGCTATCGGCGACATTGGCATTGTCAAACCGCAGGGAGACAATGCCCTGGCGCGCCATATCCCGCGCCATGGTGGCCGTCGCCCTTCCCCACCCGGCATGCCGGTCATAGGCCGTCGACAGGAACAGAACCGTTGCGCCCTTCGGCTCGCAAGCCGGTCGGGTCAGCACACCGTAAAGCGGCGAGCGATCACCGAAGCGCACTGCGGTCTCAATGAAATGTCCGCCATCAAGCGAAGGCGCTTTCGGCAGGGGAGAATTGACGACGGCTCCACACTCTTTCGGTGCGTGCCCCGCCACCCAGTCCGCCACCGCATGAGCAAAGGCCTCTGGCACAACGGAAACGGCAGGGTTGGCCGTCAGCGCATCATAGCCATCGAAAGGAAAGCGTTCGACATCCGTGCCCAGCGCGGCAAGGAAGGCGAAAAACTCGCTGTCCGAGGTCCGGGACGCGCGCTCGCCAATCAGAACCGGGCAGGCCGGCGCCAAAGGCATTTTCATCAGGTCCACACCGCGAAGCCCGGATGCGATTTCGTCGGGCAGGACAAATCCGGCAATGCTGACGCCCTGATGCTCGCGATAATCACTGGAAAGCCCCAGACTATCGTCAACCATCCGCGACATGGCGGAAAGTTCGCGCAGGAAGAACCGCCCCGAGGTCACGGGCGCAAGGGCCGCAATGCCTGCCAGACCTTCAACCCGTGCGGCCACCTGCATGGCAAGCATGGCACCCAGCCCCTGACCGACGAGGAAGATGCGGGACACGCCGGAAAGACGTCGAAGGGTTTGGGTCGCTTCGACAACGGCATTTTCCCAGAGCGCAATTCCGCCCTCGGAAAAGTCGGGGTCAAGCGAATCGCCGGTCCCCGGCAAATCGAAACGCAGCGACGCAATGCCATGCTTGGTCAGGCGTTCGGACATGACGCGCCAGAACTTGCGCACGCACATATCTTCAAGGGCCCAGGGGCTGACGAAGAGAACCGCCGCATCGACACCATCGCGAACCGGCGCATAAAGCCCGGCCATGCCCGAGAAGGACACCGGCACCGCGGCCTCGGAAAAATGATCCTGCAAACTGGTCATGCAACAGCCCTCCGGGCATGCGGCGCGACAAAATGAACGATGGCGATCAGGCCACGTTTCAGCTTGCCGGGGAAACGGTCCGCCAGTTTCATCAGGGCATCGACATCGCTCTCGGGAACGGCCTTGAACAGGCGAAGTGCGAGAATATAGGCCACCGCCCCGGCCGGGATCGCCAGAATGAGGCCGACAAGACCGCCGAACAACAGAATATTGGCTTCCGCCGCAAGACCGCAAACCATGGCAGCGAGGGTCACAGGCAAAAGCGTGCGGAAAACATGGCCGATCGAGCCATCGAATTCCATGGCTGACGCCATGAACAGGCACATGGCAACAAAACTCACGGCGCGGACCACAGCAGCCCCGGGGCCGCCATAGAGCGGCACCAGCAGAATGCAGCCGCCGACAATGATCGCCGAACCGATGAAATCCACGAGAAGGCGCGTTTTGATCTGCCCCTGCGAGAACAGATACTGCGTGCAAAGTTGCGAGAACACGAAGACCGGCGTCGCCAGCGCGAGAATGGCGACGATCATTCCAGCCGGCGTGAACTCAGGCCCGAACACCGATGTCACCAGCTCCTGCGAAATGGCGGCAAGCCCAAAACTCATCGGCAGCGTGATATAGGCAAGGCTGCGGACCACAACTGCGAACATATCGATGGGCAACCGCCCCTGACCCGACGCTTCGAGCTTTTCGGAATAGTAGGGCATCAGACTGCCGGTCAGCTGCACCGGCAGCTGCAAGGCCAGGTTCGCAAGCGTCAGCGCCACGGCGTAAAAGCCGACATTTTCCTTGTCGAAAAACCGCTGCAGGAAGAGAATTTCCAGCCGCGTCAGGAAAATCGACGTGATGACATATTCAAGCGACAGCAGAAAAGACGAGGCGGCGAGCGTGCGCCGGTGCATGCCGCACGGATTGGCGCGCGTCAGGAAAATCCGCACGCTGTAAATAAAGGGAGCGATCTGCCCGAGCAGATAGCCGATCAAGGCCGCCTCGATGCTCTTGAAGACCACCGCGCCGACGACCACGCCGACAAGCTGCATGAGGGCGGCAATCACCGTGATCTGGAAAAACGGACCCAAACGCTGTTCACCGATCAGATAATTCTTGGAATAGGACCCGATCGACTGGATGATGAAGAGAACGCCCGTCAGGGTCGCCACCATCGGCGTCATGTCCAGCCAATGGTCTTCATCCAGACGCCCGACAACGAAGAAATAGGCCGCGGCAAGCAGAAGCGTCGCCGCCACCACAGGCACTTGCAGATAGGCCGCAAAGCCGCGCCGGTCCTTTTCGCTGACACCCTGAACGGTCAACTGCGGCAGGATGCGCAACAGCATGACGCCCGTGCCCAGTTCCGCAATCAGCGAACCCGTCGTCACCAGCATCTGCGAGAAGGCAATCGTGCCATTGGCAGCCGGGCCCAGCAGGCGGGCGGCCACAATCGAACAGGCAAAGCCCGTCAACAACTGGGCAAGCCCGGAGGCCGCGTTAAGGGCCGAATTGGCCAGAATGTTCTTGCTGCTCATCAATCCACCGGGAAGGGCTTTGGCGAAGCCGAAGCGAAATCTTGTCCCGCAATCTGGCATGGCGAGCTTAAGATTTGGCTGACCGAGAGCGTAAACGCATGTTTACCTGGGGCTTAGGCGAAGAGAACCCGCGCCGTTTCCACCCAGCTCATCACTTCATTGGTGTCGATGATGCTGCGGTCAAACTGCTTTGCCGCCTCAAAGGCTGCAAGGATCGACGCTTCGTTGCCCGGCTGATAACCGCACACATGGGCGCGCCCGGCTGCTGCAAACAGCGGTGCCACGATGGGCAGGCGGCAATAGGTGTACTGGATCATCTTCAGGCTGGACTGGCTGAGATAGCTGGCGCCCTTGCCATCCTGATAAGGCGCAATCCCGATATCGGCATGGCGAATATAACCGGCAACGGTTTCAAACGGCGTTTCGCCATGGGCGATCACATTGGCAACGGGCGTATCAAGCTGCGCCTTGCGGCCAAACAGGTGAAAGGTCCAGTCCGGGTTGGATCGCGCCAGCGTCGTCAGCACATGCGGATCAAAGAGCATGTCCCCCACGCTCACCGCATTGCGCGCACTCGTGAAGGGATTGCGCTCAGCCCTGTCGAACACCTCCGTGGAAATGCCGTGACGCAACAGCAGGATCGGAACACCGCCCGGCATATCCTTGCGCTGGTCTTCCGCCAGAATGTGGATGAGGTCATAATCCTTGGCAGAGGCCTTCAGGACATCTTCGAAACACGGATGCGCGCCAATCGTCTGCAACTGATCGGCAGCGTGATAGATAATCTTTGCCTTGGGCGCGAGCTTTCGAAGAATCGGCGTCAACAAGGCGCCAATCCCGCTTTCAACGAGAATATGCGTGTAATCGGGAAGGCGCTTGCGCGCAGCCTCCGGCAGCAGCATGCCATAATGGCGAAAGACCAGTCCACTCAACCAGTTCAAGAGGCGATATCGCATCGCGAAGGGGTGAATGAGGCTGACCCAGATATATTCGTCGCGCAGGTCGGATAGCGTTACCCAGCGATTGCAGGTGCGCGTGCGGGCATATTCCCAACGCCCTTCGCTGGAAAACCGGCTGACCTGACTCAGACGCAACGACAGGAAATCGGCGCGATCACCCTCGGCATTCAAGGCATCGGCCAGAAAATGCAGATCGACTTTGCGCGGTGCCTCGGCAAAATGCTGCCCGGTAACGAAAAGGACGTTTCTCAATGGATCGGCCCTTCACTCGGCACCAGAGACAAGCCAACCGTTTCATCAGGAATGACGCGATCATAGATCCCGCAATACTGATCCGTCACGCCGTTCCAGGAATAGATCTGCGCTTGTGCCATCAGCGTCTTGCGCAATAGGGCACCACCCGCTTCCACCGCATCAAAGGCATCGGCCAGCGCCTTGGCAGCCTTTTTCGGGTCCGTGAAATCGGTGATCGTTACACAATCATGGCGCTCGGCAAGAAGCCGGTAGGCCTCATTGGCGTGCAAGACGGGCACAAGCCCCGCGCTCATGCCCTCGATGGCAACAAGGCCAAAGCCTTCATATTCTGAGGCCGAAGCCAGAATGGAGGCACCACCGATCAACCCGGCAATCCCCGGATTATCGAGATTGCAGTGAACGCTGACCCGGCCCTCAAGACCGCGTTCGGCGATGGCGACGGAAAGCGCTTCTTCGGTGATGTCACCGGGAACGCCAATCACATCCAGATGCCAGTCCGGGTGCTCACCGGCCAGAACGCGCATGGCGTCAAGCAGTCGATCAATGCGCTTGTTGACGGAAAACCGACCGATGGTGACCATGCGGCGCGTTGCCGTCTGGCTGGCGCAATCGGCAAACTTGGCCGTATCGGCCCCGTTTTCAACGGTCACCGTGCGTCCGGGCGCAATCTTCGCAAACAGCGCCGTGTCTGACCGGCTGCAGCCGATGATATGGGCATAACCAAGCGCCGACATCCGCGTCAGCGTCTGGAACCAGATCTTCTTGATGAGGGCGAATTTCGTCGTGTGGAAGAAGCCGCCATGCGTCGTTGCCACCATCGGACGGCGATGCAGCAGCCAGCCCAGCGAAAGCGCATCAAAGAAGAAGTCGATGGCGTGAACGTGGATGAGGTCGGCATCACGAACATGGTGGAAGACGGACGGCGCCAGCGGGTATCGGGTCGAACCGCTCCACGGCACGCGCACGATTTCAATCCCTTCATGCACTTCAAAAGCAGGCAGCTTCGTTTCAGGCTTGAGGTAAAGCCTGTCGAGCGTGACAACGCGCACGCGATAGCCGCGCGCAATCAGCCCCCGACAGAGGTTCATCACCACGTCTTCGAGGCCGCCACGATTGGGGTAAAACTGCCGCACGACATGAACGACCAGCGGCCCCTTGGCCTGAGGATAGACCCGCGTCGGTCCCGTATGCTGCAACTTGGCGGTCAACGTCACGTGTCACCCTGAAACGCGGTTAAGTATATTGGGGGGAACCCACTCACCCGACCTATATCGGCCAGTCTTTAAAATCCCCTTACGAGCAACCTCTTCGCCCCGGTGGCTAACGGGTTTCAAGGCGCGCGAACGCCGCTGGCGTCATCATCCGCAACATTAGCATTCAAAGGCTAAATGCGAGATTCATGTCGTTTTTTTGGCCCCGTGTGCACTGCACCTGAAACAAACCGGCGCTTTAGCAATCGTTAATCATATTCTGCAAGATTGCGGGCAAGATCGTGCAAAACTGCGGCCAAGCGGGCTGCTTTTGCCGGTTCGGGTACCGGGTCGCGTATTGGACAGCCGCATGGAAATCGACATTTTTCAGTTGCCGGGCATATTGAAGAAGCGGGCGCACTACATCGTGCTGTCCGTGATTGCCTGTGTCGCGCTGGCATTCCTGTATCTGTCAACGCTGGTTCCCACCTACCGCTCCTCCACCGACATTCTTCTCGATCCTCAGGGCCTTGCAGAGCGCCGCGATCTCATCGTCGCAGGCTCCTCGCCGCAGGAACAATCGAGCCTTGAGAGCCAGATCTACATCGTCCAGTCGCGTGATGTCCTCAACGACGTCATCGACAAGCTTTCGCTTGAACAGGACCCGTTCCTGATCAAGGCCGCCAAGTTTTCGGACAACGCCACCCCCGAGATGCGCAAGGACGCTATCCTTGGTGCGCTGGTCAAACGCCTGAAGGTGGAGCGCGCCGGTCAGTCCTTCATCATGACCATTTCGGCCGAGCATTCCGATCCGGAAAAAAGCGCCCAGATCGCCAACACCATTGCCCAGACCTATCTCAGCAAGATCTCCGATACCCGCGTTGAAGCCAACCGTCGCGCTGGCGAAAGCTTCCAGTCGCAGGCCGGCGAACTGCGCGAACGCGTGCTGAAAGCAGAGCTTGCGGTTGAGGATTTCAAGGCTGAAAACGGCCTGACGACGACGGGTGAGCAAGGCGGTTTGCTGATCAACCAGCAGGTTTCCGGCATCAGCGAGCAGCTGACAGCAGCTCGTGTCGCGGAAGAACAGCAAAAGGCCAATTTCGACCAGGCCCGCAATCTGACGGTGGCCGCCATTGAAGCAGGCGCCATTCCCGAAGCGGCCCAATCCCAGAGCATCGAACTTCTGCGCTCGCGCTACACCCAGTTGCTGGAGCGCGAGGCCGAACTGGCCGCGGCCCTTGGCACCAACCATCCGCAGATGCGCGCCGTGCGTTCGCAGCTGGCCGGGGTGCGGCAGTCGATCAACGCCGAAATTTCCCGCCTGCGCGAAAGCATGCGCGCCAGCTATGAGCGCGCGGCGGCCAACACCAAGGCCATTTCCGACCAGCTCAACAAGCTGACCAAGTCCAGCTTCGACAAGGGCGAGGCGCTGACCCGCATGCGCCAGCTGGAAAGCGAGGCCGATGCGGTTCGCACCATCTACAAGACCTTCCTCGGCAAGGCGGAGGAACTGGGCCAGTCCCAGAGCGTCAACAATAACAACTCGCATGTGATTTCGGTCGCTGTACCGCCCTCCGCACCGCCAAGCGGCATCAAGAAGATTGTTCTGGCCGCCGCCGCGATGTTCGGCGTTGCGCTGGGCAGCGTACTGGCCGTGCTGCGCGAAATTCTGGGCAGCAATGGCAGCGGTGCCCGCACGCATCTGCTGCGCTCCGGCATTCCGATCATTGCCAGCTTCCCGGCCGAAACCAAGACAAGCAAGAGCAGCCGTATGGGCGCGCTGATGGGCATGGGTCGCACGCCCAAGCGCAGCGGTCGTCGCGACGATCACCGTCGCCGCGAAATCGGCATGCTGCGCATCGCCCACCTGCTTTTGAACCACTTCGGTGGCCGGCAAATTCCCGCAGCCATCATTTTCATGGCGCCGGGCGAGGATGAGGACGAAGGCCTAGTGGCGGAAGTGGCCGAGCTTCTGGCAAGCCTTGGCCAGAACGTGGCCTATGCGCCCGGTCAGCTGTCTCGCACCGCCCGCCAGAGCCAGCGCCCGGTTCGCCCCGTTCGCGGCATGCTCGCCACCCGTCAGGATCTTGACGAGGATGAGGATCAGTTCCTCCTTCTCGGTGATCGTCTGGTTTACGAGCGACTGTCAGGCGAAACGTCATCCTCTCGCTATGGTCAGCGCCTGATGCCGCCCGCCGATATCGTCCTGATCAATGCCTGCGGCACGGCCGCCTGCGAATTCTTGCCGACGCTTCTGGAAAGCGGCGATGCCATCGTGCCGATCACCAATCTTGATCTGGTCGACCGCAACGACGCCGAAGACATGCTCTACACACTCGATCCGTTCCGGGAGAAGGTTCCGGGAATGGTGGTCATCGGTAAGGACGCATGAACGCAACGGCCGCCTTCGCCCCCGCCGCATCCTTTGCCGGAAGGCCTCGCGCCCCCGGCGAGCAGGCAGACGGTACGAAGGCCAGCTTTTACGAACGTCTTTGCCGCGTTCTGGTCGTTTTAACGGTCATCGGCGGCCTGACGTTCAATTTCTTCCTGTGCTTTGTGAATACCCGCATCACCACGACGTGGGATTCCTACGTCATCACCTGCGAGCTGATTCTGGTGGCGCTGGCCTTTGTCGTGGCCTTTGATCGCCGTGCCGGGATGTACATGTTCCTCGCGGTTTTCGTCACCTATATGGTGCTCCTCTTCACGCTGCGCGGTCAGGTGGACTCCAAGGCCGTGCGCGATATCGTCGTTCCGCTGGTCTTCTACTTCATGGGCGCGAAGATGCGCGATCTGGCCTTGGCCGACAAGCTGGTGGCCACATCGGTCGCGATTGTCGTCACCTTCGGCATGTTCGAATATCTGGCGACGGACCTCTACCTCGATTTCTTCAACGTGCTTGGCTACTATCTGGCCCGTGGCTCCTTGAACCTGACGGAAACCTTCGGCCATACCCGAGGTCTGTTCATCTCGGGCCTGCGGCCTGAACCGCGCACGATCCTGCCCTTCCTTCTGGAACAGCACCGCGTTGCCTCCGTCTTCCTGGAGCCGGTTTCGACCGGCAATTTCGGCGTGATTGCCTATAGCTGGGCACTGTTCCGCTCGGGCATGCGCGGGCGTTACTTCGTGATGTTCGGCGCCTTGACGGTCATTGCCATGGCCGATGCCCGCTTCGGTCTCTATACCTGCGTGCTCATCACCGCCGTATCCCCGGTCTTGCGCTTCATCCCGCGTCCGGTCTGGCTGGTGCTGCCCTTCATCATGCTCGCCCTAGTCGCGACCTATGGCATCGCGACCGGCACCAAGGGCGGCGACAACAGCCTCGGCGGACGCATGGCCGTCACCGCCCACATTCTGACGGGCCTGACGACCGATGTCGTTTTCGGGGCCGCATCCACCGACAAGTTCACCGCAGACTCCGGTCTGGCCTATACGCTGACCAAGTTCGGCCTTCTGGGCTTTATCTCTTTGTGGGGTTCGCTGGTCTTCCTGCCGGTCAAAAGCGCCCGCGCCTGGCCCTATCTTTCGATGGTCCTGATCTATCTTCTGCTTTTGATGCTGATCAGTAACTCGTTCTACTCGATCAAGACCGGGGCCTTGCTGTGGTTCATTCTCGGCACGGCCACCCATGCCGACATTCCGGCCCACATATCGTGGTTCAAGCGCACCCTGATGCCGGGCAAGGCAGCGGGAAGCCATGCTACTCCCCGCCGTTCTTCGGTGTTCAGCGCTCCAGCGCCGGGCAGGACAAGCCCCGCTTGGAACGATCGTTGAGGATCGGGGTCAAGGCGGACAACTGCGGCTTGTCGACACCTTTGACCGGCTGAATGTTCAGCGGCTCCTCGGCCGGCCACCAGTCGCCTGCCGCCCAATAGGCCCAGCCAACCCAGATATCGCGGTTTTCTTCCACCACCTTGGTCATGGCCGTCAGGTGGGACAGGCAATCCTTGCCAGCGGGCGCGCCAAACTCGCCGAGATAACCCCGTTGCCCATGATTGCGCAGCCACAGCGTGAAGTCTTCGAGCGCCTTGATGGCATCCGCACCCCGCGAACACGTGCCCTTGTGGCCGGAAAAATCGCTGTCGAGATACTGATGAACTTCATAGGCATAGTTGGAGGCCGGGTCCTTGATACCGGCCATGACGGTGGCGTTTGACCCATCCTTGAGCTCCGCCCGCCAGCTATGGGCTCCGGTCCACGATGTGCCCGGCACCAGAATGAGGTTGCGCGCGCCGCCGGTACGGATCGCCGCAATCGCCGTATTGGCGCTTTTGAGCCACTGCGTCGCGGCCACATCATGCGGTTCGTTCATCAGGGCAAAGCTCACCGCCTCGTCATTGGCAAAGGCCTGCGCCAAGCGGTGCCAGAAATCGGCAAATGCCACATCCGGCACATCGCTCGTACCGATGACCTTACCCTCATATCGCGCATAATTATGCGGATCGATCACGACACTCATGCCGTTATCTTTAATGAGTTCAACCGTCTCCTGCAGGCGGGCCAGTTCGTCTTCGTCAAAGGGCTTGTTCAGCCGCGGCTGCAGACGTTCCCACCGAAACGGCAGGCGCACCGACGTAAACCCCTTCTCGGCAAAATGGGTGATCGTCTCCTCGGACGGGTATTTGTAGTCTTTTTCATAGACATTGCCCTCACCGAATTCGGCCCCGGCAAGGTTGATCCCGCGAAAGCAGGACGCCGCATCGGCGAAACCGGGCTGCAGGCTCGCCATCAGCGCAACACTCGAAAAAGCCAGCATGCGCATGCGGTGGGGAAGGTTCGTCTTGGCGGAATTGACGCTTATCATCGGATCATCCGTTGCTCTTGCAGGAGGAGACAGCATGTCTCTATTCTTGCCCTTATGAAGGCGAATGAATACGACAAGGTTACTTTCGTCCGAAATTTTCCTGCCATCACCACCTCTTGATCGTTGCGGACGCTCTCCAGCGATCATGATCGGGCCTTGTGACAAGGCCAGACTCGCCTCGATCCGGGTCACAAGGCAAGTTTTGTTTCCTTAAATGAATATTATTTTCCCTTTATTGATCATCTGTGAAAAGCCTGCTAGCTCTGTCTCCAGTGAGAATTTGGAGATCGTGATCCATGTGTGGGATTGTAGGATTGTTTTTGAAGGACCGATCGCTTGAGGGTCGTTTGGGCGAGTTGTTGAGCGAGATGCTTGTGACGATGACGGACCGCGGTCCGGATTCGGCTGGCATTGCGATTTACGGCTCGGGCGATGCCGGCAAGGTGAAGCTGACGGTTCAGTCTGCGACGCCGGAGACGGATTTTGTCGGTCTGGAAGGTGCGCTGGAAGCGGAACTGGGGTCGAAGGTTTCGGTCTCGGTTCGTGATACCCATGCGGTGGTGACGGTCGATGCGGGTCTTGCGGATGCGGCGCGGGCAGCGATTGCTGCGGTGCGTCCGAACCTTCGCATGATGTCGGTCGGCGAGACGATCGAGATCTACAAGGAAACGGGCCTGCCGAAGGATGTGGTCGCCCGCTTCGGCGTATCGGCGATGACGGGTTCGCATGGCATCGGCCACACCCGCATGGCGACCGAAAGTGCCGTGACGACGCTCGGTGCGCACCCGTTCTCGACGGGGTCCGACCAGTGCCTGGTGCACAATGGCTCGCTGTCGAACCACAACAACCTTCGCCGTGAGCTGATCAAGGCGGGCATGGGCTTTGCGACCCAGAACGACTCGGAAGTCGCCGCCGCCTATCTGACGGCCGAGATGAACAAGGGCGCCAATCTGGGCGAAGCGCTCGACCACGCGATTGGCGATCTCGATGGCTTCTTCACCTTCGTGGTGGGCACGAAGTCGGGCTTTGGCGTTCTGCGCGATCCGATTGCCTGCAAGCCTGCGGTGATGGCCGAGACGGACCAGTATGTGGCCTTCGGTTCGGAATACCGCGCGCTGGTCAACCTTCCGGGCATCGAGAATGCGCGGGTGTGGGAGCCGGAGCCGGCCACCGTCTACTTCTGGGACCACGAGCAGGCGGCCTAACCAATTCAAACGGCCAGGGCGCGGTCTCGCGGGTCTTGTGATCCGCGCGGCGCGATGGCCAGGACATTCTCCAGGGATTTTTGTGATGCCAACATTTGATCTTTCCACCCAGACGCTGCGCGATTTGAACTCGGCGCTGCATTCGATTGATGCGGGCAAGAACGATCTTGCCTTTGAGGTTGTGAACCCGCGCGGCAGCCATGCGGTGGCGGTTGGCATCGACCAGCCGGTCAGCGTCGATGTGAAGGGCTCGGTCGGTTACTACTGCGCCGGCATGAACGACGGCGGCACGGTCACGGTGCATGGGTCTGCCGGTCCGGGTGTGGCCGAGAACATGATGAGCGGCACGGTGGTGGTCGAGGGTGATGCCTCGCAGTACGCCGGTGCGACGGGTCGCGGCGGTCTTCTGGTCATCAAGGGCAATGCGGCCTCGCGCTGCGGCATCTCGATGAAGGGCATCGATATCGTCGTCCACGGCAATATCGGCCACATGTCGGCCTTCATGGCGCAGTCGGGTCATCTGGTGGTGCTGGGGGATGCGGGCGATGCGCTGGGGGATTCGCTTTATGAAGCGAAGCTCTTCGTGCGCGGCACGGTCAAGAGCCTCGGTGCGGACTGCATCGAGAAGGAGCTTCGTCCCGAGCACATCGCAAAGCTTGCCGAACTTCTCGACAAGGCGGGCGTCACCGACGTCAAGCCGGAAGAGTTCAAGCGCTACGGTTCGGCCCGCAAGCTCTACAACTTCAACATCGACAATGCAGATGCATACTAAGTGACCGCGGAAGGGCCAAGATCATGAGCTACCAGAACCCCCATACCCCGCCGCGCAAGTCCGCGACCTTTGATGATTACACGATGGCCGAGATCCGCCGTGCGGCGGCCACCGGCATCTACGACATTCGCGGCGGCGGCACCAAGCGCAAGGTGCCCCACTTTGACGACCTTCTGTTCCTTGGCGCCTCCATGTCGCGCTATCCGCTGGAAGGCTACCGCGAGCGCTGCGACACCTCGGTGGTGCTCGGTTCGCGCTTTGCCAAGAAGCCGATCGAACTGAAGATCCCGATCACCATTGCCGGCATGTCGTTCGGTGCGCTGTCCGGCCCGGCCAAGGAAGCGCTCGGCCGTGGGGCCACGATTGCCGGAACGTCGACCACCACCGGCGACGGCGGCATGACGGATGAGGAGCGCGGCCATTCCCAGACGCTGGTCTACCAGTATCTGCCGTCGCGCTATGGCATGAACCCGAAGGACCTGCGCCGCGCCGACGCCATTGAAGTGGTGATCGGTCAGGGCGCCAAGCCCGGCGGCGGCGGCATGCTGCTCGGCCAGAAGATCTCCGACCGCGTCGCCGAGATGCGCACCCTGCCCAAGGGCATCGACCAGCGCTCGGCCTGCCGTCACCCGGACTGGACTGGCCCGGACGATCTGGAGATCAAGATCGGCGAGCTGCGCGAGATCACCGACTGGGAAAAGCCGATCTACATCAAGATCGGTGGCGCACGCCCCTATTACGATACGGCGCTGGCCGTCAAAGCCGGTGCGGACGTGGTCGTTCTCGACGGCATGCAGGGCGGCACGGCAGCCACCCAGGACGTGTTCATCGAGCATGTCGGCATGCCGACGCTTGCCTGCATTCGTCCCGCCGTTCAGGCCCTTCAGGACCTCGGCATGCACCGCAAGGTGCAGCTCATCGTCTCGGGCGGCATTCGCTCCGGTGCGGATGTGGCCAAGGCTCTGGCGCTCGGCGCTGACGCCGTTTCCATCGGCACGGCGGCCATGGTCGCCATCGGTGACAACGACCCGCACTGGGAAAGCGAATACCAGAAGCTCGGCACGACCTCCGGCGCCTATGACGACTGGCATGAGGGCAAGGACCCGGCCGGCATCACCACGCAGGACCCGGACCTGGCAAGCCGCCTCGACCCGGTTGTCGCCGGTCGTCGTCTCGCCAACTATCTGAAGGTCATGACGCTCGAAGCCCAGACGATTGCCCGCGCCTGCGGCCACAATCACGTCCACAACCTCGAGCCGGAAGATCTGGTGGCGCTCACCATCGAGGCTGCCGCCATGGCCCGCGTGCCGCTGGCTGGCACCAACTGGGTGCCCGGCACCACGCCCTTCTGAGGCGCACCGTTTGAAGACCCGAAGCCCGCGAACGTCTCGCGGGCTTTCCTCTGCCCCGGCAGAGACTGCCTGTAAACCGCGGTTCCTGCAGTCCGGTTCCCTCCCAAGGCCGGCCTGCCAGACAAGGGAACCGCCTTGACCCACATCTTGTCCATAATAACCACAAAGGGGAACGGGACATGACACAAGACCTCGCAAGCTTCGCCCGCGACAAGGGCGTGAAGTACTTCATGATCAGCTATACGGACCTTTTTGGCGCGCAGCGCGCCAAGCTGGTGCCCGCCGCCGCCATTGCCGAGATGCAGGCCGATGGCGCGGGCTTTGCGGGCTTTGCCACCTGGCTTGATCTGACGCCCGCCCATCCCGATCTGTTTGCCATTCCCGATGCCTCGTCCGTCATCCAGTTGCCGTGGAAGAAGGATGTGGCCTGGGTTGCCGCCGATCTTCACATGGATGGCAAGCCGCTCGATCAGGCGCCGCGCGTCATGCTGAAGACGCTGGTCGCCGAGGCCGCTGAAAAGGGCCTGCGCGTCAAGACCGGCGTCGAGCCGGAGTTCTTCCTGATCTCGGAAGATGGTTCGGAAATCTCCGACGCCAAGGACACCGCCGACAAGCCCTGCTACGACCAGCAGGCGCTGATGCGCCGCTATGATGTGATCGCCGAGATCTGCGATGCCATGCTGGAGCTGGGCTGGAAGCCCTACCAGAACGACCATGAGGACGCCAACGGCCAGTTCGAGATGAACTGGGAGTATGACGATGCGCTGGCGACCGCCGACAAGCACTCCTTCTTCAAGTTCATGGTCAAGTCCATTGCCGAGAAGCATGGCCTTCGCGCCACCTTCATGCCCAAGCCCTTCAAGGGCCTGACGGGCAATGGCTGCCACGCCCATATCTCGGTCTGGGATGTCGATGGCAAGGTCAACGCCTTCGCCGACAAGGCCATGCCGTTTGGTCTGTCCGCTGAGGGCAAGACCTTCCTCGGCGGCATCATGAAGCACGCGTCAGCGCTTGCCGCCGTCACCAACCCGACGGTCAATTCCTACAAGCGCATCAACGCGCCGCGCACCATCTCGGGCGCGACCTGGTCGCCGAACACCGTGACCTGGACCGGCAATAACCGCACCCACATGGTGCGCGTGCCCGGCCCCGGCCGCTTCGAGCTGCGTCTGCCCGATGGTGCCGTCAACCCCTACCTCCTGCAGGCCATCATCATCGCAGCAGGTCTGTCCGGCGTGAAGACCAATGCCGATCCGGGTCCTTACTCCGACATCGACATGTATGCCGAAGGCCACACCATCACCAACGCCCCGAAGCTGCCCTTGAACCTCCTCGACGCCCT
>JAIUPA010000010.1 GCA_020161665.1 Pseudomonadota bacterium | reverse complement strand
CGTGCCCGTCGGCTTCTTGCGCATCAGCACCTTGTCGCCCGGCTTGATGGCCTGCAGATGCTGCGTCAGCGGGCCTTCCTGCACCTTGATCGAGAAGAATTCGAGTTCTTCCGCCCAGGAGGGGCTGGCGACCGAATAGGCGCGGTAGAGCGGCTTGCCGTCAACCACCAGACCGATCATCGCGAACTCGCCGGAGCGGAAGCGGAAGCTGGCCGGTCTCGTCATCGTGAAGCGGAACAGGCGATCCGTATAATGCGTCACGCTCAGAACCGTTTCGGCAAAAACACCTTCCGGCAGGTTCAGGGCAAACTCTTCGGTCTTGGCAGCTGCGTTCATGAACATGCGGTCCTGTTCGTTCGGGCGGGGTCGCGCCGTTAATTATGCGCTTCCTCTGGCAAATCAGTTGCGCGCCTTGGGTTGCGGGCCTGATCGTTTATGGCGCAAACCCATACAAACCAGCGCCTCGCGGATCAATATACGATCTTGCAATCCTCGTGCGGCATGGCTCTCATTAAGCAGCGCAAACCGGATATTCCTTGATCCCCGTCAAGAGTTAGTAAAACACATAGTTATTTTCAAATGTTTTTCGCACTCCTATCGCCAAAACGCCACACACGAAGCAAAAGGCCTGTGCGCACAAGCTGTTGCGGCGTTGACAGAGACGCAGATTGAACGTGATGTGGGGCTTCTCGCATTGCTCCTCCCGCAAAGGCTCGCCTGATGACCGACACCGCCCTCGCCGCCCGCCTGCTTGATGTGATCGAACAAGATATTCTTCCGCTCACGGCCAAGGGTGTTGCACTTGGAAACAAGGTGTTTGGCGCGGCCATCCTGCGCAAGTCCGATCTCTCGCTGGTGATTGCCGAAACCAATAATGAGCTGGAGAATCCGCTATGGCATGGAGAAGTTCACACACTGAAGCGGTTTTACGAACTGGGGGAAAAGCCGGACACGAAGGACCTGATTTTCCTGTCCACCCATGAACCCTGCACCATGTGTATGTCGGCGATCACCTGGGCGGGCTTTGACAATTTCTATTACTTCTTCAGCCATGAAGATTCCCGCGATGCCTTCGCCATTCCGCATGACCTGAAAATCCTGAAAGAAGTCTTCGGTCTGGAACCGGGCGGCTATCGCCGCCAGAACGCCTTCTGGAATGCGCTCTCGCTGGCCGACATGGTGGAAGCGTCCGACGCCGCCCCGCAGACCGAGATGAAAGCACAATGGGCGCGTATTCTCGCCACCTATGCCACGCTGTCTGAAACCTACCAGACTTCGAAGAGCGGCAACGCCATTCCGCTCAATTGAGCCAGACGCCAGGAACACACGTCATGGAACCCTCAAGGGATATTTCGCGCCTGATTGAAATCATGGTGCGGCTTCGCGATCCTCAGTCCGGCTGCCCGTGGGACATCGAACAGGACTTTGCCTCGATCAAGCCCTACACGATCGAGGAAGCCTATGAGGTGGCCGACGCCATCGAGCGCAACGACATGGGAGACCTTTGCGAAGAGCTGGGCGACCTGTTGCTGCAGGTGGTGTTTCACGCCCGCATGGCCGAAGAAGCCGGACTGTTTTCCTTCGGCGACGTGGTGAATGCGGTGACATCCAAGATGATCCGCCGCCATCCGCATGTCTTTGCCCGCTCCGACGCCGATACGCCGGACAAGGTGAAGGTGCAGTGGGACGAGATCAAGCGTCAGGAAAAGGCCGAGCGCGCCGAACGGCGTGCGCGCCTCGGCGGTGAAGAGACCTTCAAGGCGGGGCATCTCGGCGCCGTGCCGCGTGCCTTCCCGGCCCTGATGGAAGCGTTGAAACTTCAGGAACAGGCGGCCAAGGTGGGCTTTGACTGGTCTGATGCCGAGCCGATCCTAGACAAGATCGAGGAAGAGATTGCCGAGTTCCGGACAGCCCTTTCCCGTGGTGACAAGAAGCAGATTTCCGATGAACTGGGCGACGTGATCTTTGCCATGGCCAATATCGGCCGCCATGTGGGCACCGATCCGGAAAACGCGCTGCGCGGCACCAATACCAAATTCCGCCGACGCTTTGCCCATATCGAGAAGGGGCTGGAGGCGCGCGGCATTTCGCTGAACGACGCCACGCTTGATGAGATGGAAGCGCTCTGGCAGGACGCCAAGAAGACCGAACATCCGTAACGTGAAGCACGAGGCTTCCCTTACGGACATGGCACCCGCCTCAATCCTCCCAGTCTTCCTTTTCCGGCTTCGGGAACAAGCCGAGCTTGCGTTCCAGCGCTGCCGTCTGGTCGCCGGAAAGGCGAAGGTCGAGGCTGACGGAACCGTCCTCCATATCCTCACGCGCGTCGACGATTGTCGTCTCGTAAAGCCAGGGCAACAGGCTCAGCTTTTCCGGTGGCAAGATGACCGTTGCCTCGGTCAAAACGCCGGAAAGGCGCGCCGCGATTTCATCGAGAAGGGCTGGAACGCCCTCGCCTGACAAGGCTGAAAGCGCAATCACGTTCTTGCGGCCCACCGCCTTGGCAGCAATGGCGTCATGGGCTTCCGGGTCCAGCCGGTCGATCTTGTTCCAGACTTCAAGGATGCGGGTTTCCGCTTCCTTCTCGTCAATGCCGAGATCGGCCAGAATGCGCATCACATCCGCAGCCTGCGCGGCATTGTCCGGGTCCGACATATCGCGCACATGCAGCACGAGGTCGGCTTCCAGCACCTCTTCCAGCGTGGCGCGGAAAGCGGCGACCAGATGCGTCGGCAGGTCGGAAATAAAGCCCACCGTATCGGAGAGGATGACAGTGCGCCCATGCGGAAGCTTCATACGGCGAAGCGTCGGGTCAAGCGTCGCAAACAGCATGTCCTCGGCCAGCACGCCAGCGCCGGTGATGCGGTTGAAAAGCGTCGATTTCCCGGCATTGGTATAACCGACCAGCGCCACGATAGGGTGCGGCACCTTGCGGCGCTTGGCGCGATGAAGCTGGCGGGTGCGCACCACCTGCTCAAGCTCGCGCTCGAGCCTGACGATCCGCTCCTGCAACAGGCGGCGGTCAGCTTCGATCTGTGTTTCACCCGGACCACCCATGAAGCCCGCGCCACCGCGCTGACGCTCAAGGTGGGTCCAGCTGCGTACCAATCGACCCTTCTGGTAGTTGAGGTGCGCGAGTTCGACCTGCAGCGTGCCTTCCTTGGTGGAGGCGCGGCGACCGAAAATTTCGAGAATAAGGCCGGTGCGGTCGATGACCTTGGCCTTCCATTCGCGTTCCAGATTGCGCTGCTGAACCGGCGTCAGCGGATGATCGACGATGACCAGACCGGCATCATTCTCATCGAGAATGGCGCCGATTTCCTCGATCTTGCCGGTGCCCATGAGCGTCGCCGGACGCGGATCATTCACCGGCACGATCAACCCGCCGGTGATTTCCAGATCGATCGCCAGTGCAAGGCCGGTCGCTTCCTCCAGACGGCTTTCGCTCGTGCGGGTCGGAACCGGGTCGCCAAGAATGGGATTGGCAAGCGCCCCCTGCTTGGCACCACGCGGTGCCTTCAGAACAGGAACAATGACCAGAGCACGGCTATCATCCCGGTGCTTGGGTTGCTCCGGAATGACATCTCCGCCCGTCGGTTCACGCATGATGGTCTATCAGTCTCAGGACTGCTCTTCGGTTTCGAACATCTGCATCGGCTGGCCCGGCATGATGGTCGAAATCGCGTGCTTGTAGACAAGCTGGGAATGTCCGTCGCGGCGCAGCAGGACGCAGAAATTGTCAAAAGACGTCACGACACCCGTCAGCTTGACGCCGTTGATCAGGAAGATCGTGAGAGAAATTTTCTGCTTGCGAACTGTATTGAGGAAAAGATCCTGCAAGTTCTGAGAACGTTCCGCCATCGCGCCGCTTCTTTCTTTTTGCCGACCAAGTGCCGGTAAATATTATTGTTTTTGATTTGTGGTGATGCCTGGGACTATATGGCCTCCCCAATCCCTCAAGCGTTGGTACCAAATCGGGCGATGTTCCGCAATGTCGAAATCGGCCCCTGCGGTACGCCTTTCGCCACACAATCAGAAGTACTGAATGGAAACGCGGAAAAGTTGCTCCACGGTGCGAACAGCCTGCGCGGACGCCAGAAGCACCACGCGGTCGCGCGCCTTGATCTTGAAGTCACCGTCGGGACGATGGACCGTGCCCGCGCGATAGATCGCCCCCAGGCGGATGCCTTCCGGCAGATCCAGCTCGCGGATGGGCTTGCCAACCAGTGGCGAGGTTTCCAGCGCTTCGGCCTCAATCACCTCACCGGCTCCCTGCTGCACGGAATAGACCGAGCGGATACGCCCCTTACGCACATGCTGCAGAACGCGGGAAATGGTCACGGCGCGCGGGTTGATGAAGGCATCAATGCCGAGGGCTTCCGCCATTTGCTGCAGCGGCGCATTGTTGATCAGCGCCATGGAATTGCGGCAGCCGTGCTGCTTGGCCATCACGGCGGAGAGGATGTTGATCTGGTCGTTATTGGTCAGCGACACCATCAGATCCGCATCGGCAACGTCGGCCTGATTGAGCATGGCCTGATCCAGCGCCGAACCGTTCAGCACAATCGTGTGATCGAGCTGCTGGGAAAGCATGACCGCGCGGTCGCGGTCGCTTTCGATGAGCTTGACGCGCGTGCGTGGCTGCGTGGCCTCGATGCTGCGCGCCACATAGTGGCCAATGTTGCCGCCACCGGCGATGATGATGCGGCTGGCGGCCTGTTCGTCATGCCCGAAAAGGCCCAAAAGGCGACGCACATGCTCGCGCTGGCTGATGACGTAGGCCACATCGCCCACCTCGATCTGCTCGTCCGAATGGGCCACGAAGAGCTTGCCGCGGCGGAAAATGCCGACCACCGTCGAAACGAGATCGGGGAAGAGCTGGCTCAACTGCTTGAGCGGCGTGTTGACGACCGGGCAATCCTCAAGGCACTCGATGGCGACCAGCGAAATCGTCTCTTCGGCAAAACGGAATACGTCAATGGCCCCGGGGAACGAGATGCGCCGCAGCACCATCTTGCCGACCTCGATTTCCGGCGAGATCGTCACGTCAATCGGCAGATTATCGCGATTGAAGAGGTTGGAATATTCCGGCTGCAGATAGTTCTGGGCGCGAATACGGGCAATCTTGGTGGGAACGTTGAAGAGCCCATGCGCCACTTCGCAGGCAATCATGTTGATTTCGTCGTGCAGCGTCACCGCAATGATCATGTCGGCCTGATCGGCCCCTGCCCGCGCCAGCACATCCGGGTGCGCGCCATGGCCGACGAAACCGCGAACGTCCAGCTTGTCCGAAATAGCGGCGACCAGAGAAGCCGACGTATCGATCACCGAGACTTCATTGTCTTCCTGCGCCAGCTTTTCGGCGATACCGTAACCGACCTGTCCGGCTCCGCAGATGATGATCTTCATGAGACGCGCCTCCCCGTGGCACTATTCTTTTCTCTTGAGGTCGACACCGACACCCCCGGTGCGCGCCTCAACCCTTCTGGTGCTTATACGCCGAGCGACTTCAGCTTGCGGTGCAGGGCCGAACGCTCCATGCCGACAAATTCTGCCGTGCGCGAGATGTTGCCGCCGAAACGGTTGATCTGCGCAATCAGATAGTCACGTTCGAACATTTCACGGGCCTCACGCAGCGGCAAGGTCATGATGTGATAATCGTTGTGGGCGGAGACCTTGGGCAGCATATCGCCCAGATCGGTCGGCAGCATATCGGCGGTGATCGGCGTATCGGGGCCGTCGCCGCGCGCCAGAATGAGCAGCCGCTCGATGTTGTTGCGCAACTGGCGGATATTGCCCGGCCAGTCATTGGCCTGCAGCACGGCGAGCGCGTCATCGGCAATGCGGCGCGGACGAATGCCCGCCTGTTCGGCAATCTGGCGCATGAAAAGATCGATGAGGAAAGGAATATCTTCCCGCCGTTCAGCAAGTGCCGGAACCTTGACCGGCACCACGGCCAGACGATGGTAAAGGTCTTCGCGGAACGTGCCACCCGCAATCAGTTCTTCGAGGTTATAGGCGGTCGAGGAGATGATACGCACATCCACCTTCACGCGCTTGGAGCCGCCGACGCGCTCAAACTGCTGGTCGATCAAGACACGCAGGATCTTGTTCTGCGTTTCACGCGGCATTTCGCCGATTTCATCGAGATACAGAATACCGCGATGCGCCTCTTCCAATGCGCCGATGCGACGCGCCTGCCCCGGAGACCCTTCCGTGCCGAAGAGCGCCACTTCCATGCGCTCGGGCGTGATGGCCGCTGCGTTCAGCGCGACAAACGGGCCTGCCGAGCGGGCCGACTTCTTGTGAATGAGGCGCGCCACCGTTTCCTTGCCCGCGCCGGATGGCCCGAGGATCATGACGCGGCTGTTGGTCGGCGCCACCTTCTCGATGACCTGACGCAACTGCGAGACCGCGACCGAGGTGCCGATCAGTTCGCCGGAATCACCGGCGCGCTTCTTCAGCTCAAACACCTCGCGTTTCAGCTTGGAGTTTTCCAGCGCGCGCTCGGCAATCAGGATGAGGCGGTCCGCCTTGAACGGCTTTTCGATGAAGTCGAACGCGCCGCGCTTGATGGCTGACACGGCGGTTTCAATGTTGCCATGCCCCGAAATCATCACCACCGGCAGTTCCGGATGGCGCGTGCGGATTTCGTCAAGCAGGGCCAGGCCGTCCAGTCGACTGCCCTGCATCCAGATATCGAGAAACACGAGACGCGGCACGCGGTCCGAAATCGCGGCCAGCGCGCTGTCGGCATCATGGGCCGTGCGCGTTTCATGGCCTTCGTCGGAAAGAATGCCCGAAACAATGTCACGAATATCGGCTTCGTCGTCCACGACCAGAATATCAGACGCCATACAGTGCTTCCTTGTCATGCGGGTTATCTGCGAGATCGGTGGCGACTGCAGGAGGCAGAACCACGCGGATCATCGCGCCACGTCCATTGTCGAAGTCGCAGGGCGCATCATGCAGTTCCAGCACGCCGCCATGTTCTTCGATGATCTTTTTTACGATAGCGAGACCAAGGCCCGTGCCCTTGTCGCGCATCGTGATATAGGGTTCGAGAATGCGATGACGGTTTTCTGCCGGAAGACCGCGGCCGTTGTCGATGACATCGATCACAAAACGGTCCGTCGTCGCATCATAATTTGCCCGCACCAGCACGCGACCGATTTCGCGGCGCTCGTCAGACGGCACGGCCTCAATGGCCTCCACAGCGTTCTTGACGAGATTGGCGAAGGCCTGCCCCAGCATGCGGGCGTCGAAGAGGCCCATCAGCGGCTCGTCGCCCAGTTCCGTCTGGAACTTGACCTCCGAAGCGCCGATTTCGCGCAGGAACACCGCGTCGCGCAGAACATCACGCAGGTCAGACCGCTCCTTGACCGGCTTCGGCATGCGCGCGAAGGAGGAGAATTCATCCACCATGCGCCCGATATCGCCAACCTGTCGTACAATCGTATCCGTGCACTGGTCGAAAATCCGCCGATCATCATCCGGCACCATTTTGCCGAAGCGGCGCTTGAGGCGCTCGGCGGAAAGCTGGATCGGGGTGAGCGGGTTCTTGATTTCATGGGCAATGCGCCGCGCCACATCGGCCCAGGCGGTCGAGCGCTGGGCGATCACCAGATCGGTAATGTCATCCAGCGTCAGAACATGCGATTCCGCGCCGCCATGGGCTTCCTCACGTGTCACCTGCACGGAAAGCGTTCGCTCGACACCGCCGCGCATCATATTGATCTGCTTGCGGAAGTTGCTGCGGTGGCGCGCCTCGGCCTCGGCCAGAACCACATCCAGCTCCGGGGATACGTCGACAAGACGCTGCCCGACCAGAAGTTCGGAGGTCATGTTGAGGAAGGCTTCCGCCGACAGGTTGACGATGGAGATGCGCCCGTCAGCCTCAACGCCAATCACCGCTGCGGTCACACCCGAAAGCACGGCCTCGATGAAGCGGCGGCGGTCATCCACCTCATCCTTGGCCAGGAGGATTTCGCTCTGCTGGCTGCGGATTTCCGAAATCATCTTGTTGAAGGTACGCGACAGGCTGCCCACGTCGCCATCAATGGCGCGCACCGGCACCGAAACCTGCAGATTGCCAGACGCCACGCTATCGGCTGCCGCAATCAGCAGGCGGATCGGCCGCACGATCCGGTCGGCAACGGCAATGGCCGCCCACATGGCGCACAGAAGCACGATCAGCGCAAAGCCGAGATAAAGCACGGCGAAGGCCACCTGCAGGGAGGTCTGGCCCGCTTTCATGCTGTTATACTCGGCGGTGTTTTCCTCCATCTCGCGCATGGCGCCCATGACCTTGGGGTCAACCGCGCGGATCGTATAGAGGAAGGAACCGGGCATGGCTTCCAGCTTGATGATGCCGCCCACAAGGTTCGTCGGCCCCGGCGGGATCAGCGTCGGCTGTCCGGCGGCGGCACTCTCAAGCGCGTTCTTGGGAATATCAGGTAGCGGCGCGCCGGTCGTAATGTCGGCTGCGGCGATTTCCGAACCGTCCTCGCGCACCAGAAACGCGCCGAGCAGACCGCGACCGCGCGCCTGGCGCGTCATCAGTTCGGTAAAGCCCTTGCGGTCGAGATAAAACAGGGCGCGGTTACGCTCCAGGTCGTTGGCCATGGAAATGGTCTGGCCCTGAAGGTAGCTCGCATTTTCCATCATATAGGCCTGCGCCACATTGATGGACGATTTCACGATGGACTGGGTGCGCATCGAAAACCAGCGATCCAGACCGGCCGACAGCGTGATCGAGGCGAAAATGGCAACGATAATGGCAGGCGCAATCGCGATGATCGAAAACAGGACGACGATGCGAACGTGAAGGCGCGCCGCAGCGCGGCCACGCGAACGGGCGCGGATGAGGCGCATGACCTCACGCACGATCTGGTAGATCAGCCCCACCACAAAAACCGAATTGAGGATCACCGAGGCGATGACCACATTGGTGGTTGGCTGAATGGGCGTGTAACCCAAAAGCACGAACAGCGTCAGCGAGGCGCAAACAAGCGCGCCGATGGCCGACAAAAGACCGGCCAGCGAAAACACCGAACGGCGCTCGTGTGCGGCCAACGGATCGGTGCCGTTCTCCGCTCGCGCTTCAACCGTATCGGCCATCATGTCCAGAACTCCCCGCCAAGGCCCGCCCGCTGAATGCCGACGATATGCCCTGCCTCACAGACCCGACCCCATCCAGAATCAGGCAACGCGTGTCGTTAGAGCAACGCATTGTGGCGAAAATGCAACTTAGCTTGCAGGCTTGTCAAGCGTTGCGGGAGGAACGGTAGACGGAAACGCCAAGCTCGCGAATCTTCTTACGCAGCGTATTGCGGTTCAGCCCGAGGAGGTCCGCCGCCTTGATCTGGTTGCCGCGCGTGGCCGTCAGAGCTGCCAGGATCAAGGGATATTCCAGTTCGGTGAGCACACGGTCATAAAGACCCGGCGGCGGAAGATTGTCGCCGAAGCTTGCGAAATAGGTCCGCATATTTTCTTCCACAGCCTGCGCGATGGTCATGGAGGTGGTGCGGATGCCGCCCTTTTCAATCGGGCTGTCCGGCACGTCGGAGCGCAGTTCCTGCTCGATGATTTCCCGCGTGATCACATCCTGCGGATAAAGCGCCATCAGGCGGCGGATGAGGTTTTCCAGCTCGCGCACATTGCCCGGCCAGGCATAGGCCTTCATCACCTCCAGCGCTTCCGTATCGAAACGCTTGGTGCCAAGCCCTTCCTTTTCGCCCTGCTGGATGAAGTGGCGAACCAGATCCGGAATATCCTCGGCGCGGTCGCGCAGCGGCGGCAGGCGCAGCGGTACAACGTTCAGGCGGTAGTACAGGTCTTCGCGAAACAGACCCTGATTGATCGAGTGCTTGAGGTCCTTGTTGGTAGCGGCCACAATGCGCACATCGGTGCGGATCGGGGTCCGACCACCCACCGTCGTATATTCGCCCTGCTGCAATACGCGTAGAAGCCGCGTCTGGGCATCCATCGGCATGTCACCGATTTCATCAAGGAACAGCGTCCCGCCCTCGGCCTGCTCGAAACGGCCGGTCGAACGGTTTTGTGCGCCGGTAAAGGCACCCTTTTCATGGCCGAACAGTTCGGACTCGATCAGGTCCCGCGGAATGGCGGCCATGTTGATCGCCACGAAGGGGCCATTGCGGCGCTTGCCGTAGTCATGGAGCGCGCGCGCCACCAGTTCCTTGCCGGTGCCGCTTTCGCCGGTGATCATCAGCGTCAGGTCGGTCTGCATCAAACGGGCGAGAACGCGATAGATTTCCTGCATGGCGGCGGAGCGGCCCACCAGCGGCATGCCATCCTGCATGTCGTCATCAAGGCGAACCGGCTTCTTCTTCGGCTCGGCCAGCGCCCGCCCGATGATCGCAATCAGTTCGGTCAGGTCAAACGGCTTCGGCAGGTAATCGTAAGCGCCCTTTTCGGAAGCCTTGATCGCCGTCATGAAGGTGTTTTGCGCGCTCATGACCAGCACCGGCAGGTCGGGCCGGGCTTTCTTGATGCGCGGCAGCAGATCAAACGCGTTCTCGTCCGGCATCACCACGTCGGTCACCACCAGATCGCCCTCGCCCGCAGCAATCCAGCGCCACAGCGTTGCGGCATTGGATGTGATGCGCACTTCATAGCCTGCTCGCGACAGTGCCTGATTGAGCACGGTGCGGATCGCGGCGTCGTCATCTGCGACAAGAATGGTTGCGGTCATCGTACGTGTCCTGTTTTCTAAGCGTGTCCGGTTCGCGGTGGGCCGCGATCTGACCGGTCATACGGAAACTATCAAAGCGTGGAGGCATTCTCA
Organism: Pseudomonadota bacterium; assembly: GCA_020161665.1. Taxonomy (GTDB): domain Bacteria; phylum Pseudomonadota; class Alphaproteobacteria; order Rhizobiales; family Rhizobiaceae; genus Ectorhizobium. Next base: position 98,764 of record JAIUPA010000010.1, on the reverse strand, counting down.
GGCGCTGTTCCCTTCGAAACCGGCATGAGAACCCGGAAAATGGTGCGTCGGCTCTGGCTATCGCATTCAATGATGCCGCCATGGCCGCCGATGATCTTGGCCACCAGCGCCAGACCAAGGCCGGAACCATTGGTCTTGGTGGTGATGAAGGGATCGAAGAGATGCGGCAAAAGGTCGGAGGGAACCCCCGGCCCGTTATCGATCACGCAGAATTCCAGCGGCAGCGAAATCTTCTCCCGCGAACCGGCAATCGAAAGCCGGATGCCGGGGCGATAGGCCGTCGTCAGCTGGATTTCACCGTCCGGCATGTCGCCGACGGCTTCTGCCGCATTCTTCACCAGATTGAGGAAGACCTGAATCATCTGGTCGCGATTGGCGTGGATCGGCGGCAAGGACGGGTCGTAGCTTTCGGTGATCTTGATGTTGCGGGCAAAGCCTGCCTGCGCCACGGCCTTCACATGATCCAGCACCGAGTGAATATTGACCGGCGTGCGATCCACCGGACGCTCGTCGGAAAACACTTCCATACGGTCAACCAGCGAGACGATACGGTCGGTCTCGTCGCAGATGAGGCGCGTCAACGCCCGGTCGTCATCCGGCACGGAGCTTTCCAGAAGCTGGGCCGCACCGCGAATGCCGGAAAGCGGATTCTTGATCTCGTGGGCCAGCATTGAGGCAAGGCCCGTTACAGAGCGGGCGGCAGCACGATGCGTCAACTGGCGGTCGATCTTGTCGGCCATGGAGCGCTCCTGAAACACCACCACCACCGAGCCCGGCTCACTCACCACCGGCGCCACGTAAAGGTCCACCAGCTTTTCCTGCCCCAGACGCGGCGAGGAAAGATCGACACGATATTCATTGACCGGCGCACGGCGCTCGCGCACCTGATCAATCAGCGACAGAAGCGGCGAGCCGAAGGGAATGAAGGTGGAGATACGATAGCGCGCCAGATGCGCGGCGCTGGCCCCGAAAAAGGCTTCCGCTTCCCAGTTGGCAAAGGCGATATGGCCCGTGGCATCCACCAGAATGACCGGGTTCTGAACCGAATTCAGAACCGCCATGGCTAGGTTCGGGTGGGCGTTCTCGTTGCTCATGCGGCTTCTTTCATCGGTTCGTCAGGCTTGGCGGAAAGCGCCGCCAGCATCAGCCCGCGAACCTCTCGCGGATTCTTGGAGGTCAGTACGGCGGCCCTCACCTCGCCCGGCACGGCAACGCGCGCCCGGTCGAGATACCAGCCCAGATGTTTGCGGGCGTGGCGAAGACCTGCCTCGACGCCATAAAAGGCAAGCATGGCTTCGTAGTGCTCGACGGCAAGAGCTGGAATATCTCCCGCCTTCGGGGCGGCATGGCCTGCCAGAACACCGGCCTGCCACGGGCGGCCCTGTGCGCCGCGGCCAATCATCACCGCATCGGCACCCGAACGGCGCAGGATCTCGGCGGCATCGTCCGGGGTCTCCACATCACCATTGGCAATCAGCGGCACGGAAATTTCAGCGCGCACGGCGGCAATGGCATCCCAATCGGCGCGGCCTTCGTAGAACTGCATGCGCGTGCGGCCATGAATGATGATCGTCTGGACACCCGCCTGCTCGGCCCGGCGAGCGAGTTCAGGCGCATTGATGGACTGTTCATCCCAGCCCAGACGCATCTTGAGTGTTACCGGCACGGGCGATGCGGCCACGACAGCCTCAACGATGCGCAGTGCATGGTCCGGCTCCCGCATCAGGGCCGAGCCGCATTCGCCGCTCGTGACCTTGCGGGCCGGACAGCCCATGTTGATGTCGATGATATCGGCCCCGTTATCGGCAGCGATTCGCGCCGCTTCGCCCATGAAATGCGGATCGCGACCGGCAAGCTGCACCATGTGCGGCTTGAGCCCTGCCCCTTTCAGGCGTGCCCAGGATTCATGCCTATTGCCAACAAGCTCGCGACTCGCCACCATCTCCGTCACCACAAGCCCGGCCCCGTGGCGATAAGCCAGCTGACGGAACGGCAGATCGGTGACTCCAGACATGGGCGCCAACACAACGCGATTGCGGATAACCACATTTCCGATACTGAATGGATTGGAAAGGTCCGTTACGGGCAAGTGATTATCTTTCAGTCATGATAGGCATTTGCACTATTTTTAGACAAACCGAATGCGCTTGCCAAGGGCTTTTCAGGCGATCCGGGAAATTTCAGGCATTGACTGGAAAAGCGGCAGACCTCGGGCTAGACCATGACCCTTAAGAGTGGGCGGAAACGGTTGGGCACATGCCAAAAAGCGATGCATTCAAAATCGGCGTGGTGATTGTCGCCGCCGGGCGCGGCGAGCGGGCGGGAAGTTCCATCGAAGGGCCGAAGCAATATCGCCGGGTGGGCGGTCAGCCGGTGATTGCCCGCACACTGGACGGCTTTGCGCACTGGGGTGGCGCCGACCACATTGTGTGCGTCATCCACTCGGACGACGAAGCGCTGTTTGATAAGGCCATCGCGGCCCGCACCCTTCCCGGTCCCGTTTCCACCGTTTTTGGCGGCGCGACGCGCCAGCAATCGGTTCTGGCGGGCCTGCAGGCGCTGAAAGGCAAGGGCATGACGCATGTGATGATCCATGATGCCGTGCGCCCCTTCTTCGACAATGCGCTTCTCGACCGGATTGCCAATGCCCTTCGCCAGGGGGCTCTGGCCGTGTTGCCGGCGCTTCCCGTCACCGACACGCTGAAGAAGGGCGTGGACGGGCACGTGCATGGCACGGTGCCGCGCGAGGGGCTCTATGCCGCCCAGACGCCGCAGAGTTTTGCATTTGAGGACATCACGGCCGCGCACGAGCAGGCGGTCGCCGAAGGCATGACGAAGTTTACCGATGATGCGGCAATTGCCGAATGGGCGGGCATGACGGTCGTGCTGGCCGAAGGCTCGCCGGACAATATCAAACTGACCCTGAAGAGAGACCTTGAAATGGCCAATGAAAAGCTTGCTCCTCATTCCCTGCCGGATGTTCGCACTGGCAATGGCTATGACGTGCACCAGCTGGAACCGGGTGATGGCGTGACGCTGTGCGGTATCTTCATTGCCCATGACCAGAAGCTGAAAGGCCATTCGGACGCCGACGTGGCGCTGCACGCGCTCACCGATGCGCTTCTGGCCACCTATGGCCTTGGTGATATCGGCGACCATTTTCCGCCGTCTGATCCGCAATGGAAAGGCGCGCCATCGCGTATCTTCCTCGCCCACGCCGCCAAGCTGGTGCGCGAACATGGCGGCACGATCATGAATGCCGATGTGTCGCTGATTGCCGAAGCGCCGAAGGTTGGCCCGCACCGTCAGGCCATGCGGGAAAAGCTCGCCGAAATCCTCGACATCTCGGTCGATCGTTGCTCGGTCAAGGCCACGACCAATGAGACCATCGGCTTTGTCGGCCGCCGCGAAGGGATTGCCGCGATTGCGACGGCCACCGTTGTTTACGGAGGCAAGGCATGAGCCTTTTTCCCGGCGATATCATCGCGCTTTCAACCGGCATTATTGAAGAGTTTTCGGCCCGTGGCCTCACCATCGCGACGGCTGAATCCTGCACGGGCGGGCTGATTGCCGGGGCGCTGACGGACATTGCCGGATCATCCGCCGTGGTGGATCGCGGCTTTGTCACCTATTCCAACACGGCCAAGCACGAGATGATCGGTGTGCGCGAAGAAACGCTTGGCCGTTTTGGTGCGGTTTCAAAAGAAACGGCGCTGGAAATGGTCGAAGGGGCACTGAAGGCAGCAGGCACCAGCCTTGCGGTCGCCGTCACCGGCATTGCAGGCCCGGGCGGCGGCTCACCGGAAAAGCCGGTTGGCCTCGTCCATCTGGCGGCAGCTTCCAAGACCGGCAAGCTAATCCATCGGGAAATGCGCTTTGGTGATCTGGGGCGCACGGCGATCCGTCTGGCCACCGTCAGAACGGCGCTTGAAATGCTGCTGGACGTGTCTCAGGCGTAGATTTTCGCGGCCCGCGCCTCAAAGGCTTCGGCAAACATGCGAAACGCACGCTCGAACATCGCGCCCATAATCGAACCGAGAAGCCGGTTCTTGAACTCGTAATCGATGAAGAAATGCACGCCGCAGGCACCCTCGCCCGCTGCTTCAAAACGCCAGCGATTGTCGAGATAGCGAAACGGCCCGTCGATGTATTTCACATCAATAGCAAGGTCTGCCTTGTTCAGAAGTACCTGCGTCGTGAACGTTTCGCGGATCGCCTTGTAACCGATGGTCATGTCCGCCAGAAGCAGCACCTTGCCGTCGCGTTCCTTGCGCGAGCGGATTTTCAGCGCCTCGCACAGCGGCAGAAATTCCGGGTAACGCTCGATATCGGCCACGAGATCGAACATCTGTACGGGGCTATGCGGAACGGGTCGTCGGGTTTCGAACTGGGGCATGGCGTGAGGTTTAGCGCGCGGCGCTTTCCTTCGCCTCACGGGCAGCCTTCAGCTTGGCGAAGTCGTCACCGGCGTGGTGCGAGGACCGCGTCAACGGGCTCGACGACACCATGAGGAAGCCCTTGGTGTAGGCGACCGTCTCATAGGACTTGAATTCGTCCGGCGTCACGAAAGCCTTGACCGGATGGTGCTTGCGGGTCGGCTGCAGATACTGGCCGATGGTCAGGAAATCCACATCTGCCGTGCGCAGGTCATCCATCAGTTGCAGCACTTCATTGCGCTCTTCGCCAAGGCCAACCATGATGCCCGACTTGGTGAACATGGTCGGGTCCAGTTCCTTCACCCGCTGCAGCAGGCGGATGGAGTGGAAATAGCGCGCGCCCGGACGCACCGTCAGGTAATTGCCCGGCACGGTTTCCAGATTGTGGTTGAAGACATCCGGCTTGGCCGCAACGACGCGCTCCAGCGCGCCCGGCTTCTTCAAAAAGTCCGGTGTCAGGATTTCGATGGTCGTCGTCGGCGACGCCGCGCGGATCGCCCAGATGACCTTTTCAAAGTGTTCAGCGCCGCCATCGTCCAGATCGTCGCGGTCCACCGAGGTGATCACGACGTGGTTGAGGCCCATCTGCTTGACGGCATTGGCCACATTCTGCGGCTCATCAAGATCAAGCGGGTTCGGCTTGCCGGTCGCCACGTTACAGAAGGCGCAGGCGCGGGTGCAGATTTCGCCCATGATCATGAAGGTGGCGTGCTTTTGCTCCCAGCAGCCGCCGATATTCGGGCAGCCCGCTTCCTCGCACACCGTGACTAGCTTGTGGCTGCGCACGATCTCGCGCGTTTCGGCATAGCCCTTGGAGGTCGGAGCCTTGACGCGAATCCACTCGGGCTTGCGCATGACTTCGCTATCCGGGCGATGGGCCTTTTCCGGATGGCGCACGCGCTTCGGATCGGGACCTGCGGTTCTGTCGAGGATCGTGACCATATCTAAAAGCTTTCACCGTCCGGGTGGAATTGTTCTCGCTCAGCGCCTGACGAGGCGGGCGACGAATATCAGAAGTGCCGCGCCAAGGAAACCAGTCACAAAGAAAGCTGACCGGCTATCTTTCGGCACAATGTCGAACTGTGCGAGGAGCGTGGTGGCGACTGCCGAACCGACAATGCCAAGGATGATGTTCATGAAGATGCCGAACTGCGTGTTCATGAGCTTGCCGGCCAGCCATCCGGCCAGACCGCCAATCAGGATCATCCAGAACCAGCCAAGCTGTATGGTTTCCATCGTCAAACCAAGCCTCTCCGTTTCACGCAGATATAAGATGTCCGGCGGGGATTTTCACCCGCCGGGTCATCATCAGGCATTGAGCACGCGACCATAGGCGTCGAGCACGCTTTCCTTCATCATCTCCGAAAGGGTCGGATGCGGGAAGATGGTGTGCATCAGTTCTTCTTCGGTCGTCTCAAGGTTCATGGCAATCACGAATCCCTGGATGAGTTCGGTGACTTCCGCGCCCACCATGTGTGCGCCCAGAAGCTCGCCGGACTTCGCATCGAAGATCACCTTGATCAGGCCGTTGTCTTCGCCCAGCGCAATCGCCTTGCCGTTCGCGCCGAAAGAATAGCGGCCGACGCGGATTTCGCGACCGGCATCCTTGGCCTTGGCTTCCGTCAGGCCGACCGAGGCGACCTGCGGGTTGCAATAGGTGCAGCCGGGGATTTTGCCCTTGTCCATCGGGTGAACATGCGGCAGACCGGCAATCTTCTCAACGCAGATCACACCCTCATGCTCGGCCTTGTGGGCGAGCATCGGCGGACCAGCCACGTCGCCGATGGCATAGATGCCCGGCACGTTCGTCTTGCCATAGCCGTCAATGACGATGCAGCCGCGATCCGTCTTGATGCCGAGCGCCTCAAGGCCGAGGTTCTCGATATTGCCCTGAACGCCGACAGCGGAAATCAGGCGGTCAGCGGTGATCTGCTGCACCTTGCCGTCCTTGGTTTCCACATGGGCGGTGATGGAATTGGCGGCCTTTTCAACCTTGGAAACCTTCGCCCCGGTGATGATCTTGAGGCCGCGCTTTTCCAAAGCCTTGCGGGCAATGCCGGAGATTTCCACGTCTTCGACCGGCATGATGTTGTCCATCAGTTCCACCACCGTCACATCGACGCCCATGGAGCGATAGAAGGAGGCGAACTCGATGCCGATGGCGCCAGAGCCCATGACCACCATCGACTTCGGCATGAAATCCGGCTTCATGGCTTCGAAATAGGTCCAGATCAGCTTGCCATCCGGCTCGATGCCGGGAAGCGCGCGCGGGCGGGCGCCGGTTGCCACGATAATATGCTTGGCCTTGTAGGTGCCCTCACCCAGAACGCCTTTCGGAACCGGGTTCTGCGGCTGCACGACCGGCTTCGTTGACTTGCCGACGATCACCTCGCCGGGCTTCGTGAGCTTCGCCTCACCCCAGATCACGTCGATCTTGTTCTTCTTCATGAGGTAGGCAACGCCGCCATTGAGGCGGGCCGAGACGCCGCGCGAACGGGCAACGACATCCTTCACATCCGCCGTCATCTTGCCTTCCAGCGTCAGGCCGTAGCTCTTGGCGTGGTTGGCATGGTCAAGGATTTCCGCCGAACGCAGAAGCGCCTTGGTGGGGATGCAGCCCCAGTTGAGGCAGATGCCGCCCAGATGCTCGCGCTCGACAATCGCCGTCTTCAGGCCAAGCTGCGCGGCGCGAATGGCCGTCACATAGCCGCCGGGGCCGGAACCGATGATCAGGACGTCGTAAACAGTGTCGGCCATGGCCTTCATCTCCTTGGAACCGCGCCATCAAGAGGCACAGCGTTTAAAAATCGGGGGCGATCAAAGCCCCAGCATCATGCGCACGATGGGTTCAAGCCCGCGACCGAGCGCACGCGTATTGTCTGCATCCAGATGCACGCCATCGACGGGCGTGGTGGTGGACACCGAAGCGGCATCGAAGAAGCCGCAGCCCAGATCATCCGCCATATCGCGATAAAGCGAGGCAAGATGGCGCGATTCTTCAATCGCACCGCGATACATGGCCGCAAATACCGGATCGCCCGTCTCACAGATCACCGGCGGCGAAACAATGAGAATGTCCGGCACGTTTTCATCGCGAAACGGCCAGTCATGCTGGCGCACCAATGAAACGAGCCGCTCCATGCCGCGCATGGCGTGATAGGCCGAGCCACCCTTCAGGTCATTCGTACCAAGCATGATGATGACGAGATCGACCGGCGCATGGCTATGCAGAATGGTCGGCAAAAGCCGCGCACCATTCCGGTCGCAATCCGCCAGATAATCGTCATAGGCGGTGGTGCGGCCATTCAGGCCTTCCACCACCACGTTGACGGCGCTGCCAAGCGCTTTTTGCAAAACGCTCGGCCAGCGGTCTTCGTGGGCGTGGCGCGCCCGACCTTCGGCATTATAGCCCCAGGTCAGGCTGTCGCCGTAGCACAGGACGGTTTTCGCCATCATCGTTGCCAAAGGCTCAGACCAGCATCGTCATCGGGTTTTCGATGTAGCGCTTGAAGGCAGAACCCAGTTCCGCACCCAGAGCGCCATCAATCACGCGATGATCAAAGGCAAAGGTCGCCGTCATGACGGTGGCCACCTTGATCTCGCCGTTCTTGACGACCGGCTTCTCAATGCCCGCACCGATGGACACGATGGACGCATGCGGCGGGTTGATGATCGAGGTGAAGTTCGAAACGCCGAACATGCCGAGGTTGGACACGGCAGTCGTGCCGCCCTGATACTCTTCCGGCTTCAGCTTCTTGTCGCGGGCGCGACGGCCCAGATCCTTCATCTCGTTGGAGATGACGGACATGGGCTTCAACTCGGCCTGACGGATGATCGGCGTAATGAGACCATCCGGGATGGCCACGGCCACACCGACATCCGAATGCTTGTGCAGCACGCGGGCCGAAGAGGTCCACGAGGCGTTTGCCATCGGCACGTCGCGCAGTGCGAGCGCCAGCGCCTTGATGATGAAGTCGTTGACCGACAGCTTGAAGAGCGGAACATCGCCCTTCTCCGTCTTCTTCACCGGCACGCCGCGATTGATTTCGGCACGCACGGCGTTCAGCGCATCCAGTTCGCAGTCCATCGACAGGAAGTAGGACGGCACGGTCTGGTGCGATTCCGTCAGGCGGGCCGCAATCGTGCGACGCATGCCATCATGAGGAAGAAGCTCATAAGAGCCGCTTTCGAAGAGCTTCAGCACGGCTTCGTCCGTCATCGACGGGGTGAAGCTTGCCGGAGCGCTGGACGGGGCCTGAGAGGCGGACGCCTTCGGCGCAACGCCACCGGCGACCGCCTTTTCGACATCCGACTTGACAATGCGGCCATGCGGACCGGAACCGGCAATGGCAGAAATCTCCACACCGGCATCTTTGGCCAGACGGCGGGCCAGAGGCGAGGCAAACACGCGCTCGCCCTTGGCAACGGGTGCGGCGACCGGAGCCGGAGCGGCGGCAGGCGCTGCCGGGGCAGCTGCTGCGGGCGCTTCCACCTTGGCAGGCGTTGCAGCCGGAGCCGCCTTCGGGGCCTCACCGGAGGCCGCAGCGCCAACATCCTCGCCATCGGCGGCAAGAATGGCAATCAAGGCATTGACCTTGACGCCCTGCGTACCAGCCGGAACGACGATCTTGGCGACCGTGCCTTCGTCAACGGCTTCGACTTCCATCGTCGCCTTGTCGGTTTCGATCTCGGCGATCACATCGCCTGCAGAGATCTTGTCGCCTTCCTTGACGAGCCACTTGGCAAGATTGCCTTCCTCCATGGTCGGGGAAAGCGCCGGCATCGTAATGTTGATGGGCATGGAAAAGCCCTCCCTTACTTGTAGCAGACGGTCTTGACCGCCTCGACCACTTCCGCAACCGAAGGCAGCGCCAGCTTTTCAAGGTTGGCGGCATAAGGCATCGGCACGTCCTTGCCCGCGATGGTGATGATCGGCGCATCGAGATAATCGAAGGCCTGCTGCATCACGCGGGTGGCGATTTCCGTGCCGACGGAGGACTGCGGGAAGCCTTCCTCGACCGTGACCAGACGACCTGTCTTCTTCACGGATTCGATGACGGCGGGCAGATCCATCGGGCGGATGGTGCGAAGGTCGATGAGTTCAACATCGATGCCTTCCTTTTCCAGCTCGGCCACAGCCTTGGTGGCGTAGCTCATGCCAATGCCGAAGGACACGACCGTCGCGTCCTTGCCCTGGCGATGAACGCGCGCCTTGCCAATCGGCAGGACGAAATCATCGAGCTTCGGTACATCGAAGCTCTGGCCGTACAGGATTTCGCTTTCGAGGAAGATCACCGGGTTCGGATCGCGGATCGCTGCCTTCAAGAGGCCCTTGGCGTCGGCTGCCGTGTAGGGCATCACCACCTTCAGACCCGGAATCTGGCTGTACCAGGCGGCATAGCACTGCGAGTGCTGGGCGCCGACGCGTGCAGCCGCACCGTTCGGACCACGGAACACGATCGGCGCACCCATCTGACCGCCCGACATGTAAAGCGTCTTGGCGGCCGAGTTGATGATGTGGTCAATGGCCTGCATCGCGAAGTTGAAGGTCATGAATTCGACGATGGGCTTCAGACCCGTAAAGGCCGCCCCCACACCGATACCAGCAAAGCCATGTTCGGTGATCGGCGTATCGACCATGCGGCGCGGGCCAAATTCCTGCAGAAGGCCCTGCGTGATCTTGTAAGCGCCCTGATATTCGGCCACTTCCTCGCCCATGATGAACACGTCGCCATCGCGGCGCATTTCTTCAGCCATGGCATCGCGAAGCGCTTCGCGCACCGTGGTGGACACAAACTCCGTGCCAGCCGGAATGGCCGGATCGGCAAGCGCTTCAACCTTCGGCTGGGCCGGAACGGGTGCGGCGGCAGCCACAGGAGCCGGAGCGGCTTCAACAGCCTTCGGTGCCGCCGGAGCGACGGCGTCCGCTGCCGTTTCGCCATCCTGCAACAGAACGGCAATCGGCGTATTCACCTTCACGTTGGCCGTGCCAGCCGCAATCAGGATCTTGCCCAGCACGCCTTCATCAACGGCTTCCACTTCCATGGTCGCCTTGTCGGTTTCGATCTCGGCGATCACGTCGCCAGCCACGATCTTGTCGCCTTCCTGTTTCACCCATTTGGAAAGCGTGCCTTCCTCCATGGTGGGGGAGAGCGCGGGCATCAGAATTTCAATGGTCATCTCAAGCTCCTCCCCGGATCAAGCCAGAATATCGGTGTAGAGTTCCGACACATCCGGCTCCGGATCCGCCTGGGCGAAATCGGCACTGTCGGCCACGATGTCGCGCACATTCTTGTCGATCTGCTTCAGTTCGTCCTCGCTGGCCCAGCCCTTTTCAAGAAGGCGTGCCTTGACCTGCTCAATCGGGTCATGGTCCGAACGCATCTTCTGCACTTCGTCCTTCGAGCGATACTTGGCCGGGTCGGACATCGAGTGGCCGCGATAACGGTAGGTCAGCATTTCAAGAATGATCGGCCCCTTGCCCGCACGGCAGAACGCAGTCGCCTCATCGGCGGCAGCCTTCACGGCGCGAACGTCCATGCCATCGACCTGAATGCCCGGAATGTTGAAGGACAGACCGCGCTGCGAGAAATCCGTCTGGGCCGAGGCGCGCGAAACGGCGGTGCCCATGGCGTAGCGGTTGTTTTCGATAATGTAGATCACCGGCAGCTTCCACAGCGCTGCCATGTTGAAGCTTTCATACACTTGGCCCTGATTGGCCGCGCCATCGCCGAAGTAGGCAAGCGAAACATTGTCATTGCCGCGATACTTGTTGGCAAACGCGATCCCCGTGCCAAGCGCCACCTGCGCGCCCACGATGCCGTGGCCGCCGTAGAAGTGCTTCTCCTTGGAGAACATGTGCATGGAGCCGCCCTTGCCGCGCGACAGACCGCCCTGACGGCCGGTCAGTTCAGCCATGACGCCGCGGGCGCTCATGCCAGCAGCCAGCATGTGGCCGTGGTCGCGATAGCCGGTGATGACACCGTCACCATCCTTCAGCGCCATCTGCATCCCGACAACGACAGCTTCCTGACCGATGTAGAGGTGACAGAAGCCGCCGATAAAGCCCATACCGTAAAGCTGACCGGCCTTTTCCTCAAAGCGGCGGATCAGCAGCATCTCGCGATAGGCCGCCAGGTCTTCATCCTTGCTAAAATCGGCAATCGCGCCGACAGTGAAGTCCTTGCCGCCTGCCTTGCCTGCGGACTTGCGACCGGAAGCGGACGCGGATTTTCTCGGCGCCATTCAACTCTCCCATGTTTTGGTGCTGATGTTCATGGTGCATAACATAGCAAGAAAATACCATTCGGCAATGGCATAAATGCATAACACACATTCATGTCATCCGATTGATATTCTTATATAATTTCAAGTTAACTGAATTTCAGTTAATCGAAATATGAATTGAAAATGACAATCTCATCGGCACGCGACATGTTCAGTTGGTAGCGTGCTTTTTCATCCAGGATGTCGTGTTCCAGATTGCCGTCACTCAGCAATTCCACCTGCCGTTCCAGGGCCTTACGCTTGGTGACGAGGCTGGCCAGTTCAGCGGCCCGCTCGACACGCTGACGCTCGAATTCCTTCGTCGCCTCAAGGCCAAAGCTGCCGTGGACGGAATGATAGCCGAAATAGGAAAGGAAGGCGATTGTGACAGCAGGAAAGATCAGACGACCGAATTTACGTTCCCGGTGATGCTTCGTCCACATACGCGTTTTACCCTGGCACTCGATACAATGCCGGTAATTTAGCGGCCATTCATTAACCGTCCGTTTCCCATAGCTGGAGGTCTTCAAAAACGCGCATGAAAAAGCCCGCGCCTCACTGGGAGACGCGGGCCTTGATGGTCAAGGATGCCTTGCGGTGATCAGAACTTCAGGATCGAACGACCGGCATAAGCGGCCTGAACGCCCAGCTGCTCCTCGATGCGGATGAGCTGGTTGTACTTGGCAAGACGGTCCGAACGGGCCAGCGAGCCGGTCTTGATCTGGCCGCAGTTCGTGGCAACGGCGAGGTCGGCAATCGTCGAATCCTCGGTTTCACCCGAACGGTGCGACATGACGGCGGTGTAGCTCGCCTTGTGAGCGATTTCGACGGCGTCGAGCGTTTCCGACAGCGAGCCGATCTGGTTCACCTTGACGAGCATGGAGTTGGCCACGCCCTTCTTGATGCCTTCGCGCAGGCGTGCCGAGTTCGTCACGAACAGGTCGTCGCCAACGAGCTGGACCTTGTCGCCGATCTTGTCGGTGACAATCTTCCAGCCTTCCCAGTCGTCTTCAGACATGCCGTCTTCAACCGAGATGATCGGATACTTGGCGCAGAGTTCAGCGAGGTAAGCCGCCTGCTCTTCCGGCGTACGGGTGACGCCTTCGCCTTCGTAGACATACTTGCCGTCCTTGAAGAATTCGGTGGCAGCGCAGTCGAGCGCGAGGAAGATGTCTTCGCCCGGCTTGTAGCCAGCCTTTTCGATGGCCGACATGATGAAGTCGAGAGCAGCCGGTGCGCTTTCAAGGTTCGGAGCAAAGCCGCCTTCATCACCGACCGAGGTGGCGAGGCCCTTGGCATGCAGCTGCTTCTTCAGGGTGTGGAAAATTTCCGAACCGGCACGAACGGCTTCGCGGATATTGTCCACGCCCACCGGCATGATCATGAATTCCTGGAAATCGATCGGGTTGTCGGCGTGTGCACCGCCATTGATGATGTTCATCATCGGCACCGGCAGCATGCGGGCGTTCGGGCCGCCAACGTAGCGGTAGAGCGGCAGGCCAGCGGATTCAGCAGCAGCCTTGGCAACAGCCAGCGAAACGCCAAGGATGGCGTTGGCGCCGAGGCGTGCCTTGTTCGGCGTGCCGTCCAGTTCGATCATCAGCTTGTCGATGAGAAGCTGGTCTTCCGCATCATGACCGCCGATGGCGTCATAGATTTCGCCGTTGACGGCTTCCACGGCCTTTTCGACGCCCTTGCCGAGGTAACGGCTGCCGCCATCACGCAGTTCGACGGCTTCGTGAGCACCCGTGGAGGCACCCGACGGCACGGCGGCGCGGCCAAAGGCACCATCTTCGAGATAGACATCGACTTCAACGGTCGGATTGCCGCGGCTGTCGAGAATCTCGCGAGCGATAATGTCGGTAATTACGGTCATGTCGTCTCCTCGGGACAATAACGCGGGCACGGCACATCCGGCCCGGGCTGCTCAGTCAGTTCCGGTCCTGTTCTTAACCCATGGGTGCGAAATTTCAATGGCACCAATTGTCCTTCAACCGATTGAAGGAAAAGAGATTGCGAATTGTCAGGACTTGGCAATGGCATCAAACGCCAGGAGCTTTTCCAGAAGCGGCGAAAGCTTGTCGAGCGGCACCATATTCGGGCCGTCCGACGGGGCCTTGTCGGGGTTTTCGTGGGTTTCGATGAAGACACCAGCAACCCCCACGGCCACAGCAGCGCGGGCCAGCGTTTCCACGAATTCGCGCTGACCACCGGAGGAACCACCCTGCCCGCCCGGCTGCTGCACCGAATGCGTGGCGTCGAAAATCACCGGCGCACCCATCGCCGCCATGATCGGCAGTGACCGCATGTCGGAAACCAGCGTGTTATAGCCAAACGAAGCGCCGCGCTCGCACAGCATCACGTTCGGGTTTCCGCTGTTGACGATCTTCGCCAGCACGTTCTTCATATCCCAGGGGGCGAGGAACTGCCCCTTCTTGACGTTGATGGCGCGGCCCGTCTTGGCAGCGGCAATCAGAAGGTCCGTCTGGCGACACAGGAAGGCCGGGATCTGCAAAATATCGACCACCGGGGCCACCAGCGCGCAATGTTCTTCCGTGTGCACATCGGTCAGGACGGGAAAGCCGTATTCGGCCTTGAGGTCAGCAAAGACTTCCATCGCCTTTTCAAGACCGATGCCGCGTTCGGCGCTGAGTGACGTGCGGTTCGCCTTGTCGAAGGACGACTTGTAGACAACGCTGATGCCGAGCGGCTTGCAGATCTCCATCAGGCGACCGGCGACCATGAAGGCATGATCGCGGCTTTCCATCTGGCAAGGACCGGCAATCAGCGAAAGGCGGCTGGTGTTGCTAAAGCTGACAGCGTTCTCGCCGCTTCCGGCCACAACGGTTGCATTGGGGGTAAGGCTCATGCTCGTTCCTCGAAGGCGAAGACAGCGCCCTGTCCGGGCGCGGGGCCAACCAGAATGCGCTGGTGGCGGGTTTCGAACTTAATATTGTGCGCCACAAGCTGCGCTTCAACCGTGGCCAGGCTCGGCACGGCAAAGACGAGAGCCTGAGCGACCAGCCCGCGACCCGGCTTGGGCTTTAAACCATACCAGGCCTGAAGGCCGTCCGGTGTCAGCACCGACACGGTGACATTGGCGGCCTTGAGGTCCATGCCGAAGGAATGGGCGGTCACATCCCGCTGACCAAAGGCCGTTTCAAAGAGATACTGGAAATCGGTCGGGTTTTCTTCCGACAGGACAACGCGGCTGAGGCCCGATGCGCCATTGGCGTGCTTCAGCAGAGCCTCGGGCAGTGGCGGACGCTCGCGCGTGCGTTCGCAGGCGAAGAGGAAAAAGTCGGGTGAGCGCAGGTCCGCGGCAAAAGCAAGCCTGAACGAGGCTTCGGCGCTCGTTCCATCCGCCTGCAGGAAGGGGCGCGAGAATTCCAGCATCTCGCCGCCCGACATGCCCTCACGACGATAGCGGGCATGGTCTGCCGCCGCATCCCTGGATGACAGCACCAGCGCCGAAAAACCATCCTGTCCGTTGCGGAAGCGATAGGCCTGATCGCGCGCCACGAAGACATTGCCCTTGATGGCGGCGGCTTCGCAGGTTTCCCGCGAGGCGATGCCCAAAGGCTCCAGATAGATGCCATCGGCCAGAAAGACGCAGGCGTTTTCGGTGCCAAAGGGGTGCACGGCATCGGCAGCCACGCAGAAGCCGAGTTTCGTCAACCGTTCGCGCGCGGCCCCCAGCGAGGAGACGGGTAAAACGAGGTGATCAAGGCTTCGCAGCGAAAAAGGTGATTCCTGTGCGGGCATGGGTTTTCCCTCTAAGCATTGGCTGCGGGTTTGCCTTTTTTGGCAGCGCGATGCAAGCCTAGCGCCGCCATCGTTCGCCTTTTCATCAAACTGTGCTGAACGCGGCCCGGAAATGCGGTAAAGCGCTTCAATTCCGCGACAGATTGTTTTAAGGAGCGATTTCGATCCAGAGGAACGAACCGGGCGCGCCTCTTCATTTTCGCGCCGCCCGTTCTATCAAAAGGTTTGCATTCAGATGCTCGATTCCCTGCGCAAGGCCTCCCAGACCTTCGTCGCCAAATTGCTCCTCATGCTGCTCGTCGTGTCGTTCGGCGTCTGGGGCGTGGCAAGCTCTTTGAAGTCCTCGCAAACCGATGCGGTCATCACCGTGGGTGATCAAACGGTCACGGCCAAGGAATTCCAGCTTGCCTACCAGCGCCAGATTGCAGACATCAGCCGCCAGTTCGGTATGCGTGTCAGCGCTGAACAGGCCCGCGCCTTCGGGATTGACCAGCAGATTTTCGCCCAGCTGGCCGCCGGTGCCGCATTGGACCAGTTGGCCGACACCATGAAGCTTGGCCTTTCGGAAGACCGTCTGGCAAGCCTGATTGCTGAAGACCCGGCCTTCCATTCGGTCAACGGCAAGTTTGACCGCCAGCTTTTCATTTCGCGTCTCCGCAATGCGGGCCTGCATGAAAACGACTACATCATGGAACGGTCCAAGGTGGCCGTGCGCAGCCAGATCGTTGATGCCGTTTCCGATGGCTTCACGCCGCCGCAAACCCTTCTCGATGCGCTGAAGAGCTATCGCGATGAAAGCCGCAGCATTGATTACCTGCTGCTGTCCTACGCCAATATCGAGCCGGTCAAGGCGCCTGCGGATGACGTGCTGGCCGCCTGGTACGAAACGCGCAAGGCCAATTATCGCGCCCCGGAATATCGCAGCTTCTCCTATCTGAAGCTGGAGCCGGCCGATATTGCCGATACGGCCACCATTTCCGACGCCGATGTGCGCGCTGAATATGACAAGCGTGCCTCGAGCTATCGCAAGCCGGAAACCCGCACGATCGAACAGCTGACCTTCCCGAACAAGGAAATGGCCACCGCTGCCGCCACCGAACTGGCCAAGGGTGATTCCGACTTCGACAAGCTGGTGAGCGATCAGGGCAAGACGGCCACGGACGTTCTGCTGGGCGATTTCACCCGCGACACGCTGCCCGATCCGGCCATTGCCGAAGCGGCGTTTGCCGTGAAGAAGGATGGCGGCACGACCCCCGTGATCAATGGCGCCTTCGGCCCGGTGATCGTGCGCGTGACCAACATCCGCCCGGAAACGATCCGCAGCTTCGATGAAGCCAAGGCCGAAGTCCGCAAGGATCTGGCCGAGGTCGCTGCGGCGGAAGAAATCACGGCGCTGCACGACCGTTATGAAGATCTCCGCGGCTCCGGCTCGTCGCTGGAAGAAGCCGCCGACCAGCTCAAGCTCAAGGTCGTCAACGTTGCCTCCATCGACGCTTCCGGTCGCGATGCGACGGGTGTCGAAGTGAAGGGCCTGCCTGCCGCCAAGGAACTCCTGGCCGAAGTCTTCAAGACCGAAGTCGGCACGGAAGCCCTGCCGGTCAACCTTGGTCAGTCCGGCTATGTCTGGTTCGACGTGAAAGACATCACCGCACCGCGTGACCGTACGCTTGACGAAGCGCGTGTGGATGTCACCGCTGACTGGACCGCTGACCAGCAGCGCCAGACGCTTGCGGCTCTTTCGGCGACGCTGAAGGATCGTGTGGAAAAGGGCGAAACGCTGGCGGCCATCGCCACGGAGCTTTCGATTTCGGTTGAAACCAAGTCCGGCGTGCGCCGTCTGGCAGACGATGCCATTCTCGGCGCCAAGGGCGTTGCGGCGGCCTTCTCCGGTCCGGTCGGCACGGTTGCCGAGGCCGAGGGGGCTGACAAGCAGACCCGCATCCTGCTGACCGTCACCAACGTCAACGACCAGCCGACCTTCGACGCCCTCGACAATTCGCAGGGTCAGGTAGAAGCTGTGGCCAAGGCCGCTGGCGACGATATACTCGACCAGATGGTCAACAGCCTGCAGACCGAATACGGCGTATCGATCAACCGCGCCCTTGCGGATCAGGCTATGGTCCTTCGCTAAAGCAAAACGTCCGGGGAACTTCGTAGCATGGCAGAGTTGAAGCCGTTTATCGCCAAGGTCGCCAATCGCCAGCCGCTGAGCCGGGAAGAGGCAAGAGCCGCCTTCGATATTCTGATGTCCGGCGAGGCGACCCCCTCGCAGATCGGCGGCTTCCTCATGGCGCTGCGCGTGCGTGGCGAGACGGTGCCCGAGATTGTCGGCGCGGTGGAAACCATGCGCGACAAGATGCTGAAGGTCGAAGCCCCGGCCAATGCCATCGATATCGTTGGCACGGGTGGCGATGGCACCGGCACCTACAACATCTCCACGCTGGCGGCGCTGATCGTCGCCGGTGCGGGCGTTCCGGTCGCCAAGCATGGCAACCGTGCGCTGAGTTCGAAATCCGGTGCGGCGGATGCGCTGTCGGCGCTCGGCGTCAATCTCGAAATCGGCCCGGACAAGATCGCACGCTGCATTGGCGAAGCCGGGATCGGCTTCATGTTCGCGCAGATGCATCATTCCGCCATGCGCCACGTCGGCCCGACGCGTGTGGAACTCGGTACGCGCACCATCTTCAACCTGCTCGGCCCGCTCTCCAACCCGGCTGGTGCCAAGCGCCAGCTTCTCGGTGTCTATGCGCCGGAATGGTGCATGCCGCTGGCCGAAGTGCTGCGCGATCTCGGCGCCGAAAGTGTCTGGGTTGTCCACGGTCAGGGCATGGACGAAATCGCCACCACCGGCACGACGGAAGTGACCGCGCTGGAAGATGGCAAGATCCGCTCCTTCCAGCTTTCGCCCGCCGATTTCGGCCTGCCGACGGTGCGCCTTGAAGACCTCAAGGGTGGCGATGGCAAGGCCAACGCCGACGCGCTGCGCGCCGTGCTGGCCGGCGCGAAAAACGCCTATCGTGACATTTCGCTGGCCAACGCCGCTGCCGCGCTGGTCATTTCGGGCAAGGCGTCGACGATTGCCGACGGCATGAAGCTGGCAACGGCCTCGCTGGAAAACGGCGACGCGACCGCAGCCCTTGAGCGGCTTGTTGCCGTCTCCAACGATTAAGCGAATAGCCATGAGCGATATTCTCAAGAAGATCGAAGTCTACAAGCGCGAGGAAATCGCCGCCGCCAAGGCTGCGGTCTCGCTGGCCGATCTCAAGGCGATGATGGCCGATCAAAGCGCGCCGCGCGGCTTTCTGAACGCCCTCAAGGCCAAGAAGGCCGAGGGCAAGTTCGGTCTGATTGCCGAAATCAAGAAGGCGAGCCCCTCCAAGGGCCTGATCCGCCCGGATTTCGATCCGCCTGCACTTGCCAAGGCCTATGAAGCGGGTGGCGCTGCCTGCCTCTCCGTGCTGACCGATCGCCCGAGCTTTCAGGGTGCCCCGGAATTTCTGACGGCGGCACGCAAAGCCTGCGCCCTTCCGGCGCTGCGCAAGGATTTCCTGTTTGAGACATATCAGGTGCATGAAGCCCGCGCCTGGGGTGCCGATTGCATTCTGATCATCATGGCCTCGCTCAGTGATGACGATGCCCGCCGTCTGGAAGACGAAGCCTTTGCGCTGGGCATGGATGTGCTGGTGGAAGTGCATGACGAGGACGAAATGGAGCGGGCGCTGAAACTTGCCTCGCCGCTTCTTGGCATCAACAACCGCAACCTGCGCACCTTCGAGGTGGATCTGGCCGTCAGCGAGCGTCTGGCCGCCATGGTACCGGATGATCGCCTGCTCGTCGGCGAAAGCGGCATCTTCACCTTTGATGACTGCACGCGCCTGACCAAGGTTGGCATTTCGACCTTCCTTGTCGGCGAAAGCCTCATGCGCAAGGACGACGTGACCGCTGCCACCCGCCTTCTGCTCGAAGGCAAGGACGCGGCCTGATGTCCGGCGCAGGTGGCCTCACACATCTGGATGCCACCGGGGCGGCCCATATGGTCGATGTGGGCGACAAAGCCGAAACGCAGCGCGAGGCTGTGGCGGAAGGCCATGTGCGAATGCGTGCCGAAACGCTGGCGACCATTCTCGCAGGTAATGCCAAAAAGGGCGATGTGATCGGCACAGCGCGTCTGGCGGGCATCATGGCCGCCAAGAAGACCGCCGACCTCATTCCGCTTTGTCATCCGCTGGCGCTCAGTAAAGTGACCGTCGATATTGCCGAAGACAGCGCCCTGCCCGGCCTTCGCGTGACGGCGACAGTCAAGCTCACTGGACGCACGGGCGTGGAAATGGAAGCACTGACCGCCGTTTCCGTCGCCTGCCTCACCATCTACGATATGGCCAAGGCCATCGAGAAGGGCATGGAGATCGGCGGCATTCGCCTCTTGGAAAAGAGCGGCGGAAAATCCGGCGACTACCGTCGAGAAGGCGCTTAACCGCATGGCGTCTCCCCTGCTTCCCGTTGACGAAGCGCTGGCCCGCATTCTGGCTGCCGGGGCATTGATGACGGAAACGGAAACGGTTTCCCTCATGGAAGCCGATGGCCGGGTACTGGCGGACGACCTCAAAGCCCGCCTCACGCAGCCTCCCTTCGACGCCTCTGCCATGGATGGCTACGCGGTACGTTTCGAGGACGCGCAGATCGCCGGTGCGGCGTTCGATATTGTCGGCACGTCGGCGGCGGGTGCTGCATGGCAGGGAACGCTTGGACAGGGTCAGGCCGTTCGCATCTTGACGGGTGCGCCGCTGCCAAATGGCGCGGATGCCATCATCATTCAGGAAAACACCGAAAAGCTGGGCGCGGATCGCATCCGCATCGCCCAAGCCGCTGCCAAGGGCGCGAATATCCGTCGCCGGGGTCAAGATTTCGCCGAGGGTGATGTGCTTCTGACCGCCGGGCAGGTGCTTGATTTCGCATCCCTGACGCTCGCGGCCGCCATGGACCATGCGGCGCTGCAGGTGCTTCGCAGGCCACGTGTGGCGATCCTTGCGACGGGTGACGAGTTGGTGCGTCCCGGCGAACCGCGCACGGCGGACCAGATCGTCGCCTCCAGCGTCTATGGCGTGGCGGCGCTCGCCCGACAGGCTGGAGCCGAAGTGATCGACCTTGGCATAGCCCGTGACGATGAGGCCGCCATCATCGCGGCGGTGCGTCGCGCCGAGATGGAACAGGCCGATATTCTGATCACGCTGGGCGGCGCGTCTGTCGGCGATCATGACCTCGTTCAGCCGGTGATGAAAAGCCTCGGCATGACGCTCGATTTCTGGAAAATCGCCATGCGCCCCGGTAAGCCCCTCATGGTGGGGCAGTTGAACGGCATGCAGGTTCTGGGTTTGCCCGGAAATCCCGTGTCGACGCTGGTCTGCGCGATCCTGTTCGTTGAACCGCTGATCCGCCATCGGGCCGGGCTGTCGCCGGTCAACCGGCTGGAGACGGCGGTTGCAACCGTTGATCTTCCGGCCAATGACCACCGGCAGGATTATGTGCGCGCCCTTCTGGCGACAACGGATGCCGGAACGAACGCTGTTTCGCCTGCCCGCAAGCAAGACTCATCGCAGGTGAAAATCCTCGCGACCTCGAATTGCCTCATCATTCGTCCGCCCAACGCACCCCTGCTTGCGGCAGGTTCACCCTGCCCGATTCTACGCCTGCGGCCTTGAGTGACCGCTTACATTCCCTTATAGGAAATTATATTTCCCAGAAGACAAGATTGCCATGATCGTTCATCCCCGCCCCACCCTGCTCAAGCTGTTTTTCATCCGGCGCGGAACGATGCTGGCGAAGCTCTGGCCGCAGATTGCCTCCGTGGCCCTGATCTCGACGATCATCGTCTACATTCATCATGTGAACCCGCAATTCCTGCCGTTTTACAACAGCTCGGGTCCGTTCACCCTGCTCGGTATTGCACTCTCGATCTTCCTCAGCTTCCGCAACAATGCCTGCTATGACCGCTGGTGGGAGGCGCGCAAGCAATTGGGCGACATGATCCTCTACGCCCGGACCATGATCCGCCAAACCATGGTGCTATCGGGTACCGATGAGGGCGAAGCGATCCGCCGACGTGTTTTGACGCTCATTATGGCCCATTCGCAGATCATGGTGCCGCACCTGCGCCCCGGTGCCGAAAACAAGGCCCTGCCGCTGATGGACGCCGACCTTGCCGCACGTTGTGAAATCAGCCGCAATCCGCCGACGGCGATCCTCGAAGTGATATCGCAGGAACTGACCGAAGCGATGCGCAAGGGATTGATCAGCGACATCATGCTCCAGATGATCGATCGCACATTGACCGACCTCGCCCATCGGCAGGTCTCTTGCGAACGCATTCAGCTAACGCCCGTCCCTTTCGGCTACACACTGCTTCTGCATCGCACCGCCTATATTTTCTGTTTTCTGCTGCCCTTCGGCTTTGCCGATCTCCTCTCCTGGTCCACGCCCATCGCGGCCGCAATCGTCGCCTATACGTTCTTTTCACTGGATGCCCTCAGTGACGAACTGGAAAACCCGTTCGGCACGGAAGAAAATGACCTTGCCCTGGTCGCGATGGCCGATATCGCCTGTCTTTCGGTGCGCGAGGCGCTCGGCGAAAAAGACCTTCCGGAGCTTCCCCAGCCGAAGGATTACCTGCTTCTTTAGTCCCACCTCCTGTGAAGTGTTTGCGTCACCCCCCTTGCCAAGCATGCCATTGGCCGGATAATGGCGGGCAGTCTGTTGGGAGAAGCTGGTCGTAACGCCAGTGCCGAAGGAGCAACCGCCCCGGAAACTCTCAGGCAAAAGGACCAGCAGACACGAATACGACTCTGGAGAGAAGTCTTGCCCCTTGAAGGGAAGGCTCGCCGAAGGGATAACAATCTCAGGCGACAAGGACAGAGGGGGCTCGAATTGCGGACGAAATGCGTCCGCGCATGACGAGCCTGTGTGACCACCGTCGCGCAAACCCCGGAGGCGTAATTGAGCGAATCGGCTGACCTGAAAAAAACTCCCCTTCATGCCCTGCATGTATCGCTGGGCGCGCGCATGGTGCCGTTCGCGGGCTATGATATGCCGGTGCAATATCCCGCTGGCGTTTTGAAGGAACACCTGCAGACCCGCCAGAGCGCTGGCCTGTTTGACGTTTCCCACATGGGTCAGGTCATCGTGAAGGCGAAGTCCGGCAACAATGCCGATGCCGCCCTTGCGCTGGAAAGCCTTGTGCCGGTGGATGTCTTGAGCGTTGCGGCCGGGCGCCAGCGCTATGCGCTTTTTACCAATGACACCGGCGGCATTCTCGACGACCTGATGATCGTCAACATGGGCGATCATTTCTATATCGTCGTCAACGCCGCCTGCAAGGACGCCGATTTCGCCCATATGGCCACGCATCTGGGTGCGACCTGCGATGTCACCGCCCATTTCGACCGGGGTCTTCTGGCGCTTCAGGGGCCGAAGGCGCAAGCCGCCCTTGCCCGTCTCGCCCCGGACGTGGCCGAGATGAAGTTCATGGACGCCCGTGCGGTGACGCTTGTCGGCGAGCCTTGCGTTGTCTCGCGCACCGGATATTCCGGTGAAGATGGCTATGAAATCTCCGTTCCCGCCGACAAGACGGTGGAACTAGCCGAGGCCCTGCTCGCGATGGAAGAAGTCGAGCCGATTGGTCTTGGCGCGCGCGACTCGCTGCGTCTCGAAGCCGGTCTCTGTCTTTATGGCAGCGATATTGACACCACGACGACGCCGGTTGAAGCTGGCCTTGAATGGGCCATGCAGAAGGCCCGCCGAACAGGTGGCGCGCGCGAGGGCGGTTTCCCCGGAGCGGCTGTCATTCTGGCGCAGCTCGAAAATGGTGCATCGCGCCGCCGCGTTGGCCTCAAGGCCGAAGGCAAGGCCCCGGTGCGTGGCCATTCCAAGCTTTTTGCCGATGCCGAAGGCAAGACGGAAATCGGCGAAGTGACCTCCGGCGGCTTTGGTCCCTCGGTCGAAGGCCCGGTTGCCATGGGCTATGTGCCCACCGCCTATGCCACCAACGGCACCACGATCTATGCTGAGGTGCGCGGCAAATATCTGCCCATGACCGTCGCGCAGCTTCCCTTCATTACGCCCACCTACAAACGCTAAAACCGTACAATCTATTTCCGGAGAGAACCCATGCTGAAATTCACCAAGGAACACGAGTGGCTGAAGCTTGAAGGCGATGTCGCCACCGTCGGCATTACCCACCACGCTGCCGAACAGCTCGGCGACCTCGTTTTCGTGGAACTGCCGGAAGAAGGCGCTACCTTCGATCAGGATCAGGAAGCCGCCACCGTTGAATCGGTCAAGGCCGCCTCGGATGTCTACTGCCCGCTGAAGGGTGAAGTGGTTGAAATCAATCAGGCGATTGTCGACGACCCGTCGCTCGTCAACTCCGACCCGCAGGGCGCAGGCTGGTTCTTCAAGCTGAAGCTCGCCAACGTGGCTGACCTCGACAGCCTGATGGACGAAGCCGCCTACAAGGACATGATTGCCTGATGACGACGCCCACCGAATTCCACTTTACGGATTACCAGCCGTACGACTTCGCCAATCGTCGCCATATCGGCCCCTCGCCGGTTGAAATGGCCGATATGCTGAAGGTCATCGGCTATCCGTCGCTTGATGCGATGATCAACGACACGGTGCCCGCCTCCATCCGCCAGCAGACGCCGCTGACGCTGGGCGAGCCCATGACCGAACGCGAAGCGCTCGATAAGCTGCGGGAGACGGCGAACAAGAACAAGGTTCTCGTCTCGCTCATCGGCCAGGGCTACTACGGCACGATCACGCCGCCGGTCATCCAGCGTAACATTCTGGAAAATCCCGCCTGGTACACGGCCTATACGCCCTACCAGCCGGAGATTTCGCAAGGCCGTCTTGAGGCGCTCCTTAACTTCCAGACGATGATCACGGACCTCACCGGCCTTGATGTCGCCAATGCCTCGCTGCTCGATGAAGCGACCGCTGCCGCTGAAGCCATGGCCATGTGCCAGCGCGTTGCCAAGTCGAAGGCCAATGCCTTCTTCGTGGACGAGGCCTGCCACCCGCAGGTGATCGCGCTCATCGAAACCCGCGCCGAACCGCTCGGCTGGAAGGTGATCGTCGGCAATCCCTTCACGGATCTCGATCCGGTGGATGTGTTCGGCGCACTCTTCCAGTATCCCGGCACCTACGGCCATGTGCATGACTTTTCCGGCCTGATTGCCCGCCTGCACCAGACCGGCGCGATTGCCGCCGTTTCGGCTGATCCGCTGGCGCTGACGCTTTTGAAGTCGCCGGGCGAAATGGGTGCCGATATCGCCATCGGCTCCACCCAGCGCTTTGGCGTGCCGGTGGGCTATGGTGGGCCGCATGCCGCCTACATGGCCGTCAAGGACGCCATCAAGCGCTCCATGCCGGGCCGTCTGGTCGGTGTTTCGGTTGATAGCCGCGGCAACCGCGCCTATCGCCTGTCTCTCCAGACCCGCGAGCAGCACATCCGCCGCGAAAAGGCGACCTCGAACATCTGCACCGCGCAGGTTCTGCTCGCCGTCATGGCCTCCATGTATGCCGTGTTCCACGGCCCGAAGGGCCTGATGGCGATTGCCCAGCAGGTTCACCAGAAGGCCGTTCTGATGGCCAAGGGGCTGGAAAAGCTCGGTTATGCCATCGAGCCGGAAACCTTCTTCGATACCTTCACGGTGGAAGCCGGTCACATGCAGGGCCTCATCCTGCGCGCGGCTGTGGCGGAAGGCGTGAACCTTCGCAAGGTCGGGAACACGAAGATCGGCATCAGCCTTGACGAGCGCACGCGCCCGGCAACGCTGGAAGCCGTCTGGCGCGCCTTCGGCGGCAATTTCGAAGTGGGTGAATTCGAGCCGGAGTACCGCTTGCCGGCCGATCTGGCGCGCGCCAGCGAATACCTGACGCATCCGATCTTCCACATGAACCGCGCCGAAAGCGAAATGACGCGCTATATCCGCCGTCTTTCGGACCGCGATCTGGCGCTCGACCGCGCCATGATCCCGCTCGGCTCCTGCACGATGAAGCTCAATGCCACGGTGGAAATGCTGCCGATCACCTGGCCGGAGTTTTCGGATATCCATCCCTTCGTGCCGGTTGATCAGGCCGTCGGTTATCGCGAGATGATCGTGGATCTGACGGAAAAGCTGTGCGCCATCACTGGCTATGATGCCTTCTCCATGCAGCCGAATTCCGGCGCGCAGGGCGAATATGCCGGCCTTCTGACCATCCGCAATTACCACATTGCGCAGGGTCAGGCACATCGCAATGTCTGCCTCATCCCCACCTCGGCCCACGGCACCAATCCGGCGTCGGCCCAGATGGTTGGCATGAAGGTGGTTCCGGTCAAGGTTCTGGACAATGGCGACATCGACATTGACGATTTCCGGGCCAAGGCCGAGGACCATGCCGCAGATCTTTCCTGCTGCATGATCACCTATCCCTCGACGCATGGTGTGTTTGAGGAAACGGTGCGCGAAATCTGCGAGATCACCCACGCCCATGGCGGTCAGGTCTATCTCGACGGCGCCAACATGAACGCCATGGTCGGCCTTGCCCGCCCCGGCGACATCGGCTCCGACGTTTCGCATCTCAACCTGCACAAGACCTTCTGCATTCCGCATGGCGGCGGCGGTCCCGGCATGGGTCCGATTGGCGTCAAGGCGCATCTTGCGCCCCACCTGCCCGGCCATCCGGCCACAGATGGCAAGCCGGGTGCGGTTTCGGCGGCCCCCTTCGGTTCGCCGTCGATCCTGCCGATCTCCTGGTCCTACGTGCTGATGATGGGCGGCGAAGGCCTGACGCAGGCCACCAAGGTCGCGATCCTCAATGCCAACTATATCGCGGCAAGGCTGAAGGGCGCATATGATGTGCTCTACAAGTCGAAGACCGGCCGTGTTGCGCATGAGTGCATTCTCGACACGCGCCCGCTGGCGGTTTCCGCTGGCGTGACGGTGGACGATATTGCCAAGCGTCTGGTGGATTGCGGCTTCCATGCACCGACCATGAGCTGGCCGGTCGCCGGTACGCTGATGATCGAGCCGACCGAGTCGGAAACCAAGGCGGAACTCGACCGTTTCTGCGATGCCATGCTGGCCATCCGTGAGGAAGCCCGCGACATCGAGGAAGGCCGCGCCGACAAGGACAACAACCCGCTGAAGAACGCGCCGCATACGGTGGAAGACCTCGTCGGCGAGTGGGATCGTCCCTATAGCCGCGAACAGGCCTGCTTCCCGCCCGGTGCCTTCCGCATCGACAAGTACTGGTCGCCGGTCAACCGTATCGACAATGTTTACGGCGACCGCAATCTGGTGTGCACCTGCCCGCCGGTGGAAAGCTACATGGACGCGGCGGAGTAATCCAAAGCATGGCAAGGGCGGCGAAAAGCCGCCCTTTCTGTTTCAGGACGGCACAGACACGCCTGACCGCATAAAGTCTTTTCTAAGGGAATGGCGCTAGAATGGCCTGATCTTAACCGGAACAGGCCCATGTCGATCTCTGCCATTCTTTCCACCTCCGTCAGCGGCATGCAGAACGCATCGAACCGCATGGCGAAGGTTGCCCAGAATGTTGCCCATCCGGAAAGCTCCACGAGCAGCATGGAGCAGAACCTTTACGACATGATAGGTGCGAAAATCGACTATCAGGCCAACGCCTCCGTTTTCGAGACCGGCGCCGATATGTGGGACGTGCTGAAAACGATCCTGCGCGACTGAGAATCAGCCCATCATCCGGTAAAACGCCGTCGCGATGGCCAGAAGGCCGAAGCCGACCAGTACGACACCGGACGCGCGCGACACCCAGACCACAAAGCTCTCCGGCAGACGCTTCTCAACCAGCGCCACGCCGCCGCTCAAGATCGCCCACCACAGCATGGAGCCGAGGAAGACACCGGCTACCACCAAAATCTTGCCCGTGCCATCGGCTTCGGCCAAGCCCAGCCCCGCGAAGATCGCCGCAAAGGACAGGATCGTTGCCGGGTTGGTCATTGTGAGCGCAAAGGTTGCCGCCGTCGTGCTGATCAGCCCGGAACCGCCCGCATTCGCAGCGGCGCGCGGCGGCTTGGGCTTGAAGGCCTGCCAGCCCAGCCACAGCAGAAACAGCCCGCCAACAAGCGCCAGCGGCGTCGAGACCTTATCAAGAAACAACGCGAAAACCGAAAAACCCATGGCCGCCATGAAGGCATAAAGCCCATCGGCCAGCGCCGTTCCCAATCCACCGGCCACACCGGCCCAGAACCCGCGTTCCAGCGTGCGGTTGATGCAGAGCATGCCGATCGGCCCCACGGGTGCGGCGATAGCGAGGCCCAGAACGATGCCCTTGGCGAGATAATAGAGCGACATGGGAGCCTCCGGTTTAGTATGGCACAAAACCGCGTTCGCACACGGTGGAAAGAGAAATCATTGTTTCGCTGCGCGCCAGAAAGCGCCGTTCCTTCAACTGCTCAAGAAAGCTCTCGATGCCGTGAAGCGAATCCACCCGCAGCTTGATGAGATAGGACCAGCCGCCCGTCATATGATGGCACTCGACGACCTCGGGCGCCGCGGAGACGAAGGCCTTGAAGGCCGCCTCGCCCGCCTCGTAATTCAGCCCGACAAAGACGTATGCGAGCACTGGCAGCCCAAGCGCCGCCGGGTCTGCATCGACGGTGAAGCGCCGGATCGCGCCCGACGCCACAAGGCGGCGAATGCGCTCGTTGACGGAAGACGGTGACAATCCCACCACGGCCCCGATATCCGCCAGGGCGCGGCGCGCATCCTCCGCCAGCAGTTCGATTATTTTACGGTCAATTTCATCCATAACCGCATTATATTCTGCCATAATTATTTTTAAAGCATTATTTGTGGAAAAATGCGTACTACACCGTCATATCGACGAACAAGGACCGCGTGGCAGAAGCTGTTTTTTGGTTGATGGCAACCTTGCCAAAGATTTCTGCGGGCAGAACGGTTCTCGAACTCCCCTTCTCCCCGCCTGCGGGGAGAAGGTCGCGGCAGCGGGATGAGGGGCGGTAACATCGCGAGAACTCAAATTCGTAGATGCTTTTACCCGCGGCTTTGCCCCTCACCCCAACCCTCTCCCCGTAAACGGGGAGAGGGGGATAAGAGGCAGGCGATTGCCGTGACAGGAACTGCACGGACTTTGCCAAAACACTAAAGGCCCGAGCGAGAACCCGAGCCTTCTGAAAATTCTTCCAAACCGAGTGGGCGTCTTAAGACGCCAATCTTACCGGGCGTCGCCCGCCAGTTCGCGCTGCTTGGCAAGCTCTGCCAGATCAGCGGCCTTCAACTCCACCGATTCGCCACAGCCGCAGGCCGAGGTCTGGTTCGGGTTGTTGAAGACGAAGCCGGAACGCAGCGTCGTCACCTCGAAATCCATCTGCGTCCCCAGGAGGTAGAGTACGGCGGCCGGGTCGATCCACACATTGGCACCCTCGTGCGTGATGTGGTCATCCTTGGCATTCGGCTCGGTCACGAGATCGATGGTGTACTCCATACCGGCGCAACCACCCTTCTTGATGCCGACGCGAATGCCCTTCGCATCCGGACCGGAATTGGCGACAATCGCATTCACGCGGTCCGCGGCGGCTTGCGTCATGGTCATCACGGCAAAGGCCATATCAGTCTCCCTGATCGCCGGGTATCCGGCTTCTCTCAAGATAGGAACGGCTCTGGGCCAATCAATACCAGCCCACCGCCACGCGTGCTTCTTCCGACATGCGGTCCGGCGTCCACGGCGGGTCAAATGTCATCGACACCTGCACGCCCGACACGCCTTCAACGGCACCCACGGCATTTTCCACCCAGCCCGGCATTTCACCGGCCACCGGGCAGCCCGGCGCGGTCAGCGTCATGGAAATATGGACCATGCGGTCGTCTTCGATGTCGATCTTGTAGATCAGACCAAGCTCGAAAATATCGGCCGGAATTTCCGGGTCGTAGACGGTTTTCAGCGCCGAAACCACGTCATCGGAAAGGCGCACCAGTTCATCCGCGGGAATGGAGGACGTCACAATCCCCTCGCGAACATTATCAACGGCTTCCTTGGCCTCAGTACTCATAGCACCATCCTTGGCAGATCATTTCCAGATGCAACACCCGCACCCGACCTGATGTAGTAAACTTGACATTCATCATCAAGCAAAGAACTTTCGCGCATAATCGAGCGCCTCGACCAGCGCATCCACTTCGGCCTTCGTATTGTAAAGGCCAAACGATGCCCGGCAGGTGGAGGTCACGCCGAAGCGTTTCAACAGCGGCTGGGCGCAATGGGTTCCGGCGCGCACCGCAACACCGCGACGGTCGATCACCATCGAAACGTCATGCGCATGAATGCCCTCAAGCTCAAACGAGAAGATCGACCCCTTGTTCGGCGCATTGCCGATGATCCGGAGCGAATTCACCGAGCGCAGACGCTCGGCCGCATAGCTAGCCAAACCCGCCTCATGTTCGGCAATCGCCGCGCGTCCGACCTTTTCCATATAGTCGAGCGCGACACCCAGACCGATGGCCTGCACGATGGGCGGTGTACCCGCTTCGAAACGATGCGGCGGCTCGGCATAGGTCACGAAATCTTCCGCCACGTCGGAAATCATCTCGCCGCCGCCCATGAAGGGGCGCATGTCCTGCAACCGCTCCATACGACCGTAAAGCGCACCGATCCCCGAGGGACCATAAAGCTTGTGGCCGGTGACGGCATACCAGTCGCAGCCGATGTCCTGCACATCAACCGGCATGTGCACGGCCCCCTGCGAGCCGTCGATCAGCACCGGAATGCCGCGCTCACGGGCGATGCGGCACACTTCCTTGACCGGCACGACGGTGCCCAGCGCATTGGACATGTGTGTGATGGCAATCAGCTTGGTGCGCTCGGTCAGGCACTTCTCGAAGTCTTCGAGATGAAACGCGCCGTCATCATCCACCGGCGCCCAGACCAGCTTGGCCCCTTTACGTTCGCGCAGGAAATGCCACGGCACGATGTTGGAGTGATGCTCCATGATCGACAGGACGATCTCGTCACCCTCGCCGATATGGTCCATAGCCCAGCCATAGGCGACCAGATTGATCGCCTCGGTCGAGGATTTGGTGAAGATCACTTCGTCCACCGAGGGCGCATTCAGAAAGCGGCGCACGCTTTCCCGCGCCGCCTCGAAAGCCTCGGTCGCCTTGTTGGAAAGGTAATGCAGGCCGCGATGCACATTCGCATATTCATGCGAATAGGCATTCGACACCGCATCGATCACAACCTGCGGCTTCTGCGCCGAGGCACCGTTGTCCAGATAGACCAGCGGCTTTCCATAAACCTCGCGGGACAGGATCGGAAAATCCCGCCGGATCGCTTCGACATCATAGGCCATCGATGGCCATCCTTTCAAAACACCGGAACCGACTACTTGAGTCGGACAATCCGTTTCGTGCGCAAGCTTTGCCCCACTCGTCACCCTCGGGCTTGACCCGAGGGTCCATGTCCCGTTGGTCTCTGGATGCTCGGGTCAAGCCCGAGCATGACGAAGGAGACGTTTGCGTGAGCGTCTTTTCGTCAGGCGTGCTTTGCAAGCCAGGCGGAAATGATGGCTTCCAGCGCTTCCACCAGCGGCTCGTCTTCCAGCTCTTCCACCACTTCGGCCACGAAGGCATTGACCAGCATGGCCCGGGCGATATTTTCCGGAATGCCGCGCGCCTTGAGGTAATAGAGGTGGTTGTCGTCGATATCGGCAACCGTTGCGCCGTGACCGCAGACCACATCATCCGCAAAGATTTCGAGCTCCGGCTTGGCCGAAAAATCGGCCTCATCCGACAGCAGAAGCGTGTTGCAAGACATCTTGGCATCGGTCTTCTGGGCGTCGATCGCGACTTTGATCATGCCCTGGAACACGC
The DNA here is from genome assembly GCA_020161665.1 of Pseudomonadota bacterium. Lineage (GTDB taxonomy): Bacteria > Pseudomonadota > Alphaproteobacteria > Rhizobiales > Rhizobiaceae > Ectorhizobium. The sequence goes on along the minus strand of JAIUPA010000010.1, from coordinate 67,392 downwards.
CGCGACCCCGGTCGAACACCACGTTACGGAACACATCGGTCGAAGACGTATTGGGAACGTTATGGCCGAGCACCAGCGTCACATCGACATGCTGTTCGCCGCCGATGAGGTTCACGCCGCGCAGCGTCAGTTCAGAGCCTTCGCCATTGGCATCGATGCGCAGTTCCTGACGCACCAGCTTGCCTCCGGCATTGACGTTGAAAAGCTTCAGCTTGGCATCCGCGCCGAGATCGACGCGCACCTGACCGAGGAAGGTATCGGCGGCGCCCTGCTGCTGCACAACAACCCACGTTACCTCGGCGCCCTCACCCACGGTGATATCCGACACGGATGACACAAGAGCCGCCTCGTCGCCCGACGTGGCGATGTGGCGTTCGATGACAACGACCTTGGCACCGGCCCCGATTTTCACCGGAAAGCGGGTATGCGCCTGCCCACCGGCATGGATCGACTGGATTTCGACGGGCGCCTCGAGTTCGGCATCGGCCGGAATTTCAAGAACGAAACCATCGCGCACGAAGGAACCGTTGATACGGCCAATCGCGTCATCATCCGAGGCCGCCGCCAGACGCGCCGCCGCCGAACCATCGGACAGGCTGTCGCGGTAATGCGAAACGGTAAAGCCATCGGCCCTGGCACCATCCGCCTTGCCTTGCAGCACGGCCAGCACGGAGGAACCGGCCACCATCGGCGGCAAAACCTTGGTGGTGTCTGCGCCTTCCAGCGCCGGCCACGTCTTCACCAGCGTCTTGAGGTCGGTGTAGTGCCAGCTTTCGATGCGCCGGGTCGGCAGACCGCCGGTTTTCAGATCATCGAGCAGACGGTCGCGAGCGGAGAGAACATCCGCATCGCCCGGCAGATCGGAAATCTGCGTATTATAGGCCTCGACCAGCGCCGTTTCGGCGGCTGTGAGGCGTGTGTTCGCCTGAAGGGTCATGAGCGGGCCTCCTTATTCGGCAGCCTCGCCGATGATATCGGCGTAACCGTTTTCTTCCAGTTCCAGCGCCAGTTCCTTGCCGCCGGTGCGGATGATCTGGCCCTTGTAAAGAACATGAACCGTATCCGGTACGATGTGCTCGAGAAGGCGCTGATAGTGGGTGATGACGATGAAGGCGCGATCGGGCGAACGCAGCGCGTTGACGCCATCGGACACGATCTTCAGCGCATCGATATCGAGACCGGAATCGGTTTCATCGAGAACGCACAGCTTCGGCTCCAGAAGCGCCATCTGCAGGATTTCCGCACGCTTCTTCTCGCCGCCGGAGAAGCCGACGTTCAGCGGGCGCTTCAGCATTTCATAGTCGATCTTGAGCTTGGCCGCGCCTTCCTTGACGGTGCGGATGAAATCCGGCGTCGAAAGTTCGGCCTCGCCACGCGCCTTGCGCTGCTCGTTCATCGCCACTTTCAGGAACTGCATGGTGGCAACGCCCGGAATTTCCACCGGGTACTGGAAGGCCAGGAACACACCCTTGGCAGCGCGCTCGGCGGCGTCCATTTCCAGAATGCTTTCGCCATTGTAGCGGATGTCACCCGAAGTGACTTCGTAATCTTCGCGCCCTGACAGGATGTAGGACAGCGTGGACTTGCCAGAACCGTTCGGGCCCATGATGGCGGCGACTTCACCCGCCTTCACGGTGAGGTTCAGGCCACGAATGATTTCCGTTTCGGTGTCGGCGATCTTGGCGTGCAGGTCGATGATTTCAAGCATGGTGATAACCTTCAGAAATATTTGGACAATGGGCGCGCGAGATACCGCGCGCACCGTTTGAAAGGGATTGGCCTCAGCCCACGGAGCCTTCGAGCGAAATGCCGATCAGCTTCTGCGCTTCCACGGCAAATTCCATCGGCAGTTCCTGAATGACTTCCTTGACGAAGCCATTGACGATGAGGGCAATGGCCGCCTCTTCGGGAATGCCGCGCTGCAGGCAGTAGAACAGCTGGTCCTCGGAAATCTTCGAGGTCGTCGCTTCGTGTTCAAACTGGCAGGTGGAGTTCTTCGCCTCGATATAGGGCACGGTATGCGCGCCGCAGGTATCGCCGATCAGAAGGCTGTCGCACTGGGTGAAGTTGCGGGCATTCGCCGCCTTGCGGTGGGCCGAAACCTGACCGCGATAGGTGTTGTTCGACTTGCCCGCCGAAATGCCCTTCGAGATGATGCGGCTCGACGTATTCTTGCCGAGATGGATCATCTTGGTGCCGCTGTCGATCTGCTGATGACCGTTGGAAACGGCAATCGAGTAGAACTCGCCGCGCGAACCATCGCCACGCAGGATGCAGGACGGATATTTCCAGGTGATCGCCGAGCCGGTTTCCACCTGCGTCCACGAAATCTTGGAATTCTTGCCGCGGCAATCGCCACGCTTGGTCACGAAATTGTAGATGCCGCCCTTGCCTTCCATATCGCCCGGATACCAGTTCTGGACGGTGGAATACTTGATTTCGGCATCGTCCAGCGCCACCAGCTCGACAACGGCGGCGTGCAGCTGGTTCTCGTCGCGCTGCGGGGCCGTGCAGCCCTCGAGGTAGGAGACGTAAGCGCCTTCCTCGCAGATGATCAGCGTGCGCTCAAACTGGCCGGTGTTCTTCTCGTTGATGCGGAAGTAGGTCGAAAGCTCCATCGGGCAACGCACGCCCTTCGGAACGAAGACAAACGAGCCATCGGTGAAGACCGCGCAATTCAGCGTCGCATAATAGTTATCGGTCGGCGGAACGACGGAGCCGAGATACTTCTTCACAAGCTCGGGATGCTCGCGGATCGCCTCGGAAATGGACATGAAGATCACGCCCGCCTTCTTCAGCTCTTCCTTGAAGGTGGTGACGACCGAGACCGAGTCGAACACGGCGTCGATGGCAATCTTGGATGTCTGCACACCGGCCAGAATTTCCTGCTCGCGCAACGGAATGCCCAGCTTCTCGTAGGTCTTCAACAGTTCCGGATCGACATCATCGATGCTGACCGGACCCGTCACGTTCTTCGGCGCGGCGTAGTAGTAGATGTCGTTGAAATCGATCTTCGGATATTCGACGCGCGCCCAGGTCGGCTCTTCCATCGTCAGCCAGCGGCGATAGGCGTCGAGACGCCATTCCAGCATCCAGTCCGGCTCCTGCTTCTTGGCCGAAATGAAGCGAATGATGTCTTCGGACAGGCCCTTGGGAGCCTTGTCCACCTCGATTTGCGTTTCGAAACCGTATTTATACTGGTCGATATCGATCTGTTTGACCTGATCGATCGTCTCCTGAACGGCCACCATGTCTGTCTCCAATCTCGCCGGGGTCAAGGCCCGGTGGTTGTCATTCCGGACCGGAAACCTAAAAGGTTGCCGGTCGTCTTGTCTTTGGCGCAATATCCGCCCTTCATCTAGGGCAGTTACGGGAAAATTGCACCCGCCTGCCCCGCGAAAAACGAATGCTTTTCGCGAAATTCCTTAACTTATGCCGCCTGTCCGTTTCGGTTCAGGCGACCCGCCACCTTGGCAAAGGCGGCCAGAACCCGTTCGATCTCTTCACGCGTGGTTGAAACCCCGAGCGAGAGCCGCAAGGCCCCAAGCTTGGGATCGCATCCCATGGCTGCCAGCACGTGGCTTTCGCCCACCTTGCCCGATGAACAGGCCGATCCCGCCGAAAGCGCAATGCCTTCCAGATCAAAAGCAATCTGCCCGGTTTCCGACTTCAGGCCCGGCAGGCTGAAAAAGCAGGTATTGGCGACGCGCGGTGCGCCCGCACCATGAATGACAACATCGGGAAAAACCTGTCGCATACCCGCTTCAAGCCGGTCCCGAAGGCTGGCGATGCGGGCATTGCGGTCCTCAAGGTTCTGGCTTGCGACTTCCGCCGCTGCGCCAAAGCCCAGAATGGCGGGCAGATTTTCCGTGCCGGAGCGATGCCCCTTTTCCTGACCACCGCCACGCACCAGCGGCGCGGGCATCAAGGTTTCGCCGCGCGCGATGAGCGCGCCGACGCCCTTCGGCCCGCCGATCTTGTGCGACGAGATAATCAGGAAATCCGCGCCGATGGCTTCCATATCGAGGGCGATGCGCCCTACCGCCTGCACGGCATCGACCACCAGCAACCCGCCCTTGGCCCGCACCCGTTCGGCAACGGCCTGAAGGGGCTGAATAGTGCCGGTTTCATTGTTGACCGCCATGACGGCCACCATTGGCAGGCCCTTATTGTCATCATGCGCGTCGAGCGCCAGACGCAGGGCCTCAAGGTCCAGAACGCCGTTTGACGTAACGGGAACTTCCGTAACGGAACCGACGGAAAAGCGACCGCCTTCGCGGATGGCCGGATGCTCAATGGCCGAAACATAGAGATGACCGATGGAGACGGCGCGGCGGCCCATGCGAAATTCGGGCGTCAGCACCAGATTGGCGGCTTCCGTCGCGCCCGATGTGAAGACAACGTTGGCGGGCGATGCGCCTACTAGGCCCGCCACCTGTCGGCGCGCCTTTTCCAGCGCTGCGCGGGCAGCCCGCCCCTCACCGTGAACGGATGACGGGTTCATGAGATCAAGGCCAGCAACAAGCGCCGTCCGCGCCTCGTCAAGAAGCGGCGCAGTCGCGTTCCAGTCCATATAGACGCGCTGGCTTGCGGCCATCATGCGATCCCGTGCACCCGATGGTGCATTTTTGTTGAAATTTCCGTGCGGCTTAGCATATGAACACGTCAAATCCCACGGCTTTTGGTCTTGTGGATTTTTGAACAGTTCTAAACTGCGTTCTAGAAAAGATGAATTCGGGAGTCAAGTCCTTGAGACAATCCCGTGCCTTTCTCCTGAACGAAACCCGTGCCCCGGAGTAACGATGCCCGAAGTCATTTTCAACGGCCCCGCAGGCCGCCTCGAAGGCCGCTACCAGCCCTCGAAGGAAAAGAGCGCGCCGATCGCCATCATCCTGCACCCGCACCCCCAGTTCGGCGGCACGATGAACAACCAGATCGTCTACCAGCTCTTCTACATGTTCCAGAAGCGCGGGTTTACCACGCTGCGCTTCAACTTCCGCAGCATTGGCCGCAGCCAGGGCGAATTCGACCATGGCGCGGGTGAACTGTCCGATGCCGCTTCGGCGCTCGACTGGGTGCAGTCGCTGCATCCTGATTCGAAGAGCTGCTGGGTGGCCGGTTACTCCTTCGGCTCGTGGATCGGCATGCAGCTTCTGATGCGCCGCCCGGAAATCGAAGGTTTCATGTCGATTGCCCCGCAGCCGAACATCTACGACTTCTCCTTCCTCGCCCCCTGCCCGTCGTCCGGCCTGATCATCAACGGCAATGCCGACAAGGTGGCCCCGGAGAAGGACGTGATCGGCCTCGTGGACAAGCTGCAGGCCCAGAAGGGCATCCTGATCACCCACCGCACGGTGCCGGGTGCCAACCACTTCTTCAACGGCCAGGTGGATACGCTGATGGCCGAATGCGAAGACTATCTGGACCGCCGCCTGAATGGCGAACTGGTGCCGGAACCGGCTGCCAAACGAATCCGCTAAGGATTTCGATCCCAGCCTCGAGGTCAGCGATCTCACGATCAAGCGCCGGTCATACCGGCGCTTTTTTGTTGGATGGCACAAACACCCCGCCCGTGACCGCCTCACGCACCCCGGTCGTTCCGGGGAAGGTCAATGGTAGCTCGCAAAGCGAGCGCACGGCGAGATAGGCCCAGGCCTCGGCCTCCATGGCACCGCCATCAAAGCCCGCCTGTTCGGCAGCGATGACCGCGGCCCCCTGTTCTGCCGCAACCTTGGCAAATTCGGCCATGATGACCGGGTTCAGACGCCCGCCGCCGCACACCACATAGGTCTTCGGCTTTTCGGGGAGATAGGCAGACAGCTTGACGATGGACGCGCCCGTCACATGGGCCAGCGTGCGGGCACCGTCTTCCAGCGAAACCTCGCCAACCACCGGCACGGAAAAATCGCCCCGATCCAGCGAACGGCGCTGGTTTCCGGAAAAGAACGGGCTTTCGAGATAACGGTTCACGAGCGCCGGAACCACCGTGCCACGCGCGGCAATCGCGCCGCCTTGATCGAAACTCTTGCCAGTCTGGGCTTCCACCCATTGGTCGATCAGCATATTGCCCGGCCCGCTATCAAAGGCCGCCAGTTCGTCGGATCGCCCCGACTGACCCGTATAAGTGAGGTTTGAAATGCCGCCGATATTGACGAAGACGGCAGGTCGCGACAGGCCTTCGGGCAAATTCGCCGCCAGCGCCGCGTGATAGGCGGGTATAAGCGGCGCGCCCTGCCCGCCATGCACCATGTCGTTGGCGCGCATATCGTAGACAACATCAATCCCGGTCTCTTCGGCGAGCAGCGGTCCGTCGCCGATCTGCACCGTCAATGCCGCATCCGGGCGGTGCAGAACGGTCTGGCCGTGAAAGCCGATGACATCGATATCGCCGGGCGCGAGATCATGGCGGGCCAGAAAGGATTTGACCGCAGCGGCATGGCATAGCGTCAGCGTCCGTTCCGCATCGGCCAGGTCGCCGGGGCGCTGATGGCGTTCGGTGATGGCTTTCGCCGTCACCAGTGCCTTCTTCCAGCACGCCCGCAATCCCGCGTCATAGGGGATGTAAAGGCTTGGGCCACGTGCAACGAAACCTTCGCCATCGGTTTTCACAAGCGCCACATCGATGCCGTCCATCGAGGTGCCGCTCATCAGCCCGATTGCCGTTTTTTGTCTACCCATGCCTGCCATCCTGAATCACTTTTGGGGTGATTATGCGCCAAAACAGTGCTAGACGCGCCCGGTAACCCAATCCTTTTCCAGAGAAACAGGTCATGTCCAGGTTCAAGTCCGAATTCCTTCGCACGCTCGACGAGCGCGGCTTCATTCACCAGATCTCCGACGAGGCAGGTCTCGATGAACTCTTCGCCAAGGAAACCGTGACGGCCTATATCGGCTTCGATCCGACCGCGCCTTCGCTGCATGCGGGCGGGCTGATCCAGATCATGATGCTGCACTGGATGCAGAAGACCGGCCATCGTCCGATTTCGCTGATGGGTGGCGGCACCGGCATGGTCGGCGACCCGTCCTTCAAGGAAGAGGCCCGCAAGCTGATGACGGTCGATATGATCGAGGACAATATTGCCTCGATCAAGCGCGTCTTTTCGAACTACCTCAACTATGAATCCGGCCCCAAGGGCGGCGCGTTGATGATCAACAACGGCGACTGGCTGCGCGGCCTGAACTACCTTGAATTCTTGCGCGATGTCGGTCGTCACTTCTCGGTCAACCGCATGCTGTCCTTCGACAGCGTGAAGACGCGCCTTGACCGCGAGCAGTCGCTGTCCTTCCTCGAATTCAACTACATGATCCTGCAGGCCTACGACTTCGTGGAACTGGCCAAGCGTTACGATTGCCGCCTGCAGATGGGCGGTTCCGACCAGTGGGGCAACATCGTCAACGGTATCGACCTTGGCCACCGCATGGGCACGCAGCAGCTTTACGCGCTGACCTCGCCGCTCCTGACCACCTCGTCGGGCGCGAAGATGGGCAAGTCGATCAATGGCGCTGTCTGGCTGAACCCGGACATGCTTTCGGCCTATGATTTCTGGCAGTACTGGCGCAACACGGAAGACGCCGATGTTTCGCGCTTCCTGAAGCTCTACACCACGCTGCCGATGGATGAGATCGCCCGCCTTTCGGCCCTTGGCGGTTCGGAAATCAACGAGGTGAAGAAGATCCTCGCCACCGAAATCACCGCCATGCTGCATGGTCGCGACGCTGCCGAACAGGCCGCCGAAACGGCCCGCAAGACGTTTGAGGAAGGTGCGCTGGCCGACAACCTGCCGACGGTCGAAGTTCCGACCGCCGAGCTTGAGGCCGGGATGGGGCTTCTCGCCCTCGTCGTCAAGGCAGGTCTTGCCGCGTCGAACGGTGAGGCTCGTCGCCATGTTCAGGGCGGTGCCGTGAAGATCAACGACAAGGCCATGACCGACGACCGCGCCACGATTGGCAAGGCAGAGGTTTCGGACGCAGGCGTCATCAAGGTGTCGCTCGGCAAGAAGAAGCACATCCTCATCCGCCCGGTCTGATCCGGCTGCCATTGAACAAACACACGGAAGCCGGGGCAACCCGGCTTTTTTGTTGTCGCCGGTGGCTTGCCATGGGCTGCGGTCAGACGCACATTCGGCGCTCTTTCAAACACGAGGCAGCAGATGACCGATACCGTCGAAATCACCAGCTTTGAGGGGCTTGATCCACGCATCAGCATCTTGCGAGCGGGCAGCGAAGTGGACGCGATGTTCGTGCGCACACAGCGTTTCGACGTGTTGATCGACACGCTGGGCACGCCAGCCCTCTGCCGCCAAGCACTTGAAAAGCTTTGCGTAACGCCCGGCGGAAAACCGCTCGTCATCCTCAATTCGCATATGGACTGGGACCATTTCTGGGGCAATGCGGCGCTTCGTGCATTCGGGCCGATCATCGGCCATGTCAAAACGCAGGAGCGGCTGGCCCATCCGGCAGCGCGCGCCAAGCTTGCGGAAAAATCCGGGCAGGAATCATGCTTCCATGAGGTGGAACTGATCGGCCCGTCGATCACCTTTTCCGGCGACATGAAGCTTCATGGCGGGGATTTGACGCTTCATCTTCTCCACACGCCCGGCCATACGCCGGACCATGTGGCGGTCTACATTCCGGAAATCTCAACACTTCTGCCGGTCGATGCGGTCGAGGACCCGATGCCCTGCGTGTGGTCTAAGGACCCGGATGCGCTGTTCGAGTTGCGCCGTTCGCTGCGGCAATTGCGTGATCTCAGGGCGCTGGTCGTTGCCCCGGCCCATGGCCGCACGAAAACGCCTGAGGCCATAGAGCGCAACATCGCCTATTTTGATGCGTTGGAGCGACGGGTGGCCGGGATCGACCGCAAGACATTGCAAGAGACGACTGCGCCGGAAACGATCCCCAGTCTTGCCATGGAGGATTGCGTGCCGGTTTTGCGCGTCATGGATGACGGTGAAACAGCGTTTTACCGCGACTTCCACCAACGCAACCTCATCGCGACCATCCGGGAGCGTCTGCGCCAAACCGAAGTTGCCTGAGGAACAGGATCAATACTCGAAAATCTGCCGGAACACGCCCGGAGCGATGACCGAGAGCGGGTTGATCGTCAGGTCGGGCTTGGTAAACTTGCCGGACAGCCGGAAAGTGATGCCGATCAGCCCCTTGTCGCGGCCATTGCCGAGCAGTGAGCCGATGATCGGCAGTTCGGCAAACAGGCTGTTCAGACCATAGGCCGGCATGAAAGTGCCGGTCAGGTCCATGCGACCGCGCCGGTCGCGCACGGTTCCCTGAAATGTTGCGCCGACCTGATCACCCCGCAGAACACCATTTTCCACAACGAGAACGCTGTTTCGCAGCACCAAGCGCCCAAAGGCCCGCTGGAACCCGGCGGAGTTCACATTGATGTCCTTTTTGAGCGTCTTGCTCAGGCTTTTTCCGTCCGCCCCCGTCGGCGTCGAGACCATGGATTGCAGGCGCTGCTCGTTGGTCAGGCGGAAGTTTCGGATATCAATCGACCCGCTCCAGGATTGCGCATCCATGGCGAACATTTTCAGATTCAGCAGGCCACCGGCCATGTTCTTGTAGAGATCGATGAAGCGGGCAAAGGCACCGGCATCGCCGCTGGTGATGGAAATCGTGTTGCGCCCGTCCTTCAGCATCTGGCCGACAAGCGCCTGATTGCTATCGGTCGTTGCCGTGAACTCCACCGCGGTAATATCAGACCCCTTCATCGCATAGCGGCCGGTGAAATTGGAGAGCGTCTCATCATTGAAGCCTGCCAGTTCACCAAGCTTCAGGTTGGCGGTAAAGCGGGTCTTGGCCGCCGGAACCGCCGTCTCAGTTGCCGGCTTTTCCGCTTCATAGCCGCTTTTCATCTTGCCAATGATGTTGCGCGCATCAGCGCGTTTGCCGCTGACACCGATCTCGTATCCCGCCTTGCCGTTTTTCACTGTGAGCGCGAAATCATCACCGGGCGACAGGACAACACGAGAGAAATCCGCCGAAACGAGGCCCGTGCGATTGAAATTCAAATTGCCGTTGGCACCGAAACCATCCCCGCCGAACTGCAGATTGCGCACCGCATTATCGTCACCTTCACCGGAAAGGTCGAACTTGGCCTGTGCGGCAACGCCGCTACCCTTTGACCAGCCGACCCATGGCAAAATGACACTCGCCTGCCGCAGATCGACGGTTACGGCCTGTTTCTTGTCGTCAATACGCTCCAGTTCGAAGGCAAGCGGCCCCTCGATGAAATCGCCAAGCTGCGGCGCGAGCTTCATCCAGTCCGCTTTTTCAAGCTTCGCCTTGGCCTTGATTTCCGGCGCGCCCGCATTGTTGCCGAGGGGCTGCCGGTAGCTGATGTCGACCGGGGCATCATCGACCCGCGCCTTGGCCGTCAGGGCCAATTGGGTGGGAATGACATCCAGCTGCCCCTGCGCTTTTGAGATCTGATGCGAGCCGATCGGCCGGTGAACATCGACGCCATCGAGCCCCACGCCCACCTTCCAGACGGGTTCGGGCGGCGATTGGCTGGGCAGAAGACCGAAATGCGCCTCAACATCGGCTTTGACCGGCCCGGAGAAATCCTCAGGCCGAAACTCGGTATGCTTCAGCCCGTTCATGGGACGGAAGGAGGCCAGTTCCACCACCGCGGCAGCATCACCGGAGAGCTTGACGTTCAGATCGGCCATCAACGGCTTTACATAGGCATTTTCAATCGCAAAACGCCCGCCATCAAGCGTGACCGAGCGCCCGGAACCGAAATAGGAAATGCCGTGGCTTGCCAACACTTCGGCTTTGCCGCCGTGGATTTCGACGCGTGCAGCCACATCGCGAAGGGGCGGAATGTCTGGCGGCAGATCGACGCGGAGATTTTCCACATCGAAACCCACATGCAGTTCGTTCTCATGCAATTCGAGCGGAATGGGCGGCGGCAGGATGCGACCGGCGGGAACGAAAACGGAAATCACGCCATTGCGAACGCGCCCGCCATCGAGATTAGCCACAGCCCATTGGCGCGGCTTGCGGGCCATCCAGAAGGGCCACAGCTGCTTGACGGCGTCACCGGCCATGTCCGGCACCTGTCCACCAAAGCTGATCTCCGGCGAGCCGCCCGGCACATGACGGATCACGAGAGAACCGGCAAAATTACCCGCTGCACTCGTTGCCAGAAGACGGTCGACCCGCAGCAAATGCTCACGCGTGTCAAACACACCGCTGGCCTTGGCGTCAAAGGTCAGTGGTGGCGCATCGGTTGCCCCGGAGACGGCCCCGCTTGACAGAAAATCAAGAATGTAACCCGGCCCGGTATTGTCGCCTTGCCGGTCGCGGTCGGCGACGGCCCCGGTAAACGGGATCACGGTTCGCCCGAAGGACAGGTGCGAGCGGGTAAACTCCACCGTGTCCTTGTCGAAATCGTAGAAGAAACGAATGTCTCCGCCGCTGAACTCCTGCGATTCGTAATCGGCGTAGAACATGCCCGGTTCCGCTTTGAAGCGTCCTTGCAGGGCCGCGCCTTTGCCTTCTTCATCGGCGCGCGTCGCCGAAAAAGAAAAGCCCATCACGCTGGCAAGCCCGGCGTTCAATACGCCGCTCGGGTCATAGCGAAGCGTGATCGGGGCGAGATCAAGACCGTCAAAGCTTGCATCGACAGAGACAACGCGCCCGTCGAGCGTATGGCCGGAGACGGCAAACGTCGTAACGCTCTCCTCACGCACGGCCCGGCCGGTCAGCGAAAGACCGCCCTCGTCCTGGCGTGCCAGAAGGATATCCTCAACGGAAACGACCGCCTTTCCCGGAAAGCGCAGCGTCATGCGCGAAAGCGTCATATCCCCTGACTGGCTGCGCTCGAGAAATGCCCATGCGGCATCCATGCGCGAAAAAATCTTGTCCAGCACCTGCGGAATGGAATCGACCCGCAATCCCTCAAGGCTCTCGCCATCGGTGCTCAGAAGTGCGGTATCGACATCCAGCCCATCGGCATCGACACCGCCAATGTAGAGCCTGCCCGACATGAGCGCGAGCGGATCAAGAACCAGTTGCACCGCCTTGACGTGGGCCACGGGTTTGCCGTTTTCCGGCTCTGAAACGCCCACATTCTGGGCCTCGACGGCCAGCGCCATGCGCGATGAGAAGCGCAGCGAGGCGCGCTCCACCTTCACGACAAAGCGTCCGCCCAGCGAATCATTGATGGCCGCTTCGGCCCGCCGCGCCAGTTCCGCATCCAGAAGCCCACGCTCGATGGCGACGAACAGTCCGCCAAGCGCCACACAGACAAGAAAGGCAAAACCGGCAAAAAGGCCGAGCGCCAGACGAAATTTGCGACGCTTTTTCTTATTTTTTACAAGAGGTTCCGTATGGACGGAGGACGCCTCCGACTGGACAGCCGGGATCGTTGCCCCGGAAACGTTTTCCGGTAGCCCCGCTGATGCCTGTGTTCCGTCCTGCTCCTCCATGAACTCCCTTAAACGAGCCAAACCATCCGAATCGTGTTCCGCCATAATGAACAAGACGGCTGAAAATGCGAGTTGCCCAACCGAAACGGTCGCTATTACATGTCGATTTCGCTAACCTTGTAACACGCAATATGACAGGGACCTGAACAATGACCGCCGAACTTTCGATTGGATCGTCTGCTCCTGATTTCACCCTGCCACGTGATGGCGGCGGCACAGTTTCGCTCTCACAGTTTCTGGGCCAAAAGGTGGTGCTCTACTTCTACCCGAAGGATGACACCAGCGGCTGCACGGTTGAAGCCATCGACTTTACCGCCTTGAAGGACGCTTTTGAAAAAGCCGGAACGGTTGTCATCGGCCTCTCCCCCGATAGCGTTGCCAGCCATGACAAGTTTTGTCGCAAGCATGCACTGGGTGTGATTCTCGCCGCTGACGAGGACAAGACCGCTCTTGCCGCCTATGGCGTGTGGACCGAGAAGAGCATGTATGGCCGCAAATATATGGGCGTGGAACGCACCACGGTGCTCGTCGATGCCACTGGCAAGATTGCCCGTATCTGGCCGAAAGTGAAGGTCAAAGGCCACGCTGAAGAGGTTCTCGAGGCCGCCCGCAGCCTCGGCTGAACGGGGCTACAACACCCCTCTTTAAAGGAATATTAACCTTAAGATTGTGTAATTCCTGCAAGCGAATTCCACCTCAATCCGCGCCTTTTCGAGGGCTGCAACGGTACAGGGCATGGAAATTTCGCACCAAGAACGCGCTGCGGGCACGCCCGGAACCGTTTCATCTTGCAGGAGTTGGCATCGTGGCCAGAAAATCGCAGGGTCGGATTTTTGGAAAACGGAGTGAACCGCATGTGCTGATTCTGGCACGCGGCGACGACGTTCGCCATATGACCGTGCGTCCGTGGATGGCCGCAACGCTTGCCTGCGTTGCCGGGCTTTTCACCGTCGGCTATCTCGGTGCAACCTCCTATCTCGTTTTCCGCGACAACCTGATGGGCGCCTCCTCCGCCCGCCAGGCCCGCGTTCAACATGATTATGAAGACCGCATCGCGGCCCTTCGCTCGCAACTGGACCGCATTACCTCGCGTCAGCTTCTGGATCAGCAGGTGGTAGAGGAAAAGGTCGAGAAGTTGCTTGAGCAGCAGATGGCTCTGTCGCTGCGACAGGGCAAGATCGGCACCCTTCTCGACAAGGCCAGCGTAAAGACCTCGCGCCCCGGCGCTGATGTGCCCATTCCGACACCCAGCCCCCTTGCCCTTGGCAAGCAGGCGTCGCTTGCGTCTGGCAACAAGGGTGTCGAGGCTCTGGAAAACCTTCTTTCGGGCGGCAAGGCTGCGCCGTCGCCTGCGCCCTCTGCGACACTTGCCGCCTACGCGCCTGCGTCGCGTGAGAGCGTTGCGGATCGCGCCGACCGCGTTTTTACCAATGTGACCCGCTCGCTGAAAAATATCGAGGTGGAGCAACTGACCCATATTGCCGGTCTTGCCGATAACGCCTCCGGCACTGCCGACGCCATTACCAGCATCTTGCGCGGCACGGGCGTTGATGTGCCTGAGGTCAAGGTCGCGTCGGCCAATACCGCCATGGGCGGCCCGTTCATTCCGGTCGGCGGCAAGGAAGCCTTCGAAGTCTCGCTGCACCGCCTCGACAAAGCGCTTGATCATCTTGAAACCGTTCGCGAAACGGCCCGCAAGCTGCCCTACGGAAACCCTGCTCCGGGCCGCGATATTACCTCCACTTTTGGCACGCGCACCGATCCCTTCTTCGGTCGCCCTGCCCTTCACGCCGGCATTGATTTTCGCTCCGAAGTGGGCGCACCCATCCGCGCCACCGGCGCTGGCAAGGTGATCGCCGCCGGCTATTCCGGTGGTTACGGCAACATGGTGGAAATCGACCACGGACAGGGAATTATCACACGGTTCGGCCACATGTCGCGCATTCTGGCAACCGTTGGCCAGCACGTCGAACTGGGAGACGTGATTGGCGAAGCCGGGTCCACGGGCCGCTCTACAGGCCCGCATCTGCACTACGAAGTGCGCCGCGACGGACAGGCCATCGACCCCATGCGATTCCTCAATGCGGGCATCAAGCTCACGAATTATTTGAACTGAACTGCTGCTTCTTTTGCCAGCTTTGCGAAAAGTCGCAAATAATCACGCGACTTTGCCCGGTTTTCTTGACTTTCAAGCAATTTAGCACTAATTGCCGCTGCGAAATGTAGTGACGTAATGCACTCATATCCGCTGGAACGTGTCGCGCGAAAATGTGCGGCGGATTTGCGACAACGACATGCCCGAAACCTGGATGTGAAAGCCCGTCTGGCGAATGTATCCATTCGCGACGTGCTTCAAAACCGCAATGGAAGCAGTTTCCCCTTTGACGACCTTCGCTGATCTTGGCCTGAGCCAGAAAGTAGTTTCCGCCGTTTCCGACGCCGGATACACCATCCCGACCCCCATTCAGGCGGGTGCTATTCCTCACGCGCTGGAGCGCCGCGACATCTGCGGCATCGCTCAGACGGGGACGGGCAAGACGGCCTCCTTCGTGCTGCCGATGCTCACGCTTCTGGAAACCGGCCGTGCCCGGGCCCGTATGCCGCGCACGCTCATTCTGGAGCCAACCCGCGAGCTGGCCGCACAGGTTGCCGAGAACTTCGAGAAGTACGGCAAGAATCACAAGCTCAACATTGCTCTCCTGATCGGCGGCGTTTCCTTCGATGAACAGGACCGCAAGCTGGAACGCGGCGCGGATGTGCTGATTGCCACGCCGGGCCGCCTGCTTGATCATTGCGAGCGTGGCAAGCTTCTGATGACCGGCGTCGAGATCCTCGTGATCGACGAAGCCGACCGCATGCTCGACATGGGTTTCATTCCCGACATCGAACGCATCGCCAAGATCATTCCCTTTACCCGCCAGACCCTGTTCTTCTCGGCCACCATGCCGGCGGAAATCCAGAAGCTGGCTGATCGCTTCCTGCAGAACCCGGTTCGTGTCGAAGTCGCGCCGCCGTCTTCCACGGCCAAGACCGTGACCCAGCGCCTCGTGGCGTCCAACGGCAAGGATTACGAAAAGCGCGCCATCCTGCGTGACGTGATCAACGCACAGGACGACCTGAAGAACGCCATCATCTTCTGCAATCGCAAGAAGGATGTGGCCGATCTCTTCCGCTCGCTGGACCGCCACGGTTTCTCCGTCGGCGCCCTGCATGGCGACATGGACCAGAACTCGCGCACCAAGATGCTGCAGGGTTTCAAGGACAACAAGATTACCCTTCTCGTCGCTTCGGACGTTGCTGCACGCGGTCTCGACATTCCCGATGTCAGCCACGTCTTCAACTTCGATGTTCCGATCCACGCCGAAGACTATGTTCACCGCATTGGCCGCACGGGTCGCGCCGGTCGTTCAGGCCGCGCCTTCACGCTGGTAACGCGTCGTGACACCAAACATCTCGACGCCATCGAAAAACTGATTGGCGAAAAGATCGAATGGCACAATGGCGATCTCGCCGCCCTGCCCGCCGAAACGGCCGCCAGCGAAGACGACCGTCGCAGCAAGGGCCGTGGCCGTGATCGCGACCGTGGCGGCAAGCGTGGCGAACGCGGCGAACGTCGTGGCAAGTCTGCCGCTGTGCAGGCGATCGAGTCCGTGGACGAAGCGCCGGTGGTGGTCGCCGAGGTTGCCGTCGAGGCTGCCCCCGTCGCAGCGCCTGTTGCGGCTGCAAAGCCCGAACCGCGCGCCGAGCGCCCGGAACGTGCCGAGCGGGCGGATCGCCGTCCGCGCGAAGATCACCGCCCGGATCGCCGCAACGCTCCGGCCAATGACGACAGCCGTGACCGTCGCAACCGTTACCGCGAACGCGATGACGGCCCGACGCCGGTTGGCTTTGGCGATGACATTCCGGCTTTCATGCTGATTGTCGCTTCGGCTGCCAAGAACTGATCATGGCGACGACAGGGCTGCCCGGCATTGACTTTCCGGGCGTCGGCGTCGGACTTCTGATCCTGCGCGACGGGAAAATCTTGCTTTGCCGTCGCCTCAAGGCCCCGGAAATCGGTTTCTGGAACATTCCCGGCGGCAAGCTTGATTTCATGGAACGCGCCGCTGAAGCGGCTCGCCGTGAAACGCAAGAAGAGACCGGCCTCGTCATCGGCGAGGTTCGTTTTCTCGGCGTTGATGAGCGCGTGTTCGAAAACGACCAGCATCACTGGATCTCCCTGCTTTACGCAACGGAAGACTTTACCGGCGAAGCCCGCATCATGGAGCCGGAAAAGCACAGCGGCCTTGAATGGTTCGCGCTTGATGCGCTTCCTGATCAGCTTTCGGAGTTTGCAAAGACGGCGATCCGCCTTCTTTGATCAGCGGCTGCGCAAGCCTGCCTCAAACGCCAGACGTGCCCATTGCGCCATCAGGTCGGGATCATCCCAGGCATCATCGGGAACAGACCAATAGGGCATGGCCCCGGTCTTGCCGTCCTTGCGCTCATATATCCACTGCCGGGCACCGGCTTCGGCAAAGCGCGGGGCGGTTTCGGCATCGGCCTTCAGCAAAATCTCGCCTTGCACTTCCAGCGCGAATATAACGCCATCGCAATACATGCCCTTGCCGCCAAACATCCGGCGGATGGTGATCGGTCCAAGCGACTGGAAGATTTCGCGGATTTCGTCATTGTCCATGAGGTTACAACGCTTTGAAGGCGCGCTCGAAATACATGAGCGCGGCACTGTTCGGGCCTAAATGAATGGCTTCGACTTCGCCGATCAGGATCATGTGGGTTGCGACCTGCTTCGCCTCGATCAGGCGGCAGTCAAAGGCGGCCATGGCATCGGCCAGAACTGGCGCGCCGGTGGCAAGATTCAGCCATTTGGCCTTGGCAAAGCGTTCTTCGACCGGCAGCTTGCCCATGCCGGAAAAGGCTTCGGCAAGCGGTTGCTGGTCTGCGGCAAGGGAATTGAGGGCAAAGCGCCCGCTTTTCGTAAAAAGTTCGTTGGCCTGATTTCCGGCATTGAGGCAGACCAGAACCGTTGCCGGATTATCCGACACCGAGCAGGCCGCTGTGACCGTAACCCCGCGTTTTTCCTCGCCCATCGCAGTCGTGACGATCTGCACATGGCCCGCATAGCGGCTCATGGCATTGCGATAGAGAACGGGATCAATAGTCTTGGCGGTCATTCTTTTTTCCTTTCGGCAGGCCAGTTGGAAACTCCATACAAACCGGCGCGCATTTCCCAGTCTGGCAGAAAAGGATTACCGCTTTTGCCAATAGGCCCGGAAAAGTGGCATTGACAGGCGCTCGCGGCTTTCTTGTCACAGTTCGCTTGGATAAGATGCCGAAAAATCAGCTGGAAAGTTCTCATGTCCCGCATTCATGGCCTGCTCGCATCCCTTCTTCTGGTTCTCGTCCCCATGGGTGCGCGGGCCGAAGGTGGCGTTCTGGCGGTGATTGCCCCGAAGGATGGCCCCTTTGCGGAGTTGGGCAACCAGATCCGCGCGGGCGCAAAGCAACTGGCCGGTGAGAAAAAGCTGAAACTGACCGACATTGCCGAAACCTGCGAGGCTGGCAGCGGCACGGCGCTGGCCGATGCCATCATCAAGGCCAAGGCATCTGCCGCCATCGGCTTTCTGTGTGGCGACAGTCTGGATGGTGCAGGCGACGCCTTGAAAGCGGCGGCCATTCCAGCACTTTCCGTTTCCGTGCATTCGAAGATCCTTTTCGAGGATGCCGAAAAAGAGGGTTGGCCCTTCTTCACCCTGGCCCCTTCTTTCGAGCAGCAGGCCGACAAGCTGGCCGAAGTCGTTGTCAGCCAATGGCAGGGCGCGACCTTTTCCATCATTGAGGACGGCACGCTGCCATCGCGCGAACTGGCCGATGCCACCAAGACCCGGCTGGACGACAAGGGGCTGAAACCGATTTCAAGCGACACGATCCGCCCCGGTCAGGAAAACCAGGTCGCGCTGTTGCGCCGTCTCGTCAAGGCCGGGGTTTCCCATGTGCTTTTCACAGGGGAGCGAAGCGATGCGGCGATCCTCCAGCGGGATGCGGCATCGGAAAATGCCAGCCTGAGCCTTCTGGGCGGCGAAGCCATGAATGCCGCCGATGGTGCGGTTCGCCTGACCGACGGCGCGCAGGCGGTGCTGCTACCAGAGGTTCCGCCCTCCGCGTCCGCTCTTGCCGAAACCTTCCGCCGCAACGGTATCCGCCCCGAAGGCTACGTGATCCCCGCCTATAGTACCGCGCTGATCGCCGCCGAGGCCGTTTCGGCGGCGGCAACGTCGGGAAAGCCGGTCGCCGCTGAACTGGCAAGCCGCCGGTTTGATACGCCGCTTGGTGCCATTTCCTTTCAAGGCGGGAAGCCCACCGGGAACCCTTATGCGTTGATGGTCTGGCAAGGGGGTGCCTTCCAGCCTGTTCCGTAAAGGACAAACAGCGCTGCAAGGTTGTTTGCGAAGGGTGCGAATGATAAGGGAGCGCTCAATAAGGAGCGCGGCCCCGCCAGCCGCCTGATTGCCAGACAGGATTCAGACCATGACCGCAAGATCGATCCGCATTGCCCCGTCCATCCTCGCCGCCGATTTCGCCCGCCTTGGCGAAGAAGTGCGCGATGTGACCGAAGCCGGGGCGGAATGGATTCATCTCGATGTGATGGACGGCCATTTCGTGCCGAATATTTCCTATGGCCCGGCGGTCATCCAGTCGCTGCGCAAGCACAGCGATGCGGTGTTTGATTGCCATCTGATGATTGCCCCTGCCGATCCCTATCTTGAAGCCTTCGCCAAGGCGGGCTGCGACGTGATCACCGTTCACGCTGAGGCCGGTCCTCATCTGCACCGCTCGCTGCAGACCATTCGCGGCCTTGGCAAGAAGGCTGGCGTTTCGCTGAACCCGGCAACGCCGCTCTCGATGATCGAGAATGTGCTGGATGATATCGACCTGCTGCTGATCATGAGCGTCAACCCCGGCTTCGGCGGTCAGAAGTTCATCCATTCGCAGGTGGACAAGATTGCCAAGGCGAGCGCCATGATCGGTGATCGCCCGATCGACATCGAAGTGGATGGCGGCGTGACCGTGGAAACCGCGCCGCTGGTCGCCAAGGCGGGTGCCAATGTGCTGGTGGCGGGCTCTGCCGTCTTCAAGGGCACCGGCGTCGAAGCCTATCGCGGCACCGTTGCGGGCATCCGTCAGGCTGCCCTTGCCGGTCGCGGCTGAGACCGCCCCGCTTGCGCGCCCGGCTGAAAGCAAGCTTGCCATCGCCTGCGGCGCTCTTCATCGGCGCGCCGCTCTGGGGCCTTGTCATGATGCTTTCGGCAGTCGCCGTGCTTTATGTTCGCGGCAGCCTGCTATGGCGCGCCGATTGGCTGCTTCTTGCCATCTACTTCGCCGGTGCGATGATCGGTTACGCGCTGGCGCTTCCCGTTTCCCGCTTTTGCGGGCTGGGCAGGCGTCTTGAAACGCGCTTTGCCGCCACGTTTTTCAGCCTGACACTTTTTACCACGGGCATGACGGCCTTCATCTTCGCCATGCAGTACCGCGCCTTTTATGCGCAGTGGCATGACCCGTTCATGACCGTTCATTGGGTCCTGCAATTCATCTTCACCAGTGGCGCGGCGGTGGTTCATTACGTTGCTTTGGGTCTCAGGCTCTATTTACCCATCGGAATCGTCGCTCTCTTTGCAACAAGTGCGATTATGGCGCGCCGCATGCGTTGAGATTGCGGGCTTGTTTTGCTAAAGCGCCCCCATGTTTTCCGCTTGAAAAGGACCGGCCCATGATCCCTCGTTATTCCCGACCCGAAATGGTCGCCATCTGGTCGCCCGAAACCCGCTTCCGCATCTGGTTCGACATCGAGTCCCATGCCTGCGACGCGCTTGCCGCCATCGGCGTCATTCCGCAGTCGGCAGCCGATACGATCCGTGAAAAGGGTTCCGCCGCGCAGTTCGATACCGCCCGTATCGACGAGATCGAAGCCGTCACCAAGCACGACGTGATCGCGTTCCTCACGCACCTGGCCGAGTTTGTCGGTCCCGACAGCCGCTTCGTCCATCAGGGCATGACCTCTTCGGACGTGCTTGACACCTGCCTCAACGTGCAGCTGACGCGCGCCGCCGACATCCTGATCGATGACCTCGACAAGCTGCTGGCCGCCCTCAAGCGCCGCGCTTTCGAGCATAAGGACACCGTGACCATCGGTCGTTCGCACGGCATTCATGCCGAGCCAGTCACTTTCGGCCTCAAGCTCGCTCTGGCCTATGCCGAATTCGACCGTTGCAAGGCCCGCCTGATTGCGGCCCGCGAGGAAGTCGCCACCTGCGCCATCTCCGGCGCTGTCGGCACCTTCGCCAATATCGACCCGCGCGTTGAAGAACATGTGGCCAAGGCCATGGGCCTGAAGCCGGAGCCGGTTTCGACGCAGGTGATCCCGCGTGACCGTCATGCCATGTTCTTTGCAACGCTCGGCGTCATTGCCTCGTCGGTTGAGCGTCTGGCCATCGAAGTCCGCCACCTGCAGCGGACCGAAGTTCTGGAAGCAGAAGAGTATTTCTCGCCGGGCCAGAAGGGCTCGTCGGCCATGCCGCACAAGCGCAATCCGGTGCTGACCGAAAACCTGACGGGCCTTGCCCGCATGGTGCGCTCCTACGCCCTGCCCGCCATGGAAAATGTGGCGCTCTGGCATGAGCGCGACATCTCGCACTCTTCGGTCGAGCGCATGATCGGCCCGGATGCGACGGTGACGCTTGATTTCGCGCTGGCCCGCCTCACCGGCGTCATCGACAAGCTGCTCATCTACCCCGAGAACATGATGAAGAACCTCAACAAGTTCCGGGGTCTTGTTCACTCGCAGCGCGTTCTGCTGGCGCTGACGCAGGCCGGTGTTTCGCGCGAGGATTCCTATCGCCTCGTGCAGCGCAACGCCATGAAGGTGTGGGAACAGGGCAAGGACTTCCTTGAGGAACTGCTGGCGGACGCCGAGGTTCGCGCCGCCCTTTCCGAAGAGGAAATCCGCGAGAAGTTCGACCTTGGCTACCACACCAAGCACGTGGATACGATCTTCCGCCGCGTATTCGGCGAAGCCTGATCCTTCCAAAAGGGGCGGTGGCAACGCCGCCCCTTCATCTTCTGCAAGCAGTGTGAGGCAAAGCCCATGAAAGTCGCGGACGCCGAAATCCTGATCGTGCCGGGCCTTGGCAATTCCGGCGAAGGCCATTGGCAGACCCGCTGGGAAGAACGCCTTTCCAGTGCGCGCCGCATCGAACAGGCGGATTGGGACAATCCGGTGCTGGAGCACTGGACCAACCGCATCGTGCGCGAAGTCGCTGTGTCCACGAAACCAGTCGTGTTCGTGGCGCATTCGCTGGGCATTCCCACCGTGTTGCACGCACTTCCGAAGCTCACGCGCCCTGTCGCGGGTGCCTTCTTTGTCGCGCCGCCGGATGTGACCGATCCGTCGCGCGTGCCACCCTCCGTTGCGGCTTTCGGGCCTTATCCGACAACACGGCTTGCCTTCCCCTCCGTCACCATTGCCAGCCGCAACGATCCTTACTGCGCCTTCGAGACGGTGGAGGCGATGACCAATCTCTGGCACTCGCTGCTGATCGATGCCGGTGAATCAGGCCATATCAATGCTGCATCGGGCCACGGCCCCTGGCCGGAAGGCACGATGGTCTTTGCCCAGTTCCTCAGCCAGCTTGAGGCACCCCTGCTGCATTGATGCCATTCGCCATCCGGTCAAATTGACAAAGCAAATTTCACCTGCCCTATTGATTGATAATAAAAGAGAATCAGGCAGATGAAAAAATGGTTCGTGTGACGGCAAAGCCAGCCTCGACCAAAAACACCAAAGCGAGTGGCGGAGCATCCGGCCACACGCTGGATTCGGTTTTTCTGGCGGCTGCCGTTCTCGATTCCGCCGGACACATTCTTGAGGCCAACCGCCCCTTTCTCGAGGGTTGGACGGTCGAAGAAAACGGCATTTCCGGCTCACCCCTCAGCGATCTTCTTCATACAGACGATACCACAGCGCTTGCCAAAACCCTTGCGGGCCTGAAAGCCAAGGTCGCCCCTCCGACAACCATCGAACTGCGTTTCAAGAGCGCCGACGGTGCCTATCGCTCCGGTCTGTGCACGCTTTCCACTTTGCCGGGAAAGGGCTCCTCCAAGCCTTCGATTCTCCTGCAAATCATGCCGCTCGATAGTGTAGTGGAGCGCTACAAGACGCTTTCCATTGATGAAGAGCGCTGGCGCTTTGCACTCAACGCCTCGCGTCTTGGCGTCTGGGATCATGACTTCCGAAACAACACGTTCGAGTTTTCGCCCCTGTGGCTGAACATCCGTGGTTTCGATACGCCGGATGAACTTCTGCACAACACGCCCGAATGGATTCATCAGGTCCATCCGGATGACCGCGATTTCGTGCAAACGGCCGTTGAGCGGCAGAACAACAATGACCCGGACTATACGGTTTTTCGTTACCGCATCCGCCACCGCAATGGTGAGTGGATCTGGATCGAGTGCCGTGGCATGGGCGTCCAATGGGATGCGGATGGCAAGCTCCTGCGGGCGATTGGCACCGATGCGGATGTCACCAGCCGCAAGGACTGGGAAGACCAGATGACGGCCATGTCGCGCCGCGTACGGCTGGCGCTGGACATTTCCAGCATCGGCGTGTTCGAGGCGAACCTGACCAAGGGCATCTCCGATTGGGATGACCGGATGTACGACATCTACGGCCTTGATCGGGATCAGACGGTTTTTGTCGGCGACGCCTGGGAAAAGTTGCTTCATCCGGAGGATCGCGACCGCGTTCTCGAGAAGATGAACTTCCATCTCGAGCATCTCCTGCCCCATTCCGACGAGTTTCGCATTGTGCGCCCGGACGGCACCGTCGCCTATATCCGCTCCCGCTCACAGCCTTTCATCGAAAGCGGCACCGGCGACCACAAGGTTATCGGTGCGGATTGGGATGTGTCCGAGGATGTGGAAATGCAGCGCCAGTTACGGCAGGCGCGCGATCTGGCGGAAGCCCATAACCGCGAGCTGGAAGCTGCGCGGGCACGTATCGAGCATAACGCGCTGCACGACCACCTGACAGGCCTGCCGAACCGCCGCTATCTCGATCAGATTCTCGACAGCATTGACGATGACGTGAATGTCGCCATCCTGCATATCGACCTCGACCGTTTCAAGGAAATCAACGACACGGCGGGCCATGCCGCCGGTGACGCCATGTTGCGCTATGCGGCTGACGTGTTGAGCGGCTGCGTGCGCAAGGAGGACTTTATTGCCCGTATCGGCGGCGATGAGTTCGTTGTGCTGTCGCGTTCGCGCAGCCCGCAAGGCTACCTCATCCCGCTCGCCAAGCGAATTATCCGGGAGTTGTGCAAGCCGGTGGAAATTGGTGGCATCTCTTACCGCATCGGTGCCAGTATCGGCATTGCCAGCCGCCAGCGGCAAGGTCAGGACGCGCGGCAATTGCTGCAGAACTCGGATATCGCGCTTTATCGCGCCAAGAATCTCGGCCGCAACCGGCATGAGATTTTTTCGCCGGACATGCAGCACGAAATCATCCGCCTGAAAAAGACCGCCGACGAAATTCTGCTGGCTCTGGAACGGCGGGAATTCGTACCGCACTACCAGTTGCAGTTTGATGCGCGCACGCTGAACGTCTGCGGCGTCGAAACACTGGCGCGCTGGAACCATCCGGACAAGGGTGTTCTCTCCCCGGACAAGTTCCTGTCGGTTGCCGAAAATCTGGATGTGATGGCGACGATTGATGCCCAGATTCTGGAACAGGCGGTCCGCGATTTCGCCAAGTGGCAATCCGCGGGGCTGTCGATCCCGAAGATTTCGGTCAACGTGTCGGCCCGCCGTCTCAGCGACCCGCAACTCGACCTCAGCCTGAAAGGCCTGCCCATCCAGCCGGGAACCGTTTCCTTCGAGCTTCTGGAATCGGTGTTCCTTGATGATCATGATCGGGTTGTGGAGGAAAACCTCAGGACGCTTCAATCGCGCGGCATCGATATCGAGATTGATGACTTCGGGTCCGGCCACGCGTCGATTGTCGGATTGGTGCGACTTGGGCCGAAAATGCTCAAAATTGACCGCGAACTGGTCCAGCCGATTCTCAATTCACCGGAACAGCGCCGCCTCGTGCGCTCGATCATCGACATCGGTCAATCGCTCAACATCCGCGTGATGGCGGAAGGCGTGGAAACGGCAGCGCACATCTCCATTCTGCGCGATCTCGGCTGCGATGCGTTGCAAGGATTTGCGCTGGCCCGCCCGATGACGGCGAAGGACCTTCCCGCCTTTATTCGCAACAGCAAATGGCGCGACATTCTGCCACTCGACTGACGTGGGCTGGATACTCGAACTTCTTTGCGCAAAGAAAAAGGCCGCCCTGAGCCAGGTGCGGCCTTCTGTCTCATCCCGAAAAAAACGGGAAAATCAGGCGTTGCTGATCTGATCAACCGCCGTTGCCAGCAGATCAACCATCTGCTTGCGCAGGTCTTCATCGCTCACGGCAACGCCGGCGGCGTCAAAATCAGCGCGAACCTTGCGGAATACGTCTTCGTCACCGGCTTCTTCAACGTCAGCGGCCACCACTTCGGCTGCGTAAGCGGCAGCATCAGCCTTGCCCAGCTTCTCGGCAGCCCAAAGGCCAAGGAGCTTGTTGCGGCGGGCTTCCGCCTTGAACCGCAGCTCCTGATCGTGGGCGAACTTGTTTTCAAATGCCTTTTCGCGATCGCCAAAAGTGCTCATCTGGCCTCTCCCTGTCGGTCAGTCTTCAATTTGTTTGCCACCATAAATCAAAAGCGCGCCGGAAGTGCAATCCGCACTTAGGCTATTCCCGAAGCAATTTATGCATGGTTTGTCGTTTTTACAGGGGCGTCGACCTGCAAATTTCAGGAATGATCGGCTTTCTTCCCGTTCCATGACGCAGAAAGGCCTCCGGACCACTGAAGTTCCGAAGGCCTTGGTGATGGAAGTGTCTTTCAGGCCGGATCAGGCCTTGCGCATGTCCGTCAGAACATCCTGCAGGAGGCTTGCCATGCGGGCCTGGATTTCATCGTCCGAAACCTTGACGCCAGCAGCGTCGAAATCGTTGCGAAGGCGCGCAAATTCGCCATGACGGCGCTCGAGACCGCTGGTCACCAGCTCGTCGGCGTAACCGTCAACGTCATCCTTGCCCAGAAGTTCGCCGGCCCACTGGCCGAGACGCATGTTGCGGCGTGCCTTGGCAACGAAGTTGTTCTTTTCTTCGATGACGAAGCCGGTTTCCTGAGCGAGCGCGCGTTGCTTGAGAGCATTCATTGTCTTTGTCCCCGTTTTTTAAGTTATCAGCGGTCCTCTTGTCGGGCCGTGACGCCATTGGTAGCGGGAAAAATTTGAAAATCGGTGTAGGTTGGTGGTGAATGATTCCCAAAGATTTCAGCGCCGCACGGCAGGCTGTGAACGCATACGGGACTGGGAGATTGTGAAACGCGTTCTTTTCCGTTAAGGGGACGCCAGAAAACTGATAAGCGCGGCTCACATCCGCGCCCAACATGAGATGAACGATATGAACCGCCGCCGCCGCATTTATGAAGGCAAGGCCAAGATCCTTTACGAGGGTCCTGAGCCGGGCACGCTGATCCAGTTCTTCAAGGATGATGCGACCGCCTTCAACAAGAAGAAGCATGCCGTCATCGACGGCAAGGGCGTTCTGAACAACCGCATCTGCGAGTACATCTTCACGCACCTGAACAAGATCGGCATTCCGACGCATTTCATCCGCCGCCTGAACATGCGCGAGCAGCTGATCCGCGAAGTGGAAATGATTCCGCTGGAAATCGTCGTGCGCAATGTCGCCGCCGGTTCGCTTTCCGAGCGTCTGGGCATCGAGGAAGGCGTGGTTCTGCCGCGCTCCATCATCGAGTTCTATTACAAGTCCGACGCGCTGAACGATCCGATGGTCTCGGAAGAGCACATCACGGCCTTCGGCTGGGCCAACCCGGCTGAACTGGACGACATGATGGCGCTCGCCATCCGCGTCAACGACTTCCTCTCCGGCCTCTTCCTTGGCGTCGGCATTCAGCTTGTCGATTTCAAGATCGAATGCGGCCGCCTGTTTGAGGGCGACATGATGCGTATCATTCTGGCCGACGAAATTTCGCCGGACAGCTGCCGTCTGTGGGATATTGAAACCCACGAGAAGATGGACAAGGACCGTTTCCGACGCGATCTGGGTGGCCTTCTGGAAGCCTATTCCGAAGTCGCCCGCCGTCTCGGCATCATCAACGAAAACGAACCGATCCGCGGTGGCGGCCCGGTTCTCGTCAAGTAAGCAAAGAGGCACGAAGACAGTGATCAAGGCACGCGTGACCGTAACGCTCAAGAACGGCGTACTCGACCCGCAGGGCAAGGCAATCGAAGGTGCGCTCGGCGCACTTGGCTTCGAAGGCGTTGGCCATGTTCGTCAGGGCAAGGTTTTCGATCTGGAACTGGAAGGCAGCGACAAGGCCAAGGCCGAAACGGACCTGAAGGCCATGTGCGAAAAGCTGCTCGCCAACACCGTCATCGAGAACTACTCGATCGCCATCCTCTAAACAGAGACCCGCCGCCATGAAATCCGCCGTTCTCCAGCTTCCGGGCCTTAACCGCGACCGCGACATGATCGCCGCGCTGACCAAGATTTCCGGTCACGCTCCGGTCACCGTATGGCAGACCGAAACCGAACTGCCGGATGTTGACCTGATCGTCATCCCCGGCGGCTTCTCTTATGGTGACTACCTGCGTTGCGGCGCCATTGCCGCCCGCATGCCGGTCATGCAGGCCGTGAAAAAGGCCGCTGAAAAGGGTGTGAAGGTTCTGGGCGTGTGCAACGGCTTCCAGATCCTGCTTGAGGCAGGCCTCCTGCCCGGCGCACTGATGCGCAATGCCTCGCTGAAGTTCGTCTGCCGCGAAGTG
Organism: Pseudomonadota bacterium; assembly: GCA_020161665.1. Classification (GTDB taxonomy): domain Bacteria; phylum Pseudomonadota; class Alphaproteobacteria; order Rhizobiales; family Rhizobiaceae; genus Ectorhizobium. Next base: position 39,994 of record JAIUPA010000010.1, on the reverse strand, counting down.
AAGCTGGTTGTGGCCAACGCCGCCACCGATTTTACCCGCGCCTATGCCGAAGGTCAGGTCATCCGCTGCCCGGTCGCCCATCATGACGGCAATTTCTTCGCCGACACGCAGGAACTGGCCCGCATTGAAGGCAATGGCCAGGTGGTGTTCCGCTATGCCGAGGGCACGAACCCGAACGGCTCGCTGAATGACATTGCCGGCGTGATCAACGAAAAGGGCAACGTGCTTGGCATGATGCCTCACCCGGAAAACCTGATTGAAGCTGCCCATGGCGGCAATGACGGGCGCGGCATCTTCGCTTCCGCCCTCGACGTGATCGCGGCCTGATCAAGGCCGCATCCTCTCCATTCTCCATTGAAACGGACGCCCCCATGCGCATCGCCCGCAAGCCCTTGATCGTTTCCGCTGCCCTGCTCGGCCTTGCCGGTCTGGCGCTTTCCGGCTGCGGTTCGTCGCGCACGGCCCCTTCGGTCGCGCCGGGTCGCGCCGCATTGCCGACCATGGAACGTGTGGCGCTGGGTGCCAATTCTTGCTGGTTCAAGTCGCGCGATGCCGCCTTTGCCGGTTATCGTCTGGCCCCGGAACTGAACTCCTTCTCCGGTCGCCCGCGCATCCTCGTGGTGCCCGCGCACAGCCCGGAGGCGCGTCCGCTTCTTGTCGTTGAGGCAGAGGGCAATCCGGCCCGCCTCGCCGCCTACGGCCCGCTGATGGGCTCTGCGAACGCGGCCCGCATCTCGACCGACGTGAACCGTTGGGCCGCCGGCGGTCAGGGCTGCTGAGGCCCACAGTCACCTACCGACAAAAAAAGACCCCGCCGAAGCGGGGTCAGGCGCTGGAGAGGCATCCGGCCTCTACCAGAGGAAATGTGATTTCCCGGCCTCGCGCTCCGCTTCGATGCGCGTCACGCCAATGTCTTTGAGACTGTCGTCTGACAGTTCGCGCAGCACCGCACGTCCGCGCCGCATTTCCAGCCACAGGCAAAAGCGTGCCCAAATGCGCGCGATCAGGCCGCCCGATACCACCACGTTGCGCGCCGCAGGCGACAGCATGTCACCCGTTGCGTGAAACTGGCTTTCCCGCGCGTAGGCGTCGGGATACATTGTATCGATTGTCACCAAGTACTGATCCATCTTGCGCATAATTGCACCCGTTTGCTTTGTTATTGTCTGGCATTGTCACTATCATTGACAAAACAATTGATGCAATTTACAAATTGTCTCCATGACAAATTGGCTTCCTGATCTCTCCTCGGGCGAAGGCCCGCTTTATTTGCGCCTCGCCGATGCGATTGAAGGCGCGATCAATGATGGCGCCCTGCCCGCCGGGGCGAAATTACCCCCGCAGCGCAATCTGGCCTTCGACATTGGCGTCACGATTGGCACCGTCAGTCGCGCCTATGCGGCGGTCCACGAACGCGGGCTCGTGAGCGGTGAAGTGGGACGCGGCACCTATGTGCGCGACCGCAAGACGCCCACCGCCACCGCGACCCATGACCCGGTCGTCGCCTCGCTGGCCGGGACGCGCCACACCCAATCGGCCCCGGACCGCTATCGCTTCGACACAACGGGCGCGCCAGATGTCGGCCAGAATGTCCTTATTGATCATCACATCAGCGAAATTGCGCGGGACCTGCCACTGGCGACGGTCGGCTATACCCATGCCTATCCGGAAAGCTGGGGAATGGCCGGGGCGCGCTGGCTCTCCAAGGGAAACTGGTCACCAGACCCCGAAAGCGTTGTCACCACGCTTGGCGCGCATGCCGCCATCATGAGCGTGATAACCGCGATGACCGCGCCCGGCGACCGCATCGTTTTCGAAAACCTCACCTATTCCCACATCAGCCGCAGCGCTTCGTTGGTCGGCCGGCGCGTGGCCCTGACGGAGATCGATGAGCACGGCCTCATTCCCGAGGAATTCGAAAAGGTTTGCGCCCAGCAGCACCCGAAGCTCGTTTTCATCATGCCGTCCGGCCACAATCCGACCTGCGTGACCCTTCCCGAAGACCGCCGCCGCGCCATTGCCGATATTGCCCGACGCCACAATGTGTGGATCATCGAGGACCATCTTTATGGCGGTATGCGTCAGGACGGCCTGCCGATGATTGCGGAATTCGCGCCAGACATCACCTTCGTGGTCGGTGGCCTGTCAAAGTCGGTGGCCGCGGGCGTTCGGGGTGGCTGGGTCGCCTGCCCGACCCATTTCGCGACCCGCGTGCGCATTGCCCACAAGATGATGACCGGCGGACAGCCTTTCCTTCTGGCGGAGCTCGCGGCCCGGCTGGTTCTCAGCGGAGACGCCGACACGATCCGCAACCGCTGCCTTGCCGAAATCGGCGCGCGCGAAAAGGTCGCCCGCCAGACATTGCAGGGGCTGGATTTCGAATCGCACCCGGAAACACCGTTCCTGTGGTTGCGCCTGCCCGACCCCTGGATGTCCGGCACGTTCCGCGCCGCGGCGCTCAATGAAGGCGTTCTGATCGATGATGAGGACGAATTCAAACCGGGGCGCAGCGACAAGGTGTGGCACCGGGTACGCATCGGCTTCTCGATTCCGCCGAATGTCTCGGATGTGGCCACGGGGCTCACCATCCTGCGCCGCCTGCTCGACAATGGCGCGACGGGTTACGACAGCGTGGCGTGATCCGCGCTGCCGAACCGGCAAAAGCTGGTGGCGTTTCGCCTTTTCGGCGCATTTTCCTGTCGCGTCGGCGCATCACATGGGTTAAAGAGGGCGCGAAACCAATCCCCCTTTGCGCACGGATTAGCCAAGCCCCATGACCATCCCCAACGATATCCAGATCACCCCGGAACTCGTCGCCGCGCATGGCCTCAAGCCGGATGAATATCAGCGTATTCTGGATCTCATCGGCCGCGCGCCGAGCTTTACGGAGCTTGGCATCTTCTCCGCCATGTGGAACGAGCACTGCTCCTACAAGTCGTCGAAGAAGTGGCTGCGCACGCTGCCGACCTCCGGCGCTGTGGTCATTCAAGGCCCCGGCGAAAATGCGGGCGTGGTCGATATTGGCGATGGCGAAGCCGTCATCTTCAAGATGGAAAGCCACAACCACCCGTCCTACATCGAACCCTATCAGGGCGCGGCAACGGGCGTTGGCGGCATTCTGCGCGACGTGTTCACCATGGGCGCGCGCCCCATCGCTGCCATGAACGCCCTGCGTTTCGGTGCGCCGGATCACCCGAAGACCCGTCACCTTGTTTCCGGCGTCGTTGCAGGCGTTGGCGGCTATGGCAACTCCTTCGGCGTTCCGACGGTGGGCGGCGAAGTGGAGTTTGATGCCCGTTATAACGGCAACATCCTCGTCAACGCCTTTGCTGCCGGTCTGGCCCGCACCGATGCCATCTTCCTGTCGGAAGCCAAGGGCGTTGGCCTGCCGGTCGTCTATCTCGGCGCCAAGACAGGCCGCGATGGCGTGGGCGGCGCGACCATGGCCTCGGCGGAATTCGACGAGTCCATCGAAGAAAAGCGCCCGACCGTTCAGGTCGGTGACCCCTTCACCGAAAAGTGCCTGCTGGAAGCCTGCCTTGAACTGATGCAGACCGGCGCGGTCATCGCCATTCAGGATATGGGCGCTGCGGGTCTCACCTGCTCGGCCGTGGAAATGGGCGCCAAGGGCGACCTCGGCATCGAGCTTGATCTCGACGAGGTGCCGGTGCGCGAAGAGCGCATGAGCGCCTATGAAATGATGCTGTCGGAAAGCCAGGAGCGCATGCTCATGGTTCTGAAGCCGGAAAAGGAAGACGAAGCCAAGGCGATTTTCGTCAAGTGGGGTCTCGACTTCGCCATCGTCGGCAAGACGACGGACGACCTGCGTTTCCGCATCATCCATCAGGGCGCGGAAGTCGCCAACCTGCCGATCAAGGATCTGGGCGATCAGGCCCCGGAATATGATCGTCCGTGGGTGGAGCCGAAGGCACCGGCAGCGCTCGACATGGCAAGCCTTCCGGCGGGTGATGTGACGGATGCACTTCTGAAACTCGTCGGTTCGGCCAACAATTCGTCGCGCCGCTGGGTTTACGAACAGTATGACACGCTCATTCAGGGCAATTCGCTGCAGCTTCCGGGTGGTGATGCGGGCGTCGTGCGCGTCGATACGCATCCGAAGAAGGCGCTGGCCTTCTCGTCGGACGTGACGCCGCGCTACGTCGAGGCTGATCCTTATGAAGGTGGCAAGCAGGCCGTGGCCGAATGCTGGCGCAACCTGACAGCAACCGGCGCTCTGCCGCTTGCTGCCACCGACAACCTGAACTTCGGCAATCCGGAACGCCCTGAAATCATGGGTCAGTTCGTCTTTGCTATCAAGGGCATCGGCGAAGCCTGCCGGGCGCTCGATTTCCCGATCGTTTCGGGCAACGTCTCGCTCTACAACGAAACCAATGGTCAGGGCATTTTGCCCACGCCGACCATTGGCGGCGTCGGCCTTCTGAAGGACTGGTCGAAGATGGCCCGCATCCGTTTTGCCGCTCAGGGCGAAGCGATCCTTCTGGTGGGCGCTCCGGACAACTGGGGTTCGCATCTCGGCCAGTCGGTCTATCTGCGTGATGTTCTGGGCCGCATCGAAGGCCCTGCCCCGCATGTGGATCTGGCCCACGAAAAGAAGGTCGGCGACTTCGTGCGTGACCTCATTCAGGATGGTCTGGCTACCGCTGTTCACGACGTGTCGTCGGGTGGTCTGGCGCTGGCGATTGCCGAAATGGCCATGGCCTCCGGCATCGGTGCCAAGCTGACGCAGCTCAACGACGAAAACCCGATTGCCACCTTCTTCGGTGAAGATCAGGGCCGTTATGTCGTGACGATCCGCGAGGAAAACCTCGATGCGGTTCAGGAGCGCGCCAAGGAGCTGGGCATCTTTGCGCCCTTCATCGGTCGCACCGGCGGTAACAACGTCGTGCTGGGTGAAGCGCGTCCGGTCGCAATTGAGGAATTGCGTTCGGCCCATGAATCGTGGTTCCCTGACTTCATGGAGCACGGCAAGTTCTGATCCCGCTGCGCTCCGCGCATTGAAGGAGGAACAGCCATGCCCATGAAACCCGGCGAAATCGAAGATCTGATCAAGACCGGCATCCCCGGAGCCAAGGTCAAGATCCGCGACCTTGCGGGAGACGGCGATCATTATGCCGCCGAAGTCGTGGCTGAAGCGTTCCGCGGCAAGTCCCGCGTGCAGCAGCACCAGATGGTTTATGAGGCGCTGAAGGGCAATATGGGCGGTGTTCTGCACGCCCTTGCCCTGCAGACATCGGCACCGGATTGAGGCCATCTGGCCTCACCCCATGATTTTATCGCGCTTGATAAAACATAAGGTCTGGTAATTACCAATTTTGGCTTTAAGTAAAGCCGCATGAGCAAACACCGTCCGCAGTCCTTGAAACTGCGCTGGAGAGATTGAACATGACTGCCATTCACGATTTCATCGACAACGAAGTGAAGACCAACGATGTGGTTCTCTTCATGAAGGGAACGCCGCAGTTTCCGCAGTGCGGATTCTCCGGTCAGGTCGTTCAGATTCTCGATTACATCGGTGTCGACTACAAGGGCATCAACGTTCTGGCCGACGGCGAAATCCGCCAGGGCATCAAGGATTATTCCAACTGGCCGACGATTCCGCAGCTCTACATCAAGGGCGAATTCATCGGTGGTTGCGACATCGTGCGTGAAATGTTCCAGGCTGGCGAGCTTCAGTCTCACCTGACCGAACAGGGTATCGCGGTCCGCGCGGCCTGATCGAAAAGGACGATGCGCCCTTCAGGGCGCTCATCTCCCGTTGCCTATCCAGAAAAGGCGTTGCCCCGGCAACGCCTTATCTCTTTTTGAATGAGTCAGTCATGACCTCACCCGAGAACACCGTCTCGAAGCTTGGTGTGCTATCGCGCGCTGAATTCATCATCATGATGGCCATGCTGATGGCCCTCAACGCGCTGGCCATCGACATCATGCTGCCCGGCCTGCAGCAAATTGGTGCCAGCCTTGGAGTCGAGAATGAAAACCACCGTCAGTACATCGTCTCCAGCTATCTCGCCGGCCTTGGCTTTGGCCAGTTGATCTACGGGCCGCTGTCGGATCGCTTCGGGCGCCGCGCGCCGATGCTTTATGGTCTGGCGGTCTATGTGATCACCGCGATTGCTGCGGCCTTTGCGCCGTCCTTTGCCATTCTTCTGGCACTGCGCTTCATTCAGGGTCTTGGTTCGGCGGCGCTGCGCGTCATCACCATTTCCATCGTGCGCGACGTTTACGGCGGACGGCAGATGGCGGAAGCCATGTCGATGATCATGATGGTCTTCATGGTCATTCCGGTCATTGCGCCGGGCCTCGGGCAACTGGTTCTCTTTGTCGGTAACTGGCACCTGATCTTCGTCTTCATCGCCGTGATGGCATCGGCCATTGGCGTGTGGATGCACCTTCGCCTTCACGAAACGCTTTCGCCTACAGATGTCCGCCCCTTCACCGTGAAGTCGATTGCCGCCGGTTTCCGCATCGTTTTGACGAACCGCATTGCGCTCAACTACACGCTGGCCAGCACCTTCATCTTCGGCGCTCTTTTCGGCTTCATCAATTCCGCGCAGCAGATCTATGTCGGCGTTTATGATCTTGGCGCATGGTTCCCCGTGGCCTTTGCAGGCGTTGCGCTCTTCATGTCGCTGTCGTCCTTCATCAATGCCCGGCTGGTTGGCACGTTCGGCATGCGCCGCCTGTCGCACGGTGCCTTGGTCGCCTTTGCTGTCATCAACCTCGTCTGGCTGGTCATTCAGCTGTTGGGACCGCAGCCCATGCCATTCGCCCTGTTCATCACGCTCTTTGCGCTGACCATGTTCATGTTCGGCTGGATCGGCGCGAATTTCAATTCGCTCGCCATGGAGCCGCTCGGCCATGTGGCAGGAACGGCCTCGTCCGTTCTCGGCTTCATGAGCACGGTGGGCGGTGCCGCCATCGGCGCGGCCATCGGCCAAGGGTTTGATGGAACGGCTCTGCCGCTGATCGCCGGGTTCTTCATCGTGTCGGTCATCGGCTTTGCCTTCGTGCTGATTGCCGAAAAGGGCAAACTCTTCCAGCCGCACAACCAGCGCCATTGACGAGAAAGGGGCCGAAAGGCCCCTTTTTTAATTCACAGCGTAAAGACCTCGCGCCGCAGCGCGTCCCAACTGTCGCGGTCGGGCGTCACCAGAAGCCCGCCAGCCGTATGCGAAGGCAGATAGGGCGACCCATCAAAGCGCGCGACATAGGCCCCCGCTTCCTTCGCGATCAGCGTACCGGGCAGATGATCCCACGGCATCAGCTTGTTATACATCAGGTAATGCACGAAGCCGCCGGCAAAGGCGCGATATTCGACCGCCGCGCAGCGATAGCTGGTGGCGTAGCGAACCTTGGCGAGATTGGCGAGGATCTCGGGCTTTTTGTCCTTCGGCAGAAATCCGGTCGAGGCCATGCCGATCATGTCGGCAAGCGGCACGGGGTCCGCCACCTTCAAACGTACCCGGCGGCCATCTGCAGCCACCTGAAAGGCACCCGCTCCCTTTTCGGCGATCAACCAGTCATTGCCGAGCGGATCATGGATGACGGCGGCCACCGTCTCCCCCTTCTCGACCACTGCGGCCATAACCCCAAACGCGCCAATCCCCGAGGCAAAGTTGAAGGTGCCATCCACCGGATCGACCACCACAGCCCGTTCCGCCCCGGCAAGCCGCGCCAAAAGCGCCGGATCAGCCGCAACACTCTCCTCGCCGACAAACAGTGCATCCGGTGCGAGCACCGCAACACCGGCGCGAATCATGCGCTCGGCGGCCTCGTCCGCCTCGGTGACGAGATCGCTCGCCTCGGACTTGGAGCGAATATCGCCCTCACCCAGATTGCGAAAACGCGGCAGGATTTCCGCCCGCGCCGCGTCCTGGAGCAGGTGGGCAAGGGCTTCAACGTCAACAACTCTGGTCATCGATCAATCTTCTTTCGGTGCAGCGGACAGACCCGCAAAATCGAACAGCGCCGGGTCCAGCAGATGCGACGGGTTCACATGGCCGAGCGCGCGCAACATGCGCTCCTTGCGGCCCGGCATGCGGCGTTCCATTTCGGCCAGCATGTCCTTCATCGCATTGCGCTGCAAGCCATCCTGCGAGCCACAGAGATCGCAGGGGATGATCGGGAATTTCATGCCCTCGGCAAACTTCGCCAGATCATCCTCTGCCGCATAGGCCAGAGGCCTGAGCACCATCAGGTCGCCCTCATCATTCAGAAGCTTCGGTGGCATCGAGGCCAACCGCCCGCCATGAAAGAGGTTCATGAAGAAGGTTTCGAGAATATCCTCACGGTGATGTCCGAGCACCAGCGCATCGCAGCCTTCTTCACGCGCGATGCGGTAGAGATTGCCGCGCCTGAGGCGCGAGCACAGCGAGCAATAGGTCGCCCCCTCCGGCATCTTCTCCTTCACGATGGAATAGGTATCGCGATATTCGATGCGGTGCGCCACGCCGATGGAGGCAAGATAGTCCGGCAGGATATGCTTGGGAAAATTCGGCTGTCCCTGATCGAGATTGCAGGCGATCAACTCGACGGGCAAAAGGCCGCGCCACTTGAGATCGAGCAGCAGCGCCAGAAGGCCGTAGCTGTCCTTGCCGCCGGACAGCGCCACCAGCCAGCGCTTCTGGCCGTTGAGCATGGAGAAATCCTCCATGGCCTGCCGTACCTGCCTTAGCAGGCGCTTGCGCAACTTATTGAAGGAGACCGAACGCGGCGCATCGGCAAAGAGCGGATGGAGCCCGCCGCCCTCGGCATCGTCCGGCATCACATCGTCGGTGTCGGTGATCGCGTTCAAAGTCTCACTCCGTGCCCGCTTATGATCCGAAAACGGACCAGCCGGTCTTTTGGGCAATCAGCTCCAGCGCGGCAGAGCCGAGCGCGGAGTTGCCCACCTTGTTGAGGCCCGGCGACCAGACGGCAATCGCCGCATGGCCCGGCGCAATCGCCAGAATGCCGCCGCCGACGCCACTCTTGCCCGGCAGGCCGACATGATAGGCAAAGTCGCCCGACCCGTCATAATGGCCGCAGGTCAGCATCAGCGCGTTGATACGGCGCGCGCGCTTCGGCGAGACGACGGAGTGGCCCGTCAGCGGATTGACGCCGCGGTTGGCGAGATAAAGCCCGGCACGAGCCAGTTGCAGGCAGGTCATGGACAGTGCGCACTGGTGGAAATAGACGCCCAGAACCTGTTCCGCCGGGTGATGGAGATTGCCGAAGGCCCGCATGAAATTGGCGAGCGCGAAATTGCGGTGGCCGGTGGCCGTTTCGGATTTCGCCACCTTGTTGTCGATGGTAATCGTCTCGTCATCCGCCACGTAGCGCACAAAGCGCAGCAATTCGCCAATGGCTTCCTTCGGCTGGTGGCCGGACAGCACCACATCGGCAACCGCAATGGCACCGGCATTGATGAAGGGGTTTCGCGGAATACCGCCCTCGTGCTCAAGCTGCACGATGGAATTGAAGGCCGAACCGGACGGCTCGCGCCCCACCCGCTTCCACAGCCCCTCGCCGACCTTGCCCAGCGCCAGCGTTAGCATGAAGACCTTGGAAATACTCTGGATCGAGAACGGCGTGTCGGCATTACCCGCCACGAAACTTTGCCCGTCCACCGTGATGGCGGCGATGCCGAATTGGTCTGGCGAAACCTTGGCCAGTTCCGGAATATAATCGGCAACCTTGCCTTCACCGATACGCGGTGTCAGCTCTTCGTAAACCTGATCGAGAATGGCCTGCATATCCATGGCGTGACTCGCTTTATCAAACCCTGCCCTGCATAACAAAAAAGCCGCCCCAAGGGGCGGCTTTCAAGACGAAATACCCAGCGATTAACGCGAGTAGAATTCGACGACCAGATGGGGTTCCATGACGACGGCGTACGGAACGTCCGTCAGAACCGGGATGCGCACGAAGGTGGCAACCATCTTGTTGTGATCGACTTCGATGTATTCCGGAACGTCGCGCTCAGCGAGAGCAACAGCTTCCAGAACGGAAACGAGCTGCTTGGACTTTTCGCGAACTTCGATGACATCACCCGGCTTGCAACGGTAGGAACCGATGTTCACGCGAACGCCGTTCACCTTGACGTGGCCGTGGTTGACGAACTGACGGGCAGCGAAGACCGTCGGAACGAACTTGGCGCGGTAGACGATGGCGTCCAGACGCGATTCCAGCAGGCCGATCAGGTTCTCCGAGGTGTCGCCCTTGCGGCGGTCAGCTTCAGCGTAGATGGCGCGGAACTGCTTTTCGCGCAGATCGCCGTAGTAGCCCTTCAGCTTCTGCTTGGCGCGCAGCTGCACGCCGAAGTCGGAAAGCTTGCCCTTGCGGCGCTGGCCGTGCTGGCCCGGGCCGTATTCGCGCTTGTTCACCGGGGACTTCGGACGACCCCAGATGTTTTCGCCCATGCGGCGATCGATTTTGTACTTGGCCGAAGAACGCTTGCTCATCGTATTTCCTCAAATAAAGTTAGGCCGGACCGTTGCCGGACCAGTCAGGAAACACGCCCTCCTCTGAACCCTACGGGCTCTGACAGGTTTCTCACGTTAGCGAACGGAAAAACCACGGGACATGTCAGTGAAACACCGGGCGTTTCCGTCCAGTGCTGGCGCGGTCTTTAGGGGGGCGTCACACAAATGTCAACCGACAATGCGCCGGATCGGTCCCCCGAGCCTCGCAGACACTCTAAAAATTCGGATTTGCAGCCTTGATTATCACGGAAGGGCAAACCAAGTAGCTCTTCAGCACCGGGCCCCTCTGACGTGTACAGCCGGATCGACCCGTGATGTCGGTGCTTGAGACGCAACATGATCCGGCCACGGATGAACCGTCATGGACATTCTCTTCATCGACCTGATGGGGAAGCCACTGTGGATGTGGCTGACCTTTGTTGCAGTTGTTCTCCTTCTTCTCGCCCTGGATCTCGGCGTTCTCCATAAGGATAGCCGTGAAATCGGCATCAAGGAGAGCTTCGCCCTTTCCGCATTCTATATTGCACTCGGCCTCGCCTTCGGGGGATGGCTCTGGTTTCAAAGTGGCCAACAGGCTGGCCTTGAATATCTGACCGGCTTTATTGTCGAGAAAAGCCTGGCGATGGACAATATCTTCGTCATCGCCATGATCTTCGGCTATTTCTCCATCCCGCGCGCCTATCAGCACCGCGTTTTGCTCTGGGGTATTCTCGGGGTCATCGTCCTACGTGGCATCATGATTGCGGCGGGTGCCACTATCGTCGATAATTACAGTTGGGTTCTGTATCTTTTTGCAGCCTTCCTGATCATCACAGGCATCAAGATGCTGCTGACCGCCGATCAGCAATACGACGTGGCGTCCAATCCGGTTCTGAAATTTCTGCGCCGCAAGCTTCCCGTGACCGATAGCTTGCGTAACGAAAGCTTCGTGGTCCGCGAGGCCGATCCGGCAACGGGCAAGATGAAGACGCTCATCACGCCTTTGTTCCTGGCACTGATCATGGTGGAACTCGCTGATGTGATCTTCGCCGTTGATTCGATCCCGGCCATTTTCGCGATCACCACAGACCCCTATATCGTCTATACATCGAACATCTTCGCGATCCTCGGCTTGCGTGCGCTGTACTTTGCGCTGTCGGCCCTCATTCACCGCTTCGCCTACCTGAAATACGCCCTTTCGGTGGTGCTGATTTTTATCGGCTCCAAGATATTCCTTGCCGATATGCTGGGGCTGGCGAAAATCCCTCCGGTCGTCTCCCTGAGTGTCACGCTTGGCATTCTGGCGGCCGGTATTATGGGGTCCCTATGGGCCACCCGAAATGCGGCATCGGACGCGGAAACCAAAGGTTAAGGGACTTGAACCCCCTAGGATTATGGAGCCGCGCCGGTTTCGGCGCGGTTTTTTGTTTGCAAGCACCCTGTCTTTCAGACCTCATGTGAGGCGGCTTTTGCACCCCATCGAATCGGAAAATACCATGACCACCACCGTTCTTGACCGCCTGCTGCGCTATGTTGTGATCGACACGCAAGCCGACCCGACCTCGCCATCACAGCCCTCCTCGGAAAAGCAGAAAGACCTTTCGCGCCTGTTGGCTAGCGAGCTTCTGGCGCTTGGCCTGTCGGACGCGCACATGGATGAGCATGGCAATGTTTATGCGACGATCCCGGCCAATGTGGCCAAGACCGTTCCTGTCATCTGCTTCTGCGCCCATGTCGATACGGCCCCGGATTTCACCGGCACCAACGTCAAGCCGCAGATCGTTCGCAACTATCAGGGTGGCGACATTGTGCTTCCTGCCGATCCGTCCCGCGTGATCCGCGTCGAATCGCATCCCGACCTCGAGAATCAGATCGGCCACGACATTGTCACCACGGATGGCACCACGCTTCTGGGGGCGGATGACAAGGCCGGGGTTGCGGAGATCATGACAGCGGTCGAAAATATCATGAGCGATCCGTCGATTCGCCACGGTGCGGTGAAAATCCTCTTCACCACGGACGAGGAAATCGGACGCGGTGCCGACAAGGTGGACCTTGTGAAGCTGGGGGCCGCCTTCGGCTACACGATGGATGGCGGACGCATTGGCGAGGTGGAGAACGAAACCTTCTCAGCCGATGGCGCGGTGATCGAAATCACCGGCGTTGCCATGCATCCGGGCTTTTCCAAGGGCAAGATGGAGAACGCCATCAAGGCCGCCGGCGATATTATTAGCCGACTACCGAAAAATCTTTCGCCGGAGAACACCGAAGGCCGCGAGGGCTTTATCCATCCGGTTTCAGTCACGGGCGCGATGGAAAAGGCAACGATCCAGTTCATCATCCGCGACTTTACGGACGAGGGGCTGAAGGAGAAGGAAGCCCTTCTCGAAGGTCTCATGAACGAAGCGATGGCTGCCTATCCGCGCTCGAAGGCAACCCTCACCGTCACGGAACAGTATCGCAACATGAAAGTGGTGCTCGACCGCTACCCGCAGGTGATGGACAATCTGGTGGAGGCGGTGCGCCGCGTCGGCCTTACGCCCGTCACACAGAGCGTGCGTGGCGGCACGGATGGCTCCCGCCTCTCCTTCATGGGCCTGCCCTGCCCCAACATTTACACCGGCGGCCATGCCTATCACTCGCCACTGGAATGGGTCAGCGTTCAGGACATGGACGTCGCGGTGAAGACCATTGTCGAACTGGTCAAGGTCTGGGAGGAACGTACAGCGCCCTGAACGAGGGCTCTGTACGGTTGGGCTCAAAGGCGGCCGAGAAGGTCCGTCTTCTTCGACTGAAACTCGCTTTCAGTCAGAATGCCCTTGGCATAAAGCTCGGCCAGTCGCTCGATCAGGCCGAAAATGTCATCGCTTGAAACGCTGGGCGCTGACGGGGCGGGTTGCTCCATGGGGGCAGCAACAGGCGTCTCCAAATAAGGAGCGGGTGCAATGACTGGCTCCGGCGCATCATTCACCACAGGCGCAACAACCACCGGCGGTTCATAGACGGGTGCAGGGGCAGGCGGCACTGGAACAGCGGGGGCAATCGTGCTGACACCCGACACCAGCGGCAGATCAATGACCCGCACCAGACCATATTGCGACGTGAAGGTGATGCTCTGGTCACCACCCTGCTGCTGCGAAAAGCCGCCGATCATGTGATCGCCGGTGTCGTAGACACTGATGGCCCCGGCCAGATCAATGGCCAGACGGCGCGAAGCCGGGAAAAAGGCATATCGCAGGTTATTCTGCGCGCCGGTGGACGACGGATAACCGAGTTCCTGCGGCCACCAGTTCCCTGACGACATGGAACCGGGCACGAACAGGCTGACACCACCGCCGTTATTCCAGCTTTGCTGGCTGCCATAGCCACCGCCCTGAGATTGCGACTGGAAAGAACTGGACGCCTGCATCAGCCCGCTGGTGGAGCGCACCAGATTGGAAAGCTCGGTGCACAGCCCATCGACGCGGGCCTTCAGATTGTTATTGAACATGTCGCCGACCATGGTCATGCCGCCCAGCGACCACTGCCCCATGCCGCCCAGATCGGGATGATTGAACTGGGCCTGATTGCCCTGCCCGGCCATAACGGCATAAAGCAGATGCTCGACAGCGCCAAAGCTCACACCATGTCGGTTTGCGATTTCGCTCAGGCGCTGGCGGCCCTCGTCACTCAGTTGCGTCATCATGCGCGTCCTTCTGTTCGGGGCCCGGCGGCTCTCCGGCCGGGCCGGAGCGAAACGGGTTTCAAACGACTTAGCACGGCATTTCAACCCGTGTAAGACAGAAGGCACACAACTTCGATTTATGGTTCATTCCGCCGCGTCGGGCTCGGAATAGCTTTCATCGGGGCCATCGGCATCACCCGGGGCCGTTTCCGCCTCGATATCCGGGAAGGCGACGATGCGCTTGCCGGAAAAGTCCGTATGGGCGACAGCCAGCCCCTGCTCTTCGAAATAGCCGATCAGGCGGCGGGCGCGGCGCGCCGAATGCGTTCCATAGGCGCGGGCAATTCGGGCGTCGGATGGGCACGGCTCCTTGCGAAGTGCCGCCTTGGCGAGAAGCAGGAACACGCCCTGCAGATCGTCGGACACCCGGCGCGAAAGCTCAAGGGCCGTCTGCCAGCCTTCGCTCGCCGCCGTCTCGGCATCGACCCCAGCTCGCGCAACAGCCACGCGGCGGCGAAAATCGGAGAGCGAAAGCGGCGGACCGGGCAGACGGCGCATACGGGCGCGCACCAGAAAGTCCTGATAGAGCACGGAATCGGTGCGAAACGCCGCTTGCGGATCATCGATGATTTCCGACAAGACCGTATTCAGCCTGGCCTCACGCTCTTCCGGCGAAAGCTCCGGCTGCGAAGAGGCACTCCCCCGCCCGCCGCCGGTTTCTGCGGAGGACGACGCCGTTGCCACCGGCGTGGCGCGCGAAAGCTCGGCCAGAATATCCACCGTCGGACGGGGTGCTGGTGTAATGCGGCGCGGCGTCAGCGGGCGGGTGAACTCTTCCGGGTCCGGCGTGAAAATCAGGTCTTCCACATCCTCGCGGCTTTGCGGCAGCGGCATCAGCTTTGGCGACGATGAACGCGCCGAGGTTTCCACCGGCCCGATGGTGATCGGCAACGGACGCCGCGACAGGGCCGGACCGAGGGCAACGAAATTACCGCGCTTCAGATCGCGGAACATTTCCGCCTGCCGCCGGTCAAGACCCAAAAGATCGGCAGCGCGCGCCATGTCGATATCGAGAAAGGTGCGGCCCATCAGGAAGTTGGAGGCTTCGGCCGCGACGTTCTTGGCAAGCTTGGCAAGGCGCTGGGTGGCAATAACGCCCGCCAGACCGCGCTTTCGGCCACGGCACATCAGGTTCGTCATGGACGCCAGCGAAACCTTGCGCGCTTCTTCGGACACATCACCGGCAGCGGCGGGTGCAAACATCTGCGCTTCATCGACCACAACGAGAACCGGGAACCAGTATTCGCGATCCGCATCAAACAGGCCGTTCAAAAAGGCCCCGGCGGCGCGCATCTGCTCTTCCACCTCAAGGCCTTCCAGCGTCAGGACGCAGGAAACGCGGTGCTGGCGAATGCGGGTTGCAATGCCGACCAGTTCGGCCTCGGTGCGCTCTCCATCGACAACAAGATGGCCGTATTTATCCGCCAGCGTGACAAAATCCCCTTCCGGGTCGATTACCACCTGCTGCACCCATTCAGCCGATTGTTCGAGAAGCCGTCGCAGAAGATGCGACTTGCCGGAACCGGAATTGCCCTGCACCAGAAGACGGGTGGCGAGCAGTTCCTCGATGTCGAGTCGCGCCATCTGGCCGCCCGAAACCGTTCCCATGTCGATACCGACCTGCAATCCCTGTTACTCCCGCATTCTCAAGACGAAGGCCGGTTCTAGCAAACTTTGCCGCCCTCTCACGCCTTGCTCAGAGAAATTCACAGATCAATTCGTCCGCAGGCGTTGCAAGAGCCGCGGACCGAACACATTCAGCGCCAGACCGAGCACGACGAGAACGGCACCGATCGTTTCCATATGGCTGATGCGTTCGCCCAGAACGAAGGCCGCGCTCGACAGACCAAAGAGCGGCACCAGCAATGAGAAGGGTGCCACCTGCCCGGCGGGATAGCGCATCAGCAGAAAGCTCCAGATGCCATAGCCGATCAAGGTTGAGGCGATCACGAGATAGGCAACCGAACCGACCGAAATCCAGTTGGGCGCAGCGACTGCGGCCAGCATCGCATCCGGTCCTTCCAGCGTTACCGACAAGAGAAGCAGCGGAATGATCGGAAAGACGCTCGACCAGACAATAAAGCCCAGCGGATCATAGGTGCCGACAATGCGGCGGTTGATGATATTGCCCGTCGCCCAGAAGAAGGCAGCGCCAATGCACATAAAGAGCGGAATAACGGCCATATCGGCCTGCATGCGCTCCATGGCAATCACGCCAAGCCCGCTGAAGGCCACCAGCGCGCCGAAAATGCGAACCGGCCCGGCGCGCTCGCCAATCACCATCGCGGCCAGCCCCATGGTGAAAAACGCCTGGCTTTGCAGCACCAGCGAGGCAAGGCCCGCGGGCATGCCAAGCTGAATGGAGGTGAAGAGCAGGCCGAACTGTCCGACCCCCATGGCCACCCCGTACGACATAAGCGGCGTCCAGCCGATGGACGGTCGGCGGATGAAGAAAATCAGCGGAAAGGCCGAGAAAATATAGCGCAGCGCCGTCAAAAAGAGCGGCGGCACGACCCCTACCCCCATTTTCACCACCACAAAGTTGAAGCCCCACAGCATGGTGGTCAAAAGGGCAAGAAGCATGTGCAGCGGACGCATGGGCGGGACTCATCTGGCGAATTGGCAGGAAGGATCAACCGTAGAGGTTGGCACACCCATGCGGAAATCAATTATTTCCGCCTCATGGATCAATTTCCTTGATGGGTCAGGTGCGAAGCCCGAAACCCTGCATCAAACGCCGCGTTGAGAAATCCGGATTGCCGGAGGTAAAGACGGCAAAGTCCTGATCTTCCGGATGCTGAAGCGCGTCACGCGACAGTGGCGTCAAACGGCGCGCCTGACGGGCAATGGCTTCCGCCGGGTCCAGCCAGTCGACCGGCCAAGGAGCCAGTTTACGGAAAAGATTGGCCATAAAGGGATAATGTGTGCAGGCCAGCACGACGATATCCGTGCGACGGCCCTCATCCTCGATGAAGCACGGGGCGATTTCCTCTGCCACCGACTCATCGGATACCGGCTCGCCGCGAATATAGGCTTCCGCCATGCGGGCCAGATTCTGCGAACCGACGAGGCGAACATGGCAGCGCGTGGCAAAGGAGCTGATCAGTTCGCGCGTATAGGCGCGCTTGACCGTGCCCGGCGTTGCCAGAACCGAAACGAGGCCGGAGCGCGTGCGCTCCGCGGCGGGCTTGATGGCAGGCACGGTGCCGACGAAGCGCATGTGCGGAAACGCGGCGCGCAGATCATTTCCCGCCAGCGTAAAGGCCGTGTTGCAGGCGATGATGCACAATTCGGGATCAAAGCGCGACAGAAGATCGGCAAAGAGGGTGAGGATGCGTTCGCGCAGCGCCTGCTCTTCCCATCCGCCATAGGGAAAGCCCGCATCGTCCGCCACATAGATGAAGCCGCGTTCGGGCATCAGCACGCGCGCCTCGCGCAGCACGGTCAACCCGCCAATGCCGGAATCAAAAACGAGAACAGGCTTCAGTTCACTCGCCGTCGCGGGCGCTTCCGTCATGGCTGGCATCCTCGGTTGCCGTGTCGGTGTCACCGAGCGGCTTGGCCCCGCG
Source organism: Pseudomonadota bacterium (assembly GCA_020161665.1). GTDB lineage: Bacteria > Pseudomonadota > Alphaproteobacteria > Rhizobiales > Rhizobiaceae > Ectorhizobium. The sequence goes on along the minus strand of JAIUPA010000010.1, from coordinate 22,238 downwards.
CGGGTTCTTCCGGGAAAAACGGTCGAGCGAGGAAATCACCCCGCGCAGCATGTTGATTTCCTGCTCGCTGAAATTGGGCCGGGAGAGAACAGCGCGCAAGTTCTCGACAATTTTGGGCTTTTTTCCGGCGGGGCGGAAATAACCGCGGGCTTCGAGCGCCTCTTCCAGATGCTCGCACATGCCCAGAAGCTGTTCCTTGGTGGCCGGGCGCTGCTCCAGACCGCTGAACGGGGTGGCGGCCACATCCTCCATGCCGGATTTCATCCACTCATAGGACATGAGGAGCACGGCCTGGGCGATGTTGAGCGAGGCGAATTCGGGATTGACCGGAAAGGTGACGATTTCGTCGGCCATGGCGACTTCCTCATTGGAAAGCCCCCAGCGCTCGCGCCCGAAGAGAATGCCCGTCGGCTGCCCGGCGTTGAAGCGCCCGCGAAGCGTCGCGGCCGCCGTCACGGGGGCTGCCACCGGCTTGTAGCTGTCACGCACCCGCGCGGTCGTTGCGTAAACGAATGTCAGATCGGCAATCGCCTCTTCCAGCGTCTCGAAGACCCGCGTCGCATCAATCACATGGTCGGCCTTGGAGGCTGCAGCGCGCGCCTTTTCGCTCGGCCAGCCATCACGCGGCTTGACCAGACGAAGCTCCGTCAGCCCGAAATTGGCCATGGCGCGGGCCACCATGCCGATGTTTTCACCCAGCTGGGGCTCGACCAGCACAATCACCGGCCCGTTCATCTTCGCCTCGGTCATGATCCTCACCGCAATTCTGCGTCTTGCCTGTTATGGCGCGTTCCCTGACAAGATCGGGCGGAAAAATCAAGAAAAAGCGGGACATTACTATCCCAAGACATAGATGATAAAGGTCGCAAACCTCTCTTTCCGTCATGGTCGGGCTTGACCCGACCATCCATAAGTCATTGGAATGATGGATCCTCGGGTCAAGCCCGAGGATGACGGAAGTGTATGACGCAAGGTTTGTCAGCAGTCAGACGGGATATTCCTGTCCCGGCTTTGAAACTCACTCCGCCTTGAGAATGGACTGCATCTCATCGACAACCGAATCGCGCTCGCCATCGACAATGTGATGAATGTCCTTGATCACCGCACGCCCGTCTTCCGTCACCACATCGAAGTGCACTTCGGAAACGATGTTCTTAGTGTCGGCATTGTCCTCGCAGGTCCACAGCTTGAAGGTGGCCAGCACATCGGCAATGCCATCCTTTTCGCCGACCAGCGAAATCTTCACGTCCTGCAAGGGGCAGCCGTCCTGCGAATTCGTGACCACGTCATAGTCAAAGGGGTCGACCGGCTCGTCGCTTTCAAACACCTTGGCCGCCTTTTCAGAGGCCTTCTTGTAGAGATCAACGATCTCCTTCGTGTAGAGCCGGTTGAGACGATCGCCTTCGAAAATGCTCTTCCACTCCTCGACATTATCCGACCAGTTGGCGACGGTTACATCCATCACCTCCTTGACCGGAGCAACCGGGTCCGGGCTCTCGGCGAAGGCCGGTGCGGACGCGGCAAGAAGACTGGCCGCGAGAAAGAAAATAACCGGGCGCATGGGTTTTCAACTCCTGAAAGGAAGGCGATTTGTTCCGCGCACAATATCCCTGACGAGCCGTTTGGCAATCGGTAATCAAACGCGAATTTCTTCGACCAATTTCCTGCAAAAAGAACGGTCAAAAGCCGCCCCGCCGCTTTGCGCGGAGCGATTGCAATGGTATAGGCGCACGGGACTTTTTCAAATAAGGTGCGGAACCCTACGTTCCGCTTCACGAGAAGTGAGGATTTCATGGCAAAGATCAAGGTTGCAAATCCGGTCGTCGATCTCGACGGCGACGAAATGACCCGCATCATCTGGCAGCTGATCAAGGACAAGCTGATTCTGCCCTACCTCGACCTGGACATCGAATATTACGATCTGTCCGTCGAGAACCGTGATGCGACCAACGACCAGGTCACGATTGATGCAGCCCATGCCATCAAGAAGCACGGCGTCGGCATCAAGTGCGCCACGATCACCCCGGACGAAGCCCGCGTTGAGGAATTCAAGCTCAAGGAAATGTGGAAGTCGCCGAACGGCACCATCCGCAACATCCTGGGTGGCGTGATCTTCCGCGAGCCGATCATCTGCAAGAACGTGCCGCGTCTCGTTCCGGGCTGGACCAAGCCGATCGTTGTCGGCCGTCACGCTTTCGGCGACCAGTACAAGGCAACCGACTTCAAGTTCCCGGGCAAGGGCACGCTGACCATCAAGTTCGTCGGCGAAGACGGCACGGTCATCGAGAAGGAAGTCTACAAGGCTCCGGGCGCTGGCGTGGCCATGGCCATGTACAACCTTGATGAGTCGATCCGCGAATTCGCCCGCGCTTCGATGATGTATGGTCTGATGCGCAAGTGGCCGGTTTACCTGTCCACGAAGAACACCATCCTCAAGGCCTATGACGGCCGCTTCAAGGACATCTTCCAGGAAGTCTACGAAAGCGAATTCAAGGCCCAGTTCGACGAAGCCGGCATCATCTACGAACACCGTCTGATCGACGACATGGTGGCTTCGGCCCTCAAGTGGTCCGGCGGCTATGTCTGGGCCTGCAAGAACTACGACGGCGACGTGCAGTCCGACACGGTTGCACAGGGCTTTGGCTCGCTCGGCCTGATGACCTCGGTTCTGCTCACGCCGGATGGCAAGACGGTGGAAGCCGAAGCCGCACACGGCACGGTGACGCGTCACTACCGCCAGCACCAGAAGGGTCAGGAAACCTCGACCAACTCGATCGCCTCGATCTTCGCTTGGACGCGTGGCCTTGCCCACCGCGCCAAGCTGGACGACAACGCGGAACTGGCCAAGTTCGCCACGACGCTCGAGCGCGTCTGCGTCGAGACCGTGGAATCCGGTTACATGACCAAGGACCTTGCTCTGCTCATCGGTCCGGATCAGCCGTGGCTGTCGACGACCGCCTTCCTCGACAAGATCGACGAAAACCTCCAGAAGGCCATGGCCTGAGGTTTTTGAAATCCTGACAGGATTGAACCGCCCGCAACACCTGTTGCGGGCGGTTTTCTTTTGGGTCCAAGGCGGAATATGCTTCACGCATATTCGAGGAGGATAAGCCCATGAGTGAACTCGTGCTCTACAGCAACCCACGCTCACGCGGACGCATCGCCCGCTGGATGCTGGAAGAACTCGGCCAGCCTTACAGCGTCCACTATCTTGACTACGGCACCACGATGAAGTCGCCCGACTATCTGGCGATCAACCCCATGGGCAAGGTGCCAGCCCTCGTCCACGCCAAGGCCGTGGTGACAGAGACCGCCGCGATCTGCGCCTACCTCGCCCTCACCTTTCCTGAAGCCGGTCTCGGTCCGCAAAACGATGTCGAGCGCGCCCTTTTCCTGCGCTGGATGTTCTTCGCCGCCGGTCCTCTGGAAGCCGCCGTCACGGCCCGAAGCCTGAAATGCGAGCCGCCGAAGGACAAGGCCGGAACCGTTGGCTACGGCACCTATGAGGACGCCTTGCAGACGCTGGAGGTGGCGCTGTCCGCAGGGCCGTACATCACAGGTGAACGCTTTACCGCAGCCGATGTCTATGTCGGCGCGCATGTGGCGTGGGGCCTGCAATGGGCAACGATTGAGACACGCCCTGCTTTCGAGGCCTATCGCGACCGCGTCGTCGCCCGCCCCGCCTATATCCGCGCAACGGAACTCGACAACGCGGCGCTGGTCCCCTAGGACCAAGGCATGAAAATTATGCATGCCACCTGTGTGACCATTGCTTAAGTTGCAAGACTCTGTTTCGATAATCCCAATCCGCCAAATTCAATCACAAAGACGGTAACGCGCGGCCCCATCGCGGGCCGCCTCTTTGCGTTGGGACATGCCTATGACAGATGCTCTTCTGCCCAAATTCGTCACCATGCTCAAAGAAGGGTATGACGGCACCCGTCTCAAGGCCGATGCCATTGCGGGCCTCACCGTCGCCATCGTGGCGCTGCCGCTCTCCATGGCCATCGCGATTGCCTCAGGCGTCGGACCGGATCGCGGACTTTACACCGCCATCATCGGCGGTTTTCTGGTTTCGCTGTTCAGCGGCAGCCGCCACCAGATCGGTGGCCCCGCCGGTGCCTTCATCATTCTGGTGGCGGCGAGCGTCGAGCGCCACGGAATTGACGGTCTGCTGCTGGCTGTCCTCATTTCCGGCTTTCTGCTGATCCTCACCGGCTATCTGAAGCTCGGCAAATACATCAAGTTCATTCCCTACCCTGTAACGGTCGGGTTCACGGCGGGCATTGCCGTCATCATCTTTGCCAGCCAGTTGTCCGAACTGCTCGGCCTGACACTGCCCGGCAAGGAGCCCGGCCCGCTGGTGGCCAAGCTCGAAGCGCTCTGGTCGGTGCATGATACGTTCAACCTGTCGGCCTTTGGCGTCGCCTTGATGACCGTTCTCATCATCGCGCTCGTCAAGCAGTATCGTCCCAATTGGCCAAGCCTGCTGATCGCGGTGATCGCGGCTTCCCTTTTTGCCACCGCACTTTCGCTGCCGGTTGCCACCATCGGCAGCCGTTTTGGCGGTATTCCGAGCAGTCTGCCGACCCCGGCTCTGCCGACCTTCTCGATGGAAAAGCTGATCGCCGTTCTGCCGGACGCCGTGTCTTTCACGCTTCTGGGCGCCATCGAATCCTTGCTTTCGGCGGTCGTCGCAGACGGCATGACCGGGCGGCGGCATCGCTCCAGCATGGAACTGATCGGTCAGGGCATCGCCAATATCGGATCGGCCATATTTGGCGGCATCTGCGTGACCGGCACCATTGCGCGAACCGCGACCAATGTGCGCTCAGGCGCCACCGGGCCGGTCGCTGGCATGCTGCACGCGCTGTTCCTGCTGCTGTTCATTCTGGTGGCCGCGCCGCTCGCAAGCTACATCCCCTTGGCGGCACTGGCCGGGGTTCTGGCCGTCGTTTCGTGGAACATGATCGAGCGCCCGGCGATTGCTGCCCTTCTACGGGGCCATCGCGGTGAAGCCGTTGTGCTGGTCGTCACCTTCCTCTTCGTGATTTTCCGCGACCTGACGGAGGGCATCATCGTCGGTTTCGCACTGGGAGCCGTGCTCTTCATCGACCGCATGGGCAAGAACCTGAGGGTGGATGTGGAAAGCACCGACGAGGAAAACCCCGTGGACAACCGCGACCGCGAGACAGTTGTCTACCGCATCAATGGCGCGTTCTTCTTCGGTGCGGCGGCGAGCGTCGGCTCGGTTCTCGACCGCATTGCGGCGCGGTATCGCAACCTCATTCTCGATTGCTCCGGTATCTCGCTCATGGATTCGACCGGCGCCAATATCATCGAGGGCGTGGTGAAGAAGGCGGAGAAATCCGGCATCACCGTCTATGTCGTCGGCCTGAAGCCGGATCTGCGCGGTCTTCTGGAGACCCATGAGATTCACGAGCCGCGCGTGGTCTATGCCGCCGATGTTGACGCGGCCCGTGAACTGATCCGCGCCGCCGGTTAAGCCCTCACCTTACGGGCTTCGGCCATGAACGCATAAAACGCGGGGGGAAACTGCGCATTTCGGCGGTGCGCGCTGCAAAACGGCGTCGCAACCGCGCGGAATTTGGTCTATGAACGCTGCCACACAGCCTTCATGCCATCCGGAGTTAAACCGCATGTCGCTTCCCGAAAAAGCCTTTCCCGTCTCGTGGGATCAGTTCCATCGCGATGCCCGCGCGCTTGCCTGGCGCCTCGCCGGTCTCAATCAGGACTTCAAGGCCATCGTCTGCATCACGCGCGGCGGCCTCGTTCCGGCTGCCATCATCTCGCGCGAGCTCAACATCCGCCTGATCGATACGGTGTGCATCGCCTCCTACCATGATTACCTCAATCAGGGCGAAGCCAACCTTTTGAAGCCGATTTCCGACACGCTTCTGGTCAATGAAGGCGAAGGCATTCTGGTGGTGGACGATCTGACCGACACGGGCAAGACCGCCATCGAGGTGCGCGCCATGCTGCCGAAGGCGCATTTTGCCTGCGTCTATGCCAAGCCGAAGGGCGTGCCGACCATCGACACCTTCGTGACCGAAGTGAGCCAGGATACGTGGATCTATTTCCCGTGGGATATGGGCTTCACCTATCAGGAGCCGATTGCCAAACATGGGCGCGACTGACGCGCTCACCAAACACGCACAATATGTGGTGTACCCAAAGGGCCGGAGCACAAGCACCGGCCCTTTTCGATTCGCGCATGTCTCGCGAATCACTTGCCTCACCCTACGTGAGGCCCTTGCTCAAAAGTTGAGTCACGAGGGCGGCCCAAGTGGCCGGGATTTCATGAAAATTCCGTTTTGAAACAGGTTTGCGGATGCACCCCTGCACATCGTTGCAACCGTGTCACGTCCGGTCACGTTTCCTGTCATAAAAGGTCGCAGTTTTCATGCGCGGCTGTGCAAAAAGCCTTCGCCTCTTCGGCCAAGCTCCTGAATTTTCTAGCCTCTTGGTTTTCCCACAGATTTCGCATCACAATCCACAATATGTTGTGGTTCAGTTCATATCGTAAACCAACCCTTGACTGTCGTGGTTGTTTCAAAGTTAATGGCTGACATGTCGCGGCGGCGATGGGGCTGGAAAAACGAGGCCGGCTCCCCTCCACGAAATCGAACGCATGAAGCGTTGCACGCACTTCTTTTTGATTGCGGCAGCGATTTTTTGTGCCCGGATTTCTTTCGCTGCGACACGGATGCGGGGACTGGTCAAAAATCGCTGCAAACACTATATTTAGTAGTTGCAGCCAAACTTACCCCAATATAATGGGTGCGTAACACCACTCAACGGAATCAATTATCGGCTGCACCAGTGTCTGGGCAGACGCGGGGATTTGTTGCGCCATTTTCAGGCGGCACGAAGGAAGGGAAATTTAGGATGCGCATTGAACGTCGTTTCACCACACGGGATGGCGGCGCCTATGGCGGGATCGAATTCCGCAAGGCCGTCAGCGAGATCAAGAACCCGAACGGTTCCATCGTGTTCCGTCTGGCGGATATCGACGTGCCGGCGCAGTTCAGTCAGGTGGCCATCGACATTCTGGCCCAGAAGTATTTCCGCAAGGCTGGCGTTCCGGCCCGTCTGAAGCGCGTTGAGGAAAACAACGTTCCTTCCTTCCTCTGGCGCTCCGTTGCCGACGAGGCTGCCCTTGCCGAACTGCCGGAAGACGAGCGCTACGGTTCTGAAACCGATGCCCGTCAGGTGTTCTCGCGTCTGGCAGGCACCTGGACCTACTGGGGCTGGAAGGGTGGCTATTTCTCTTCCGACGAAGATGCCCTCACCTTCCGCGATGAACTGGCCTATATGCTGGCCACCCAGCGCGTGGCCCCGAACTCGCCGCAGTGGTTCAACACCGGCCTGCACTGGGCCTATGGTATTGACGGCCCCGGCCAGGGCCACTTCTACGTCGACCCCTTCACGCATCAGCTCGTTCAGTCCGATTCGGCCTATGAGCACCCGCAGCCGCATGCCTGCTTCATCCAGTCGGTTGGCGATGACCTCGTCAACGAAGGCGGCATCATGGACCTTTGGGTTCGTGAAGCCCGTCTGTTCAAGTATGGCTCCGGCACCGGCTCCAACTTCTCCTACCTGCGCGGCGAAGGCGAAAAGCTGTCCGGCGGCGGTCGCTCGTCGGGCCTGATGAGCTTCCTCAAGATCGGCGACCGTGCGGCTGGCGCCATCAAGTCCGGCGGCACGACGCGCCGCGCCGCCAAGATGGTGGTGGTCGATATCGATCACCCGGATATCGAGGACTATATCGACTGGAAGGTGAAGGAAGAGCAGAAGGTTGCTGCCCTCGTCACCGGCTCCAAGATTGTCGCCAAGCACCTCAAGGCCATCATGAAGGCCTGCGTGAACTGCGAAGCCGATAATGGTGACTGCTTCGAACCGGCCAAGAACCCGGCCCTGAAGCGCGAAATCCGCGCTGCCAAGAAGGATCAGGTTCCGGAAAACTACATCAAGCGCGTCATCCAGTTTGCCGCGCAGGGCTACAAGGATATCGAGTTCAAGACCTATGATACGGACTGGGATTCGGAAGCCTATCTCACCGTTTCGGGCCAGAACTCGAACAACTCCGTTTCGCTCAAGGACGACTTCCTGCGCGCCGTTGAAAATGACGGCGACTGGAACCTGACCGCCCGCAAGGACGGCAAGGTTGTGAAGACGCTGAAGGCACGCGACCTGTGGGACAAGATCTCGCACGCCGCCTGGGCATCGGCTGATCCGGGCCTGCACTTCAACTCGACCATGAACGACTGGCACACCTGCCCGGCCGCTGGTCCGATCCGCGCATCGAACCCGTGCTCGGAATACATGTTCCTCGATGACACGGCCTGCAACCTTGCCTCGCTGAACCTGCTTCAGTTCAAGGATGCCGCCACGAAGCGCATCAACATCGGCGATTACGAGCATGCCATCCGCCTGTGGACGGTGGTTCTCGAAATCTCCGTGATGATGGCCCAGTTCCCGTCGCGCCAGATTGCCGAACTGTCCTACCGTTACCGCACGCTCGGTCTTGGCTATGCCAATATCGGTGGCTTCCTGATGTCGTCGGGCATACCCTACGACTCCAGCGAAGGCCGCGCGATTGCCGGTGCGCTGACCGCCATCATGACCGGCATCGCCTATGCCACCTCGGCAGAAATCGCTTCCGAGCTTGGCCCCTTCCCGGAATTTGCCCCGAACCGCGACCACATGCTGCGCGTCATCCGCAACCATGCCCGCGCCGCCCGTGGTGAAGCCGCCGGTTACGAAGGCCTGTCGGTCAACCCGGTCCCGCTCGTTCATGGCGATTGCACCGATGCCGACCTCATCACCCATGCCGTGATTGCCTGGGACATGGCGCTCGAGCTTGGCGAAAAGTTCGGCTACCGCAACGCCCAGACGACCGTGATTGCCCCGACCGGCACGATCGGCCTTGTCATGGATTGCGATACGACCGGCATCGAACCGGATTTCGCTCTGGTGAAGTTCAAGAAGCTGGCCGGTGGCGGCTACTTCAAGATCATCAACCGCGCCGTGCCGGAAGCGCTGCGTTCGCTGGGCTACAGCGAAAGCCAGATCGCCGAGATCGAAGCCTATGCTGTCGGCCACGGCAATCTCAATCAGGCTCCGGGCGTGAACCCCTCGACGCTGAAGGCCAAGGGCTTTACCGACGAGAAGGTGGAAGCCGTCAACGCTGCGCTCAAGAGCGCCTTCGACATCAAGTTCGTCTTCAACCAGTGGACGCTGGGCGCCGACTTCCTCAAGGATGCACTGAAGGTTTCCGACGCACAGCTCAACGAGCCGACCTTCAACCTTCTGGAGCATATGGGCTTCACGAAGAAGGACATTGAAGCCGCCAACATTCACGTTTGCGGTGCCATGACGCTGGAAGGCGCGCCGTTCCTGAAGAACGAGCACCTGCCCGTCTTCGATTGCGCCAACCCCTGCGGCAAGATCGGCAAGCGTTACCTGTCGGTCGAAAGCCACATCCGCATGATGGCGGCTGCCCAGCCGTTCATCTCGGGCGCCATTTCCAAGACCATCAACATGCCGAACGAGGCCACTGTTGAGGATTGCGGCAACGCCTACATGCTCTCGTGGAAGCTGGCGCTGAAGGCCAACGCTCTTTACCGCGATGGTTCCAAGCTTTCGCAGCCGCTCAATGCCTCGCTGATCGAGGACGAGGCGGACGAGGATGCGATGGAGGACTTCATTCAGGCTCCGGCTGCGGCACAGGCTGTCACGATCACCGAAAAGGTTGTCGAGAGAATCGTTGAGCGCGTGGTGCGCGAGCGTGAAAAGCTGCCGAACCGCCGTCAGGGCTACACCCAGAAGGCAGCCGTTGGCGGCCACAAGGTTTACCTGCGCACCGGCGAGTTCGGTGACGGTCGCCTCGGTGAAATCTTCATCGATATGCACAAGGAAGGCGCTGCTTTCCGTGCGATGATGAACAACTTCGCCATCGCGATTTCGCTTGGCCTGCAGTATGGCGTGCCGCTCGAAGAATTCGTGGAGGCCTTCACCTTCACCAAGTTCGAACCGGCCGGCATCGTCATCGGCAACGACGCGATCAAGAACGCCACGTCGATCCTCGATTACGTGTTCCGCGAACTGGCCGTGTCCTATCTGGGCCGTCATGATCTGGCCCATGTCGATACGTCGGACTTCTCCAATACGGCGCTTGGCAAGGGCATTCAGGAAGGCAAGACGAACCTCGTCTCGACCGGCTGGACGCGCGGCTACAAGCCGACCCTCGTCTCCGGCGGTGCGGATCGCAACCCGTCCGAGGCCAAGGGCTCGCTGGGTTCGGCTCCGGCCAAGGCTTCGTCCACCGGCAGCGTTGCCAGCTTCTCGGGAAGTGCCGCTCGCAAGCTGGAACCGGCGATGGCCATCTCTACGTCGGAAGTCGTCGCCTTCAAGCGTGACTACGAAGAGCGCGCCAAGGAACTGTCCGAAGACATCGCGGAAGAGGCTCTGGTTGAAGAAAGCCAGCAGGATCGCACGGCGCTCTTCTCCGACAAGGCCGAAGCGGATGCCGCTGCCGCCAAGACGGAAGCCAAGCGCCTTGAGGCCGAGCGCCGCACGCGCTCCATCATGCAGGGTTATACGGGCAACATGTGCTCCGAGTGCCAGAACTTCACCATGGTGCGCAATGGCACCTGCGAGAAGTGCGACACCTGCGGTTCGACGAGCGGCTGCTCTTAAGAAAGCCTGTGGATAAAACACTTTAGTTCCAGCCCGGCGAATCTGCCGGGCTGGAAAACTAAACAGAACAAAGAGAGAATCATTTTCAGAGGTGATTTGCCTCCCGAAACACCAAAGCCGGAACCTTCCGGTTCCGGCTTTGGATACCGCGAATAAGCCGAAGCCCACGCGGGGCAAAGAGACTCAAGATCCCTAGCCTGTAGCAAGGAAAGTATAGGGCCTTTTGAGCTCCAGAGTCGAGGTAGCTTTGGCGTTTATACAAGGAGTCCTTTTATGGGCAAAAACACCGGAGACGGTTATCGCAAAGGAGCGGTCACCGGCCGCACACAGTTCGAACGTCAGGACGGACATTATCAGAAGCGTGACGAGCGCACGGGAGAGTTCATGGAAGTGAAACAGTCTCCCGGCCCCTTTAAGGGTGTCGCCAAGGAACCTGATGGCCGCGACACGCCTAACTCTTAACTAAGTAAGCCCGGTGGATCGTCTCCACCGGGCTTTTCATTTGCGACAGTGTTCAAGCATCAGCCGCTGATGGCGTCGCCGTGCTTTCCACGCGCACGCCAGTAGCGCAGGCGAAGGCGCGGGAAGATGTTGAGGGTGATGAAGGGCGAGATCAGGAAGGTGAAGATGATCCATCCCGGCAGCAGATACTTGGCGTCTGCCGCCATTTCGGGGATGGCGAGAATAGCCACCGCGCCCAGACCAAATACCACCGCATTGACCAGCACGCCCACCATAACGGCGATGAACATATTGGTATTCATTTCATCCTCCCAATAGGTCGGAGATGATCCCCGATGCGTTATCGATCAGGGTGAAACGAACGGCCGCGGATTTGGTTCCATGGATGTCAGAAAATTTTTGGCTCTTCCCGCTTTTGATCAGCGCCCGCCGCGTTCGCGCCTGAGCTTGTTCCACCAGTCCAGCCGCTTGCGGATTTCGCGCTCGAAGCCGCGCTCCGGCGGGTCGTAATAGGTCTGGCGGCCCATTTTTTCGGGAAAATAGTCCTGCCCCGAAAAGGCATCCGGCTCGTCATGGTCATAGCGATAGCCGTCGCCATAGCCTTCCGACTTCATGAGTTTGGTCGGGGCATTCAGAATATGCTTCGGCGGCAGAAGCGAGCCGTTTTCCTTGGCCGAGCGCATCGCCGCCTTGTAGGCGACATAGACGCCATTCGACTTCGGCGCGGTGGCGAGATAGACGCAAGCCTGCGCCAGCGCCAGTTCCCCTTCCGGCGAGCCGAGATATTCATAGGCATCCTTGGCCGCATTGGTGACGACCAATGCCTGCGGATCGGCAAGGCCGATGTCTTCCACCGCCATACGCACCAGACGCCGCCCGAGATAGAGCGGGTCTTCCCCGGCATCGAACATGCGGCAGAGATAATAGAGCGCGGCATCGGGATCAGAGCCGCGCACCGCCTTATGCAGCGCGGAGATCAGGTTGTAATGGCCATCCTGCCCCTTGTCATAGACCGGGGCGCGGCGCTGCACGACCCGAACAAGACCTTCCGGATCAAACACTTCGCCCTTGCGGGCGGCCCGCCAGACTTCTTCGGCAAGCGTGAGGGCCGCGCGGCCATCGCCATCGGCCATCCGGATGAGCGAGAGGCGCGCATCCTCGTTGAGCGGCAGCGCCTTGCCTTCGGCCTGTTCCGCACGGCTCAAAAGTTCGCCAATGCTCTGCTCGTCATGGGACTGGAAGGTCAGCACGCGGGCGCGCGACAAAAGAGCGGCGTTCAGTTCAAAGGACGGGTTTTCCGTCGTCGCTCCAACCAGAATGACCGTGCCATCCTCCATCACCGGCAGGAAACTATCCTGCTGGGCGCGGTTGAAGCGATGAATTTCGTCGACAAACAGCAAGGTCTGGCGACCGGACATGCGCCGGGCGCGGGCCGTTTCAAAGACCTTCTTGAGATCGGCAACGCCTGAGAAAATGGCCGAGATCTGCTCGAAGGCCAGATTGGAATCCCCTGCCAGCAGACGGGCGACGGTCGTCTTTCCCGTTCCCGGCGGCCCCCAGAAAATCATCGAGCCGAGCGAGCCCGACTCGATCATGCGCGTCAGCACACCATCCGGCCCGGTCAGATGCGGCTGGCCTGTGACTTCACCGAGATTTTTCGGGCGCAGTCGCTCCGCCAGAGGCCGCTTGTCGGCCATGCCTGCGGGCTCCTGCCCCGAAAACAAGTCACTCATTCCGCTTCCTCACCGGCGCTTTACTGAAGCCGGACCATCCACCTTTCCGCAGCTTTTCTCAACGGAAAAACTGGGTGAGACGCTGGCCATCGCGTTCGATTTCAATGCGCCAGACGCTCGGATCGTCGTCAATCAGGCCCTGCATGACCTTGACCGAGGTGACCGGCGAACCATTGATCGAAATGATGATGTCCTTGGCCTGGAAACCGAGGCGCGCCGCTGGCGTTCCATCCTTAATGGCCATGACGGCCACGCCGGTCTTTTCCACCGGAAGCGTCAGCTCACCGGCCAGTCGCGGCGAAAGATTGCCCACCGTCATGCCGGTGAAGGGCGAATGGCCGGCAATCTCGCTCTGCTCACGCGGCACCGTTTCCGGGGCGGTATCAAGCTTGATCGTCACTTCGCGCTCCTTGCCGCCCGACTGCACCGACAGACGGGCCGAGCCGCCAAGGCCTGCCGTCGTCAGGCGATAGCCGAGCGCATCGGGATGTTCGACGGAAATGCCATTGACCGCCGTGACCACCTCGCCCGGCTTCAGACCGGCCGCCGCCGCCGGGCCACCCGGTACGATCTTCAGCACCAAAGCGCCGCGCACCTTGTCGAGCCCCAGCGCATCGGCCACGTCCGAGGTTACAGGTTCAAAGGTTGCCCCGATATAGGGGCGTTCAAAGCTCTTCTGGCCGCTTTCGGCGGCGGCCAGGAAGACCTTCACCAGATTGGCGGGAATGGCAAAGCCAACGCCATTCGAGCCACCGCCGCGCGTGAAAATCGCCGTGTTGATGCCGATCAGCTCGCCCTTGATGTTCATCAGCGCACCGCCGGAATTGCCGGGGTTGATGGCGGCATCGGTCTGGATGAAGAAGCCGAAGTCGCCCTGCGCGACCTGATTGCGGGCGAGCGCCGAAACAATGCCGCTCGTCACCGTCTGGCCGACACCGAAGGGGTTGCCGATGGCCAACACCAGATCCCCCACCTCGACGACATCGGAATCGGAAATCGGCAGAGCCGTGAAGTTGTCCTTCGCCTGAATTTTCAAAACGGCGAGATCGAGACGCGCGTCTTTCAGCAGCACCTTGCTGGAAAACTCGCGACCATCGGCCAGCGCCACCTTGATATCATCCGCACCCTCGATGACATGGTTGTTGGTGACCACCAGCCCCTTGGCATCAACGATCACGCCAGACCCCAGCGAAGACTGCTTGGCCGTGCGGTTGGGCAATCGCTGCCCGAAAAACTGATCAAAGAAGGGGTCGCCTGTCGAAACCCGCTGCTGAACCTGACGCTCGGCATAGACATTGACCACGGCACCGGCGGTCTTCTTGACGAGCGGCGCGAACGACGCCTGCACCTCGCCCTGCGTTTCCGGAACACGCTTTTCCTGCGCCTGCAGAAGAGCGGGTTGCATCAGAACCAGCGCCAGCGCCATGGCCGGAACGCGCTTGAACATGCCCTGCATTGGGGGGTCCTTTCCCGTTTTCCTCGCATCGCGGCGCAGGAGGCGCGCCCGTTCGATGCAAAATTCTAACTCTTGGCGTCAATTTCCTTGAAGCGTGTGGCGTTTATCCAATGATTCCACAGGCTTCGCCAGAGCGGTAGAGCGGAATTCCGGCTAAAGCGTGGAAAGAGATGATTGCAAGCGAGGCAAGTCTTCGTAAGCTCGCGTCAAGGAGGAACCAGCCCATGCTTTCCATACTCAATGTCGGCGACAAGACGGTGCATCGTTTCACTGTCACGCGCGAAAAAACCGTGCCCTTTCTCTACCCCGAAAGCCCGGAATTTCTGGCGATCCCCGAGGTTTTCGCCACGGGCTATATGGTGGGGCTGATGGAATGGACCTGCATCCTGTCGCTGAAACCGGCGCTGGAAGAGGGCGAAGGGTGCCTGGGTGTCCTCATCGACGTGAGCCACGAAGCCCCCACCCTGCCCGGACAGACCGTGACGGTCGAGGCCACCATTGCCTCCATCGAGGGGCGCAAGGTGATCTGGGATGTGGTGGCGAGCGACGAACTGGACGTGATCGGTCGAGGCCGCATTGGCCGCGCGGCCGTTGTCTGGGATCGCTTCAAGGCGGGGCTGGAGAAAAAGGCAGCGCTTTTCTCGGCGCTTTGAGCACTCCAATTGACAACAGGGCGTCAATATTTGACATCATGTTGTCAATGTGCGATGATGCATCATCATGACAGATCTTCACACCTCCGATACACTTGATGCCCTGTCCTTTGCGATCTTTCGTGTCCATGGGGCGCTCATCGCGATGGGCGACCGGATTGGCGCGCCTTACGGCCTGACCAGCGCGCGCTGGCAGGTCATGGGCACCGTCCAACTGGCGGGGCAGCCGCAGACCGTGGCCCAGATTGCCCGCGCCATGGGCCTCTCACGGCAGGCAGTGCAGCGTGTTATGAATGATCTTGAAGTGATCGGCATGATTGAAATGCAAGACAACCCGGCCCACAAACGGGCACGCCTCGTTGTCAATTCACCGGCGGGCCTACGGGCTTACGAACAGATCATGGCGGAATGGGCCCGCCTTTCTCGATCCCTCATGGAAGCGCTTCCCGCAGAGAAGCTGGAAGACAGCAGCGCCACGCTCGATGCATTGACCCGCGCCTTGCTCGCACTTGGCCCACCACCGGACTGAGTGCCGGATCCTCGATACAAGGACCTGAGACATGAAAAAGATACATCCCGTGGCCGGCGCATTGGCGCTGGTGACGCTGGTTTCCTTTTGGCTTTCAACGGCGTTTTCCGAACTTGCCGGCGGGCCAGAAGTGATCACCGCTGTCAAAAGCGCCATTCCTTACGGCCTCCTCCTGCTCATTCCAGCCCTTGCCGTCGCGGGGGCCTCAGGCATGAAACTTGGCGCTGAATGGAAGAGTCCGTTGGTGGTGGCCAAAAAGAAAAGGATGCCATTCATAGCCCTGAACGGCATCCTCGTTCTGATCCCCAGTTGCTTTGTCCTGCGCCATCTCGCCATCAACGGTGACTTTGGACCGTTGTTCTACGCGGTTCAGGCACTGGAACTGGCGGCCGGGGCCGTCAATATTGTTCTACTCACACTCAATATGCGTGATGGCTTGAGAATGCGTCTGCGCCGCCGGATTACTCCGGCAGCACCCTGACAGCACCACGGTCGGCGCTCGTCGCAAAGGCTGCGTATGCGCGAAGCGCCAGCGTGACGTTGCGCTTGCGGGGCGTGGCAGGCTTCCAGCCCGCCGCATCCTGCGCCACGCGACGCTTCACCAGCTCTTCTGCCGATACCGCCAGATTGATGGTGCGGTTCGGAATGTCGATCTCGATCGTATCGCCATCCCGCACGAGACCGATGGCACCGCCATTGGCCGCTTCCGGCGAGGCGTGGCCGATGGAAAGGCCCGACGTGCCACCGGAGAATCGGCCATCGGTGATCAGTGCGCAGGCTTTGCCCAGACCCTTCGACTTCAGATAGCTGGTCGGGTAGAGCATTTCCTGCATGCCCGGGCCGCCCTTCGGGCCTTCATAACGGATGACAACAACATCGCCGGCCACGACTTCGTTCGAAAGAATGGCCTTCACGGCGGCATCCTGGCTTTCATAGACCTTGGCCGGGCCGGTGAACTTCAAAATGCTTTCATCAACGCCAGCCGTCTTCACGATGCATCCATCGAGCGCGATGTTGCCGCGCAGAACGGCCAGACCACCATCCTTCGAGAAGGGGTTTTCAACCGAGCGGATGATGCCCTTGACGCTGTCCGTATCCAGCTCATCCCAGCGGGCTTCCTGGCTGAAGGCCACTTGCGTCGGAACGCCGCCCGGAGCCGCCTTGAAGAAGGTGCGAACGCTTTCCTGATTGGTGCGGGTGATGTCCCAGCGGTCGATGGCATCGCCGATCGTCGGGGCATGAACCGTGTAGCACTCGCGGTTCAGGAGGCCGCCGCGTTCCAGTTCGCCGAGAATACGAACAATGCCGCCCGCGCGGTGAACGTCTTCCATGTGCACGTCGCTCTTGGCGGGCGCAACCTTCGACAGGCACGGCACCTTGCGCGACAGGCGGTCGATGTCATCCATGGTGAAATCAACGCCTGCCTCATGGGCTGCGGCGAGGATGTGCAGAACCGTGTTGGTGGAACCACCCATGGCAATATCAAGCGCCATGGCGTTTTCAAAGGCAGCCTTGCTGGCAATAGTGCGCGGCAGAACGGTCTCGTCGTTCTGTTCGTAATAACGACGGGCGATATCGACGATCAGGTGCCCTGCTTCAACGAAGAGGCGCTTGCGATCCGCATGGGTGGCAAGCGTCGAGCCATTGCCCGGCAGCGAAAGGCCGAGCGCTTCCGTCAGGCAGTTCATGGAGTTGGCCGTGAACATGCCGGAGCACGAACCGCAGGTCGGGCAAGCGGCGCGCTCGATGGCGTTCACGTCCTCGTCGGACACCTTGTCATCGGCTGCGGCCACCATGGCGTCGACCAGATCGAGCGCATGCTTCTTGCCATGCAGAACAACCTTGCCCGCTTCCATCGGGCCGCCCGAAACGAAGACCGCCGGAATATTCAGGCGCAGCGCCGCCATCAGCATGCCCGGCGTGATCTTGTCGCAGTTCGAAATGCAAACCATGGCATCGGCGCAGTGGGCGTTGACCATGTATTCGACCGAGTCGGCAATGAGTTCGCGCGACGGCAGCGAGTAGAGCATGCCATCGTGGCCCATGGCGATACCGTCATCGACCGCGATGGTGTTGAATTCCTTGGCGACACCACCCGCGGCTTCAATCTCGCGGGCGACCAGCTGGCCGAGATCCTTGAGGTGAACGTGACCCGGCACGAACTGCGTGAAGGAGTTGACCACGGCAATGATAGGCTTGCCGAAATCGCCATCCTTCATGCCCGTGGCGCGCCAAAGGCCGCGCGCACCGGCCATGTTGCGTCCATGGGTCGTGGTTCTCGAACGATAGGTCGGCATGATCGTTTCCTCGCTTTTGTGGGGCAAAGTGGCCGCACAACCGTTTTCAGCGTGCGAAAAGGCCCCTTATGGGCTGCGTAAGTAGCGCAAACGCCGCCAAGTGTCACTATCAACGCGGCGCAAAGCGGTACGCCTTGACGCTGCTCTCGGCCCGCCTTGCTCACAAATTCGTTTCGTTGCACATCTTTGTGAAACAAAAGCGTTCCGGTTTACGTATTAATGGACATGAACCGCTGGAGGCCCCGCCATGCCCGTCTATCGTCCGCCCCGCATTGCTTCGTCCGAAATCACGCCAGAGGATGTCTACCTCAACCGGCGACGCTTCATGCAGGCGGCAGCCGGTGCGGCTGCCGGCAGCATCGCGCTGGGTGCGGCGGGTACGGCACGCGCCGAACCGCTCACAGCCAAGCCGAGCGCCTACAAGGTCAACGAACCGATGACGCCGGAAAAGATCGTCACCTCTTACAACAACTTCTATGAGTTCGGCACCAACAAGGCCGATCCGGTCAACAACTCGGCGCCATTCAAGCCACGTCCGTGGACGGTCGTGGTCGATGGGTTGGTGAACAAGCCGCAGACCTTCGACATCGACAAGATGATCGCCGAGTTCCCGGTGGAAGAGCGTGTCTATCGCATGCGCTGCGTCGAGGCCTGGTCGATGGTCATTCCGTGGGATGGCATTCCGCTCGCTGCCCTTCTCGACAAGGTGGAGCCGCTTGGCAGCGCCAAATATGTGGCGTTTGAAACCATTGTCCGCCCGGAGGAAATGCCGGGCCAGACGGGTCTCTTCCAGCCGATGAAATGGCCTTATGTCGAGGGGCTTCGCCTTGACGAGGCGCGCCACCCGCTGACGCTGCTTGCCGTTGGGCTTTACGGCCAAACGCTGAAGAACCAGAACGGCGCGCCGATCCGCCTTGTCGTGCCGTGGAAATACGGCTTCAAGGGCATCAAATCCATCGTGCGCATCTCGCTGACCGAGCACCAGCCGCCGAACAGCTGGAATATCCTGCAGCCCAATGAATATGGCTTCTATGCCAATGTGAACCCGGAGGTGGATCATCCACGCTGGAGCCAGGCCACCGAGCGGCGACTGGGCGGTGGCGGCTTCTTCGGCGGCAGCGCCGAGCAGCGCCCGACCCTGCCCTTCAACGGCTATGCCGAGGAGGTTGCAGGCCTTTACGCGGGCATGGACCTTAGAAAGAACTTCTGATGGCCCTGCCAAAGCTCTCGCCACGCGGCCGCGAAACTTCGATCTGGCTGCTCTACGCCCTTGGCTTCATTCCCGGCCTCTGGGGCTTTTATCAAGGTGCCACCGGCCAGATTGCCGGTGATCCCGTGCGGGTCTTCGAGCACCTTCTGGGGCTGTGGGCGCTGCGCTTTCTCTGCCTTGGGCTGGCCGTCACGCCGCTTCGCGATCTGGCCGGGGTCAACCTGATCGCCTGGCGTCGCGCCCTTGGGCTTCTCGCCTTCTGGTATGTTCTGGCGCATTTCACGGTCTATCTGACCCTCGACCGTGGCCTGCAGTTTGGCACGATCCTCGCGGATATCGCCAAGCGACCCTATATCACGCTGGGCATGGCCGGTCTTCTCATGCTCGTGCCGCTGGCGATCACCTCCAACCGCTGGTCGATCCGACGGCTGGGAAGCCGGTGGAACAAGCTGCACAAGCTCGTCTACCCCATCCTGATCGTTTCGGTGCTGCATTATGCGCTGTCGCTGAAATCGATCACCGCCGAGCCGGTCTTCTATATCGTGACCGCGACCGTTCTTCTCGGCTACCGTCTGGTTCGCACCCCTTTGATGGCGCGCCGACGCAACCGGCGGAACCAGACCGCCTGAAGGACGCTTTCAAATCCGTTGAAAAGAAAAAGGCCGGTGAGTTTCCTCACCGGCCTTTTCAATATGATGCGTCCTGAAAGATCAGGCAGCGTCAGCAGCTTCTGCTTCGGCAGCAACGCGAGCCTTGTCGGCAGCGCCCTTGGCGTTGACATCGCGTTCAACGAACTCGATGACAGCAACCGGAGCGTTGTCGCCCTGACGGAAGCCGGCCTTCATGATGCGCAGGTAGCCGCCGTTGCGGGAGGCGTAACGAGCAGCGATCGTGTCGAACAGCTTGCGAACGGCGTCCTGATCCTTGATCTGCGAGATGGCCTGACGACGAGCGTGCAGGTCACCGCGCTTGCCGAGTGTGACGAGCTTTTCAACGATCGGACGCAGGTCCTTCGCCTTCGGCAGGGTGGTCACGATCTGCTCATGGGTGATGAGCGAAGCAGCCATGTTGGCGAACATCGCCTTACGGTGGCTGGCGGTACGGTTGAGCTTACGGCCGGAATTCTGATGGCGCATGAGCTTGTCTCCTTATGAGTGCAGGCTGTCCTGCGTCTTGACGGTTAATACTGGTCTTCGTAGCGCTTCGCGAGATCTTCGATGTTCTCAGGCGGCCATGCGGGCACTTCCATGCCGAGGTGCAGGCCCATGGAAGCGAGAACTTCCTTGATTTCGTTGAGCGACTTGCGGCCGAAATTCGGAGTCCGGAGCATTTCGGCTTCGGTCTTCTGAATGAGGTCGCCGATATAGACGATGTTGTCGTTCTTGAGGCAGTTGGCCGAACGGACCGAAAGTTCCAGTTCGTCCACCTTCTTGAGAAGCGCCGGGTTGAACGCCAGTTCGGTCACGGCTTCTTCTTCGGTTTCCTTCTGCGGCTCGTCGAAGTTGACGAAAACCGACAGCTGGTCCTGAAGAATGCGGGCCGCGAAGGCAACGGCATCTTCGCCCGAGACGGAACCATCGGTTTCGATGGTCATCGTCAGCTTGTCATAGTCAAGAACCTGTCCTTCGCGGGTGTTTTCCACCTTGTAGGACACCTTCTTGATCGGCGAATAAAGGCTGTCGACCGGGATGAGACCGATGGGCGAGTCTTCCGAACGGTTACGCTCGGCAGGAACATAGCCCTTGCCATTATTGACCGTGAATTCCATGCGGATTTCAGCACCATCATCGAGGGTGCAGATCACATGGTCCGGGTTGAGGATTTCGATGTCGCCAACCGTCTGGATGTCGCCTGCAAACACCGGGCCGGGGCCCTGCTTGCGAACGACCATGCGCTTCGGATCATCGCCTTCCATCTTGATGGCGATTTCCTTGATGTTGAGCACGATATCCGTCACATCCTCGCGAACGCCGGGGATGGAGGAGAATTCGTGCAGCACGCCGTCAATCTGCACTGCGGTGACAGCTGCACCGCGCAGAGACGACAAGAGAACGCGACGCAGCGCGTTGCCGAGGGTGAGGCCGAAGCCACGCTCAAGCGGTTCAGCGACAAGCGTCGCCTTCGTACGGCCCGAGGACGTGAATTCCACCTTGTTCGGCTTGATCAGTTCCTGCCAGTTCTTCTGGATCATATCGCTTTACCTTCCATTGGCCGCACCATCCAATCGTGACGGCTAACATGAGAAGAATTCCCGGAGACACCTGCCAGCCAAAGACTTCGACAGGGCAACCGGAGAAGGGTTCCGGAAACGATCAGACGCGGCGCTTCTTGCGCGGACGGCAACCATTGTGCGGGATCGGCGTCACGTCGCGGATGGACGTGATGAGGAAGCCAGCAGCCTGGAGGGCGCGCAGAGCCGATTCACGACCCGAACCCGGACCGCAGACTTCGACTTCGAGAGACTTCATGCCGTGTTCCTGAGCCTTCTTGGCGCAGTCTTCAGCAGCGATCTGGGCAGCGAACGGGGTCGACTTGCGCGAACCCTTGAAGCCCTTCGCACCGGCAGACGACCAGGCAATCGCGTTGCCCTGTGCGTCGGTGATCGTGATCATCGTGTTGTTGAACGTGGAGTTGACGTGAGCAACACCCGAGGTGATGTTTTTGCGTTCGCGACGGCGGACGCGTGTGGCTTCCTTGGCCATGGTCTTACCTTTCTTATCGATCTCTTCACCGCCGTAATACCAGCGGCTACACCGGCGAGAAGGCCCAAGGCCACTCACCCATTCCACACCGCGCAGCGCGTAAACGCCCTACCCGGCAACCCATTCGGGACAAGCCCGAAAACACGTTAAAGAGGCCAGCGCTGGGCTGGCCTCTTTTTGTAACATTCCGAATGTCGGAAATTACTTCTTCTTACCGGCAATCGCCTTCGCCGGACCCTTGCGGGTGCGGGCGTTGGTGTGCGTGCGCTGACCGCGGACCGGAAGGCCACGACGATGACGCAGACCGCGGTAGCAGCCGAGGTCCATCAGACGCTTGATGTTCATAGAGGTCTCGCGACGCAGATCGCCTTCGACTGCGTAGTCGCGGTCAATGGCTTCGCGGATAGCGAGGACTTCAGCGTCCGTGAGCTGATGTACGCGCTTTTCAGCCGGAATACCCACCTTTTCGATGAT
>JAIUPA010000009.1 GCA_020161665.1 Pseudomonadota bacterium | reverse complement strand
TCTCGGCCAAGTATCCGGTCGGCAAGAAGATCTCGGGCACCGTCACGAACATCACCGACTACGGTGCATTCGTTGAGCTGGAGCCGGGCATCGAAGGCCTGATCCACATCTCCGAAATGTCCTGGACGAAGAAGAACGTTCACCCCGGCAAGATCCTGTCCACGAGCCAGGAAGTTGACGTGGTCGTTCTCGAAGTCGACCCGACCAAGCGTCGTATCTCGCTTGGCCTCAAGCAGACGCTCGAAAACCCGTGGCAGGCCTTTGCATTCTCGCATCCGGCTGGCTCTGAAGTCGAAGGCGAAGTCAAGAACAAGACCGAATTCGGTCTGTTCATCGGCCTCGAAGGCGACGTGGACGGCATGGTTCACCTCTCCGACCTCGACTGGAACCGTCCGGGCGAACAGGTCATCGAAGAGTTCAACAAGGGCGATGTCGTCAAGGCTGTCGTTCTGGACGTTGACGTCGAGAAGGAACGCATCTCGCTCGGCATCAAGCAGCTCGGCAAGGATTCTGTCGGCGAAGCTGCCCAGTCCGGCGACCTGCGCAAGAACGCTGTCGTCTCCGCCGAAATCATCGCTGTCAACGACGGCGGTATCGAGGTGAAGCTCGTCAACCACGAAGACATCGTGTCCTTCATCCGTCGCGGCGACCTGTCGCGTGACCGTGATGAGCAGCGTCCGGAACGCTTCTCGGTCGGTCAGGTTGTGGACGCCCGTGTGGTCAACTTCTCCAAGAAGGACCGCAAGGTGATGCTCTCGATCAAGGCTCTGGAAATCGCTGAAGAGAAGGAAGCTGTTGCTCAGTTCGGTTCGTCCGACTCGGGCGCTTCGCTCGGCGACATCCTCGGCGCGGCTCTGAAGAACCGCGGCGAATAAGCCTCTGATGGCTGAAATAAAGAACCCGCCGGAGCGATCCGGCGGGTTTTTCTTTGCCTTGATGACGGTGAGATTGCTTCAGATATCGCCAGACATGCGGGCATAAAGGGAATAGGCCGGGTCGTCACTGTCCTCGGACGCGTCTGCATCAACCGCCTCAGCCTCATCGGCCTCGCCCTGCGTGTTCGCGTCGCTATCGCCCGCCAGATCGCCGGCCTCGTCATCCCCGGTTTCGTCGTCCGCCGCAGCCTCGTCGTCACTGTTTCGCGATGCATCGCGCCGCAGTTCTTCGTCTTCTTCCAGAATCGGGTTCTCAAGCGGATAGGGAACGAGCGGCAGCGCAATGCCTGCCTTCAGGGCCGCAGCCTGCGCGGCCTGCGAAAGCTGTGCCTCCAGCAGCGAAACGCTGGCAAGCGGTCGATGTTCGGCTTCACTGCTCGGGGCCGCACGCGGAGGCACGTGGCGGAAGTAGTCTTCCTCCGAGACCTCGTTTTGTTGATAGGACGCGACGACAGACTGCGTGACCGCATCCTTCTCGCGCCGCGACAGTTCCAGAAAGGCAATGACACGCGCCGCCTCATAGCCCGCCGGGTTTTTCAGCGCATGGGCCACCAGTTGCAGCGGCAAGCCCTGCAGAATGGATGAGAGTTGGCGCTCAAGCCCCGGACGCGCCGAGGCGGGCAGGGCGAGAATGGCCTTGGCCACCTGCTTCATCAGCGCGGCGGGCGGCTCGTTATGGTTGAGAGCAAGATTGAGCGCCTTGCCAATGGCCTGCGAAAGCCGCGAAAGGTCCATGCTCATGCTGGCCGGTGCCGCAAGGTTCAGGAAGTTCACATTGGTGGCGGGTGCTGCCGAAAGCCCGATCAACGGTTGGGTATGGCCTGCGCCACTCTGCATCTGGCCATGACCCTGACGCGGCTGTCCCTCATGTTCCTGACGCTGCGGAACACGGCTTTGAACCATGGCGCTGGGTGTGGCTTGGACTGGTGGCAGCATATTGCCTCCCGATGACTTCAGGCGAGGCCTGCACGTGGGGCAGACCGAGACACATGAAAGGGAACAGGAAACATCAGGCCGCTCATGCGGCTTTCACATCCGGGGGCGATGGCTCGCGCTCAAACGTCTCATGACGATCACGGATAGTTTGCCAACCGGATAACGGTTGGCTGATCCTTAAAATAGATAACCCCAGGTTGTTATGAACAGGTTAACGCGGTCGCTCAACTATGGGCAAAAATGTCTGTTTCTTCCCAGCCGATCAGGTCGAGCTTCGAGCGCGTCGCCAGGAAGCGGAAGCATTCATCGGCCATGTCCTTGCGACCATCGCGCACCAGACGTGCCTGAAGCTTGTCGCGCAGCGCGTGCAGGTAAAGAACGTCAGACGCCGCATATTCAAGCTGTTCCGGTGACAGAACCTCGGCCGCCCAATCGGACGACTGCTGTGCCTTGGAAATATCAACGCCGAGCAGTTCCTTGAGGTTGTCCTTCAGGCCATGGCGGTCCGTATAGGTCCGCGTGAGGCGCGAAGCGATCTTGGTGCAGAACACCGGCGTCGTCGTCACGCCAAACGTGTGGAAGAGGACGGCAATATCGAACCGGCCAAAGTGGAAGATCTTTTCGCGCGCCGGATCGGCCAGCATGGCGACAAGGTTCGGGGCTTCCTTCTGGCCGGCGGCAATGCGGATCACATCCGCCGAACCGTCACCCGGCGAAAGCTGCACGACGCACAGGCGGTCGCGGCGCGGAATAAGACCAAGCGTTTCCGTATCGATGGCAATCGCCCCGGTGTAGCGGGCCGCATCCTCTGCGGAAATATCGCCTTCGTGGTAACGGATCGTCGCGGCCATGGTCTTCTCCGGTCGTTTCAGTGTTTCGCTTGCGTAACCCTCTCGGCGGTGGCGTGCAAGCTATTTGAGGCGGCTTTTCAGCGAGGCATCGGGATAGCAGGTGGCATTAAGGCCGTTCTTCGCCTGCCATTCGCCCAGCGAACGGCGCGTCTTGAAGCCGGGCAACCCATCGGCCTTGCCCACGTCATAGCCAAGCTTCACCAGTCGGTTCTGCATGGCCAGAACATCGGAGCGCAACATCTTGCCCACATCACCCCAGGCCGCTGTGAAGGCACCATCGCCACGGGCGATGCGGTCCGCCAGATTGCCGATGAAGAGGGCATAGAGGTCGGAATTGTTATATTCCTTGATCACGTAGAAATTCGGCGTCACCAGAAATTCCGGCCCGAAGGTTCCGGCAGGCACCAGCATCATCGTGTCGCCCTTGGCTTCTGCCGAGGGGAAACCCTTGCCGTTGATGCGCTGGATTCCGACTCCCGTCCATGCAGCGAGCGTCTTGGCCCGGTCCGGGCCTTCCAGCGAGCAGGGAACATTTGCGGGGATCGTCACCTCATAGGCCCAGCCGCGTCCCCGCTGCCAACCCTTGATTTTCAGATAATTGGCAATCGAGGCGAAGGTATCGGGTAGCGAGGTCCAGATGTTCGGATGGCCATCGCCATCAAAATCGGCGGCATATTTCAGGTAGCTGCTCGGCATGAACTGCGGCTGGCCGAGCGCTCCGGCCCACGAACCCATCATGGCTGCCGGGGCGGCATCACCCTTCTGCACAATGGCGAGGGCCGCAATCAGCTCCTGCCGGAACATGTCCTTGCGCGTCGACATGAAAGCCTTGGTGGCGAGAACGCTGACGGCGGGATAAGGCAGTTTGGCCACGCCATAGCCGGTTTCGCGGCCCCAGATGGCGATGATGATTTCGCCCGGAACGCCATAGGCCGCCTCGACCTTCTTCAGAGTCGAACGGTTGGCCTCGTAAAGTGTGCGTCCCTTGGTGGCGAGATCGGCAAGCCGCTTTTCGCTGAAATAGGGGCCGGGCGAGGAAAACTCGGCCTGCGTCTGCGCCTGTTCCTTCGGCGGCTTGGTTCCCGGCGGCACGAGGTCCGGCAGGTCGAAATAAAGCGTCGCGCCGGTCAGGGCCTTCTGGAAGACCGGCTCGCTGATCCCGGCGGCCTTGGCCTCCGGCCACAGGTCACGGGCAATCCACTGGCGGAACTGGGCGTCGATAGCGGCCTTGTCCAGCGCCTTGGCGGGCGAGGCAAGCCCGGCCATGATGAAGGCAAGAAGGGTGAGGAATGTTCCAGGCCGCATCGGTCTCTCCCGGCATCGAATCAGGCGTTTGCGCGATTGTATATCGGGAAAAAGCCGTTTCCGCGGCTCAAATGCTCGTGCGGGCGCGAAGGGCCGCCGTCAGCGTGCCTTCATCGAGATAGTCAAGCTCGCCCCCCACCGGCACGCCATGGGCAAGGCGGGTGATCTTCACATCGAGATCGGCGAGTTGCCCGGTAATGTAATGCGCGGTCGTCTGGCCTTCGACGGTCGCATTGACGGCGATGATCACTTCGCGAACGCCGCCCTTCGTCACCCGGTCGATGAGACCGGAAATGTTGAGGTCATCCGGCCCCACGCCATCGAGCGGCGAAAGCGTGCCGCCGAGAACATGGTAGAGCGCGTTCATCGCGCCCGCCCGCTCCAGCGCCCAGAGATCGGACACGTCTTCCACGACGATGATCATCGAATGGTCGCGCCGCTCGTCGGTGCAGACCGTGCAAGGGTCAATCGTATCGACATTGCCGCAGCAGGAGCAGATGCGCACCTTGTCATAGGCCTCGCCCATGGCCTTCGACAGCGGCCCCAGCAACTGTTCCTTCTTCTTGACGAGCGTCAGCGCCGCGCGCCGGGCCGAACGCGGCCCAAGCCCCGGCACCTTGGCCAGAAGCTGGATCAGTTTTTCGATTTCGGGGCCGGTGACGCGCTTTGCCATCAGGGCGTGATCAGAACGGCAGCTTCATGCCGGGCGGCAGCGGCAGACCGGCGGTGATCGCCTTGGTCTTTTCGGCGGTAATGGCTTCCGACTTGTCCTTGGCGTCCTTGTGGGCCGCCACGATCAGGTCTTCGAGGATTTCCACGTCGTCTTCCTTGAAGAGCGACGGATCGATCTTGATGCCGGTCAGTTCGCCCTTGCCGGTGAGCTTCACCGTCACCAGACCGCCGCCGGAACGGCCTTCGGTTTCAAGGCTGGCGATTTCCGCCTGCAGGGCCTCCATCTTGGCCTGCATTTCCTTGACCTTGCCCATCATGCCCATGATGTCGCGCATCGGTGATCTCCCTTAAATGCTCTTAGAATTCAATGTCGTCGCCGGGTAGGATGTCGCCATCCGACGATTCGCTGATGGGCGGCGCGGGAGGATTGTCCACGTCGCTTTCCTCCTCAGCTGCGCCCTTGTTGATCCGAACGTCGATGATTTTCGCACCGGGAAAACGCGCCATGATCGCCATCACATCCGGGTCGGTCTTGGCGTCTTCCTTGTAGGCTTCCTTGGCCATGAACTCGGCCTGCGAAAGCGTCGGTTCTCCGGCCTCGTTGGAAAGCGTCACCCACCAGGTAATGCCCGTCCACTCGCGAAGCTTGGCGGCAAGGTCGTTGACGATGGATTTCGGCGCATCCGGCTCAAGGCTGATTTCCAGACGCCCCGGCTCGATCTTGACGAGATGGACCGACTGGCGGACGCGGGCGCGCAGCACGGGTTCACGATGCTCGCCGCACAGATCGGCAATGTCTTCCAGCGAACGGATCGGAACCTTAGGTTCCGGCACCGGCTCCGGCGCTATCTGGACGGCGGGCCGTTCCAGCGCTTCCGGCGAACGCTCCGGCGTCGGCACGGCGCGAAGATGGGCACTCGGCACATGGGCGGGCGCGGCGGAAGGCGCGGTCTCGAAACGCTGACCGGCAACGGCACTCGCCTGCAGCTGGCCGCCACCATGGCCGCCATTGCCACCACTGGGCGCGCGCGGGGCAGCCCCGCCGTTCGAACCGGCTGAGAAATCGGCAAGACGACGGGCGGCATCCTCGGGCGAGGGCAGGCTTGCCGCATGGCAAAGCCGGATCAGCACCATTTCCGCCGCCGCCATGGGGCGCGAGGCGTTTTCGGCTTCGGGAATGCCCTTCAAGAGCATCTGCCAGATGCGCGACAGCGTGCTGACGGCCACGCCATCGGAAAATTCCTTGCCGCGCAGACGCTCCACCTCGGACAGCGAGGGATCGTCTGACGCATCGGGAACAAACTTCAGGCGGGTGACGAGATGGGCGAAATCGGCAAGGTCGGTCAAGACCACCACGGGGTTTGCGCCCGCCTCGTACTGGCTGGCAAATTCGCCAAGCGCCGCCGCGGCATCGCCCTTGAGGATGTGGGCGAAGAGATCGACAATGCGCGCCCGGTCGGCAAGGCCCAGCATGCCGCGCACGGCTTCCGCCAGCACGGTGCCGCTGCCATGGGCAATCGCCTGATCGAGCAGCGACAGACCATCGCGCGCCGATCCTTCCGCCGCACGCGCAATCATCGCCAGCGCTTCCGCCTCGGCGTTGATGCCTTCCTTGGCGGCGATGGTGGTGAAGAGATGGACGAGATCCGATGCGCTGATCCGGCGCAGGTCGAAGCGCTGGCAGCGCGACAGCACGGTAATCGGAACCTTGCGGATTTCCGTCGTCGCGAAAATGAACTTCACATGCTCCGGCGGCTCTTCAAGCGTCTTCAACAACCCGTTGAAGGCCTGCGTCGACAGCATGTGCACTTCGTCGATGATGTAGACCTTGTAGCGCGCCGAAACCGGACGGTAACGCACCTGTTCGATGATTTCGCGAATGTCATCAATGCCGGTATGCGAGGCGGCGTCCATCTCGATCACGTCGACATGGCGGCCTTCCATGATGGCCTGACAATGAAGGCCCGGCTCACGAAGGTCGATGGTCGGCTTGTCGATGGAATCGGTCTTGTAATTGAGCGCGCGGGCCAGAATGCGGGCCGTCGTCGTCTTGCCCACACCACGCACGCCGGTCAGCATGTAGGCTTGGGCAATGCGTCCGGTCTCGAAAGCGTTGGTGAGCGTACGCACCATCGGTTCCTGACCGACCATGAGATCGGAGAAGTCCTTGGGGCGGTATTTGCGGGCCAGAACGCGATAGCCGCCTGCGTTCGTCTGGCTGCCTGCCGCTTGCGTGTCGCTCATCGACCCCTTCAATCACAGCCGCCATGAAATGGATAGGTGGGAGACCGGCGAGGCGACCCGTGCCCGCTCGTTGGGGCTGCTTCCTTCCGGACCTGACCCGGTTGGCGAGTGGCGACGTCCGCCACCGGCCTCCCGCGTTCCATATCGGCAATTCCTGCCGCAAATGCAAGCCAAGCCTTTTAAAAAACTGCTATGAAGATAAACTGCGCTCAATCAGTATGGGCGCAGACCCGAAATGCAGGGAGGGGCCTCGGTGAACGAATTCCGTCTGGATGAAAGGCTCGCACGCGATAGCGATTGCCTCTCGCGACTGGGCCTGTGCCAGTTGCGCCTGATGAAGGACAGCCGCTGGCCCTGGCTGGTGCTCATTCCGCAACGGCCCGCAGTCTCGGAGATTTTCGAACTGACCCCGCTCGATCAGACCATGCTGACCTTTGAGGCAAACAGTGTCGCCGCCGCTCTGAAGCAGGTGACGGGCGCCACCAAGATCAATGTCGGCGCGCTCGGCAACATCGTCCGCCAGCTGCATGTCCATGTCATCGCCCGTTCTGAAGGGGATGCCAACTGGCCCGGTCCCGTCTGGGGCTATGGCACGGCTGAGCCTTGGGACGACACGGCGCGCGCCGATTTCATCGAAAAACTGCTGGGAGCCTTGTGACCATGGCGAACATTTTCGACAGCCTCCCGACCTATCCGGAGGCGAGTGCCCTGACGTCCTTTTCCCATAATCGTCTGGAACGTGCCTCGGAGCACCGCACCGATGATTGCGCGATCAAGGCGCTGAAGGATCGCAGCGCCCGGGTTTTCGCGTTCTGTGATGGCAAGCTGCTGCTGAAGCACGAAAACACTGTGGTCGATCCGTTGTTCGCGCCCTACGAACTGACCGATCTCGACCCGGATGTGGATGAGGCTGTCCTTCTCGGTCACGGGGCTGATGGCGCACCGCGGCTGGCGATCTCGGTCAACATCAATGCGGATGATCCGGCAAGCCCGTTTCGTCTGACGGATGGCCGTTCTCTGATCCGCGAATATGATCTCGCCCCGGAGCTTCTGGGTGAGTTTGCCCAAGCCGCAAGCCTGATCCGCTGGAATGCCGATCATCGCTTCTGCGGTCGCTGCGGCGGGCGCATGGAAAGCCGCAGCGGCGGCTACAAGCGGGTCTGTACGACCTGCGAACACGCGATTTTCCCGCGCATGGACCCGGTGGTGATCATGCTGACCATTGATGTGGCGGGCGACCGTTGTCTGCTCGGCCGCGCCCTTCATTTCATGCCGGGGCTTTACTCCTGCCTAGCGGGCTTTGTGGAGCCGGGCGAGACGCTGGAAGACGCTGTGCGGCGCGAAACCGCAGAAGAGGCGGGCGTGAAGATCGGACGAGTGCGTTACCACGCCTCGCAACCCTGGCCCATGCCGCACCAGATGATGGTGGCTTTCTACGCCGAGGCGGTGACGACCGAAATCACCATCGACCGCGATGAGATGGACGATTGCCGCTGGTTCACGCGGGACGAGCTGCGCACGCTTCTTGCCAGCCGCCACGGCGAGGCCGAAATGTTTGCGCCGCCATCGGGTGCCGTCGCCCACCGCTTGATGCGCGACTGGCTGGACCGGACCTGAGCCGCCCGTGACGCCGATCTCGCGTGCCGAGCGCTTGCTGACCCTCATTCAGGTTCTTCGCCGCCATCGCCGCCCCGTCTCGGGTGCCGATCTGGCGGAGGAGACCGGCGTCAGCCTGCGCACGCTCTATCGCGATATTGCGAGCCTTCGGGCACAGGGCGCGCCGATTGAGGGCGAGGCCGGCATCGGCTATCTGCTGCAGCCGGGCTTCATGCTGCCGCCTTTGATGTTTTCCGCCGAAGAAATCGAGGCGCTGGTGCTGGGCTCCCGCTGGGTGGCCGGGGCCACCGATGCGGCCTTGGCCGGTGCGGCCCGCGATGTTCTGGCCAAGATCGCCGCCGTGCTACCGGAGGAATTGCGCGAGACGCTGGACCGCACGGCGCTCATGGTGCCGCGTCGCGATCAACTGGCCGACACCACCGATGTGGGGCTGTTGCGCGAAGCCATCCGCCGCGAGCGCGTGGTACGCATCGACTATCGCAATGAGCAGGGCGCGGAAAGCCAGCGCACGAT
Organism: Pseudomonadota bacterium; assembly: GCA_020161665.1. Taxonomy (GTDB): domain Bacteria; phylum Pseudomonadota; class Alphaproteobacteria; order Rhizobiales; family Rhizobiaceae; genus Ectorhizobium. Next base: position 71,869 of record JAIUPA010000009.1, on the reverse strand, counting down.
CTGGCCTTTTGCGCTCGCCTATTTCGAGCGGGTGCGCGTCGTTCTGGCCTGGTGCGAATTGCGCGGCGATTTCCGCAGCTTCCGCACGGATCGCATCTCGGCCCTTTCCGAAACTGGCAGGCGTTACCCGCGCCGCCGGGCAGCGCTTCTCGCCGAATGGAAGGTGTCACAAGGCATGTCGACGTCAACGCAACCCTGATGGCGGCCAATCACTACTGACATGAATTGACAGTGCTAGAGCCTAAGGTCTGGCCATCGAAACCAAATGCACGAAGCCGTGCGAAGGAGATGACCATGACCAGCCTCGATCTCAACCTCACCATTCTTTATGTCGAAAACCCGGAAAAGAGCGCCGCTTTTTATCGCGACCTTCTGGGCGTCGAGACCTTTGCCTCTTCGGAGAATTTTACCGCCGTGCCGCTGCCGGGTGGTCGTCTTTTCGGCCTGTGGCGCCGGTCCATGGTCAAGCCGGAAGCACCTGCCGAACGCGGTGGCTTTGAAATCGGCGTGATGATCCCGGAAGCTGGCGGCGTGGCCGCCCGGTTCGCGATGGCAGAAGCGGCGGGCCTCACCATCCTCCAGCCGCTAACGGTGATGGATTTCGGCCCGACCTTTGTCGTCACCGATCCCGATGGCAACCGCATCCGCTTCTGTGAACCGGACAAGGAATAAGAAAAGGGGCCGAAAGGCCCCTTTTCCTTTTAGAGTTCGCTGCGCATTGGGTGGCCCTTGTAGACGCCCAGAACGCGCACCTTCTCGGAGAAGAAGCGCAATTCCTCCAGCGCCCGGCGCACCGGCTCGTCATCGGGGTGGCCCTGAATATCGGCGTAGAACTGCGTGGCGATGAAGCGCCCGCCGATCTGGTAGCTTTCAAGCTTCGTCATGTTGATGCCGTTGGTCGCAAAGCCGCCGAGCGCCTTGTAGAGCGCGGCGGGAATGTTGCGCACATTAAAGACGAAGGTGGTAACAATGATTTCCTCGTCCTTTTCGCGGCGCGCCCATTTTTCATCGCGCGACAGGATGACGAAGCGGGTGACGTTATTGTCCGTGTCCTCGACATTTTCGGCCACGATATCAAGACCGTAAAGACCAGCGGCCAGACGCGGGGCAAGCGCTGCCATCGAGCGGTCGCCGCGTTCCGAAACCAGCTTGGCAGCCCCGGCGGTATCGCCCGCCACCACGGCCTTCCAGCCATTTGCGCGGATGATCTTGCGGCACTGGCCAAGCGCATGGATATGGCTGTGCACGGTGCGGATCTCGTCGGTCACAACGCCGGGCAACACCATCAGCTGGAAGCGGATGGGCATGAAGTATTCGCCGACGATGTTGAGGCGCGAAAGCGGCAGCAGGTAATGAATGTCTGCCACGCGGCCCGCAATGGTGTTCTCGATCGGGATCATGGCGAGGTCGGCATCGCCATTTTCCAGCGCCGTGAACGCGTCTTCAAAGGTGGGGCAGGGCAGCGGCTCCATGCTGGGAAACATGTCGCGGCAGGCCATGTCGGAATTGGCGCCGAAATCACCCTGGAAGGCGATCCTGTTGGTTTTCTGGATCATGTTGGTCAGGCCGTTTTTCTGGAGGCAAGAATGAGCCGGGCTTTTTCAAGGTCGGCGGGCGTATCGACGCCAAGCGGCACACCATCAACGATTTCCGCGTCGATGCGCATGCCTGCTTCTAGCGCGCGAAGCTGTTCCAGCTTTTCGCGCTGTTCGAGCGGTGAGGGGCCGAGCGCTACGAATTTTTCAAGCGCTGCGCGGCGGTAGGCATAAAGCCCGATGTGGTGATAAAGCGGGCCGTCACCGTAAGGGGCCGTGGCGCGGGTAAAGTAGAGCGCCTTCAGGCGCGACGGCGAAAGGGGCGAACCCACAACCTTCACCACGTTGGGATTGGTCTTTTCAGCCTCTTCGGAAATTTCCGTCGTCAGTGTGGCAATATCGACATCCGGGTTTTCGAGCGGACGAAGCGCGGCATGGATCGCTTCCGCCTCGATGGTCGGAAGATCACCCTGAACATTGATGACAATCTCCGCCTTGCCGTCCGGATCGGCGGCCTGAAGCGCTTCAAAGATTCGGTCGGAGCCGGATTGATGGCTTTCTGCGGTCATCACGGCGGTGAAACCGGCAGCCGACACGGCATCGAAGACGCGCTGGTCATCCACTGCGACAATTATTCGCCCCACCTTGGCCTCTTCGGCCCGTTTGGCCACCTGAACGATCATCGGAAGGCCTGCAATATCGGCCAGAGGCTTGCCGGGAAGGCGCGTTGAAGCCATTCGGGCCGGTATCAGCACCAAAATCCGGTTTGAATCGAAAGTCGACATGGAGAAGCCCTTTAAAAGCATCCCGCGAAATGGCACGATAGTCGTGGAATCTAGCAGGCAAATGATATTGCAACGAACTGTCAAAAGACATAGGTTCCGCGCAAATTCAAGGTGGCCCTTCTTTGGGTTGCTGGCTTCCACATGGAGAGGGACGGTCAATGATAGGTATTGTTTTCAAGGGTGCGGGCGCTATCGTCAGCACGGTGGTCGTTGCAGCGCTGGCGAGCGTGACCGGAAATGCGATTTTTAGCCACAAGGCGCCGGAAAAGCCGGGCTACGTGATTGCCACGGCAGATACGGCTGCTGCCACCACCGAGCAGGCCGCTCCCAAGACCCTGCCGGAACTGCTGGCGAGCGCCGATGCCGCTGCCGGTCAGGCTGTGTTCAAGAAGTGTGCCGCCTGTCATGACGCCTCCTCGGGCGGTCCGAACAAGGTTGGCCCGAACCTTTACGGCGTTGTTGGCCGCCCGGTCGCCTCGCATGAAGGCTTTGCCTACTCCGATGGCATGAAGGCTCATGCCGGTACGGTTCCGGCTTGGACGTTCGAAAAGCTCAACGCCTACCTGACGGACCCCAAGAAGGAAGTCCCGGGCAACAAGATGGCCTTCGCTGGCCTGAAGAAGGATGTTGACCGCGCCAACCTTCTGGCTTGGCTGAACAGCCAGTCGGCTTCGCCGCAGCCGCTTCCCTGAGCCGGAAGTCTTTCGCATCGGGGGATGCCTATTCAAGGCCCGGCGGGGAAACCTGCCGGGCCTTTTGTCTGTGCGCTTTCAGGAGGCGAGCAACCAGGCCCAGAAGGACACGGAAAGCACGCCGAAGAGTGTGGTGATGGAAATGGTCGAGGCGGCGAGCGATTGCCCGGCCCCGAAGCGGTTGGCAATCAGCCAGGCGTTGACACCCGTGGGCACCGAAGAGGTCAAGACAAGTGCCGAAACCCAGCTGGGCGGCAGGCCAAGCAGCTTGGCGGCGGCATAGACACAAGCGGGCATGAGGAAAAGCTTGAGCAGCGTCATGGCCGTCGAAATGCCGAGGTTCCCGGAAATGGAATAACGCGTCAGGCTCATGCCAAGCGAAATCAACGCCGCAGCACCGGCAATCCCGGCAATCTGGTCCACAACGGTCTTGCCGACCGGCGTCAAAGGCAGGCCGGACAGATTGAAGGCGAGACCGGCCACAAGGCCGATCACCAGCGGGTTTGTCACCAGATTGCGGCCAATCTGCTTCAAAATGGCCAGAATGCCCTGCTTCTCGCCACCTGCCATGCGGTGCGTGGCATTCTCCATCAGGATCGTGCCGATGATCATCATCACCGGCAGATGGATGGCGAGCAGGATGGACAGCGCCACCAGCCCCTCATCCCCCACCGAGCGGCCAACAAGCGGCAGGCCGATGAAGACATTGTTGGCGAAAGCGGCGGAAACACCGGCAATCACACCGATCTGCTCGTCGCGGCCGAAGATGTGGCGCGCGACAAGATGTGCGACGGCCCACGTGATACCGACACCGGCGAAATAGGCCGCCCAGAGGCGAAAGGGTGATGCGCCGTGGAAATCGGCTTCAGCCAGCGTGCGAAACATCAGCATCGGCACGGCGACCTTGAAGACGAATTCGCCAAGCCCGTCGCCAACGCTGGCTTTCAAAAATCCGGTGCGTGCCAGTGTCCAGCCCACGAGGATGAGAATGAAGATGGGCGCGACGTTCAGGGCAATGGCAGACATGGCGAGAAAATCCGGGACAACGACTAGGGTTGTCTAACGGATATCACGTGACCTGACAAATGGATTGAACCAATTCGATCGCCATCTCCCTTTCCGGGTCCGGAAAGCCTGCCGCCAGTTCATCCGTGGTCGACAAGGGCCTTTCCGGTCGGAAAGGGACCGCATGAAACAACATGGGTTGCGTCTGCGGCTTTCCGGACGGGTGGATCGTCGCCCGTCACGGGCTTTCTAGCCTCGGGCCATGACAGGCGTATGACAGATTTCATGCTGCAATGCGGGTCATTTCGGCTTCCCTGCCGGGAAAAAACCGTTATACCGTCGCGCAAAGATTTCTTGGGGTCCGGGTTTCATGACGCAATTTGACGTACTCACCGTCGGCAATGCCATTGTCGACATTATCTCCCGCTGCGAAGACGCGTTCCTTGAGGAAAACGAGATCATCAAGGGTGCGATGAACCTCATCGGGGCGGAGCGTGCGGAAAAGCTTTACAGCCTCATGGGGCCGGCGGTTGAAGCTTCGGGCGGCAGCGCCGGGAACACGGCCGCTGGCATTGCCAATTTTGGCGGTCGCGCCGCCTATTTCGGCAAGGTGGCCGATGATGCGCTCGGCGGCATTTTCCGCCACGACATCCGCGCTCAGGGCGTCCATTTCGGCACCAGCCCGCTTTCGACCACGACGCCGACCGCGCGCTGCATGATTTTCGTGACGCCGGACAGTGAGCGTTCGATGAACACCTATCTCGGCGCCTGCGTCGAGTTCGGTCCGGAAGATGTGGACCCCGCCGTTGTCGCCGGTTCCAAGGTGACCTATTTCGAAGGCTATCTCTGGGACCCGCCGCGCGCCAAGGATGCCATTCTGGACTGCGCCCGTATCGCCCATGAAAATGGCCGCGAAGTTTCGATGACGTTGTCTGACAGCTTCTGCGTGGGCCGTTACCGCGCCGAGTTCCTCGATCTGATGCGCTCGGGAACGGTCGACATCGTGTTCTCGAACAAGCAGGAAGCGCTCTCGCTTTACGAAACGGAAGATTTCGACGAGGCGCTGACGAAGCTTGCCGCCGATTGCCGTCTGGCCGCCGTCACGATGAGCGAAGAGGGTGCGGTCATCCTTTCGGGTGGCGAGCGCATTGCTGTTCCAGCCTATGTGGTGGAAAACGTTCTCGACACGACGGGGGCTGGCGATCTGTTCGCCGCCGGGTTCCTCTATGGATATACCAATGGCCGTTCGCTGGAAGACTGCGGTCGTCTGGGTTGCCTCGCAGCTTCCATCGTCATTGCCCAGATTGGGCCGCGCCCGATGAGTTCGCTGAAGGACGCCGCCGTCAAGGCCGGTCTGGTTTGATACCAGGCGCGCAAGACAACAAAAAAGGGCGCTTCAAGCGCCCTTTTTCATGGGTCTTTTAAAGCCCGGAAAACAAAAAGGCCGGGCATGCCCGACCTTTCCCAAATCCGTCTGCCGGTACTGCCAGTACATCCGTGGTCAGCCATCCGGTCCGGATTTAATTATCGATTTCACGGCGCGTTGGAGAAACTCCACATCGCTCTTGAGATCAGAATGCGCGCCAATGGTTAACAAAACGTTAACGGCAGCGACTTCTGGTCAAGGCAATCGCCCGAGCCCGTTTCCGAACCCTTCATCGTTCAACCGATGAGACTGATATGGGTGGGCCTTATGGATGCCGCAAGGGGTGCGACCGAAATAAAAACAGCCCGGCCTCGGGAGGAGGGGCCGGGCTGCTGAAACTGACTGACAACCGGGAGGAGGGCGTTGTCAGTCCAAACCAAGTGCGCCGGGAGGAGAAATGCGCCGCTTGGACATTTTCAGAATATAGTAAACGCGCCTAAAAAACAGACACATTACGGTAGTGCTGGTATGCGCCAAACGCATAGCTTACTTTCGCCATTGCCTGCAAATTGCCCAAAGGTTAGTCTTTTCGCCATGAGCATCGAATCTGTTCGCGCCTTCTTCGCGGCGCATGCCCCCGACCTTGAGGTCCTCGAAACCGAAACAAGCTCCGCCACGGTTGCGGAGGCTGCGGCAACGCACAGTGTTGAACCCGACCAGATCGCGAAAACCATTGCCGTGAAAATCGGCGATGATGTGGCGCTGATTGTCACGGCGGGTATGCGTCGGCTGGAAAATCGCAAGTTCAAGGATCGCTTTGGCATCAAGCCGCGCATGCTGGATGCCGAAAGCGTGGTGGCCCTGACGAGCCATCCTGTCGGCGGTGTTTGCCCGTTTGGTTTGCCAGCGCCCGTGAAGGTCTACTGCGATGTCTCGCTGAAAAATTACGAGATCGTCGTTCCGGCCGCGGGCGGAACCAATGCGGCGGTCAAGGTTGCACCGGAACGCATGGCGGCTCTGGTTGATGCCGAATGGGCGGATCTCTGCCAGTAATACGGCTATTCGGGTTTGGCGGGAAGCATTTGTTAACCTTATGTTTACGCCCCCTTAAATCGCCGCAATTAAAGTTCAGGTCCATCTGATCAGAAGATTTGAGCATTTCCAGCAAAAGTGTGATGCGGTTTTGCGTCCGGAAATGCGTAAAACAAAAACGAGAACGTCTTCACGATTCTGAGAAGAGTGAAAACGTTCTAGGATGCGTGGGGAGTGCCCGCGAACAGGAGACTTGACCGGTTCCATGGCAGGCAGGGATAAATCATCGCGACGCGTGGAGCCCAGTTTTGACGATCGTTCCCGGTCTTCCCGGGATGATGATTTTCGTCTGGATGATGAAGAGCGCATTGGCGGTCGCGGTGGCTCCAAGCGCAAGTCCAAGCCTGAACGCTCCGGCGCGCCGCGCAAACAAAAGCGCCAGCGTCGCCGCTCAGGCGGACTGTTGGGTGCCATCAGCTTCCTGATCTATTGGGGCTTTGTCCTCTCCATCTGGGGTGCCATCGGCATTGGTGGGCTGGTGCTTTATTACGGCGCGCGCATGCCAAGCGCCTCATCCTGGACGATCCCTGAACGACCTCCGAACGTGAAGATCGTCTCGGTGGACGGCAAGACGATTGCCAATCGCGGCGCGACGGGCGGCGAGGCGCTCTCGCTGGATGCCATGTCGCCCTATATTCCGCAGGCGGTGGTGGCGATCGAAGACCGCCGCTTCTACTCGCATTTCGGCATTGACCCGATTGGTCTGGCGCGTGCCATGGTGACGAACGTCACGACGGGACGCATGGTGCAGGGTGGCTCGACGCTGACGCAGCAGCTGGCCAAGAACCTGTTTCTGTCGCCGGAACGCACCTTGGAGCGCAAGGTTCAGGAAGTGCTGCTCGCCATCTGGCTGGAGCATAAATACACCAAGGACCAGATTCTCGCGCTCTATCTCAATCGCGTTTTCTTCGGTTCGAATGCCTATGGCGTCGAGGCCGCTTCGCAGCGCTATTTCGGCAAGTCGGCGCGGGATGTGAATCTCGGGCAGGCCGCCCTGCTCGCGGGTCTCTTGAAAGCGCCGTCGCGCCTTTCCCCGGCTCGTGATCCGAAAGCGGCGGACGACCGCGCACAGGTGGTGCTGGCCGCCATGCGCGATCAGGGCATGATTTCAGAGACCGAAGTGGCAACCGCCATGAGCCAGTCGCCGACCAAGGCCAAGAGCTACTGGTCGGGCGGGCAATATTACGTCGCCGACATGGTCATGGACGAGGTCACGCGCCTGATTGGCGAGGTAAAGACCGATGTGGTGGTCGATACCACGCTCGACATGGGTCTGGAACGCAAGGCCGATCAGGCGCTTGCCAAATTCCTCGATGGCGAAGGGGCAAAGCAGGGCGCTTCACAGGCCGCGCTGGTGGCGATTGATGGAACGGGTGCCATTCGCGCACTGGTGGGCGGTCGCGACTATGCCAAAAGCCAGTTCAACCGCGCCATGAAGGCCAAACGCCAGCCCGGTTCGGCCTTCAAGCCCTTCGTTTATACGGCGGCCCTTGAAGCCGGTTTGACGCCGGATTCGGTGCGTGATGATGCTCCGGTCCGGATCGGCAACTGGACGCCGGAGAACTATGACGAGAAATATCGCGGGCCGGTGACGATTGCCACGGCGCTCGCAAACTCCCTGAACACGATTGCCGCCCAGCTTGTGATGGAGGTCGGCCCGGCGACGGTGGCGCAGGTCGCGCACCGCATGGGCATTGATTCCGAACTGCAGGCCAATGCCTCCATCGCGCTCGGCACATCGGAAGTGACACTCACCGAGCTGACCGCCTCCTACGCGCCGTTCATGAATGGCGGATACAAGGCAACGCCCCATGTCGTGCGCCGCATTTCTGACGCCGATGGCAATGTTCTCTACGAAAACACCTATGACACGCCGCCGCGTGTCTTGCAGGAAAACATCGCCGCGACGATGAATTCCATGCTCACCCACGTCATCACCGAAGGCACCGGCAAGGCCGCCCGGCTGGATGGCTGGCAGGCGGCTGGCAAATCCGGCACGACCCAATCCTTCCGAGATGCGCTGTTTGTCGGCTACACCTCCAATCTGACGGCGGGCATCTGGTTCGGCAATGATGATGGCACGCCGATGAAGAAGGTCACCGGCGGTGGTCTTCCGGCCAAGGCCTGGAAGGAATTCATGACCGCTGCCCATAAGGGGCTGTCGCCCGCGCCGCTCTTTGGTCTGGGCGTCGATGGGCGCGTGCCGCAAAGCATGCTGCCCCCGGCATCGGCACCGCAGCCGAACACCGAGCCGCATCAAACAACGATCATGGACATTATTTCCGGCGTTCTGCCGGGTGAGCGTGAGCCTGCCCCGCAACCGCGTGTGATGCCTGAACCGCAGGTTCCGGTGGCGGGCGGCCCCATGCCGCAGGATCAGGGCGGCATGGCCGATCCCCAGGCAGGCGACATTCTCGAGGGGCCTGTTCCGCCGGGCGAAATCGATGGCGGGACGCGTCAGCAAAACGGTTCGCGCAAGACAACGTTGCTTGATGTCATCATGGGCAACTGAAGCATGTTGCCCGAAAGTGGGAACCCGTTTCGGGATAAAGACAGGCGACTCAAAACGGCCTGAAGCGTAAAGTGCGAATCTGAAAGATCGAACGGCGTTCTGAAGCGTGAAAAAGCCGGTAAATTTGCCTTCAAAGACGCTCTTATGCGCCTTGCAGTCCCGAAATCGGCTCCTTATATACCCGACATAATCGAGGCCCAGGGGCCAAGAAATCCAGACTTAAAGTCAAGGGGTCGCCAGGCAATGCCTTCAAGGGGTTGCGGTGGCCTGCTTCAAGGAGAAGTGAAATGGCAAAAGTAATCGGTATCGACCTCGGAACGACCAATTCCTGCGTCGCCGTCATGGATGGCAAGGACGCGAAGGTTATCGAAAACGCTGAAGGTGCACGCACCACGCCGTCCATGGTCGCTTTCAGCGATGACGGCGAGCGTCTCGTCGGCCAGCCGGCCAAGCGTCAGGCTGTCACCAACCCCACCAACACGCTGTTTGCGGTCAAGCGCCTCATCGGTCGCCGCTACGAAGACCCGACCGTGACGAAGGACAAGGGCCTCGTTCCCTTCGAGATCGTCAATGGCGACAATGGCGATGCCTGGGTTCAGGCTGGTGGCAAGAATTATTCCCCGGCCCAGATCTCGGCCATGATCCTTCAGAAGATGAAGGAAACGGCAGAAGCCTATCTCGGCGAAAAGGTCGAAAAGGCCGTCATCACCGTTCCGGCCTACTTCAATGATGCCCAGCGTCAGGCCACCAAGGATGCCGGCCGTATCGCCGGTCTCGAAGTCCTGCGCATCATCAACGAGCCGACCGCGGCTGCCCTTGCCTATGGCCTCGACAAGAAGGAAGGCAAGACGATTGCCGTTTACGACCTTGGCGGCGGCACGTTCGATATCTCGGTTCTGGAAATCGGTGATGGCGTCTTCGAAGTGAAGTCGACCAACGGCGACACCTTCCTCGGTGGTGAAGACTTCGACATGCGTCTGGTCGAATATCTGGCCGACGAGTTCAAGAAGGACAACGGCATCGACCTGAAGAACGACAAGCTGGCTCTGCAGCGCCTCAAGGAAGCTGCCGAAAAGGCCAAGATCGAGCTTTCGTCCTCGCAGCAGACCGAAATCAACCTGCCGTTCATCACGGCGGATGCTTCCGGCCCGAAGCACCTGACGCTGAAGCTGACCCGCGCCAAGTTCGAAAGCTTGGTGGATGACCTCGTGCAGCGCACCGTGGCACCCTGCAAGGCCGCGCTCAAGGATGCCGGCGTCACGGCTGCCGAGATCGATGAAGTCGTTCTCGTTGGCGGCATGAGCCGCATGCCGAAGGTGCAGGAAGTCGTCAAGCAGCTGTTCGGCAAGGAGCCGCATAAGGGCGTGAACCCGGATGAAGTGGTGGCGCTTGGCGCAGCCATTCAGGGCGGTGTTCTGCAGGGCGACGTCAAGGACGTTCTGCTCCTCGACGTGACCCCGCTGTCGCTCGGCATCGAAACGCTCGGTGGCGTCTTCACCCGTCTGATCGACCGTAACACGACGATCCCGACGAAGAAGAGCCAGGTCTTCTCGACCGCCGATGACAACCAGTCTGCCGTGACCATCCGCGTCAGCCAGGGCGAGCGCGAAATGGCGGCCGATAACAAGCTGCTCGGCCAGTTCGACCTCGTGGGCCTGCCGCCCGCACCGCGCGGCGTTCCGCAGATCGAAGTGACCTTCGACATCGACGCCAACGGCATTGTTCAGGTTTCGGCCAAGGACAAGGGCACCGGCAAGGAACAGCAGATCCGCATTCAGGCCTCGGGTGGTCTGTCTGACGCCGACATCGACAAGATGGTCAAGGACGCCGAAGCCCACGCTGCCGAAGACAAGAAGCGTCGTGAAGCTGTCGAAGCCAAGAACCATGCCGAAAGCCTTGTCCACTCCACGGAGAAGTCGCTCAAGGAATATGGTGACAAGGTTTCCGAAGCCGACCGCAAGGCCATCGAAGATGCTGTTGCCGCGCTGAAGACCTCGATCGAAGCGGTTGAGCCGGACGCCGAAGACATCAAGGCCAAGACGCAGACGCTGACGGAAGTGGCCATGAAGCTTGGTCAGGCCATCTACGAATCCCAGCAGGCCGAAGCCGGTGCCGAAGGTTCCGAAGGCGGCAAGGACGATATCGTCGATGCCGACTACGAGGAAATCAAGGACGACAAGAAGTCGGCATAAGGCTGATTTCCGTCCGAAGTGAACCTTGAAGTCCGGCTGTCCCAAGGGCAGCCGGACATGCTTTAAGGAGCCGAACCTCAATGGCAAAAGCTGATTTCTACGAGACGCTGGGCGTCAGCAAGACGGCGGATGAGAAAGAGCTGAAAAGCGCCTTCCGCAAGCTGGCGATGAAGTATCACCCGGACAAGAACCCGGGCGATGACGAAGCCGAGAAGAAGTTCAAGGAAATCAATGAAGCGTATGAAACGCTGAAGGACCCGCAGAAGCGGGCCGCCTATGACCGTTTCGGTCACGCTGCCTTTGAACAGGGTGGTGGCGGTCAGGGCTTTGGCGGCGGCGGTTTCGGCGCGGGTGGTTTCTCCGACATCTTCGAAGACATTTTTGGCGAGATGATGGGCGGCGGCCGTGGTCGTCGGGCCTCCGGCGGTCGCGAACGCGGTGCCGATCTTCGCTACAACATGGAAATTTCGCTGGAAGAGGCCTTCACGGGCAAGACGGCGCAGGTGCGGGTTCCGACCTCGATCACCTGCGATGTCTGTACGGGATCGGGCGCCAAGCCCGGCACGCAGCCGAAGACCTGCGCCACCTGCCAGGGCTCGGGCCGGGTTCGCGCCAGCCAGGGTTTCTTCTCGGTGGAACGCACCTGTCCGACCTGTCATGGTCGGGGTCAGACGATCAGCGACCCCTGCACCAAATGTCACGGTCAGGGCCGCGTGACGGAAGAGCGTTCGCTGTCGGTCAATATTCCGGCAGGCATCGAGGATGGCACGCGCATTCGTCTTCAGGGCGAGGGCGAGGCGGGTCTTCGCGGTGGTCCGGCGGGTGATCTTTACATCTTCCTGTCGGTCAAGCCGCATGAGTTCTTCCAGCGCGACGGGGCGGACCTTTACTGCACCGTGCCGATTTCCATGACGACGGCAGCCCTTGGTGGCACCTTTGATGTGTCGACGCTTGATGGCTCGAAGTCGCGTGTCACGGTGCCGGAAGGCACGCAGGCCGGTCGCCAGTTCCGCCTGAAGAACAAGGGCATGCCGGTTCTGCGCTCGACGCAGGTGGGTGATCTTTATATCCAGATCCAGATCGAAACGCCGCAGAAGCTGACCAAGCGCCAGCGCGAACTGCTGCAGGAGTTCGAGAAGATCTCTTCGGGCGAGAACAATCCGGAATCCTCCGGCTTCTTTGCCCGTATGAAGGACTTCTTCGACACCTGATCGGGATCGATGTCCGAAAAACGAGGCCGGGGCGGCAACGCTCCGGCCTTTTTGCGTTTCAGGCGCTTCGCAGGATGAAGCGGGCAAAATGCTTTTGCACCATCGGCGCGATGACGAAGATAATGCTGACCACCATGAAGGGGGCGATCAGCAGCGTGCGCTGCCAGATCTGCCAGCCTTCGGTGAGCGGCATGACGATGTAAAGCAGCGCCGTGATGAAGGGATAGACCGGAACGAGCATGGCCAGCGCCAGGCGCGGTTTGGAAAGGGTACGAGCGGGAGCGTTCGTGGACATGGGATTTCCTCGGGTATACGGACGGGGGGGCGGCGTTTAATAGAACGGAACGTTTCGTTTATATAGAAACGAAACGTTCCGTTCAAGTCAAAACCATGCTAGCCTGCGAAAAATTCTGAAAGCTGACGATAATGACGGATGTGAAAGAGGCGCGGCGCTCGATTGGTGCGCAGCGTAACCCGGCCAGTGAAGAAGCAATCCTGCAGGCAGCCGAAGCCGTGTTGCTGGAGGGCGGGCTTGCGAATTTCTCGATTGAGGCCGTGGCGCGCCGCGCACGCGCCGGAAAACCGACCATCTATCGCTGGTGGCCGAGCAAGGCCGCGTTGTTGCTAGATGTCTACCAGCACCACAAGCAGTCTCACTTTGCCTTCGAGCCGGTTGGCAACATTCGCGCTGATCTGACGGGCTTCCTCGAACATCTCTTCACCGTTTGCGAAAACGAATCGACGGGCGCATTGATCCGCAGCGTCATCGCCGAGGCGCAGGCAGATGCCGCCACCTCGGCGGCGCTGGCGGCCTATCTTGAAGGACGGTTTCGCCACAGCAGCGAAATGGTGCGCATGGCGCAGGCCCGCGGTGAGGTTCGCGCCGATGTCGATCCGCTGATCATACCGGAAATGCTCGCCTCCTTTGTCTGGGGACGCCTATTGACCAACCGCTTCGACAATGTGCAGGCAGCCATCGCGGCGGTGGTCGATATCATCGTCACGGGCATCAAAGCGTGATCGCCCGCCCTGTTTCCTCAAGGACGCGAATAGGATAGCACTGTGGCGCTTTCCGGATTGTTCGCTTCATGGCCCAAAAGGTACACATCTCCCGTCTGTCTCTCACGCAGTTTCGCAACTATGCGGCCCTGCAATTGCGCTTTGACGGGCGTCATGTGGTGCTGACCGGCGATAACGGCGCGGGCAAGACCAATCTCATGGAGGCGATCTCCTTCCTCTCACCGGGGCGAGGCTTTCGCCGGGCCGCCTATGATGAGGTGGTGCGAAACGGTGCGCAGGCCTTCACCATCTTTGCCGAAGTGGATGGCATCGCGGGCGAGGTGGCCATCGGCACGGGCGTTGACCTCAATGAGGAAACGCTGACCCGCCGCCTTCGCCTGAATGGCACCGCGGCCAAGAGTGCCGATGAGCTGACGGACCATCTGAACGTCTTGTGGATGACGCCTGCGATGGACGGGCTTTTCACCGGCGGGGCTTCGGATCGCAGGCGCTTTCTGGATCGGCTTGTCCTCTCGCTCGATCCGGCCCATGGACGCCGCGCCAGCGATTTTGAGCGCGCCATGCGAAGCCGCAACAAGCTTCTGTCCGAAAGCCGCTTTGATCCTGCCTGGCTCTCCGGGCTGGAACGGCAGATGGCGTCGCTTGGCATTGCCATGATGCTGGCGCGACGCGAAATGCTCGGCCTGCTCGCCGCGTTGACCGAACGCACGGTGAGCGAGGCCCAGCCTTTTCCGACTGCGGTTCTGGCGCTCTCCGGCTTTCTCGATGAAGCGCAGGGCGTGCCAGCCCTTGAGCTGGAAGACCGCTATGCGACCATGCTGGAGGAGAGCCGCTATCGCGACGCGGCGGCAGGGCGCACGCTGGAAGGCCCGCACCGCGCCGATCTACTGGTGCGTCACCGCGAGAAGGATATGGAAGCGGATCGTTGCTCGACCGGCGAGCAGAAGGCCCTTTTGACCGGCCTGATCCTCGCCCATGCGCAGCTGAACGCCGATATGACCGGCTTTGCGCCGATTCTTCTGCTGGATGAGATTGCCGCCCATCTCGATGCCAATCGCCGCGCCGCCCTCTTTGACCGCATCCATGCGCTCGGCGGGCAGGCCTTCATGACCGGCACGGACCGCGCCATGTTTTCAGCCCTTGGAGACCGCGCTCAATATTTCACGGTGAAGGATGCCAGTGTGGCGGAGGAAGCGCCATGAGCGACGCGATACTGTCCCCGGATGAAATCGAGCGTTACCGGCGGCATCTCCTTCTGCCGGAGATCGGCGGAAGCGGGCAGCAGGCGTTGAAGCGTGCCCGCGTGCTGGTCATCGGTGCGGGTGGCTTGGGAAGCCCCGTGCTGCTCTATCTGGCTGCGGCGGGGGTTGGTCGCATCGGCATCATCGATGAAGATACCGTCAGTCTCTCGAACCTGCAACGCCAAGTGATCCACGATACGGGCACGCTTGGCGAGGCCAAGACGCAAAGCGCGGTCGATGCCATCACACGCCTCAATCCGCACGTGATCATTGAACAATTTGAAGATCGATTGACTAAAGACAATGCAAAGAGGTTGCTTTCGCGCTTTGATATCCTCATAGACGGGTCCGACAATTTCGACACGCGCTATGTCAGCGCCGATGCGGCCGAAGAGGCCCGCATTCCGCTGATCACGGGCGCAGTGGGCCGGTTTGATGGCTCGCTGACGGTCTTGAAACCCTATGCGTTTGCGGCCGATGGCCAGCCGAACCCGCGCTTTCGGGATCTGTTCCCGCAAGCGCCGCCGAGAGGCCTTGTGCCGGATTGCGCCGTGACGGGTGTTGTCGGTGCGCTGACCGGCGTGGTCGGCACGTTGATGGCGATGGAGGCCATCAAACTGATCACCATGATCGGTGAGCCGCTTGTCGGTCGACTTCTGCTTTATGACGGGCTTGCCGCCCGCTTTGAAACCATTCGCTACCGCCGGAGAAAAGACGGATGACGATTAAGGTAACGCGTGTTGATGCAGACCACTTTGCCGATTGGCAGGGGCTGCTCGACATCATTCTGGGCGCCTTTTCCTATATGGATGGCCGCA
Organism: Pseudomonadota bacterium; assembly: GCA_020161665.1. Taxonomy (GTDB): domain Bacteria; phylum Pseudomonadota; class Alphaproteobacteria; order Rhizobiales; family Rhizobiaceae; genus Ectorhizobium. Next base: position 56,400 of record JAIUPA010000009.1, on the reverse strand, counting down.
TTGATCCGCCGTCTTCGGCCCATCGCCTGACGCTGGAAAGCCTGAAGGAAAAAACGCGGGCCGAGATCACCTACATCGCCACGGAAAACGATACGCTGCTGGGCTGCATCTTCTGCAAGCCTGAACCGGAAACACTGTACATCGGCAAGCTGGCCATTGCGCCGGAAGCGCAGGGCAAGGGTGTCGGTCGCATGTTGCTGGCCGCTGCCACGGTTCTGGCGCGGGAGTTGCAAAAGCCGGTCATCCGGCTCGAAACCCGCATCGAACTGGTCGAAAACCACGCCATTTTCTCACGCTGGGGCTTCACCAAGACGCGGGAATACGCCCATGCGGGCTATGATCACCCCACCTCGATCGAAATGCGCAAGAGTGTGTAACTTTACGTTCTGACCGGCAGAACGCGGTTCGGCGGGCGATGTCCGTCGAAATAGGTGCGAATGTTGATCAGCACCTTGTCACCCATATCGACACGGCCCTCAATCGTCGCCGAACCCATGTGCGGCAGAAGCACGACCTTGCCTTCGGCGGCGAGCTTTACCAGCTTCGGATTGGTGCCGGGGGCGTTTTCGAACACATCAAGGCCGGCACCGGCAATCTTGCCGTCGCGCAGCGCCTGAATGAGCGCCGCTTCGTCGATAATGTCGCCGCGCGCCGTGTTGACGATGTAGCTCGTCGGTTTCAGCAACGCCAGACGGCGGGCCGAGATCAGGTGGAAGGTCGCAGGCGTCGACGGGCAGTTCACCGAAACGATATCAACGCGGGCCAGCATCTGGTCGAGGCTTTCCCAATAGGTGGCGTTGAGTTCTTCTTCGGTGGCCGGATTGACGCGCTTGCGGTTGTGGTAGTGGATCGACAGGCCGAACGCCTTGGCGCGACGGGCGACGGCGGTGCCGATGCGGCCCATGCCGATAATGCCGATCTGCTTGCCCCAGATGCGATGACCCATCATCCAGGTCGGCGACCAGCCCTGCCACTGACCGGCATTGTCGATGAGAAGGCGCGAGCCTTCCGCCAGACGGCGCGGCACGGAGAGAATGAGCGCCATCGTCATGTCGGCGGTGTCTTCCGTCAGAACGTTCGGCGTGTTGGTGACGGTAATGCCGCGACGCGTTGCGGCTTCCACATCGATCTGGTCGGTGCCGTTCGAGAAGCAGGCGATGAGCTTGAGGTCAGGCCCGGCCTGTTCGATCAGTTCGGCATCGATCTTGTCGCCGACGGTCGGCACGATCACATCGACTTCATGCATCGCGGCGGCCAGTTCCTCGCGGCTGCGCTGCTTGTCCTCGGCATTGATCTCGACATCGAACAGCTCGCGCATGCGCGATTCCACTGCGTCCGGAAGCTTGCGGGTAATATAGACCTTCGGCCTTTTCTTGTTCGCCATCGCGTTTCGCTGCCCTGTCATCTTTAGAGGTCATTAACCTGAATGACCGATTATCACGCCGTGATGGCCGTTTTCTACCAGACCCGCCGGGGAAGACAAACAAAACTCGCATGCAAGCGAACTGTTTTGCGGTCGCATCTTTCAAGTGCGGGCTGAATTCGCAGGAACCCGGAGACAAAAGCATGCGTCGCACCCTACTTCGCACCTGCCTTGCCGTTGCCCTGGGCCTCGCATGTCATGCGCAATCCATGGCGCAAACGGCTGCCAAAGGCGCAAGCGGCCTGCCGCTGCCGCGCTTCGTCAGCCTGAAGTCCAAACGCGTCAATCTGCGCATCGGACCGGGCACCGAGTATGCCGTGACATGGATGTATACCCGTGCCGGTCTTCCGGTTGAAATTATTCAGGAATACGAAAACTGGCGCAAGATTCGCGATGCCGATGGCACCGAGGGCTGGGTCAATCAGACGCTTCTTTCAGGCGAGCGCACGGCTGTCGCCGCTCCGTGGATGCGAAGCCGTGGGCAGGGCATTTACGTCAATATGCGCCGTGATCCGCAATCCTCGGCCAGCGTCACCGCACGCCTCGAACCGGGCGTGATCTTCCAGATCAAGGAATGCAACGGCGACTGGTGCCGCTCGGAAGCCGAAGGGTCCGAGGGCTGGGTCAGCCAAGGCGAAATCTGGGGTGCCTATCCGGGCGAAGCCTTCAAGTAAGGCACCCCGTCAAGCTTAGAGAGCCGCCAGAATGCGGATCCACGAGCGGATGCCCTTGTGGAAGGACTTCAACTCGTACTTTTCGTTCGGCGAATGGATGCGGTCATCGGAAAGCCCGAAGCCGACCAGCAGCGATTCCATGCCGAGCATCGTCTGGAAATCACCGACAATCGGGATGGACCCGCCCATGCCAACCATGATGGCAGGCTTCGGCCATTCGTCGGACAGCGCGCTTTGCGCCTTCTGAAGCACGGGCGAATCATAGCCGAGATGGATGGCGGGCGAGCCGCCATGCTCGTGGAACTCCACCGAGCAATCGGCAGGCAGGCGTGACCGCACATAGGCACGGAAGCTTTCGCGGATAGCGGCCGGGTTCTGCTTGCCGACAAGGCGGAACGACACCTTGGCCGAGGCCTGCCCCGGAATGACGGTCTTGAAGCCCTGACCCGTATAGCCACCGATGATGCCGTTGACCTCTGCCGTCGGACGCGCCCAGGTCAGTTCAAGAACCGAGCGGCCCTTTTCACCGGACGGCAGCGAAAGCCCCACTTCACCAAGGAAGCTCGCCGCATCGCGGCCAAGCTTGTCCCACGATGCCTTGATATTGGCCGGGGTTTCTTCAACGCCTTCGTAAAAGCCATCGAGCGTCACGCGGCCCGTCTCGTCATGGAGACCGGCGCAGATATCGGCAACGATATGGATCGGGTTGGCGGCAGCGCCCCCGAACATGCCCGAATGCAGGTCGCGGTCGGCAGCCGTCACCACGAATTCCTCACCCACAAGGCCGCGCAGAGAGGCGGCAATCGCCGGGGTGTCGCTATCCCACATGCCGGTGTCGCAGACGAGTGCGTAGTCGGCCTTCAGCTCCTCTGCATTGGCGATCAGGAAGGGCTTGAGCGACGGCGAACCGGACTCTTCCTCACCCTCGAACAGAATGGTCACGCGGCAGGGAAGTGCACCCTTCACAGCCTTGTAGGCGGCGCATGCCTCAAGGAACGTCATCAACTGGCCCTTGTCGTCGGACGAGCCGCGCCCGGTGATCACCTTGCGTGCGCCATCCAGATCGGCAATCGACGGATCGAAGGGATCGCGCGTCCAAAGCTCGATGGGGTCAACCGGCTGCACATCGTAATGGCCGTAGAACAAAACATGCGGCGCATCTTCGCGCTCACCCGCATGATGCCCCACCACCATCGGATGGCCGGGCGTATCGCGCACCGAGGCCGTGAAGCCGAGCGAAACCAGGTGCGCGGCCAGCCAGTCGGCGGCGCGGCGGCATTCCGGCTTGTAGGCCGGGTCCGTTGAGATCGAGGGAATACGCAACAGCTCGAACAGGCGGGCAAGGCTTGCCTCAAGTTCGGAATCGGCGTGGTCGAGAAGAGCGGATAAATCGGTCATGGGTGTCTCGATGTCATGGGGAAGGGGGCGTAACCCTGGCGGGGCTTACAGGATCAGGTCTTGGCCGCATTGTCGAGAATGCGGCGGATATATTCGAGGAGAAGCTCGCGCTCGAAACGGCGAAACCCTGCAAACAGCGCGTCATCGGCTTGCGTGGCGGCGATAATCGCCTCCGAGCGCATGGCATTGGCCTTTTCCGTCAGGCGGATCACCTGCTTGCGCCGGTCGGACGGGTGGGTCTTGCGCGCAATCAGACCGTCGCGCTCCATGCGCGACAGGGTGTTGGCAAGCGTGGCCTGCTCCACTTCCAGCCGGTCGAGCAGTTCTTTCTGGGTAATGCCGTCGCCGCTCCACAGTTCCAGAAGCACGGGAAACTGTCCGGGCGAAAAGCCGAGGTTCGCCGAGCGCTCCTGAAGGGAGCGGCTGAACATCTTCGCCAATTGTCCGGCGAGATAAGCTGCTGAATCCGTGCGGCTGAACTCCATGAGCGATGGATAGGACGAATCCTTGGTCCGCACAACTGGAAGGATGGGCTGAAAATGCGAAAAGCCGCCACGATCCGGGGGCAGATCGTAGCGGCTTATGCAAAGGGACAAAGACCCGGAGAGGGGGAAGGTCTTTATCCGGCTCGACGCGGCGGGGGACGGGCCTGCGTCAAGTCTGTCAGCGGTGATTGGTGCCGCCTATGAGTGAAGAGATGATAGTCCAATTGCGGCATTTCAAGGGAAGCCCGGATTACAAATCGGTAACGTTCCCGTGACGGGATTGTCCGCAAAGTTTTGCGTGGACGCCACGCGGTGTGCGGGGTATCCATTCACCCCATGAAAAATGGCGATCATCTCTTCCTCATCGACGGTTCCGGCTTCATCTTCCGCGCGTTTCACGCGCTGCCGCCGCTCACCCGCAAATCCGACAATCTGCCGGTCGGTGCCGTGTCCGGCTTCTGCAACATGCTGTGGAAGCTGTTGACCGATGCGCGCGATACCTCGGTCGGTGTCACCCCCACGCATTTCGCCGTGATTTTCGATTATTCGTCGAAGACCTTCCGCAAGGAAATCTACCCCGAATACAAGGCCAACCGCTCCGCGCCGCCCGAAGAGCTGGTGCCGCAGTTCGGCCTGATCCGTCAGGCGACGCGCGCCTTCAACCTGCCCTGCATCGAAACGGAAGGCTTTGAGGCGGACGATATTATCGCCACCTATGCCCGTCAGGCCGAGGCGGCGGGCGGTGAAGTCACCATCGTCTCCTCCGACAAGGACCTGATGCAGCTCGTGACCCCGCGCGTCCACATGTATGACAGCATGAAGGACAAGCAGATCGGTATTCCCGATGTCATCGAGAAATGGGGTGTGCCGCCGGAAAAAATGATCGACCTGCAGGCGCTGACGGGCGATTCGGTCGATAACGTTCCGGGCATACCCGGCATCGGCCCGAAGACGGCGGCGCAATTGCTGGAAGAATATGGCGACCTCGATACGCTTCTCGCCCGCGCCAGCGAAATCAAGCAGGTGAAGCGCCGCGAAAACATCATCGAGAATGCCGAAAAGGCCCGTCTGTCGCGCCAGCTTGTGGCGTTGAAGACCGATGTGCCGCTGGATCTGGCGCTGGATGCGCTGGTGCTGGAACCGCAGGATGGCCCGAAGCTTGTCGCCTTCTTGAAGGCCATGGAGTTCACCTCGCTGACCCGCCGCGTGGCAGAGGCAACCGGCGCCGATGCCGCCGCCATCGAACCGGCGAACGTGACGGTGGAGCACGGCCTTGAAGCCCACGGCCCGGATGTGGGCGAGGGCGATGCGCCGGTCGCGAAGGCTGAAAGCGCGGTCGCCAAGCCCGTGGCCACGGCCGCTGCCGAAGGTGAGGCAACACCACAAGCGCTGGCAGAAGCGCGCGCCAGCGCCTTCTTGGGTAGCCCCATTGATACGACCGCTTACGAGACGGTGCGCGATCTCGACCGGCTCGACGCCTGGATCATCATGGCGCGGGAAACCGGCCTCGTGGCCTTTGATACGGAAACCACCTCGCTTGATCCGATGCAGGCCGAACTGGTCGGCTTTTCGCTGGCGATTGCCGAAAACGCCAAGGACGCAACGGGCACCACGATCCGCGCCTGCTATGTGCCGATTGGCCATAAGAGCGGCACGGGCGATCTTCTCGGCGGCGGTCTGGTCGAAGGCCAGATCACCGAGAAGCAGGCGCTCGCCCGTCTCAAGCCGCTTCTCGAAGACACGAGCGTTCTGAAGGTCGCGCAGAACCTCAAATACGATTACCTGCTGATGAAGCGTCTGGGCATCGAGATCGCCGGTTTCGACGATACGATGCTGCTGTCCTACGTGCTGGAGGCAGGCACCGGCTCGCATGGCATGGATGCGCTGTCCGAGCGCTGGCTCGGCCATACGCCGATTGCCTTCAAGGATGTGGCCGGTTCCGGCAAGGCGGGTGTGACCTTTGACATGGTCGATATCGCCCGCGCCACGGCCTATGCGGCGGAAGATGCTGATGTGACGCTGCGCCTGTGGCATGTCCTGAAGCCGCGTCTGGTGGCGCAAGGGCTGGTCACGGTTTATGAGCGGCTGGAGCGCCCGCTGGTGCCGGTTCTGGCGCGTATGGAAGAGCGTGGCATTTCGGTGGATCGCCAGATTCTTTCGCGCCTCTCCGGCGAGCTTGCCCAGAAGGCCGCCGCCTTTGAGGCCGAGATTTACGAACTGGCAGGCGAGACGTTCAACGTCGGATCACCGAAGCAATTGGGTGATATTCTGTTCGGCAAGATGGGCCTTCCCGGCGGCTCGAAGACCAAGACCGGCCAATGGTCCACCTCGGCGCAGGTGCTGGAGGATCTGGCTGCAACGGGCCACGACCTGCCGCGCAAGATCGTCGACTGGCGCCAGCTGACCAAGCTCAAGTCCACCTATACCGATGCATTGCCGGGCTTCATTCACCCGCAAACGAAGCGCGTTCATACGTCCTATTCGCTGGCCGCCACCACCACGGGCCGCCTTTCGTCGTCTGAACCAAACCTTCAGAATATTCCGGTACGCACCGCCGAAGGCCGCAAGATCAGGACGGCTTTCATTGCCGCGCCCGGCCACAAGCTGGTCTCGGCGGACTACAGCCAGATTGAACTGCGCGTGCTCGCCCATGTGGCCGATATTCCGCAGCTTCGCCGCGCCTTTGAAGATGGCATCGACATTCACGCCATGACCGCCTCGGAAATGTTCGGCGTTCCGGTGGAGGGCATGCCATCGGAAGTGCGCCGCCGCGCCAAAGCCATCAATTTCGGCATCATCTACGGCATTTCCGCCTTCGGTCTGGCCAACCAGCTGTCCATCGAGCGGTCGGAAGCCGGGGATTACATCAAGCGCTATTTCGAGCGCTTTCCCGGCATTCGCGACTACATGGAAAAGACCAAGGCCGAGGCGCGCGAAAACGGCTATGTCGAAACCATCTTCGGCCGCCGCGTTTATTACCCGGAAATCCGCTCATCCAATCCGCAGGTGCGCGCCTTCAATGAACGCGCCGCCATCAATGCGCCGATTCAAGGCTCGGCGGCCGATGTCATTCGCCGCGCCATGATCCGCATGGAAGGTGTGTTGGAAGGGGCAGGGCTTGCTGAAAAGGCCCGCATGCTGTTGCAGGTCCATGACGAACTGATCTTCGAGGTGGAGGACGAGGCGGTCGATGAGACGCTGTCCGTCGTCACACGCACCATGGAAGAGGCCGCCATGCCGGCCATCAATATGCGCGTGCCGTTGAAGGTCGATGCCCGCGCCGCCCATAACTGGGACGAGGCGCATTGATCAGGAAGAGGCAACCGCCTCTTCCAGCGCCGTGATGAACGCCTTCAGCGCCGTGTCGAGATCATCGCTGTTGTCGATGGTCACGACATCGAGACCGGCAGGAAGCGCCGCCGGTGCCCGCGCCAGTCGGTTCAGGATGTCTTCGCGGCTTTCACGGCCACGGGCGGCGAGCCGTTCGGCGAGAACCTCCGGGCGGGCGGTGATCGAGATCACCTTGAGGCGCGTGAAGACGCGTGAAAAGACGCCCAGCGCCGACCGCGAGCCGTTCACAACGGCAATGCGGCCCTTGGCCATTTCATCGCAGGCGCTGCGTGGCACGCCATATTTCAGGCCATGCGCGCCCCACCAGACGGAAAAAGCATCCTCCGCCACCATCTGATCGAAGGTCTCGCGCGAGACCCCCTGATGGTCCTCACCGCCGGAATCGGCAGCACGGGTAATCGTACGGCGCACGAAGAACACGCGGTCATGGTTGGCGAAGTGCAGGGCCGCCGCGCGCATCAGCGTATCCTTGCCAACCCCGGAGGGGCCGACAACGGCAATCATCATACCGCCGCCGCTGGCCACGTGACATTCCATCAGGCGACCCGCTTTCCTTCGCGCCAGACGGAGCGCACCACCGGCACGCCATTTTCCCGGCGCACGCGCACCACGTCGGCGCGAAGGCCGGTCGCGATGCTGCCCCGGTCGTTGAGCGAAACGGTGCGGGCGGGCGTCGAGGTCACCATGGCAATCGCCTTGGGCAACGACAGGCCCTCGACATGGTCGGCCAGCAGGAAGGGCGCATAAAGCAGGCTGAACGGGACGTAATCGGAAGACAGCACGTCGAGCACACCCATTTCGGCCAGATCACGCGCCGCGATATTGCCGGAATGCGACTTGCCGCGCACCACATTCGGAGCGCCCATCAAAACGCTCATGCCCGCGCCATGCGAGGCCTTGGCGGCTTCAAAACTCGTCGGGAATTCGGCAAGGCGAACGCCATGGCCAATGGCTTCTTCCACATGGGCGACGGTCGCATCGTCATGGCTGGCAACCGTAATGCCGCGTTCGGCGCAGGATTTGGCCAGCGTGTCACGGTTCGTCGCCGCATATTGCGCCGAAAGCGCCTGACGACGTTCCACGAAACGGGCAAAGGCGACGTCGTCCAGACCGCGCTTGGTCTTGTAGTAGAAGGTGTACTGATCCATCGACTGGAACTGACGCTGGCCCGGCGAATGGTCCATCAGCGATACAAGCCGCACATGCGGGTCTTCGGTGAAATCGGAATAATGGTCCAGCACGTCGTTGGAGGCTACTTCGCAGCGCAGGTGAATGAGGTGCTCGGCGCGCAGTCGGTCGTCACGCTCGGCGGCCTGAATGGCGTCGGCCATTTCGCGCATCTCGCCCTTCTGGAAACCACCTTCCTCGTCGGAGCCAAGTCGCAGGCAATCGAAAACGGTGGTGATGCCGGAGGTGGCAATCTGCGCATCATGGGCCTGAACAGCCGCCGTCGGATTCCAGCGCACGCTGGGGCGCGGCGAGTAATGCGTTTCCAGATGGTCGGTGTGAAGCTCGATCAGGCCGGGAATGACGTAATCGCCGTCGAAGTCCTCGCCGGTCGTCGTCTTGCCTTCGGAAAGATCGGCAATCTTGCCATCGCGAAGGACGATGGTTCCGTGAAGCACGTCGTTCGCGAGAACGATACGGGCATTGGTGAAAACCTGTTCGGCAGACATGGGCGGGATTTCCTGCGGGAGTTTCAGGCGGCCAGCGGCAGCCATTGGTGAACGGTGAAAGGCTGGCCACGTTCCGGCTCTATGAACAGCGCCACCCCGTCTATGCGAAGTGGCTTGTCGAGAAAGGCGGCAAAGCGGGCCTTGAGGATCGGTTCCAGCGCTTCGGCCAGCGCCGGTTCCAGCGATCCGGTGAGCGTCATATGGAAACGGAATTCGTCGAAAACATAAGGATAGCCCCAGCTTTCGAGATAGTCGCGCTGACGGGCGGGAAGCTTCTCCGGGTTGCGCCGCGCCAGATCAGCCGCCGAAAGCGGCGCCCGGAACGGCTCGAACCGGCGCACGCATTCACCGGCAAAGCTTTGCAGTGCAGGGGACGGTTCCCCCGGAACGAGTGCGAAGAACGGGCCGAGGCGGCCAAGGACGAGACGGGGCAGCGTGAAGGCGCGTGTTTCCGCCGCCAGAAGCGCGACAGCCTCCTCAAGGGCGGCAAGCGAACATCCCGCCTTCAGTTCAAAAGGCGCTTTCAGCGTGGCGTGGAAGCCGTAGCGGCGCGGATCGGCAGTCGCCTCGCGCAGCGTTTCATCAGAAAGCGGTGCTTCCTCGCCCTGTGCCACCCGTCCGCCGGAGAAGGCATCGCGTCCCAGCCAGCGCGCGGCGGCAACGGTCAGCGGATCGTCCTGGGCGGGCGTGAAGTAGAGGGCGTAACGCACGGGCGTTGTCTTTCTGTCATTCGCGGGAGGCGGACATTAGAAGGGAAATGCCTCGGCCTCGCAAGATCGGGTTCCGACCTAGCCCCCTTTGGTGACAGAATGATGATGGTTTCACCAAGTTTCAGTGACCCTGCTTGCCGATCAGCTTCCAGCGCAGCGTGTTGGAAATGTTGTCGAAGATGAAGACAACGCCGAGAATGAGCAGCACCATATAGGCGACCTTGTCCCAGTCGGCATTGGTGCCCATCGCCTCGAGAAGTTTCAGACCGATGCCGCCCGCACCCACGGCACCGATGACGGTGGCCGAACGGATATTGCTCTCGAAGAAATAGAGGGATTGCGACACGAAGACCGGCAGAACCTGCGGCACCACGCCGTAGCGGTTGACAAGCGTTGAGGCGGCCCCCAGCGATTTCACGCCCTCGCGCTGCTTTTCATCGATGTTCTCGATGGCCTCGGAATAGACCTTGCCGAGCGCACCGCTGTCGGTGAAGAAGATCGAGGCAATGCCGGGGATCGGTCCGGGGCCGAAGCTGCGGGTGAAGAACAGCGCCCAGATCAGCATGTCGATGGAGCGCAGGAAGTCGAAAACGCGCTTCATGCCCCAGTTGGCGGCGCGGCTGCGGGTAATGTTGCGCGCCGCGATGAAGGCCAGCGGGAAGGCGGCGAGTGTTCCCAGCAACGTGCCGACAAAGGCCATGACCAGCGTCTGCATCAATTGCGAGAAAATCTCGCCATGCTGCCAGGTCGTGTTGTGCCAGATATCGCGGCCCATCGCGGCAATGTTGGAGAGCGCCGGATCAAGGCGTTCGCCGGAGACCACAAGGCCCGCCAGTTCGCCAAAGCTCTTGCCCCAGAAAACCGAGCGCGTATCGAACAAGAAGTTCGCCCAGCCAAGGAAGCGGCGCTGCACATAGACTTGGCTTGCGCGGATTTCCGCCTGCCCTGCAAAGCCGTAACGCACCACCACCTTCTCGCCTTCTTGGCGGAGCGAAGCGGGCGCATTGTCCGGCGCACGCGCTCCGGTATCGGAAATGTCGACCGGATAAAGCACGCCGCCGATAATGGCATCGACGCGCTTCGGGGTCACTTCCAGCCGGTTTTCGGCATTGCCGTAATAGACCGTATAGCCGCCATCGGCGCGCGGGCGCAGCCAGTCGATTTCGGCCCCTTCCGGGTACTGGCCGCGAAGCGTCCAGCGCGGGGTCACCTTGCCGTCTTCAAAGCGCAGGCGCGGCTGGGCACGCCAGGACACCCAATCCTGAAGATAAGCGCTGGCACGGTCCCATTGCGCCGCCTGAAGCGCCGGTACGACATGGAAAAACACGGCCGAGAGCGCCAGATAGAGGGTCACGACGCCAAGGCCGATCAGCAGCCCGAAGCGTTGCAGGAAACTGCGCTGCAGGACATCCGCATATTGCGTTTCGATGCGCGCGCGGTCGGCCAGCGGGATCAATGGCGTCGAATGCATCAGGCAACTCCCTTGGCAATGTCGAGCGGCGCACCATGGGTCAGGCGGCGGCGCAGCCAGGCCGAAAACTGGTCGACGGCGATGACGGTCACGAGGAGCAGAATGATAATGGCATAGGCCTTGGCGGCGTGGTCGCGGCCAATCGCCAGCCGGAAGACCTCGCCGATACCGCCGCCGCCCACCGCACCGATAATGGTCGAGGCGCGCACATTCACTTCGGCGCGCAAGAGCGTGTAGGAGACGAAATTCGGCATGACCTGCGGCACGATGGCGTAGCGTACCCGCTCCAGCCAGCTGGCACCGACGGCCCTGAGGCCTTCGTCTGCCTTCATGTCGGCATTTTCCACCACTTCGAAGAACAGTTTGCCGAGCGCGCCAATGGTGTGGATGGTGATGGCGGCGATGGCGGCAATCGGCCCGATGGAGAGGATCGCGGCGATCAATCCGGCAATGACGATTTCCGGAAAGGCGCGCAGCACTTCCATGATGCGGCGAACGACAAACCGCGTCGCGCCTGCGCCCACCAGATTGGTGGAGGCAAAGAAGCAGAGCAGAAACGCAAAGGATGAGCCGACCAGCGTCGAAACCAGCGCGATGTTGATCGTCACCACCAGCTGGTAGATGAAATGCGGAATGTAGAGACTTTCGGTGATGTAGATGCGGTCGGACGTGTAATCATATTTCAATGACCCGTCGGCGAGCGGCGACGGAAGGTCGAACATCGCCCGGAACACTTCCATCGGGCTGTCGGGCGAGAAGGTCTTCAGGAAATCGAAGAGATAGGGCAGGCGCTCGAAGAACTTGCCGGAATTGGCCCGGTTGGCAAAATCAAGCGATGCCACGATCAGCACGGCGAAGATAAGGATGGAGAGAACCGTATAGAGCCTGCGCCGCTGCAACTGGCTCTGGTAGTGGCGCATCGTGGTTTCGGCCTGAGGGCCAAGCCCGCTGCCGCCAAATGTCGCTGTGCTCATGGGCCGGTCTCCTGTCCATATAAAAACGGCGGCCCTTGGCAGGCCGCCGTCTGGATCACTCTTTCAATCAGCCGCCGATGACGGACTTACGGGCGTCGATGATCGTCTGGTAGAAGGACGGATCAACCTTGATGTAAGCCTGGTTCTTGCCCTGGGTGTAACCCTGGAAGCAGGCCAGATCCTTCTTCGGCAGTTCCATGAAGAAGGCTTCGACCTTGGCCTTCATGTCGTCGCCAAGCTTGTTGGAAACCATCAGCGGGCCATTCGGGATCAGCGGCGACTTCCACAGTTCAACGATGTCGTCCATGTCGAGGATGCCCTTGGAAACCATCTGGTGCAGGTTGCCGCCGGAATAGCCTTCTTCCCACTTGCCAACGCCCGAACCGAAGGTGGTGCCAGCGTCGAACTTCTTGTCGAGAACGGCGAGAACGAGGTTCTCATGGCCGCCGCCGAAGCCGGTTTCAGCGAAGTATTCCTTCACCGGAGCGCCGATTTCCTTCGGCAGGGCAACGTTCGGGACGAGGTAGCCCGAGGTGCTGTCCGGATCGGCAAAGCCGAGCTTCTTGCCCTTGAGGTCGGCCAGCGTCTTGATGCCCGAATCCTTGCGCGCCACCATGATCGAGTAGTAGCCGCTGGAGCCGTCCGAACCCGTGTAGGTCAGGATCGGGTCGACAGCCTTCGGATCGGCAATGGCGATCTTGGCGTAGGACGAAGCGCCCATGGAGGCGATGTCGATCGTGCCGCCCATCAGGCCCTGAATGACGCCGTTATAGTCCGGCGACGGGAAGATCTGTACCTCGTCGACGCCGGTGGCAGCCTTCAGGCCATCGGCAACGCACTTCGTGTTGCGAACCTGGTCGGCTTCGTTTTCAGAACCATCGAGGCCGATACGCAGAACCTTGACGTCGGCAGCAGCAGCCGAACCGGCCAGAACACCGAGGGCGGTGGCAGCAAGAAGCAGTTTCTTCAGCATGGATATTCTCCTGTTGGGGGAAGCAAACGGCACGCATAAGCGCACCGGGATGGAAATCTCAGGCATGCACCGAGGCCATCGTCATGCGCGGCAAGGCGCTGACGGGAAGCGTTTCGGGGCGAATGCTGGTGGAGGTCATCGTCTCGTCGATGGCATGGCCATCGGAAGAGGTACCGTAAATGGTCGTCACCGCTTCGGCGTCGAGCGCTTCCGGCGGGCCATCAAAAACGACGCGCCCGGCCGCCATGCCGATGATGCGTTCGCAATAGGCGCGGGCCGTATCAAGCGTGTGCAGATTGGTGATGACGGTAATGCCTTCGCGCTCGTTGATGTCCTTCAGCGCATCCATGACGATGCGGGCATTGAGCGGATCGAGCGAGGCAATCGGCTCGTCGGCGAGCAACATCTTCGGCGTCTGCATCAGGGCGCGGGCAATCGCCACGCGCTGCTGCTGGCCGCCGGAAAGCGTGCCTGCAGGCTGAAGCGCCGTCTGTTCGATGCCGAGGCGCTCAAGGGCGGCCAAGGCTGCAATGCGTTCTTCGCGGGTAAAAATGCCCATCAGGCTCATGGCCGTGGAGCGATGGTTGAGGCGACCGAGCATGACATTGGTCATGACATCAAGGCGCGGCACCAGATTGAACTGCTGGAAGATCATGGCGCAATCGCGCTGCCAGTTGCGCAGACCCGCACCCTTGAGGCTGGAGACTTCCGTCTCGCCGAAATGCAGCGATCCGGAGGTCGGGTCGGCGAGCCGGTTGATCATGCGCAGCAGCGTCGACTTGCCAGCGCCCGAGCGTCCGATGATGCCGACCATCTGGCCTTGGGGAATGGAAAGGCAAACATCGTTGACCGCGATGTGTCCGCCGAAGCGCCGTGTCACATTCCTCAAATCGAACTTCATGTCCGCCGCCTGTTGCCGTTGTTCTGATGCGGCAATAGCCCTTAGGCATGAACTGCAAATGTCAGTTCTGTGTCGGTTTTGTTAAATCACCCGCCGTAGCGGGTGAGGAAGTCGTGAATGGAGAGATTGCGGAAATCGTCAAGTGCCAGCCGCAGCCGTTCATGATCCCAGTCCCACCAGGCAAGCGCTTCCAGTCGGGCGACGGTCTCGCGGTCGAAACGTTCACGAACGGGCCGGGCCGGAACACCCGTCACAATGGTGTAGGGGGCCACATCGCGGCTGACGACCGCGCCGGAGCCGATCACCGCCCCGTTGCCCACGTGAACGCCCGGAAGAAGCGTCACGCCATGGCCGATCCACGTGTCATGGCCGATGGTGACGGGCTTCGAGCGCCGTGCCGCGAAGAAATCCGCCTCGTCTTCCTCCACCCCCGGCCAGTAGTTCCCGGCCCGGTAGGTGAAGTGGTGCAGCGTCGCCCGGTCCATCGGGTGGTTTGTGGCGTTGATGCGCACGAAGGCGGCGATATTGGAAAACTTGCCGATATGGGCGTTCCACAAATGGCCGTGTTCCATCACGTAGGAATAGTCGCCGATGGTGCTCTCGCGGATGCGGCCATATTCCGCGATCTGCGTGTAGCGCCCCAGCGTCGAATTTTCGACGAGTGCCGTTTCATGAATGGTGGGGGCTTCGGACAGGATGGTCATGCGGCTTTCTTTCTGGGCGAGAAGGCGGAAACATCGATCAATCGGTCGGCGACTTTCTCCCGCACGTCGAGATCGTGGAAAATGCCGATGATGGCGACGCCGTCGCGCTTCTTGGCGGCGATCAGCTCTTCCACAACGCCCCGGTTCATGGCGTCGAGCGAAGCCGTCGGCTCATCCACCAGCAGAATGCGGTGATCGGTGATGAAGCCGCGCGCAATATTGACGCGCTGCTGTTCGCCCCCGGAAAAGGTCGAGGGCGGCAATTGCCAGAGCGCCTTGGGCAGGTTGAGCATGGATAGCATTTCGCCGGCGCGTTCCCGCGCCTCTTCCTGTCCCATGCCGCGCGCCGTCAGCGGTTCCGCCACCACGTCAAGGGCCGAAACACGCGGCACGGTGCGCAAGAACTGGCTGACATAGCCCATGGTTTTCTTACGGATATCGAGGATGGTGCGCGGCGAGGCGGTGGCCATATCGAGGGTGCGACCCTCATGGGAAACGAGGATCTGGCCGTTATCAACGGCATAATTGCCGTAGAGCATCTTGAGGATCGAGCTCTTGCCGACACCGGAGGGACCGGAGAGCACGGCGCATTCACCGCTGGCAACGGAGAAATTCACATCCGTCACCACCGGCAGAACAAGTCCGCCGCGCAGGTGCATGATGAAGCTCTTCTTCACGTCTGAAACAACGAGGGGAGTGGGCATGATCACACCTGCAGGATCGAGGAAACGAGCAATTGCGTATAGGGTTCGCGCGGATCATCCAGCACGCGGTCGGTCAGTCCGCTTTCGATGACGCGCCCGTTGCGCATCACCATCATGCGGTGTGACAGAAGCCGCGCCACGGCGAGGTCGTGCGTGACGATGATCACGGCAAGGCCGAGATCGTTGACGAGTGAACGGATGAGGTCGAGCAGGCGCGCCTGCACCGAAACATCAAGGCCGCCGGTCGGCTCATCCATGAAGACAAGGCGCGGCCCGGTGATCAGGTTGCGGGCAATCTGCAGGCGCTGGCGCATGCCGCCGGAAAAGGCGCGCGGCTGGTCGTCAATGCGGTCGATGCTGATTTCCACCCGCTCCAGCCATTCGGCGGCGGTCGACCGGATATTGCCGTAATGGCGCTGGCCGATGGCCATCAGCCGTTCCCCGGCATTGGCGCCTGCCGAAACCGTCATGCGCAACCCGTCGGCGGGGTTCTGGTGCACAAAGCCCCAGTCGGTGCGCATCAGAAAGCGCCGCTCGGCCTCGCTCATGCGGTAAAGATCGCGAAACTGCCCGTCGCGCATCCGGTATTCCACCGAACCGGCGCTCGGCGGCAGACGGGTGGAGACGCAGTTGAGCAGCGTCGTCTTGCCCGAGCCGCTTTCGCCGACAATTGCCAGCACTTCGCCGGGATAAAGCTCGAACGAAACATCGGCGCAGCCGGTGCGCGCACCATAAAATTTCGAAACGCCGTTGACCTTGAAAAGCGGTGTATCGGTCATCGTGAAAGTCCTTCGTGTATGATGCCCCTCAACCGGCTGCCGCCACCTTCTCCCCGCAAGCGGGGAGAAGGGATAGGGCGCGCCGACTGTTCAACAAGCCCCTTCTCCCCGTTGAAACGGGGAGAAGGTCCCGGTAGGGGGATGAGGGGCGAAAAAAGCGCGCTCATTCCGCTGCCTCCTGTTTGACGCCCAGTTCGCCAACGCAACCGCAGGCGCGCCGTTCCTCGCAATGGTCGGTATCGGAGCAGACGAACATGCGCCCGCCCTTGTCATCAAGGATGACCTCGTCGAGATAGACATCCTCCGCGCCGCACAGCGCACAGGGGCGATCGAATGTCTGCACCTCGAACGGGTGGTCCTCGAAATCGAGGCTCACCACCGCCGTATGGGGCGGAATGGCATAGATGCGCTTTTCGCGACCCGCACCGAAAAGCTGGAGCGCCTCCGACAGGTGCATTTTCGGATTGTCGAACTTCGGAATGGGCGAGGGGTCCATGACGTAACGGCCTGCCACCTTCACCGGATAGGCGTAGGTCGTGGCAATATGGCCGTTGAGCGCAATGTCCTCGTAAAGCTTCACATGCATCAGGCCGTATTCTTCCAGCGCATGCATGGTGCGGGTTTCGGTCTCGCGCGGTTCGAGGAAGCGCAGCGGTTCCGGGATCGGCACCTGATAGACCAGCACCTGACCTTCCAGCAGCGTCTTTTCCGGAATGCGGTGACGTGTCTGGATGATGCTGGCGTCATGGGTGTGCGTGGTCACGGCCACATTCGCGACCTTGGCGAAGAAGGCGCGGATCGAAACGGCATTGGTCGTGTCGTCCGCCCCCTGATCGATGACCTTCAGCACATCATCGGGGCCGATGATCGAAGCGGTGATCTGCACGCCGCCGGTGCCCCAGCCGTAAGGCATGGGCATTTCGCGCGATGCAAACGGCACCTGATAGCCGGGAATGGCAATCGCCTTCAGGATGGCGCGGCGGATCATCCGCTTGGTCTGTTCGTCCAGATAAGCGAAGTTGTATGTGGCGAGATCGCTCATTCGGCGGCCTCCTTGGTCTGGGGGATCTGGGTGCCGGGCCGCGACGCCTCGTATTCGCCGCGCATGCGGCGTACGAGATCAAGCTCGGCCTGGAAGTCGACATAGTGCGGCAGTTTCAGATGCTCGACGAAGCCTGTCGCCTGCACATTGTCGCAATGGGAAAGAACGAATTCCTCGTCCTGCGCCGGGGCCAGAATATCCTCGCCGAACTCACGCGCCCGAAGCGCCCGGTCGACCAGCGACATGGACATGGCCTTGCGCTCGCTCTGGCCGAAGACAAGGCCGTAGCCGCGGGTAAACTGCGGCGGCACCTTCGAGGAGCCTTTGAACTGCGTCACCATCTGGCATTCGGTGACGCGGATATCGCCAAGCGATACGGCAAAGCCAAGCTCCGGCACATAAAGCTCGATTTCCACTTCGCCGATGCGGATTTCACCCGTGAACGGGTGGTTGCGGCCATAGCCACGCTGGGTGGAATAGCCAAGCGCCAGAAGAAAGCCTTCATCGCCACGGGCCAGCGCCTGCAGGCGCAGGTCGCGTGACATGGGAAACTCCATCGGCTCGCGCGTCAGGTCGCCGCCGCCTTCGTCTTCCTGCAGCGTGCCGTCACCCTCGATCAGGCCTTCGCCTGCCAGAATATCGGACACCCGCATGGCGGGTTCGCAAGCCTCGGTGCGCCGTTCGCCCTCCTCCACCGGACCATCCTCAAGCAGGGAAGGATCAAGCAGACGGTGCGTGTAATCGAAGGTCGGCCCCAGCAACTGCCCGCCGGGCAGGTCCTTGTAGGTGGCGGAGACACGCCGTTCGATCAGCATATGGCCGGTATCGATGGGAAGCGACGTGCCGAAACGCGGCAATGTCGTGCGATAGGCGCGCAACAGGAAGATCGCTTCGATCATGTCACCGCGCGCCTGCCGGAAAGCCAGGGCGGCGAGCGCCCGGTCGTAAAGCGAGGCCTCGGCCATGACGCGGTCAACGGCGAGCGTCAGTTGCTCGATCACCTGTTCGCTGCTGATGGCGGGAAGCGAGCGGTCTCCCCGCCGCTTGTCAGCCAGCAGGCGGTGGGCATTGGCAATGGCGGTTTCCCCGCCCTTGACGGCAACATACATGGTTCAACCCTCCGCCAGAGTGATGAGAACGGTGCGCGGCAGGCAGAGGAAGCGGTCGCCCGCTGTCAGCACCACATCCACACCGCGCGGGAACAGTGCCCGGTTCATGGTCCACTGGCCGGTAAAACCGTCCGGCAGTCCCTTCACCCGCATGCCGCGCGTCGCGGCGATGCCGGGCCCGGAAAGGGTCAGCGCCTTGCCGTCGTCAAGGGCGGCAACTTCGATCACCAGCGTCGCGGAACGGTCGGGGTATTCCTGCGTGCCGGACGCAAAAAGCCCGAAGGACGGCAGTGCCGTGCCCGCCTCGATAAAGGCAAAGCGTGCTTCGGCCTTCTCGCGGGTGATGGTCGCGCCGCTGTGAAACGATACCCAGCCGGGAACGGCCGATTTCTGCAAGGCGGCGGTAAGCCAGACGGGCGTATCGTGATCGCAAAGCGCAAGTGCAATCGCCCCGGCGGCAAGCCCAAGCGGGGCAGGAGCGCCGACATCGGTTGCCACGGTCTTGACCGTGCCGGGACGTGCCATGCCATCCATCATCAGGCGAAACACCGCCTGGGAATCATAGACCGGCTGGGCAAAGCCGCCGGTCAGGCTGTCTGCAGCAACGGCCATCAGTCTTCTCCTCGAACCATGGTGAAGAAGTCGACGCGGGTCGCGGCGGTTTCTTCGCTTTTGCGTTGATGTTCATCGGCAAGGCGGGCTTCGACGGGGGCAAGAAGCACCTGCTCCACGCGCTCGCGGCTTGTGCCTTCCTGCCACAGCGCATGGGCAATGGCGCCGAGGCGGGCTTTCTCGCGATCCGTGCCCAGCGCCTGCGCATGGCCAATTGTGCCGGAGGCCAAGCGCACCGAGCAGCGACTGACGGTTACTTCGCCCATGTTGAAAGGAGCGCCGCCGCCGCCAATCCGCCCCTGCACCATGACGAGTCCGGTTTCCGGACCGCGCAGCAGGCTCGCCAAAGGCGGGCCTTCCCCATCTTTCCAGAGCGCGCTGATTTCGGCCCGTGTAGCCCGGGCGATCAGGTCCACCGCCCGCTTTGCGCCCGAATGGGCCTCGGGAATTGCCAATGCCTCGTTCATTTTGCACCTCAAATGTCTATTTATATAGACAACCATACATTATGATGTATATCTAGAAGAAAGCCATGACAAGCATGTGACAGATGAGCGGACAGGAACTGGTGAGAGGGCAGAGCGGGGTTGCGCTATGGCGGCAGATTGCCGACCGGATTCGCGCCGCGATTGCCGATGGAAATTACGACGAAACGGGCAAGGTGCCGCCGGAAGCGGCGCTCGCTGTGTCGTTTGGTGTGAACCGCCATACGGTGCGGGCCGCCCTTGCGGCGCTGGCGCAGGAAGGCATTGTTCGCCCCGTTCAGGGTGTCGGTACGCTGATCATGCGGCGCGAGCGCCTCAATTTCCCGATTTCGCGCCGCACCCGCTTTTCCGAAGGGATTGGCGAGCAGGCGCGCGAATTGTCCGGTCACGTGCTGGATCACTCTGAGGAACCGGCGAGCGTCATCGTGGCAGCGGCGTTGTCGATTGCCCCGATGACGCCGGTCTTGCGCGTGGAATCAGTGCGCACCGCCGACCGGCGCCCGGTCTCGCGCTCGACCGCCTGGTTCGTGTTGCCGCGTTTTCACGGCGTCGCCGAAGCTTTTGCGGCGACCGGCTCGGTGACGGCAGCCCTCAAGGCCTGCGGCGTCGAAGACTATGTGCGTGTGAAAACGGAAATCAGCGCCGTCCATGCCGAACCGGGGGACCTTGCCGATCTGGGCCTTGCCCCCGGTGCGATTGTTCTGGTGACGCAGGCTTTGAATGCCGATGCCGATGGCATTCCGATCCAGTATGCGGTTAGCCGCTTCCCCGCCGATCAGGTGCAGTTCACCGTCGAGGGCTGAAACGAGAAAACCCGCCTTTCGGCGGGCCAGACTGCTGACAAAGGCTGAAACCTCTCTGTTCGTCATGGTCGGGCTTGACCCGACCATCCATAGACCATGTGGATCATGGATCCTCGGGTCAAGCCCGAGGATGACGAGAGTGGGGAGGCAGATTTGTCATCAACCTCACCAGCCTTTGAAGTGGTCCGTGCGCTTTAGTGCGCGCCGGACATGTCGCCAAGGACATCCTTGGAGGCAACGGTCGAGTCCGCGTTCAGCTTGTAGACCATCGGAACGCCGGTCGCGAGGTTGAGCTTGAGGATTTCTTCCTTGCTCAGACGGTCGAGAACCATGACGAGCGCGCGCAGCGAGTTGCCATGGGCAGCCACCAGAACCTTCTGGCCAGCCAGAACGCGCGGCAGGATTTCCGTCAGGTAATACGGCCAGACGCGGGCACCCGTGTCGCGCAGCGATTCACCACCCGGCGGCGGCACATCATAGGAACGGCGCCACACATGCACCTGCTCCTCGCCCCACTTGGCGCGGGCGTCGTCCTTGTTCAGGCCGGAAAGGTCGCCATAGTCGCGCTCGTTGAGTGCTTCGTTCTTGATCGTTTCCAGACCCGTCTGGCCGACATTCTCCAGAATGATGCCGCAGGTCTTCTGCGCGCGCGTCAGCGCCGAGGTGAAGGCGATGTCGAACGTGATGCCGTAATCGGCAAGCGCCTTGCCGCCAGCATTGGCTTCTTCAACGCCCAGTGCCGTCAGGTCCGGGTCGCGCCAGCCGGTGAAAAGGTTCTTCAGGTTCCATTCGCTCTGGCCGTGGCGAACGAGGACTAGTGTTCCGCTCATGTCGTGATCCTCCGCGTGAGTCTGTCGATCTGTTTAGAGCATCGGCCCGAAAGGGGGAATCCGGCTTTCGGATAGTCCGATGCTCGCCAATGGTTTATCGTCCCGAAAGCCCGAGCACGTCGGACATGGAATAAAGGCCGGGCTTCTGCCCGAAAGCCCAAAGTGCGGCCTTCAACGCGCCCCGGGCAAAGATGGTGCGGTCTCCTGCCGAATGCGAAAATGTCACCGTCTCGCCTTCGCCAGCAAAAAGCACGGAATGTTCACCCACCACCGAGCCGCCCCGCAGCGTCGCAAAGCCGATGCTGCCTTCCTCGCGCGGGCCGGTATGGCCATCACGCACCCGGACCGAACGCTCGCCAAGATCGATGCCGCGACCTTCGGCCGCCGCTTCGCCGAGAAGCAGCGCCGTGCCGGAGGGCGCATCCACCTTGTGTTTGTGGTGCATTTCCAGAACTTCGATATCCCAGCCTGCGGCATCAAGCGAGCGGGCAGCTTGCCGCACCAGTTCGGCGAGCAGGTTGACGCCAAGGCTCATATTTCCGGATTTGACGATGCGGGCATGGCGCGCGGCGGCCTTGATCTTCTCGTCATCCGCCGCCGAACAGCCGGTCGTGCCAACCACATGGACGATGCGGGCCTGCGCCGCCAGCCCGGCAAATTCGACCGTGGAGGCGGGGGAGGTGAAGTCGATCACCCCTTCGGCATTAAGGAAGGCTGCCAGCGGATCGCTGGTCACGGCAACGCCAAGTGTGCCCGCGCCAGCCATTTCGCCGGCGTCGCGGCCAATCAAAGGCGAACCCGCGCGCTCGATAGCGGCGTGAAGCTGAACGCCCTCCATTCCGGCAATCAGCCGGATCAACGTCTGGCCCATACGACCGCCAGCGCCGGTAACAACCAGTTTCATTCCGCTCTTCGTCATTCGACTTCCTGTCCTGCCGTGGCGCGCGCTGACTGGATACTGGCAAGCCGGGCATAGATGCCGTCTTCCTTAGCCAGCAATGCTGCATGCGTGCCTTGCTCCACCACCTTGCCCTCTTCCATCACGACGATCTTGTCGGCGTTGATGATGGTCGAAAGGCGATGCGCGATCACGATTACCGTACGGCCCTTCATGGCCGTGTCGAGTGCTTTTTGCACGAAGGCTTCCGATTCCGTATCGAGCGCCGACGTAGCTTCGTCGAGCAGCAGGATCGGCGCATTGCGAACAAGCGCACGGGCAATCGACAGACGCTGGCGCTGGCCGCCAGAGAGCGTCATGCCGTTTTCGCCGACCGGCGTCTCATAACCCTCGGGCTGCGCCAGAATGAAGTCGTGCGCATAGGCCATCTTGGCGGCTTCTTCCACCTCGGCGTCGGTCGCATCCGGGCGGCCATAGCGGATATTGTCGCGGATCGTGCCTTCGAAAAGGTAAGGCTGTTGCGACACATAGGCGAGATGCTGGCGAAGCGAGGCTTTCGTGATGTGGGCGATATCCTGCCCATCGATCAGGATCGAGCCCGATTCCGGGTCATAAAAGCGCGGGATAAGGCTGATGACGGTCGATTTGCCTGCCCCGGACGGACCAACCAGCGCCGTCGTCTTGCCGCCCTCAGCGATAAAGGAAACGCCATTAAGCGTCGCCTTCGTGCCCTTGTAGGCAAAGGTAACATTGCTGAATTCAAGGGTGGCCTGCGTCACGGTGAGCGCCTGCGCGTCAGCGCGATCGCCTTCATTCGGAACGATGTCCAGGATTTCGTAGAGCATCCGCGCATTGGTGGCGGCACCCTCCATCTGCACCTGAACCTTGGCAAGACGGCGCATCGGCTCATAGGCCATGAGAAGCGCTGTAATGAAGGCGAAGAAGGCACCGGGATCGGCGCCGCTGGATACCGACTGGTAGGCCGCATAGGCCAGAATGCCGGAAATTGCGAAGCCCGCAAAGGTTTCTGTCATCGGCGCGGTGCGTTCGGCAAGCCGGGCAATCTTGTTGGTGCGGGCTTCGGCGTTTGCAATCAGCGCATTGACCTTGACCGATAGGGCATCCTCCATCGTAAAGGCCTTGACGATGGAAATGCCCTGGATTGTTTCCTGCAGCGCGCCGAGAACACGGCTGTTGGTTTCAACGGCGTTGCGCGTCGCGCTCTTCAGCCGTTTAGACACATAGCGAAGGCCAAGAAGCAGCGGCGGTGCCGCGAAGAGGATGATCAGCGATAGCTTCCAGTCCTTCGAAAACATTACGCCAACCAGTGCGATGAAGGTCAAAAGATCGCGCGCAATGCTGGTCACCGTCAGGTTCAGCACGTTGCGCACACCGACGATATTCTGGCTGATCTGTGCGGTCAGAAGGGCTGAGCGTGATCCGCTGTAGAAGCTGACCGAGAGCTTCATCAGGTGATCGTAGATGCGGCGCTGATAATGCGCGATGATGTCATTGCCGATCTTGGCAATGATCACCGCCTGCCAGTAGGACACGAAGCCGCGCAAGATGAAGGCGACCAGAATGCTGCCGCAGATCATCCAGATGGCCGTTGTATCCTTGCCTAGAAAGGCTTTGTTGATCACGGATTCCATGATCCAGGCGGTGAAGGCCGTCGTTCCGGCACCCACGGCCATGCAAATGATGGCAAGGATATAGCTGCCGACATATTTGCGGGCATTCTCGAGGAAAACACGGCGCAAAACACCGAACATCGTATCCATGTTCGGATGGCTTGGAGAGGCGTTCGTATCGCTCAAGGCGCGCAAACCTTCTGTCGGTTCATGAGGCGCAAGGCCCCGTAGCGCGCTCTATAGAGCATTTCCAGCAAAAGTGTGAAGCGGTTTTGCGTTTGGAAATGCGTTTAGAAGGAGGAAGCATTTCCAGCAAAAGTGTGAAGCGGTTTTGCGTTTGGAAATGCGTTTACAGAGAGGAAGCATTTCCGGGAAATGGGGAAACCGCTTTTCGCCCCGGCGTCGGGACCGAAGAAAGCGGTTTCCGTTTCATACCCTCAGCCGCGCCAGCGGCGGTTTTCCGTCGCCACGCCGAAATTGGTCGGCGTGCGGGCATAGGCGGCAAGGCCTGCAAGGGCGGCCTGCGGGTGGGTGACGACAAAGGTCGGTATGGAGCGCATCAATTCCGAATGCGGCGCCTTGTCTTCAAACGCGGCCCGGAACTCGGGCAGCTTCAGGGCCGGCAGGATTTTCTGGGAAATACCGCCGGCCAGATAGACGCCACCGCGCGCCATGAACGTGAGCGCCAGATCCCCGGCAACGCGGCCGAGATAGGTGGCAAAAAGCGACAGCGTTTCAGCCGATGCGGCATCCGTATGGGCAAGGCCTGCTGTGGTAATGTCGGCGGGCGTCTTGTGAACCGGCTTCAGGTCATCGGCCGCGCAAACCGCCTTGTAGAGGTTGACGAGGCCGCGACCGCACAGAACCTGCTCGGCTGAAATTCGGCCCTCGATGCGATCAAGATGCGGGAAAACGGCAAAATCGCGTTCGCTACGCGGCCCGAGATCGACGTGACCGCCTTCGCCGGACACCGGAATCCAACGGCGCTGGACATGCACAAGCCCGGCCACGCCAAGACCCGTGCCCGGCCCGAGGACGACGCGCGATGCCGGAGCCACGGCGCCGGTCGTTCCGATCGTCTCGCGATAATCGTCCGAAAGGGCGGCGACGGCCAGTGCCTGCGCTTCGAAATCATTGATGATCACGATGTCTTCAAGGCCGAGATTGGTGCGCATTTCGCCGGGGCGGATCACCCAGTGGCAATTGGTGAGCTGCACTTCCTGCGCGTGGATTGGCCCGGCCACCGCCAGAATGGCCGAACGCGGCTGCACCGACGTTTTGTCGAGAACGCCTTGCTGAATCGCATCCTCGATGGAGGCGAAGTCCGCGGTCAGAAGGTCGGGAAAAGGCTTCGGTTCAGCATAGGCATCCAGCAGAATCCAAAAGCGGGCATTGGTGCCGCCAATGTCGCCGATCAGAATCGGGAAGGGCTGGTGGTCGGTATCCGGATATTTGCTCATGACAGGTCCATTTCGCATGTTCAGTCGTTGGCGGACTGCGCCCTTTTCGGGTCTTCATCTGGCGCGGATGGCCAGATAACATCCGGTTTGCGACGAACGGACGACAGGTCTGGTTCGGCGCGACGGCGGGTGCCAACGCCTTTTAAAACGATTTAATACCGATCTTGCTGCCGTTGCACAAGACCTAACCGCTCCTCAGCGTGTTGTCGGGGCCGAGATCACGGCCGAGCAGGCTTTGGGCAGGTCAGCCAAAGTGACGGGTTTCGGCGGCTTCGGCGGCGGCGCATTCGGGTCTTTCTTGGGCTTGGCCCACGGTTCCTTGGTGAACCACCAGGCAAGCCCCTTGCCGCAATCATCGCCGGTCGGCGTTGCCGCCTGTTCCTTGCAGTCGGCAGAACCGGCAGGGCAGGAAACACGGATATGGAAATGCGCGTCGTGCCCGTAGATCGGCCGCACTTTGCCGAGAAGATCGCGATTGCCCTGCCAGGTCTCGCACAGCTTCTTCTTGATAGCTGGATTGACGAAAATGCGCTGTACTTCCGGATAGCTTGCGGCCCGCATGATGATGCGGGCATGGGCGGGCGACCAGTTCGCCTCGTTGATGGTCAAAAACTTCTTCGGCTCCAGCATGGAGGTGAAGGGCAGGTCTTCGCGTTCCTTGGCGGAAAGGCGGCGGTTCGGCATCGGCGTCAGCCACACATCGGCATCAAGACCGATCTGGTGGGAGGAATGACCGTTCAGCATCGGGCCACCGCGCGGCTGGGAAAGATCACCGATGAGAAGGCCCGGCCAGCCATCCTTCACACCATCGCGCGAAAGTCGCTCCAGCACATTGATGATGGCGGGGTGTCCCCAGTTGCGATTGCGCGAAAGGCGCATGACCTGCCAGTTCGGCCCGTCGATGGAAAGCGCCTGCCCACCCTCAAGGCAGCCTTTGGCGTAAAAGCCATGCGGTTCCGGTGCGCCGGCGGTTGGAAGCTTGGCGGCACCGAAAAGCTGCTTGGCGGGGGTCACACTATCGGCTTCGGCGACTGTTGCGCTCGCCATGAGCCCCAGTGTCGTGAGAGCGCAGGCAAGCCGTCGAAGGGTTTTGAAACGATCTTGAGCCGATTTCATCATGTCGCCGTTTTCGAAAGCCCGGATGGTCGGGCGATTCGTTTCTGTTTAAACTGATTTGCGATTTGGGTGAATCCGTGACGCGGGCGTCAGGTCCGGGCAGGGCGTGGCCCTTATGATGGAAGAAGGAAAACTGCGGTGATGAAGATGGTGCCGGGCCGTAATGTGATGAAAGTTCTGGCCGTGCTGGCTGCGATCTCCTCGACGGCGACAATCGCCTCAGCCGAAGACAAGGTCTGGCACCACGGCGTGACGCTTGATGATGCGCTGAAATATCCGCAAGGCTTTGCCCGCTTCGATTACGTCAATCCCGATGCACCGAAGAAAGGCACGTTGCGCCTATCGCAGGAAGGCACCTACGACACGTTCAATCCGGTGCTGGCCAAGGGCGAGGCGGCTGCCGGTGTGGCGCTGGTCTTCGATACGCTTTTGAAGTCGGCGGATGAC
Organism: Pseudomonadota bacterium; assembly: GCA_020161665.1. Lineage (GTDB taxonomy): Bacteria > Pseudomonadota > Alphaproteobacteria > Rhizobiales > Rhizobiaceae > Ectorhizobium. The sequence goes on along the minus strand of JAIUPA010000009.1, from coordinate 29,744 downwards.
GAGGTGTCGACCTCCTACGGTCTTCTGGCCGAGGGCGTGTCCTGGCCGGATGATGTCTCGGAAGCGACCTTCCGCCTGCGTGCCGAAGCCAAATGGGCCGATGGCCAGCCGGTGACGCCCGAGGATGTGATCTTCAGCTTCAACAAGCTGAAGGAGCATAATCCGCTCTATTACAATTACTATCGCCACGTCACGGAAGCCGTGAAGACGGGCGAGCGCGATGTTACCTTCCGCTTTGACGAGAAGAACAATCGCGAATTGCCGCAAATCCTCGGCCAGTTCTCGATCATCCCGAAACATTGGTGGGAAGCGACCGGCGCAGACGGCAAGCCGCGCGACATTTCCCGCACCACGCTGGAGCCGGTCATGGGGTCCGGTCCCTACAAGATCGCCGCGTTTTCCGCCGGATCGACGATCCGCTACGAACGGCGCGAGGACTATTGGGGCAAGGATTTGCCGGTCAATGTCGGGCAGAACAACTTCGCGGCCATGGCCTATACCTATTTTGGCGACCGTGACGTGGAGTTCGAAGCCTTCCGTGCGGGCAATATTGATTACTGGTATGAGAACCTCGCTGCCCGCTGGGCAACGGCCTATGATTTCCCTGCAATCAAGGATGGCCGCGTGATCCGCGAGGAAATCGAAAATCCCTTCCGGGCCACGGGCGTCATGCAGGCGTTGGTGCCGAACATGCGCCGCGACAAGTTCAAGGACGAACGGGTGCGCGAAGCCCTGAACTATGCCTTCGACTTTGAGGAACTGAACCGAACCATTGCCTTTTCCGCCTACAAGCGCGTGGACAGCTATTTCTGGGGCACGGAACTGGCCTCCAAAGGTCTGCCGGAAGGCGATGAAAAGGCGCTGCTGGACGGGCTGAAGGACAAGGTGCCGGCGGAGGTTTTCACCACGCCTTACACGAACCCGGTCGGCGGTGATCCGCAAAAGGCGCGCGAGAACCTGCGCAAGGCCATCGGCCTGATGAAGGAGGCCGGGTATGAATTGAAGGGCAACCGCATGGTCAACGCCAGGACCGGCGAGCCCTTCACCTTCGAAATTCTGCTCTCGGCGGCCACCTTCGAACGCTGGATGGTTCCCTTCTCGCAGAACCTGCGCAAGATCGGCATCGAGGCCTCTATCCGCACGGTGGATGCCTCGCAATATACCAACCGCGTCAGAAGCTTCGATTATGATGCGATCTGGACTGTTTGGGCCGAAACGCTGCATCCGGGCAATGAGCAGGCCGATTACTGGGGTTCGGCTGCGGTCAAGCGCGAAGGTTCCAAGAACTATGCGGGCATTGCCGATCCGGCGGTTGATGCGCTGATCGAAAAAATCACCTACGCCCAGAAGCGCGCCGACCTTATTCCCGCCGTCCATGCGCTGGACCGCGTGCTTCTGGCGCACGACTATGTGATCCCGCTTTTCTACGGCAACACCGCCCGCATCGCCTATTCCAGCCAGTTGGCGCACCCGGCAGAGCTTCCGCATTACAGCACGGGCTTCCCCGATGTCTGGTGGGCCAAGTGAGCGGGGTTGCGTTGACGCGGGAAGGCGTTACCAAATGAAATGGAACGAATCATCGGCTTTTCGCCGGTCGAACCATGGAAAGAAGGCCTGACCCCATGGGCGCCTATATCTTCAGACGCCTTCTTTTGATGATCCCGACCATCGTCGGCATCATGGGCATTTCCTTCCTTGTCGTGCAGTTCGCACCGGGCGGTCCGGTCGAGCAGGTGGTCGCGCAGCTGACAGGCCAAGGTGATAGCGCGTCAGATCGTCTGACCGGCGGCGGTGACCTGATGGGCGGCCAGGATTTCGCCGCGCAGGAAGCCAATTCCAAATATCGCGGCGCGCAGGGCCTTGATCCGGAACTGATCAAGAAGCTCGAAAAGCAGTTCGGTTTCGACAAGCCGCCGCTGACCCGCTTCCTGGATATGATGGGAAACTACATCCGGTTCGATTTCGGCGAGAGCTTCTTCCGCAATACCAAGGTGATTGATCTGATCATCGACAAGATGCCGGTGTCGATTTCACTCGGCATCTGGATCCTGCTGATTTCCTACATGATTTCCATTCCGCTCGGCATTCGCAAGGCGGTGAAGGATGGCTCGGCCTTCGATGTCTGGACATCGGGAATCATCATCATCGGCTATGCGGTACCAAGCTTCCTGTTCGGCATCCTGCTGATCGTGCTTTTTGCCGGTGGCTCTTTCTTCGACTGGTTCCCGCTGCGCGGCCTCGTCTCGGATAATTTCGCCGAACTCTCGTGGTGGCAGAAGATCGTCGACTATTTCTGGCACATCACGCTGCCGCTGATTGCGCTGTCGCTCTCGGCCTTTGCCACGACCACGCTTTTGACCAAGAATTCCTTCCTCGATGAAATCCGCAAGCAATATGTGGTGACGGCCCGCGCCAAGGGGCTGACCGAGGGGCGGGTGCTTTACGGCCACGTCTTCCGCAACGCCATGCTGATCGTGATTGCCGGGTTTCCGGGGGCCTTCATCTCGGCCTTCTTCACCGGCTCGCTGCTGATCGAAAACATCTTCTCTCTGGATGGTCTGGGGCGTCTTGGTTATCTGGCCGTCGTCAATCGCGACTACCCGATCGTCTTCGGCACGCTTTACATCTTCTCGCTTCTGGGCCTTGTCGTCGGCCTTGTCTCCGACCTGCTCTATACGTGGATTGATCCGCGCATCGACTTTGAAAAGCGGGAGGTGTGATGATGACGGATGCAACCACCACCTCCACCCTGCAGGCCGCTGTCGAAAAGCCGAAGCGGGCCTTCCTTTCGCCCGTAAACCGGCGACGTCTGGAAAACTTCAAGGCCAACCGCCGCGGCTGGTGGTCGTTCTGGCTGTTCCTCGCGCTGTTTCTCGCAAGCCTCTGCGCCGAACTGATTGCCAATGACCGGCCGATCATTGTCTCCTACAAGGGCGAAATCCTCTTTCCCGTGGTGGTGAATTACCCGGAGGAGAAGTTTGGCGGGTTCCTCGCCGAAACCGATTACCGCTCGTCCTTCATTGCCGATGAGATCAAGGCCAATGGCTGGGCCATCTGGCCGCCGATCCACTATTCCTACCGCACAGTGAATTCCAACATTCCCCATTCCGCGCCGACCGCGCCCTTCTGGCTGATGAGTAAGGAAGAGCGCTGCTCCGGCTATGCGGGCGGGGTGAACGATCCCGAATGCAATCTGGGCAATCTCAACTGGCTCGGCACCGACGATCAGGCCCGTGATGTGACGGCGCGCATGATTTACGGCTTTCGCATCTCCGTGCTGTTTGGTCTGGCGCTCACCATTGCTTCGGCGGTGATCGGGGTGACGGCAGGGGCCGTGCAGGGCTATTTCGGCGGTTGGACCGACCTTTTGATGCAGCGTTTCATCGAAATCTGGTCGTCCATGCCGGTGCTCTACATTCTGTTGATCATCGCCGCCATCATGCCGCCCGGCTTCTTCGTGTTGCTTGGCATCATGCTCTTGTTCTCATGGGTCGGCTTCGTCGGTGTGGTGCGTGCCGAATTCCTGCGAGCCCGCAATTTTGAATATGTGCGCGCCGCCCGTGCGCTCGGTGTCGGTAATGCCACCATCATGTTCCGGCACCTGTTGCCCAATGCCATGGTGGCGACGCTCACCTTCCTGCCCTTCATCCTGTCCGGCTCGATCACCACGCTGACCTCGCTCGATTTCCTCGGCTTCGGCATGCCGCCCGGCTCGCCGTCGCTCGGCGAAATGATCGCGCAGGGCAAGAAGAACCTGCAGGCCCCGTGGCTCGGCCTGACGGCCTTTTTCACCATGTCGATCATGCTCTCGCTGCTGATCTTCGTCGGTGAGGCGGTGCGCGACGCCTTCGATCCGCGCAAGACATTCCGTTGAGAGGGGCCATGGACGCGATGAAAACCCCTCTGCTGTCGGTCAAGAACCTCTCCGTCGCCTTCCATCAGGGCGGTAAGACCTCGCTCGCTGTCGATGGCGTCTCCTTCGACATCATGCCCGGCGAAGTGCTGGCGCTGGTGGGGGAGAGCGGTTCCGGCAAGTCGGTTTCGGCCAATTCCATCCTGCGCCTTCTGCCTTATCCGGCGGCAAGCCATCCGTCGGGTGAAATCCTGTTTCAGGGCAAGGACCTGTTGACCGCCGATGAACGCACGCTGCGGCAGGTGCGTGGCAACGACATCACCATGATCTTTCAGGAGCCGATGACCTCGCTCAATCCGCTCCATTCCATTGAGCGACAGATCGGTGAAATCCTTGAACTGCATCAGGGCTTAACGGGCGATGCGGCCCGCGCCCGCATTCTGGAATTGCTCCATCAGGTCGGCATCCGCGAGCCGGAAAAGCGCCTCAAGGCCTATCCGCACGAGCTTTCCGGTGGCCAGCGCCAGCGCGTGATGATTGCCATGGCGCTCGCCAATCGTCCGGCACTGCTGATCGCCGACGAGCCGACGACCGCGCTTGATGTGACGGTGCAGGCACAGATCCTTGAACTGTTGCGCGACCTGAAGAGCGAGCACGGCATGTCCATGCTCTTCATCACCCATGACCTTGGCATCGTTCGAAAGTTCGCCGATCGCGTCTGCGTCATGACCAAGGGCAAGATCGTTGAAACAGGCACGGTGGAGGATGTCTTCACCCGCCCGCAACACGATTACACCCGCCACCTACTGGCCGCCGAACCGCGTGGTGAGCCGCCGCTGGCTGATCCCACCCGACCGGTGGTGATGCAGGGGGATGATATTCGCGTCTGGTTCCCGATCAAGGCCGGGTTCCTGCGTCGCACGGTTGACCATGTCAAAGCCGTGGACGGCATCGACGTAACACTTCGCGCCGGGCAGACGCTCGGCGTCGTCGGCGAAAGCGGCTCCGGCAAGACGACGCTCGGGCTGGCATTGGCCCGTCTCATCTCGTCCAAGGGGCGGATTGCTTTTCTCGGACAGGACATTAACGGGTTTTCCTTCAAGGAAATGCGGCCGCTTCGTGAACGCCTGCAGGTGGTCTTCCAAGACCCTTATGGCTCGCTCTCGCCGCGCATGACGGTGGGCGACATCATTGCCGAAGGGCTGCAGGTCCATGAGCCGTCTCTGGATGCCGATGCGCGCGACGCCCGCGTTGTGGAAGCGCTCAATGAGGTGGGGCTTGATCCCGTCACCCGCTGGCGTTACCCGCACGAATTCTCCGGCGGCCAGCGCCAGCGCATCGCCATTGCCCGCGCCATGGTGCTGAAGCCGCGCTTTGTCATGCTTGATGAGCCGACCTCGGCGCTCGATATGAGTGTGCAGGCGCAGGTGGTCGATCTCTTGCGCGACCTGCAGAAGCGGCACGACCTCGCCTATCTCTTCATCAGCCACGACCTGAAGGTGGTCAAGGCACTTGCCAACGAGATTATCGTCATGCGCAGCGGTCGTGTGGTGGAGCAGGGGCCTTCGGCTGAGATTTTTGCGGCACCCAAGGAAACCTATACGCAAGCACTGATGGCCGCCGCCTTCAATCTTGAAGCGCGCGCCGTCAGCGCCGTCAGCCAGTAATCCGGAATATGTCATGACCCGTGCCCGCCGCATCATCATCGACCTGAAGTTCGACCGTCCCGATCTGGTCGCGGGCATGCAGCCCTATTTCCCGGACTTCGACATCATTGATCTGGCGGACAAGGCGCAGGTCGGGCGCGATCTGACCGGCATCGATTACGCCATTGTCTGGAAGCCGGACGCCGATCTGTTTACCCGCGCCCAAGACCTGAAAGTGCTCTTTTCCGGCGGCGCGGGCGTGGATCACGTCATGGCGGTGCCGGGTCTTCCGGACATTCCGCTGGTCCGCTTCGTGGATCGCAACCTGACGACGCGCATGAGCGAGTGGGTGGTTCTGCAATGCCTCATCCACCTGCGCCGCGTCCTGCCTTATCTCGACCAGCAGAAGAAACGCCACTGGCATGAGTTCATCCAGCCGGAAGCAGCCGAAGTCACCGTCGGCGTCATGGGGCTTGGCGTTCTGGGGCTCGATGCCGCGACGAAGCTGAAAGGGCTCGGTTTTAACGTGATCGGCTGGTCGCGCACGAAGAAGCATATCGACGGCATGGAAACCTTCGATGCCGCAGGTCTCGACGCCTTCCTCGGTAAGACCGACATTCTCGTTGGCCTGCTGCCGCTGACGCCGGAAACGACCGGCTTCTACAACAAGACCCTGTTCGCCAAGCTGAAGAAGGATGGTCCGCTTGGGAGCCCCTTCTTCATCAATGCCGGTCGCGGCAAGAGCCAGAACGAGGACGATCTCCTCGCCGCGCTCACCGATGGTACGCTGGGCGGTGCTTCGCTCGATGTCTTTGCTGTCGAGCCGCTGCCTCAGGCAAGCCCGCTCTGGGCGTTGGACAATGTGGTCATCACCCCGCACGCCGCTGCTCCGTCCGAACCTTCGGCGCTTTTCGCCCATGTGCGGCGCGAGATCGACCGTTATGAGGCAGGTGAAACCTTGCAGTTTACCATTAACCGCACCACGGGCTATTGAGCGGCCCTCCGTCTGAAGGCTGGACAAGGGCCGCCTTTTCTCTCTAGGTTCCCTCATCAGGGAGGCGGCCATGACCAAGACAGACATCGCACGAAGGGTGTATAACCACACCTTCAAGCTGGACCCGATCATCCGCAGCCTGATCGACACGGACTTCTACAAGCTCCTGATGCTGCAGATGATCTGGAAGCTCTATCCCGATGTGGATGTGACCTTCTCCCTCATCAACCGCACGAAGACGGTGCGTCTGGCCGAAGAGATCGATGAAGGGGAATTGCGCGCGCAACTGGATTTTGCCCGCACGCTGCGCCTCACCAAGAAGGAAATGATCTGGCTCGCCGGTAACACCTTCTATGGCCGCGCCCAGATTTTCGAGCCGGAATTTCTCGCCTGGCTCTCGACATACCAGTTGCCCGAATACGAACTGACCAAGCGTGACGGCCAGTATGAGCTGACCTTCCATGGCCGCTGGATGGATACCACCATGTGGGAAATTCCAGCACTCGCCATCATCAACGAATTGCGCTCGCGCGCCGCCATGCGCAATCTCGGCTTCTTCACGCTGGATGTGCTTTACGCCCGCGCCAAGGCCAAGATGTGGACCAAGGTGGAGCGCCTGCGCGCATTGCCGAAACTTCGGATTTCCGATTTCGGCACCCGGCGGCGTCATTCCTTCCTGTGGCAGCGCTGGTGCGTGGAAGCGTTGAAGGAAGGCATCGGCCCGGCCTTTACCGGCACCAGCAACGTGCTGCTCGCCATGGATTCCGATCTGGAAGCCGTCGGCACCAACGCCCATGAACTGCCCATGGTCGCCGCAGCCCTTGCCAACAATGACGATGAGCTGCGCGCCGCCCCTTACAAGGTTCTGCGTGACTGGAACACGCTTTACGGCGGCAATCTGTTGATCGCCCTGCCGGATGCGTTTGGCACGGCGGCCTTCCTGCGCGATGCCCCGGACTGGGTGGCCGACTGGACGGGTTTCCGCCCGGATAGCGCTCCGCCGATTGAGGGCGGTGAAAAGATCATCGACTGGTGGAAGGCCAAGGGCCGCGATCCGAAGAAGAAGCTTCTGATTTTCTCCGACGGGCTGGATGTCGATGCCATCATTGAAACGTACCAGCACTTTGAGGGCCGGGTGCGCATGAGCTTTGGTTGGGGCACCAATCTGACGAATGACTTCGCCGGTTGCGCGCCGAGCGAAATTGCCGGGCTGAAGCCGATCTCCATCGTCTGCAAGGTGACAGAAGCCAATGGCCGCCCGGCGGTCAAGCTTTCTGACAATCCGCAAAAGGCGACCGGAGACCCGGCGGAGGTCGAGCGCTACCTGAAATTCTTCGGCTCTGAAGACCGCGTCGCTCTGCCGGTTCGGGTCTGAAGCCTGTCACACGCCATTCACGAAACGGTCCTAGGTTCCCGGCACACCAACCCGTGTGAGCCAGGAGAATACCGTGTTGAACCATTCCCACCGTCTGCTCGTTCTGACGACCGCTCTCGTTGCGGCCTCCGCAGCCGTTGCCGCTGCTGAACCGAGCGCCGAACTCATCGCTGCTGCCAAGAAGGAAGGCACGCTGACGACCATCGCGCTGCCGCATGACTGGTGCGGCTACGGCGAGGTGATTGAGGGCTTCAAGGCCAAGTACGGCATCACCGTCAACGAACTGAACCCGAATGCCGGTTCCGGCGATGAAATCGAAGCCATCAAGGCCAACAAGGGCAATACCGGCCCGCAGGCCCCCGACGTGATCGACGTTGGTCTGTCCTTCGGCCCGGCGGCCAAGAAGGATGGCCTGATCCAGCCTTACAAGGTCTCCACCTGGGACTCGATCCCCGATAGCGCCAAGGATGCCGAAGGCTACTGGTACGGCGATTATTACGGCGTTCTCGCCATGGGCGTGAACAAGGACATCGTCAAGGATGTGCCGAAGGGCTTTGCCGATCTGACCGACGCCAAGTACGCCAACTCCGTTGCCATGCCGGGCGATCCGCGCACCGGCAATTCCTCGATGATGACCGTTTATGCCGCCGGTCTTGCCAAGGGTGGCAAGGGTGCCGACGCCGCCAAGGAAGGCACCGCCTTCATGAAGGCGCTCAAGGAAAGCGGCAATCTGGTTCCGGTCAATGGCTCGGCCCAGAACATGGCGCAGGGCACCACGCCGATCCTGTTTGACTGGGACTACAATGTTCTGGCCATGCGCGACAAGCTGGCTGGCAACCCGCCGATGGAGGTTATTGTTCCGGCCGATGGCGTTATCGCTGGCGTTTACGTTCAGGCGATTTCCGCCTACGCCCCGCATCCGAATGCCGCCAAGCTCTGGATGGAATACCTCTATTCCGACGAAGGTCAGCTGGGCTGGCTGAAGGGCTATTGCCACCCGATCCGCTTCAACGATCTGGCTGCCCAGAACAAGATCCCGCAGGATCTTCTGGCCAAGATGCCGCCGGCTGAAGGTTATGCCAAGGCCGTCTTCCCGACGCTCGAGGAGCAGTCTGCGGCCAAGGCCGTCGTGGCTGAAACCTGGGCCAAGGAAATGGGCGCTCAGTAAGCCGATAAGTCGAAATCAGTTGAGGGCATCCGGCGCGACCGGGTGCCCTCTTTGGATTTGTGAGAGGGATGAAGGCGATGAGCATGGCAGACGCGGCCTCGAAGGGCGAACGCATGTTGGACCCGATGCCTGCGATGAACTTTGCGCGCCGCTGGAACTGGAGCTGGCTGGGGGCTGCCCCCTTCCTGCTGTTCTGCCTCACATTCCTCGTCGCGCCCGTTCTCTATCTCGTCAATGGTGCGTTCCAGAACCCGGCGGGCACCTACACGCTGGACAACATCGCGGCGCTGTTCTCGCCGAACATGCTGGCGGCCTTCTCGCTTTCCATGCGCTTGAGCCTCTTTTCGGCGGCCATCGGGTCGGTGTTCGGGCTTCTTCTCGCCTATGCCGTCATTCTCGGCGGATTGCCGTCCTGGGTGCGTCCGGCCTTCATGACCTTTTCCGGCGTCGCCTCGAATTTCGCAGGCATTCCGCTCGCCTTTGCCTTTATCGCCACGCTCGGGCGGCTGGGTCTCGTAACCGTGGTGCTGCGCGACGTGTTCGGTTTCAATATCTACAGCGCCGGTTTCAACCTGTTCTCCTTCTGGGGACTGGCGCTCACCTATCTCTATTTCCAGCTGCCGCTGATGTTGTTGATCGTCACGCCCGCCATGGACGGGCTGAAGGCGGAATGGCGCGAGGCCGCTGAAATTCTCGGGGCCACGCGGCGGCAATACTGGCGCATGGTGGCGCTGCCGGTTCTGGCCCCCTCCGTGCTCGGCTGTTTCCTGCTGTTGTTTGCCAACGCCTTTGGAACGCTGGTCACGGTCTATGCGCTGACCGGGTCACGCTTCGGCGTGGTGCCGATTGTGCTGTTCCAGCAAATTCAGGGCAACGTGCTCTACAATCCGAACCTCGGCTATGCGCTGGCCTTTGGCATGGTGGTCATCATGGCGGTTTCGAACATTCTCTATCTCGTGCTGCGCAATCGCGCCGAACGGTGGCAGAAATGAAAAAGGGCTTCCCCTTCGCCTCCGTCATGATCGCCATTCTGGCGGGCGCTTATTTCCTGATCCCGCTTTATGCGACCTTCCAGTTCTCGCTGCAGATGGTGCGCGGTGAGTGGAGCCTTGCCGCCTACCGCGCCGTGCTCGGCAGCAACGTGTTTCTGGCAACGCTTTCCTTCTCGGCCATCGCCTCGTTCACGGCGATTGTTCTCGGCGCGCTGATCGTCGTGCCGACGATCTATTGGGTGCGGCTGAAGCTGCCGCGCCTTCGCCCGCTCATCGAATTCTTAAGCCTTCTGCCGCTCATCATCCCGCCGGTCGTTCTGGTCTTTGGCTATATCCGTCTGTTTGGCTCGAACTCGCTTCTGCCGCTGACGACAAGCGATGTAGGCACCAATGCACTGCTGGTGGTCGGCTATGTCGTGCTCTCGCTGCCCTATATGTTCCGCGCTGTGGATAACGGCATGTCGGTGATCGACATCGCCACGCTGACGGAGGCCGCCGAAAGCCTGGGCGCCTCGCGCCTGCGCACCATCGTGTCGGTCATCTTCCCGAATGTGCGTTCGGCCATCGTTTCGGGAGCCTTCCTCACCTTCTCGATCTCGCTGGGGGAATTCGTGCTGGCGAGCCTTTTGAACCGTCCGGCCTTCGGTCCCTATCTGGTGCAGATCGGCCAGGACCGTGCCTATGAACCGGCAGCCCTTGCGGTGATGACCTTCGCACTGACATGGGCCTGCATGCTGATGATGCAGATCTTCGCCACGAAAAAGCCGGGCACGCGCCTCTTGCCCCGTTTCCGCTTCCGTCCTGCCAAGGAGATGCCTGCATGAACTTCCTGCGGATTGCCGCCATCGGCAAAAGCTTCGGCCAGAACCATGTGGTGAAGGATTTCAGCCTCGATATCGACAAGGGCGAATTCATCTCCTTCCTCGGGCCGTCGGGCTGCGGCAAGACAACGGTGCTGCGCATGGTCGCCGGGTTTGAAGCCCCGAGCGCCGGACGCATCCTGCTTGATGGCGCGGATATTACCGGCGTTCCGTCACGCCAGCGCAATATCGGCATGGTTTTTCAGGCCTATGCGCTGTTCCCGAACATGACCGTTTTCGACAACGTGGCCTTTGGCCTGAAAGTGGCGGGTGTCGCGAAATCCGACATTGCCACGCGGGTGGACGAGATGCTGCGCCTCATCAATCTCGAACATCTGGCCGACCGCTACCCCTACCAGATGTCGGGTGGCCAGCAGCAGCGCGTGGCGCTCGCCCGCGCACTCGCTCCGCGTCCGCGCGTGCTTCTGCTTGATGAACCGCTTTCCGCGCTCGATGCTAAAATCCGCGTTTCGCTGCGCGAGGAAATCCGCGCCATCCAGCGCAAGCTTGGCATCACCACGATTTTCGTCACCCATGATCAGGAAGAAGCACTGTCGATCTCTGATCGTATTGTGGTGATGAATGGCGGACGCGCCGAACAGATCGGTGCGCCGTCTGACATCTATAATCGCCCGGCCACCCGCTTTGTGGCGTCCTTCGTCGGCACGCTCAACATGATCGAGGCCGAGGTTCTGGACCCGAACGGCACCGTGCGCATCGGTGAAACGGTGGTGTCTCTGGCCGAGCCCATCGTGCATCGCGGTCCGGGCGAGAAAGTGTCGCTGGCACTTCGTCCCGAGGCCGGGGCCGTTGACCGTGCGGAACATGGCGACACCAGCCTGCCGGGCACGGTCGTCTCCACCCAGTTTCTCGGTTCGGTCATTCGCGTGAAGCTTGATGTGGCCGGTCATCGCATGTCGTTTGACCGCTTCAATGCACCCGACAGCCGCCTGCCGAATATCGGTGATCCGGCCCGCCTGCATTTTGCGGCGCGCGATCTGCTGGTGGTGCAGGACTGACCTCCGGCCTGCCATCAACCCCCTTACCTGTCATCAAACCTTTGTGATCGTGTCGCATAAGGCTCGGACTGACATTGCAGTGAGTAGCCCGTCATGTCCGAGGACACGCCCGTCGCCAACGCGACGCCTGAACTTTCCATCGTCATTCCCGCGCGCAACGAGGCGGAGAATATCGTCGCTCTGGTGGAGGCGATCCGCGATGCGCTGACCCCGGTGGCCGGTTTCGAAATCATCGTGGTTGATGATTGCTCGACGGATGACTCGGTAGCGCGGCTGCGTCAGGCCGCAACCGCCATGCCCTGCCTGAAGGTTGTGGTGCATGACCAGCGCGGCGGCCAGAGTGCGGCGGTTCACAACGGCGTTCTCGCCGCCCGCGCCGCCATCGTCTGCACGCTGGATGGCGATGGTCAGAACCCGGCTGAAGAACTGCCCGGCCTTGCCGCACCGCTCATGAAAGATCAGACGGGGCGCATCGGTCTTGTCGCGGGCCAGCGGGTCAAGCGGCAGGATACGCTGTCGAAGCGTCTGGCCTCCCGCTTTGCCAACGGTTTGCGTGCCCGCATCCTGAAAGACAACACGCGCGATACCGGCTGCGGATTGAAGGCCTTTCGCCGCGACGCCTATCTGGCACTTCCCTATTTCGATCACATGCACCGCTATCTCCCGGCGCTTTTTGCGCGGGATGGCTGGGAGATCGTCCATGTCGATGTCACTCATCGCCCGCGCGGGGCCGGACGCTCCAACTATTCCAACCTGCAGCGCGGTCTGGTCGGCATTGTTGACCTTGCAGGCGTTGCCTGGCTTCTGACGCGGCGCAAGAAGGCTCGTCCCGTCACCATCCTGACGGGAACCGAGCAGGTCGGATGATGGCCTCGCTCCTGTCCTTCTTCCATGTTTCGACGCAGGCCGAATTGCTGTGGGTCGTCTTCGGCTTTGCCGCCCAGCTTTTCTTCACGGCCCGCTTTCTGGTGCAATGGCTTGCCTCTGAAAAGGCCCGCAAATCGGTCATGCCGGTGGCCTTCTGGTATTTCTCGATGCTCGGCGGCGTCATGCTGCTGGCTTATGCCATCCACCGCGCCGATCCGGTCTTCATTCTGGGGCAGGCGCTCGGCGTCGTCATCTATGCCCGCAATCTCTGGCTTATCCATCAGGAAGGCTTCAAGCGTCGCTTTCCCGGCCTGATGGAGACGACGAACAGAGCGGCTTTGCGCGCCCGCCTTGCCGCAACCGGCGCGCGGCTTGGGCATCTTGCCATCAGGCGACCGGCCGCGACCCTTCTGCTGGTCTGCGCGCTGGCCATGCTGCCCGGCTTCTTCACCCTTCCCGTGGTGGACCGCGACGAGGCGCGCTTTTCGCAGGCCACGCACCAGATGCTGGAAACAGGCGATTACATCACGCCGCATCTGGGCAGCGAAACCCGTTTCAAAAAGCCGATTGGCATTTATTGGCTTCAGGCCGCGGCCGTGAAGCTGACCGGAATGGCCGAAAATGCACCGATCTGGGCCTACCGTATCCCCTCGCTACTGGCAGCCTTCGGCTCCGTGTTTCTCGTCTGGCGCATCGGGCGGCAACTTTTTGGGCCGCAGGCGGGTTTGATCGCCGCCCTTCTTTTGGCCGTCACCCCCATTCTGGAAACGGAAGCGCGCCTCGCCAAAACGGATTCCGTCCTGCTGTTCTGCGCTCTGCTGGCCCAGATGGCCCTGCTCGCCGCCTATCGCGACAAAGCACGGGTTTGGGCGACACCGCTCCTGTTCTGGGGTGCGCTCGGCGCCGGTATCCTGATCAAGGGGCCGATTGTGCCGCTTCTGTCCGGCCTGACGGTCCTTGCCCTCGTGGCATGGGAGCGCAAGGGCGTTTGGCTGAAGGCGCTGCGCCCGCTTGTTGGTGTGCCCTTCCTGCTGCTGATGGTGCTGCCGTGGTTCCTCATCATCGCCATTCAGCATGGCGGCGATTTCTTTCAGGAGTCCGTCGGCAAGGACCTGCTGGGCAAGGTGGCTGCGGGCCAGGAATCGCATGGCGCATGGCCCGGCACCCATCTGTTGACCGCGCCGCTCGCCTATTGGCCGGGCTTTTTCTTTGTCCTCATGGCCTTGCCGTGGGTCTGGAAGGAGCGCCATCGTCCGGAAGTCCGCTTCTGTATCGCCTGGCTCGTGCCCCTCTGGCTGGTGTTCGAACTGATCGTCACCAAGCTGCCGCACTATACGCTGCCCGCCATTCCCGCCGCCATGCTGCTGGCCGGTGCGGCACTGATGAGTGGTTTTGAAGGCCTGCCATCCCGCTGGCGAAAAGCTCTGCCCGCCTTGGCAGTTCTGCCGGGACTGGTGCTCGCCATCGGATTGCCAGTGGCCTACCGGGTATTGGGGGGCAGCACGCCGCCATTCGTAGCGATTGTCATCGCGCTGATCGCCATCCTGTTCGGCCTCGTCGCAATCATGGCGTCTGTTCGAGGCCAAACCAAAGCCAGTCTTGGTTATCTCGTCGGGCAGGCGGTTGCGGTCAGCTTTCTCGCCTTCGGGCTGTTGATGCCGCGTCTGGATATGCTGTGGCTCAGCCCGCGACTGGCAGAGGTGGTGCGCACGCAGGCGACGTGCCCGGCCCTTGAGATCATGGTATCGGGTATGGGCGAGGCGAGCCTGCTTTTCTATCTCGGTAGCCAAACGACCTTCGGGGAAGGGGCAGATGCCGCGGCCTTCCTGCAGCAACCCGGTTGCCGTGTGGTCATGGTCGAGGCCCGGCAAAAGGCGGCGTTCGAGCAAAGCCAATCGCCGGATCTGATGCCGCACCACCTGCAGACCGTTGCGGGCATGAACCTCGCCACCGGCAAGAAGATGCTGTTCGAGGTGTTTGACAATGCGCGGCCGTGAATGCCCTCAAGATTTCGTTGTGCTGTCCTGTGTGGGCGTCCGCGCCATTCATGAAACTGTCAGCAACATGCGCCATTGAGGAAGTCATGTTCAGCCGGTTTGAAATCAACACCATTCGGGAAGCGCAATGACCGCCCTTTTGTCCTGGAAGTCTTATGTCGTCGAAAGCTTCAAGACCACGCCGCTGCGCAATCTGATTTTGCTGAGCTTGCTGTTCTCGGCACTGTTCATTCGCATGCCGACTGTTGATGTCGAATTTTCCCGTATGTTCTTCGTCGATGGGCAGGGCTTTGCGGCCCGCGAGGTTCGCAGTCTCCAGACGCTGCGCGCGATCGGCCAGTATGTGCCGACGGCCTTTGGCATTCTGGTGATCCTCGCGCTGATCCTGAAGATCGTCTATCCGCGCCGCCGCTGCCTCTTTCCGGCACGCTTCACGCTGTATTTTTCAAGCCTCTTCCTGCTCGGCCCCTGCCTTCTGGTCAATGGTATTCTGAAGCCGCTGTGGGACCGCCCGCGCCCGATCAATATTCTGGAATTCGGCGGCCAGTTCACCTTCGTCGATGCCTGGTCGCTGGGCGGAGACATTCTCGTCAACCGTTCCTTCGTGTCGGGGGAAACGGCAGGCGTCATCTGTCTCTTGCCGCTCGCGCTTTTCGTGCGGGTTGAATGGCGCAAGAGCATCTTCGCCTTGCTTTCGGTTTTCGCGGTGGTCGTGTCGATGAACCGCATTGCCTTCGGCGGCCATTTTCTCTCGGATGTCCTGATTTCGGCGGCGCTGAATGGCGCCATCGCCGTGGCGCTGTGGTACGCGATTTATGGTCCGCAGGCGCATTATTCCGAGGCTTCTCTTGAGCGTCAGCTGTCGCGCCTCGGCTTCTCCCTGCGTCGCTCCTTGGCAAAACTCCCCGCCAAGCTTCAGAAAGCCATCCCCAATCGGATGGTATAAAAACCGGCAGGACGAGCGCCCTGCCGGTTATCTGTCTTCAGTCGTGGTTTGTTACGCAGCCGCGCGGCGCTGATTGACGAGATCAGCGAGCTTGCGGGCGCGTTCAAGGCTTTCCTTCTGTTCCGCTTCGAAGCGTTCAGCGCCGATTTCCATGAGAATGGTGGTGTCGGGCAGGAACGTCAGCTCGGAGAAGATGCCTTCCCAGTCGATGTCGCCCCAGCCGAGCGGCAGGTGAAGATCGCCGATACCCAGCGTCGTGGCTTCGGCCGGGTGGTAGAACTTCTCCATCGTGTAGGGCAGGCCGAAGCTGTCATGCAGATGCAGATGCCCGGTCACCGGAGCCATGGCGCGCAGCTCATCACGGAAATCGAGGCCGCGATAGGTGGACTCGATATAGGCGTGGCTGAAGTCGATCAGCGCAACCACGTTCTCGTGACCAATGGCGCGAACCGTTTCGGCCACCTGACGCGGCGTCTGGCGATACTGGCCGCTTTCCGTCGTGAAGATGTTTTCAAGTGCGATGCGAACGCCGTAACCCTTGGCGACATCGGCCATTTCGCGCAGCGCGTCACGCTCGAGCTGATCGAGATCGGCGCCGTTTTCTCCAGCCCCAAGCAGGGCGGCACCGGAGTGATGGACGAGAATGCCCGCTTCCAGACGATTGCACAGTTCGAGCATGGCGCGAACGACCTTCTTCTGCAGGTCGATGTGGCGGCGGTCCATGAAGTTCGAAACGATCTGGCCGTGCAGGGAAAGCTTATCGAAGTCGTAGGCGCCAACGATCTCGGCGACGCGGGCGGCGCGGCCTTCGATGATGCGGCCGCCGGAGATGATTTCTTCGCCGTAAATGCCGATCTCGCAGGCGTTTGCGCCCGTATTGGCAACCTTGCGCAGCGCTTCATCAAGCGTGCTCAGATCACCCTTGCCGGTATGGCTGCAAAAGCCGATGGCGGAAATAATGGGGGTCATGATGCAATCCTTTCAGGGAGGGAGCGTTCAGGGAGTGGTGAGAAGCGGGGCGCAATGTTGGGCCGGTGCGTCGGCGGGCAGATCGCTTGGGTCGATGCGCCGGCCCGTTTCCCGGTTAAAGACATGCAGATGCTCCAGCGGCAGATCGAGGCTCACCCGATCGCCGGGCGCAACGTTGAGATCCTCGCCGATGGTCGCGGCAAAGGGTTCGCCCTCGACCAGCATGTGGACGACCCGGCCAGCGCCCAGTTCCTCGATGAAGTCGACTTCTGCGGCAACGCCGGGGCCTTTGGTGGCGACGATGGTGTGTTCCGGGCGAATGCCGATGGTGACATCCTTGCCGCGCAGACTGGCCGCAAGGCTTGAGGGTAGGCGAACCGGCGCGCCGCCGAGATAGGCAGACGCCGTCTCGACCTCGACGCGGCTTTCGAAAAGGTTCATGGCCGGAGCGCCAATGAAGGAGGCAACAAAGGTGCTGGCCGGGCGGTGATAGACATCGAGCGGGTGGCCGACCTGCTCCACATGGCCCTTGTTCATCACGACAAGCTTGTCGGCCAGCGTCATGGCTTCCACCTGATCATGCGTCACGAAGACGGAGGTGGCCGACAGGCGCTGATGCAGCTTGCGGATTTCGGCGCGCATGGTCACACGCAGCTTCGCGTCGAGGTTCGAAAGCGGCTCGTCGAACAGGAAGACCTTCGGCTCGCGGATAATGGCGCGGGCCATGGCCACACGCTGGCGCTGGCCACCGGAAAGGGCGGCGGGCTTGCGCTCCAGATAATCGGAAAGGCCGACGATCTTGGCCGTTTCGGCAATGCGGCGCTCGCGCTCCGGCTTCGGCACGCCCGCCACTTTCAGCGCGTAGCCCATGTTTCCGGCCACCGTCATATGCGGGTAGAGCGCATAGTTCTGGAACACCATGGCGCAGCCGCGTTCGCGCGGCTCCAGCCGGTTGACCACGCGTCCGTCAATGGCGATCTCGCCGGAGGTAATGTCTTCCAGACCGGCAATCATGCGCAGGAGCGTAGACTTGCCGCAGCCCGACGGGCCGAGGATCACGACGAATTCGCCGGACTGGAAATTGAGGTCGATGCCATGCAGCGTCGGGTTCTTGCCGTAGCTTTTGCGGGCGGCGCGGATGTCGATTTCAGCCATGAGGGGGAACCTTTTCCTGGGTCTGTTTCACTTCTCGGTGGCCACGAGGCCGCGAACGAACCAGCGTTGCAGCAGGGCGACGACGAGAAGGGGCGGGGTCATGATGATGAGGGTACCGGCGAGCGTCACGTTCCAGTCCGGCGTGGCGTTTTCCGAAGGCACAAGGGCCGAAAGCGACATCATCGTCGTCTTGTAGGTCGGGTCGGTGACCATCAGCAGCGGCCAGAGATACTGGTTCCAGCCATAGACGAACATGATGGTGGTGAGCGCCAGCATGTTGGTGCGCGACAGCGGCAGCAGCATCTCGAAGAAGAAGCGCACCGGGCCGGAACCGTCCATGCGGGCGGCTTCCGCCAGTTCATCGGGCAGCGTCATGAAGAACTGGCGATAGAGAAAGGTGCCGGTCGCCGTGGCAATCAGCGGCAGTGTCAGGCCCGCATAGGAGTTGAGGAGGTTCCACTCCACGCTGACCTCGATGCCGGTCACAAACGCAATCAACAGGCGGAACGGCTCGAACATGTCGGCAGCGACATTGTAGGTCGGCACGACGCGCACTTCGAGCGGCAGCATCAGCGTGATGAACACCGCCCAGAAGAAGAAGTGGCGAAGCGGTGAGCGGAAATAGACGATGGCAAAGGCCGTCATCGCCGAAAGCACCACCTTGCCCACTGTGATCAGCCCGGCCATGACGAAGCTATTGCCAATGGCGCGGGCGAGGTCGGCGCGCGCCCAGGCAGCGCTGGCGTTTTCCAGAAACTGGCCCTGCGGCATGAAGCGGAAGGGAACGCTGTTGATCTGCTGCAGCGTCTGCGTTGCTCCGGCGATGATCACCAGAAACGGACCGATAAGCAGGATGAAGCCGAGGATCATCACGAAATAGGTGAAGGCGTCGGCATAGGGGGTGCGCTGGATCATCGCCCGCTCCTCACTTGTAATGCACGCGCCGCTCGACAAAGCGGAACTGGATGAAGGTGAAGACCATGATGAGGCCGATGAGGATGATGCTCTGGGCGGCGGCGCCCGAATAGTTCAGCCCCTGGAAAGCCTCGTTGACGATGCCGAACACCATCACCTCCGTGGCGTGGTTCGGCCCGCCATTGGTGGTGCGGTGCACGATGCCGAACGTATCGGCCCCGACAAAACCTTCCGTCATCATGATGACGAGCAGGAAGAAGAGGGTGGGGGCGAGAAGCGGCACCTGAATGTCGATGGCGCGGCGGATTGGCCCGGAGCCATCCATGGCGGCGGCTTCCGTTAGCGCTTTCGGCACCGATTGCAGGCCCGCGAACAGGAAGATGAAGGTGTAGCCCGCCCATTTCCACGCGAAGATGATGATCACGAAGATCAGCGCATGGCTGCCATACTTGGCGGGGTTCCAGAAATCCGGCCACATGGCGTTGAGCGAGGCGGCAATGCCGCGTTCGGGCGAAAGAATGAAGCGAAAGGCCATGCCTGCCGCCGGTCCGGCAATGGCATAGGGCAGGATATAGAGAAAGCGGAACAGGCCGGAACCGGGCAATTGCCGGTCGGCGGCCAGCGCCAGAACAAGCCCGATGAAAATGGTCGTCAACGTTCCGGCCAGCGCGAAAATGACGCTGACCATGACGCTGTTCCAGTAAAGCGGATTGGTCAGGACTTCCACGAAGTTGGCAAAGCCGACAAATTCGGCATTGCCACCGAAGGGCGGCTCCAGCGTGAATGCCCAGCGCAAAACGGCGACCGCCGGCCAGTAGAAGAACAGGAAGACGAGAAGCATCTGCGGTGCCGCAAAGAGAATGGGCAGCCAGACGCTCTTGAAGACGGAACGCTTGTCCATATCAGTGACCGGAAGTGATGAAGCGGGAAATGAAGAGCCTGCCCGGTTCATGGCCGGGCAGGCGTTGTGCCGAAAGGCGAGCCGATCAGTTCAGCTTGGCGCCTTCATAGGTCTTTTCGAAGCGGCGCAGATTGGCGTTGGAACGCTCGGCCAGCTTGTCGAGTTCGCTCTGCACATCGGCGTTCTGCATGAAGATGGCTTCAAGAGCAGTGGCCGTATCCTTGCGCACCTGCGTGAAGCCGCCGAGGCGGATACCACGGGTGTTTTCAGACGGCGGCGTGAACGAAAGGCTTTCGATGGCGCGCTCGCGGCCCTTGTACATCGGCTTGTCGTAGAAGCCGCTGGCCTTCATGGCTTCAAAGCCGGTCTTCGTGACCGGGATGTAGCCGGTGACCGTCGACCACCATTCGGTCATTTCCGGCGTGGCGATGAAGTTGAGGAAGGCGGCAGCTCCCTTGTATTCGGCAGCCGGACGGCCATCCATGACCCACAGCGAAGCGCCGCCCACCAGCGAGTTGTGGCGTTCCGTGCCCTTCCAGACCGGCAGCATGGCAACATCCCACTTCACGCCTTCCGGCAGCGTCTTGCCGACGGTGCCGTGGTCGGCAATCGACGTCGACATCATCTGGCAGGTCTGCGAGGTGAAGGCCGGAACCACGTCCATACCGAGCTGCTTGGTCTTGACGACGAAGAGCTTTTCATCGGCCATGCGTTTGAAGAACTTCAGGTGATCGACGAACTTCGTCTTGTTGACGACGATGTCGGCGTCGAGGCCTTCATAGCCGTTGCCCTTGGTGGCGATCGGCTGGTTATGAATGGCCGAGAACTGTTCCATGATGGCCCAGCTGTCGAAGTTGAAGCCAAGCGGGCATTCGTAGCCGGCGGCCTTCAGCTTGCGGGCGGCTTCCTCTACCTGTTCCCAGGTGTCCGGCTTGAAGTCGATGCCGGCCTTCTGGAAGGCGTCGACATTGTAATAGAACATGGCCGTGGAGGAGTTGAACGGGAAGGAGTTCATCTCGCCGGTGGAGGTGGCGTAGTAATTGGCGATGCCGGGGAAATAGTTGGCCCAGTCGATCTTGTAGCCATTGTCTTCCATCAGCTTGCGGGCCGGGACATAGGCCTTGGACAGCATCAGGTCCAGCGTGCCGACATCATAGATCTGGGTGATGGCGGGCTGCTTCTTGGCGCGGTAGGCGGCAATCGTGTTCTGCAGGTTGGTGGCGTAATCGCCCTGCGAGGTGCAGGCGATTTCGAAATCGGACTGCGACTCGTTGAACTTCTTGCACATGTCCTGAACGCGCTCGCCGAGATCGCCCGACAGGCCGTACCAGAATTCGAACTTGGTCTTTTCGGCGAAAGCCGGGGCAGCGCCGAAGCTGGCAGCCATCATGAGGCCAGCAACGGTGGAAGAAAGAACGGAAGTTTTCATCTCAAGTCCTCTTGGGAAAGGGTCATGGCCTCTCCGCCGGGCGTGAGATGTCCCGGGCGCGGATGGTCCGGGGACGTTCTTAAGGGGGGAATGTAACAGGCCGCAGTCGCTTCTCTGACGGATCAGTGACATTCACGGCATGGCATCATGATCCGGCAGCGGGCGGCACGAAATCGCGCCCGCCATCGATGGCAGCGGGGCGATCCTCGAGGAACAGGCTGTTGATCACCGGCGCTGTGCGGCTGATCACCTTGCCCGCCTTCAGCACGTAAAGGCGCACGGGCTTCAGCCGGATCGCTTCCTGCACGTTTTCGGCCTGAAGCAGCACGAGGTCGGCCTTGCAGCCCGTCTCAAGCCCGTAGCCCTCAAGCCCCATGGTCTTGGCGGAGTTGACGGTGACGGCGTCAAACAGCGCCTTCTTTTCCTCGATCCCGCCCATCTGCGAGACATGCAGCGCCATATGCGCCACTTCCAGCATGTCGCCAGACCCCATGGAGTACCACGGGTCCATCACGCAATCATGGCCGAAGGAAACGTTGAGACCCGCCGCCATCAATTCACGGATGCGCGTCATGCCGCGCCGCTTCGGATAGGTGTCATGACGACCCTGCAGCATGATGTTGATCAGCGGATTGGGAATGACGTTTATCTCGGCTTCCGCCATCAGCGGAATGAGCTTCGAGACGTAATAATTGTCCATCGAATGCATGGAGGTGAGGTGCGAACCGGCCACACGCCCCTTCAGCCCGAAGCGCACCGTTTCGGCGGCGAGCGTCTCGATGTGGCGCGACATCGGATCATCCGTCTCGTCGCAATGCATGTCGACGGCAAGGCCCCGGTCGGCGGCAATGCGGCAAAGCGCTTCCACCGATTTCCGGCCTTCATCCATCGTGCGTTCGAAATGCGGAATACCGCCGACGATCTCGACGCCCATGTCGAGCGCGCGTTCCAGTGAGGCAACGCCGTTTTCGGCGCGGTAATAGCCATCCTGCGGGAAGGCCACGAGTTGCAGGTCGATATAGGGTTTGACGATCTCGCGTACTTCGAGAAGCGCTTCCGCCGTCACAAGGCGCGGATCGGACGTATCCACATGGCTGCGGATGAAGAGAAGCCCCTGACTGACAGCAAGGTCGCAATAGCGCACCGCCCGCTCGATCAACGCTTCCTTGGTGAGCGTCGGGCGAAGCTCGCCCCAAAGCGAAATGCCTTCCAGCAGCGTGCCGGACATGTTCATGCGTGGCAGGCCAAGCGAAAGCGTCGCGTCCATGTGGAAATGCGGGTCGCAGAAGGCGGGGCTGAGAAGGCGGCCCGTCGCGTCGATTTCTTCACCGGCGGTGGCCGCGATGGTCTTTTCGATGGCGGCGATCCGGCCAGCGGTAATCCCGATATCGAAACCCTTGCGGCCATCGGGCAGGTTGGCTTGGCGAATGATGAGATCGAACATGGGCATAATCCTTGGAAAGGCTTAGCGCTCGCCGCGCCGGTAGGGTTGCATCAGCGCCTGCGGCACGCGGGCGCGCCGTGCCATCACGGCCAGCGCCGCAATCGACAGGACATAGGGGATCATCAGGAAAATCTGGTAGGGCACGGCCCCGTTCAGCGCCGTTTGCAGGCGAAGCTGGAAGCCATCGAAGAAGGCGAAGAGCAGCGCGCCGAGAAGTGCCCGTTCCGGTCGCCAGGAGGCGAAGACGACGAGCGCAATGCAGATCCAGCCGCGCCCCTGCACCATGGTCGGGAAGAAGCTGTTGAAGGCCGAAAGTGTGAGAAACGCTCCGCCCACCGCCATCAGCGCCGAACCGGCAATCACCGCCCCATAACGCACCGCCATGGGGTTGATGCCTTGTGCTTCCGCCGCATGCGGATTTTCGCCCGCCATGCGGATGGCAAGGCCGAGCGGCGTGCGCAGGATGATATAGGCCATGAGGATGGCAATCAGGATGGCGAGATAGGTCGGCGGGGTCTGGTTGAAGAAAGCCGGGCCGAAGAAAGGCAGGTCGGAGAGGCCGGGAATGGCAATTGGCTGAAACGGCTCCACCGTCGGCGGCGTGCCCGCGACCGGCACCATCAGGCGAAACACATAATAGCTGAAGCTTGAGGCAAACAGCGTGACGCCGAGGCCCGACACATGCTGCGAAAGCCCGAGCGTCACCGTCAGCACGGCATGCAGAAAGCCGAAGACGCCGCCCGCCAGCGCCGCGACCAGAAGTCCGGTCCACAGGTCCGCGCCATTGTAGACGGCCAGCCAGCCGATCATCGCACCGAAGGTCATGATGCCCTCGATGCCAAGGTTCAAAACGCCGGAACGTTCGCACAAAAGCGCGCCGAGTGTGCCCAGAATCAGCGGCGTGGCAATGCGCAGCACAGCGGCCCACAGACCGGCGGAGGCGAGAATATCGACAAGCGCGTTCATCGGCGGATCCTGTACTGGGTGAAGAAGACGGCAATCAGCATGGAAATCAGCGAAAGCGCCACCGTCACGTCGGCAATGTAGGTGGGAATGCCAAGGCTGCGGCTCATGCCATCGGCCCCCACGAACATGATGGCGGTAAAGAGCGCCGCCAGTACCACGCCGAGCGGGTTGAGATTGGCGAGCATGGCAACAACGATGCCCGAATAGCCATAGCCCGGCGAAAGGTCGGTCGTGACATAGCCCTTGACGCCCATCACCTCGATGGCACCGGCAAGACCGGCGAGCCCGCCCGACATCATGGCAACGATCACCAGCGTGCGGGCCAGCGGCACCCCGGCGAACACGGCCCCGGTGGGGTTGAGACCGGCAGCGCGCGATTGCAGCCCGAAGACGGTGCGCGATTGCACGAAATGAATGGCAAAGGCGAGGCCGATGGCGATGATAAGGCCGATATGGAGGCGCGACCGGGCCAGAAGCTTCGGCAGCTTTGCCGCGCTGTCGATACCAACCGATTGCGGCCAGCCGAACGCGGTCGGGTCCTTCAACACACCATCAATCAGCATTGAAACGAAGAGAATGGCGACGAAATTGAGAAGAAGCGTCGTCACCACTTCATCGACCGAAAACCGCAGGCGAAGCCAGAGCGGCACCAGAAGCAGAACCATGCCTGCCGCAGCCCCGACGACAAAAAGCAGCGGGATTTGCACCGCCGATGGCAGGCCGGCCAGCACATGGGAAGAGGTGGCGGCGACAGCAATCGCCCCCAGATAAAACTGCCCCTCCGCCCCGATGTTCCAGAGCCGCGCGCGAAAGGCAATGGCTGCGGCAAGGCCGGTCAGCATCAGGGGGGCAGCGCGCGTCAGCGTTTCCGTGGTCGAAAGGCGCGAGCCAAAGGCTCCGGTGAGGATTTTCCAATAGGCGGTGAGAACCGGCGCACCGGCCAGCGCAATCAAAAGACCGGCGACGGCAAGGGCCGCCACGACGGCGAGGATGGGCGTGGCAATGACAAGCGCCGCCGGGCGGTGTTCGCGTCGTTCAAACCGCATGGGCCACGCCCTCCTGTTCCCATTCCCCGGCCATCATGAGGCCGAGACGACGGGTGTCCACATCCTCGGCCTTGACCGGCGGCGAAAGTCTGCCGCCGACAATCGCCTGAATGCGGTCGGCAAGCGCCATCACTTCCTCAAGGTCTTCCGAAATCAGAAGCACGGCGCACCCCGCCCGCCGCGCCTCCAGAATCCGCTCATGAACGGCGGCAACGGCCCCTTCATCCAGACCGCGCGCCGGTTGGGCCGCTACCAGAATGCGCGGATGTTCGATCAGGTTACGACCCAGTATGAGCTTCTGCATGTTTCCGCCCGAAAGCAGGCGAATGCGGCTTGTTGGCGAGCCGCCGCGCACGTCGAAGGCGGAAATGATCCGTCCGGCAAAGTCGATAGCGCTTTTGCGGTCCACCAGTCCGTGGCGGGAATAACCGGAAAGCCGTTCCAGAACGGCATTTTCCCAGATCGCCATCTCGCCGATGGCCCCTTCCTTGTTGCGGTCTTCCGGGATGCGGCCAATCCCGGCATGAACGGCATCGGCGACCGACAGGTCGCCCACGCCATGCCCGAAGAGGACCAGATCGCCGGACGTGCGCTTGGCCGTGCCGCTTAAGAGTTGCGCGAGCAACGTCTGGCCATTGCCGGAAACGCCGATAATGCCCAGCACTTCCCCGGCGCGCAGGTGAAAATCGATGGCCTTCAGGCGGTCGACATCGTCAACTCGAACCGTCACGCCAACCGCTTCCAGCACGGTCTCGCCCGGCGTCGAGGCTTCGCGCACCGGACGCTTGACCGCACGGCCCACCATCAGTTCGGCGAGTTCCGCCTTGCTCGTCTCGGCAGCCTTGCGTTCGGCCACCAGCTTGCCGCCGCGCAACACCACCACGCGGTCGGCGGTTGCCATCACCTCGTCCAGCTTGTGGGAGATGAAGATGAGCGACAGCCCCTGACGGGCCATATCCTTCAGCGTGGAGAATAGCTTTTCCGCCTCGATATTGGTCAGCACCGCGGTCGGCTCATCGAGCACCAGAATGCGCGCATCATTATAGAGCGCCTTGAGGATTTCGACGCGCTGCTGCTCACCAACGGAAAGATCGCCGAGCCGCGCATCCGGGTTGACCTTGAGGCCGAAGCGTTCGGAAATGGCCATCAGCTTGGCCCGGCCCGGCCCCGTATTGGAAGCGACGGACCACAGGCTTTCCGTGCCGGTCATGACATTTTCGAGAACGGTGAGGTTCGGTGCCAGCGAGAAATGCTGATGCACCATGCCGATCCCGGCCCGAATGGCGGCACGCGGCTTGCCGGGCGGCAGGTCTTGCCCCATCACCCGCACATGGCCGCTATCGGGCATATAGTGGCCGAAGAGGATGCTCATCAGCGTCGTCTTGCCCGCGCCGTTTTCACCCAGAAGCGCCACGATCTCGCCCTTGCCGAGCGACAGAGAGATATTGTCGTTGGCGAGATTGGTGCCGAAGCGCTTGCTGACGCCCGAAATTTCGAGAACGGCTTCGCTCATGATTCAAGCCCCGCGATGGAGAAGGGGTGGTGCCAGCGACCCTCGGCCTCAAGGGCCGTGGCCAGCGAAAGAAGAAGGGCCTCATAGCCCATCGGCGCGAGCAATTGCACCGGCAGCGGCAGCCCCGCCGCATCCGCCCCGAAGGGCAGGGTGATGGCCGGAAAACCGGAAATATTGGCGAGTGCGGCCAGCGGCGCAAAGGCCTTCATGCGCTCGAAATGCAGGTCAACATCGCCGTGATCGGTCGGGAAGGACCCGATGGGTTTCGGGGCCGTCGACAGCATCGGTGTCAGCAGAAGGTCGATCTCATCAAAGACGCGCCAAAGATCACGCGCCACGAAGGCAAGCGTGTTGCTCACCCGCCAGACATCCGTGCCGCGCATGGTCTGCCCGCGTTTGAGAACGGCCTGCGTCATCGGTTCGGTCACAGAAAAATCGGCGGGAATGCGCTCGGCCATTTCCGCCAGATTGATCGCCACCACATCGACAAAAGCCTGCGCACTGGTCGCGGCGAGGTTGGCAATCGCGCTCCACGAAACACGTTTGACCGTATGGCCTGCCGCCTCCAGTGACTTTGCCGCCGCCTCGATCGCTTCCAGCCGGGCCGCGTCCGTCGGTGTTTCCGCGCCCGTATCCGTCAGAACACCGACCCGCAGCGCGGAAGGGGCAAGGTCGATCGGCTGAACCGGCGGGAAGGGGCCGCGCGCATCGCCCGAGAGGGCATCGAAAGCCCGCGATGCATCGCGCACCGACCGACAGATGGCGAGTTCCGTGGCAATGCCGCCAAGATAATTGCCGTAGCTGGGACCGGCAGGCATGGTGCCGCGCCCCGGCTTGAAACCGACAAGGCCGCAGCAGGCTGCGGGAACACGAATGGAGCCGCCGGCATCCGTGGCGTGGGCCATGGCCACAATGCCCGCCGCAACGACCGCCGCCGCGCCACCGGACGAACCGCCGGAACTGAGAGACGGGTCAAGCGGATTGCGCGAGATGGGGCCGATGGCCGGTTCACTGGCAAGGGAAAGGCCGAATTCCGGGCTGGTTGTCAGCCCGAAGAGACAAAAGCCTGCGGCGCGAAAACGGGTGGCGAGGTCGGAATCCGCCATGCCGCCGCGACGGGGCAGCATTTTCGAACCGGCACTGACGGGAAAGCCTTCAAAAGGGCCGCCCAGATCCTTGGCAAGCGTCGGCACGCCGCCAAAGGGCAGGGCCTTTTTCGAGGCAGGTAACGCATCGAAAGCAAGGGCCGCAGCCCGCCCCTTTTCCGTATCGCTATAAGCAAGGGCACCGAGCGCTGAAAAGCGCTCGGCGGTTTTGAGAGAAGCGTCCATGGCCGCCGCCGCCGTCTGGCGGCCCGCAGCGATGGCCTGCGCCAGTGCGGTTGCGTCGGCCTGCATCGCCGCTTACTTCGGTTCGCTCGTGTCCTGCGGAACGGTGAAGGTGCCAGCCTTGATTTCGGCGCGCTTGGCTTCCATCGCGGCCACAGCCTCAGCCGGTGCGGCGTCCTTCAGGTAAACGATATCCGAGCCGCCTTCCTTCAGAAGGCCATAGGCCGTGTAATCGCGGCCCACCGGCTTGCCAGCGGCCACATCGGCCAGAGCAGCATTGAGGATCGGGCGGAAACCCCACAGGGCATTGGCAAACACGGTGCCGGGATAACGCGGCGTGTAGTCGATCAGCGAACCGACAGCCTTGATGCCGCGCTCCTTGGCAGCATCCGCCGTGCCGATACGCTCGCCGAACAGAATGTCCGCACCGGCGTCGATCTGGGCAAGACCGGCTTCGCGCGCCTTCGGCGGATCAAAGAAGGTGCCGATAAAGGTTACGAGGTGCTTGGCATTCGGGTTAACGGCCTTCACACCAGCGCCAAAGGCGTTGATCAGCTGGTTCACTTCCGGGATCGGCATGGCGCCGACCGAGCCGACCACGTTCGACTTGGTCATCTTGCCTGCCAGCATACCGGCGAGGTAAGCGCCGTCCTGGTTCCAGGTGCCGAACACGCCGAAATTGTCGCCTTCTTCCTTGCCGCTGGAGCCGAGCACGAAGGCCGTATCCGGGTAATCGGCGGCCACTTCGCGGGCCTGCTTTTCAACGGCATAGGCTTCGCCGATGATGAGCTTGGCACCCTGTTCGGCATATTCGCGCATGGCGCGCGGATAGTCGGTGCCGGAAACGCCTTCGGAGAACACATATTCGATCACGCCTTCAGAAGCGGCATCCTGCAGCGCCTTGTGCAGAACCGAGTTCCAGGCGTTTTCAACCGGCGAGCCGTGAATGCCGGCCACCTTGATCGGGGCGGCGGCACGCGCGCCCGGAATGAAGCTGCTGGCGCCAAGGGCAAGGCCGGAAGCCAGAATGGCGCGGCGCGTCATGTAGATGCTTTTGGTCATTGTTCTGTTCCCCAATTTTTACCAATTGGTTCATTTTTAGGCGCTGTCTAAAATTGTGTCAAGCGGGCGTGAAGGGTTGTTCACCTTGAGCGTCAATGGGGCTTGGGGAAAGCAGGGCCCAATACAGACAGAAAACGCTTAGGCGTACTACCTGAAACAGATCCGTGAATAAGCTGATTAAGGGGAAAAATGGCGGGCGGGAGACGAAGAAACCGAGAACTACACCTACGCTATAGCCCTCCAAAATGACACCTGAAAGCCGTCGATGGTCGACAGACGGGGCACGGGTTGGCATTATGTTGCCCGTGCCCAACCGCAGGAGCGACGCAACGGCAATCCGCGCAGACCGTGAAGGAGCAGAACCATGGTAGCCGTGATGTTGATGAGCGTGGCGCTAGTCGCCGTCCTTTGCGTCGTGGCCTATAAGCTCGCAGTCTATGCTCTGCCCTTCATGCTCGGATTGACTGCTGCGCAATTCGCCTATCAGACCGGCTCCGGCGTGATAGGTGCCGGGCTGGTCGGCCTCGTTTCCGCTGGCGTGGCGTTTGGCATCCTCGCTTTGCTGTTCGAGACGTTGCGCACTCCCATCCTGCGCTTGATTGTGGCGCTGATCTTTGCCGCACCCGCCGCCGTCGCAGGCTATGCGCTGGTCTATGGCATCACCAAAGAGGCGGTGCCCTCTGAAATCTGGCGGCAAATCTTCTGTCTGGTCGGCGGCGGTTTCGTTGGCGTATCGGCTTTGATGCGACTGGCCGCACCGTTGCCCTCCAGCCCCGCGCTTGCCCGTTGACATGAAGGTATGAAATGCGGTCCCGGCGCAAGAGCGCCGGGGCTTTTTCATAGCGGCCCTCCGGCTCTCTACAGCGCAATTTGGAAGCGCGTTCGCCTCCGGGCCGGCGCGGCTATCGCCGCGCCGCAGTGGCCTACTTTGCCGGCAGGGATCGAACGAAGGCGAGTGCGGCATCGACCGGCTCGCGCCTTCGCGTCGTCACCGAAAGCCGATGACCCTGCGCGCACCATCTGTTTCCAGCGCCAGAAA
This sequence comes from Pseudomonadota bacterium, assembly GCA_020161665.1. GTDB lineage: Bacteria > Pseudomonadota > Alphaproteobacteria > Rhizobiales > Rhizobiaceae > Ectorhizobium. The sequence goes on along the minus strand of JAIUPA010000009.1, from coordinate 260 downwards.
CCTAACAGTGACGCCGCGAAGCGGCGACTGACTGATTGGATTTACTAAGGGCCTTGCCCTCGCGCCAGCAAGGTAAGTGGAACCGTCCGGGGCGGTATCCCCAGCCTTCCGCGCCCAAGGGGCTTGTGCAGGCCGGGTGATCCCCCTCCACCCCGGCCGCCCTTGCTCGTTGCTACCCCAGTCTCGGCGACGGCCAGAAGGTCAGGCGCGGCGTTCCGCTTCGCTGACCTTCAGACCCGAGGATCAGAGACATGACCAAC
>JAIUPA010000008.1 GCA_020161665.1 Pseudomonadota bacterium | reverse complement strand
CGCTGACCGACAAGGAATACCAGATCATGCGTAACGCCTCGATTGCGGTGCTGCGCGAAATCGGCGTGGAAACCGGCGGCTCGAACGTGCAGTTCGCCGTCAATCCGAAGGATGGCCGCCTCGTCGTTATCGAAATGAACCCGCGCGTGTCGCGCTCCTCGGCGCTGGCGTCCAAGGCCACCGGCTTCCCGATTGCCAAGATCGCCGCCAAGCTCGCCATCGGCTACACGCTCGACGAGCTGGAAAACGACATCACGGGCGGCGCAACGCCGGCCTCGTTCGAACCGTCCATCGACTACGTCGTCACGAAGATCCCGCGCTTTGCCTTTGAAAAGTTCCCGGGTGCCGATCACGTCCTCACCACGGCCATGAAGTCGGTCGGTGAAGTCATGGCCATTGGCCGCACCTTTGCCGAATCGCTGCAGAAGGCGCTGCGTGGCCTCGAAACCGGCCTGACCGGCCTCGATGAAATCGAAATTCCAGGCCTTGGCGAAGGCGATGACCACAATGCCATTCGCGCCGCCATCGGCACGCCGACGCCGGAACGCCTGCGCATGGTCGCTCAGGCGCTGCGCCTTGGCATGTCGGAAGCCGAAGTCCACGCCAGCTGCAAGATCGATCCGTGGTTCATTGCCCAGTTCAAGGCGATCATTGACATGGAAGCCCGCATTCGCGAGCATGGCCTGCCGACCGATGCCGAAAACCTGCGCATGCTGAAGTCCATGGGCTTCTCCGACTCCCGTCTGGCCAGCCTCACCGGCAAGCGCCCGAAGGAAGTCGCCGAGCTTCGCAACGCGCTCAACGTTCGCCCGGTCTACAAGCGCATCGACACCTGCGCCGCCGAGTTCGCCTCGCCGACCGCCTACATGTACTCGACCTATGAAACGCCCTTCGTCGGCGCTGCCCGTTCCGAAGCGCAGGTTTCCGACCGCAAAAAGGTCGTCATCCTCGGCGGTGGCCCGAACCGTATCGGTCAGGGCATCGAGTTCGACTATTGCTGCTGCCATGCCGCCTTCGCGCTGAAGGATGCGGGCTATGAAGCGATCATGGTCAACTGCAACCCGGAAACGGTTTCCACGGACTACGACACCTCCGACCGCCTCTATTTCGAACCGCTGACGGCGGAAGACGTGATCGAGATCATGCGCGCCGAGCAGGAAAACGGCACGCTCGTCGGCGTCATCGTGCAGTTCGGCGGCCAGACCCCGCTGAAGCTCGCCGAAGCGCTGGAAAAGAACGGTATCCCGATCCTCGGCACCGCGCCGGACATGATCGACCTTGCCGAAGACCGCGACCGCTTCCAGAAGCTTCTGATGAAGCTCGACCTCAACCAGCCGAACAACGGCATTGCCTACTCGGTGGAACAGGCGCGCCTCGTCGCCTCCGAAATCGGCTTCCCGCTGGTCGTGCGCCCGTCCTACGTTCTGGGTGGCCGCGCCATGCAGATCATCCACTCCGAAGCCATGCTGCAGACCTACCTGCTCGACACGGTTCCGGAACTGGTGCCGGAAGACATCAAGCAGCGTTATCCCGCCGACAAGACCGGCCAGATCAACACGCTGCTCAGCAAGAACCCGCTTCTGTTCGACAGCTACCTGACGAACGCCATCGAAGTGGACGTGGATGCGCTGTGCGATGGCAAGGACGTGTTCGTCTGCGGCATCATGGAACACATCGAGGAAGCCGGTATCCATTCGGGCGACTCGGCCTGCTCGCTGCCGGTCCACTCGCTGTCGAAGGAGACGGTGGACGAACTGGAACGCCAGACGGTGGCGCTTGCCAAGGCGCTCAATGTCGGCGGCCTGATGAACGTCCAGTACGCCATCAAGGACGGCGTGATCTACATCCTCGAAGTCAACCCGCGCGCCTCGCGCACGGTGCCCTTCGTTGCCAAGACCATCGGCGCACCGATTGCCAAGATCGCCGCCCGCGTCATGGCCGGTGAAATGCTCGACCCGGCCATTGGCGCCTATGGTGAAAAGCCCGATCCGCGCAACCTCAAGCACATTGCTGTCAAGGAAGCCGTCTTCCCGTTTGCCCGCTTCCCCGGTGTCGATACGCTGCTTGGCCCGGAAATGCGCTCGACCGGCGAAGTCATCGGCCTCGACACCGACTACGCACTGGCCTTCGCCAAGTCGCAGTTGGGCGCGGGCGTCGAACTGCCGCGCTCCGGCACCGTCTTCGTGTCGGTCCGCGACAGCGACAAGGAACGCGTGCTCCCCGCCATCCGCCTTCTGGCTGGCATCGGCTTCCGCGTTCTCGCCACCGGCGGCACGCAGCGCTTCCTCGCTGAAAAGGGCATTGCAGCCGAGAAGATCAACAAGGTTCTGGAAGGCCGTCCGCATATCGAGGACGCCATCCGCAACCGTCAGGTCCAGCTCGTCTTCAACACCACCGATGGCAACAAGGCGGTTTCGGACTCCAAGTCGCTGCGCCGCGCCACGCTGATGCAGAAGGTGCCCTACTACACCACCATGGCCGGTGCGCAGGCCGCCGCCGAAGCCATCGAGGCGCTGACCAAGGGCCAGCTGGAAGTGCGCCCGCTGCAGAGCTACTTCTGATCGACAAGCGCCGCCGGAGCCATCCGGCGGCCTTTCTCTTCGGGTGAGGCCTATGTCCGAAATCATCGAAATCCTCAACGAACGGCTTTTTGCCGTTGATCACGAGACGCTTTTCGACGCCTTCGCCAACCCTCAGAAACTCGTTCACTGGTGGGGTCCGAACGGTTTTACCAACCGCATCGACGCCTTCGATCTCCGCCCCGGTGGCGACTGGCGCATCACCATGACCGCATCCAACGGCACGGATTTCGACAATCACTCCACCTTCGAAGTGGTTGAGCCGCCGCACCGCATCGCCTTTCTCCATCATGGCCCGATCCATGTGTTCCGGCTGGACATGGCCTTCAAGGCCGAAGAGGCCGGAACGCGCCTTTCCTGGCGCATGACCTCCGAGGCAACGGAACAGTTTGTTGAACTGCAGAAATTCATCGCCGCCGCCAACGAGCAGAACTTCGACCGGCTGGAGCAGTTCCTGGGTCTATCCTGAAGCCTTGGCCGTCATAAACTTAACACTTGCCAAGCTCTGATGAACTCGCCAAGTTGCGCGCCCTGCACGAAACATGATCCGCCGTCCGTTTTGGACCGCGCCTTGATCATGCCCATGAGAGAGCGCCATGACGGACACCACCGCCCTTCCTACCCCTGCCGGACGCCGCGAGTGGGTCGGCCTTTTCGTGCTGTCGATTGCCTGCCTGATTTATTCGATGGACCTTTCGGTCCTCTTTCTCGCCATGCCCGCAATCATCGCCGACCTCGACCCGACAGCCGCAGAGCTGTTGTGGATCAATGACATATACGGCTTCATGGTGGCCGGTTTCCTGCTGACCATGGGGTCTTTGGGTGACCGTATCGGTCGCCGTCGCGTGCTGATGATCGGAGCCGCCGCCTTCGGCATTGCCTCACTGTTGGCCGCCTTGTCGACCACGGCCTCGCAGCTCATCATCGCCCGCGCCCTGCTCGGTATTGCAGGTGCCACGATTGCCCCCTCGACGCTTTCGCTCGTCGTCAACCTGTTTGCGGTGGAGGAAGAACGCACCCGTGCCATCGGCATCTGGGGCACGGCCTTCGCTCTGGGTGGCCTTGTCGGCCCGCTGATTGGCGGCGTCCTTCTGGAATTCTTCCACTGGGGCTCGGTCTTCCTCATCAACCTGCCCATCATGCTGGCGCTTATCATCGCCGGACCGCTGCTGCTGCCCGAGTACAAGGCGGAAACGGCGAGCCGCATCGACCTCTTGAGCGTCGCCTTGTCGCTCGCCACCGTCCTGCCGGTCATTTACGGCCTCAAGCATATCGCGCTCGACGGGTTCCAACTGCGCCACCTGCCACCGGTTGTCATCGGTCTGGTGTTCGGTGTGGTCTTCATCCGCCGTCAGAAAACCCTCGCCGACCCGCTGATTAACCTGTCACTCTTTCGCATTCCCTCCTTTACCGCCTCGCTGCTGGTCAACCTGTTCGGCGTGTTCTTTGTCTTTGGTATCTTCCTGTTCCAGAACCAGTTTTTGCAGATGGTGCTCGGCAAGACACCGCTGGAAGCCGCGCTCTGGTCGATTGCGCCGAGTCTCGTTTTCACGGTGATGTCGCTGCAGGCCTGGCGGGTCACGAACCGTTTCGGACCAGTCAAAACGGTGCTCGGCGGCTTGCTGGTGAATGCCATCGGCACCCTTCTGATGGCTTATGCGGCTTACACGCAAAGCCTCTACGCCGTGCTGGCAGCAAGCGGCCTCATCGGCCTCGGCTTCGTGCCTGTCGTTCTCACCACCACCGGGCTGATTGTCGGCTCCGCGCCCCCGGAGCAATCCGGCGCGGCCTCGGCGATTTCCGAAACGGGCGCGGAATTCGGCGGCGCCATGGGCGTCGCCATTCTCGGCAGCCTTGGCGGCATCGTCTACCGGCTGGCCATGCACGATGTCCCGATGGATGCGCTTGCCCCGGCGGATGCCGAAAAGGCGCGCGCAACGCTCGGCGGTGCGCTGGAGGTCGCCAAAGCTGTCCACCTGAGTGACGCCGCATGGCTGGTGGAGGCTCGCACAGCCTTCGCGTCCGGCTTTGCCCTCACCTGCCTTGCCGCCGCCGTCACGATCATCCTGCTCGCTCTGCTGGCCCAGAGCGTCTACCGGAACGGTCCGCCGATTGAGGCATCATCCGGCCACTGACCGCCACCCGAGGCGCGGCCCAAGGACGCGTCAAAGCGCGCGTTCGAAAAATCTGGCTTTTTGCGCAAGCAATCTGCTATAAGACCCGGAACATTGATTTGAAACTGGTTCCGAAGCTTGGGCTTCGGGACCTGTTTTCTTTTGTGTCCGCCGCTGCGCGACGAGAAGACAGAAGGAATTGGAAATGGTTGAGAAAGTGCCGATGACGCAGAGCGGCTTCACGAAGCTGCAGGAGGAACTGCGTTGGCGCCAGCAGGAAGAACGCCCGCGGATCATTGAGGCCATTGCCGAAGCCCGCGCCCATGGCGACCTTTCTGAAAATGCCGAATACCACGCGGCCAAGGAAGCGCAGAGCCACAATGAAGGCCGCATCGGCGAGCTGGAAGACCTGACGGCACGCGCCGAAGTGATCGACCTTTCCAAGATGTCCGGCTCGACCATCAAGTTTGGCGCCACCGTCAAGCTCGTGGACGAGGACAGCGAAGAAGAGAAGATCTATCAGATCGTCGGCGATCAGGAAGCCGATGTGAAGGCTGGCCGCATCTCCATCTCCTCGCCCATCGCCCGCGCGCTGATTGGCAAGGAAGTGGGTGACTCGATCGAGGTCAATGCACCGGGCGGTGCCAAGGGCTACGAGATTCTCTCCATCAAGTGGGGCTGAGCGAGGCCAAAATGCCGGTGACCAACTTTCCGAAATGCGGACGCCCATAAAGGTGTCGCATTTCGTGAAAATGCATTTTTCGCGCTTAAGGGGATGAACCTTTTGTCCATAGCCTATAATTCCAGCGCCCCCCCAGTAGGCCTTTCCATTTTGACTTGGAAAGCCCCGAATACACTGCGAAACACACTTGGTGCCCTAGCTCCAATATCGGACCTATTCGTTGAACGTTTCGTGCTTTGTCAGGAAGGCGATCCAGAGGAAATGGAGATCGCACAGTCATTCGGTTTTATTCCGGTAGCCACCGAACGTAACCTTGGAATACAAGAAGGACTCGCGCTCGCGGCCAGTCTTCCCTCGACCGAAACCATCATGGTTATGGAATGTGATTGTCTATTACGTGACCAGATAAACGGTCGCTCAATCATTGAACTATGCTTGATGCATCTGGAGACACAAAAATTACAGGCCATCCAGTTACAGGCCAGAATAACCGAACCAACACAACGCTTCCATCGGTATTGGAAGGCAGGATTCCCACTCAGGCCAACTCTTTTGGGGCGCTTGCGTCGCGACGCAGCAATGGCGCGAACCAATGAAGCGATTTGCCTGCCCGACTTCCCCGAGATTGGAACAGAACACATCAAGCCGTTAGGTAACGGTATATTCGTTGCTGAATCCAACACACTGAACTGGTGCAACAGATCCTTCATAACTACCAAGGATTTTTTCTTGGGTAAGCTGATAAAGTTCGCACGTGAACACGTCACAAACAAGAAGGTCAATGGACTTCCAGATCTGGAGCATCCAATCAATTGTCCGGAAAATAGATGGTGGTGGCGTAACAACCGGTTTCACATTGGAATCGTACAACCCGGACTTTTCGGCCACAACCGGCTGGAAAGGCCTTCCGATGATGAAAAGAAAATAATCTGATCTAGCAAGCATCAGACGTCAGCAAAGTTCATCCTTCATCATGAGTGGAAATCAATTCGAATATAATCAGCATATTCCGCATCGCGTGCGCTAATCACAGCGGGTGCGGCAGGCCAATCAATTGAAAAGGCAGGATCGTTCCAGCGAAAACCCGCACCATGTCCCGGCTCGAACATGCGATCAATTTCATAGATCACATCCGTGTCAGGCTTGAGTGTAAGGAAACCGTGAAGGAAGCCGCGCGGAATAAAAAAAGCTCTAAGGTTTTCTTCCGATAAAATCGTTCCGCACCAATTAAGATATGTTGGGCTTTTAGGGCGAAGGTCTACCGCTACGTCATAAATGGCACCACGTCCCACCCGCACCAGCTTGCCTTCTGCCCATTCACCCGGCTGATAATGCATGCCGCGCAGCGTATGCAGGGAAAGATTGCGAGAAAGACTAGTCTGCACCGACTTGAACGTGATGCCGAGGCCAGCGAATTCTTGAGAGCAGACCACACGGGCAAAAAGCCCGCGTTCATCTTCGTGCCTCGTCGGAACGATAACGGCAGGACCGTCAATCTTGCTCCCGAACTCTGGTTCAACGCGTTCCATAAACGCCTCAGAATACCTTGAGTTCTGGAATGGCCGTCACGAAGCGCCCCCCCCACTCTCGGATCTGCGGCAATTGCTGCTGAATCTCATGCGCCAAGTTCCATGGCAGGATAACGACATAGTCGGGACGGGTTTCTGCGATCCTAGCTGGATCGCAGATCGGCGCATGAATGCCCGGCAGCAAGCGGCCCTGCTTGTGCACATTGCGGTCGGCGACATAGTCGATGTCCGTCTCGTTCAACCCGCAATAGTTCATGAACGTGTTTCCTTTGGCGGCAGCACCATACCCGATCACCGACTGACCAGCTTTGCGAGCATCGGCAAGAAAAGTGAGAAAGTCATCGCGCACTTTCTCCACCTTCGCTGTGAACCCTTCATAACCGGCGCTTTCGTCAAGACGTGCGGCCTTTTCAAGGGCTCGGATCTCGCCAAGACCTTTCATTTCGGCATGGCTGGCCGATTCTCGGCAGGCAAATACTCGTAGGGAGCCGCCATGCGTGGGCAACTGTTGCACATCAAACACCCGCATTCCATGACGTCGCATGATCGTTTCCACCGCAATAAGCGATAGATAGGAATAATGTTCATGATAGATGGTGTCGAACTGCACTAGGTTGATAAGGTTGAGAAGGTGTGGGAACTCGAAGGTTACGACGCCCTCAGGCTTCAAAGCGATGCTGAAGCCCTTGATGAAATCGGAAATGTCCGGAACATGCGCCAGCACATTGTTCGCCGCCATGAGGTCAGCCTGCTGACCCTGCGACACCAGCCGTCCTGCAAGTTCGCTTCCAAAGAATTCAACAATTGACGGAACACCGCGGCGCTCGGCTTCCACCGCACAGTTGCCGGCAGGTTCTATGCCTAGAACAGGAACACCAGCCTTGACGAAATGCTGCAGAAGATAACCATCATTCGAGGCAACCTCCATGACCAGCGATCCACTGCCCAGCCCGAATCGTACCGTCATCTCCTCGCAATAGCAGCGGGCATGCTCGACCCAACTGTTCGAAAAACTACTGAAATACGCATAATCGTCGTGGAAGATAGCATCCGCGGGGATGGTCTCAGTCGTCTGGGCAAGTCGGCATTCATCGCAGACCATCACATGCAGCGGAAACGACTTCTCGCTGACGATCTCATCCCGCGAACGCAGATTGGAGTTTGCAAGTGGCGTTGTCCCCAAATCGACCAGCGTCAGCGTCAGCGGGGAGGAACAGAAGCGACAAGTAGTCATGTATTACTCCAGACCTTGATAGGCGGCGATCTCACGCCGTGTAAGGGTGGCCACATCTGCGGCCGCATTCCAAGCATTGTACCAGCGCGCCGTAGCAGTAATGGCTTCGGCTCCCACCAAACGGTCGGCCCATCCAAGGGTCTCCCGCGCAAGCGCCGGATTAAGAGCAAGCCGAGGTGCCTCGACAGATCCCTTCTCTTCCTCGATTAACAAAAGATCAGGACGGCGCATTTCCATCAGAAGCATCTCGGCAAAAGTCAGAACCGGCAGATCATGGGCGCTTTCCGGCCCGATATTCATGGCCAGAGGCATACTGGGTCGTGTGGCGAGCGCCTGCGCATAAAGCAGATAGCCGCAAAGGCAATCGAGAACGTGCTGCCAAGGCCTTGTGGCGCGCGGCTGGCGCAGAATAACCGGCATGCCGGAGCACACTGCACGCACGCAATCCGGAGCGAGCCGATCTTCTGAAAAATCCCCGCCACCGATCACGTTGCCGCCGCGCACTGTAGCAACAGGAGTATCTCTGAAATAGGTTTCCCGCATGGAGCGCACCAGGATTTCGCACGCCGCCTTGCTGGCCGAATAGGGGTCCTTGCCGCCAAGTTGATCCCCCTCGGAGAATGCTCTTCCCTGACCGTCATTGGCGTAAACCTTGTCGGAGGTCACGACGAGAACAACCTCAAGATCTTTAAGATCGCGCAGCGCTTGTAGAAGGTTCAATGTGCCAACGACATTCGATTGCCAGGTCGTCACCGGATCACGCACAGACCGGCGAACGAGCGCCTGTGCGGCGAGATGCAGTACGATCTGTGGCCGGGACTTTTCCACTATCTCACGAACTCGCTCACCATCCCGAAGGTCCACGAAATGACTGTCACAATCACTCTCCACACCCGCCAGCGCGAAAAGATTGTCGCCATTTTCCGGGGGCAGCGCCAGGGCAGTGACATTAGCACCGAGAGCCCTGAGCCACATCGCGCACCAAGCACCCTTGAAACCCGTATGCCCCGTCAACAGAACCCGCTTACCCTGCCAGAAAGCCGGATCCGGCACCTTGGAAGCAGCCTGCGTCACCATCAGCTCCACTTCTTCCACGGAGCCTGCCCGTTGGCCCACAGCTTCTGCAACTGGTTCTTGTCGCGCAGCGTATCCATCGGCTGCCAGAACCCGTCATGACGAAAAGCGCGCAACTGACCGGTGGAGGCCAGCGTCTCCAGCGGCGCTGCCTCCCAGATCGTATCATCGCCGTTGATCAGATCGAGACAATTATGCTGGAGTACAAAAAATCCGCCATTGATAAGACCGTTGTCTCCGGCAGGTTTTTCTTCGAAACTGGTAATCATGTCATCCGTGATCTTCAGGGCACCGAACCGTCCAGGAGGGGCAACCGCTGTCATGGTTGCGCGCGCTCCATGGGCCTTGTGAAAGGCGATCGAGGCACTGATATCGACATCCGAAACGCCATCGCCGTAGGTGAAGCAGAAATCGTCCTCATCTTTTAGGTAGGGAGCAACCCGACCAAGACGCCCGCCCGTCATGCTGTTCTCACCTGTTTCCACCAGAGTGACGGTCCACGGCTCAGCGATTTCCTGGTGATAAGTGATGGAGCCGGTCTGCATGTTGACAGTGACGTCGGAACCATGACGCGTGTAGTTCGTGAAGAACTCTTTGATCACGTATCCTTTGTAACCGAGGCAGATGATGAAGTCATTGATGCCATGAGCTGAATACATCTTCATGATATGCCAGAGAATAGGCCGGTCACCGATCTCGATCATCGGCTTTGGACGAAGCACAGATTCCTCTGAAATCCGGCTTCCCAAACCGCCCGCAAGAATGACTGCCTTCATAGCAATTCCACCTCAATAACGTCACGCCAGAAATGGCCTTCCCTCGGCATTATCGAATGCCACGCCCAAAGCAGCAACTAGCAAATCTGCCTATTGTGTCAACGATAATCGGCTATTGCCGCCCGTCCTCCCAGCCTGACGCGCGGGCAGACCAACCAGCCCCAATGGCCTGCGCCACACTTTCCGTGCTGTTGATCGGCGCGTAATCGCCAATCGCTGGCGCATTTGGGAAGCGACCGACGACCGCCGTTTTAGAAAGAGCTGCGATAAAGGAGGTAATCTTCGGATGCCCGCCATGCGGGTAAAAAATCTGCACGGGGCGGCCTGTGGCCGCCGCCTCGCCGATCATATTCGTGGAATCCGCGGTCACGATCACCTCATCCGCAAGCGCCAGATAGGCAGCGTAGGGGTTGTCCCCGCATCCATCCCAGAAATGAACCCTCTGTTCAGCGCGTAGCGCCTCCAGCCCCACACGCAACCGCAGTGGGGTTCGTCTTGAAGCCGTAATCATCAATGACTTCCCTTGGGCAAGGTGCTCGCGCAGCCCAACCTCGAAGGCGCTGATATCCGCATCCGTGAAACGGTGATGTCGGCTATCACCACCTATTAGAACAGCAACTCGCGGTGCTGGCAAACCAGCAAGAATGGCCGGGGGCGCAGCACGAATAGCCGCAAGACGCTCAGGCAAAATGCGGTTCGGAGCGGTGGTAATCACCATGACTCCCTTACCACGCGGCTTGTCATGCGCCTGCACCACCAATAGATCGGCCCCGTGACACGTGGTTCGAGGGTCTTTGAAAAACACGGTGAAGGTCTGCGGCGAGAGGCGCTTCAGGCGGCGCAGATAAGCGACGGTACGCCGCCCGGTCGCAAGACAGATATCCGGCCAAGGCGGCGCAAGAGGAGCACCAGACCGTCTCTCACTTTCCTGCGGATCAATCGGTCCCCATGGCATTAGCGCCGCGAACAACCGGCGTGGATGCACATGACGAAGCACAGGCGTAGAACCCAAAGCCTCGGCGATGCCTATAAGCGGCTGCTCGTCACCCGCCTTGCCATCAGTAAGTACCCAGACAAGCTTCGGCTCTGTCATGACGAAACCGGCTTGGCAAGCAAGCGCCGGTAAGCGGAAAACTCGGCTTCCAGCATACGCTCTGTTGTGAAATGCGCCAGCACGTTTGCCCGACCTTCAAGCCCCATCCGCTTCAATCGGGCCGGATCTGAAAGAGCCTCACGCGTCACAGCGCTGAGTGCCAGCGAATCCGAAGGGGCAACAAGCCAGCCAGTCACTCCGGGAATGACGGTTTCTCGGCTGCCGCCGTGGTCGGTCGCAATGATTGGCGTTTCCATCGCCTGCGCCTCGATAGAGGCTCGCCCGAAAGCTTCGGGCCGCGTGGAGGTGGAATAGGCAAGATCCGCGACGGCCAGAAGCGCCGGAACATCCTTGCGGCTTCCCGTTAGAATAATGCGATCAGAAAGGCCCGCCACCGTTATCTGGCGCTTCAGATTTTGGACAAAATCCGCGTCTCCCCCACCGGCGACCACCAGTTTCCAAGGCAAATCCTTCAAACGTTCAAGGGCTTCCACCAGAACGCTATGCCCCTTCCACCCCGTCAGGCGGCCGACGATAATCAGCATCGGCTCCGCCTCATGCAGCTGGAACTCAGCACGAATACGCTGTCGAAATTCGCAGGAATAGAGTGCGGGTTCGAAAAGTGCGGGCTCAATGCCACGTGGCGCGACAATAATTTGATTGTCGGGATAACCGTATACAGAAACGATGTGATTTTTGATGAATCGCGAATTGGCAATAACCACGCGCCCCTTCAGCATGACGCGATTATAGGCGCGTTTCAGCGCACTGCCATGACTGTAGACGCCGTGAAACGTTGTCAGGTAGCGAGTTGGATGATAAGAGAACCAGCGGCATGCAAGCCATGCCGCCCATGCCGGAGCGCGGCTACGCGCATGAACGACATCGATCTTGTGCGCGTCAATCAGCCGACCAAGAGCACGGGCATTCGCTATGATGGCAAGCGGCGATTTCTCCCCGACCGGCAGTTCCACAGCCTGCGCTCCGGCAGCGACCACATCCGGCACCAAGCGCCCGCCGCCACTTACCACCCAATGCTCAGCGTTCTGACGTGACAGATAGCCAGCCATTTCAAGAGTAGAGCGCTCCACTCCGCCATCACCAAGGGCGGGAAGCACCTGCATGACGCGCAGGCGATGACCGTCCACCAGAGCGTTTTCTTCCACTTTCGTCAATTGAGGGCGCTCGGCCACGGTACAACTCCCTCGCTTTCACCGAAACAGACCGACAGGATGTAGTCGGCGACCTTCGAGCATCCCGTGCGCTCATGGGCAAGACGATGACCAATCTCGCCGATCTGCATGCGCCGCACGTCATCTTCGTATAGAGCCGTCATCTTCGCCACCAGATCAGCACGGTCGGAATATTCCACTACACCGTCCTCATAAATATCAGACAGGCGGCTGGCAGCGGTGGTCAGCGTCGTCACGCCCTGCCCCAATGTCTGCGCGATACGATCCGACGAATAAAGATACGCCAGCTGCTCCGTTTTCAGGTCATCGAGAGGTAGGTTGGGGCAAACAGCCGCCTCCGCCAGTCTATCTAGGAAGGTTGTACTGTCAACGCGCTCAGTAGCAAACGCCTTGCCGCCGCTTTCAAACCTGTATGACGCTGGAAGCGAGTTACGAATGAACTCGATCTGATCCTCGCGGCGCTCGATACCGGTGCCTAGAAACTGGCCATCCAGCCGCAACGCCTCACGCGGCATTTCAAAAACCCGCGCCGTCTCCATACTGGAATCGACCGGATTGGGTACGAAAAACAGCCGTCCGGCCGGTATGCCGAGCAAGGCTGCCTGCTGCCGGTCCGCAGTGGTCAGAAATGCGGCGTCCATTAGCTGGGCGCGGGCAGAAAATCGTTGCATTGTTGCCTTGCGAAAAAGGGCATCAACACAAAAAGCCGCAAGCCGCAAGCCGGACACCTTATCGCGCAGCCGCTGATACGTCACCTCATCAACAAGATCAGCGTGCCCAATCAACACGAGAGCAGGCCGGTAATGCGCGGTAAGTTCGACAAGCTTCTCCTGCATCTTGCGCGCACCGAGTTTCTGCGTGCGGAAAATGGTGGCTTCACGTGCATGATCACGATCGGAGAAACACAGGACATGATGCCCCGCCCGGATGAACCCGTTGGCCAGCTTGCTTTCCATGTTGAAGTAACGGCGAAAGAGGTCCTTTCGTCCAAAATTTCCAACGATCAAAATACGTTTGGGCTGCATCAGGAAATCTCCGGTCGGCGAATGCCGTTAAGGCTTGCAAGCAGACGGCCAAACCTGTCCAAAACAACGGATGATGGCTCAACACCTAGAAGCCGGTTTAGGAGATAAACCCTCCCGGCGCTCGAAAGGACCGGGAATACGACGCCTCGGTCCCGATCTAGCTTCCAAAGGCTAGATACCACCTGCCGCATGATGGCCTTACGGGCGGCAGGAGAAACATCCGCCCGACTTAAAAATGGTCGCAACGCGAAAAAGCGGTCGTGATGTTGCTGAAGCACGTTTCGCGACAGGTTCTCCTCTCCGCTCGGGCGTAGATGGTAAACGAAGGCATCAACCCAAGCCAACCGTCCCACCGCGGCCCCAAGCCTTAGCGGCAAAGACTGATCCTGTATGAAAACGCTTTCATCCGCCCCACCAGCCCGCAACCAGATATCTCGCTTGCACAGAAACCCCATGCGAACGATCTTGCGCTCTGCCACGAAGGCGAGCGCATCTTCAATCAGAGATACATCAGCGTTCTCGGGTATATCCGGACACCCTTCCCCGCGTCGACTTCGACCTAAGACCAGCCCAGCATCCAAACGCAAGGCGCAGTCGAGAAGGAAGCGGACGGCGTTGGCAGGCAGCATGTCATCGGCGTCGATCGCTAATAGGTATTGACCACGCGCCTCCTTCGCCGCCCGATTGAAGGCGACCGAGGGACCAGCGTTCTGTGATGAGGCGAACACCCTGACCCGTGGATCGCTGACCGCTTCAGCCTCAAGCAGCGCCAAGGATCCGTCGGTTGAGCAATCGTCAACGAAGACGAACTCTATTTCGCTGTCTTTAAGGCCCCGCTGCTCCCGGGCCAGCCGCAGTGTTTCGGCCAGAACACCGGCCTTGTTGAAGACGGCCGAAATAATGCTGACAAGCGGCGCACTCATGATTCGTAAAGCCACCCTTCATTCATGCCAGTAATCCGCAATCCAGCGCGCCGGTAACAGACGCTTGTACCATTTTCCCGGCCAGCGCCCCAAAAGCGCATCATCGGGGTTGGGACGCCCGTGAAACACGCAGACGCTCGCACCTTGTGGAAGCCGTGATGGCCTGAACCAGTTCAGAAGGATACGCGGGAACTTCCAGCCGCCCGGAAGGCAGTGCACCTTGAAGGAAACACACCAGCCTTCCGGCCAATAGCTTAGCTTGCCTTGCGCATGTAATTGCTGCGACAGAAAAGTCTGCTCTATGCGATGAACATCCACCCAATGCTGGGTCGGCTGACTGTGAAACAGATCAAGAAGATCGCCATGCGCCCCGATATCGAAGCGGAAAACAGAGGTATTGCCGTTTATCTGCTTCGGCTGTGTCCAGTTATGAATCACACAGTAAACGCCTGGGTACTCGAAAAACCGATCGAGCGGCCCGGTGATAACCACATCTAGATCGAAAAAAAGCGTCGGACCGGCAAGGTCCCCCAGAGTGGGGTTATATAGCGCTAGCTTTTTCCATGGCGTCTTTTCATAAGGCGCATCGATACGGATCGACGGCAGATCAACGGCTTCAATCTCCGAACGAAGCCCGCTTGCATCGTCGGTAAAGCAGACGAAGCGGAAAGGGCGCATGAGATTGCGCGCCACCATTGCATAAAGACGGTTCGCATATTCAGGACCGTAAAGCGTCCCCCACTTCATGCATATAACATTGACGGGCGCTTCGGCGCTGCTCATAGGCTCTGCTGATCCTGTTTCTAGTTTGAGGCGGACGAGAATCATAAACCGCCGCTGGCCCCTTATATGTCGTTGGAACCTTCCTGTGAACGGGCGGCACCATCAGATCTGGCCGGACGGAACGACACGCCGGTAAAGTTTGGTAATAGCCTCCTCCACCTTGCGTTTACGTCCCAGCGTTGGCTTCTCGACCAGCCTCCAGCTCAGCGTCGCCAGTGTGATCGTGATCAACAGCGAGGCGGCGGTGAGCGGCACCATGCCGAAGCGATCCGCAAACAAGGCCGACAACGACTGCTGCACGGGAAAGCCATAGATATAAATGCCATAGGAAACATCCGGACAGCCGCGCAGCCCCTTTAGCGCACCTGTCTGCGAAAAAGCTAAACAATAGAAAAGATAGGGCAAGGTCAGCCGCATCAATGGATCGAGAAACGGCGTATTGACCGTGAAGAGCGAAGCGCAGAACAACGCCACTGCGACAGCAAGGTTACGAGGAATTGCTTTTTCCCAGGTCAGGAGAACGGCACCCGCCGCGAAATAATAGCCATAAATCCAGTTCGTCTTAGGCTCCAAAGCTCCCTGCGGCAGAAGCGGGGGCAGTATCGCTCTGAAATAGGCAACGATAAAAAGCGTCAGCAACACATACTTCAGGTAACGCATCCAGACCGGTTTCAAACGCATGAGGAAGACAATCGTCCCGAACAAAATATACATGCGGATTTCGACTTTGAGCGACCAGAGCGAACCATTGACGGCCCCGGCATAGATATTTTCTTTGAAGACACCCGGAAGATCGTACTGTATCGACATAAGCATGGTGTTGCGTCGGAGGAATGTCCAAACGCTTGCATCGGTCAGGTAGTCGAAAACACCAAGCGTGGTAAAGGCAAGACCAACACCGAACGCCATCCACAGCGCGCAGACGAAAGCGCCGGGCAAAAGCCGCATTGCGCGTGATACAATATACGACAGCAGCGAGCGAGACAAAAGGGCGGAACGCGTCACCAGCATACCACTGATAACAAAGAAGGCCATAACGCACATCTGCCCAATATTGAACGGCGCACCATACGCCTGCCAAGGATCTTCCGTGCCAACGAACAAGGGATAAGCATGGCTGACAATCACCAGAGACGCCAGAACCAGACGAAGGAAATCGAAATTGTTTCCGGCTTGCGACCAGTCATTATTGTATGCGAAGAGGGGCATCGGTTTCCAGTATGATTTGAGGATATTAACACTATGGCACGGGTGACGATTGGCATTCCAGTCTATAACGGAGAAGCCATGATAGGCGAATGTTTGGATTCGATCCTCGCGCAAAGTTTTACCGATTACCATGTCGTTATTTGCGATAATGCATCCACAGACCGCACCGCAGAAATATGCAATTATTACGCGTCCAAAGATTCACGAATTTCCATTATAAGCAGTGAAGTTAACGTGGGCCATGAGGCTAATTTTCGCAAAGCGTTCTCATTCTGCCAAACCGAATATTTCTGCTGGCGCGCCGATGATGACTATGCAACTGAAAATTTTCTCGACAGCATGATTGCCGCGTTGGACGCTAACCCAGACTGCAATCTGGCTGCCCCTACGGTCGTGACCCGCATTTCGGAAACAGAGTACACCCCCACAACTTCAGCCGCCATTTTCTCAAAAAATAATACAATAAAAGAGATTGGAAGCTCTTTATTTAATTATCATGCAAGTATTTTTTATGGAGTTTGGCGCACACAACACTTGAAAGATATAGTACACACAATGTGGGACCGATTCCCGCATGCCTATTCGCGTGATCATTTAACGGTTCTTCGCCCCATCATCAACCGTCAGATTATCGGCTGCCCGGAAACACTGTTCACTCAAAGAATATATTCGCCGCCCAAGGGGGACGGCATGAGAGGCGGCATGCCAATATCCGCGAGAATTGAAAGACTTGAAAAGCTTATGCCGCTTTTTTACGAAGCATTCGACAATGAAGTCTCCCAATCAAATTTATCGAATTCCGAAAAGAAGTATATTGGAAACCTAAGGAATTCTTACACATATCAAAAGCTACGAGCCAGCCGCATCAGGATTATAAGACTGAAAATAAAGAGAATAATCATTAAATTACTAGGTAGACCTATCTAAAGCTAAGTATTTTACATACTCTCGGATTTTAGAACGGACGCTCCCCTGGCAATGAAAATTAAGCGCATGCCTCAATTTTGAAATATCGGGCACGACAAAGTGCTGATTCCTTGTGATTTCGCTAGAAAAGGAAACAAAGGTCTCTCCTCCACAGATATCCAGAACGTCATTATATATCTCGCCGAGCGAAATGGCTTCGCCGCTGCCGATGTTAATAGCTCCGGCAACCTGCGAAAGGGATACGCGCGCAATCAGGCGACCTACACTTTCGAAATCGAGGAAATCCCGCCTAGCTTCCTCATGTCCACAGCGCATCTGCGTTTTTGCCAATTGGGCAGCAACCATAGAGGGAATTAGCTTTTTATCACTTTCCCCAGCGCCAAAAGTAAAAAATATACGACTCCAAGCAAATGAGCGCTCGTATCGACGAGCAGCTTCCTCGAGGTATGTATAGGTTTGCAGCTTAGATAGCCCATAGAGCGTCGCGGGGTTACACACAGAAGCCTCAGTCAGATACAAACTCGCAGAGGGCCACTCATATTCTGCGCACGTCCCCACCCCGACGATACGCTGTCCACCCGCAGCGTAAAATCGGTCAAATAGTCTCTCAGACGCCTTAGCCCAGACAATGTTTTCTAGGCTACTCCAGAAATCACCGTGCGAAGTAATCCACGCACAATGAATCAACACATCCCAAGGCTTCGCGAAAATGTCAGACCAGTGTTCGCCCTCAGCTAAAATATCAAAAGCATGGTGGTTTGGGCAGCAGACTTCCTCCACACCAGAACCAAGGAGTTCACGTGCAACCCAACGGCCAATTCGCCCATTGGCACCTGTCAACAGAACACGCATTACGAAAAGAACTGCCGACAATTCTTAAAGGAAAGAAGCCGTTCTTTTACGCGCTTTGACTTCCTTTGAAACTTCGACACAATCTTGCTGTTAGCCCAAAGCGCATTCCTCATCATGGCCACGTCCCCGACTTGCATATCGATCGCATGATCATTCTCACCACCATTATCGATCAATGATGATTTTTTGCAAAGACGCCTGTCAATCTTGAATGCTGAAATACCCTCAAAAATCTCGAGGCTGGATACGTTATCGCGGATCAGATTTTTGGGCTTTTTGTAGAAGTATCGATCATTAATACTGTGTACGGCGTTGGCGCAAAAATTCATAAAAGAATATTTTGAGGGATTGCCGAAGTTCCCCATATAGCTGGCATGCGTATCTTCGATGAGAATGACGCCTCCGTCACGGACATGCGGAATTGCCTTATGTAGCGTCTTGAGCTGCTGGAAATTGGTATGCCCGCCATCATCAATCAGAATATCGACGTTGCCCACCTGCTGAAAAAAGTCGTCCCAAAACGCATCCGAACTCTGGTCACCAATAAAAATCTCGAACCCATGATCGCGCCATTTCGTGGCAGTTGGGTTGAGCTCAACACCAATAATGCGCGCGCCCGATCCAAAAAAGTCACGCCACATGAAAAGAGAGCCGCCACTTAACACCCCGACGTCAACGACTACCGGAGACTTGCCGATATACGGAGTAAGAAGCTTGTCGTAGCATGTAAAATACGTATCTTGCTTGATGGATCTGTAAGGTGCCTCTCTGAAGGCGTCGACGGATGACATTTATTTCTCCTGATTCTCTAAACGAGATTGAATGTTTTAGGCAGCCTACTATGACACATCCCATATGCATTATTTACTTATATAGAACGACACATCCCGTTTCAGATTTTGAGCGCTTCGTCAAAGGATTGCTGAAAACAACAAAACCTTGGTCAAGCTGTGTATGCATTCTTATAAAGGGCGCAACTTCTCCAAATCAGGCACAGACAATCTCCTCAGCAGTCGAAGAAATCAGTGGCTCGTTCGAAACGCGATTACTTCACCTCAATGACGCTGGAGTTGATATCAGCGCATACACCTACGCAGCAAAACAAACAAGAAATCAGTTTCTCTGCTTCCTAAACACCTATTCCGAGCCGCTCATCGAGGGCTGGCTGGACAAGCTTGCTGCGCCGGTGTTGCAAGGTAAGGCTGGCGTTTCTGGCGCAAGTGGTGCCTACGAGACCACCCTGCCCGAGACGTTTTTTCCCAATCCATCATTGCGCACCAACGCCTTCTGCATCGCACGTAGCCTCTATCTCGACTTGCGGGGCGTCGACGCGCCAGACCGACAAGCCGCCCTTGTGTTCGAAAACGGCCGAGACAGCATGACAAGGCAGATTTTGGAAAGAGGAATGCGCGTTGTTGTCGTCAACGGTAATGGTGAATATTTCGACATTGACCGCTGTAATGAAGCCAATGCTTTTCGTTCGCTGGGACCTCAGAATCTTCTAGTCGCCGACAACCGCACACGCGAGTACGACAACGCGGATGAAGAGGGAAAAGCGAGATTGCGCCGCTTCGCCTGGGGCGGTAGCAAGCCCCGCTGGCGCCTAATCCGTTCAGCCCTGAGCAAGGGGCGGCGCCTGCTTGGTCTTGCCTGAAGGTAAACACCGCCCATTAACGGGCCAATTGCTTTGTTGGAAACGCAAGGCTGACCTTGAATAAATGCATGGAAGACCTTTAATAGCGTGGAGTTTATAAACGCGCCTGCCGAACCGCTTTGGTCCGTCCGTTCGTATCGTTGGCGCAATAAGGAATACCCATGTCTATTCAGCATACGCAGGTTCTCATCATCGGCTCCGGCCCGGCTGGCTACACCGCAGCCATCTATGCAGCGCGCGCCATGCTGAAACCCGTGTTGATTGCCGGCTTGGATCAGGGCGGCCAGTTGATGATCACCACCGATGTGGAGAACTATCCGGGCTTCGCCGACCCCATTCAAGGGCCATGGCTGATGGAGCAGATGCTCGGCCAGGCGACCCATGTGGGCGCGGAAATCGTCAATGATATTGTGACCGCGGTCGATGTCTCCAAGCGTCCCTTCACCGTCACCTGCGATTCGGGTGCGGTCTGGACCGCTGACACGCTGATCATCGCCACCGGCGCCAAGGCCAAGTGGCTGGGCATTGAAAGCGAACGCACCTTCCAGGGCTTCGGCGTTTCGGCCTGCGCCACCTGCGACGGCTTCTTCTATCGCAACCGCGACGTGATCGTGGTCGGCGGCGGCAACTCGGCTGTCGAGGAGGCGCTTTACCTGTCGAACATTGCCAAGAGCGTGACCGTCGTGCATCGCCGCGACAGCTTCCGCTGCGAGAAGATCCTGCAGGAGCGCATCTTCAAGAAGGAAAATGTCACGATCCGCTGGAACACGGAAATTGCCGAAATCACCGGCGCGGCAGCGCAAGGCCCGATGCCGCCATCCGTCAACGGCGTGAAGCTGCGCGATACCAAGACGGGCGAGATCAGCGATTTTGCGACCGACGGCGTTTTCGTGGCCATTGGCCATGCGCCCGCTGTCGAACTTTTCAAGGACACGCTGAAACTCAAGGATAACGGCTATCTCTGGACCGCGCCGGATTCGACCGCGACCAGCGTAGAGGGCGTCTTTGCTGCGGGTGACGTGGCCGATGACACATTCCGTCAGGCGATTACGGCTGCGGGCCGCGGCTGCATGGCCGCGCTCGAGGCCGAGCGCTTCCTGACGGCGCATGCACATTGAAAATGACACAAGGCGCGGCTGAACGCGCATAGGGGGAACGGGAAATGCCGCTGGACTGGGACAAGCTGCGCATTTTTCATGCCGCTGCCGAAGCGGGTTCCTTCACCCATGCGGCGGATAAACTGCATCTTTCGCAATCGGCCATCAGCCGACAGGTCAGTGCGCTGGAGCAGGATGTCGGCATCAAGCTGTTTCACCGCCATGCCCGTGGCCTGATCCTCACCGAACAGGGTGAGCTTCTGTACCGCACCGCCCATGACGTGCTGCTGAAGCTCGAATCCGTTCGCGTTCAGCTGACGGAGAACACGGAAAAGCCGAGCGGCCGCCTGCGCGTCACCACCACGGTCGGCCTTGGTCAGGGCTGGCTGACGGACAAGATTCAGGAATTCCTTCAGCTTTACCCGGACATGCAGATCCAGCTGATCCTCGACGACGAGGAGCTGGACGTGAACATGCGCCATGCCGATTGCGCCATCCGCCTGCGCCAGCCGCTGCAATCGGACCTCATCCAGCGCAAGCTGTTCACCGTACACCTGCACGTTTATGCAGCCCCCTCCTATGTGAACCGCTACGGCGAGCCGCAGTCGATCGAAGACCTCGACAATCACCGCATCATCACCTTCGGCGAGCTTGCCCCCGGTTATCTGATGGATTTGAACTGGCTGGAAACGGCGGGCCGCACGTCGGATAATCCGCGCACGCCGATCCTGCAGATCAACAGCCTGATCTCGGTCAAACGTGCCTGCCTGTTGGGAATCGGTGTCGCCATGCTGCCCGATTACATCGTCGGTCGCGATCCGGGACTTCTGCAGCTTTTCACCAGCGCCGATGTCCCCTCTTTCGACACGTATTTCTGCTATCCGGACGAGATGAAAAACGCCGCGAAGCTGAAAGCCTTCCGCGATTTCATCGTGGCCAAGGCACGCAACTGGAATTTCTAATGGGCATGCGGCACTAAACCTGAAATTTCATTCCCCAATTCTTATCTTCGGCGCGAAATTTCACAAGCCATGCAATATTGCATGGCTGCATTGCATTATAATGCATTGAAGTTTTGCATTTTGACGACCATATCCCGCCTTAGCTGATGCATTATGTGAGCGTGCCTTGCACGTTTGCGCAGCAGCTGTTCCCCTCTGGAGGTTATAGACCTTCAAACTTGGAAAGGGCCTGGAGCGATCCGTGGCCCTCTTTTTTTGCCCTAAATTTTACCGCTTGGTTAAAAAAGCAATAATGCATGGCAGGCATGCACAAAAATGCATTGTGCCGTGCCCAAAAAACCATCATATCGCACCTAGCTGATGCACATGGCGATGTTCTCCCAATGTCGCCGCAGCAGCTGTTCCCCTCTGGAGGTTTAGACCTTCACACCTTAAAAGGGCCCCGTTTTCGGTGGCCCTCTTTTTTTGCCCGCTGTCCGGCAAATCTCCCCTCGCCCCTTGTATCGATAAATCTGGATATCCATATCGGATCATGTAAATTCAAATATCGAATAGTTTCGATATGAGGAAAACCATGGATCGCGATGAAATCCTGAAAGCGCTGGCCAACCCCGCCCGCCTTGAAATGTTGACATGGCTGAAAGAACCCGAGCGGCATTTCGCGCTGCAGGAGCACCCTTTGGAAATGGGCGTCTGCGCCCGCCAGTTCGAGCGCTGCGGCCTGTCGCAATCCACGGTCTCCACCCATCTGGCCACGCTCCAGAAAGCGGGCCTCGTCACCACCCGCAAGGTGGGACAGTGGGTGTTTTACAAACGCAACGAGCCGGTCATCGAAGCCTTTTTGCGCCAGATGAATTCGGATCTCTGATCCTGCCCCCTCCAAGCCCCTGTTGAGGACACCCCCATGAGCAATCTCTTTGAACCCGTCACGATTGGCAGCATTACGCTTGCAAACCGTATCGCCATGGCGCCCCTGACGCGCAATCGCTCGCCCAATTCCATCCCCGGCGATCTGACCGCCACCTATTACGCCCAGCGCGCCACTGCGGGCCTGTTGATCAGCGAAGGCACCCCCATCACCCAGCAGGGACAGGGCTATGCCGATGTGCCGGGCCTCTACAAGCCGGAATCGCTTGCCGGATGGCGCAAGGTCACCGACGCGGCCCACGCCGCAGGCGGCAAGATCGTCGCCCAGATCTGGCATGTGGGCCGCATCTCGCACACCAGCCTGCAGCCGAATGGTGGCGCGCCGGTTGCCCCCTCGGCCATCACCGCCAAGTCGAAGACCTACATCATCAACCCGGATGGCACAGGCGCGTTTGTGGAAACCTCCGCGCCGCGCGCCCTGACGCTCGATGAAATTCCGGGCATACTGGAAGACTATCGCCGGGCCGCCCGCACCGCCGTCGATGAAGCCGGTTTTGATGGCGTCGAAATCCACGCAGCCAACGGCTACCTCATTGACCAGTTCCTGCGCTCGGGCACCAATCACCGCGATGACGCCTATGGCGGCTCCATCGAAAACCGCACCCGCTTCCTGTTCGAAGTGGCGCAAACGGTCGCAAACGAAATCGGCGGCGGGCGTACCGGCATTCGCCTTTCGCCCGTCACGCCGGCCAATGATGCGTTCGATCCCGAACCGCAGCCGCTCTTCAACCGTGCCGTCGAGCGTCTGGCCTCGCTCAATCTCGCCTTCATCCACGTTGTCGAAGGCGCAACGGGTGGTCCGCGCGATTATATGCAGGGCGACAATGCCTTCGACTACGTGGCGCTCAAGGCCGCCTATCGCAAGGCAGGCGGCACCGGCGCGTGGATGGTCAACAATGGTTATACCGGCGAAATGGCCCGGCATGCGGTGGAGAGCGGTTATGCCGATCTCGTCTCCTTCGGCCGCCCCTTCATTTCCAATCCGGACCTCGTGCGCCGCTTGAAGGACAATGCCCCGCTGAATGAACTGGACGGCACCACTCTCTATGGCGGCGGCGCCAAGGGTTACACCGATTATCCGGCTCTGGCATAATTGATCGGTATCAGGCGTGGCGTGCCCATCGCCACGTTTACCTCCAAAGTCGCCTGTGCCGTTATTGCACGCCACGGCGACATCAGGCATAGCTAGCCACCAGATCAAACGCACCGGCAACCCTCGGGTTTGCCGGTGCCTCTGCAAGATAAGGATGGAAAGCTTGTTGTTCACGCCGTCAACGAAGAGTTTGCGCCCCGAAGGCATCGTTGAAAATGGCCTGCACGCCGTTTCCCATCTTCCCGGCTGGCTGGGCTGGGTTGCCTATCGAAAGCTCAAGCGCCGCATCGGCATTCGCACGATGAACGACTTCAACAAGGTTGTTGAAACGCTTGGACCGGGCGACATCTGCTGCGACCTCGGTGCCAATATCGGCGACATCACTAGGATTTTGGCCGCGACGGGCGCGACGGTTCACGCGTTTGAACCGGACCCAGAAACCTTTGCCAAGCTTCAGAAGAATCTTGAAGGCTTTGCCAATGTCCACTGTCACAATCAGGCGGTCGGCCATGAAAACAGCACCGTGACGCTGCTTCGAACCGCATCCTACAGCGATGAAACGCTGCGCGCCTCTGCGTCAAAGGCCACCGCCGTGGTTCCGCGCAAGAACGCGCAAGGCTTTGTCGAGTCGGGCACCGTGGAAATGATCGATTTTTCCGAATTCCTGCGCGGCCTCGATAAGCCCGCCGCCCTCGTCAAGGTCGACATTGAAGGCGCGGAATGGACGCTTCTGGAAAAAGTCCTGACGGCCGCGTCGGATCGTTTCAAGGCCATGTTCGTTGAAACGCATGAGCGCTTCGACCTGTCGATCCTGCCCTATGCGAAAAGCAAGCAAGCGCAGTTCCGCACCATGGATGCGCCCTACATCAACCTCTACTGGGGATGATCAAAGGGGCGGCCTCCCGCCCGGAGGTTGATGGCAGCCTAGCCTCACCCACTCCAATCGCAGAGCGGTTCTTGAATTCCCCTTCTCCCCGCAAGCGGGGAGAAGGTCGCGGCAGCGGGATGAGGGGCGCAAACACCGCGTCTATTCATAGTCGTAGAAGTTTTACCCGTGGCTTCCCCCCTCACCCCAACCCTCTCCCCGCAAGCGGGGCGAGGGGGAAGAGAGGTTGGCGATGACCGCACAGGCAATAAGAGACTTTGCCGTACAGTCTGGAGGCAGCCTCCCGCCCCTCTTGGCGCTCGCCTGCCGGATTGATCAGGCGAATCGATCTTCGATCTCTGTCTCGATCGGATCAGAGCCGTCATCGAACTCGCGCCGCCAGACGCCCTTCGAATCCTGATAGACAATCTGCTTGGCTTCCCCCGCCTTCATCTGCGCGGTGGCGACAATGCGGGCCGCTTCCAGCGCTTCTGCATGGCTGGAGAAGGCTTCCGAAAAGGCTCCGTTCTGCCGGTAAGCCCAGCCCCCGTCGTGGGGAACAACTTCGTAAACGATCCTCGTCATGCTTTCCTCCGTTTTTCGTTGAAGGACAATGCACGCTCTCGGGAAGCCTCCGGTTCGAGACGATGACAACCCCACGGGCAAAGCACGTCCTTGAAAATCACTATCCTCTCAATTTTGGGCAAGCGCAAATGCGACGTAGCAGCGCGGCGAAAAACACGTCGTGATCAGACACTTGCGCGCGTCGCCGGAATCACCTTGTCAGGACCAGAACAAACAAAAAGGCCCGCGCCAGTGGCACGGGCCTTTCCATCAAAGAAAAGCGCTTAAGCTTACTTGCAAGCGGCGCAGAAGCGCTGGATGCGCTTGCAGGCTTCTTCCAGCAGGGCTTCCGACGTGGCGTAGGAAATGCGGAAGTTCGGGCCAAGACCGAAGGCCGAGCCGTGAACCACGGCAACGCCTTCCGTTTCCAGAAGCTCGGACACGAAGTCTTCGTCCGTTTCAATGACCTTGCCCGACGGCGCGGTCTTGCCGATGAGGCCAGCGCAGGACGGGTAAACGTAGAAAGCCCCTTCCGGCTTCGGGCAGACAATGCCGCTGGCCTGATTCAGCATCGAGACCACCAGATCGCGGCGACCTTCGAAAATCTTCTTGTTTTCCGGAATGAAGTCCTGCGTACCGTTGAGCGCCTCGACGGCGGCCCACTGGGCAATCGAGCAAGCGCCCGAGGTCTGCTGACCCTGGATCATGTCCATGGCCTTGATGAGCGACAGCGGACCAGCCGCATAGCCAATACGCCAGCCGGTCATGGCATAGGCCTTGGAAACGCCGTTCATGGTCAGCGTGCGGTCATAGAGCTTCGGCTCCACTTCCACCGGCGTCACGAACTTGAAGTCGCCATAGGTCAGGTGCTCATACATGTCGTCGGTGAGGATCCAGACATGCTCGTGCTTCAAAAGCACATCCGTCAGAGCCTTCAGCTCTTCAAGGGAATAAGCAGCGCCCGACGGGTTCGACGGCGAGTTGAAGATGAACCACTTCGTCTTCGGCGTGATGGCCTTTTCGAGGTCTTCCGCCGTCAGCTTGAAATTGTTTTCCTGGCGCGTGGAAACGAAGACCGGCGTACCGCCGCACAGCGAAACCATTTCCGGGTAGGAAACCCAGTAAGGGGCCGGGATAACGACTTCATCGCCTGCATTCATGGTGGCCATGAAGGCGTTGAAAAGAATCTGCTTTCCACCCGTGCCGACAATCGTCTGCTCCGGCTTGTAGTCCAGATTGTTCTCGCGCTTGAACTTTTCGGCAATCGCCTTGCGCAGTTCCGGAATACCGGCAACCGGCGTGTACTTCGTTTCACCGCGGTTGATCGCCTCGATGGCGGCCTGCTTGATGTTGTCCGGCGTGTCGAAATCCGGCTCGCCAGCGCCAAGGCCGATTACGTCGCGGCCTTTGGCCTTGAGGTCGCGGGCTTTTTGCGAGACGGCAATGGTGGCAGAGGGCTTTACGCGGGAAAGGGCATCGGCGAGGAAGG
Organism: Pseudomonadota bacterium; assembly: GCA_020161665.1. Classification (GTDB taxonomy): domain Bacteria; phylum Pseudomonadota; class Alphaproteobacteria; order Rhizobiales; family Rhizobiaceae; genus Ectorhizobium. The sequence continues at coordinate 24,917 of JAIUPA010000008.1, read as the reverse complement.
CCATGATGTTTGGTCCTGATCAGGTTGAAAATCCGGCCCCGGAACCGGAAACGGTCCGGGCTGCGAAAACACCTGCTTCTATGTCGAAACTCAGGGCCTGTTTCAAGCAGAAATCCGCGCCATTCGCTTGCCTTCTAGGTGCAAGCGCACTCACCCCTGCCTCCATGCTCCCTTGGCCGCGAATGGGAAGCGCCCGCCGGTCCGGCAAGAGGACCCTTGCTGCACTGCAGTTAACAACTTTTGCGACGCATTCATAAATTCTTCAGAAATATGAAGACCATACAAAAATTAACCACGCCACATTATGGCCTTGATTTCTGTCCGGATGCGCCTTTTTTCGGTCCCCCTGAGGTCCATTTCCCCCTGTTAATTGGCATCGTTCGCAAGCAATGAGACGAGGACAGAACGATGACGAAGAAGATCGCAAGCGCAAACAGCCAGTCGAAGAACGGCACGGTGTGGGCAATTTCGGCTCTCGCGCTCTGGTCCGGCCTGATTTACGCCACGACGCGCTCGCTCGGCGAACCGCATGTCTCCAGCCACGATCTGCTGATCGTCCTTCTCGCCACCGGCGTGGTGGTTATGGGCGTCGCAGCGTTCACCCTGATGCGCCGCAGTCTCTCGGATTTTGCCGACGCTGCCCGCACCCCGGCCCATCGCGGCCGCTCCTGAAGAACAGAACGAAAAGGAGCATGTCATCATGACGAACAAGACCGCCACCGAAGCCCGCCCCACCGGCTTCTCCGCCATGGAAAAGTGGGTTCTCGTCTCGCTTTCCACGCTGCCCGTCGCCTGTATCCTGCTGGTCACCGACGGTTTGCACGGCCTGACCGCCCACTGGCTTTAATCCCTCGTCCGCCGCGCCTAGTGCGGCGGATCGGCGGCTGGCAGAAGCGCCCCCCGCCCGGCATGATCCTACCACCTCCACTTGTCTCTGACACAATCCATTCCTTGCGAGCCTGATGGCGAATTGCTATTGGTCCGGTCCACCCCAGAGGTTGTGACCGAACCGCGCCCCTGTCGGCACTCTCTTCCCGCTTCAGGAATGCATGGAATGACCCGCGTACAGGCCAATCTCGTTCTGCTCGTTGCCGCCGCCATCTGGGGTGGTGGCTTCATCGCCCAGACGACGGCCATGCAGACGATGGGGCCGCTGTGGTTTGTCGGCGTGCGCTTCGTCATCGCAACAGCAGTGGTCCTGCCCTTTGCCCTGCGTGAAAGCGCCCGCGCCGCCCGCCCCATGACGGGCCGCGAGAAACTCGTATTTCTGGCCGTCGGCCTTGCCCTCTTTGGGGCCGCCGCCACCCAGCAAATCGGCCTTTTGACGACCAACGTCACCAATGCCAGCTTCTTGACGAGCCTTTACGTTATTATGGTGCCGGTCATATCGCTGGTTGTCCTGCACCGCCCGCCCCATCGCATTGTCTGGCCCGCTGCCATCATGGCACTTGGCGGCATCTATCTCTTGAGTGGTGGCGATCTTTCACGCCTGTCCTTCGGCGATAATCTGATGGTCGTCAGCGCCCTGCTCTGGGCCGCGCAGATCACGCTGGCGGGCATTGCCGTGCAGGCAACGGGGCGTCCGCTAATGCTCTCTGCCGTGCAGTTCGGCGTGGTGGCCATCGGCGCGCTGTTCGTGGCGTCGCTGACCGAGCCGCTCGCCCCCGGGGCTCTGCAAGGTGCAATCATTGAGCTGCTCTACGCAGGCACGCTGTCGTCCGGCCTTGCCTTCGTGCTGCAAAACATCGGCCAGCGCTACACCACATCGGCACAGGCGGCGATCTTTCTGTCGAGCGAAGCCCTGTTCGGCGCACTGTTCGGCGCGCTGATCATGAAGGAAAGCCTGTCATCTGTCGGCTATATCGGCTGCGCCTTGATGTTTGGCGCCATCCTGATTGTCGAACTCGTGCCGGAAATCACCCGAAAACGCCGCGAAAAAGCAGCCTGAGACGGCACATTCGGGCACTTTCGCAGCGCAAACGAAATTTCTCATGCATCCCGATATATCGGGCAATTTATCAAAATCATGCCGATTTCTCAAAAAATGAGGCTTGAATCCTCCACGCATGGCGAGAAACTTCAAAAATTCCTGCAAAAATCACTCAAAAATGCGTTTGGCGCCTGTGGTTTTTGCGCATCGGTGACGAAACTTTTGCTTGCCAATTTTCGATAAACACAGCACTCTATCGATGTTCGGGCAATTTGCGAGCATGGGAAGACCTACAAATGAGTGCGCGCCGGAAACGCATGGTGTTCCGGGTGGAAAGAGTTTCAGCCTCATGGGGTTTGAAGTGAAGTCCGCGATACTAAAAGGCCCCTTTCCTCACATATCAAAAACTGCCTGCCCAAACGCCCGTTGGGGTAAAATAGCAATGCTGTCCGAGGGAACCGGGCAGAGAGAAAAGGACCTGATGCATGGCCGAGACTGGCACTGTTAAATTCTTCAATACCGAAAAGGGCTTCGGCTTTATCAAGCCCGACAACGGTGGCGCTGATATCTTCGTACATATCTCCGCTGTTCAGGCTTCCGGTCTTCCGGGCCTCAACGAAAACCAGAAGGTGAGCTTCGACACGGAACCGGATCGTCGCGGCAAAGGCCCCAAGGCCGTCAACCTGCAGATCACCGGCTAAGCCTTTCAAGGCTTTCAGTTCGAGTTGAAGCCCGGCATCAGTGCCGGGTTTTTTTCGTTCAGCCTCCATTCAGACGACAAGCGTTAACTCTTTCATCATCAGGTCGCGCCCCGCTGAAGTGATGTCGGCGCACCAGTTCGAGGAGATACCGCCATGAATCGTCTGCTCAAGTCCGCCGTTCTGTCGCTGGCCATTGGCGCCACGGTGTTGTCGAGCGTTGTGCCCGCCTCTGCAGGCGGCTGGGACCGTCACCGCCATCATCACAATGGCGGCGAAGCTGCGGCTCTCGGCATCATCGGCCTGGCAGCCGGCGTGATCGTCGGTTCGGCCATTGCCGACAGCAACAGCCGCCCGTCCCGCGTCTATGAGCCCTACGATGCCGACCCGTATCGCCGTGCGCCGCAGCCGCGTTACTATGATGAGGACGAAGGCTATTACCCGAGCGCACCGCGCGCCTACCAGCCGCGTGCCTATCAGTCCCGCGTTGTTCCGGTCCGTCAGGCGCTCGAGCCGTGGACCCCGGCCTGGTACGACTATTGCGGCAACCGCTACCGCACGTTCGACGCCAATTCCGGCACCTATGTCGGCTATGATGGCGGTCGCCATTTCTGCACGGCGGGTTGAGCCCGGTCGTAAGAGAATTGAAAAAGGCCCCGGTCTCGCAACCGGGGCCTTTCTCATTTCAAGGACACGACACTTTTCCATCCGTCATGGTCGGGCCTGACCCGACCATCCATATTTCGTTGAATGATGGATCCTCGGGTCAAGCCCGAGGATGACGGAAATGGCTTTGGCAAGGATCTATGCCAAAGTCAGGTTTTGGGTTCACAGCCCCTTCAGATAGGGATTGTTGCGCCGCTCATCGCCAATGCGTCCGCCCGGCCCGTGGCCGCAGAGGAAGCCCACATCGTCGCCCAGCGGCAAAACCTTGTCGCGAATGGAATCGAGAAGCTGCTGGTGGTTGCCACCCGGAAGGTCCGTGCGCCCGATCGAGCCGTTGAAAAGCACATCGCCCGCGTGAAGCAGGCTGTTGGCGCGGTTGAAATAGACCACATGGCCCGGCGCATGACCGGGGCAATGCAGAACTTCAAAGGAATGGTCGCCGAAGGACAAGACCTCCCCTTCTTCCAGAAAGCGGTCCGGCATCACATTGCGCAGGCCCGGAATGCCATATTTGGCGGCCTGCGTTTCGATGCGCTCCAGAAGCGGAATGTCGTCCTTGTGCGGGCCGATAATGTCGAGACCAAGCTTCTCTTTCAGCTCCGCCGCACCCCCGGCATGGTCGAGATGGCCATGGGTCAGCCAGATGGCCTTCAGCGAAATGCCGTTCTGCTCCAGAACCTTGAGGATGACATCCACGTCCCCGCCCGGATCAACGATCACGCCGTCCTTGGTTTCGTCGTCGAAAAACACCGTGCAGTTTTGCTGAAACGGCGTCACCGGAATGACACCGGCCTGAAGCTTACCCATCAACTCTTCTCCTGCGCCCGCTGGCGGGCCTTAGTACCAGTTGCACTGAAAAACAGCGCAGCAAGCGTTGCATAGACGAAAACAGTGGTTGATTGTTGAATTTTTTCCCGCTTAATCCAAGCCGAGACCATGATTGCCTTGAGAATGGGCAACATGCCAGATTTGAGGAATGACCCGCGTGACCCCCCCGCCCGCAAACGGTACTGCCCGCAAGACCAAGCCCGTCTTGCCCTCTGTCGAGGAGAGCAGCATCGACTTTGAAACCATCGAACTGTTCTTCTTCGCCTATCGTGACTTCACGTCCGATCCCGATGCGATCCTCGAACAGCTGGATATGGGCCGGGCCCATCACCGCGTCGTCTATTTCGTGTGCCGCCAGCCGGGCATGACAGTGGCCGACCTGCTTGATATTCTGCAGATCACCAAGCAGAGCCTTGCCCGCGTTCTGAAGCAATTGATCGACGGCGGCTATATTCGCCAGATGGCCGGGCCGGAAGACCGCCGCCAGCGCCGCCTCTACCCGACACTTTCGGGACGCGAACTGGCGCTGGCGCTGTCGGACCCGCAATCGCGCCGCATCGCCGCCGCCACGAAGGGCATGAGTGCTGCGGAAAAGGAAACGATACGCCGCTTCCTCACCGGAATGCGCCAGAAAAGCTGAGTGAGAAACGGGCAAGGGACCGGGCATGATCGCTAAAGCCATACCCACCGACGATGCCGCCCACCTGCTCGTGGTCGATGACGACACGCGCATTCGAGGCCTCCTGAACCGCTACCTGATGGATCAGGGCTTTCGCGTCACCGTCGCAGCCGATGCCGCCGAAGCGCGCCGCAAGCTGGAAAGCTTGCACTTCGACCTGATGATCCTCGACATCATGATGCCGGGCGAAAGCGGCCTGTCGCTGACGGAATCGCTGAAGGAAAGCCGCGGCACTCTCCCCGTCATTCTGCTGACCGCCCGCTCCGAAGCCGACGCCCGTATCGCGGGTCTTGAGGCCGGTGCCGAAGACTATCTCTCAAAGCCGTTCGACCCGCGCGAACTGGTGCTGCGCATCAACAATATCCTGCGCCGTTTCATGCCCGCCAATGCGCCAAAGATCGATCAGGTGATCTTCGGGCCGTTCACCTTTTCCATTGCCCGCAAGGAATTGCGGCGTGGCGCTGAGGTCATTCGCCTGACGGATCGCGAACAGGAAATCATGGTGCTGTTTGCGCTGAAGGCGGGCGACACCATCCCCCGCCACGAATTGATCGGCGATGAATCCGAGGTGGGCGAGCGCACCATCGATGTGCAGATCAACCGCCTGCGCCGCAAGATCGAAGATGATCCGGGCAATCCGGCCTGGCTGCAGACCGTGCGCGGTATCGGCTATCGCCTGAATATGGACTAATGCACCACCCGCACACGGCACCTTGCGGCTTTTCTGGAAATAAGATTCCAATTCAACGACTTGCCGCCTGCGCTTGAATCACATTGGCAGGCACTTGAATCACTTTCGCAGACAATGGGAATGCGCATTGCCCTTGAATAGACACACCATGCGGCGCATGTGTTGACGTGACAGAACAAGACAGGACCAGCGTGGAACTCCTGAACGGCTTGAAGAGCGCCTGGAAGCGGGCCAATGCGATCATTCCCTGGCATGTGCTGCGCCTGCCGGGTCGCTTCCTGCATCAGCACCTGCCGCGCGGCCTGTTCATCCGCTCTGTGCTCATCATCATCATGCCCATGCTGCTGTTGCAGATGTTGGTAGTTTTCGTCTTCATGGAGCGCCACTGGCAGCTTGTGACCCGCCGCCTGTCGGAAGCCCTGACCCGCGACATCGCCTCGATCATCGAACTGGTCGAAACCTTTCCCGACACCAATCAAGCGGACGAGATCATCCGCATTGCTCGTGAGCGGCTTGACCTTGCCGTCTCCATCGAACCCGGCGACGAACTGCCGCCGCCGCGCCCGAAACCCTTCTTCGAAATTCTCGATGGCATTCTGGCCGACGAGATCACCCGACAAATCCGCCTCCCGTTCTGGATCGATACGGTGGGCGATAGCCGCCTTGTGGAAATCCGCATCCGCCTCGATGATCGGGTTCTGCGCGTGCTCGCCCGTCGCAGCCAGACCTATGCGTCAAACACGCATATCTTCCTGGCCTGGATGGGCGGCTCGTCGCTCGTTCTGATCTTCATCGCCATCCTGTTCCTGCGTGGCCAGATCCGCCCCATTCTGGCGCTGACCAAGGCGGCGGAAAGTTTCGGCAAAGGGCAGAAACCGGCCCAGCCCTTCCAGCCGCGTGGCGCCGCCGAAATCCGCAAGGCGGGCCTTGCCTTCCTCATCATGCGTGAACGCATCGAGCGCCAGATGGAACAACGCACCGCCATGCTGGCCGGTGTCAGCCACGACCTGCGCACCATCCTCACCCGCTTCAAGCTGCAATTGGCGCTGGCGGGCGACCTGCCGGAAATCAGCGGCATGGACAAGGATGTGGACGACATGCAGGCCATGCTGGAAGGTTATCTCGCCTTCGCCCGCTCCGAGGCCGAGGAAGATGTCGGCCAGCTGGACCTTGCGGTTTTCCTCGAAAAGCTGAAGACCGATTGCGCCATGAGCGGCTGCCCGCTGGACTGGACGCTGGAAGGCGATGAGCGCATCTATGTGCGCCCCAATGCCTTCTCCCGCCTGATGAGCAACATTGTCTCGAACAGCCAGCGCTATGCCGACAAGATCCGCATTCGCGCCGTGCACGGCCACCGTTGGCTGACCGTGACGGTAGACGACAACGGACCGGGCATTCCCGAGCAATCCCGTGAGGATGTGTTCAAACCCTTTTTCCGGCTGGATGAGGCCCGCAACCTCGATACGTCGGGAACAGGCCTCGGCCTTGCCATTGCCCGTGATATTGCCCGCAGCCATGGCGGCGACATTACGCTGGACGACAGTCCCATGGGCGGCCTGCGCACCGTCGTTCGCCTTCCGGCGTGAGACGGTCCTGCCTTCAATTCGCGACAGACGATTCGCCCCTCACCCGGCTGCCGCCACCCTCTCCCCGTAAACGGGGCGAGGGATCAAGCCGCAAGGGCAACCTAGAGCAATTCCAGGAAAAGTGCGAAGCGGTTTTCCGTCCGAAATTGCGTAAAAACAAAGAGATAGAGCATTTAAGCGTTTCTGTAAAAGGCTGAAATGCTCTATTATCCCCTTCTCCCAGCGCGCGGGGAGAAGGTCCCGGCAGGGGGATGAGGGGCAAAGATCAAAAGGGAAGCCGATAATGCTCTAATCAGCACATCTTCTTGCCGTTCGGCACGCCGCGTTCAACGGCGGCCAGAACAATGGCACCGTTCTCGTCCTCAAAACCAAGGGTCAGGACTTCCGAACGGAAAGGGCCGATCTGGCGCGGTGGAAAATTCACGACCGCCAGAACCTGACGGCCAAGCAGCGTTTCCGGCGTGTAGTGAACGGTAATCTGCGCCGAGGATTTCTTGATGCCAATCTCGGGGCCGAAATCGATCATCAGCTTGAAGGCCGGTTTGCGCGCCTCGGGAAAGGGCAGAACCTCAACAATCGTACCAGTGCGAATATCCACCTTCTCGAAGTCGGCATAGGTAATCTCAGCACTCATCATCAGCCTCTTATGCCGAAAGCTCGACGGCGCGGGCACGCGCGGCTTCCACCGCCCGGTCAAACAGCGGCTGCATGGCATCGTCCGCCATCAGAACGGAGAGTGCTGCCGCGGTCGTGCCGCCCGGCGACGTCACATTCTTGCGAAGGGTTGAGGCGTCATCGGGGGACTGGTGAAGAAGTTCGCCAGCCCCCGAGACAGTTTCCCGCGCAAGACGCATGGCGAGGTCCGCCGGCAGGCCTGCTTTGCGACCTGCCTCTGCCAGGCACTCCACGAGATAGAAAACATAGGCCGGTCCGCTGCCCGAGACTGCCGTCACGGCATCGATCCCCGATTCATTCGCGACCCACTCCACCGGACCGCTGACCTTCAGCAGCGATTCCACGGCCGCGCGCTGCGCCTCGTTGACGCGCTGATTGGCATAGGCTCCGGTCACACCACGGCCGACCATGGCCGGCGTATTCGGCATGGCGCGCACCATGGCGCCCTCACCGAAAATTCCTTCGAAGAAGGCAATCGTCTTGCCCGCGGCAATCGACACGATCACCGTATCGGGGCCAACAAGCCCCGTCAGCGTTTCCGCGACAGCCGCCATCATCTGTGGCTTAACGGCGAGAAACAGAATGCCTGCCTTCACGCCTGCGGGAGCTTCGGTCAGATGCCGCGCACCAGCCTCTTCCACGGTCGAAAGAATGGCCGCCGAGGGCGATGGATCAAGCACCAGAACGCTGGAACCGGGAACGCCCTGCTTCAACCAGCCGGTCAAAAGCGCGCCGCCCATATTGCCAGCCCCGACAAGAACGAGCGGGCCGCTCTGGAACATGCTGCCCATCAGGCTTCCCCCACCGTTTCGAAGAGCACCGCATCCAGCGCGCTTTTCGCTTCCATGCCAGACCACACGACGAACTGGAACGCCTGATAATAGACCTCGCAGGTATCAAGCGCGTTGGACAACAGAACCTCCACCTGACGGTCGGTCGGCTCGGCTCCACCGGCCAGAAGCAGCGACTGGCGGAAGATCACCACATCCTCGTGACGCCACAGGTCGAAATGCCCCATCAGCACCTGCCCGTTGACGAAGGACAGCAAGCGCATCACCTCGGTCACGCGCAGATCCGGCACGCGAATATCAAAGGCGCAAGCCAGATGCAGCGCCTCCACGTCTTCCATCCAGGAAAACGAGACGTGGTAATCCGTCCATTTGCCCGCCACGGTCATGGCGATTTCATCTTCACCAGACCGTTCGAACGACCAGTCGTTCGACGCAGCGACAAACTCGATCATGTCGACCGGGTTGGACTGACGTCGCTCGATTTCGAATTCCCTAAGGCTCATGCGGCACCTTCTCAGCCGGAACGGATGCGCTCTCGTGCGCGAACACTCGAAAACACAGACGATTTACCGGGAACAACACTTTTCAGATGATTGCCAGGACCCCTTCGGTAACGCATGCACCCTGTCCGAAGCTTTCGGGGTCATTTCGAATCATCATTTAAAATCAGTGTATAACGGCAGAGTCCCGTCGCCAGCCCCCCGCCCTTTCTTTTTGCCGCCGACTCTGTGGACAGTGCTTGCCGCACTTCCTCAGTGACCGCCCTTAAATGACTCTGGAAACTGGATTTTTACGACCTGTCCACAGGCGTGGATAACATGCAATTTTTTTAAAAGGCGGAAGCCGCGCTCCACCCCGTCAAGGGGCAACATGCGCTGCATCAACAAAAAAGGGAGGACAGCTTTCGCCTCCTCCCTTCATCATTCCCGTCTTGAATACGCCTGTCAGGCGACATCAGCCCTTGGCGGCAAGCTGTGCCTCAAGCGCCTCGATGCGGGCCTTCAGTGCATCATTTTCGTCGCGCGCCTTGATCGCCATTTCGCGAACGGCTTCAAATTCCTCGCGCTTGACGAGATCAAGCCCGTTCAGCACGCGCTCGGTCTGCGAATGCAACATGGTTTCCGCTTCGCGCTTCATGCCCTGCGCGGCGCCTGCGGCATCGGTCATCAGCTTGGCGAATTCATCAAAGATGCGGCTCGGTCCGGTCGTCATGTCAGCCTCCTGTCTTGTTCGCCCGTCGCGAACGTCTCTGGTTACTGAGTTAGGCATTTGCGCCCCGCCTTGCAAGAGCGTCATGCCGTCGCTCCATGGTCAGCCTGCTGCAGGGCAGCATCGCCATTATGATTCATCTTGACCGTTTCATTACGGAACGCCATGGTCCGGCACACGAAAATCAACGGAACGAACGACTTGCAGTCCATCGCATCCTACGCCGCCATCATCGCCTACCCGGAATTCGATCCGGTGGCATTACACATCGGCCCCCTGCCCATCCGCTGGTACGGGCTGGCCTATGTGGCCGGTATCCTGCTCGGCTGGCTTTATGCCCGCAGCCTCGTCGATGCCCGCCATCTGTGGAAGGATGAACACCCGCCCGCAACCCGCCTGCAACTGGATGACTTCGTGGTCTGGGCCACGCTCGGCATCGTTCTGGGCGGTCGCATCGGCTATATCCTTTTCTATGACCTGTCAGCCTTCCTCGCCAATCCGTCCAGCATGCTGGCGGTCTGGAATGGCGGCATGTCGTTCCACGGCGGCTTTGCGGGTGCAACGCTGGCCATGATCCTCTTTGCCCGCCGTCGCGGCCTGCCGATCTGGAGCCTGTTCGACCTGGTCGCCGCCGTCGCACCTATCGGCCTGTTCTTTGGCCGTATTGCCAATTTCATCAATGGCGAACTCTGGGGCCGCATTTCCGATGCCCCCTGGGCCATGGTGTTCCCGACGGGCGGCCCCTTCACCCGCCATCCGAGCCAGCTTTATGAAGCCGGTCTTGAAGGTTTCGTGAGCTTCATCATCCTGCTCCTCGTCACGCGGCTGACCCGCGCCCTCAAGATGCCGGGCTTCACGGCGGGCCTCTTCGTCTGCCTCTACGCCATCTCGCGCAGCTTCGTGGAATTCTTCCGCGAACCGGACGTGCAGCTTGGCTATCTTTATGGTGGCTGGCTGACCATGGGCATGCTGCTCTCGCTGCCGATGCTGCTGGCCGGTCTGTGGGCCATGCTGCGGGCGCGAAGGAACGCACCGTGACGACGCCGCTTGCCGAGAAGATCAAGGCCATCATCCGCATCAACGGCCCGATTTCGGTGACGGATTACTTTGCGCTGTGCCTCGCCGACCCCGAATACGGCTATTATCGCACCCGCGAGCCCTTCGGCCGTTCCGGCGATTTCATTACCGCCCCGGAAATCAGCCAGCTGTTTGGCGAAATGATCGGCATTTTCGTGGTGCATGCCTGGCAGCGTCATGGCTCGCCCAGCCTCGTGCGGCTGGTGGAAATCGGCCCCGGTCGCGGCACCATGGCCGCCGATATGCTGCGCGTCATTGCCCGCCTGGCCCCGGAACTTTACACCAATGTCACCGTCCACCTCGTTGAGACCAGCGAACGGCTGCGCAATGTCCAGCGCCAGACGCTGAGTGCCCATGGCGAGCGCGTCAACTGGCATGAGGGCTTTGATGACGTGCCGGAAGGTTTTGCGCTGATTGTCGCCAACGAGCTTTTCGACGCGATCCCGATCCGCCAGTTCGTGCGCACGTCGATGGGCTTTCGCGAGCGCATGGTGGGCCTTGGCGTCGATGATGAACTGACCTTCACCGTCGGCCCGGCGGGCCTTGACCCGGCCCTCCTGCCGCCCGGCAACACCCCGCCCGAAGGCACCGTCTTCGAAGTGGCCCCGGCCCGCACCGCCGTCATGCAGGCGCTGTGCGAGCGGCTGCGCGCATCGGGCGGCACAGCGCTCGCCATCGATTACGGCCACACCGTCAGCGGCTATGGCGATACGCTGCAGGCCGTCTTGAAACATGAATATGATCCGCCGCTGGCCCATCCGGGCGAGGCCGATCTGACCAGCCATGTCGATTTCGAAAGTCTGGCGCTGACGGCAGAGGCCCTTGGCCTTCATGTCAACGGAATGCTGCCACAAGGTGATTTCCTGCTGGGCCTGGGTCTGGCGGAACGCGCCGGAACGCTCGGGCGCGGCAAGGACGAGATCACCCAGCGCAGTATTTCCCAGGCCGTCACCCGGCTGGCGGGCAGCGGCGAAGGCCGCATGGGAGAATTGTTCAAGGTTCTCGCCGTTTCGAGCCCAACGGTGGAACTCGCCCCCTTCCGTCGCACGGAACCGGCGTCACAGGAATGAAAGGGCAGACCATGCTCGACGACAACAAACCCGCACCGCTTGAAAGCCCCCTCCTCAGCGATGAGACCGGCACCATCCGCCACGGCTTTTTCACCCGCAAGGGCGGCGTCTCGACGGGCATCTATCGCGGCCTGAACGTCGGCCTTGGCTCAAACGACGCCCGCGAAGCCGTGCTTGAAAACCGCACCCGTGTCGCGGGCTGGTTCGCTCAGCCGCTCGAACGCCTCGCAACGGTTCATCAGATCCATTCGCCCGACGTTGTGACGGTCGATGAAACCTATGACGGGCGGCGCGATCAGGCCGATGCGCTGGTGACGCGCACGCCGGGCCTTGTTCTCGGCGTTCTGGCGGCCGACTGCGGCCCGATCCTTTTTGCCGACGCCGACAATGGCGTGATCGGTGCGGCCCATGCCGGTTGGAAGGGCGCACTGACCGGCGTTCTGGAAAACACCATCGAGGCGATGATCGCGCTTGGCGCAAAGCGCGCCTCGATCCGTGCCTGCCTTGGCCCGTCGATCAGCAAGGCAAGCTATGAGGTCGGCCCGGAATTCGTCGCCCGCTTCCTGGAGACGGACCCGGACTACGCCCGCTTTTTCACGCCGTCCAAGCGTGAAGGCCATTCGATGTTCGACCTGCCCGCCCTCACCCTGATGCGCCTTGAGCGCGCCGGAGTGGAAGCGCAAAGCCTCGGCATCTGCACCTATCCCGATGATGAACGCTTCTTCTCCTACCGCCGCACCACCCACGCAGGCGAACCGGATTATGGCCGCCAGATTTCGGCGATTGCCATCACAGGCTAAACGCTTGCCCCCTGAAAAGTCAGGCAACCTGTCGCAATTGACAGCCCTGCCTTCAGCGCCGATAGTTCGTTTCAAATCGAAACAGGCGAATTCGGGAGGAAGGCGCACAGTGGAAGATTTCAGGGATTTCCGGCCTGCAGGCTCGAGGGGCATCTCTCGGACGCGCCGTGCCGGAAAACGGGGAGTGGTCGCACTGGCCGCCCTCATGCTGGCTGGCTGCAACACGAATGACGCGCTTCTCCCGCCTGAAGACCTGACCGCTGCCCAAAACTCCACGCCGGTCACACAGGCTGAAACGGCCCGCATCGCCGCCACTCAACCCGTCGCGACCTATAATAACCAGCCCCTGCCTCCGCCGCAAAACACGCTGGAAGCGCAGGCCCAGGCGCTTTCAAGCGGTGCCGCCGTTTCCCCCGCTGCCTCGCCTCCGGTCGGCGGCATGGCACAAGCCCCTGCAGGTCAGGCAAGCCTCGCACCGCCGTCAGCGGCAGGCACCGGCACGGTCCGCTTCCTGCCGATCATTGGCGCGCCGGTTCAATCCGTGACGCCCTTGTCGCGCCAGCTCGGGGCCGCGGCCCGCGCCAGTGGACTCACCATCAAGAGTTCTGCCGACGCCAGCGCTGAACACATGCTGAAAGGGTATCTTTCGGCCTATACCGATGGCGGCAAGACGGTCGTCGTCTATGTCTGGGATGTTCTGGATGGCAGTGGCAACCGCCTGCACCGCATTCAGGGGCAGGAAACAGCCCCGTTCAGCAAGGGCGATCCATGGGCCACAGTGCCTGCTTCAACCATGCAAACCATCGGCGACAAAACGATTTCTGCCTATCGTCAATGGCTGACAAACCGCTCCGGATAGCAACCTTGCGACACCTATATTAAGGAAGTCCCGGAAAAACCGTAAAAAAGCAGTCAATGCCCTTGCAATCGCAGGCTGGAGCAGTAAAAAGCGCCCATCCAGCGTGACAACAGGCGGACCCCCATGAAGGTTTTCGCAGGCAATTCCAATCGGCACCTCGCCGAGTCGATCTGCAATTATCTCAACGTTCCTCTCGGCCGAGCCACCGTAAAGCGCTTCGCAGACCAGGAAATCTTCGTTGAAATTCAGGAAAACGTGCGCGGTGAGGATGTCTTTGTCATCCAGTCCACGTCGTTCCCGACAAACGATCACCTGATGGAACTGCTCATCATGATCGACGCGTTCCGCCGTTCCTCGGCCAAGCGCATCACGGCAGTCCTTCCCTATTTCGGCTATGCCCGACAGGACCGCAAGCCCGGCCCGCGTACGCCGATCTCGGCCAAGCTGGTCGCCAACCTGATCACCGAAGCCGGTGCGGACCGCGTTCTGACGCTCGATCTGCACGCCGGTCAGATTCAGGGCTTCTTCGATATTCCGACCGACAATCTTTATGCCGTGCCGATCCTGTCGCGCGACGTGAAGGAACATTACGACCTGAACAACGTCATGGTCGTTTCGCCGGACGTGGGTGGCGTGGTGCGCGCCCGCTCGCTCGCCAAGCGCCTCGACTGTCTTCTGGCCATCGTCGACAAGCGTCGTGACCGTCCGGGTGAGTCCGAAGTCATGAACGTGATCGGTGACGTGCGCGGCAAGGATTGCATCCTGATCGACGATATCGTCGATTCCGGGGGTACGCTGTGCAACGCCGCCGAAGCGCTTCTGAAGAACGGCGCAACGTCTGTGACCGCCTACATCACCCACGGCGTGCTTTCGGGCGGTGCGGTCACCCGCATCTCGTCTTCGAAGCTCAAGGAACTGGTCATCACCGACTCGATCCAGCCGACGACGGCAGTGCTTTCGGCCCCGAATATCCGCGTTGTCTCCACCGATGCGCTGCTCGGCGAAGCTATCAGCCGCACGGCACAGGAACAGTCGGTTTCGAGCCTTTTCAACTAAGCTGAGCATTTCCAGCCCCGTATAACGTCGCAAGGCGTTCGGAAATGCACTGGTCAAACCAGAATCAGAATTCAAAAAAGCCCGGAGAACCTTTTGGTTTTCCGGGCTTTTTACTTGTCAGGCGGAGACACCGGGAATGGCGCAGGCCACCTCCCCGCCCCCGAAGATTTTCGAGCGGGTCAGGAAGCGGCGCTCCCGGCCATTGTCGAGAGAGAACATGCCGCCACGCCCCGGCACCACATCGAGAATGAGTTGCGTATGCTTCCACGCCTCGAACTGGCTGCGGCTGATATAGACCGGCACGCCATCGACATCGCCCAGCCGAACATCGCCGTCTCCGACCATGTATTCGCTGGCCGGATAGAGCATGGGTGACGAGCCATCACAGCAGCCGCCGGACTGGTGGAACAGAACATTTGGATGATCGCGGCGGATTTCCCGCAGGAAGGCCACTGCCGCCTCGGTTGCCGTCACACGCGGCTCGCCATTGACTGTTTCTTCCATTTTATCCTCCCGAAGCAAAAAGCCCCCCGGACGAAATCGCCCGAGGGGAATGCGCGACAGGCTTGATCGAAACCGACCGGCCTGCCGATTGTCGACTGAAAGCCGGTCAGGGATTGGCGAAAATCTTGGATTTCGAGACCCGGAGCGGAGTGGACTTGACGTCCATGAGCACCGGAAGCGTAGAAATCTATGATTTGCAGCCGTCCCTCACCGGCTTCACATCGATCAGAAGAAGCCGAGAGCGTTCGGGCTGTAGCTCACCAGCATGTTCTTGGTCTGCTGGTAGTGATCGAGCATCATCTTGTGCGTTTCACGGCCGATACCGGACTGCTTGTAACCACCGAACGCGGCATGCGCCGGGTAGGCATGGTAGCAGTTGGTCCAGACGCGACCGGCCTGAATGCCACGGCCGAAGCGGTAAGCGCGGTTGCCATCGCGGGTCCACACACCGGCGCCGAGGCCGTAAAGCGTGTCATTGGCGATTTCGAGCGCTTCCTTTTCGTCCTTGAAGGTCGTGACCGACACAACCGGGCCGAAGATTTCTTCCTGGAAGACACGCATCTTGTTGTGACCGGCAAAGATCGTCGGCTTGACGTAGAAGCCGTTGGCGAGATCGCCACCCAGATCGTTGCGCGAACCACCAGCCAGAACCTTGGCGCCTTCCTGACGACCGATGTCGAGATAGGCCAGGATCTTCTCAAGCTGCTCGTTGGAAGCCTGGGCACCGATCATGGTCGACGGATCGAGCGGGTTGCCCTGCTTGATGGCTTCGACGCGCTTAACGGCCTTTTCCATGAAGCGATCGTAGATCGATTCCTGAACGAGAGCGCGGCTCGGGCAGGTGCAGACTTCACCCTGGTTGAGGGCGAACATGGCAAAGCCTTCGAGCGCCTTATCGAGGAAGGCATCGTCTTCCGCCATCACGTCGGCGAAGAAGATGTTCGGCGACTTGCCGCCCAGTTCCAGCGTCACCGGAATGAGGTTCTGGCTGGCATACTGCATGATCAGGCGGCCGGTGGAGGTTTCACCCGTGAACGCGATCTTGGCAATGCGCGGGCTCGTGGCCAGCGGCTTGCCGGCTTCAAGGCCGAAACCGTTGACGACGTTGAGAACGCCCGCCGGCAGCAGGTGGCCAACGAGGTCCATGAGAACGAGGATCGAAGCCGGGGTCTGTTCAGCGGGCTTCAGCACCACGCAGTTACCGGCAGCAAGGGCCGGAGCCACCTTCCACGCAGCCATGAGGATCGGGAAGTTCCACGGAATGATCTGACCGACAACGCCGAGCGGCTCATGGAAGTGGTAGGCCACGGTGTCGTGATCGACTTCACCGATGGAGCCTTCCTGTGCACGAATGCACGAGGCGAAGTAGCGGAAGTGGTCGATGGCGAGCGGAATGTCGGCAGCCATCGTTTCGCGGATCGGCTTGCCGTTATCCCAAGTTTCGGCGCGGGCCAGAAGCTCGAGATTGTCTTCCATCACCTGAGCGACCTTCATCAGGATGTTGGAGCGCTCGGTGGTCGAGGTGCGGCCCCAGGCGTCCTTGGCCTTGTGGGCGGCATCCAGTGCAAGCTCAATGTCCTTTTCATCGGAACGGGCGACTTCGCAGAGCACGCCGCCGGTCACCGGGGTGGTGTTTTCGAAATAACGACCGTTGACCGGATCGCGCCATTCGCCACCGATAAAGTTGCCGTACTTGAGCTTGAACGGCGATTCCACGATTTTCTGATGCAACATGATTTCATCCTCCCTGATGAAATGGGCAGCCGTCCGCATTCGGAGTCCGCGGTGTTTCGGATGCCGGTGAAGTCAAAAATTTGGCTGGTTGATCGAAGCGCTCCTCAGGCCTCGATGCTTCCTCCGAGAATGAATTTGTATCATTCCGCGCTGGAAACAAGTGGCCCGCCATCACGGATACGTTCAAACCGTCTCACATCTGCGACACTGTGCGCACTTGCTAAATAAATTCCGCAATGCGGTGCCAAAAGACAGAAAAAGCGTTCCGAAATGAACCGGAACGCTTCATCAAGCCTTTGATATCATTTTAATTTTATTCAGAAAAACCGAACACGCGACTGAATTTTGCGTCAGTGCATGTCCAGCTTTTTCAACTTGCGGTGCAGCGTCGCACGGCTGATACCGAGAAGAACGGCGGCCTGCGAGACATTGCCATTGGTGCGCGAAAGCACGCGGCGTAGCGCCGCCCGTTCGGCATCCATGAGATCATCGCCCGAAACTGGACGGCGCAATTCCGGCAATACATCCGACGCGGGAATGCCCTGCGCAATGCGTGCGTCGTCAATCTTCAAGGCGACGCGGGCAGCTCGGGTTGCGCCGAGAATGAGATCGTCGCGATCCACCGCCAGAATGGCCGCCGCCGTGCCGCTGACATTGGGCACCAGAACGAAACGGTTGCCGGCAAAGGCGCGGCGGAAAAGATTGGTCTCAATGCGTCCGGCCGAATCGCGCACCGCCTGACCGAGGATCGAGAGCGTCATCTCGTTCACATCGTCGCGGCAGGTCGAGATATCGATGGCCGCGGCCACCTGACCACGATGATCGCGTACCGGCGCGGTGGCGCAGGAAAGCCGCGCATTGGACGACAGGAAATGCTGGTCGCGGAAGACAAGCACGCTGCGCTCGTCAGCCAGCGCCGTGCCGATGCCATTGGTCCCGACGCTCGCTTCGCTCCACACCGCCCCCTGCCCGAGACCGAGGCGGTTAAAATCACGCTCATCGCCCGCCGTGCTGCGCTTTTCCAGAACAACGCCGGTCGCATCCGACAAAACGATGCAACATCCGGCCTTGCCGATGGTCTGGAACAGACGGTCAAGCTCGTCCTGCGCTTCCGAGACAAGCGCCAGACTGCGCTCGCGCGTTTCGGCAAACTCGTGGCCCGTGAGGCGCAAGGGGGACCGCTCCTGTTCCGGAGCCAGATTGTGCTGGGTCATGCAACGACGCCACGAAGCGGCAATCGGCGAACTCGCCGCCGCTGAATTTTGCCGGGCTATAGCGTAAACCCGGTCTGCATGGGCTGTGTCATTCAACATCCGCTCCTCCCAAAGCATCCGATGAACTGGATCGCGCTGCCTTATGTTTCAAGTGCTCGTCCTCCACACAAGTGGGGAGGTTTGTCTCACCTCCTGTGTTGTGTAGCACATCTGCGACACCTCTGCCTATGGATGCGAAAAATTGAATAAGCGGGTTGTCCGCACTTCACGGTTCGCGTGCTGGAACGCGCGGTTCGCGAAAAACGCCGGAAATGCCGGGGTTTTCCTTGCCATGCGGGTATGATTGGTCTATAGCGCCCCGGTCCGCGCAGACACCCTTGGAGGCAACGCGGATGGAGCGTGTTGAACGCTTCGGTCCAGATGGCCCGTGAATGAGGCTGCTGGGCTCTCCATAACACGATAAGGACAAAAGCCATGAGCCATTCTTCTTACAAGCTCAAGGCCGAAGCGCGCGAACGGGTTGGTAAGGGGTCCGCCCGTGAACTCCGCCGCAACGGCATGATTCCCGCTGTAATCTACGGCGACAAGCAGGCCCCCATTGCCATCGCGCTTTCGACCAATGAAGTGACCAAGCGTATCCACGCTGGCGGCTTCATGACCACGATTGCCGAAATCGAAGTTGACGGTCAGACGATCCGCGCTCTGCCGAAGGACTACCAGCTCGATCCGGTTCGCGACTTCACCATGCACGTCGACTTCCTGCGCGTTTCCGCAGACAGCCTCGTCGTCGTTGAAGTTCCGGTTCACTTCATCAATGAAGAGAAGTCGGCCATCAAGACCGGCGCCGTTCTGAACGTCGTTCGTCACGAAGTCGAACTCGAAGTCCCGGCAACCGACATTCCGGAATTCATCACGGTTGACCTGTCGGGCGCCAAGGTTGGCGACTCCATCCACATCTCGCATGTCAAGCTGCCGAAGAATGCTTCGCCGGTCATCTCCGACCGCGACTTCACGCTCGCAACGATCGTTGCTCCGGCTGGCGGCATGAGCGAAGAAGCATCGGCTGAATAATCAGTCCGCGCTTTGTGTTTTAAGGGACGCCCCTCTTTTTGACGGGGCGTCTTTTTATTTTTTGATCAAAGACAATTTATACTCACTTAATCCAAACCTAGCACAATGGTTGTGTTTGACGCTCGTGCCGCACTCGGATTTTATGAGAAGAGTTTCGATTCTGCGCGAACGGTTATGTTGCACTGAGCGCGCTCACCCCAATCCAAGGGCGATGTCGTATATGGACAAACACACGTAAGAGGCACGACGAGACAAACCATGGTGAAATCCGTTGAAAGCCGGTTTCTCATCCTCATCAGCACCGCGCTGCTGGTTGTCGTCGCACCGCTGTTTGCCCTTTTTCTCGTTCTCTCTTCCGAACAATATGCCAAGATCCGCGACCAGCGCATTGAGGTGCTGATTGATGCCAACAGCCAGGCTCTGGCACGTCCCTTGTGGGATTTCGATGCCGAAGCCATCGAGCAGGCTGCAGCCACCTTGGTGTCCGACCCGCTGATCATGAGCGTCAAGATCCATGACACCTCGTCCCTGCTCGACATCACCCATGGCAAACCGGGGATCAAGCGTCTGGAGGGGTTTGAAAGCGCCCGCCGCGAGATCGTCTACAAGAGCGTCAGCGGCCCGCGCACCGTCGGTTGGATCGACATCTATTTCGAACCGGCTGGGCTCTTTTCCGCCTTCGATGCCTTCAGCATCGCGCTGTCTCTGATTTTCCTCATCGCCATCCTCATCGTCGGCGGAACGGCGGTGATCGCCAACCGGCTGATGATTACGCGACCGCTCTCAAAACTCTCCGAGGCCATTGATGCCACCCGCCGGATGGGATCACGCCAGCGCGTCGCGTGGGTCTCCGGTGACGAAATCGGTCGCCTTGCCCGCAGCTTCAACGAAATGCAGTACCAGTTGGAGCGTGAGGAGCTGGAACTGAAGTCGGCGCACGAGACCACCACCGAGGTTTATAACCGCACACCGGCCATGCTCTTTTCCACCGATGCCAGCGAGCGCATCACCGCTGTCAGCGATTACTGGCTGATTGCCACCGGCTTTGCCCGCGAAGAGGTGATCGGCAAGCTGTTCCCGGACCTTCTGCAAGAAGCCGACCGCGCCCTGTTTCGTGCCCGTTTTGCCGACGCTGGCGGAGAACGCACGGGAAAGCCGGGCGATATTACCGCGCGCTTTGTCTGCGCGGATGGGCGCACCATGGATGTGCTCATCGCCGGGACCGTTCTGCCCACCACCAGCCGTCGCCCCGCCACGTCGCTGAACGTGATGATGGACGTTTCGGAACTGCGCCAGTCCGAGCAACGCAATCGCCAGCAAGCCATCACCGATCACCTGACGGGCCTCCTGAACCGTCAGGGCTTTGAAATCACGCTGGCCGACGCCATCCAGTCCGCGGACCGCGAAAAGGCCGAACTCGCCTGCCTGTTCATCGACCTCGACCGCTTCAAGACCATCAACGACACGTTGGGCCATGCCGCCGGTGATGCGGTTCTGTGCCAGTTCGTGGACAGGCTTCATGGCCTGTTGAGTGGTGGCGCCATCGCGGCCCGTCTCGGCGGCGATGAATTCGCCATCCTGATTGGCAGCGCGGATGCGGGCGAACGGGCCGAACTACTGGCCACGCGCGTCGTGAACCTCTTCGATACCCCCTTCCTGGTGGACGGGCAGGATGTTCGCCTCAGCGCCTCGGTCGGCCTTGCCGTTTATCCTCACCATGCCAAAAGCGCGGCGGAACTGCTGCAGAATGCCGATATGGCAATGTATACGCGCAAGCGCACCGGCAAGAATGGCGCGGACATTTTCGACCCCGCCATGCTGGACGATACCCGCCTCAAGGCCGAGATTGAAAGCAACATCGAGCAGGCGCTCAAGGAAGACTGGTTCGATGTCCACTTCCAGCCCATTCTCGAACTGAAAACAAACCGGATTCTGGGCTTTGAAGCCCTGCTGCGCCTGATCCGGCCGGATCGCCAGACCTTCTCGCCCGCCGACATCGTGCGCGTGGCCGAGGAAACCGGATCGATCCACCGCATTGGCAATCTGGTTCTGGAAAAGGCGCTCGCCCATCTTTCGAGCCTGTCGCAGGTGGCAGGCCTTGAAGACAGCTACGTCGCGGTCAACTTTTCAGCTCTTCAGTTCGACACCGGCCTTTCGGCCCGGATTGCCGCCGCACTGGCCAAATTCGATATTCTGCCGCGCCGCCTGGTGGTCGAAATCACCGAAGCCCTCCTCATGGAAGACGATCCTCGCGTGCGCGGAACGCTGGAAGAAATTTCCGGCTTTGGCTGCGCCATCGCGCTGGATGATTTTGGCACCGGCTTCTCGTCGCTCAATTATCTGAACCGCTTCCCGGTCAACATCGTCAAGGTGGACCAGTCTTTCGTGCGCGCCATGGAAGACGCCTCCCCCGAAGTCGCCTCCAAGAGCCGCGCCCTGATCGAAGGGATCGCCGCCATTTCCGACAAGATGAACTGCAAGGTCATTGCCGAAGGCATCGAAACGGCGGGGCAGCGGCAGTTCATGGTGGAAACGGGCATCGAAGCCGGTCAGGGATACTTCTTCCGCAAGCCCGCTGCGGTCGCCGATTTGCTGCAGGAATACCGCTCCCATGAAGGGGCTGGCATGATCCTCGATGACTGGAGGCTCAAGGCATGAAGCTGTTGTCATTCTTGACGGCATTAATGCTGGCATCACCGGCCTTGGCCCAGCCGGTGACATTTACCACCGAGAATTACCCGCCCTTTGTGATGCTCGAAAAAGGCAAGCCCACCGGCTCTGGCCCGGAAATCACCGCCCGCATGATGGAAAAGGCGGGCCTTGAATACCGCCTCGAGGTCATGCCATGGGCGCGCGCCATCGCCCTGGCGGGCGCAACGGACATGACCTGCGTCTTTGCCGCAGCCCGCACGCCGGAACGTGAAAAGCAGTTCAAATGGGTGGAAGAGCCCATTCGCACCATGCGCAACTATCTTGTGCGGCTGAAGGGAAACAACATCCGCGCCACCACGCTGGACGATGCCAAGCGATTTACGGTCGGCACCCATCGAGGCGATTTCACCGAAACCCTTTTGAAGCAGAAGGGTTTCAAGCAGGTGGATCTGGCTCCGGATTTCACGGCCTCCGTCAACAAGCTGCTGATGGGTCGCATTGACCTGATGCCCATGTCGGAGGAAGCGCTGCGCAATCTGGAAAAGGAAGGCAGCCCCATTGAAAGCGTGGTCCTGTTTTCGGAAAGCCGCCTGTCCTACGCCTGCAACAAGGCCATGCCCGACGACATCGTTACGCGCATGAGCAACAGTCTGGCCGAACTGACGGCCAGCGGCGAGAAGGACACCATCTTCCGGGCGTGGGAAATGCACGACATCCGCCCCTGAAACGCGCCGCGATCCGTCAAAGACGGGTTGCATTCGTGCCTGTTGCGAAGCATTAGCTTCTTCACAGTCAAAATGCCCGAACGGATAGGCACATGCTGATCATTGCAGGTCTTGGAAACCCCGGCGGCCAATATGCCGGAAACCGCCATAATATCGGCTTCATGGCGGTCGACGCCATTCATCGCGCCGGCAGTTTTGGCCCATGGACAAAGAAGTTCCGCTCGGAAATCTCCGAAGGCACGATCGCCTTTGAAAAAGTGCTGCTAATCAAGCCGCAGACCTTCATGAACCTGTCCGGCGAGGCCGTGGGCGAAGCCATGCGCTTCTACAAGCTGGAACCGAAGGACATTCTTGTCATCCACGATGAACTCGACCTGCCGCCCGGCAAGGCCCGTCTCAAGGTGGGCGGCGGCCATGGCGGCCATAATGGCCTGAAGTCCATGGACGCCCATTGCGGGCGCGACTATCGCCGCCTGCGCCTCGGCATCGGCCATCCGGGCAGCAAGGAAGCGGTGCATGGCCATGTGCTCGGCAATTTCGCCAAGGTCGATGGCCAGTGGCTCGATACCCTGCTCGATGAAATCGGTCGCAACGCCGATATGCTGGTGAAGGGCGAGGATTCGCAGTTCCAGAACAAGATCGCTTTGGCCTTGGGCGGCTCTGCCGAAGAGGACAAGCCGAAGGCCGAGAAGAAGAAGACGGAAAAATCCCACATCCATCAGGCCCGCGGCGGCGCAACCGTGAAGCTGCCGGAAACCGGCCCGATGGCCGATATGCTGAAGAAGATGTTCGGCGATAAGAAATAAGCATTTCCAGCAAAAGTGTTTTACGGTTTTGCGTCCGGAAATGCGCGAACAAACAACCCATTTCCAGCAAAAGTGTTCTGCGGTTTTGCGCCCGGAAATGCGGTGAGATGACAGAGTGCGGACAAAGGCCGCAAACCCCTCTTTCGTCATGGTCGGGCCTGACCCGACCATCCAGAAATCATCCAACCTTGCAATCCAACATGTCCGGCGAAATGGCCGGATGTCTTGACCCTGCGGGCGCTTTCGGCCATAGCCACAGCAAGATTATTTCAGGAAATTGAGGAACCCGGACATGGGCTTCAAATGCGGTATCGTCGGCCTGCCGAATGTCGGCAAGTCCACCCTTTTCAACGCGCTGACCAAGACGGCGGCGGCTCAGGCCGCCAACTATCCGTTCTGCACCATCGAGCCGAACACAGGTGAAGTGGCTGTTCCCGATCCGCGCATGAAGAAGCTGGCAGACATCGCCGGTTCGAAGGAACTCATCCCGACTCGCATCTCCTTCGTGGACATTGCCGGTCTGGTGCGCGGCGCTTCCAAGGGCGAAGGTCTGGGCAACAAGTTCCTCGCCAATATCCGCGAAGTGGACGCCATCGTTCACGTTCTGCGTTGCTTTGAAGATACCGACATCACCCATGTCGAAGGCCGTATCGACCCGGTGGGCGATGCTGAAACCATCGAAACGGAGCTGATGCTGGCCGACCTCGAAAGCCTGGAGCGCCGCGTCGAACAGACCCGCAAGCGCGCCACCGGCAAGGACAAGGAAGCCCTCACCCAGCTTCCGGTCATGGAAGCCGTGATCAAGCTTCTGCACGACGGCAAGCCTGCCCGCGTTCTGGTGAAGTCGCTGGCCCCGGAAGACATTCCGACCCTGCACAGCCTCAACCTCCTGACCTCGCACCCGGTGCTTTACGTGTGCAACGTGGCCGAGGCCGATGCGGCGACCGGCAACAAGTACACCGAAGCCGTCCAGAAGATGGCCGATGAACAGCACGCCGAATGCGTGATCATCTCCGCCGCCATCGAATCGGAAGTGGCCCAGCTTCCCGATGACGAAGCCAAGGACTTCCTCGAAGCCCTCGGCCTGTCCGAAGCCGGTCTCGACCGCCTCATCCGCGCCGGTTACCACCTGCTCGACCTCATCACCTACTTCACGGTCGGCCCGAAGGAATGCCGCGCCTGGACCATCGTGCGCGGCACGAAGGCCCCGCAGGCCGCTGGCGTCATCCACACGGATTTCGAACGCGGCTTCATCCGCGCCAACACCATCGCCTATGAGGACTTCATCGCCCATGGCGGCGAAGTTGGAGCCAAGGAAGCAGGCAAGGCGCGTGACGAAGGCAAGGAATATGTCGTCCATGATGGCGACGTGATCCACTTCCGCTTCAACACCTGATCGACGCGGATCACCGGAATCCAAAACGCCGCCCCATGGGCGGCGTGAGGTTGATGACAAACCTTGCCTCCCCACTGCCGTCATCCTCGGGCCTGACCCGAGGATCCATGATTTCAATGGGTTATGGATGGTCGGGTCAAGCCCGACCATGACGAAAAGAAAGGTTTTCGACCTTTGTCAGAAGTCTGACGCCGCCCGCT
>JAIUPA010000007.1 GCA_020161665.1 Pseudomonadota bacterium | reverse complement strand
TGCGATCCAGCATCTGGCGGGCATGAAGGACAGTAAGGTCATCGTCGCCATCAACAAGGACGAGGAAGCCCCGATCTTCCAGGTCGCCGACTTCGGCCTCGTCGCCGACATCTTCGAAGCCCTGCCCGAATTGCAGAAAGCTCTGTGAAAGCACAAAGGCCAGCCGTGATGCGGCTGGCCTTTTCTCATAAACGTTAGCGGCGAAACCCGCCGGTCAACCGGCTGGCAAGGTAAAAGGCAAACCGGCTGACAAACATCGTCAGCACGAAAGCAATAGGCCAGGCGGTGATAAACTGCTTCGGCCAGCTTTTCAGCCAAAGTTCACTCGGCCCCAGTGCAATCAGGCTCATGATGCCGGACATCAAAAAAGCCATCATGCAGGTGATCAGCACCTGCGCGACAAAAAGAGTGCGTTTTTCGGTCATTTTGGAACGATCCCATAGTGGGATGACGCTGGGCAAAACGCATTCGCTGCGACAGCGCCATCCGTTGTGTTGGTTCAAACGGTGACGCCGTGGGTTCGCGACAAGCGACTAGATCTTGCGTGATGCAAGGACTGGAATAACCGGACCAGCCTGAAATTTTTCGGCAGCACTTGATAGGTCGCGGCCTTGCCTAAAGTCAAGCTTTGCCTCTCAAAAGCCCATGCGCAGGCTCAGGCTGGTGGTGAGGCTTGCATCCTCGGCCCGGCCGACCGTGTGGCTGACGGAGAGTGAAACCAGCGCCGATTCCGTCAGCTTCTGGTCGACATCAAGGCTGACGCGCCCCCAATCCTGCGCCACTTCATGACCCGCCACATTGAGCGCGCCAACGCCGATGATCTGGCCCGTGACCGCGCTGCGGCGGCTATCGAAGCGGTGCACCCATTCGCCGCCGACGCGCACCGTGGTGGAGGTCGTCATCGCCTTGGCCGCCGTCGTGCCAATGCGCACTTCGCTGCTCGTATCGGAATATTTGTCGATGGCCGCCGGGAAGCCGCCGCCGGTTTCGGTATAGGCATCCACCGTGCTGCCGCCATAGGTATAGGCGGCGTAGGGCGAGAAGCTCAGACCGGCCAGCTTGAAGCCCTCCACCCAGTCCACACGGCTGCGCACCGCCCAACTGCGGGCATCGGTTTCGCCGCGTGAGGTGTCAATCGCCACGCCGTTCAGGTAGTTGCGTTTGATGTCGGCGTTCCAGCTGCCGTAATAGCCGGTGACGCTGGCGACAAACTTGCTGTCGGGAACCTTGAAATCCACTTCGCCGACAAAGTGCTGGCCGGTGTAGCGGCTGTTACCACCAAAGGCCATGTCTTCGCTGATGGCATCCGCGCCGACACCAATACCAAGGCGGAACGGTCCGGCATCGGTGCAGACACCGGCTTCGCCCAGCCCCTGATCACGCCCGACAGCATTCTTCGTGGCATAGTCGCCCGTCACCCAAGCACAGCGCGCGCCCTTGGTTTCATAGTCGGTCAGAATGCGGTGATGCGCACCCCAGAGGCCCACACCCGCAAGGCTTGCCCCGGTGAAGAAGGTCTGCCCCAGCGAGGCGACACTGTGGTTATAATCCGCCATGCCGATGACGCCGGTGCCGCCACCCGAAGAACCACCGGAGCTACTGCCGGACGAACCGCCGGATGAGCCGCCAGAACTCCCCCCAGACGAACCACCGCTCGAACCTCCGGAGGAGCCACCCGAAGAGGATGTAGTGACGCGCGCGACATATTCCTGCGTCGAGCCGTTGATCTGGCCCGTGCCGATGACGATGTTGCCGTCGGCGCTCACATCCGCGGTATCGGTAAACGTATCACTGCCAACGTTCACGCCGGCCGCCGTCAGCCACTCGCCAATCGTCTGCATGCCATTGGCGGACGACCAGCGCATGGCCGTGGATTCCTTGAAATTGGGAATGTAGGCGCTCGGACGGTTGGCCGTCCCGACAATCACCGTGCCATCATTGTTGACGGCATAGGCCCGGCTTTGATCACCGCCGGACAGGAAGCCCAGACTTTCCATGCCGCCCGAGGTCGTCCAGCGGAAGGCCACGGATTGATCGGACGATGAGAGCGAAAAGCCGACCGTCGTGCTGCCATCCCCGGAAATGCCAGTGGCGCGGCTGCGCGCACCCGCCGCATCATGGGCGGCCAGCACACCAAGACCCTGCATGCCGCCTGCCGATGTCCAGCGAAACGCCTCTTCCGCATAGCCACTGACGCGGTTGAAATTGGAATCGTAGGCCGTTGACCCACCATACCCGACGATGGAATTGCCATCGGACGAGATGGCTGTCGAGAACGACGAAACAAACGGACCTCCGTGAATATCTTCCGGAGCCGCGCCATTCACCCAGCGCACCGCATGATAGCCGCCTGCATAGCTGTGACCGGCGATGATGGAGCCGTCGCTATTGGCCGCATAGGCAAGGCTGTAGTTCTGCGCATAATTGGAAAGATCAAGGTCCGGCAGTTCCGTCACGGTACCGTTGCGCCAGTAATAGGCCTTCAGCGTATTGCCCGCTGCGGCATAGGGCTTGCCATAGCCGACAATCGTCGTGCCATCACCGGAAATGCCCATGGGCGTCACGTTGTTGCTATCGGCGGGAACGGCAAGCTGAACCCACGCGCCGTTGACCACCGCATAGGGCCAGTAATCATAGGCGCTGGTGCGCACGATGGCCGAAATCACAGAACCATCATCGGAAAGAGCCGTCAGTGAACGCCCGATATTGCTCTGGACCGTGCCCGTAAACGATGTGTGGCCGGTGATGGAGCCGTCAGCGCGCGCCATGCCGGGAAGGGCCAGCACCAGAGCCAGACAGGAGGAAGACAGGTAGTGCATTCGCATTCGGCAGACCCCGCACGGCAAACGCACGTGAGCGGATCATGTCCCCGGCTCCTTGCGCGCTCAAACTCATTTTGACGCGATTGCGCGTGCCAGATGAGCACCGCAACCGGGGGTGAATTTGCCTGCAAGGAAAAGAGATTTCACCCCCCGGTTCAAGGGTAGCGGGGGCGGAGAGGGTCAGTCCCCGGACACCAGCTTGCGCTGTTTTGCCAGATGATGCTCGCGCCAGACGGTGAAGAGACCGGCCCCCACGACAATTATCGCACCCACCACCATGTTCCAGGTCAGCGTCTCATTGAACACGGTGACGGCAATGAAGGAGCCGATGACGAGCTGGAAATAGGTGAGCGGCTGCACTTCGCTCGCCTCGAGAATGTCGTAGGCGCGGATCAGGAAATAATGGCTGGTCATGCCGCTGATGCACAATGCGGCCATCAAAAGCCAGTCCATCGGCGCAAGCCATGTCCAGTAGAAGGGGCCAACCAGCGTTGACGCAACGGCACCGGCAATGCCCGTATAAAAGAAGCTGGTCATGGAGCGGTCCACCCGACCCACGGCGCGCGTGGCAATGCCATAAAGCGCGAACATGAAGGCTCCGAGAACCGGCACCAGAAGCGTCGTATCGAAATGGGCGCTGACCGGATTGATGATGAGCAGCACGCCGAAAAGGCCGATGACGACCGCCGTCAGACGTCGCCAGCCGACTTTCTCACCAAGCAGCGGCACGGACAGCAATGTGACGATGAGCGGTGTGCCCTGCAGGATGGATTGCGACATGGCCATGCCCGCATGGGCGAAGGCATGGATCATCACCACAATCTGCGCAACGAGAAGAACACCACGGAAAATCTGCAGAAGCGGGCGCTTGGTGGTTGCTGCATGGCGGATGCCGCCGGAGCGCGCAGCCAGCAGCAGCACAAACACCGCGAACGCCCAATAGCGCATCATGGCGACGAAAATCGGCGGATAGAGCGTGCCGAGATGCTTCGACAGGCCATCCTGCACGGCAAACACCGTGACCGCCAGAAGCGTGAAAATATAGCCGTGCGCCTTGTTCTTCATCCTTCCCTCATAAAGGTCCGGACGTTTTGTCGCTACTGGCTTTTCCGTATTGACAGGGTGTTTCGACGCGGGTCTGCCATGCACCCTGCACAGTTGTCGACGCCCGCCCACTGTGGCAGGAAGGACAGTGATCCCGCCGAAATGTCAAAGGTATGCCATGTCTGAATCCAACACGCCCCCCGGAATGGAACTGACCTTGCGCACGCTGGCCATGCCGGCCGATGCCAATCCGTCCGGCGATATTTTCGGCGGCTGGGTCATGTCGCAGATGGACCTTGCCGCGGCCGTTCGCGCCGATGAACGCGCCAAGGGCCGCACCGCGACCGTTGCCGTGCACGAGATCGTGTTTCTGAAGCCGGTGAAGATTGGCGACACGCTGTGCGTCTACACGGCCATCGAAAAGGTGGGCCGTACCTCGATTACGCTGAGGGTCGAGGCCTGGGCGCGCCGCCATTTCGACCACACCCGTGAAATGGTGACCGAGGCCACCTTCGTGATGGTGGCGCTGGGGGCCGATGGCAAGCCGCGCAGCGTCGACCCGGCTTAAGCGCTTTACGGCCTAGTCTTTCCGGAAAATATAATCGGTTTCCTGAACCAGTTCCTCGCCGGGACGAAGAACGGCGTGCGGGAAATTCGCCTTGTTGATGGCATCCGGCCAAATCTGCGTTTCAAGGCAGAACCCGGCAAACGGCCCATAATGACGCCCGTCATGGCCCGGAACCGGAACGGAAAGCTTGTGCGCGGTGTAGAACTGCACGCCCGGTTCCGTGGTGGCGACCTCCATCGTCACGCCGGAATGCGGGCTTGTCGCCCGCGCCACAAGGCGCTTTTCCACCCGCTCGGGCGACAGGCAAAGATTGTGGTCGTAGCCCGCAAAATCCGGGCTGATGTGGTGGCCGATCGCCGTTTCCGCGCGCAGGTCGAACACGCTGCCCGCCACGCTTTTGACCTCACCCGTCGGCACGGTTTTCTCGTCCACCGGCAGAAAATGATCAGCGGCAATGGCAATGCGTGTTTCCAGCACATCCGGCTTTTCATCCAGCGTGAAATAGCTGTGCTGGCAGATGTTGGCGGGTGTGGGCTGGTCCGTCACGGCGCGATAGATAACCGAAAGCACACCGTTGCCGGGCAGGGCATAGGTCACCATCACATCGCAATTGCCGGGATAGCCCGCATGGCCGTCCTCACTGCGGATCGCCAGCGTTACGCTGTCCTCTTCAACGGCAACCAGCCGCCAGTTGCGCTTGCCGAACCCCTTTGAGCCGCCATGCAGATGGGTGACGCCGCCCTCATTGCATTCGAGCTGGTAGTCCTTGCCATCGATTGTGAAGCGCCCGCCGCCGATGCGGTTGGCAACGCGGCCCGGCGAGGCTCCGAAATGGCGCGAATGCTGGCGATAATCCGGGAAGTTATCAAAGCCCAGCACCAGCGAGGGTGCATAGCCTTCCAGACGCAGATCCTGAATCACCGCGCCATAGGTGATGACGCCAAGCGTCAGACCGCCACTGGTGATCGTGACCCGGTAAACCGGATCGCCATCATCCATCTGGCCAAACAATTCTGCGCGCTCAATCATAGACGTCATCATTTCATCCTCGTTTGACAAAAGACTAGCGGCATTGCCACCCCTGAAGCAAGCCCGGTGAGCCTATGCCGCGCGGCCGCGATGTGGCAGGGTCGATCCTACCAGAAACCTGATTCCCGCCGGACCTGCCATGTCAATGCCCGCGCCCGAGGAAACGCCCCGGCGTTCCAATCCGCTCCATCTTGCCCTTGCCTTTGCCTCCGGTGGCTTGTTGACACTGATGGCGCATTTCAACGGCACGCTCGGCTTTCACGGCGGCCCGCTTTTCGCCTCCTGGACGGCCCACGCAACGGGAACGGTGGCAGCCCTCGTCTTCCTCGCCATTCTCGCGCTTCTATCGCGCGGCAAGCGGGCAGGGCAGAGCCAAGAGAAGAAGACGCGCGCGCCGCTCTGGGCTTATCTCGGTGGGGTTTCCGGCGCGCTGACGGTGATCCTCACGTCGGAATCGGTCAATTCGCCGGTGGCGCTTTCCGGCACGCTGGCGCTGGGTCTGGCCGGGCAGGTGGCCTTCAGTCTGGTGGCTGATATGTTCGGGCTTCTCGGCCTTTCCAAACGCCGCCTGACGCTCAATGACTTCGGCTCCGTGGCCCTGATTGCAGCGGGCAGTGCGCTCATCATTCTCTTCGGGCGGGGTGCGCCATGATCTACGGTGTTCTGGCCGCCTTTGGCGCGGGCCTTCTCATTTCGCTCAGCCGCCAGATCAATGGCAGGCTCAGCCTTTCGACGTCGCCGCTGATTGCCTCCTTCTGGAACCATATCGTCGGGCTCGCGACCTTGAGCCTCGTCGGCCTCATCATCGGCGGCCTGTTTAGCGAAGGGGCAAGCCATGCGCCGCTCTGGGCCTATCTCGGCGGCACACTCGGCGTCATCTTCGTGGCATCGGGAAGCTGGTTGATTGTCAGGATTGGCGCGACGAACACGGCGCTTCTCGTCACCGGCGGTCAACTTGTCTTTGGCATCGTCCTCGACCTGATAACCGGGCACAAGCCCGTTCTCTGGGCCAGTGCACTGGGCGTCGTGTTCATTCTGGCCGGTGCGGCGCTGGCGCAAAGGCGCTGAGAGTTGGGCTTTCTGAAACCTAACCGTCGCCATGATGAGCTACAGGCAGGCTTTCTATAGCTCAGACAATCGAACTGTCGGCGGCTTCCAACCATTCATTCAATACGGCACGCAGATCAATCGGCGGTTCCGAAGCGATGCTCTTACTGCGTAAAGACTTTGGCTATTCAGGTGTATGGACCGTCAACGATCCGAACGATCTGCTCGCGCGCCTCTTCGGACTTCAAAGGGTTAACAAAGCGTGAAGCGCGCTGCCTTCAGGGCAAACTGCGGCTCTTACCGGACTTTACGACAAGCCCTTAATAAGTAACCTTTATTGATGAGCATGATGCTAGAAAATGGCGGCTCGTCAGGCCGCCGGCATCGCTTCTATCTTGTCGATTTCCACCTTCAATTCCGCCTGTGCGGTCTTAAGGTCGAAGGCATTCTGCAGGTTCAGCCAATATTGCGGCGAGGTTACGAAGAATTTCGCCAGCCGCAAGGCTGTGTCCGGAGTGATGCCGGTCTTTTCGGCGGCAATCCGTTCAATGCGCGTGCGCGGAACGTTCAGCCGCTTCGCCAGCATGTATGACGTAAGTTCCAGCGGCTCCATATAGAGTTCCCGCAGGATTTCGCCCGGATGGACCGGGGGAAGCTGGTTGTCCATCATGTTTCGCCCTCCGTGGCTTTCAATGGTAGTCAGTGATCTCGACGCCTTCCGGCCCGACCTCGGTCCAGACGAAACAAATGCGCCATTGCTGGCTGATGCGGATCGAATATTGTCCCTGTCTATCTCCCGACAACTTTTCAAGCCGGTTGCCAGGCGGGGATCGCAAATCCTCCACGCTGGTTGCGGAATCGAGAACGGTCAACATCTGCTGGGCACGTCTAACCAGATCGGCCGGAAAGCCTTTTCTTACCGATCCGTTCGCGACGGCAATAGTGAGCTTGTCTTTGTACGAACGGATCATTTGCGGCCCCTGATACTAGTATCATAGAGAGATACGTTAGGAAGTCAACGGTAACGTATCAAATGATGATACCATCCAGAAATGCGGCTAGTGTGCAGCCTCCCGGCTATGGTCTGAGGTCTTCGACTTTGAGTTCTTTCCATTTGAGATATTTGAGCCACTCGGCGGCTTTCTGACGACCGGCTTTCGTACGGGCGGCGGCACTTGGTGAGATAGTGTCGGTCACTGGGTTTTCCTTTCGGTCAGGTTAAAGTGAGAGCGGAGCAGGTGTAGAACCAGGGAAAAGCATAAGTTCCATAACATATCTTATGATATCTAATCTTATAGCAGGGGTGGGTTCAAGGATGAAGTGCGACTTGCGAATGATACCAATGGGTTGTCACTCGCTAGGAGACTGCAATGGAACTCACCTACTCCCACATTGACCTCGATGAGCGTCGCAAGATTGCTCGCTGGAGAACAGCTGGCCTAAGTGTCGAAGTGATCGCCGAGAAGCTTGGCCGACATCGCTCAACGATCTTTCGAGAGATCAAGCGCAACATGTTCGTAGACAAGGTCGTACCTGATCTCAGTGGCTACTATTGCGTGACGGCCCATGACATGGCTTGCGAACGACGCGCCAAGCTCCGGAAGTTGGTGCGCTTCTCAAATGTCAGGCAGTCTGTTATCGACCGGATCAAACACGGTTGGTCGCCGCAGCAGATCGCTGGCCGGATGCGTCTGGAACGGCACCCGATCTCGGTCAGTCACGAAACGATCTACAAGTTCGCCTATTCGGCCGACGGACACGCAATCAAGCTTTGGCGTCACCTGCCGGAGCATCGCGTTCGCCGACGCCCACGACATGCAAGACGCAAGCACGGTCAGAGGTTTAGCCCTGAACTGAACATCCTGCGCCGCCCGGATGTCGTTGCTGATCGCCAGCAGTTTGGTCACTGGGAATGCGACCTGATCCAGTTCCGGAAGAAGTTCGGGAAAGCCAATGTGACCTCGCTTGTCGAACGGGTCAGCCGGTTCGCGATATTCCTGCGCAACAATGATCGACAATCTCGGCCAGTTATGGACGGTCTTGTGCAAGCGCTCCAGGCGCTGCCCCACCTCGCCCGCCGCTCGATCACATTCGACCGTGGCACGGAGTTTACAGACTGGCCTTATCTGCAAGCTAGCATTGGCACGCAGACATGGTTCTGCGACCCCCAATCGCCTTGGCAGAAAGGCACGGTCGAGAACACCAACAGGCGAGCGCGAAAATGGCTTTCGAGAGAGGTCGATCCATTATCCGTAAGCGACACGGATCTTGTCGCGATCTGCAATCAGCTCAATGAGACGCCGCGTAAATGCCTGGGATACAGGACACCGGCAGAAGTCTTCCGCAAGAAGCTGCTCGCACAGCTGAGGCATACCGGATAGCTTCGCATTGCCCGCAAGTCGCGCTTCAGCATGAACTCACAGGGCTTCTGTGGTTGCCGCTCGTAATACAAGAAGTTTCTGAGCCATTGGATGTGATCGAGTGCGGTCTTCTGTCAGGCCTATTTAGTAATGCGAGAGTTTGGCATTAATGAAAAAAACGTTGGAGCGCATGGAGGCCACAGAATGACCGCTATCAAGAAGACGACTTTTCGGCCCATTGCAGACGTTGGCGGCGCGTGCCAGTTTCGGATCATGAAAAACGAACAGAAAAACCCTCTTGATAGTGCGGAAATCCACCTCTCTCCCGACGAAGCCCTAGTCCTTTATGCGCTTCTATCCCGTTGGTGCGAAGAGCACAGTGCTCCTACGCCGGAACCGACATGTTTCGAAAGCACCGCTGAATGCGCTGTGCTGCACGGACTGCTTGCGGATCTTGAGAAGCAATTAGTAGCTCCCTTTAAGGCAAACTACATTGACCTTGTGAAAGAGGCTCGTAGCTGTCTGACGGGATCTTGGGACTACCCTACGTTAAGGGGTTGACTTCCCCGTCGTCGAGCCCCTGATCATATTTCGGCAACGCCGTTTTCCGACTGAGTAGGCTAAAGCCTGTTGGCGACCCTCACTCGCCCCCCGCTCCTCCCTTGCAACCCGGCCCAACCGGTCCGACCGGGGGATGATCTTCATTGCCAGTGTCGCGTCTCAAACAGGCTGGTGAACACGCGCCTCTAATCAGCTTTGACAATCGCATCTTGGCACGCCTATCAGGCTGCCCTATCCAATCTCAACTCCTCCTGAGAATGAACGGGGCATAAAACACGGCAAAGCCGAGGAACGCGAGAACCCATGCGGCGGCGGCAATCGACAGGAGCAGCGTCGCTTGAGCGGGCATAATAGCGGCGGTGATGCGAGACAGCGCGGCAAGCACAATCGGTACGTAAATGAGGCTGACGGTCGAGGCTGGCGCGTGCAGCGGCTGGCCGCTGTGGCCGCGCGTGGCGCGCGTCATCACGGCGAGGGTTGTGGCACCTATCGCACCCGCAGTCCAGGCATGAAGGCCTGCCGTTGCCAGTCCTGCATCGTCCAAGAATCGCCCTACCCCTGTCAGCACGAAGCCGAGCGGCAGGAAGAAGAAGGCAACATGCAGTATCAGCACCAGCGGTTCGCGCACCGTGCGCAACGGTTGCCACCGCAGCTGACGGGCTAATTGCAAAGCTCCGGCAACAAGGCAAAAAAGCCCGGCAAAACGGGAAAACCCATTCAAACGTGCCGAGAGGATCCAGAGGATCAGAGCCACCAGTGACACCAGCATGGCAATGATGTCGAAACGCCCGAAGGACGGCACATCCCTGCCCGGATTGTTCTGGCGCAGCCAGTTTCCGGTAAAGGTCGGGATGATCCGCCCGCCGATGATGCCGACCAGCAGGAGGATCATGGTGATCGCCAGCCTGCCGGATATTTCGATGCGGCCCAGCTGAACGAACTCATAGAAGAACAGAAGCTGGGCGATGAAGAGAAGCGAAAGAATGGCGGCAATCATGTAGTTGCGCTTGTTTTTGGCCGCCGCCAGTTCCCGAACGGTGAGAACCAGAAGAACCGGCAAGAAGGCCAGC
This sequence comes from Pseudomonadota bacterium, assembly GCA_020161665.1. Classification (GTDB taxonomy): domain Bacteria; phylum Pseudomonadota; class Alphaproteobacteria; order Rhizobiales; family Rhizobiaceae; genus Ectorhizobium. The sequence continues at coordinate 16,283 of JAIUPA010000007.1, read as the reverse complement.
GTAACGATGGTTGCCGGAACAAGGCCGATCTGCGCGGAAAGCGCTATGGCGAGCCGCCCGGCGACCCACAGCACGAAGAGCGCCACGAGCGGTGACCCCGAAAGCGCGGGCCTGCCTGTCCAGTTCGGCACCGCCGTCAGGAGGAAGCCTGCAACCATGGCCGGGACATAGCCAAACAGCAGTTCATGCTGATGCCAGACCACCGGATCAAGCGCCGATGGCAGATCGAAGACGCCGAGAAACCAAGGAACCCACAGTGCAATCATCAGTGCCGCATGAAGCGAGCCGAAGAGGAAAAACGGGCGAAAGCCGCCGGAAAACAGGCGCGTGCAGGAAGGTGTCATGGCTTGAAAACTCTTGGATGTTTGGCGGGATCACATGCGAAGCGGGCTGCGCGGGCGCGGCCCTCAGGCAAAGATTTCACGCCCTTCGGCGCGGGCGGCGAGCAGGGTTTCAATCAGCACATCCTCCGAATGGACGTGCCGGCGCAGGTTTTCGGCAAAGCCGCGCATCATGGCCATGATAGTGGCAAGCGCCAGCCGCGAGCGCCCCTCGGCCAGAGCCTGCAATGTCTGCGAAAGCTCCTCGGCCGCCAGCCGATCATAGCGGTGCTCGGCCTTCAGCTGCTCGACCAGCATTGCGCCGAAACACGAACCGGCATGGCGGTCGAACTCCGGAAACAGCAGGCTTTCCTCAAGCGACTGGGTTTTCTCAAGATGCGGCTTGAGATCAAGGGCCATCTGCGCGAAATCCCCCTCCCCAACCGTGGGTGAGGACAAGACATCGGCAACTTCTTCGAGACGCAGGCACAGCGCCAGTAGAACCTCGCGGTTTGCCGTCAAACCCTTGAGATGAAGCGCATCGAGATCGGCCATGAACGCCTCCCCTACTGGTTCAGGAACAGCACGGCGGCGATGGCCACCGAGGCAAAAACGGCGGAAATCGTCCCGCCGCGTTGCAGAACGCCCATGCGGTGCAAAACCAGCGAAAAGCCGATGATGATGGGTGTGGCAACCAGAAGTCCGGCCTGTGCGTCGCTCATGGAACGTTCCTTTCAACAGACCTTTCTTCTGCCCCACTTGCCTCATCTGTTCTTTGCGGGCGCGCAAAGAACGCAGCATTTGTCCGCGCTATTGCCGGGCCATGGAAACCGAAAGCGACATTGACGGGCAGGATGGTGATCTCTTGCTCTGGATACTGGTTTGGAGCGAACTGGCGGCGTTCGGCGCGCTGCTCATCGCCTTCATGCTGCGTTCGGTGATGGAGCATGAGGCCTTCGCCACGGCGCGGGCGGCGCTCAGCCCCGGCCTTGCGGCGTTCAATACGGTCATTCTGCTGACCTCCGGCTGGCAGGCGGCCCACGCGGCACAAGCGCCTGACAGAGCCCGAAAGCCTCTCATTCTGGCGGCGCTGGGAGGCTTTGCTTTTGTCGGGGTAAAACTGTTCGAATATGCGGGCGAAATAGGCCACGCCGGAAACGAGGCGGTGGCTTCCGTTTTCGATCTCTATTTTATCACCACTGGCTTTCACCTGCTCCACGTTCTTTTCGGCGCATTCGTGCTCCTTCTCGTCGCCATCCGCCCGACCCGCGAGAATGTGCATCTGATCACCACGCTCTGGCACGCTGTCGATCTCATCTGGATCGTCATGTTTCCCATCGTCTATCTGGTGTGATGCCCATGACAGCCTCCCTCACCCGCAGCGTCCTTCTGCTCGTGCTGATGGCCATTCTGGGTGCGGGACTTGCCGCACTGGGTGGGCGCAACGGGCTGGTCATCGGTGCCGTTCTTCTTCTCGCTGTTGCCAAGGCCCGGCTCATACTTCTCGACTTCATGGCCATGCGAAACCGGCAAAGCGGTATGGCAACAGCCTGTCTGGCCTGGTGCGCGGCGCTGGCGCTACTCGCTTTCCTTCGTTTCTGGTTGGCGGGCTAAGCGAACTGCCACCTTGTTTGCAGAAACGCAAAGAAGAGTTTTTCGCTCTCCTTAAAAGGAGACCATCCCGCCACGTCACATGGGCGGGCAAACGGAAGGCCGGGGGACCTCAAAGGGTCAAGGCCGAGCGAAAGGAACACGGGATGGCAGAGCGCCTTACCAAGACCGGAGCGCGTAACGTCTTTTACGGCGGCTCCATCTTCTTCTTTGCGATATTCGTCGGGCTGACGGCGCACAGCCATTACTATGTGCGCACCACATCGACCGACGAGACGAAGCTGACCGCGAGCGTCATTCGCGGCAAGCACCTGTGGGAAAAGAATTCCTGCATCAACTGCCACACGCTGCTTGGGGAAGGCGCCTATTTCGCGCCGGAACTCGGCAATGTCTGGACGCGTTGGGGCGGCGACAAGGACCCGGATTCGGCGCGCGAAACGCTGCGCGCGTGGATGGCTGCCCAGCCGTCAGGAATCGAAGGCCGCCGCCAGATGCCGCAGTTCCATCTGAGCGACGACGAGGTGAACGACCTCGCCGATTTCCTCGAATGGACCAGCAAGATCAAGACCCAGAAGTGGCCGCCGAACGAGGCGGGTTGATCCGCGCCTGACCTGAAGGAGATTTCACATGAAGTACAAAACCCAGAAGGTCGCGATGCTGTATTTCTACGGCGCGCTTGGCCTGTTCATCGCCCAGGTGGTCTTCGGCCTTGTTGCCGGCACCATCTATGTTCTGCCCAACACACTGTCGGAACTGCTGCCCTTCAATCTCGTGCGCATGATCCATACCAATGCGCTGATTGTGTGGCTGCTGATCGGCTTCATGGGGTCCACCTATTACCTGCTGCCGGAAGAAACGGAAAACGAACTGCACAGCCCAAAGCTGGCAATTGCCCAGTTCTGGATCTTCCTCGTGGCAGCGGCCATTGCCGTGGTCGGCTATATGTTCCGCATTCATGAGGGGCGCGAGTTCCTCGAACAGCCCTTCCCGATCAAGGTCGGCATTGTCATCGTCGCGCTGATGTTCCTCTACAACGTCACCATGACCGTGCTGAAGGGCCGCAAGACGGTCGTGACCAATATCCTGATCTTCGGGCTTTGGGGCGTGGCGATCTTCTTCCTGTTTGCCTTCTACAATCCCGCCAATCTGGCACTCGACAAGATGTACTGGTGGTGGGTCGTCCATCTGTGGGTGGAAGGCGTGTGGGAACTCATCATGGCTTCGGTCCTCGCCTTTCTGATGATCAAGCTGAACGGCATCGACCGCGAAGTCGTGGAAAAATGGCTCTATGTCATCGTTGGCCTTGCCCTATTCTCCGGCATTCTCGGCACCGGCCATCACCTCTACTGGATCGGCGCTCCGGGATACTGGCAGTGGATCGGCTCGCTGTTTTCGACGCTTGAAGTCGCCCCCTTCTTCACCATGGTCATCTTCACCTTCTCTATGACATGGAAGGCGGGACGCAAGCATCCGAACCGCGCCGCTCTGCTCTGGTCGCTTGGCTGCTCGGTCATGGCCTTCTTCGGCGCGGGCGTCTGGGGGTTCCTGCACACGCTGTCCTCGGTGAACTACTACACCCATGGCACGCAGGTGACGGCTGCCCATGGTCACCTCGCCTTCTTCGGCGCCTATGTGATGCTGAACCTGGCGATGATGGCCTATGCCGTGCCGGAAATCCGCGGTCGCGCGCCGTTCAACCAGTGGCTCTCCATGGCCAGCTTCTGGATCATGTGCACCGCCATGTCGGTCATGACCTTTGCGCTCACCTTCGCCGGCGTCCTTCAGGTTCACCTGCAGCGTGTGCTGGGCGAAAGCTACATGGACGTGCAGGACCAGTTGGCGATGTTCTACTGGGTGCGCCTCGGTTCCGGCGTCTTCGTGGTCATCTCGGCGCTGATGTTCGTCTGGGCCGTTTTGGTGCCCGGTCGCGACAAGGCCGTGAACCCCACGATCCTCGCAGAACCGGCGGAATAACCGCCTGACCATCCCCGCCGGGGAAAACGGGAGGGGTGGATGCGCGGTTGCGTCCACAGCGTTCACCCCTCTCCTCTCCATTCAAAAGGACCAAGCCGATGACCGTTGCTTTCCGCGCCGCCCTGCCCGACATTCCCGCCTACGCCGCCAACGGCAATGAATGCGCGCTGTTCGAAACCGCATGGACACGCCAGCTGCCGCTTCTGCTGAAAGGGCCGACCGGCTGCGGCAAGACCCGTTTCGTCGCCCATATGGCTGCGAAGCTCGACTTGCCGCTGACCACCGTTTCCTGCCATGACGACCTGACGGCGGCGGACCTGACGGGGCGCTATCTTCTCAAAGGTGGCGACACCGTGTGGACCGACGGACCACTGACGCGCGCCGTGCGCGAGGGTGGTGTCTGCTATCTCGATGAGGTGGTCGAAGCCCGTAAGGATGTCGCCGTCGTTCTGCATCCGCTGACGGATGACCGCCGCATTCTTCCGCTGGAGCGCACCGGCGAAGAGCTTGCCGCACCGGTCTCCTTCATGCTCGTCGTCTCCTATAATCCCGGCTATCAGAACCTCCTGAAAGCCCTGAAGCCGTCCACGCGCCAGCGCTTTGTCGCCATCGAATTCGATTTCCTGCCGCGTGAGCGCGAAATCGAGGTGGTGAGCCTTGAAAGCGGCCTTGATGCCGCCAGGGTCGCGCCGTTGGTTGACCTCGCTCGCCGCCTTCGCGCCCTCAAGGGTGTCGATCTGGAAGAAGGCGTATCCACCCGCCTGCTCGTCTATTGTGCCTCGCTGATTGATGCCGGACTGCCGGTCAGCCAAGCGGTCCGCGCGGCGATGATCGAACCCCTCAGCGATGATGCCGATGTGCGTGCCGCCCTTGTCGAGCTTGCCGGCTCTATCTTGCGCTGAGGCCGGTCATGCTGGATTTTCTGGAGCTTGAGGAAACCGTTGGCCGCGCCTGGCACGCCTTTGCCGGGAACACCCGCACTTGGCCGCGTTACGAGGAAGCCGCCGTGCGGCTTGAGGATCTGAGACCGGTTCTTGCGGTTCTGTTTCGCGGCTTCGGCGGCGAGGCAGCCGTGCAGCTGGTTCCGGCGCGGGGCCGCACCTCCGGCCATCGCCTCAAGCTTCGCCAGCGCATGGGGCTTGGCGAGGAAAAGCTTGTCCAGCCAGCCCGCGACGACGCTTCCCTGATGCTGCCCGCCGTCCTTGATCTTTTGCCAACGGCAAAACTCAATCGCGACCTCTATCTCTGGCTGGCCGCCGCCTTTGCCGTGATGCCCGCCGCCATCGATGAACCGGCAGACCCGCTTCAGTCCGATCTCGCCCGCATCGAACGCGGTCGACAGGTGGCGGAAGCCGTCATCACCGCCTTCCCCGGCATGGCGGCGCGCTACCAACGTCTTTGCCGCGCCCTCCTCGACGCCCGCCACCGGGCCAGACTGCCGCGCATCGAACAGATGGTCGAAGACCGGGTGAGTGATGTCTTGCGCATGGGGGCCGCCTTGGCACCGCTGCATCTGCCAGCGATTTTCCCGCGCAAGGCCCCGCCCGGCTATCTGCCGCTGCTGCCGGTTCCGCTTTGGCCGGATGCCCTGTTGCGCGAGGAAGGCGATGGCCGACGCGAGGAGGATCAACCCGTGGCCTCGGCGGCGCGCGAAAGCACGGCCAGTGCCCGCCATGTCGCCGTTCGGGAAAAGGGCGCGGACCGCAAGGATGAACGCAGCCCCTTCATCCTCAACCGCTTCGAAAAAATCCTCGCCATGGCCGAGATGGTCAATGTCGACCGCCCCGGCGATGACAGCGACGACCACGATGCGTCTGCCGCCGACGAACTGGATGACATGACACTTGGCGAGCGCAAGGGTCGCCCCTCCGCCCGCTTCCGCTTCGATCTCGATCTGCCCCCGGAGGCGCTCGACCGCACCGCGCTCTCGGCAGATCTCACCTATCCCGAATGGGATTATCGCAGCGGCACCTATCTTAAAGATTATTGCCGCGTGCTGACCGCACCCGCGCAAGCGGTGGATGAGCCACTTGCCGACGACGATGAGACGCGGCGGCTGATCCGCCGGATCCGTCGCCAGTTCGAGGTGCTGAGACCGAAGCGGGAATGGCTTTCTGGCCAGATTGACGGGCCGGAACTCGATCTCGACGCGGTCGTGCGCCGCCGGGCCGATCTCTGTGCCAGCGGCGAGGCAGACGATCGCATTTACCGCACCAGCAGGCCGCTCGCCCATGATCTGGCCGTGACGCTGCTGGTCGACGTGTCGCTTTCCACCGATGCGTGGTTCGACAATCTCAGGGTGCTCGATGTGGAAAAGCAGGCGCTCACCGTTCTCGCAGAAGGGCTTTCGGCCTGCGGCGACAACCACTCGATCCTAACCTTCACCTCACGGCGTCGCAGCTGGGTACGAGTGGAAACGGTCAAGGACTTCTGCGAACCGATGAGCACCACCATCCGGCAGCGCATCGCCGGGCTGAAACCCGGCTATTACACCCGCATCGGCCCCGCCATCCGCCACGCCACGGCCAAACTCGTCGAGCAGCCGAACCGGCAGCGCCTGCTTCTCGTCCTGACGGACGGCAAGCCGAACGATGTCGATCATTATGAGGGCCGCTTCGCGCTGGAAGACACCCGCTGCGCCGTGCAGGAGGCGCGCCGTCAGGGCGTGCGGGTCTTTGCCGTAACCATCGACCGCGATGCGCAATCCTACGTTCCGGCCATTTTCGGGCGCAATGGTTACGCCATCGTGCCACGGATCGCCCGCCTGCCCGCAGTTCTGCCCGCGATCTATCGCGGTCTGGCCAGTTGAAACCGGGCGGACAACCGCGCCGGGCCGGTTGCGCCGCCTTATCACCTTCGCCCCGGACAAGGACAAACCAACATGACATCCCCCTCCGCCGAAAAGCCCTCCATCGACGTTCGCGTGATCCCGCCCGGCAACCGTCATCCGATGATCTTCGATATTCTGAAGAGTCTCGAGCCGGGTCAGGGCATGGAAATCACTTCCGATCACGACCCGCGCCCGCTGCATTACCACCTCGACACGCAATTTCCGGGCATCTTCGGCTGGTCCTATCTCGAGCGCGGCCCCGCGGTCTGGCGCGTCGAAATCGAACGCCTGAAATCGCAGAGCTGCAATTGCGGTTGCGGTGGCCACTGACCATTCGGGTCAAAAATTGCGCCTGAACAAAGAAACTCGCCCTTGCCCGCTCTAAATGATGGAAACGGGCACGCTTGCAAGTTCAGGCGGCGCTCTGCACAGTGCCGCTTGTAACATCTTGGAAAGGCTTACCATGACGGCTTCGCAGTCCGATATGGCCGTAAAGACGGTCGATGTGCGTCCCATCCTGCGCGATGGCGGCGAGCCGTTTCAGGTCATCATGGAGGCCGTGCGTGCGCTTGCCCCCAGCGAGGCGCTTCGGCTGTTAACGACGTTCCAGCCCACGCCACTCTTCAAGGTGATGGCGACGCGCGGGTTCTCGCACGCCGCCTTCCAGACGGATGAGGGCGATTGGGTCGTGCTTTTCACCCCGTCCGCCAAGGCCTCTAGTAATGTCTCGCTGTCTGTAGGGGCCGAGGAGGCCGCGGGCTGGCCGGAACCGCTCTGGCGGCTGGACCTCACCGGTTTCGATGCGCCGGATGCGCTGGCGCGCCTGCTGTCACGGCTTGATCTCATGGACCCCGGCGAAGTGCTCTTTGCCCTCTTCGCCCGCGAACCCGTGCTTTTACCCACCGAGCTTTCGCGCCTTGGCCACCAATGGGCTGGCAATGAGGATGGCGAAGGCAAAGCCTATCGTATGCTGATCCGCGTCGGCGGAGACTGATCCGTCGATTTGCCGCGAAAAAGCGGAGCAAAGCCCCTGCGGCAAACGGGCGAGTTCCAAGTTGTTTGCGCCAGCGCAATATCGAGATCGGAAACCCTTCTAAAACAGTCAACTAACGGAGCAACAAAGCTCCTGAACGATGACCGAAGGAGATTTCCGATGACTGAGCAGTTTTCTCTGACACGCCGCTCGATGCTGGCCGGGGCTGCCTTTGCCGGGGCACTGGGCCCCATTCTGGCCTCTTCCGAAGAAGCCCGGGCCGAGGGTGGCGACATCAAGACGAATGCGGCGGCCACGGCAAAGGATATTGCCAAGCTCGAACGCGTCAAGGTCGAGCTGGTGCGTCCGCCCTTCGTGCACGCCCATTCCCAGAAAGCCGAAGGTGGCCCAAAGGTTGTCGAATTCACGATGACCATCGAAGAAAAGAAGATCGTCATCGACGATCAGGGCACCGAGGTCCACGCCATGACCTTCAACGGTTCGGTTCCCGGTCCGTTGCTGGTGGTGCATGAAGGCGATTACGTTGAGCTGACGCTGATCAACCCGGCCACCAACACGCTGCAGCACAATATCGACTTCCATGCCTCAACCGGGGCTCTGGGTGGCGGCGCGCTGACGATCGTCAACCCGGGTGAGAAGACTGTTCTGCGCTTCAAGGCCACCAAGGCCGGCGTGTTCGTCTATCACTGCGCCCCTCCCGGCATGGTGCCGTGGCACGTCACGTCCGGCATGAACGGTGCTATCATGGTGCTGCCGCGCGATGGCCTCAAGGACCGCAACGGCAAGGAACTGGTCTACGACAAGGTTTATTACGTCGGCGAGCAGGACTTCTACGTTCCGAAGGACGAGAACGGCCAATACAAGAAATATGCCGATCACGGCGAAGCCTATGCCGACGTGCTGGAAGTCATGCGCACGCTGACGCCGAGCCACATCGTCTTCAACGGTGCCGTGGGGGCGCTGACGGGCGAACACGCCCTGACCGCCAAGGTTGGCGAACGGGTTCTCGTCGTCCACTCGCAGGCCAATCGCGACACCCGCCCGCACCTAATCGGTGGCCATGGCGACTATGTCTGGGCAACGGGCAAGTTTCACAACCCGCCCGAGATTGATCTGGAAACCTGGTTCATTCCCGGTGGCGCTGCCGGGGCTGCCTTCTACACTTTCCGCCAGCCGGGCATTTACGCCTATGTGAACCACAACCTGATTGAGGCGTTCGAACTCGGTGCTGCCGGTCATTTCAAGGTGACGGGCGACTGGAACGACGACCTCATGACCTCTGTCCTGCCGCCATCGGCGATCTGACGGGGTCCCAAGACGCCGGGCCGACACGGCCTCCACACGGGTCGGCCCGGCGACCTTTTACCCTCTTCGTGCTGGAGGCGCATCATGTCCGGTCCATCCAAGGTTCTGTCACTCACTCTCTGCCTTCTCGGCTTTAGCCTGCTTTCGCCGCTGGCCTATGCCGGTTCCGGCGAACACGCAGCCGTGAAAAGCCCCGAAACCATTTCCGTCAGCCCCGTTCGCTTTGACTATCGGGAAGCCGGAGAATTCTACCGCAACAATCTGGCAGTGGACGGCCCAAAGACAGAGCGAAAGCTTCGCCGCTCGCTGGTCATCATGAAATATCAGGTCAGCGCCGCAGACTACGAGAACTGCGTGGACGACGGGTTCTGCATGCCGCGCGAAACCAGTGCACCAGCGTCTGCCAACCTGCCGGTCACCGGTGTGAGCTTTGACGATGCACAGGCCTATGCAGCTTGGCTTTCCGCCCGCACCGGCGAGACATGGCGCTTGCCCACCGATGAGGAACTCGCCTTTGCTGCCGGGTCCCGCTACCCGGACGATGCGCTGAACGTGCCTGCCGACAGCCGCAATCCGGCGCTTCGCTGGCTTGCCGATTACGAGCGTGAATCGGCCCGCAAGGCTTCACGCGATCCCAATCCCCAACCTTTCGGTTCCTTTGGCGAAAGCGAAAACGGTCTCACCGATTTCGCTGGCAATGTCTGGGAATGGACATCCACGTGCCTTCGCCGCACCAATCTGGACCAAGGCGGAAAGACCGTTGAAACGGATGAATCCTGCGGTATCTATATCGCCACTGGAAAACACCGTGCGCCCTTAAGCTCATTCATACGCGAGCCGAAGAACGGAGGCTGTTCGGTCGGCACCCCGCCAGACAATGTCGGTTTCCGGCTTGTGCGGGACGATCATTGGTACTCGCCCTTGATTTTTGCCATTCGTCGCGTCTGGATGTAACCTTCGTCATCAGGTTGCCCGGCAAATGTATCAAGCCCGATGACATGGGGCTTGAGGAAAGGAAAAGCGCGGTGAAAATCGACCGCAGGGTGATCAAATCCCTGCCGCTGTTCGAGAAAATGGCCGACGATGAGCTTGACCGGCTGATCGCGCATGCCAACGCGCGCCTTGTCGCTCAAGGGGAAACCATCTTTGAACAGGGTGAACCTGCCGATAACTTCTTCCTGCTTCTGCACGGGCGCCTGAAAGTCACGCAGGTCACCTCCGATGGCCAGCAGATTATCGTGCGCGTCGTTCACCCCGGCGATCTCTTCGGCTTTGCCAAGGCGCTGCAGCGCAACGATTATCCCGGCACGGCCGTCGCTGCCGCCGAAAGCCTGACGCTTTCCTGGCCAACCGATCTGTGGCCGGATTTCGTGGAACACAATCCCCGTCTGGCCGTCAGCGCCATGCAGACCATCGGCCAGCGGCTGGAAGAAGCCCATACCCGCATCCGTGAAATGTCGACGCAGGAAGTCGAGCGGCGCGTTGCTCACACCGTGTTACGGCTGGCCCGCAAGGCCGGGCGCGAAGAGGCGGATGGCATCCGGATCGACTTCCCCATCTCGCGGCAGGACATTGCTGAAATGACCGGCACTACGCTGCACACCGTGTCGCGCATCTTCAGCGCCTGGGAAACCAAGGGGCTGGTGGAAGGCGGACGCCAGAAGCTTCTGGTGCGCGACCTTCAGGGCCTTGAGGCGCTGGCCCGCAGCACCCGCGACAATTCCTGAGTCAAGCACTCCGTTATTTGCGAATCGACAAAGAAGGCCGATCCGCACGGTTCTATTTCTTCTGACAACGCAAACAGACGTTTTGCCTTTCAGGAGAAAGACCATGAAAATCCGTTATGCCCTGCTCGCCACCATCGCCCTTGCCTTTGCCGCTCCGGCAGTCGCGGCTGATTTTGAAGTCCATATGCTCAACAAGGGCAAGGACGGTGCCATGGTGTTCGAACCCGCAGGCCTGAAAATTGCCCCCGGCGACAGCGTCAGCTTCATTCCGACGGACAAGAGCCACAATGCCGAAAGCATTGATGGCCTCGCGCCTGAAGGCGCTGCAAAGTTCAAGGGTAAGGTCAATGAAGCGATCAAGGTGACGTTCGATCAGCCCGGCATCTATGGCGTGAAGTGCAACCCGCATTTCGGCATGGGCATGGTTGCGGCCATCGTCGTGGGGGATGGCGCGCCCGCCAATCTGGAGGCCTTCAAGGCCTTCAAGCTGCCCGCCAAGGCCCGCGAACGCATCGATGCTGCCGTCGCGGCAGCACAATAAGGCTCACCGAGCCCGGCACCTGGCGTTCCCCCAGACATGTGCCGGGCAAGCCCGCCCGCTCCCCCGGCGACGGCGTGCGCATCAGCCCATCCGGCAAGCGCCGGATGGGCTGTTTTCATGTCGGTGATCAGGTATCCGTTACGCCCGCTCGAAGTGCCTTTATTAGCCGGACATGTCCGCGAAACTCGGCAATCGCCTGCCCCGCATCATCGCGGATATGGACCTCGTAAATGCCGTTTCGGCCTTGCCGGTGAACTTCGCGTGCTTCGGCACTCAAACGCGCACCGAGACGGCCCGGACTAATGTAAGTCACCGTGCACTGCTGTCCGACAGCCGTCACCGGATAGCTGTTGCTGGCCGCGGCAAGCGCGCAATCCGCCAGCATGAAAATATAACCGCCGTGGCAGATGCCGAGCCCGTTCGCCATCACCGGTGTCACCACCATCGATAGTGTCGCCTCGCCCCGCCGGCATGGTCGAGCCGCATGCCCAGTTCTTGCGCCGCCCGGTCGCTGTGCCACATGGCCGTTGCCAGAGCGATGTGGTCGGCCTCGGTTTCCATGCTCATCGTCCTGCAAACTCCGGCTTGCGCTTTTCAAGAAAGGCCAGAACGCCTTCCGCATAATCAGCCGAGCGCCCGGCCTCGCGTTGCAAGTCGCGTTCACGATCGAGTTGGGCATCGAAGCTGTTGCCCTGAGCGGCACCAATGGCCCGCTTGGTGAGGCCAAGGCCAAAGGTGGGGCCAGCTGCAAGGAGCTTTGCCAGCGCTTCAGCTTCCTGTGCCAGCGTTTCATCGGGAAAGACCTGCCAGATCAACCCCCACTCGGCGGCTTTGTTGGCCTCAAGCGGATCGCCGGTGAGTGCCAGCCCCTTGGCACGCGCCTCGCCCAAAAGGCGCGTCAGATGCCAGCTTCCACCGGCATCCGGAATGAGGCCGATGCGGGCGAACGACTGGATAAAGCGCGCCGACGATGCTGCCACGACGATGTCGCAGGCCAGAGCCAGATTGGCTCCGGCACCGGCGGCCACGCCGTTCACCGCGCACACGACCGGCTTTTCCAGCGTGCGGATCAGGCGGAGCGTCGGATTGTAAAACGTCTCGAGGGTTCGCCCGAGATCAGGCGCGGGACCGCCCTTTCGCGGATCGCGATCGCCAAGATCCTGACCGGCGCAAAAGCCCCGCCCGGCACCGGTCAAAAGAACGGCACGCACTGACGGATCGTTATGGGCCTTCTCAAAACCGGCCCGCAACGCCAGATGCATTTCCTCATTGAAGGCATTGAGTTTGTCGGGTCGGTTCAGCGTCAGGCTCAGGACACCGTGTGATAGGGTCGCGAGAACAGTTTCGGAAGCGGTCATGAGGCCCTCCGGCAAGAATGAACGAAGAAAGAAAAGCGCTTCAAGGTGTATGCCCCGCATCTTGCGTGACATGGAACATCGGACCGCCATGCCAGCGGGGAAAGCCGTTGCCATGGATGAGAACAAGATCGATGTCGGCAGCCTGTGCGGCGATCCCCTCGTCAAGGATCATGCGGCCTTCCGCCGCCATTTCACCAACCAGACGGGCCGCGATATCCGCTCCGTTGAAGAGAACGCCATCCGGCTCCGGCAGGTTCAACAGGGTTGTCACCGCCGCTGATGTTTGCGGCGTGCGCTCACCGGGCGCGTAGTCATACCATCCGGCACCGCTTTTCTGGCTCTTGCGGCCCGCGCGCACCAGCCGGTCGGCCAAAGCTTCCGGCACCGCTTTGCCTGAAGCGCGGGCATTTTCACGCTGCAGGAAAGCAATATCGAGACCGCCCAGATCCTGCGCCTCGAAAGGCCCCATGGCAAAACCGAAGTCGCGCATAGCCTTGTCGATGGCCGCTATCCCGACGCCTTCAAGCAAGAGAACTTCCGCGGCGGCACGGTAGCGCTTGAGAATACGATTGCCGATAAAGCCATCGCAAATCCCGGCCTGAACCGGAATTTTCCGCAGCATCTGCGCCAGAGCGAACCCGCTTGCCAGCACATCCGGCGCGGTTTGCGGGGTGGGCACGATCTCCAGAAGCTTCATGACATTGGCCGGGCTGAAAAAGTGCAGACCGAGGAACCGCTCCGGCGCTGGCAATCCTTCCGCAACATCGCACGGGTTGAGATACGAGGTATTGGTCGCGAGCATCGCATCGCGGCGACATACCGCGCCAAGCGTGGCGAACACCTCGCGCTTGACGGCCAGATCCTCGAACACGGCCTCGATGACAAGGTCCGCATCGCTAAGCGGCGCATAGTCTGCCGCACCGGTGACGGATGCCAATCGTTGGGCGGCGGCCTCTTTCGAAAGCCGCCCACGCTTGACAGCACCGGCCAGAATGGCGTCGATATTGGCTATCCTCCGCAGACTGGATCCCGAGATAGGCGGCGATCACCTTCGGATCGCGGCTGACCGTGGCAGGCGAGCCCTCGGCAATCTTCTCGCCGTGATCGAGAACGACAATGTGGTTTGAGATGCGCATGACCATCTTCATGTCGTGCTCGACCAGAAGAATGGCGACGCCACTGGCGGCCACTTCGGCAATCAGATGGTCGATCTCTTCAGTTTCCACCGCGTTGCAGCCTGCGGCGGGCTCATCGAGAAGCAGAACGCGCGGTTTGAGCGCCAGTGCACGGGCAATTCCAAGCCGCTTCAGCGCACCGTAGGAAAGGCTCTAAGCCTCCTGTTCTGCCGCACGGGCAAGGCCGACCCGTTCCAGCAGCCGCATCGCATCTCCGGCCACCATCCTTGCCCTGCGGCGCGAGGCCGGAAGGCTGAAGAGATCGGCCACAAGCGAGCCGCGCTCCGTCAGGTGGAAGCCGGCAATCACGTTTTCCAGCATCATCACCAGACCGAGCATGATCTGCTCATATTCGGCGAAGATGGTCAGAACCTGCTGCAGCAGGGTCAAAATGGCCGCACCGAAAAAGGCTCCGAGAACAGAGCCTGCACCGCCGAGCACCGCCATGATCACGAGTTCGATCGAATGCATGTAGCCCGCCATATCGGGGGTCACGAACTTGTTCTGCAGCGCGATGAGCGATCCGGACACCGAGGCATAGACCGCGGAAATCACGAAGGCCTGCAGCTTGTAGCGGGCGACATCGACACCCACCGTGCGCGCCGCCACTTCCGACCCATGCAGGGCGCGAAGCGCGCGGCCCGTCGGGCTGTTGTAAAGGTTGAGGGCAATCCACGCGCCGATCAGCAGTCAGATGCCGGAAAATCCATACCAGAATGCGCGTCAGCCCAATCTTGCGCAGAGCCGCAACCGCACTCGCCGCGTCCTCTCGAATGGCATCGGCCATCAGCACGACGGCGGCCATTTCTCCATCGATCGCAACGAAGACACTGAGCGCGGAAAGCGCTTCTGCCTTGCCTGCGGTTTCAAGGGCCCATTCCGGCAAGGGCGTATCCCCCAGCACCAGAGCGCGGGACCCAGCCTTGATGAAACGGCCCTCCACCACCCCTTCAACGCCGGAGCCGCGATATTCCCGCACCTCCTGCGGCGCGGTGAGCGCCAGTCCCCGCGCCCGGGCAAGATCAACCAGCGCAGCGGCCAGCACATGATGCGAGGCCTGTTCGAGCGAAGCGAGCAGGCGCAGCGCATCATCCTGCGACAGGCCGGGCCGCGTCACGATTGCGGCAAGGCGCGCGCCGCCCTTCATCAGCACCCCGGCACGGGCAGCACGCGAAACACCGCCGATGAAGGCGACAGGGGCGGCCAGAATGAGCGGACAGGGCGTGGCCACAACGAGCACCGCCAGAGCGCGCACCGGATCACCGGAGAAAACCATGCAAGCCCCACGACGATGAGTGTGACCGGAAGGAGAAGCAGCGCGAAACGATCCGCAAGCCGCACGAACGGAGCCTTGGCGGTGCGTGCCGCCTCCACCATGCGCACAATACCTGCATAGGTGCTGTCTGCCGCCGCAGCCGTCGCGTGATAACGAAAGGCTTCGCCCGCATTCACCGTGCCGGAGCGCAGGGTCTCACCGGACGCGCGTTGAACGGCGATCGGCTCACCGGTCACCGCGCTCTCATCAATCCGTGCCAGCGGGTCAGACAGCGCGCCATCCACAGGAAGAAGCTCGCCAGCGCGCACCAGAAGAAGATCGCCGGGGTGCACCTCGTCGACGGTGATATCGACGAAATTGCCGCCGGTATACATGATGGCGACGACAGTGGCCGCGAGCGGCTCTCCCAGCGCCACGCCCGCCGCCATGGAAACAAGCGCAATGTCATCCACCCCCAGCCGACCGGCCAGAAAGTCGTGCAGCATGGACCAGGCGAGCAGAAGAATGACCGGCAAGGCCGCCGCAGAAAAGAGCGGGTTGGCAAGCGATGCGGCACCAAAAAGCGGTGCACACAACCCGGCCGCAAGGCCTAGGGCCGCCACCAGAAAGAAGATGGCGTGAAGCCGAAGCTCGCTCATGCCGTACCCTTTAAATTTTAAAGTCATTCTAAAATATCCGATGCATCTGGCCTGGGCAAGGTGCCACAGCGACGCGGGGGATTGCCAAAGCCGCCTGCATACCGACGCGAACAAGATCGGTTTCCATGGATTTTTCTTTCGTTTTCGAATAAACGAAAGAAAAAGGGAGGATGGAATGCTACTAACGCCACGACAGGACGATATTCTGGCGATTGCCAAGGCCAATGGTCGCGTGACCGTCGACGAACTGGCAGCGCGCTTTTCCGTCACTCCGCAGACGATCCGCAAGGATCTCAATGATCTGTGCGATTCACGCGCGCTCACCCGTGTGCATGGCGGGGCCGTTTTCCCGACCGGCAACGAGAATGTGCAGTATGAGGCGCGCCGGGCGATTGCCGCCGCCGAGAAGCAGGCGATTGGCCGAACCGCTGCGGGCATTATTCCCGACAACTCCTCTCTCTTCATCAACATCGGCACCACGACTGAAGCGGTTGGCGAAGCGCTTCTTGAACATCGCGGCTTGATGGTGATTAC
>JAIUPA010000006.1 GCA_020161665.1 Pseudomonadota bacterium | reverse complement strand
CTCATAACAAAATCTGCACAAACAATAAGGCCGCTAACGCGGCCTATTCGCATTCCAATAACGCGGGGTGGAGCAGCCCGGTAGCTCGTCAGGCTCATAACCTGAAGGCCGCAGGTTCAAATCCTGCCCCCGCAACCAAATTTTTAAAAAACCTCCAAAACACATCAATCATCCCAGCCGCGAAGACTTCATCTTCCCTGGCCATCGTAGCGCATCGTCCTGCGGGAGACCCAAACCGCGACTGACGAACCCCACAGCGCTCCCAAGATCCGGGGCAGGCCGTGGCTCTGATCATGGTGTGTGAACTTCTCCCAAGACAACATCGCCTGCAAGTGACCGCTCGCTTTCAGCGCTGAATGACGATTCTCACCGTGGACTAGCCAACGAAAGCAGTATTTCGCTGTCCTTGACACTGAAATACGCCACTGGTAGCGAGGCCATGGGGGAAGATTTCATTAATTTTGGGCGGAGTAGAGAATGAATTCCGGTATTCTTGTCATCAATTGCGGCAGCTCGTCGCTGAAGTTTGCGCTGATCGATACGGTCAGCAAGCAGGAAGTGCTGTCTGGCCTCGCTGAAAAGCTTGGGATGGCCGACAGCCGTATCACCTTCAAGCACGGTCCGACGCCGCGTCGCAGCTACCGTCAGCCGGGTGAGAAGGATACCGCCGCTCTTGCCGGTGGCACGCATGCCGCCGCCATGGATGCCATCATCGAGCGTCTGCGCGAAGAAGGTCTTCTCGACAGCGTCAAGGCTGTTGGCCACCGCGTCGTTCACGGTGGGGAAGTGTTCAAGGCGACGGCCATGATCACCGATGCTGTTCTTGCACAGATCGAAAAGTGTTCCAAGCTTGCGCCGCTGCACAACCCGGCCAACCTTCTCGGCATCCGCACCGCCATGCAGCAGTTCGGTGATCTGCCGCAGGTTGCCGTGTTCGACACATCGTTCCACCAGACCATGCCGGAACATGCCTATCTCTACGCCCTGCCGATGTCGCTTTACCGTGATCATGGCGTGCGTCGCTATGGTTTCCACGGTACGAGCTACCGCTACATCACCAGCAAGGCCGCTGAACTCCTTGGCAAACCGCTGGAAGAAACCGCTTTCGTCTGCGCCCATCTTGGCAACGGTGCCTCCGCAACGGCGATCAAGGGTGGCGTCAGCGTTGACACGACCATGGGCCTGACGCCGCTTGAAGGCTCGGTGATGGGTACGCGTTCGGGCGATATCGATCCGGGTATCATCGGCTATCTCGCTTCTGAACTGAACCTCGACATTGCCGGTGTGATGGACATTCTCAACAAGAAGTCCGGTCTTCTCGGCGTTTCCGAACTGTCGAGCGATTGCCGTGAGCTTCAGGAAGCCGCGGCTGCGGGCAACCACGCGGCCACGCTGGCGCTCGACATCTTCAGCTACCGTCTTGCCAAGCACATCGCCGCGTTGACCGTCGGCCTTGGCCGTCTGGATGCGCTCCTCCTGACCGGCGGCATCGGTGAAAACTCCGCCTATGTGCGCGCCAATGTCATCAACCGTCTCGGCTTCCTTGGCCTGACGCTGGACGAGGCCGCCAACCAGGAATGCACGCGCGGCAAGACGGGCCGGATCACGGTGGAAGGCTCTGTGCCGGCTCTGGTGATCAGCACCGATGAAGAAATGATGATCGCCATGGATACTGCCAAGCTGGCAGGCCTGATCGATTAATTCAAACAGGACGGATTGTGATGACGACGTTCTTTCTTGCACCCGTTGGTAGCGATATCGATCTTGGTGCGGTGGCTATTGAGGTTGCGTCTGCCCTGAAGGCTGCCGGTTTCAAGGTTGGCTACTTCAAGCCGGTCGAACAGGTTGCCGGCACGACGGACGCGGCAAACGCAGCGCTTGGGCTTTCCGGCCCCGCCGGTGTGAGCCTCGACCGCACGGAACATCTGCTGGCGTTGGGTGACAACGAGCAGCTGATGGAAGAGGTGGTTTCGCTTTACCAGCAGGCTGCACTCGAGGCTGATGTGGTGATCGTTGAAGGCCTCGCCCATGACGGCAAGCAGCTTTTCTCGACGGCACTCAACAAGAAGCTGGCGCGCAATTTGTGCGCCCGCGCCATTCTGGTGGCCAATGGCGCTGCCTCGGCCCGTGATATTGCCCGTCAGGTCAGCCTGAAGGCTCAGGCGTTTGCCGCCGAGCATGGTCAGGTCGATGGCTATCTTCTGGCTGGCGTTCCGGCTGGCACGGATGTGGCGAAGCTTGCTGACGACGTGCAGCACGCGCAGAAGAAACCTCTGACCCTGATTGCCGATGTGGTCGCTTCCCTGAAGGACAAGATCGCCACCGGCGTTGAAGTGCGCATGCCGCCGCCGGTGTTCCGCTTCAAGCTGATGGAACGGGCACGCGCCGCTGGCAAACGGATCGTTCTGCCGGAAGGTGATGAGCCGCGCACCATCAAGGCCGCCGCCATCTGTCAGGAAAAGGGCATTGCCAACTGCGTTCTCCTCGGCAGCCGCAGCGAGATCGAGCGTGTCGCCGCCGAGCAGGGGGTGACACTTCCTGCAGGGATCGAGATCATCGATCCGGCGGATGTGGCCGGTCGCTATGTCGCGCCCATGGTTGAAATGCGCAAGAGCAAGGGCCTGACCCCGGAAGATGCTGCCAAGCAGCTCGAAGATACCGTGGTCATGGGCACTGTGATGCTGGCGCTTGATGAAGTCGACGGTCTGGTTTCGGGCGCGGTTCACACCACGGCCAACACCATCCGCCCGGCGCTGCAGCTCATCAAGACGGCTCCCGGCTCCAAGATGGTGTCGAGCGTGTTCTTCATGCTGATGCCGGATCAGGTTCTTGTTTATGGCGACTGTGCCGTGAACCCCAATCCGTCTGCCGAAGATCTGGCCGATATCGCCATTCAGTCGGCGGATTCGGCAACCGCATTCGGCATTGCACCGCGCGTGGCGATGATTTCCTATTCCACCGGCACCTCTGGCGGTGGTCCCGATGTCGAGAAGGTGGCGGAAGCCGTCCGTATCGCTCAGGAAAAGCGTCCCGATCTGCCGATCGATGGCCCGTTGCAGTATGATGCGGCGAGCGTCGAGTCCGTGGGTCGCCAGAAGGCTCCGAACAGCAAGGTGGCCGGTCGTGCCACCGTGTTCGTGTTCCCGGACCTCAACACCGGCAATACGACCTACAAGGCCGTGCAGCGTTCGGCCAACGTCGTCAGCGTCGGCCCCATGCTTCAGGGCCTGCGCAAGCCGGTGAACGACCTTTCGCGTGGTGCGCTGGTGGATGATATCGTCTACACCATTGCGCTGACCGCCATTCAGGCTGTTCAGGCGAAGTAAGGTCCGGGTTTTACCCTCGCTTTCGTTCCGTTCAAACGCCCCCGTGTCTTATGCACGGGGGCGTTTGTGTTTGTCGGCCTTCGGCCCGCGAAATGATCGTTTGGCTGGTAAATGTGCAGTTTTGGGCCAGTTTAGAGGAAATTAACGCGGCCATGGTCTATTCACCCCATACTTGGGGGTCATTATGCTTGTCGTATTGCGTTTGTTTTCACTGTTGGTTCTTTTCCTGTCCGGGTCTGCTCTGGCTGGCGAGGGTGACTGGCAGGTTGCCAAGACAAGCCAGCAAGTGGCCTACACGGTCGACAAGCAGAAGTGGACGCCGGTGCGGGCCGGTGATGTCGTTCCCAATAATGCGTGGATTTCTACAGGCCCGCGTGGTCGCGCGCAGCTGGTGCGTGGCGTCGAAAGCATTTCATTCCAGCCGAATACGCTTGCCGGGATTTTCACGCGCAATGGCGGGGATCGCAAAACCGATGTCTACCAGCAGGCCGGTGTGCTGGATCTTGAAATTGAAAAGCGCAGCCGCCCGCATACCAGCGTTCAAACACCGTTCCTCGCCGCTGTGGTGAAGGGCACCAATTTTCGGGTTTCCGTCGAAAAGCAGCAGGCTCGCGTGTCGGTCAATCGTGGCCTCGTGCAGGTGACGTCCTTCTCGAGCGGGCAGCGCTCGCAGGTCGGCGCGCACCAGAGTGCCACCGTTGACACGGCGCGCGGCATGAGCGTTTCCGGTGACGTTTCCGCGCCGCCGATTGAGCGTGTCGCGCCGTCCGCTCCCAAAATACAGGCCGCGACCCCCTCGGCGGCTAACCCGGCTGCGGCTGCCGCAACGGTTGATCCTGCGGCTGCGGCAGCACCGGCTGGTATCGCTGCCCGCAGCAAGAATGGTTGGTCAACGAACCGGACTTCAGCATCATCGAAGTCTGATGATGACGAACAGGAAAGCCAGAGCAAGGCCAAGGGGTTTGGCTTTGGTCTGAGCAAAAGCAGCAGTTCCTCGGCGAGCAGCAAGAGCGCATCGAGTGGTGGCTTTGGCTTCGGCTCAAGCCAGAGCAGTGCCTCCTCCAGCGCCAAGAGCTCGTCGAACGGCGGTTTTGGCTCGAGCAAGAGCAGTTCCTCGTCGAGTGCCAAGAGCACATCAAGCGGTGGTGGCTTTGGGTTCGGTTCGAGCAAGAGCAGTTCTTCGTCCAGCTCTTCATCAAAGAGCGAAAGCAACTCATCGTCGTCCTCGAAAAGCGAGAGCAGCTCGTCCGGCAAGTCATCCTCTTCCTCGTCGGACAAGGGCGGTAGTAATTCCTCGTCTGGCGGCGGTTCGTCGAGCGGCAACAACGGCAATGGCAACGGCAACGGCAACGGCAACGGCAATGGCAATGGCCATTCTTCCGGTCATGATGATTGAATGAACGGGACCACAGGAGTTCAACCGATATGAAGCGGTTATCGTTGCGAGGTTGGGCTAACAAGTCGTCGCTGGCCAGAGTTCTTTTCATTCTGGCTTTGCTCGTTTTGCCTTTTGCTTCGCCGAGTTCGCGACTGATGAACCAGATTGACGAAAGTCTGGTCAATTTCCGCTTCTCGTCCATGCAGCGACCGGCAACCGGCAAAGTCGCTTACGTGACCATCGACAAGCGCAGCCTTGATGACATCGGGGTATGGCCCTGGCCGCGCAGCGTTCATGCCGCACTGATCGATCAGCTGATCGCTTCCGGGGTCGGTGATATTTTCGTCGACGTGGATTTCAGTACGCCTTCAACGCCCGAGAATGATCAGCGGCTTGCGAAAGCGCTGGCCGATGCTGGCGGTGGCGTCATCCTTCCGGTGTTCCTGCAACACGAAAGCGGAGAGCAGGACGCGCAGACGGTCGTCACCCGACCCATTCCGGCGCTGGCGGATAACGCCTGGCTTGCCTTCGCCAATGTGGCATTTGATGATCGTGGCGAGGTTCGCCGTTTTGATCTTGGCGGCATGCTGGACGGTGTTGAGACACAATCCGTCGCGGCGGTTCTTGCGCAAGCGCCGGCTTCAGACCAAACGATCCCGATCGATTATTCCATCGATCCCACATCCGTGCCGACCTTCTCGGTTTCCGATATTCTCAATGGCCGCGTCGACAAGGCCGCCCTTGAAGGGCGCTCGGTTGTTATCGGGGCCTATGCCACGGAGCTGAAGGATATCTTCGCCGTTCCGGTCTATGGCGCGCTCTCCGGCCCGATGCTGCACGTGCTGGGTGCCGAAACGCTTTTGCAAAAGCGGATGCTCGTTGAGTTTCATCAGGCCCCGCTGGAGCTCATTTTTGCCGGGTTTCTGGCGCTGTCCATCTTCCTGTTGCGTTCGCGTCCGTCGCTTTATGTGGTGCCCGGTCTTTTCCTGATGGGTGTCGGGGTGGAGGCTTCAGCCTTTGCCTTGCAGGAATATGCCGTCGTCATGGTCCATACGGCGGTGATCTGGGTCTCCATTCTTCTCGGCCTCGTGTTCTTCTTGAGTGAAAAGGTTGATCTTCGCAGCCTGCTTCTCGAAATCGCCAATGTTCAGCATCGCAACACGCGCAACCTTTTGAAGCGTGTGGTTGCCGATAGCGTCGACGGCGTGATCGCTTTCAACTCGGAACTGCGGGTGGTTGAGGAAAGTGCCTCGGCCCGTACCCTTCTGGGCGTCGCTGGTCAGGCGAAAACGGCACAATTGGCTGATCTTCTCCCGACCGATCTTCTGGAAACGCTGCGCGGGCTTGTAACGGATTACCATCAGGCTCCGGGACGGGCCATTTCCTGCAAGGTGGGCTTTGCCCTCAAGGGGGCGGACGCGGTGCGCCATCTTGAAGCCGCTGTCACGCTTTCGCCTTTGGAGAAGACCAGCAGCGCGGAGAGCGGTGAACGTGGTTCCTTTATTGGCAGTATGATCATTCGCGATATGACGGCGCGCAAGCTCTTCGAGGAAAAGTTGCAACGCCTGTCGCAGTATGACGACCTGACCGGGCTTCTGAACCGCCGTGAATTTACCGAGCGGCTGAACCGTTTGCCCGGCTGTTGCCATATCGCTGTTCTCGATATGCATCGCTTTGCCGTGCTGAACGCCACGATGGGCCGTGATATGGGCGATGCGCTTTTGAAGGCCGTGGCCGAGCGGCTGGGGGATGATCCGTCCATCAGCCTGCTTGGGCGTCTGGGGGGTGACGTGTTCTGCGTTGCGCTGGAATCGCCCACCGGACTTGAGGCCGAGCGTTACGCCAACCAGCTGCTTGACCACTTCAACGCGCCGTTTGATCTTGGCGGTTCGATGGTTTACGCGGCTGCCCGTCTTGGCATCTGTACCAGCCCGGCGCGCAACGAAGACGCCGATACGTGGATCGAAGACGCCGAACATGCGCTGGGCGAGGCCAAAACCGTTGCCGGGCAGGGATGGCGCTCCTATGACCCGGATGTGGCCATCCGCCAGACCCGCGCCCGTAAAATCGAGAAGGAAATGAGCCCTGGATTGACGCGGGATGAGTATTTCCTGCTCTACCAGCCGCAGGTGGACCTGCGCACGGGGCGTCTCATCGGGGCAGAAGCACTGGTCCGGTGGCAACACCCCACCATGGGTCTCATCTCGCCGGGTGAGTTTATTCCGGTTGCGGAATCCTCCGGCTTTATTTGCGAACTTGGGCGCTGGGCACTGATGGAAGGTTGTCGCGAGGCCGCGATCTGGCCTGATCATCTCACCGTCGCCATCAATGTGTCGCCGATCCAGTTTGCCAAGTCTGATGTGGTGGGCGAGGTTAAGCTTGCGCTTGCGTCCAGCGGGCTTGCGCCGAAGCGACTGCATCTGGAAATCACCGAAACCGCCTTCGTGGAAGGGGATGCTCGCATTCACGAGATCGTTGGCCAGTTGCGCGACATGGGCGTTTCCATGGCGCTTGATGATTTTGGTACCGGCTATTCGTCGCTCAGCTATATGGCCGGTTTCCCGCTCGACAAGCTGAAGATTGACCAGTCCTTCGTGCGCAAGATGGTGCAAGATCCGCGCAGCCTCACCATCGTGCAGACGATCCGCATGCTGGCCAGCGGCCTTGATCTTTCCATCGTGGCTGAGGGTATCGAGTCCGAGGTTGAACGCGATATTCTCAATATGATGGGTTGCGAAGTGGGGCAGGGCTATTACTTCGGCAAGCCGATGAAGGCTACGGATCTTCTCAAGCTTGTCGATCAACCGACATGGAGCATGCCGGTTGCCGAAGCGGCCCAGAAGCCTTCGCGCCTTTCAGCCTGACGCGTTGCGGCTGCGGGCAATGAAGGCCGCTCCCTCCCGGGCATGGTGAAAGCCGTTTGAGAAGGGCGCATCCGGGTAGATGTCCGCAAGGCTTGCCAGCGCGTCCGCGCCGTCGCGCTTTCCATCCAGAACATCGCGATAAAGACGGGCAACCGCGACCATGTCGCAGGTCTGAGGTGACAGGCGAAACGAGCTGATCCCCGCGTCCACAAGGTCCGGCAGGTCGCCCAGTAGTGTCTGGCAGGTGTGCGACAGGGTCTGCACGCCGTTCAACGAGAGGAAGGGTTGGCGGTCGAGGGTTTTCACCGTCAGGCCATCCGGATCATCGCCACAGACGAAGAGGCAATTATCCTTGATCTTACCCTTGGAACGGGCATGGGCACAGCGCGCCGAAATGGCCAGCGGGGTTCGCCCGAAGGCAAAGACCTCGAGCGCAACGTCGGGCGCATCGGCTGCGATCTTCTCGACAGATGTGAAGGGCAGTTCTGGCGGCAGGCAGATGCGCGTTGCACCGCGTGCGGCCAGAAGGCGGGCTGTTGCGCCATTATAGACATTGACGAGCGGCCCCACCGTGTGGGCATGGCCTGCAAAGAGGCCAAGGGCGGACAGGTCGTTTGCCTCCACCAGATGGTCGCGTTCCTCGGCCAGTTCACGGATCTGGCGACCTTCGCGCTCCAGCGTCACCAGCGCCAGCGAGGAGAGGATGACCGTCTTGCCGGCACGCTCCAGCCGTTCGATAACCTCGGCCAGATGCGGCTCGATGAAATGCTGGCGCTTGGAGCAGACGGTTTCACCGATGACCACACGCTCCACCGGCGCCTCATCGGCGATGCGGAAGTGGAAGTCCCGCCAGCGCGGGCCGTCCCACAGGAAGTAAACGGGGCCAAGGGTGAGTTCAGGGCGGCGTTTCATGCTCATCTCCAGCGCTTCTCGTAGGCGCCTGTCGTGGTTTTCTGGCCTTCGCTCATGCCATGCATGCGGGCGAGAAGGCGTTCGCGTTCGGCAGGCGTGGCATCGAGCGCTTTGCGCAACGTCGAGACGACATCGGCGACATAGGCCTTGCCGCGTTGACGCCCTTCGATTTTCAGAGCGCTGACGCCTGCGGCGCGCAGGGCGTCGATCTCGCCCATGGCATCGAGCGAAACCGGATCTTCAAAGGCATAGGCGTGGCTGTCGGCAATGTCGAAGCGGCCCTTGCAGAGCGTCGGGTATCCGGCGGCTTCGCCTGCGGGAAAGCGGTTGATGGTGAAGTCGCCGAGTTCCGACACCATGTCGCGGCCGTCCTTGCGGTAATGGACATGGCTTGCGGGCGAGCAGACGCCGTTCATGTTGGGGGACTTGCCGGTGGCGTAAGACGAGAGCGAGCAGCGTCCTTCGGCCATGACGCAAAGTCCGCCGAACACGAAGACTTCCATTTCGCATGGGATGCGTTTGCCGATGCGGGCAATGTCGGCGACGGTCAGCGTGCGGGGCAGCACGACGCGTTTGGCGTTAAAGGCTTCCACCAGAAAACCGATGGCTTCCGGATTGGAAGCGGAGGCCTGAACCGAGACATGCAGGCGCTGCTCGGGATAGCGTTCCGCCACATGGGCCATGAGGCCGAAATCGGCCAGAATGAGCGCATCTGCCCCAAGCGCCACGGCGTCGGCTGCGGCGCGATACCAGATCTCCTCGTCGCCCGCGCGCATGAAGGTGTTGAGCGCCACAAAAGTTTCGACCCCACGGGCATGGGCATAGGCGATGGCCTCGCGCAGTTCCTCGCGGCTGAAATTCAGGCCGGGGAAATTGCGGGCATTGGTTTCATCGCGAAAGCCGCAATAGACGGCATCGGCCCCGGCATCGACGGCCTCGCGAAAGGCGGCGGGGGTTCCTGCGGGACAGATCAGTTCCATGCGGCGGTCTCCTCGCCGAGCGCGCGGCGGCGCAGGCTGTTTCCGGCCCGGGCAAAGAGGGGGGCGAGCGGCCCGGTCATCCGCGAAAGATCACGCGGCAGGTCGATATTGCTGTCATCCAGTGCGTTGCGCATGGCGAGCATGGCTTCCATATCGCCGGTGACGGTCAAGTCGCGGGAAAAGAACAGCGCATCGGCATCGCAGCGCCCTTCGAGAAGCGCCAGCAGCAGAAAGAGCGGCGCTTCAATGCGGGCATCGGCTTCGAAATCCTGCGGTTTGCGGCAGACGGACAGCGCTTTCTTCTCAGGCTCCACCTTGAAGACCAGTGGCAGGTCGACGGGGGCGAAGACAAAGCGTCGTTCGCGAAACTCACCCAGCCGGTCGAACAATCCGGGATGGGTCACGAGAAGGCGCTTGAACAGCAGGGATGCGGCGCGCTCGATGAGCGCCACCGGCATCACATCAAGCGGCAGGGCGTAAAGGGTTGGAATGCGCATGGCGGTCCCGTTTGGCGGATTCGAAATGGGATGCACGCTATCTGGGCATGAAGCGAAAAGATTTGATCTGGCACAAAGGTCCGCACCTTCATTGCAATTGGTGGCTACCCAAAATCCCTTTCTGCTTCTATCGTCTGCGGCGGATGGAATAACGCCGGTCTCCGGCAAAGCATTGTACCGGGAGGTACGACCATGATTGAATTGAAAGACAACAGCCTTTTCCGACAGGCGGCCTATGTGGCTGGAACGTGGGTTGAGGCGAACGGGGCAGGCATTGCGGTGACGAACCCGGCGACGGGCGAGGTCATCGGTCATGTGCCGAAGCTTGGGGCCGCCGAGACCAAGGCCGCGATCGATGCCGCGGAAAAGGTGCAGAAGGAATGGGCTGCGCGCACCGCCAAGGAACGCGCCGGTGTGCTGCGCAAGTGGTTTGAACTGATGATGGCGAACCAGGATGACCTTGGCCGCATCCTGACGCTCGAACAGGGCAAGCCGCTGGCCGAGGCCAAGGGTGAGATTGCCTATGGTGCCAGCTTCATCGAATGGTTTGCCGAAGAGGCCCGCCGCGTCTATGGCGATATCATTCCCGGCCACCAGAAGGATAAGCGCATTCTGGTGATGAAGCAGCCGATTGGCGTCGTTGCCGCTATCACGCCGTGGAACTTCCCGAATGCCATGATCACCCGCAAGGCCGGGCCTGCCTTTGCCGCCGGTTGCGCCATGGTGCTGAAGCCCGCGAGCCAGACGCCGTTCTCGGCCATTGCTCTTGCCGTTCTGGGCGAGCGTGCCGGTCTTCCGGCCGGTCTGTTCTCGGTCATCACTGGCTCGGCCCGCGACATCGGTGCGGAAATGACCTCGAACCCGGTGGTGCGCAAGCTGACCTTTACCGGCTCGACGGAAGTGGGGGCCGAACTTTACCGCCAGTCGGCTTCGACCATCAAGAAGCTCGGGCTGGAGCTTGGCGGCAATGCGCCGTTTATCGTCTTTGACGATGCCGACCTCGACGCGGCTGTCGAAGGGGCGCTGATTGCCAAGTTCCGCAACAACGGCCAGACCTGCGTGTGCGCCAACCGTCTTTATGTGCAGGACGGCGTTTATGACGCCTTCGCGCAGAAGCTTGCGGCCTCGGTCGGCAAGCTGAAGACGGGCAATGGCTTTGACGAGGGTGTCATCCTTGGGCCGCTGATTGATGAGGCCGCGCTCAAGAAGGTGGAAGAACACGTCAACGACGCCGTTTCCAAGGGCGCGACCGTCATTCAGGGCGGCAAGCCGCATGAACTCGGCGGCACCTTCTTCGAGGCGACGGTTCTTGCCAACGTCACACAGGACATGGCTGTGGCGACGGAAGAAACATTTGGTCCCGTTGCTCCGCTCTTCCGTTTCAAGGATGAGGCGGATGTGATCCGCATGGCCAACGACACCGAATTCGGCCTTGCCTCTTACTTCTACGCCAAGGATCTGGCGCGGGTGTTCCGCGTGGCCGAGGCGCTGGAATATGGCATGGTGGGAGTCAATACGGGCCTCATTTCCACGGCGGAAGCGCCCTTTGGCGGCGTGAAGTCCTCCGGCCTTGGGCGTGAAGGCTCGAAATACGGCATCGATGATTTTATCGAGATCAAATATGTCTGCCTCGGCGGCGTTGCTTAAGGGCATGCGCGACAAACGCTCTTTCTTTTAAGGGGGGGGCTCGCCTTGAATATCCTTCTCCCCGCTTGCGGGGAGAAGGTCGCGGCAGCGGGATGAGGGGCAAGCACCGGCGAAGGCGTCATCGCCTTGTTTTGTGTGATGTCTGCCCCTCACCCCAGCCCTCTCCCCGCAGGCGGGGAGAGGGGGCAATGCCGGTTGGTTGGTGAGGTTGCGCCAGCATCGCCCCCTTCTGGAATTGACCCGATCCCTCCCCATTCAGTGCATTGACAAAGGCCCGTTCCGGCACGAAGACTCATGGCGCGATTGCCCGACCGGGAGGGTTTCATGCGCGCGCTACTCCGTCTTTTGCCTGCCTTTTTTGTTGCCTCCGTTGCCTTCGGCGCCCTTGCTGCCGAAAGCCAGAGAACCATCGAAATCACCAAGGATTCCGATTATTTCGGCTTTGATCTCAGGGCGGAAAAGAACGTCACGCTCGATGAGTGCAAGTCGATCTGCATCGAGAACGAGGACTGCAAGGCCTTCACCTACAATACCAAGGCTTCGTGGTGCTTCCTGAAGTCTGATTTCAACAAGATGAAGGCGTCACCGGGGGCGGTTGCCGGGCGCATCGTCACCGTTGCGGCGGAACCCGATCTGGGGGCGGCCCCACGTCTGCCCTTCCTCTCGACCTATCTCTTGCAGAAGGCCGTCGATTTCACGAAATCGTTGGAAGCATCGGAAGAAGATGCCGATGCCGAGGAACTGCTGCAGGCGGCGGATGCGCTCAAAGCCTCGGGCGATCTGGCGGGTGCCTTCTCCAACTACAAGGCCGCTGCCGCCGCTGACGAGGAGGCCCCGGAAGCTTTCCTTGGCGCGGCCAAGGTGGCGCTCGACATTCCCGATAATAACGACATCACCACACAGGCCGCCGGTGCGGCGCTGAAAGCCTATCAGTTGAGCCGCACGAAGGGCTTGCGAGCCGAGGCGCTGGCCGTTTTCGCCCGTGCGCTCGACAAGTCGATGGATTACCGCCCGGCGCTTCAGGCCTACAAGGCGTCGCTGGCGCTCAAGGATGACAAGGCGGTTCGCGCCCAGTTTGTCGATCTTCGCATCCGGCAGGGCTTCCGCATGGTGGAACACCGGATCGATTCCGATACGGCCAATCCGCGCGCTTGCGTATCCTTCTCGGAAGAGCTGGTGAAATCCGGCGTCGATTACACGTCTTACGTGACGCTGGATGGTGCAGCACCGAAGGCCATCGAGGCCAAGGGGCAGGAAATCTGCGTCGAGGGGCTCGCCCATGGCGGGCGTTACCAGATTGGCCTGCGCGCCGGTCTGCCGTCGGTCATTGCCGATGAAAGCCTCGAAAAGGCGGTGTCGCTTGATCTTTATGTGCGCGACCGCAAGCCGGCGATCCGCTTCACGGGCGAGAACTTCGTGCTGCCTTCGACGGCGCGCCGCTCGATCCCGCTTGTGTCCGTCAATGCGGAAGAGGCTTCGCTGAAACTCTATCGTATCGGTGATCGCCAGATTGCCGGGCTGATGGCCGACTCCAAGTTCCTCTCGCAGCTCGATGGCTATGGTTTCGACGATATCGAGGCCAATCGCGGTGAGCTTGTCTGGCAGGGCGCGCTGTCGCTCGATCAGCAATTGAACAAGGAAACGATTACCGGCTTCCCGGTGGAAGAAGCGCTGCCGGAGCGCAAGCCGGGCGTCTACGTGCTGACGGCCAAGGTGAATGGCGATGGCCTTGAGAATTGGGATTCGCGCGCCACGCAGTGGTTTGTGGTCTCCGACCTCGGCCTTGCGACCTTTGCCGGAACGGATGGTCTTTCGGTCTTCGTTCGGTCGCTGTCCTCCGCCAAACCGCAGGAAGGCACGGAGCTTTCACTTCTGTCGCGCAGCAATGAGGTGATCGGCACGGCGAAGACCGATGCCAATGGCCGGGCCGTGTTTTCCGCCGGGCTGATGCGCGGCGAGGGTGCGCTGGCACCTGCCGTTCTGACGGCAAAGGCTGGCGGTGACTATGTGTTCCTCGACATGACGCGGGCCGGATTTGACCTTTCCGACCGGGGCGTGACGGGCCGCAATGCGCCCGGTGCCATTGACGTTCTGGCATGGCCGGAGCGCGGCATCTACCGAGTGGGCGAGACCGTGCATGCGGCGGCGCTCTCGCGGGACAGCTTGGGCAATGCCGTCTCCGGTCTGCCGCTGACCTTCGTGTTCGAGCGTCCGGATGGCGTTGAAGCGGCGCGCATGGTGCGCGAGGATGCGGGTCTTGGCGGTCATGCAGCGGATTTTACGCTGCCGGAAACCGCCATGCGTGGCACCTGGCATTTCAAGGTTTACACCGATCCCAAGGCCCCGGCCTTGTCCGATCAGGTGTTCCTCGTTGAGGATTTCGTGCCGGATCGCATCGAGTTCGACATGACCAGCGAGGCCAAGGCGATTGAGCCGGGCCAGCCGGTTTCAATTGATGTGGATGGTCGTTTCCTTTATGGCGCGCCGGCTTCGGGGCTTTCCATGGAAGGCGATGTGGCGGTGAAGCCGGTCCATACGCATCCGGGCTTTGAAGGATACCAGTTCGGCCTTTCCGACGAGGAGACGGAAGAGGCGAGCCGCGAGGCGCTGGAAGACCTGCCGGTACTGGATGAGGACGGCAAGGCAACGGTTGATGTTTCGCTCGGCGATCTGCCTTCCACCACGCAATGGCTGGAGGCCGATATTCGCCTGCGCATGAAGGAGGGCGGTGGTCGCGCTATTGAACGCAACCTCACCCTGCCGGTGAAGCAGGATGGCGCGATGATTGGCCTCAAGCCGGAATTCAGCGGTTCGGTGGCGGAAAACAGTCAGGCCAGCTTCCATGTCATCGCTGTCGAAAACGAACAGCGCGCGGCGCTCAAGGGTCTCAAGTGGAAGCTCGTCAAGGTCGAGCGGAATTATCAATGGTATCGCGAGGGCAATGGCTGGCGTTTCGAGCCGGTGTTTGCCACCAAGAAAGTGGCCGATGGCACGCTGGATGTGACGGCGGACGGTGCCGCCCTTTCCGTGCCGGTGGCCTGGGGGCGCTATCGTCTGGAAATTGAAGGGGCGGGCGCGCTGTCCAGCGTCAGCTTTGATGCGGGCTGGTATGTTGAGGCAAGCTCAACCGAAACACCCGATGCGCTGGATGTGGCGCTCGACAAGCCGCGCTATGCACCGGGTGAGACGGCCAAGCTCAAGATTTCGTCGCGCTATGCGGGCCGCGTTCTTCTGACGGTGGGCACGGATACGCTCCTCTATACCAGCGAGACCGAAATCGGCGCGGAGGGTGGCGAAATCACTATTCCGGTCAAGGGCGAATGGGGCGGCGGGGCCTATGTCACCGCTTCGCTTTACCGTCCCGGTGACGCGCAGGAAAGCCGCATGCCGATGCGCGCCATCGGCGTCAAATGGCTGGGCATTGATCCCGGCGGACGGCAATTGTCGGTCAAGCTTTCGCCGCCGGAAAAGATGCTGCCGCGCGCGCCGCTTGCCATTCCGGTGGAAGTCACGGGTGCCGGGGCGGGCGAGGAGGCCTATGTGACGGTTGCCGCCGTCGATGTCGGCATCCTCAACCTGACGCGCTACACGATGCCGGACCCGGAAGGCTGGTATTTTGGCCAGCGTCGTCTGGGTCTGGAAATTCGCGACCTTTATGGGCGGCTGATCGATGGTTCGCTGGGGGCCATGGGGCGCATCCGCACAGGTGGTGACGGTGGCGACATGGCGCTGCAGGCGAGCCCCCCGACGGAAAAGCTGGTGGCCTTCTTCTCCGGTCCGGTGAAACTGGGCGCGGATGGCAATGCGACCATTTCCTTCGATATTCCGCAGTTTAATGGCACGGCCCGTGTCATGGCTGTGGCGTGGTCGAAATCCGGCGTCGGGCATGCGCAAACGGATGTGATCATTCGCGATCCGGTGGTGATTACGGCCAGCCTGCCGAAGTTCCTCACCCCCGGCGACCGCAGCGAATTGCGGCTCGATATTGCCGCGACCGATGCCCCGGCGGGCACTTATACGCTTTCCGTGACGCCCAATGCGGCGATTGCTGTCGAGGGCGCTGCCGAACGTCAGGTGACGCTTGATCCGAAGAAGCGCACGACCGTTATCCTGCCCGTGACGGGCAAGCTTGTCGGCGATGCGAGCGTTTCGCTTGTTCTGGCGGGAGGCGATGACATCAAGGTGGAACAGGGGCTTGTCCTGCCGGTTCGGCCCGCAACGCTGCCGGTCAATGTGCGTCACGAGCTGGCGCTGGAACCGGGCAAGAGCCTGACGCTCGACCGTGGTCTTCTGGCGGGCAGTCTGGTGGGCGGTGCGTCCGTCAGCGTCAACATCACCCGGGCACCGGCCTTTGACATGACGGCGCTTGCCATGATGCTCGACCGCTATCCCTATGGCTGTGCCGAGCAGACGGTGAGCCGCGCCCTACCGCTTCTTTATCTCGATCAGGCGGCGGCGCTTACCGAAGGCCCGGATGATCCCGACCTTAAAACGCGGGTGGCGGGTGCCATCGAACGGGTGCTCTCCTATCAGTCGTCGTCAGGCAGTTTCGGTCTCTGGGGGCCGGGCAGCGGTGATCTGTGGCTTGATGCCTATGTCAGCGATTTCCTGACGCGGGCGCGCGAGCGTGGTTTTGCCGTGCCGGAAGAAGCGCTTTCGCAGGCGCTCGACAATTTGCAGAACCAGCTGGCCTATACGGAGGTGAAGGATCAGGGCAATGCCATGGCCTATGCGCTTTACGTGCTGGCGAAGAACCGCAAGGCGGCGATTTCGGACCTGCGTTATTATGCCGACACGGCGCTCGATTCCATCACCTCGCCGATGGCCCGCGGGCAATTGGCGGCGGCCCTATCGCTTTATGGCGATCAGCCGCGCGCGGGCAGCCTGTTCCGCAACGCTGCCGATCTCTTCCCCGCCAAGGTGGCGACGGATGGCCAGTCGCGGGCCGATTACGGCTCTGACCTGCGTGACAAGGCCGCACTTCTGACGCTTGCCGCCGAAGCCAAGCCGGAACCCGGCCTCGTCAAGCCGCTGTCGCTTAGCGTTGCCGATGACTGGCAGTTGAAGGCGGCGACCAGCACGCAGGAGCAGGCCTGGATGTGGCTTGCCGGACGGGCCGTGACGGATGCCGACAAGGATCTCGTTCTCGGGATTGATGGTCGCACCGTGCATGGTGGTTACAAGGCGCGTATGAGCGGCACGACGCTGTCCGACCAGCCGGTCACAGTTGAAAATCGCGGCAAGGAGACTGTCTATGCGGCGGTGACGGCGCTGGCTTCCCCGGAAGAGCCGCTGCCCGCCAGTGGCAACGGCTTTACCATCGAACGGACCTATTATTCGCTGGATGGCGAGGAGATCGACATTGCCGAGGCCTCGCAGAACGACCGCTATGTGGTGGTTTTGAATGTGGTGCCGGAAAACACGTGGAGCCAGCGCCTGCTGGTCACGGATCTTCTGCCCGCCGGGTTCGAGATCGACAATCCGAAGATCATCGGCAGCGCCGACCTTTCGAACTTCGACTGGCTGTCGGATATCGAGACAGCGCATACGGAATTCCGCAGCGATCGTTTCGTGGCGGCGATTGACCGGGCCGATGGCGAAGAGGGCGAGTTTACGCTGGCCTATGTGGTGAGGGCCGTAACGCCCGGCACTTACGCCCTGCCCGCAGCCAGTGTCGAGGACATGTACCGGCCTGAATTTGCCGCCCGCACGGCGAGTGGCATGATGGCCGTCAAGGCGGCGCGATGACACCGCGCCTTCGCCGGGCAGGCATCGGGGCCGCTGGCGCGGTGCTCGCTGGCCTGCTCGTCTGGGCGGGGCTTGAAGCGGCGGATCGGGTTTTTCCGCCGCCGCTGGATGAGGCTCGCGTCGTTTCGGCTGAAGTGCTGGACCGCAATGACGCGCTCCTTCGGGCCTTTGCCACCAAGGAGGGGCGCTGGCGGCTGAAAACCACGGCGGCGGATGTCGATCCGCGCCTTGTGTCCATGCTGGTCGCCTATGAAGACAAGCGGTTTTATGATCATAGCGGGGTTGATCCGCTGGCGCTTCTGCGCGCGGCCGGGCAACTCGTGCGTCATGGCCGTATCGTCTCAGGCGGCTCGACGCTTTCCATGCAGGTGGCCCGTCTGATGGAGCCGCGCAGCGAACGCAGCCTGTTTGCCAAGCTTCGGCAGATGGCGCGGGCGGTGCAGATCGAGCGTCGACTTTCCAAGGCGGACATTCTCGATCTTTATCTGACGCTCGCTCCCTATGGCGGTAATCTGGAAGGGGTGCGGGCGGCAAGCCTTGCCTGGTTTGGCAAGGAACCGAAGCGGCTTTCGGTCGCCGAAGCGGCGCTTCTCGTGGCTTTGCCGCAATTGCCGGAAAAGCGCCGGCCTGACCGCTATCCGGACCGGGCCAAGACGGCGCGGGGCCGTGTCATCGAGCGCGCCGTGATGGCCGGAGTTCTCGATGCGGGCGAAGCCGGGCGGGCGGCCCTCGTTGCGGTTCCGGGCGTGCGGCAGGGCTTGCCAGCGCTCGGCGCGCATCTGGCGGGCACGGCACGGATCAAAAAGCCGGGCGAGCGGCTTTATCGCACCCGGCTTGATGCCCGTATTCAAGGCGCACTGGAAAGCGTGGCGCGGCTGGCGGCGGAGCGGCTCGGGCCAAAGCTTTCGGTGGCAATGATCATGGCCGATGCGCGAAGCGGTGATATTGTCGCGCGCGTTGGCTCGTCGGATTATTTCGACGGCTCGCGGCGCGGCTGGGTGGATATGAGCGAGGCCGTGCGCTCGCCCGGTTCAGCGCTCAAGCCCTTCATCTATGCGTTGGCCTTCGAGGAAGGGTTGATCGCGCAGGAAACGATCATCGAAGACCGGCCTTCCGACTTTTCCGGCTACCGTCCCCGCAATTTCGACATGACCTATCAGGGCGATGTCAGCATTCGCCGGGCGCTGCAATTGTCGCTCAATGTTCCGGCGGTGAAGCTTCTGGAAGCGACGGGTCCGTCGCGGCTGCTGGTGCACTTGCGGCGGGCCGATGTGCGCTTGCAATTGCCGACCGGCGAGCCCGCAGGTCTTTCCATCGCGCTGGGCGGGGCGGGTCTTACGCTTCAGGATCTGGTGCAGCTCTACACGGCCTTTCCCAATCGCGGCAAGGCGGTGAAGATTGGCGACGGGATTACCGGCGAGCCGGGGCAGTTTTCCGGCGATCCGTTGATGACGCCGGTTGCCGCCTGGCAGGTGGCGGATGTGTTGTCATCCGTCTTGCCGCCGCCGGGAAGCCCGGTGGGCGGTATCGCCTACAAGACCGGCACGAGCTACGGTTATCGCGAT
Organism: Pseudomonadota bacterium; assembly: GCA_020161665.1. Taxonomy (GTDB): domain Bacteria; phylum Pseudomonadota; class Alphaproteobacteria; order Rhizobiales; family Rhizobiaceae; genus Ectorhizobium. The sequence goes on along the minus strand of JAIUPA010000006.1, from coordinate 210,864 downwards.
GCCTGGGCGGTCGGTTTCGATGGTCGCTATGTGGTGGGCGTCTGGGTGGGGCGGGCCGATAATGGCGCGGTGCCGGGGCTGACCGGCTATGTTTCCGCCGCGCCCGTTTTGTTCGAGGCGTTCTCGCGGTCCGGCGTGGCGATCTCGCGGCTGCCGGAAGCGCCTTTGGGGGCCACACGCGATGCCCTTGCGGCGCTGCCGTTTGCGCTACGACGGTTTGCCTCGACAGATGCCGGATTGCCCGCGATCAAGGGGCGTGAAACACCGCCGCGCATTGTCTATCCGCCGGAAGGGGCGCGGGTCGAGCTGGGCTTCAAAACCTCCAGTGACGTGCTGCCGCTCGTTCTCAAACTGCAGGGCGGCAAGGCGCCGTTTCGCTGGCTGGTCAATGGCAAACCGTTGTCTGACGATCCCGAGCGGCGACGCACCAGCGAATGGCACCCCGATGGCGGCGGATTTTCCCGCCTGACGGTGATCGATGCGGATGGTCGGGCCGCCAGCGTGGGTGTTTTTCTGGAATAGCGCTCAAAACCCCTGGTGGATCAGTGCGCATCAACGCTTTGCGCAAAACGCTCGGCAATCTCGTCCCAGGACAAGATCCCGTCTTTCCATTCCGGCAGATGCGGCATGGTGGCCGCTGTGTTGATCTTTTCGGCCCAGTCGGTTTCGCCCGTCAGGCTGTAACCGATGATGTTCGGGAAGGCGCAGGCCATCAACGAAGGGGCGAGAACCGGCAGGGCGCAATAGGAGTATTGCCGGAGCTTGAGGCTCGACTCGATGAGGTAAAGCTCGCGCTCAGTCAGGCGGTAGGGCGCCACACCGAAATGGGCGAACTTGATGTAGGCGATGATGTCGGAGAAGGGGCGTTCCCCATAGACCTTGGCGTTCTCCGGCAGGTCATCCGGAATGCCTTCGCCGAAGAGATGGAAGGTCACGTGCGGGGCGCTTTTGGCCATGGCAACGACCGCATCACGATCAAACAGCATATTTCCAACCGAGACGGCATTGATCGTGCCAGGTGCGTAGGGCGAGACCGTTGAAGCATCAAAGGCCTGCTTGTCGATGCCCTGCGGAATGATCTCAACCTGCGGCAAAGCACCAAAGGTTTCGGCGATATGGCGCGACGGGACGATGATGTGGTCGAACTGCGCGGCGGATAAACGCTCGATCTTTTGCAGATGGACCGATGCCCCGACCGTATCGAGGCGATCGCGCACGAAGTAGAGGGTCTTGGCGGATGGATTGATGCGCCGCACCGCCTTGAAGAAGGCGACAGCCGTGCCGGACTCGATCACCACCACATCGGCGCGGCGGATCGCTTCGCGCATGAACGCTGGAATGGTGTTGCCGTACAGCGAAAACATCGGGGCCATGGCCACATCCAGCATCGCATTGCCGCTGCTGAACGCATGAAGTGGTGGCATGTAGCAGGCCGAGCGATAGCGCGGCGCGCGCTCAACGAAGCGGTTCTTCTGCGATTGGGCCAAAAGGCGATAGACGTTCTTTTTCTTGAAGTAGGACAGCGCGCTGAAGCCGACGCTGATGGTTTCGACCTCATGCCCGCGCGCTGCCAGCGCTTCGCTGACGAAATGCACGCTGGTCTTGCGTGTCGTCGGCAAAAAGGCGTGCGTGGAGAGAAAGAGAAACTTCACCCAATGATCCAGTTGTTGTTTCAGACAGTCCGGACGGGTGTTTCACCCGATATGCGTTTCGAAAGGCCGAAGCCCTTGGGCTGATATAAAACCGGCCTCTTGCGATCAAACGCTTTCAAGAATTCCTCCACGTCATGACATAGCGGACGGATTTCCACGTTGCAAACCGATTACCCCAAAACCGGCGTTTCTGGTCGTGCAGACTTGTCGCATGGTTATCGCCCGTCAATGTCCCCCCAGAATTCGAAATGGAATGCCGGAGAGCAGGGCCGCCACATATCGCTTCTTCTGGTAGTAGCCGTTGAGCGATATGCGCGGCATCTCTCCGCGTTTCTCAAGGCTTGAGGCTTTGAGAATTCCCGGCTGTGTGGTGACGGCCAGATGAACGCCAGCGGAAAGGGCTGCTTCCGCTTCCCGCGGACCCGTGGCCGTCGACCAGCCATAGGGAAAGGAGAAGGAGAGCGGGCGTTTGCCGACATATGCTTCAATGCGGGCCATCGAGCCGGTGATTTCCTCGTGAAGGCGCTTGGCGTTGGCGCGCTTCAGATTGATGTGGTTGATGGTGTGCGCACCCAAATGGACCAGAGGATCGGCGCAGAGCTCGCGCAATTCGTCTGCGGTCATCACCAGATCTTCGACAATGGCCATGGGGGCAATGCCATGGTCCGTGGCCGCCGCATCGATGCGGCGCACCGCCTCGTCCTCATCAATCGACTGTACGAAGGCCGCGAGGCGGTCAAAGGCGGCATATTTCTCCGTCCGGGTGACCGCCTTGACGGTTTCCATCCCTTCGCCAAAGTCAAAGTCGAAGGCGCGGTTATTCTCCACCAGCGCGGCGGCGGTTTCCCACCAGATGGTGCGGGTGCGTTCCACAAAGCCCGGATTGATGAAGATGGTGTAGGGCACGCCATATTTGCGGAACACGGGTGCTGCAAACTCGGCATTGTTGCGATAGCCGTCATCAAGCGTGAAGGCGACGAATTTCCGCTTGTCGGACGGATCGGCCAGAAGGCCCGGAAGGTCGTGCAAGGGCACCGGCGTCAGGCCGCGCTCAAGGGCGACCTTGATGGTGTCTTCCAGAAACTCCGGCGTGACCGACAGAAGCGCGTTCGGATGGAAAATATCCTTGCCGCCCGGTCTTACATGGTGGAGCGTGAAAATTGCACCGCGGCCTGCTGCCTCGGGAAAGAGGCGCTGCACAAAGGGCAGGGCCGTCAATTCCAGCCCGGCGCGGATCGAATTGTACCGGACAGCGCTGATGATCGGCTGAAACCGCCACAGCCAGCGCGACGGCTTGCCATACTGCTCACCGGATAGGTCGAAGACGCGCCGGGTCAGAACGCGGTAGGCGGTCAGCGGCAGATCAAGCAGGCCGGGCTTCGGATCGTTGAAGGCAAATGCCGCCCAGGCGCGCACCAGCGGCAGCGACTTCAGATAATCGGTCAGCTTCAGGCGACCGCGTCCCATCAGGATGGCTGAGGCGACAAGGTCGCGCACCAGATACATCCAGCCGGTGGCAAGGCGTGGTTTTCCCGTCTGCTCAACGGGCTGGCCTTCCACGAGCAGTAGCATCATCCGGCCGAGATCGACATTGGCCGCCTTGGCCAGTGCAAACCATGACCAGGGGCGCGGGTTCACATCGAGAATGTTGAGGCTGCCATTGCGCGGATCGCGTTTGAATTCAATTTCCACCAGACCACTATAGGCAACGGAATCCAGCATGCGGCGGGCCGCTTCGGCGACCTCCGGCATGTCGACCGTCTCGACATAGGTGCTGGTAAAGCCGAAATCGACCGGATATTGCCGCGCGCGCCGGGCGGTCAGTTCCGCCACCGGCTTGCCGTCCGCCCAGAGGGCCGCGTAGGAAAACTGTCCTTCGCCACCGCCGGGGATGAACTGCTGGACGACGATGTTTTCCGCACCCAGTTCATCAGCCGCGCGGGCAAAGGCCTCATGGAACGTTGTGCGATCATCCGCCCGGATGACCTTGGCCTTGGACAAGGCGGAATGGCCGCCGCCCATATTGGGCTTCAGGATGACCGGGAAGGCCAGATCGGTCGTTTCCGCCTGTTCGACGGAGGCGAGCTCATAGGTTTTGGCAAAGGCAAGGCCGAGTTCGCCAGCACGGCGATACAGCAACGGCTTGTCGCAGAGCCAGCGCAGGCGTTCCCATTCCGGCAGCAGAATGCGGAAGGTATCGCTGAGGGCCGCAACGGATTGGGAAACGAATTTGACTTCCGGATCGGCAGCGGGGACCAGCAGGGCACCCTTGATGCCGTGTTCGCGGGCGAACTGGCGCAGAAAGGCGGCGGCCTCCGGGTTTTCCGGCCCCGGCCAGCCATGCATCTTGCCCGTGTGACGCGACCAGCCGGCAAGCGGGGAATCATTGCTGATGTAGAAAACGCGTGCGCCTGCGTCACCCAGGCTGCGCGCCAGTGCCAGCGAGCCTTGAGCACCACCGAGAATGATGACATTCAGGGTACGGGTTTCTGCGTTTAACACAATCCGGTCTTCCGCCTCACGCCGGAGACCATGGATCACCGGATGCCTTCATCAGTAAGATGTTCATCCGGGAAAAGCGGAGACAAAACGCAGTTTTTGACCCTGCGACGCGGCGTATCGGATCACGGTTGCGCTTTGACCGCCGAGATAAACCCAGAGGATCAATTTCCGCTCCTTCATACACGCTTCAGTTTAACAAAGGTTGAAGTCCGGCGTTTCACATTGCCGTGATACTCGGGGTGTTCCCGCCTTATGCCCGGTCTTGAATGATGTTCGTCAAGTTCTGGTGGAGGCGTCGTGCCCCGGCGCTGATAACGGGCAGTTTCGCCATCATTTCCGCCTTCAGGGCCTCGGCACCTTCAAGGCCTAATGTCGCCTCAAGGCTTGCCTTGTATTCAGGAACGGCCTCCCAGTCGGCCACCGTGTTTTCCGTGATTTCGGTGTGATACTGCAATCCATAGGCGTATTTTCCGTAGCGAATAGCCTGCGCGGAGCAAGCGGCATTGGCCGCCAGAACAGTGACGCCGTCCGGCAACTCTGATATCCCGGCGCCATGCCATTGCAGGGTCAGCATGCCGTCGCCGAGGCCCTGAAAGAGCGGGTCAGCGAGGCCTTCGGCGGTCAATCCCACATGGGTTATACCGACCTCGGCCTCATCCATCAAGCCGACCTTGCCGCCGAGCGCTTCGGCGAGCAGTTGATGACCCAGACACATGCCGAGATAGGGACGGCCAAGCTCTACGACAAAGCGACGAATGGCTGCCTTTTCGGCGATCAGCCAAGGGTAGACATCCTCCTGCCAAACATCCTGCGGGCCGCCCATGACAGCCAGCATGTCATAGTCTTCCAGGGGCGGGATGGCGTCGCCCTTGTCGAGTTCGATCACGTCCCACTCATGGCCATCCTCGGCCCAGAAGGTGCGAAAAATGCCGGGATGCTCGACGGACAGATGCTGGAAGACCAGAATGCGCATGCGGCTTTCCTTTCCTGTTATGCAATTAACTTGCATCAATATTGACGGAAAGGGAAGCGAATTGGTGGAATCATTCTGGGCCTTCATGCCCTCCCAGGGTTGCGACGCTCTGGCGGTGGCGCGGCCGATGCAAAGCGCGTAGGCTGGCGAAGGGAGGCAGAGACATGAAGGAGCGACCAATTTGAGCAGAATGGCCTTTTTTGCCGACCTTATGGGAACGATCTTTGCGCGCCGGGCGGGCAAGCCCTCACCCTTTGGCCGCGCTCCTGTCACCGAACTGTGCGAGGCGCTTTTGTCGCCGCAGGGCGAAGTGTCCGGCATGCAGCGGGCGCGCGAGATTCTGGCGCAATACCGGGCTATGAGCGTGGAGGAAAAGCGCGCCTTTTTCATGCATCTGGCGATGGCACTCGATATTGATCCGGAACGGGTCATCGCGGCGGCATCGCGCTATCGCGAGACACGCGATGCGGCCGATTTTGCCGAACTCAGCCGTGAGACCGAGCCGCGCCGTCAGGAATTGCTGCGCCGTCTCAATCAGGTTCCCGGTGCCACGGAGGAGCTGGTGCGCATGCGCTGCGACCTGCTCGACCTGATGGAGGAAACGCCGGAACTGAAGCGCATCGATCCCGATTTCATCCATCTGTTTGCCAGCTGGTTCAATCGCGGTTTTCTGGTGCTACGCCATATCGAATGGGGAACGCCCGCCAATATTCTCGAAAAGATCATCGAATATGAGGCGGTGCATGCCATCAATGACTGGCAGGAGTTGCAACGACGGCTGCGGCCTTCGGACCGGCGCTGCTTCGCCTTCTTCCACCCGGCCATGCCGGAAGAGCCGCTGATTTTCGTGGAAGTGGCTTTGTGCAAGGGTATTCCGGGATCGATCCAGTGGCTGCTGGCCGATGGACGCACCATAGTTCCGGACAGCGAGATTGACACGGCGGTGTTCTATTCCATCTCCAACTGCCAGAAGGGCTTGCGTGGCATTTCCTTCGGCAATTCGCTGATCAAGCAGGTGGTGGAGGATCTGCGCCGCGACCTGCCGCAAGTGAAGACCTTTGTCACGCTGTCGCCAGTGCCGGGGCTTGCGCGTCATCTGAAGAAGCTCGCGGCGGAAAAGCCGGAGGTGCAGGCACTGCTTGATGCGGCGGATGCCAAGGACCCGAGTGCGCTGACATCGCATCTGCCGCTTCTGAAGCGGGTGACGGCGGATTATCTGCTGTCTGCCAAGCGTCCGGACGGTCTGCCTGCCGATCCGGTGGCGCGCTTCCATCTGGGCAACGGCGCCATCCTGCACGATGTGCATGTGCTGGGCGATACGTCGGTCAACGGCTTCCGCCAGTCGGCAACCGCCATGGTCAACTATCTCTATGACCTCGCCAAGGTGGAGGATAACAACGAGAATTTCGTGACCAGCAAGACGGTTGCGGCCTCCAAGGGCGTCAAGGCGATGATTGCCTGAAATGAAAAGGCCCGCCGGAGCGATCCGGCGGGCCTTTCTCTGTCTCTATGATGCGCTTAGTAGAGCAGGCGGGTACGGATGGTGCCCGGAATGGCGCGCAGCGCTTCCAGAACGTCATCGGCGATTTCGCCAGCGTCTTCGGCCTCGATCACCACATAGCCCGTTTCACCATCGGTCTGCAGGAACTGGCCGACGATGTTCAGCCCGCGCGAGGAGAAGATCGTGTTGAGGCTGTTCAGCATGCCCGGACGGTTTTCGTGGACATGGATGAAGCGCGTGCCATTCGGACGCGGCGGCAGCTGCACCTGCGGGAAGTTGACGGCACCGAGCGTCGAGCCGACGTCGGAATATTCCACCAGCTTGCGGGCCACTTCCGTGCCGATGCGCTCCTGCGCTTCTTCCGTCGAGCCGCCGATATGCGGGGTCAGGATCACGTTATCGAGGCCCTGAATGGGGCTTTCGAAACGGTGCTTGTTGGAAGCGGGCTCTTCCGGGAACACGTCGACGGCGGCACCGGCCAGATGGCCTTCCTTCATGACGGTGGCCAGCGCATCGAGATCGACCACGGTGCCGCGCGAGTTGTTGATGAGGAAGGAGCCCTTCTTCATCTTGCGCAGCTCGGTCTCGCCGATCATGTTCTGCGTGGATTCGTTTTCCGGAACGTGCAGCGTCACGAAATCGGAAATGGCCAGAAGCTCGTCGAGCGTTGCGGTCGGTTCGGCATTGCCCTGACGCAGCTTGTCCACCACGTCATAGTAACGCACGGTCATGCCCATGGCTTCGGCCAGAACGCTCAGCTGCGAACCGATGTTGCCGTAACCGATGATGCCCAGCACCTTGCCGCGCATTTCGCGGCTGCCAACGGCGGACTTGTCCCAGCCACCTTCGTGGGCTGCGACCGAACGCGGGAAGATGCGGCGCGTCAGCATGACGATTTCGCCGATGACCAGTTCGGCCACCGAGCGGGTGTTGGAATAGGGAGCGTTGAACACCGGGATACCGCGCTTGCGGGCGGCGTCGAGTTCCACCTGATTGGTGCCGACCGAGAAGCAACCGACGGCGATCAGCTTGCCAGCGGCGGCGAAAATTTCTTCCGTCAGCTGGGTGCGCGAGCGAATGCCGATGATGTGGGCGGCCGAAATGGCTTCCTTCAGCTCGTCGCCATCCAGCGCCTTGGTCAGGTGCGTCAGGTTCGAGTAGCCGGAGGATTTGAAGTAGTCCACCGCCGTCGGGCTGATGCCTTCGAGAAGAAGAACGGAAATGCGGTCACGCGGCAGGGAGAGGCGCTGTGTCATGGCAGTGGTTCCAGCAGTGGATTTCATCAGGGGCGTATCGTGAATGACCGCCGGGCCCGAAAGGCTTGCCGTACGGGAATTTCACGCGGTCCCCATAGCACCGGATGCCCCCGGGGAACAGGCCTGAAGCGTGGAAAATTGTTCCTCGTGCCGAATATTTCCGCATCCGGGTGTGGAGGCATGCGTTGAAGGAAGATCGCGAAAAATTGACGCATATGCTGTTAAAATGGGCATTGTGTGCACGAAAAGATGCAATTTTACATTGCCGCCTGCCGTAAATTGGTAGAAACATGCCTGTGGTGGCGTGTTAAGGTAAAAGTAACCCAACCGCTGCCCCGGGTGAATGAACGTCTTTTCGCCGGCTGAACAGCCGGTTTTTTCGTTTCAAGGCGCAGTCTCCCGGAACTCAAGGAGACAGACAGATGAAATTCAGGACTTTCACCGGCGTAACGCTCGCCGCCTCCCTTCTTCTTTCGAGCGCTGCCCATGCGGATGTGGTCATCGGGCTGATCGCGCCGCTTACCGGCCCCGTCGCCGCCTATGGTGACCAGGTCAAGAACGGTGCCGAAACGGCGATCGACGAGATCAACAAGGCTGGCGGCATTCTCGGCCAGAAGGTGGTGCTGAAGGCGGCGGACGATGCCGGGGAGCCGAAGCAGGGCGTTTCCGTCGCCAACCAGTTCGTGGGTGAAAACATTCGCTTCGTGGTGGGGCCGGTGACGTCTGGCGTTGCCATTCCGGCATCCGACGTGTTGGCCGAAAACGGTATCCTGATGGTGACGCCGACGGCGACGGCCCCGGCGCTGACCGCTCGCGGCCTGACCAATGTTCTGCGCACCTGCGGTCGTGACGACCAGCAGGCCGATGTGGCCGCCGCCTATGTGCTGGCCAGCCTCAAGGACAAGAAGGTTGCCGTCCTGCATGACAAGGGCGCTTACGGCAAGGGTCTGGCCGATGCCTTCAAGGCCAAGCTCAATGCGGGTGGTGTGACCGAAGTCTTTTACGACAGCCTGACGCCGGGCGAACGCGACTTCAGCGCGCTGGTAACGCGCCTCAAGCAGGCCGGTGCCGAGGTGATCTATTTCGGTGGCTACCACGCTGAAGGGGGGCTTCTGGCCCGCCAGCTCAAGGAAGCCGATCTTTCCGTCCAGATGATCGGTGGCGAAGGCCTCTCCAACACCGAGTTCTGGTCGATTGGCGACAAGGCGGCGCAAGGCACGATCTTTACCAATGCGTCGGACGCCTTGCAAAGCCCGGACTCGGCTGCTGCGGCCAAGGCGCTCAAGGATCGCAACATTCCGGCGGAAGCCTTTACGCTCAATGCCTATGCCGCCGTTGAGGTCATCAAGGCCGGTATCGAGAAGGCTGGCAAGGCCGATGATGCAGAGGCTGTTGCTGCTGCGCTGAAGTCCGGCGAGCCGGTTTCGACCGCCATCGGCAAGCTGACCTATGGCGAGAACGGTGACCTGACCTCGCAGAGCTTCACGCTTTACACCTGGCAGGACGGCAAGATCGTTCCGCAGAAGTAAAAAGGGATACGGGGCTGGTCCGGCGGCATCTCATGCGGCAGGACCGGCCTCTGATCCTCAAAACAAGACACACATTCAGAGAGATATCCCATGCGCGCCCTTATTCTGGCCCTTGCCGCGTCCGCGGCCCTCATCCTTCCCGCCAAGGCTGCCGACGTTTCGGTGGCGGTGACCGCCATCGTTGAACATCCGGCCCTTGATGCCGTTCGTGACGGCGTGAAAGACGCCCTTGCCGCTGCCGGTTACAAGGAAGGCGAAAACCTGAAGTTCACCTACCAGTCGGCACAGGGTAACCCGGCAACCGCTGCCCAGATCGCGCGCCAGTTCGCCGGTGACGGTCCCGATGTGATTGTGCCGATCTCCACGCCTTCGGCGCAGGCCGTCGTGTCGGCAACGCACGACATTCCGGTGGTCTTCACCGCCGTTTCCGATCCGCTTGGCGCACAGCTCATCAAGAACATGGACAAGCCGGGTGGCAATGTGACGGGCCTTTCCGACATGTCGCCGGTCGCTGAACACGTGGCCCTCATCAAGGAAATCCTGCCGTCGGCCAAGACCATCGGCTTCCTCTACAATTCCGGTGAGGCCAACTCCGTTTCGCTTCTCGCCGTCTTGAAGGTCGAAGCCGAAAAGGCTGGCCTCAAGATTGTGGAATCGGCTGCCACCAAGTCGGCAGACGTGCAGGGCGCTGCCCGCGCACTGGTCGGTCGCGCTGACGCGATCTATGTGCCGACCGACAACACGATCATTTCGGCGCTGGAAGGTGCGGTGACGGTAGCCGGTGAAGCCAAGCTGCCGCTCTTCACGGCGGATACGGACTCGGTTGCGCGCGGCTCGCTCGCTGCCCTCGGCTTCAACTATTATGATGTCGGCAAGCAGACCGGCGATGTGGTCGTTCGCGTGCTGAAGGGCGAGAACGTTGGCGATATCCCGGTCAAGGTGGCTGTGGGCACCGATCTCGTCGTCAACAAGCAGGCGGCGGCGGCCATGGGCGTTGCCCTGCCGGAAGCCGTTTTGAAGCGCGCCACGAAGATCATCGAATAAGTCTTCGCTTCGATCCCAATCTGTCGTATCGCTCCTGAGCCTCCGCCATCGGCGGGGGCTTCTTGTCTGAAAGGATGAAGGTTTGAGTCTCATCGCATTCTGGGGGGCCGTTGAGCTGGGCCTCGTTTATGCCTTCGTGGCGCTGGGCGTCTATCTCGCCTTTCGCGTTCTCGATTTTCCCGACCTGACGGTCGATGGCTCGTTTCCGTTGGGGGCAGCGGTGACGGCAGTGCTGATTGTGGCCGGCGTCAATCCGTGGCTTGCCGCGCTCGTTGCCATGCTGGCCGGGGCGACGGCGGGCGTGGTGACGGCGATGTTGAATGTGCGGTTTCGCATTCTCAACCTGCTGGCCTCGATCCTCACCATGATCGCGCTTTTCTCCGTCAACCTTCGGGTGATGGGCAAGCCGAATGTGGCGCTGATCAATGCCGATACGATGATTTCGCCGTTCTTCGGTCTGGGCCTGCGGGACTATCTGGTGCGGCCGCTCTTCGTCGGTGTTCTGGCAGTAATCGCGCTTATTCTCGTCTGGCGCTTTCTGGAAAGCGATGCCGGGCTTGCCATGCGTGCCACTGGTGCCAATGCCCGCATGGCGCGGGCGCAGGGCGTGAACACGGACCGGCAGATCTATCTCGGCATGGCGCTTTCGAACGCCCTTGTGGCGCTTGGCGGCGCGCTCTTTGCCCAGACGAACGGCTTTGCGGATGTAACCTCGGGGATCGGCACCATTGTTGTCGGTCTGGCTGCCGTGATCATCGGTGAAACGCTGTTTGGCGCGCGCACGCTGCTTTTCGCGCTGATTGGCTGCGTGATCGGTTCGATCCTTTACCGCATCGCCATTCAGCTCGCGCTTTCCATTGATGGTATCGGGCTTCAGGCCTCCGACCTCAATTTTGTGACGGCGGTTCTCGTGACTGTGGCGCTTGTCCTGCCGCGTCTTCGCAAGGGGAGGGCGTAAGCCATGATTTCACTCGACACGATTGAAGTGGTGTTCGGTCGCGGCACGCCGCTTGAGAAGAAGGCGCTGAACGGCGTCAACCTCACCATCGAGGAAGGAAGCTTCGTCACCGTGATCGGCTCCAACGGGGCGGGCAAGTCCACGCTGCTTGGTGTTCTCGCCGGTGATGTGATTGCCACGTCCGGCAAGGTGACGATTGGCAGCGAGGATGTGACGCGCAAGGCAACCGCTGCCCGCGCCAGCCGCGTGGCGCGCGTCTTTCAGGACCCGCTGACGGGAAGCTGCGGTGCGCTGACCATCGAGGAAAACCTTGCGCTGGCCGCGCGTCGCGGTGAACGGCGCGGACTTTCCTCGGCGCTTGGTTCCAGCCGCCGTGCCGCCTTTCGCGAGCGCATTGCCGAGCTGAACCTTGGCCTTGAAAACCGTCTGGGCGACAAGATGAACCTGCTTTCGGGCGGTCAGCGGCAGGCGGTTTCGCTCATCATGGCCACGCTTGCGGGCTCCGATGTTCTGCTTCTTGACGAACACACGGCCGCCCTTGATCCGGGCATGGCGGAGTTCATCATGAACCTCACGCAGCGCGTGGTCTCAAGCCGCAAGCTGACGACGCTGATGGTGACGCATTCCATGCGTCAGGCGCTCGATTATGGTGACCGGACGGTGATGCTGCATGGTGGCGAGATTGTTCTCGATGTCGCCGGTGACAGCCGCAAGGACCTCTCAGTCGAAGACCTGATCGCCATGTTCCGGCGCATTCGCGGCCAGACCATCGATGACGATGCCTTGCTGATTGGCTGACGATCAATGGCCGCGCCTTTCGGGGCGCAGCTGAGGTTGATGACAAACCTTGCCTCCCCACTTTCGTCATCCTCGGGCTTGACCCGAGGATCCATGGTTCCAAAGACTTATGGATGGTCGGGTCAAGCCCGACCATGACGATGGGAGAGGTTCGCGATCTTTGTCAGCAGTCTGGGCCGCGCCTTTCGGGGCGCGGCTTTTTTCAACCCTTGCGGTTGACGTCGTAGATCTGCAGAACGCCGACCACCTTGCCTTCGGCATTGGTCACGACCAGCGAATTGATCTTCTTGTTGAGCATGTCCTGCTCGGCTTCGGCAAAGCGTTTGTCGTCGGCAATCGTCTTGGGTGTGCGCGTCATGATCATGTCGGCGGTGACGGCGGTAATATCCTCGAAGCGGTCGAAGGCGCGGCGCACATCGCCATCGGTGATGATGCCGCAGAGATTGTCGTCTTCCATGACGAGCACGAGGCCAAGGCGGCCCGCGCCGATTTCATTGATGATCGAGCGGAAGTTTGCATCGCTCTTGCAGACCGGCAGGTTGTCGTGGCGCATGATGTCGCGCACACGGGTCAACAGCTTGCGGCCAAGGCTGCCACCGGGATGGAAACGGGCGAAATCTTCCGGTCGGAAGTTGCGCTTTTCCGAAAGGGCGATAGCGAGCGCATCGCCCATCACCAGCGTTGCCGTCGTGGAACTGGTGGGGGCCAGATTGTTGTTGCAGGCCTCGCGCTCGACAAACACATCCAGCACCACATGGGCGTTACGCGCCAGCGTCGAGGCCGGATTGCCGGTCATGGCGATGATGCGGTTTTCCTGATGCTGCATGAAGGGCAGGAGGCGCACGACCTCTTCCGTCTCGCCGCTGTTGGAAAGCAAAAGCACCACGTCGATGGGCTTGATCATGCCGAGATCGCCGTGAAAAGCCTCACCCGGATGAACGAAGAAGGAGGGTGTGCCGGTGGAGGCGAGCGTTGCGGCAATCTTCTGGCCGATGATGCCGGACTTGCCCATGCCGGCGACGATGACGCGACCGCGCGCTTCCATGATGATGTCCACCGCCTTCTCGAAATTGCTGTCGAGGCGGCCCATCATGGCCTCCAGCGCTTCAATCTCATTGCGAATGGTCTGTCGCGCGGTGTCCAGCGGCGTGCTCATCATCGGGTCTTTCTCAAGGTCAAGTCCGCAGTCGAGCCGGATCGAAACCGCCTCAACGGAGGGGGTAATGCCACCATTTCAGGCAAAAAGGCAAGGGAAGCGGTGTCGCAAGCGCTTCTTTTCCATTGTCAGGGTGACAATGATGGCCTTGCCACGGGACCTTGCGCGCCGCAATTTCGCGCTCTGACAGATGATCAATTCCAGGAGCGTTGCGTGACCAGCCTTGCCATGATTGAAGCCGCCGCCCAGCGTATTGATGGCCGCGCCCGACGCACGCCTCTTTTGTCGTCTCCCTTTCTCGATGAGATCGCCGGGCGGCGCGTCTTCGTCAAGGCGGAATGCCTGCAACATACCGGCTCGTTCAAGTTTCGCGGCGGCTGGTCGGCGCTCTCCGGGCTGGACCAAGCGGTGCGCCAGCGCGGTGTCATCGCCTTTTCCTCAGGAAACCACGCGCAAGGTGTGGCGTTGGCGGCAAAGCTTTTCGGCGTGCCGTGCGTTATCGTCATGCCGTCCGACGCGCCGAAGCTCAAGATCGACAATACCCGCGCCTATGGGGCGGAGGTGGTGCTTTACGACCGGGCGCGCGACGACCGTGATGCCATCGGCGCCGCCCTTTCTGCCGAGCGCGGGCTGACACTGATCAAGCCGTTCGATGAGCCGCTGGTGATTGCCGGGCAGGGGACGGTGGGGCTGGAAATCGCCGAGCAGGCGGCGGAAGAAGGCATTGCTTCCGGTTCCGTTCTGGTGCCCTGCGGCGGTGGCGGGCTGACAAGCGGTGTGGCCCTTGCCCTTGAGGCGAAAGCGCCGGGCCTCGTGGTTCAGCCCTGCGAGCCGGAAGAGTTTGACGATACGGCGCGCTCGCTTGAGGCAGGTGAAATCCGGCGCAATGCGCGGCTTTCCGGGTCGCTGTGTGATGCGATCATCACGCCGCAGCCGGGCGACATTACCTTCCCCATTCTCAAGCGCCTATGTGGTCCGGGCTTTGCGGTCAGCGAGGACGAGGTGATGCAGGCCATGGCGCTGGCATTCACGCGGCTGAAAGTGGTGATCGAACCGGGCGGTGCCGTGGCGCTGGCGGCGGCCCTTTTCCGCCGCGAGGGGCTTTCAGGCGATGCGGTGATCGCCATTGCGTCTGGCGGCAATGCGGACAGCGCGATCTTTCGCGCTGCCCTTGAGCGTTTCCTCTGATCAGTCTTCGCGGAAGACCTGGAAGCCTGCGAAGGACTGATGCACGGGCATCATTTCCAGCGTGTTGATGTTCATGTGTGGCGGCAGCGATGCCACCCAATAGAGCGTTTCGGCGATGTCCTCGGCCTTCAGCGGGTTGACCCCGCGATAGAGGTTATCGGAAGCTTCCTTGTTGCCGCCGGTTCGCACCAGTGTGAACTCGGTTTCGCACATGCCCGGCTCGATGGAGGTGACGCGCACGCCCTTGCCGTGGAGGTCCGAACGCAGGCCCAGCGAGAACTGGCGCACGAAGGCCTTCGTGCCGCCATAGACGTTGCCGCCCGTATAGGGGTAGGTGGCGGCGACCGAGGCGAGGTTGATGATCGCGCCCTTTCGCTCGATCAGCACGGGCAGAAGATGATGCGTCAGCGTAACGAGGGCCGTCACGTTGGTGTTGATCATCGTCTTCCATTCATCGAGGCTGGTGCCCGGAGCAGCCGCCGTGCCGAGCGCCAGACCGGCATTGTTGATCAGAAGATCGATGCCTTTGAACTTTTCCGGAAGATCGGCAATGGCCGACAGCATGGCCTTCTCATCCGTCACGTCGAACACAGCGGGGTGGAAGGCGTCGCCCAGTTCATCCTTCAGGCCCTGAAGGCGTTCAGCGCGGCGGCCCGTGCCAATCACGTTCCAGCCTTCGCGGGCAAAGCGGCGGGCGCTGGCTGCGCCAAATCCGGCGGTGGCTCCGGTGATCAAAACGGTTCTGGTCATGCGTTGTTTCCTGTGGTTGCGAGGCGTTGGCGGGTATGCGAGAAACGGGGCAGGGATTGCGCCTCTCATGGGGTGACAGAGATGTCTTCTCGGTCCGTCCCCGAAGTTTTAAGTGACCTTTTGCGGATGGCAAGCCGAAATGGCGCGCCGGACGGCAGCGCAGCGGAGCCTTTCCATGTCCGGCCTTGATGCCATTGACCGCAACATCATCCGTCTGCTTCGGCTTAATGCGCGCATGAGCAATGCCAAACTGGCGGAAGAGGTGGGGCTTTCGCCGTCCGCCTGCCTGCGGCGTATTCATATTCTGGAGCAGGAAGGCATTATTCGCGGCTATACGGCGATTGTCGCGAGTGCAGCGGGTGGGGATGGCATTGCCGTCATGGTCCATATCACGCTCGACCGGCAGACCGAGGAATATCTGAACCGCTTCGAGTCGGCGGTGCGCAAATATCCGGAAATTCGCGAATGCTATCTGATGACCGGGGATTCGGATTACTTCCTGCGGGTGGAGGCCGAAAGCGCGCAGGACTTCGAGCGCATTCACAAGGAAATCCTCTCCTCGCTGCCCGGTGTTTCGCGCATTCATTCCTCGTTTTCGATCCGCAACGTGCTGAGCGCGAAAAAGCCGCGCTGAGCTTTGCCTTTGAAAAGAGGGATGCCGGAGCGGGTGGATGGATGGGCCCGCCCCGGCATGTCTGAAACGGAGGTTTCAGGGCAACCGTTTCAGATATTTCCTACTATGCTCAGGCCGCGTAGCGGCTGATCGCCAGATCGGAGGTTTCGATTTCCGGTTTGCGACCGGAGATCATATCGGCCAGCACCTGCGCCGAGCCACAGGACATGGTCCAGCCGAGCGTGCCGTGGCCGGTGTTGAGCCAGAGGTTTTCGATACGGGTCGGGCCAATCACAGGGGTGCCATCCGGCGTCATCGGGCGCAGGCCGCACCAGAAGATCGCCTGAGACTGGTCGCCCGCGCCGCCGAACAGGTCTTCGACCGAGTGGGTCAGCGTTTCCTGACGGGCCTTCGGCAGGTCCATTTCAAAACCGGCGATTTCGGCCATGCCGCCAACGCGGATACGATCACCAAGGCGGGTGATGGCCACCTTGTGGGCCTCGTCCATGACGGTGGAGACGGGAGCCTTGGCCTCATTGACCACCGGAACGGTGATCGAATAGCCCTTGACGGGGTAGACCGGCAGATCAAGGCCGAGCGGCTTCAGGAAGGCCGGGGTGTAGGAGCCGAGCGCGCCGATGAAGATATCCGCTTCGACATCGCCCATCGAGGTTTCGACGGCGACGACGCGGTTGCCTTCCATGCGGGTGCGCAGGATCTGCGTGTTGTAGTGGAAGGTGACGCCGAGTTCGGCGGCCTTGGCGGCCAGCGCGGTCGTGAACATGTGGCAATCGCCGGTTTCGTCGCCGGGCAGGCGCAGGCCGCCGGTCAGCTTATGGGCGGCGTCCTTGAGGCCCGGTTCGGCGGTGACACAACCGTCACGGTCGAGCAGTTCGAAGGCAACGCCACCGTCCCGCAATATATCGAGGTCCTTGGCAACACCATCCAGTGCCTTCTGGGTGCGGAACACTTCCAGCGTGCCCTGCGTGCGGTGGTCATATTGCACGCCGGTGGCCTGACGCAGCGCCATCAGGCAGTCGCGGCTGTATTCGGCAACGCGCACCATGCGGCCCTTGTTGAGCGCGTAGCGGCTTTCCGTGCAGTTGGCGAGCATCTGGCCCATCCAGCGCCAGGCGGCAAGACCGGCCTTCGGACGGATGACCAGCGGTGCGTGCTTCTGGAACATCCACTTCACGGCTTTCAGCGGAATGCCGGGGGCGGCCCAGGGCGTGGAATAGCCGGGCGAGATTTCGCCCGCATTGGCAAAGCTTGTTTCAAGGGCAGCGGCAGGCTGACGGTCAATGACGGTGACGTCATGACCGGCGCGGGCCAGATACCAGGCAGAGGTGACGCCGACGACACCGGAACCGAGAATGACGATTTTCATGGCTTTACCCCGAGGTGATCAGGCCGATACCGGCAGTGCGTTGCGATAGACCCGGCGATAACGCGCGCCGAGCGACGTGAGAATTTCGTAAGAGATGGTGCCCGCGTCAGCCGCGATCTGCTCCAGCGTCTGGTGCTGGCCGATGATTTCCACCCGGTCGCCCAGCTTCAGCGTGCCTTCCGGCAGGGCGGTGATGTCGAGAATGATGCTGTCCATGGACACGCGACCGGCGATCGGCAGGCGAATGCCGTTCCAATAGGCGGCGCCACGGCTGCTCAACGAGCGCGGCAGGCCATCGGCATAACCGGCGGAGATGACGGCAAGGCGCATGGGCTTGTCGGCAACCAGCGTACCGCCGTAGCCGATGGCGGTGCCTGCGGGAACGCTGCGGGTCTGGACCACGGCGACGTCCAGCGTAACCACCGGCTTCATCGGGTTTTCCATGTCGGGCGACGGGTTGCCGCCGTAAAGGGCAATACCGGGGCGGCAAAGCGCGCCCTTGAAATCGCCGGTCAGGAACAGGCCGCCGGAATTGGCAAAGCACACCGGAACGCCGGGGAAGAGTGCTGCCGCTTCCTGCATGACGCCAAGCTGTGCGCCGTTGGCGGCGTGTTCCTGTTCATCGGCACAGGCCAGATGGCTCATGAGGATTTCAAGCGAAATACCATCGAGACCCTGCGGATCGGCGGCCAGCACCCGGGCCTCATCCATCGAGAGGCCAAGGCGCGACATGCCGGTATCGAACTGAAGGGCAGCGGGGAGCGTGGTTTCGCGGAATGCCGCCTCTTCCTTCCAGCGTGTGACCTGTTCCATGCCGTTCAGCACCGGGATGATCCCGGCATCGGCACAGGTTTCCTCATCGCCCGGCAGGAGGCCGTTGAGGACGAAAAGTCGGGCGTCGCCGGAGATCAGCGGGCGAAGCTTCAGGGCTTCGGAAAAATGGGCCACGAAGAAATCGCGGCAACCGGCTGCGAGAAGAACCGGAACGACTTTTTCAGCGCCCAGCCCATAGGCATCCGCCTTGACGACGGCTGCGGCCCTGGCAGGCGCTGCCTTGACGCTGAGCAGGCGGTAGTTTTCGGCCAGTGCGCCGAGATCAATGGTCAGAAGGCCCGCGGCCCCCAGCGTGTCCGGGTAGGCGGCGGTTACATTACGCATCGTGTCGTTCATCGCATTTTTCCGCGAGTTGTTCCCCACGGACAAACGCTATGCGATATATCGTTGAATAAATGGCGAATTGTTCGATGATTGTTTCAAAAAATTCATTAAAAATGGAATTTGAAGCGACAAAATCGCAGAAAATTCCAATGAAGCTATGATGCGGCAATTTTACGCAAGTGCAGCAGGAATTGTGCGATGTGCCATGGAATGAGCGCGATATATCGGGAATGCGGGCGCAAAACTCTGCGAAAGCCCACAAAGTGGGAGTGTGTCAGTACTCTTTTTCGTAGAAAATGCCGCCTGCGCCTGATCCATCGGCGCCTGCTTCGCCACGCAGTTTGACACCCTTGCCGACATCGAGATTGATGATGGCCTTGCCGCCGCCTGAGCCGCCCTGTTCCAGTTGCAGGTAGGTGCGGTCGTTGAGATATTTCCCGGCAGACACTTTGGTCTGGCCCTTGGCGTCGGTGGTCAGGTCGAGGTCATCGACGCCCAGATTGCTGCGAAGCTTGTCAAACAGCGAGGTGGAGCGTCCGCCCGCCAGCTGGCGCACGGCATCGGCCAGCTGAGCGATCTGCAAGGGCGAGAGCTTGGCCATCGACTGGCGGAAAATGAGCTGTGCCATCACTTCATCCTGCGGCAGGGCGGGCGAGGAGGAGAAGGCAATCGTCGGATCATTGGCAAGGCCTGTGACTGAAACGGTGATGGTTGTCGTATCGGAGGCGGTCGTGGCTTCCAGGTTCAGCGTCGGGATGAGCGCGCCGCCGAAGCTGATCGTGCCCGAAGAGAAGTCGAGACGGCGCGACAGGACCGTCATGCGGCCACGGCGCATCTGGTAGCCACCGGAGACGACGGGATCGGTGGCCGTGCCGCGCACTGTCAAATCACCGCCGAGTTCGGCATCGATGCCGCGTCCGCGCACGAAAATGCCCGATGGCGCGGAGACAACCAGATCAAGGCCGATGGTCGACGAGGAACCATTCGTCTCCTTTTGGGCGATCTTTCCGGCCTGTGCCTTCACGTCACCCGGTGCATTGCGGTGGCGAATATCGATTTCCGACAGGGTGGCCGGCAGCTTTTCAGGAATGGTGATGGCCGTATTGGCAAGGCTGAGGCGGCCCGACAGAACCGGGTCGCTGAGAAGCGGGCCTTTGAGCGCCATGTCGCCGGTGGCGCTGGAGGTGAAGAGCGTACCATCGGCATAGGTGGCGCGGTCAAGCTTGACCGCGATATCGGCGGGCAGGCCTGCCGCCGGATCGATGCCCACCGTGCCGCTGACGGAAACCGTGCCGCCGCCGCCGAGTTTGCCGGTGAGCGTGGTGATGGTCGCCTGCTTGCCGTCGAAGCGGATCGCGCCGGTCAGATTGTTGAGGGTCAGGTTACGGCGAACGTCGATCAACCTGGCTCCGGCCAGATTGACCGTGCCGGTGATGGCGGGCTGGGCTGCTGTTCCGGCAATCACCAGATCAAGGTCTGCCGCGCCTTCCGCGGTCATGCCCTGTTCGGAAAGCTTGGCCTGCAGGGCAGCCAGAGGCACACGCCCCTTGAAGGCGAGTTGCAGCGCCTTGGCGCCTGCCAGATCGACCGTGCCGCCGCCTGCAATGGCGATGCCGCCCGCGCCATTGACGGTTGTGTCGAGTTTCACGCGATTGTCGGCAAAGAGGCCGTTGGCCTTGATGGCAAGGCTTGAAAGGCCCGCGCCGCGTGTCTGGCTGGTGGCCGCGTTGGCCCAATCAAGGCGATAGTCGACGGCAGGGCTGGACGGCGTGCCGGTGACGGCTACCGTGCCGTTGATCGTGCCTTCGGCGGCAAGGTCGGGCGCAAAGGCATTGGCAAGGTTTGCGGGCAGGGCGGCAATCGCCGCCTTCACGTCGAGCGTCTTTCCAGCGCTGCCAGACACCGTCACCGAGCCGTTGCCGGTGATAATCCGGATGCTGTTGAAACGGGCGGAGCCGTCTTTGACGGCAATCGTGGCGGGTTGCGCAAGCCGAACGGCGATGCCCTTCGGCGCGGCGTTCAGGGCGTCGAGGCGCAGGGAAATGGCGTTTTCCACCTGCTGAATGCTGCCCTTGAGGGCCAGCGGAGCATTGTCATAGCGACCATTCAGGTTGACCTGCGTCGTATCTCCGCCATGGGCTATATCGAGGCTCAGGTTTTCCACGGCAGCACTTGCGGTTCCGGCGCGGGCAGCCGTCAGCTTGCCGTCCACAGCAATCGCCTTGATATCCGGCATGGAAAGGGCCAACGAAAGCTTCTGCAGGGCGGCACCGGCACTTTCGACCGAACCGGAGGCCTTCGCCTCAAGGCTCGTCGTGCCGTTTCGGGTGGCAAGGGCCATGTCACCATTGATGCTGCCCTCGGCCTTTTGACCGGCCAGAGCGGCGAGCAACGAAACATCCGGAAAATCGAAACTGACCGTGCCTTCGGCGGGCAGGAAGTCCCGCGTCAGGCGCAGGTTGCCGGTCAGGCGGTTTGGCCCGGCATCGAGCACCAGTTTCGGGATCTGCGAGCCTTGCGCGGTGGCGGCGAGAAGGGCGGAGCCCTTGACCGGCTGGCCATCGACCCGGCCCTCCAGCGTCACATTGGCGCTCGGGGCCGCTTTATCCGTGCTGCCTTCGGCATTGAGCACGAGGTTACGCACAGGCTTGCCTGCGAGCACCGCTTCTTCGGTCAAAACGTTGGCCTTGAAGGCCAGTGCCTGCAGTGGGCCCTTGGCTGAGAGTGTGAAGGTTGAGGTGCCGCTCGCCTCCTTCGCCAGCAGGCCAAGATCCGGCAGGCGGCCCGTCAGCGCCGTCTGCAGTTCCTCATTGACAAGGCTCAGGGAGCCGTCAGCCTCCAGAAGTTCGGAGCGCAGTTTCAGATTGTCGATGCGGATGTCGCCCTTTTGCGCGGCGATTTTTGCTTCAATGGCGATGGTCTTGTTGAGCTTTTCAGCAAGGCCGGGCGGCAGAACCGAGGGCAGGGCGAAGAGCTTGACGTCGCCATCCATGCTCTGGTCGGCAAGGCCAAGCGTGGCGTTCAGCGTTGCGCCGACAGAAGCGCTTTCCAATCCAGCGGCGGTCACCGTCACGCTGTCACCGTTGAGCGTCAGCGGCAGGGTGATCTTCATCGGCGCGCGAATGAGGCGCGCGAGGTTCTCATCGGTAAAGCTTGCCGCGCTGGCCGTGAGTATAGCGTCAATCCGGCCCTTGGCGGCGGCGAGATCAAGCGCATTGCTTTTCGCGTTCACGTCAATGCCGGAAAGCCCACCCTGCGGCAGGGCTGCGGAGACGATGCTGGCCGTCAGTTCAAGATGGGCGGCTGTTGTTGGGCCGGTCAGCGAAAGACGGGCCTGATCCACCAGCAGGCGAGCCTCGCCATCTTCGAGCGCGGCGCGAAGGTCCACCGGACCATTGGTGCCCTTCAGATTGACGACAAGATCATTCGTGCCGCCGGCGGGATCGAAAGCGCCATGGCTATCGAGATCAAGGGCGGCATTGGTGATGCGCCCGGTCTGAATGTCGATGCGCCCGGCTTCGCTAAACGTTGCGGCGGCGGAAATCGACGTGCTTCCGGCAAAGAGCGGGCGAAGTGCTGGCGGCAGCAGTTCGGCCAGTTGACCGCCGCCCTGAACGGTCACTGCATGATTTTCGCCCGACAGACGGTGGGCGGCATCCAGCGCCAAAACCGGCTTGCCATCAACCGTTCCCGAAAGGCGGCCTTTCCAGTCGGACAGCGGGCCGGAGCCGTTGAGCGCCAGTTCCACGGACGGATTTTCCGGAAGCTTGGCAAGGCGGGTCAGCAGGCCACCTTTCGGCTCGCTCAAGGATGCTTCAATCTGCAGGCGGTTTTCAGTCGGTGCGTAAACGAGTGTCGCTGAGGCACGGGCGTCTGTCTGGTCGCGATTGCTGGCGTCGAGCGTCAGGTTGATGGCATCGCTATGGGCTTCCAGTGCGCCATTGGCGCTTAAGGCAAAACGCTCGCCGAGCAGGGCCTCGCCCAGTTCGATCAGCGGCGCGTCGATTTTTTCGATCTCAAGTGCAAGGGGCAGCGAGAACGGCGTGTCGTCCTTTTCGTCCGGCAGGATCGGTTTGCGGGCCACGGCGATTTTTTCCGCCGTAATACGCTCGGCATGAAACGTTCCCCGCAGCAGCGAGAGCGGCGACCAGTCAACGGCCAGATGGTCAATCGCGGCATAGGGGCCTTCGCGATCACCAACGGTAATGGATTCGACGCGCAGATGGCCACTCAACAGCCCTTCAGGGGCGGAAATGGACACCGTGCGGTCTTGATTGGAGGCGAGTGCCGAAACCGTGTCGGCGAGAAGACGGGCACCGAAAGACGAGAACCCGGCGACGAGCAGCAGCACGACGGCCAGGATCGCGATGCCAGCGGCGGCGAAACCTGCGAACCGCGCCAATCTGGTCGCCAGAGTGCTGAATGCCGTCATCAAATGCCGCTCGCTTGCCTCAAGATCGCTTCTATCCTTATCAGCGGATGAAAAGCGCCGTTTCAGTCCTGTCCCGGATCAGAACGCCTGACCGATTCCCGCATAGATACCGTATTTGGTGCCGTTTTCGTATGCGTTCAACGGCACGGCCACATCAAGACGCAAAGGGCCGAACGGCGTCGCATAGCGCAGGCCAACACCGGCGCCTGCACGGATATCCGAGAAACTCGGCGCCATGTTTTTGGAAACCGTCCCGGCATCGATGAAGGGAACGACGCCAATCGTCTCCGTGACATTGATGCGCGCCTCCAGCGAGCCGAGCGCATAGGAGCGACCGCCGGTGGCGCTGCCCGCCGCATTGTAAGGCGAGATTTCCTGATAGGCGTAACCGCGCACCGAGCCGCCGCCGCCCTGGAAGAAGCGGCGTGTGGTGGGAATGCGTGACATGTCGCCGGTGCCGATCAACGTGCCAAGCGCCGCTTTTCCGGCGAAGACGACGCGATTGCTTTCGCCAAGACCGTGATAGCCGGTGACGGCACCTTCGACGCTCGAGAAGAAGGTCGAGTCCTTGATTTCATAGCTGGGCTTGGCCGAGAGCGAGACCGTGTAGCCGCTCGTCGGGTTCAGCTTGTCGTCTCGCGCATCGCGTCTGGCCGTCAGCGGCAGTGAGGTCGTGATGTAGGTATTGGTGCCGAAGGCATCCTGCGTTCTTGCCCATTCCACCTCGCCACCGGCGCTCACCGTGTCGCGGTCGTTGACCTCGTAGGTGATGATAGCCGAGCTGGTGACGGTCGTCGCCTCATAGGTGTCGGGATGTTCGGTCTTCAGCTTGATGCCCGCGTCAAGCCGGGCGGCGGGTACGAAAATGCCGGGCTTCGAGAAGGCGACGCCTGCGGTATAATCGAGGCCGGTCACATCCGTGGTTTCACCAAGACGCGAGACGGCCCCTTCGAACTTGATGGTTTCGGCCCGGCCAAACAGGTTGCGGTGCCCCCAATAGCCGGAAAGTCCCGCGCCATCGGTGGTGGAGACCTGCGCGCCAAAGCCGAAATAGCGATGTTTGCCTTCCGAGACTTCGATATCGACCGGAATGGTGCCATCAGGCGCGAGCTTGTCTTTCTCACGCACAGTGACGCTTGAAAAAACGCCGAGCTTGCGAAGCCGGTCGGCGGCCTTTTTCATGTCGGTCGGCGAGAAGGGCTGGCCGCCATTGATTCGGGAATAGTCCCGCACGAAGTCGCTATCGACGGTTTTCGTGCCCTTGACTTCGACAGCACCAACCGAGGCGACCGGGCCGGATATAGCCGACAGCGTGACATCCACACGGTTGGTGGCATGATCCGCCACCACTTCGCGCTTGTCGAGACGTGCCAGCGGACGGCCTTCGTCGCGCAGCATCGCGATCAATTTTTCGCCAGCACGCAGGATATTCCCCGAACCGGCGCTCGTTTGCGGGCCAAGGCCGAGGTCCTCGGCAGAACGTCCGGCTGCATCGCCCTCAAGATGAACCGTGCCCAGCGTGAAGAGCGGGCCGGGCTCGACCGAGACGCTCACCGGAACGGGAGCACCCTTTGGAAACACCGGATTAGGTGGCAGACGGTCGATATCGGTTCCCGCCACCTTGATGGTGACAACACCGCCGTAGCGGGCGTTCTCGTAAAGGGCGGCAATGAGTCGGTCGCGATCGTCGCGGGCCTTGATGACCACGCCGAGATCCCCGGAAACCGGGCTTTCGCGACCTTCATAAAGGCCAGAGGCATTCTGGAGGCTTTTCAGCAGATCCTTGTCTGCGGCGGGCGCATCAAAGGTCAGCGCATAGCGCACGGGGTTCAAAACCGTGACGGTTTCGGTCTTTTCGCCGAAGAGATGGATGCCAAAAAGAGAAAAGGCTCCCGCCGGTTGCGGCAGGGCCATCGAAAGGCAGCATACGCCTGTCATCAGGACGTTTCTGCTTGTCCGAGAATACGCAAAACCCAACACCGGACGCATTTCATATCTCCTCATGGGGATATTCTATCCGATCCTGCCGGTTTGCGGAAGTGTGGCGGGGCCACACCGCGTGTCGCCCCGCCATCACCCGATTAGTAGCGGCGGTAGCTGCGCGGGCAATCGTCGATGTAACGACGGCCATAACGGTCGCGGTAGTAGCACTGGCCAGGCTGTTCGGACACGTGGCCGACCAGCGCACCCGTGACGCCGCCCACGGCTGCGCCAATGGCCGCGCCGCGCCAGCTGTTGGAAACAGCACCGCCAATGATGGCACCGCCGGCAGCGCCGATGGTTGCACCCTTTTCGGTCTGGGTGCAGCCTGCAAGCGTCAGGCCTGCAAGCATAAGCACGATTACTTTCTTCATGGTTCTCTCCTCGATGGAAACGTGGTGGTCGTTTTCGTCCCCGTTTTCAGCTTCGCGGTTGATAGCAAGATGCCTCGCATGCTCCACCGTCTTCGCAAACATATCGCGCGCCGCGACGGAGTCCATACGAAACTCAGTTGAATTCATACAACCTCTTCAGAATGCGCTTGATGTGAATCAATTTTCCTCTAGGAGGATTTCGCTAAGGTCGTTTGGAATTGTTCAAAATCACGCGCCTTTTGCCGCAGGCGGCCAGTTTGGTGACTTTCGGGGGTTGACCTTTTTGGTCGCTCCGTCCCAAAACGGTTCCGTAAGTTTGGAGACTGAGATGGATTTCGAAGCATTTTTCAAGAGCGAGCTGGAAAGCCTGCATCAGGAAGGGCGCTATCGCGTTTTCGCCGACCTCGAACGGCACCGTGGCAACTTCCCGAAGGCCACGCGTCATACCGAAAGTGGCGCTCGTGATGTCACGGTCTGGTGCTCGAATGACTATCTCGGCATGGGCCAGAACGCGGCCGTGATCGATGCCATGAAGCAGGCGATTGATGACTGTGGTGCGGGTGCCGGTGGCACCCGAAACATTTCCGGCACCAATCACTATCACGTGCTTCTCGAGCGCGAGCTGGCCGACCTTCACCATAAGGAAGCGGCGCTGATCTTCACCTCCGGTTATGTCTCCAACTGGACGACGCTCGGCACGCTGGGCGCCAAGATCCCCGGCCTGATTATTTTCTCTGACGCGCTGAACCATGCCTCGATGATCGAAGGCATTCGTTACGGCAAGTGTCAGCGCGTTGTGTGGAAGCACAACGACCCTGCAGGATCTGGAAGAGAAGCTTTCGCTGGCCGATCCGGCAGCCCCGAAGCTCATTGCTTTCGAATCGGTCTACTCGATGGATGGCGATATCGCCCCGATCAAGGAAATCTGTGATCTGGCCGACAAGTATGGCGCGATGACCTATCTGGACGAAGTCCATGCCGTTGGCATGTATGGTCCGCGCGGCGGCGGCATTGCCGAGCGCGAAGGTCTGATGGACCGCATCACCATTCTTGAAGGCACGCTCGGCAAGGCTTTTGGCGTGATGGGCGGCTTCATCACCGGCTCGTCGGCCATGTGCGATTTCATCCGTTCCTACGGTTCGGGCTTCATCTTCTCGACGGCTCTGCCGCCGGCGCTGGCCGCGGGCGCGATTGCCTCCATCCGTCACCTCAAGAACAGCCCGTTCGAGCGTGCCCGTCATCAGGACCGCGTGCGCCGACTGCGCGCCGCGCTTGATGCCAAGGGGATTCCGCATATGCCGAACCCCAGCCACATCGTTCCGGTGATGGTGGGTGATGCAGCCAAGTGCAAGTGGATTTCCGACATTCTGCTCGATGACTTCGGCATCTATGTGCAGCCGATCAACTACCCGACGGTGCCGCGCAAGACCGAGCGCCTGCGCTTTACGCCGACGCCGCTCCACACGGATGCGGATATCGATCATCTGGTCGGTGCTTTGCACTCCTTGTGGTCGCGCTGTGCGCTGGCCCGGGCTGTTGCCTGATCCTTGAATGGCAAACGGCCCCGAAAGGGGCCGTTTTGCTATCCAGCTCGATTATTTTTAAAGAAGCCCGGCGGCCACCTGCCGGGCTTTTTCGTCGGCAGCGAACACGTCGTCCATCGATCCGGCATCCGGCAGGCTTGAGAGCTTGTCCATCGTCTTTTCAACGACCACCGGCATGTCGAGGAAACCGGCGCGGCCTTCGATAAAGGCTTCGAGGGCCACTTCCTTGGCACCGTTCAGGACGGCCCCTGCGACGCCGCCCGCTTCCATGGCCTCGCGGGCCAGACGCAGGGCCGGGAAACGCACCGGGTCGGGCGCTTCGAAATCGATGCGGGCGAGTTTCGTGAAATCCAGTCGTTCGACCGGCAGGTCGCTGCGGGCCGGGTAGCTCAGCGCATAACCGATGGCGGTGCGCATATCCGGAGAGCCGAGCTGGGCGAGAACCGAGCCATCGGCATAACCGACCATGGAATGGATGACGGATTGCGGGTGAACGATCACCTCCACCTGATCCGGGCGCAGCCGGAAGAGATGCATAGCCTCGATCATTTCCAGAGCCTTGTTGAACATGGAGGCGCTGTCGATCGAGATTTTCAGGCCCATCGACCAATTGGGATGGGCGCGCGCGGTGGCAACGGAGACGCTCGCCATCTCTTCCAGCGACCAGGTGCGAAACGGGCCGCCGGACGCGGTGAGGATAATCCGCTCCAGCGCATGGCGCTGGTTTTCGTCGAGAACCTGAAAGATGGCATTATGTTCGCTATCGACCGGCAAGAGCTTGCCACCGCCCTTGCGCACGGCCTCGATAAACAGGGTGCCTGCGGAAACGAGGCATTCCTTGTTGGCAAGGGCGATGTCTGCGCCGCGTTCGGCAGCGGCAAGCGTGGGGGCAAGGCCTGCCGTTCCGACGATGGCGGCCATAACCCAGCCCGCTTCCATGGAGGCGGCTTCGATGAGGCCGGACTTGCCGGCCGCGACCGCAATGCCGCTGCCGGAAAGCGCATCCTTCAAAGCGGAATAATGATGATCGCTGGCGGTGACGGCGAGTTTCGCGCCAAATTTCACGGCCTGCTCGGCCAGAAGGGCAATGTTGCCGTTGCCGGTGAGGGCGGCGATTTCAAACGCCTCGCGACCCCCCAGACGCTCCACGACATCCAGCGTGTTTGTGCCGATGGAGCCGGTCGAACCAAGGATGGTGATCGGACGTCGGGAAGCGCCAGCAGCCGTCATGCAAAAATCCGCCAATTGTAATCCGGACCTCCGTCTAGCGCCGATGGATGCGGTTCACAAGATGAAAGTCCGCAGGCTCACCTGTTGAAGAGATAAACGGCAAGGCCCGCCGTCATGAAGGCTCCGGCCACAAAGGGGTGGCGGGTGAGGATGGAGAGGCGCTCGGCGGTTTCGCCCTCCTGCCGGTCGGCATACCAGCGCACGGCATAGGGAATAGCGCCGATGAGCATGGCCAGATAAAGCCAGGGCGATGTCAGGTCGAGCATCATGGTGTTTCTCCTCCCCATGTTTGGACCCCGTTATAGGGGGCGAGGCGGGCCGTGCAAACACGACTTTCCGGGAAGGGCCGGTTTATGCCGGGCATGAGCCGGAAATGCACATGGCCGGAGCGCCTTTGACGCCCCGGCCATGAAACTTGCTTGAATGGCGTTGCCGCTTAGCGGGGCTGCGGCACCGGAATGCCGTTTTCGCCAAGCCCGGTTGCCACAACCGAGACGCGGAAGCGGCCATCAAGGCTCTTATCGAAGATGGCGCCGACCACGATGTCGGCCTCGTCATAGACCTCATCGCGAATGCGGGTGGCGGCTTCGTCCACTTCAAACAGCGTCATGTCCATGCCGCCGGAGATGGAGATCAGCACGCCGCGTGCGCCGCGCATCGAGACTTCATCGAGGAGCGGGTTGGCAATGGCGGCTTCGGCAGCGCGAAGTGCGCGGCCTTCGCCGGTTGCCTCGCCGGTGCCCATCATGGCGCGGCCCATGCCCTTCATCACCGATTTCACGTCGGCGAAGTCGAGGTTGATCAGGCCTTCCTTGACGATCAGATCGGTGATGCAGGAGACGCCCGAAAACAGCACGCGGTCCGCCATCACGAAAGCATCGGCAAAAGTGGTGTTGGCGTCGGCAATGCGGAAGAGGTTCTGGTTCGGGATCACGATCACCGTATCGGCGGCCTCACGCAGGCGCTCGATGCCCTCTTCGGCGGCCTGCAAGCGACGGCGGCCTTCAAAGGAGAAGGGCTTGGTGACAACGCCGACGGTCAGGATGCCGGCTTCGCGGGCCGCCCGCGCAATTACCGGGGCCGCGCCCGTGCCCGTGCCGCCGCCCATACCGGCGGTGACAAAGCACATATGCGTTCCGTTCAGATGATCCATGATCTCGTGCAGGGATTCTTCCGCTGCCGCACGACCGACATCGGGAATGGAGCCTGCGCCCAGACCTTCCGTCACTTCAGCGCCCAGCTGGATCAGCCTTTCCGCCTTCGACATGGTCAGCGCCTGCGCATCCGTGTTGGCGGCGATGAAATCCACACCCTGAAGGCCTTCAGTGATCATGTTGTTGACGGCATTGCCGCCCGCACCACCGACGCCGATCACCGCAATGCGCGGCCGCATTTCCGCAATCTGCGGTCTCATTCCTTCGTTCATGCCTCGTCTCTCCTGAAGGGCGATTACCTCGAATCACCGCAACGTGCCCTGAACCCGGAAAAAGGCAGGGTCGTGGCTGAAGCGCAAGCTTTCTGTTTGGCTCGCTGTCATTTCGGTTGTCCCAAACAAGGCTTGACTCCATTATCATGATCTTAAATTCTATGATAATGGAAGAAATGGACGAATTGAACACGCAAATCGCCGCCCGTCTCAGGGCACTTCGCCTTGAGCGCCGCATGACCCTTGATGACCTCGCCACGGCATCCGGCGTCAGCCGGGCCATGCTTTCGCGCATTGAACGGGCCGAGGCGAGCCCGACGGCGGTACTGCTTTCGCGCATCTGCGTGGCCTTCGGGCTGTCGCTGTCGAGTTTCTTTGCCGAAACGGAAAAGGCGTCCGATCCGCTGGTGCGCCGTGCCGATCAACCCGTCTGGCGTGATCCGCAAACCGGCTATCTGCGCCGGGCCGTCTCGCCTACCGGCAGTCCTGCGCGCTCCGATCTGGTCGAAGTGGAGTTTCCCGCAGGCGCGCGCATCGATTATCCGGCGCTCACGGGCGAGCCGCCGATGATGCAGTATGTCTGGCTGTTTTCCGGTCAGATGGAGATGACCGCCAATGGGCGGACGTACCCTATGGCGGCGGGGGACTGCCTGTTCATGACACTTTCCGATCCGCACGCCTTTTACAATCCCGGCCCCGGCCCGGCGCATTACGCCGTTGTTGTCGAGAAACCGAATGGAGGAGCACGATGACCGAAATCCGCTTTCTGGATGGCGATGCGGCCCGCGCATGGCTCGATGACCTGTGCGAGGTTCTCGCCGATTGCGTCAATGACGGCGCTTCGGTCTCTTTCATGCTGCCCTATGGCGTTGAGGATGCGCGGCCCTACTGGCTGGAGGTTGCCGATGCTGCCGGGCGTGGGGACACGCTGCTGGCGGTGGCGATTGTCGAGGGTCGGGTGGTCGGTACGGTTCAGGTGGGGATCAAGCAGGCGCCGAACCAACCGCACCGGGGCGATGTGAAAAAGCTTCTCGTCCGCCGCTCGGCGCGTGGGCTTGGCCTGTCGCGGCTTCTCATGGATGCGGCGGAGGCGGAAGCGGCAAAATGCGGCAAGACACTTCTGGTGCTGGATACCGCGACGGGCAGTCCGGCGGAGGCTATCTATCCCCGCTTCGGGTGGGTGCGCGTTGGCGTTGTCCCGGATTACGCGCTTTATCCCGATGGTCGCTTTTGCGGCACGACCTTCTTCTACAAGCGCATCGGTCCTGTGGCGGCATAGGCTGTGGAGGGCGCAGAGTCACGTTGCGCTTTCATCCTACACCCATTGATTGCCTAAGTGTTATGCAATCGCAACCTGTCACAAGCCCCTGCCATGCTGGCATTGCATTTAACAAGGCTGCCAAATCGATTTAACATGCTTGTCATCATGCAATGCCAAAGCTGCTTGAAACGCGGCTAACAAGGAGATTTCCATGGCAGAAAAAGGCAAGGTCACGGCGATGCGTCCGGGTGCGGACGAAATCGGGTTGATCAACCGTTACTGGCGGGCAGCGAACTATCTTTCTGTCGGGCAGATCTACCTTCTGGACAATCCGCTTCTGAAAGAACCGTTGAAGCCGGAACAGATCAAGCCGCGCCTTCTTGGCCATTGGGGCACGACGCCGGGTCTCAACTTCATCTACGCCCACCTCAACCGCATCATCAAGGCGCGCGACGAGAACGTGCTTTATATCTGCGGCCCCGGTCATGGCGGTCCCGGCATGGTGGCCAACACCTATCTGGAAGGCACCTATAGCGAGATTTATCCCGACATTCCGGAAACGGAAGAGGGGATGCAGAAGCTCTTCAAGCAGTTCTCCTTCCCCGGCGGTATTCCTAGCCACGCGGCACCGGAAACGCCCGGTTCGATCCATGAAGGCGGTGAACTGGGCTATGCTCTCGTGCATGCCTTTGGCGCGGCCTTTGACAATCCGCACCTGACCGTTGCTGCTGTGGTGGGGGATGGCGAAGCCGAAACCGGCCCGCTGGCGGCGGCCTGGCACTCCAACAAGTTCCTGAACCCGGCCAAGGACGGCGCTGTTTTGCCGATCCTCCATCTCAACGGCTACAAGATCGCCAATCCGACGGTGCTGTCGCGCCTGTCGGATGAGGAACTGACCGACCTCTTCTCCGGCTATGGCTATGAGCCGTTCTTCGTGGAAGGCTCCGAGCCGATCGACATGCATGGCCAGATGGCTGCGACGCTCGACACGATCTTCGACAAGATCGCCGACATTCGCGCCAAGGCCTTGTCCGGCGACCTGTCGCGTCCGCGTTGGCCGATGATCGTGCTGCGTAGCCCCAAGGGCTGGACCGGCCCGAAATTCGTTGACAACAAGATGGTGGAAAACCACTGGCGTTCGCATCAGGTGCCGGTTTCCGGTTGCCGTGAGAATGCCGCGCATCGCCTGATCCTGCAGGAGTGGATGGAGTCTTATGATCCGGCGGACCTGTTCGATGAGAAGGGTGCGTTGAAGCCGGAATTGAAGGCACTGGCTCCTGAAGGGGACAAGCGCATGGGTGCCATTCCGGAAGGCAATGGCGGCGTGCTGCGCAAGGAACTGAAGCTTGCCGATATTCGCAGCCTTGAAGTGAAGGTGCCTTCGCCGGGTGCCGTGGACGAGCAGTCCACCAAGATCCTCGGTGACTATCTGCGCGAGGCGCTGAAGCTCAATGCGGCGGAAAAGAACCTGCGCATCTTCGGGCCGGATGAAACCGCCTCGAACCGTCTGCAAAGCGTGTTCGATGTGACGGATCGCGTGTGGATGGCCGACATTCTGCCGACGGATGATCATCTGGCCACCGAAGGCCGGGTGATGGAAGTCCTCTCCGAGCATCTGTGCCAGGGTTGGCTTGAAGGCTACCTGCTGACGGGTCGCCATGGCTTCTTCTCCTGCTATGAAGCCTTCATCCACATCGTCGACTCCATGTTCAACCAGCATGCCAAGTGGCTGAAGGTGACGCAGCACATTCCGTGGCGCGCGCCGATTGCCTCGCTCAACTACCTCTTGACCTCGCATGTGTGGCGTCAGGACCATAACGGCTTCTCGCATCAGGACCCCGGTTTTGTGGATCACGTGATCAACAAGAAGGCTGAAGTGGTGCGCGTCTACTTCCCGCCGGATGCCAATACGCTTCTGTGGGTGGGCGACCACTGCATGAAGACGTGGAACCGCATCAACGTCATCGTGGCGGGCAAGCAGCCTGCGCCGCAATGGCTGACGATGGATGAGGCGATTGCCCATTGCGAAGTGGGTGCGGGCATCTGGGAGTGGGCCGGTACGGAAGAAGAAGGCTTCGAGCCCGATCTGGTGCTGGCGGCGGCCGGTGACGTGCCGACGCTTGAAGCGCTGGCGGCTGCCGAACTTCTGCGCGAGGCGCTGCCGGATCTGCGCATCCGCTTCGTCAACGTGGTGGACCTGATGGCGCTGCAATCGCCAGACCAGCATCCGCACGGCCTGACGCATGAGGTCTTCGATGGGATGTTCACCACCTCCAAGCCGGTGATCTTTGCCTATCACGGCTATCCGTGGCTCATCCATCGTCTGGTGTACAAGCGCAAGAACCACGACAGCTTCCACGTGCGCGGCTACAAGGAAGAGGGCACCACCACCACCCCGTTTGACATGGTGGTGATGAACGACCTCGACCGCTATCATCTCGCCATCGAGGCCATCAACCGGATGCCCTCACTGGGTCGCAAGGGTGCCGACGCCATTGCCTTCTTCGAGGCCAAACTCGCCGAACATCACGCCTATGTGCGCCTGCATGGCGAGGACATGCCGGAAATCCAGAACTGGAAATGGCCTTACGGCAAGTAAGGTTTGAAACGGAAAGGCCGCCTCTTGAGGGCGGCCTTTTCAATACGACGGATGGGGTTCGAAGACCTCTCTCTTCGTCATGGTCGGGCCTGACCCGACCATCCAGAAATCCTTGAATTTCCTGGATCCTCGGGTCGAGCCCGAGGATGACGGAAGCGTGCGGGGCGTGGCTCGCCATCAATCAAAAGGCCGCCCCAAAAGGGCCGTTTCAGCCTCAGGGAATGTGGCGCAGCCATTCTTCCGTTTCGTATTTCTCTGCCGCCAGTTTCTCGGCGGCGGCGTATTCGTCTGGCGTGATGTGTCCTGCAATACCGCCGTTCAGCGAAACAAAGGTTTCGCGCATCCGCTTCACCACCTCTTCGCGCGGCAGGCCGGTCTGACTGCGCACCGGATCGACGCGCTTGGCAGCGCTCGCCGTCCCCTTGTCCGAGAGCTTTTCGCGGCCAATGCGCAGCACCTGCATCATCCTTTGCGCATCCATGTCATAGGCCATGGTGACGTGGTGCAGCACCGCGCCGCCGGAAAAGCGCTTCTGGGCCGCGCCGCCGATCTTGCCCTTCGAAGAGGCGATATCGTTGAGTGGTTTGTAGACCGCATCGATGCCGAGCGAGTTCAGCGCTTTGAGAACCCAATCATCAAGGAAGGCATAGGATTCCGCAAAGCTCATGCCCGCTACAAGGGCTGCGGGGGCGTAGAGCGAATAGGTGATGGTGGAGCCCGGCTCGACAAACATGGCCCCGCCACCCGTCATGCGGCGCACCGTGGTGACGCCAAGGCTTTGCGCGGCCTCAAGGTCCACTTCGTTACGCAGGGACTGAAAACCGCCGATGATGATGGCCGAGCGATCCCATTCCCAGAAACGCAGCGTGGGGGCGCGGCGACCGGCGGCCACTTCCTGCGCCAGAATATCATCCACTGCCACATGCATGGCGGGCGGCATGGCCGGGGCCTCGATGATCTGCCATTCGTAATCGCGCCAAGTTCCCGCCAGTCCCAGCGCCCGGCGTACGGCAATCGCCACCGCTTCCGGGCTGAAGCCGATCATTTCCGCATCGGGGCGCAGGCCAGCTCGCACCGCCGCGGCCAGATCCTCCGCCGACGTCGTTGCGGGCAGGCCTTCCAGCGCGTCGCGGATATCCTCAAGCGCTTCGGCGGGTTCGAGAAAGAAATCGCCTGCCACCTGAACCTGGCTCAACAGCCCGTCGCCCGAAATTTCCAGATCGACTACCACCAGCTTGCCGCCGTGAACCTTGTATTCGCCGTGCATGATCATTCCTTATCGCGCATCACAAATGCGGATTTTTAGCCCATGGGAGGGGCGTTGTCCAAGTTGCCTCAAACCGGCGGGCGGACCGCCGGATTGTGGAAAATCGAAAGAATGAGGCTCTGGGCGATGCGCTCGGCGGTCGCCATCAGGAAATTGCGCGCCTCGGGCGTCGGGCAAATGTCATCCAGCGTCTGGCCGAACAGCGCCAGCCAGTTGGTAAAGAGCGGTTCGTTCAGACCGCCGACCTTCAGATGCGCTGGCACCGGACGACCGGAATAGACGCCGTTTCTGAGCGCCACCGACTGCCAGAACATTTTCATGCGTTCCAGATGCTCCGGCCAGCGCCCGGCAAGGCGCGCCTCGAACACCGGCCCCAGGATCGGATCAGCCTGAATGCGCCCGTAGAAGGTTTCCACCATCAGCGCCAGAAAATCGGCATCAATGCCAATCGCCGCCATGTCGGCAGCCGCCTTTTCCTGCATGGCGGCGCGGTGTGCGGTGTGGGCGCGAAGATCTTCGTCCATGGCATTCTCCTTTGCCGTCTTCATCGCGCCAAAGGAGCGCAACGTCAAATGCGGCATATGCGCGCCCTTGGCGATATTGCCTTTCCACGTCTTGACCCCGTCCCGCGTGGCTTCTATAATTTAGAACAATTCTAATATTAGACGGCATCAGTCATGTTTTCCAGCCTTTTCAACTTCTCCAAGCGTTCGTTCGATTCCTTGAGCGAGCAGGAGATCCTCGCGCTTGCCATTTCCTCGGAAGAGGAAGACAGCCGCATCTACCAGACCTATGCCCAGCGCCTCGAGCCGGACTATCCGGCCAGCGCGAAGGTATTTCGCGACATGGCGGAGGTGGAGAACACCCATCGCCGCAACCTGATTGCGATCTATCGCGAGCGTTTCGGCGAGATCATCACGCCGATCAAGCGCGAGCATGTGCGCGGCTTTTACGAGCGCAAGCCGGACTGGCTGCAGAAGAACCTGCCGTTCGAGACCATTCGTGACGAGACCGAGCGGATGGAACAGACGGCGGCGCGCTTCTATCACGAGGCCGCCAAGCGCGTGACGGATGCCCGCACGCGTGATCTGCTCGGCGAACTTGCCATGGCCGAAGAGGGCCATGAGGACACGGCGCGCATGCTTTCGGAACATCACACCCCGGAAGAGGTGAAGGATGAAGAGACGCATCAGGCCCGCCGCCAGTTCATTCTCACCTGGGTTCAGCCGGGCCTTGCCGGTCTGATGGATGGTTCGGTTTCGACGCTGGCACCGATCTTCGCGGCGGCCTTTGCCACCGGCGATACCTGGCAGACCTTCCTCGTCGGCCTTTCGGCGGCGGTTGGTGCGGGTATCTCCATGGGCTTTACCGAAGCGGCTCATGACGACGGCAAGCTCTCGGGTCGCGGTTCGCCGATCAAGCGCGGCTTTGCCTCGGGTATCATGACCGCCGTCGGTGGTCTGGGCCATGCGCTGCCCTACCTCATCCCGAACTTCATGCTGGCCACGACGCTTGCCATCATCATCGTGTTCATCGAGCTTTGGGCCATTGCCTTCATCCAGAACAAGTTCATGGAGACGCCGTTCATGCGCGCTGTCATGCAGGTGGTTCTGGGTGGCTCGCTGGTTCTGGCGGCCGGTATCCTCATCGGTCAGGGATGATGCGGTTTGCATCACTGCAACGGAAAGGGAGCCGCAAGGCTCCCTTTTTTGTTGGTCCCTGTTTTGCTTCCTAGGCACGAACAAAAAAAAGGGGAGCGTTTCCGCTCCCCTTCGCAATCATCAGGCTTTCGGGTGATCAGCGCAGGGCGCCGACGACGACCACATTGCCGTTTTCAATGGTCACCCAGCGACCGGCGCTGAAGCTCGCCTGACGCTTCAGGAAGGTGTAGGGCGTATCCGTCCACAGCTTCACGTCGGCGGAGAGATTGTCGAGCACGTAGTCGCCTTCAGAGGTGCGCATGGTGAGCACGGCATGGCCTTCGCCATCGGGCTTGCGCACAACGGTGATCAGAAGATCAGCGGCGGAGAAGCCCTTTTCCATGAGAAGCTTGCGCTTTTCCAGAACGAAGTCTTCGCAGTCACCGGCGTCCTTCGGGTATTCCCAGACTTCTTCCTTGCCGTAGATTTCCTGATCGGTCATCGCGACGATGGAGAGGTTTACGCGGCTGTTGATCTCGCGCACCACATCCCAGCCATGGGGGGTAAGCTTGGGAGCCGGAGCAGCCTTGCTGCGCACGGCGCAGTCATCGGCATGGCGCTGGCAGAATTCATAATGGCCGATCGGCTGGGACGTCACGGAGCCCGTAATCATCGACGCGTCGGAGCGCAGTTCGCTCGCGGCGGCGGTGGTGGCGGCAAGCGCGATAACGGCTGCCATAAGGCCTCTGACGGTACTCAACATGAACTGCGTCCCTTCAATTCTTAACGAAGAGTTAAAGAACCAAAGGGTCGGAGAGTCAATCGCCGCTCAAACCTTAACAGAGTATGAACGCTTTTATGGTTAACGCGCGGGCCTTTACGGTTTGGTCATTTCGAGGATGGCGGCGCGCAGCCGTTCGATGTCCTGCGGGCGGGACAGGCGGTGGTCGCCATCGCGGATCAGGGTCAGCACCACGTCGTCCGAGGGCAGGTGCTCCATCAGCTTCAGCGCATGGGTATAAGGAACAT
This sequence comes from Pseudomonadota bacterium, assembly GCA_020161665.1. Lineage (GTDB taxonomy): Bacteria > Pseudomonadota > Alphaproteobacteria > Rhizobiales > Rhizobiaceae > Ectorhizobium. Next base: position 173,617 of record JAIUPA010000006.1, on the reverse strand, counting down.
CATCGTCACGCATGCCCTGCAGAATATGGACCGGGCAGCCGCAGTCCAGAATGCCCTTGAGCACGCGGTTTTCCCGCCCGTCTTCCATCAGGGCGCGGGTGAAGATGTTCGGCTCGGGCGAATAGGCCGAATGCTCCTCGAAATAGCCCTTGGTGGCGAGATCGTTGCGTTCGGCTTCGCTGAGTGCCGGTTCGATCAGCTCATAGGTAAAGTCGGGTGCCGGTGCGATGAGGGCAATGCCCTTCAAGGTGACCGGCAGCTTGCGGCGGGCGATTTCCTCAACGATACGCAGCGTGATCCAGCCGCCCATGGACGAGCCGACAAGGACAGCCTCCTTCGGGGCAAAATGGGCGATGACGGCAAGCGACTCTTCCAGCCAGCGCGAGATCGTTCCATCGCGGAATTCACCGCCCGACACCCCATGCCCGGAATAATCGAAGCGGATGGCCTCCATGCCGGTTTCGGCTGCCAGTTCATCGAGTGCGACGGCCTTGGTGCCGATCATGTCGGAGCGGTAGCCGCCGAGCCAGACGAGCGCGGGCGCCGCCTTCTTGCCGGAGCGGTGGAGATAAGCGATCTCACGGGTGTCTGCCCCCTGACCAACCGTGATGGAACCGGCGGAAACACTCTTTGCGTCGCTCATGTCGTCTTCCTTTATCCATGCCCGCGGGCCGGTTCTTGGCGTGGGAACCGATCATGTTCTTCAGGCAAATCAGCCTCATTTAGGCCTTTCTACCCGCGATACGACGAAAAGCCGCGCAAACAAAGGGATCAGGTGATTTTTTTGCGGCGATGTGCTATTGACTCGCCAGCCGCAATCACGACATTGCCGTCAGCCCGCGAGAGTCTGCCCCAAATGATGAGCAGCCCCAGGCGGCACTGTTATCTATTTAGGAGAATACGACCATTCGCAGACCGTTCAAAGCCGACGCTCCCACGAGAGAAGGACCGCGCGCCAACCGGGAAATCCGCATCCCCCGCGTTCAGCTCATCGATGCCGAAGGACAGAATCTGGGCGTCGTTGCCACCGATCAGGCATTGAAGATGGCGGAAGAGGCTGGCCTCGATCTGGTTGAGATCTCTCCCAACACCGAGCCGCCGGTATGCAAGATCCTCGACCTCGGCAAGCTGAAGTACTCCACGCAGAAAAAAGCTGCTGAAGCGCGCAAGAAGCAGAAGATCGTCGAGATCAAGGAAATCAAGATGCGCCCCAACATCGACACCCATGACTATGAGGTGAAGATGAAGGCCATGAAGCGCTTCTTCGAAGAAGGCGACAAGGTGAAGGTGACGCTGAAGTTCCGTGGCCGTGAAATGGCCCACCAGGAACTCGGTATGAAGCTTCTCATTCAGGTCAAGGAAGATTGCCTTGCCATCGCCAAGGTGGAAGCCGAGCCGAAGCTCGAAGGCCGTCAGATGATGATGGTGCTCGCACCGAAGTAATTTCCGGTTTCTGCCGGACATAGAAAAGGCCGCCTTTCGGGCGGCCTTTTTCGTTGGAGCCGGGCTTTCCGCAAGATCGAAAAGCCCGGATGAAGTGTCCTCAGCTCGCCATGGTGACGAAGCGGGTTTCGAGATAGGCATCCACGGCTTCCGAGCCGCCTTCCGTGCCGTAGCCCGAATCTTTGATGCCGCCAAACGGCACTTCCGGCAGGGCGAGGCCGTTGTGGTTGATCGTCAGCATGCCGGCCTCGACGCGCTGGCTGAGCGCATGGGCCGTTGCCGTGTTGCGGGTGAAGGCATAGGACGCCAGACCGAAGGGCAGGCGGTTTGCTTCTTCAATGGCATCTTCCACCGTTGCGAAGCGGTTGACGATGGCAACCGGGCCAAACGGCTCTTCATTCATGATGCGCGCCGTCTTCGGTACATTGGCCAGAACGGTCGGCTCGAAGAAGTAACCCTTGTTGCCGATGCGGCGACCGCCCGTCTTCAATTCCGCGCCATGGGCGACGGCATCGTTGACGAGGGCTTCGATGGCCGGAATGCGGCGTTCGTTGGCGAGCGGCCCCATGACCGTTGCCGGATCAAGGCCATGACCGACCTTGGCGCTTGCCATGATCTTCGTGAAGCCTTCGGTAAAGCGGTCGGCGACACCTTCCTGCACGAGGAAGCGGGTGGGGGAGACGCAGACCTGACCGGCATTGCGCAGCTTGGTCGCGCCCATGACGGCAATGGCCTTTTCGACATCGGCGTCATCAAAGATCATAACCGGGGCATGGCCGCCGAGTTCCATCGTGGCGCGCTTCATGTGCAGGCCAGCGAGTGCGGCCAGCTGCTTGCCAATCGGCGTGGAGCCGGTGAAGGAAATCTTGCGGATGACCGGATGCGGAATGAGGTATTCGGAAATTTCCGCCGGAATGCCGTAGACGAGGTTGACGACGCCCGCCGGAATACCGGCATCGGCGAAGACCTTGATGAGAGCCGCCGGCGAGGCCGGGGTTTCTTCCGGAGCCTTGACGATGATCGAGCAGCCGGTGCACAGCGCCGCCGACAGCTTGCGCACGATCTGGTTCACCGGGAAGTTCCACGGGGTGAACGCAGCCACCGGGCCAACCGGGCCCTTGATCGCCATCTGCGTGACGCCTTCGAAGCGGGCCGGAATGATCTGGCCGTAGGTGCGGCGACCTTCTTCGGCAAACCAGTCGATCACATCAGCGGCGGCACCCAGTTCGGCCTTGGACTGGTCGAGCGGCTTGCCCTGTTCCAGCGTCATCAAAACGGCGATCTCGTCGCGGCGTTCGCGCAGCAGGTCAGCGGCACGGCGCATCAGCTTGGAGCGCTCAAACGGGGAGGTGGCGCTCCAGATGGTGAAGCCCTTGGCGACAGCATCGAGCGCGCGGTCGAGATCGACCTTTTCGGCATGGGCCACGGTGCCGATCTGCTCTTCGGTCGCCGGGTCGATGACCGGGATGGTGCGACCGTTGACGGCATTCTGCCAGGTGCCGTCGATGTAAAGCTGAACGTCAGGATACGTGGACATGAGAGAACCCCTTTAATGTCTTATGCCCGACGTTCGGGGCGGGCCGAAGCGCGGGCTTTTTATCTCTGTGATGGTTGGAGGCCCTTGGGAACTGGCGACCAGCTTCGGGCGTTGGCGATATATTGCAAGCCTCATATAGGCTTGCAAGCGGACAAGACAAGGGCGGAGCGTTTCCGCTCCGCCCTTCTGTTTTGATCAGAAGAAGGCCTGAATGTCGGTCTGGGCGCGGCCCAGAATGAGGGCATGCACATCATGCGTGCCTTCATAGGTGTTGACCGTTTCCAGGTTCTGCGAGTGGCGCATGACATGGTATTCGATCTGGATGCCGTTGCCGCCGTGCATGTCGCGGGCCTGACGGGCAATATCGAGCGCCTTGCCGCAATTGTTGCGCTTCATCAGCGAAATCATTTCCGGGGCCATCTTGCCTTCGTCCATCAGGCGGCCAACGCGCAGCGAACCCTGCAGGCCAAGCGTGATTTCCGTCTGCATGTCAGCGAGCTTCTTCTGATAGAGCTGCGTACCGGCAATCGGCTTGTTGAACTGCTTGCGGTCGAGGCCGTACTGGCGCGCGCGGAACCAGCAATCTTCTGCTGCACCGAGAACGCCCCAGGAAATGCCGTAGCGGGCGCGGTTGAGGCAGCCGAACGGACCCTTGAGGCCCGAAACGTTCGGCAGGAGCGCGTCTTCGCCGACTTCAACGCCATCCATGACGATTTCGCCGGTGATCGAGGCGCGCAGCGACAGCTTGCCGCCGATCTTGGGAGCCGAAAGACCCTTCATGCCCTTTTCGAGGATAAAGCCGCGGATGGCGCCGCCATGGGCTTCCGACTTGGCCCAGACAACGAACACGTCGGCGATCGGGGCGTTGGAAATCCACATCTTGGAACCGCGCAGGCGATAGCCGCCTTCGATCTTTTCAGCGCGCGTCTTCATGCCCGCCGGATCGGAACCGGCATCCGGCTCGGTCAGGCCGAAGCAGCCGATCAGTTCGCCGGACACGAGGCCGGGCAGGTACTTGTCGCGCTGTTCTTCCGAGCCGTAGGCGTAGATCGGGTAGATGACCAGCGAAGACTGGACGCTCATCATCGAACGATAACCGGAATCGATGCGCTCCACTTCGCGGGCCACGAGGCCGTAAGCCACGTAGCTGGCACCGGCGGCACCGTATTTTTCCGGAAGCGTGACGCCGAGAAGGCCGGTCTGGCCCATCAGACGGAAGAGACCGGCATCGGTTTCCTCGTTGAGGTAGGCGTCCTGAACACGCGGGGCGAGTTCGGCTTCAGCAAAGGCTGCCGCCGTATCGCGGATCATCCGCTCGTCTTCGGTCAGCTGTTCGTCCAGCAGAAAAGGGTCTTCCCACTTGAATGGTGCCAGGCTCGTCACTCTCATCATCCTCCGGAATTGAAATCTGAGGCGAATATCGGAGAAAGGTCGCGCGCCGACAAGCGATCTTTACTCATTCCGCTATTACATATATTCATAATACATGAGCATTTTGAGCCGAAAGTTATTGCCCTCCACCAGTGCGCTGGCTGCCTTCGATTCCGTGGCGCGGCTTGGCAGTTTTTCGGCGGCCGCCGAGGAATTGTCGCTGACCCAAGGGGCGATCAGCCGTCAAATCCAGACATTGGAACAGCAACTCGGCGTGCGGCTTTTTGAACGCACCAGCCGTGGCGTGGGTTTGACGCAGGCCGGCGGCACCTATCAGCGGGCGATCAGCGCCGCGCTTTCCGAAATTCGTGCCGCGTCCCTCAACGTCATGACGGGAATGCATAGCAATACGCTCAATCTGGCGATCCTGCCGACGTTTGGCACGCGCTGGCTTTTGCCGCGCGTTCCGGGCTTCGTGGCGGCGCATCCGCAGATCACCTTCAATTTCGCAACCCGTATCGGCGTCTTCGATTTCGACCGCGAAGGGCTTGATGCGGCAATCCATATCGGCCAGCCGGACTGGCCGGGGGCCGAGTGCATTTATCTCATGGGCGAGACCGTGGCGCCGGTGGCAAGCCCGGCCTTTCTGGCCGAGCATCCGATCTCGACGCCGGGCGATCTGGCCCGTCTACCGCTCCTTCACATGGCGTCACGACCGGGGGCGTGGCGGCACTGGTTCGAGCATGCGGGGCTGACCCCGCCACCGGCGCAGGGTATGCGTTTCGAGCAATTTTCCAACGTGGCGCAGGCCTGTATGGCGGGGCTTGGCGTGGCGTTGATGCCGCTTTTCCTGATCGACAGCGAATTGAAGAGCGGGCAGCTTGTGACGGCCTGTGATCTGCCGGTCAAAAGCACCAGCGCCTATTATCTGGCCGTGCCGCAGAAGAAGGCCAATTTCGAGCCGGTTCTGCGCTTTCGCGACTGGTTGCTCGATCAGGTGGCGCGCTTCGTGGCAGAGAATAAAAGCGATATATCGGTGAAATAATTTTCTTGCCAAGGCCGCCCTTGCCGTGAAAGGTTCGGACCTCTCGTGACTTTCACGATGGATTTTTCGCCCCTTCATGCCGGGAATACGTACTATGGAACTGGTTTTCGACGGTCATAATGATGTTTTGCTGCGCTTGTGGCACACGATGCACAAGGGCGGTGATCCGGTGGCGGAATTCGTCAACGGCACGACCGCTGGCCATATCGACGGACCGCGTGCGAAAAAGGGCGGTCTGGCCGGTGGCATCTCGGCGATCTACATCCCGTCCGGCGACTTCGAGATCAAGGCCCCGGATGAAAACGGCCATTATGAAATGCCGCTGACCGCGCCGTTGGAGCGCGCGCCGTCGCTCGATATCGCGCTTGAATTTGCCTCTATCGCGCTGAAGCTGGAACGCGCCGGGGCATGGCGTCTGTGCCGCTCGACCGCGGACATCCGCAAGGCCTTTGCCGATGGCGTTTTCGCTTCGGTTCTGCACATGGAAGGCTGTGAGGCGATTGGCGAGGATCTCGCCGCGCTCGACGTGTTTTACGCCGCCGGTTTGCGCTCGCTCGGGCCGGTGTGGAGCCGCCACAATATTTTCGGCCATGGTGTGCCGTTTGCCTTTCCGAAGTCGCCCGATACGGGGCCGGGGTTGACGCCCGCCGGGTTTGAGCTGGTCAAGGCCTGCAACCGTCTGGGCATTGCCATCGACCTTGCGCATATCACCGAGCAGGGCTTCTGGGATGTGGCCAAGACCACCGACCAGCCCTTGATTGCCAGCCATTCCAATGCACATGCGCTGACGACGGTTGCCCGTAACCTGACCGACAAGCAGATCGATGCGGTCAAGGAAAGCAACGGCATCATCGGCCTCAACTATGCAACCACTATGCTGCGGCCCGACGGGCAGGAAAATGCCGCCACGCCGCTGTCCGATATGGTGCGGCATATCGACTATCTGGTGGAACGTGCCGGCATTGATTGCGTGGCGCTTGGCTCGGATTTCGACGGTGCGACCATCCCCGCTGACATTGCCGATGCGGCGGGCAACCAGAAGCTTGTTGAAGCTCTGAAGGAGGCGGGATACGCTGCTGACGAGCTTGCCAAAATCTGCCGCGAAAACTGGCTCCGTGTGTTGGGCCAGGCGTGGCACGAATAACAAGAATCCACCTTTTAAAACCACTCAAAAGACAAGGGGAACTGATATGCAGATGCTTTCCGGAAATATGATGCGCATGCTGATGGCCGGTGCTGCCGTAACCATGGTGACGGCAATGGCACCGCAGGCGTTCGCGGCTTCGCCTGCTGATACGCTGGTCGAGGGCTTTGCCATTGACGACATCATCTCCGTTGACCCGGCCGAAGCCTTCGAGCTTTCGACCGCTGAAGTCACGGCCAATGCCTACAGCCTTCTCGTGCGCCTTGACCCGGCCAAGACTTCGGAAGTCCAGCCGGAGCTGGCCGAAAGCTGGACCGTTTCCGATGACAAGCTGACCTACACGTTCAAGCTCAAGCCGGGCGTGAAGTTTGCTTCGGGCAATCCCCTGACGGCGGCTGATGTGGCCTATTCCTTCGAACGTGCCGTCAAGCTCGACAAGTCGCCCGCCTTCCTGCTGACGCAGTTCGGCCTGACCGGCGACAACGTGGCAGAAAAGGCGAAGGCCACCGACGACCTGACGTTTACGCTGACCGTCGACAAGCCCTATGCGCCGAGCTTCGTGCTCAACGTTTTGACCTCGACGGTGGCTTCTGTCGTGGACAAGAAGCTGGTCATGGAAAAGGCCAAGCCGGTGACGCCGACGGCCGAATACAAGTATGACACGGACTTCGGCAACGAGTTCCTGAAGACGGGCTATGCCGGTTCCGGCGCCTACAAGGTTCTGGCCTGGAAGGCCAACGAAGCCGTCATCATGGAAGCCAACCCGAACTATTTCGGCGAAAAGCCGAAGCTGAAGCGCGTGATCTATCGCCACATGAAGGAAAGCGCCGGTCAGCGTCTGGCCCTTGAGGCTGGCGACATCGACGTTGCCCGTAACCTTGAGCCGGGCGACCTCGACGCCATTGCCAAGAAGGACGGTCTTGCAACAGTTTCCGCGCCGAAGGGCACGGTCTATTACATCAGCCTCAACCAGAAGAACGCCAACCTGGCCAAGCCGGAAGTGCGCGAAGCACTGAAGTATCTCGTGGATTACGATGCCATCGGCGCAACGCTGATCAAGGGCATCGGCGAAATCCACCAGACCTTCCTGCCGAAGGGCCAGCTGGGTGCCATCGACGACAAGCCCTACAAGCTGGACGTGGCCAAGGCCAAGGAACTGCTTGAAAAGGCAGGCCTCAAGGATGGCCTGACCGTGACCTTCGACGTGCGCAACACGCAGCCGGTGACGGGCATTGCCGAAAGCTTCCAGCAGACGGCGGCGCAGGCTGGCGTCAAGGTGGAAATCATTCCGGGTGACGGCAAGCAGACCCTGACCAAGTACCGCGCCCGCCAGCACGATCTCTACATCGGCCAGTGGGGTTCGGACTATTTCGACCCGAATTCCAATGCTGAAACCTTCTCCGCCAACCCGAACAATGCCGATGACGGCAAGGTGAAGACGCTTGCCTGGCGCAATGCCTGGGATGTGCCGGAACTTTCCAAGGAAACGGCGGATGCCCTTCTTGAGACCGACGCCGCCAAGCGCGCCAAGATCTATGAAGACATCCAGCGCAAGGTTCTGGCCGAGGGTCCGTTCATCATCATCTTCCAGCAGGTGGAAGTGGCTGGTTACTCGAAGAAGCTGAAGGACTACAAGCTCGGCCCGAGCTTCGACACCAACTTCGTGGCGCCGGTCTCCAAGGACTAACGGGAAAGAAACGCGCGTGAACGCGTCGATCCCAACCCAACAGGTGAAGCGCGGCAAAAGCCGCGCTTCACAGCGAACGCTTGCTGTCGCCGGATTTCTGGCGACGGTTCTGACTACGTTTCTCGGCCTTCTGGCCGTGACCTTCTTTATCGGTCGCGTGGTGCCCATCGATCCGGCGCTGGCGATTGTCGGCGACCGCGCGCCTGCCCATGTGGTGGAGCGTGTGCGCGAGGAGCTTGGGCTTAACCTGCCGCTCTGGCAGCAGTTTTTCATCTATGTCCGTCAGGCGCTTTCCGGCGAGTTCGGCACTTCGGTTCTGACCACCAATCCGGTCATGGAAGACATCAAGCGTGTCTTCCCGGCGACGATGGAACTGGCGACGATTGGTACAATCATCGGTGCTATTTTCGGCGTACCGCTTGGAGTGCTGGCGGCGGTCAAGCGCGGCTCTCTCATTGACCAGATCGTGCGCCTGATCGGCCTCATCGGCTATTCCGTGCCGATTTTCTGGCTGGGGCTTCTGGCGCTTCTTCTGTTCTACGCCAAGCTTGGCTGGGTGGCGTTTCCGGGCCGCATGGACCTCGTTTTTGAATTTACCTTCACACCCGTTACGGGATTTTACATCGTCGATGCGATCTGGCAGCGGCAATGGGATGTGCTGTGGGATCTGTTCCGCCACATCATTCTACCCGCCTCGCTGCTTGGCTATTTCTCGCTCGCCTATATCAGCCGCATGACGCGCTCTTTCATGCTCAATGAATTGTCGCAGGAATATGTGGTTGCGGCGCGCGCCAAGGGGCTGTCTGAAACGCGCATCATCTGGTTCCATGCGCTGCGCAACGCTGCCGTGCCGTTGATCACCGTGATCGCGCTGTCCTATGCGGGGCTTCTCGAAGGGTCGGTATTGACCGAATCCATCTTCTCGTGGCCGGGGCTTGGGCTTTACATCACCAATTCGTTGCAGAACGCGGACATGAATGCGGTTCTTGGCGGCACCATCGTCATCGGTGCCGTGTTTATCAGCATCAACATCTTCTCCGACGTTTTATACCGACTGCTCGATCCAAGGACACGCAGCCGATGAGCGACACGACACATAACCAGGAAACGCTGCGCCAGTGGCTTTTGTCGGACCGGCCGGCCTCGCGCCGTCAGGCCCGGCTTGGCCGCGCCTACATCATCTGGCAGCGCTTTTCCGATAACAAGCTGGCACTGCTTGGCCTGATGATTATTCTGGGGCTGATTTTCGTTGCTATTTTTGCCGATCAGCTGGCACCGCATAACCCGGTGCAGGGTGATTTGCGCAATGCGCGCCTCCTGCCGCCGGGAACGGCGGGCTATCTGCTCGGCACGGATGATCAGGGTCGCGATATTCTCTCGCGCCTCATTCACGGTTCACGGCTGACGCTGATGGTGATCGGCCTTGTGGCCGTCATTGCAGCGCCGATTGGCCTGATCGTCGGCACGGTGGCCGGTTATGCGGGCGGCTATGTCGATGCCATTTTGATGCGCATCACCGACATCTTCCTCGCCTTTCCGAAGCTTGTTCTGGCGCTGGCGCTGGTGGCGGCACTCGGGCCGGGCATCGAGAATGCCATTTTGGCCATCGCCGTCACATCCTGGCCGCCCTATGCGCGTATTGCCCGCGCCGAAACGATGACGTTTCGTAACTCCGACTTCATCCATGCGGTGAAGCTCATGGGGGCGTCGCCTTTTCGCATCGTGCTTGTCCATGTCATGCCGCTGTGCACCTCGTCGCTGATCGTGCGTGTGACACTTGATATGGCGGGCATTATCCTGACAGCGGCAGGGCTTGGCTTCCTGGGCCTCGGGGCGCAGCCGCCGCTGCCGGAATGGGGCGCGATGATTGCCTCTGGCCGCCGCTTCATCCTCGACCAATGGTGGGTGGCAGGCATGCCGGGCTTTGCCATTCTGATCGTCAGCCTGGGGTTCAATCTTCTGGGCGATGGTCTGCGTGATGCGCTGGACCCGAAGGAGGCAGGGCAATGACTTTGCTTTCCGTTGACAATCTGCGCGTCACCTTCCCGACCCGAACGGGCCGGGTGGAGGCCGTTCGCGGCGTTTCCTTCACGCTCGGCAAGGAGCGGCTGGGTATCGTGGGCGAAAGCGGCTCCGGCAAGTCGCAGACCGGGCGCGCGATCATGGGCCTGACGCCGAAGCAGGCCGAGATTTCCGCCGACCGGCTGGAATTTTCCGGCATCGACCTGTTGAAGGCGAGCGACAAGGAACGCCGGGCACTGCGCGGGCGTCGCGTCGGCATGATCCTGCAGGACCCGAAATATTCGCTGAACCCGGTGATGACCATCGGGCGGCAGATCATCGAGACGCTTCAGACGCATGAGAGGATTTCCAACAGAGAGGCGCGCGAACGGGCGCTTGTGATGCTGGAGGCGGTGCAAATCCGCGATCCGGGCCGCGTGTTCGATCTTTATCCGCACGAAGTTTCTGGCGGTATGGGGCAGCGCGCCATGATCGCCATGATGCTGGTCTGCGGGCCGGAGCTTTTGATTGCCGACGAGCCGACCTCAGCGCTCGATGTGACGGTGCAGCTTGATGTGTTGAACATTCTTGACAAGCTGGTGGCGGACCGCGGCATGGGGTTGATCTTCATTTCGCACGATCTGCGCCTCGTCTCGTCCTTCTGCGACCGTGTGATTGTCATGTATGCGGGCCGGATCGTCGAGGAACTGCCCTCTGCCGATCTCAAAAGTGCCAAGCATCCCTACACGCAGGGGCTGTTGAACTGTTTGCCGACGGTGGGTTCCGACCGGCACCCGCTGCCGACCCTTGAGCGTCAGGAGGCGTGGCGTCTATGAGCGAACCTGCTGTCCTCATCCGCGACATGCGGGTGGTTTTTGATGACTATATGGCGCTGAAGGATGTCAGCATTGCCGTGCAACCGAAGGAGTCCTTCGGCATCGTCGGCGAAAGCGGCTCGGGCAAGTCAACGCTGCTGCGGGCCATTGCCGGGTTGAACGCTTTTGAGGCGGGCACGCTTGAAATCAACGGCAAGACCTATCCGGCGCGTGGCCGCGACAAGGCGTTTTACCGCACGGTGCAGATGGTGTTTCAGGACCCTTACGGGTCGCTGCATCCGCGCCAGACGGTGGACCGGCTGTTGCTGGAACCGCTGGCGATCCATGGTTTCGACAATACGGAGGCGCGTATTGCAAGGGCGCTCGATGAAGTGGGCCTCGGCACGGGTTTCCGCTTCCGTTATTCGCACCAGCTTTCCGGTGGCCAGCGCCAGCGCATCGCGATTGCGCGGGCCTTGATTGTCGAGCCGAAAATCCTGCTGCTCGACGAGCCGACCTCGGCGCTCGATGCCTCGATCCAGGCGGAAATTCTCAACCTTCTGGAACAGGCCCGCCGCGACCGCGACCTGACCTTCCTCATGGTCAGCCATGATCTGGGCGTGGTCAGCCACATGTGCGACCGGCTGGCCGTGATGCGCGGCGGCGAGGTGGTGGAGACTATTCTGCCCGACAGCCTTGTGACGCGCGACTTTTCAGCCGATTATACCCGCCAATTGCTTGTGGCCAGCGAGGGCTTCAGGCGGGATTGAACGTTCCCGGCGGAGGGCGCATGCAGCTTAAGGCGCTGATCTATTTCGATGAACTGGTTCGCACCAACTCGATGCGGGCCGCGGCGGAAAACCTCAATGTGGCCCCCACGGCCATCAGCCGACAGATCGAAAACCTCGAGGAGCATTTCGGCGCGCAACTGGTGGAGCGATCCAACCGGGGTGTGAAGCTGACGGCGGCGGGCGAACTTGTGGCGGCGCGGGCCGGGCGGACGCTGCGTGAACTGGAGCATGTGCAGCAGCTTGTCGATGATCTGAAAGGCCTGCAGCGTGGGCAGGTGACGATCTATGCCAATGGCGCGGCGGTGGCGACTCTGATTGCGCCCGTGCTGGCGGAATTCAGCCTGCAATATCCGATGTTGCGGTTTTCGGTGGTGATTACCACCGCGCGCGGGGCGATTGAGGCGCTTTTCAGTGCGGAAGCCGATATTGCGGTGACGCTGTTTGCGCCGGAATTTGCGGGCGTCAACGTGCGGATGCGCCGGGAAATCGTCTATGATGTGATCCTGTCGGCGCGCCATCCGGCGGCGTCTGCCAAGAGCTTGACGCTCAAGGAGCTTGCTGCCTTTCCGCTGGCGCTGCCGGACAAGAGTTTCGCCGTGCGTCAGGCGTTTGACCAGTTGTTTGCCGCGGCGAAGCTTCCGCTTGATCCGGTGTTCGTGACGGGTGCGCTGGAACTTTTGAAGGAACTGGTGTTGCGTGATGCGGCGGTGACGCTTTTGCCTGCCCTTTCGGTGAAGCGCGAACTGGATAGCGGTGCCATGGTGGCGGTGCCCTTGATCGAGAAAGAGGCGGTGCGAACCCCCATGGAGCTGTGCACGGCGCCTGACCGACCCCTTTCCTTTGCGGCGGGCAAGCTCGTGGATTTCATCGAGCGCTTCATGCACAGCGAAACCACGTAAATCATCGATCACGCAGATTCGACTTTTGGCCTCTGTCAAAGCCTCTGTTTTTGGTGTTGCGATTTCCGCAACGCTGCGCACACAAAAATGACTTAGTCTTTTTGCAACATGCAGCATGGTTGGTTGTGGTCCGTGACGGGTGAGGAACGCCCGCTCACGGCAGAGAAAAGGGCAGGGCAGGAATGGCTGTTATCTCGATTACCCAAACGTCTTTGAAGGTGCTGGCAGGCGCTGTTTTCGGGCTTGGTCTGGCGTTTTCCTTCGCCGGTCAGGCGGAGGCTGCGAAGACCAATCTGGTTCTCGGCATGGCCATTGAGCCCGCCGGTCTTGATCCGACCATTGCCGCCCCGGTCGCCATCGGTCAGGTGACGTGGCAGAACATTTTCGAAGGTCTGGTGACGATTGATCGTGATGGCAAGATTCAGCCGCAGCTTGCCAAGAGCTGGACGATTTCGCCGGATGGCCTGACCTACACGTTCAAGCTTCAGTCGGGCGTGACATTCCACGATGGCGAGGCGTTTGATTCCGCCGTCGCCAAGGCTTCCATCGAACGGGCGCGCGGTGCGGATTCCGTCAACCCGCAGAAGCGCTATTTCGCTTCCATCGATACGATTGAAACGCCCGACGCCGAAACGCTGGTGCTGAAGCTGAAGCAGCCGGCGGGCAGCCTGCTTTACTGGCTGGGCTGGCCGTCGTCCTCCATCGTTGGCACGAAGTCTGCCGCCGACAACAAGACGACGCCGGTCGGCACGGGTCCGTTCAAGTTCAAGGCCTGGGCCAAGGGTGACAAGGTGGAGCTTGTGCGCAACGCCGACTACTGGAACAAGGACAAGGCGGCCAAGCTTGAGGCCGCTACCTTCCGCTTCATCGCCGATGCGCAGGCACAGGCCGCAGCGCTCAAGGCGGGCGATGTGGATGCGTTCCCGGAATTTGCAGCGCCGGAACTGATCGGTGACCTCAAGAAGGACGAAAAGCTTTCGGTCGTGATCGGAAACACCGAGTTGAAGGTCGTGGCGGGCATGAACAACACCCGCAAGCCTTTCGATGACAAGCGCGTTCGTCAGGCCCTGATGATGGCGGTTGACCGCGCCTCGGTCGTGGAGGGTGCGTGGTCGGGCTTCGGCACGCCGATTGGCAGCCATTACACGCCGAATGACCGTGGTTATCTCGATCTGACCGGCGTTCACGCCTATGACGTGGCCAAGGCCAAGGCGCTTCTGGCCGAGGCCGGTTATCCGGATGGCTTCGCCTTCACCATCAAGGCACCGCAGATGGCCTATGCGCAGCGCACCTCGCAGATGCTGCAGGCCATGTTTGCCGAAATCGGCGTCAAGATGACCATCGAGACGACCGAGTTCCCGGCCAAGTGGGTGGCGGATGTGTTCAAGGGCGGCGACTATGACATGACCATCGTGGCCCATGCCGAGCCGATGGACATCGATATCTATGCGCGCGACCCCTATTACTTCCATTACAAGAACCCGGCCTTCAACGATGTTCTGAAGAAGGTGGAGGCAACGTCTGACGCCAGCGAGCAGGTCAAGCTTTACGGCGAGGCGCAGACGATTCTCGCCAACGACGTTCCGGCGCTCTACCTCTTCGTCATGCCGAAGCTGGGTGTGTGGAACGCCAAGGTGAAGGGTCTCTGGGAGAACGAGCCGATCCCCTCCAACGTGCTGAACGAAGTCGAGTGGAGCGAATAAGCGTTTCGGATGAAGCGTTTTGGCAGGGCTGGGCTTGACCCGGCCCTGCATTCGTTTTTGAAAGGTCTTCAGCGCGGGGTTTGCCCGTGCCGGGGGGCGCTTTTAATGGCCCGTCCGTGAGCACAGCAAGAGGGAAGACGGCATGATCGCAGTCATGGCGCGCCGGGTGGGCGGGCTTCTCGTCACCCTTCTGGCCGTCTCCTTCCTGATCTTTGCCGTCATGGACATGCTGCCGGGCGATCCGGCGGCGGTGATGCTCGGCACATCGGCCAGTCCCGATACGCTGGCGGCCCTTCGCCACGATATGGGCCTCGACCGGCCTTTTCCCGTTCGCTATCTCGGCTGGCTCGGTGGAGCGCTGACCGGCGATCTTGGCACATCCTATACCTACGGCGTTCCCGTGGCCGGACTGATTGCCGAGCGGCTGAAGATTACCGTGCCGCTCGCGCTTCTGGCTGTCGGCCTTTCCGTGCTGATGGCCGTGCCGCTCGGTGTGACGGCTGCAGCGCGGCGAAATGGCCCGATGGATTTCATCATTGGCCTGTTTTCGCATGTCTCCATCGCCGTGCCGGGCTTCTGGGTCGGGCTTTTGCTCATCCTTTTCTTTGCGACGACACTGCGCGTCATGCCGGCTGGCGGATTTCCCGGCTGGGAGGCGGGCGTCTTTCCGGCACTCACCGCCCTGATCATGCCAGCCTTTGCGCTGGCGCTGCCGCAGGCCGGTGTGCTGTCGCGCGTGACACGCACGGCGGTTCTTGATGTGTTGGGGGAGGATTACATCCGCACGGCGCGCGCCAAGGGATTGACAGCGCGGGAAGCGCTTTGGCGGCATGCCATGCCCAATGCGCTGATCCCGGTCGTCACCATGATCGGGCTGCAATTCACCTTTCTGATTGCCGGTGCGGTGCTGGTGGAAAATGTCTTCAACCTGCCGGGGCTTGGGCGGCTTGCGCTGCAAGCGTTGACGCAGCGCGACATTATCGTGATGCAGGATGTGGTGCTGTTTTTCTGCGCGCTGGTCATCGTCATGAATTTCATGGTCGATATCGCCTATCTGCTGATCGATCCGCGGCTGAGGCGGGAGGCGGGGCCATGACGGTTTTCCAGCGCTTTGCCCGCCGTCCGCAATTGTGGATCGGCGCTTTCGTGACCGCACTGCTCTTCGCGCTGGCGCTGCTTTCGCTGGTCTGGACACCGCTGCCCCCCTCGAAAATGCAGATCATGCACCGTCTGAAGCCGCCGTTTGATGTGGGCCTTCTTGGCAACGATCCTTACGGGCGCGATGTCGCTTCCATGCTGATGGTTGGGGCGTGGAATTCGCTGTCGACGGCGGTCATGGCGGTGGCGCTTGGCGGGTTGATCGGCACGGCTATCGGCCTTTGCGCGGCGCAGCGGCGCGGGCTTGTCGAGGCGGCGTTGATGCGGTTTTGCGACGTGGTCTTTGCCGTGCCGCCCATTCTTTCCGCCATGATGCTCGGCGCGGTTTTGGGAGCCGGGCGGTTCACGGCCATCATCGCCATCGCCACCTTTATGGTGCCGGTCTTTGCCCGCGTCGTGCTGGCCTCGGCCTTACAAATCTGGGCGCGCGATTTCATCATGGCGGCCAGAAGCATCGGCAAACGGCCTTTCGGCATTACCATGGTGCATGTGCTGCCCAATGTGGCGGGGCAGATCATCGTGCAGGCCACCATTCAGCTGGGTCTGGCCATTTTGACGGAGGCGGGGCTGTCCTTCCTCGGGCTTGGCATGGCACCGCCTGCACCCACCTGGGGGCGGATGCTCGCCGAATCCCAGACCTATCTGAGCCAGGCGCCCTGGCTTGCCATTCTGCCCGGCTTGGCCATCGCGTTTGCCGTCTTCGGTCTCAACATGCTGGGAGACGGATTGCGTGACCTGATCGACCCGCGCCACAGGGATGGATAGGCGAGCGCAACCCGATCACCAATAAAATGCGGGAACCCTTCTGCGGCTTCATGCGTTTTACTCCCATAACAAAGGAGAAAACCATGGCCACTGAAAAGTCCATCGACGTTGAAAAGCAGATCGAGCAGCTTCGCAAGGAAATCGGCGATATCGCGACCGCGATTGCCGGGCTGACCGCGAAGAAAGCGAGCGAATTCAAGGGTGAAGCCCTGAAGGCTGGCAATGATGCGCTCGGGGCTTCGAACGAGGCGCTCGAGGTTGTTCGTGACCGTCTCAATGCGGCGGGCAGCGATCTGGGCGACCGGGTCCGCGAAAAGCCGCTGCAGGCGCTGGGCATTGCCGCCGGTATCGGCTTCCTTGCCGCTCTTCTGACGCGGCGCGTCTGATGGCAGGCCTTTCCGGACTGGTGACTGCCGCGCTGACGACCGATTACGGTCGCGTGGCGCGGCAGGCGCAACGAAACCTCATACTCGGGGCGATGGTGGGGCTTTTGCTTCTGACCGCCTATGTGGGCGGGGTTGGCGCGCTGGCCTTCTATCTCTCGACCGTCGCAGGCCCCGCAGTGGCGCTTCTCGTGATCGCGCTTGGTGCGCTCGCTTTTGCGCTGGTGCTGCTGGCGGCCATTCTGGTCAGCAATCGCCGGGAGCGGGAAATCCAGCGGCGTCGTACGCAGGCGGCCCGTTCGTCGGCGCTTGTGAATGTGGGCTTGAGCGCCTTGCCCATCCTGTTGCGGTCGCGTCCGCTGCCTTCGCTGGGGATTGCCGCGCTTGCTGCCTTTGCCGTCGGATTGATGACGCTTGAACCGACCCGAAAAGAATAACCGCCGCTTTTTGAGCGGCGGTCTCTGTGTTGGTCAGCTTCCGAAAGCCCGGGACGTGACCGAGGCGATTTCGCCATCCGGCCCGAAATCCTCTTCCCCCGAAATGCCGAGCAATTCTGCGAGACGCGTGCGCGCCCGGCTTACGCGGCTTTTGATGGTGCCGACCGCACAACCGCAAATCTCGGCGGCTTCCTCATAGGCAAAGCCTTCCGCGCCGACGAGCACGATGGCTTCGCGCTGGTCTTCCGGCAGCGTGTCGAGCGCCTTCTTGAAATCCTGAAGATCGAGATGCCCGTGCTGTTCCGGGCTGCTGGCAAAGCGGCTGGAATAGGTGCCATCCGTATCCTGCACTTCGCGGCCCGCCTTGCGCATCTGGCTGTAGAACTCGTTGCGCAGGATCGTGAAGAGCCACGCCTTGATGTTGGTGCCGGGTTTGAAGCTCGCCTGATTGGCCCAGGCTTTGAGAATGGCATCCTGCACCAGGTCGTCCGCGCGGTCGGCGCGACCGCTCAACGATACGGCAAACGCCCTGAGGCTCGGCAGGGTGGCGAGCATGTCTCGCTTGAAGCTGCGCTCATCCGAACTTGTCGTATCGCTCATGTCTTGCCCGCTGAGCCGGCCTTGCGCTCGGCCTCATCCAGCCGTTCCAGAAGGTCAAGGAAACGGTCGGGGATGCGTTCTTCCTGAAGGGAACCGTAATAGTCCCTGAGCTTTCGTGAAATCGATGCGTTGGGTTCAAGGCCCACCGAACGCGCTTGCGCGTCGCTGCCCTGATCTTCATCCAACGGCCTGTGTGCGTCTTTCATAATCACGTCCGTATTTCGCCTCACCTGTGGAACGGTTCTTAAGCAGAAAAGTTCCCTCTCGCGGGAACTTTTTTCGCGCGGTACCGTTATCTTTACGAAATTGACTGCCGGTCGAAAGGAAAACGCATGTCATTGACCACTCGTATAGCGTCCCACCTGCCGTATCTGCGCCGTTACGCACGGGCTGTAACCGGCTCGCAAGCGTCAGGCGATGCCTATGTCGCGGCGGCGCTGGAAGCGCTCATTGCTGATCTGACCATTTTCCCCAAAGCCTCAAGCGACCGGGTTTCCCTCTATAAACTCTTCGTATCGCTGACGGGTTCCCTGAAAATCGAGATTCCTTCGGTTGAAGACAGTCCGTTTGCCTGGGAGCGCCGGGCGGTCGATAATCTCGCCTGCCTTCCCCAGCGCGAGCGCCATGCGTTTCTTCTGGTTTCGGTCGAAGGATTTTCCATTCCCGAAACGGCCGAAATCCTCGGCCTTGACCAGAATAGTGTCGCGGCCCTTCTGAACGAGGCCTCCGAACAAATCTCGCGGCAGGTCGCCACCGATATTCTCATTATCGAGGATGAACCGCTGATCGCGCTCGATATCGAGCAGATGGTCGAGGATCTGGGCCATCGGGTCACGGGCATTGCCCGCACGCACACGCAGGCGGTCGATCTCTTTGCCAAAACGAAGCCGAAGATGGTGCTGGCCGATATTCAGCTCGCCGACGGCTCCTCGGGCATTGATGCGGTCAACGAAATCCTTGGCCAGTCCTCGGTGCCGGTGATCTTTATCACGGCCTTCCCGGAACGGCTCTTGACGGGCGAGCGACCGGAACCGGCCTTCCTCGTCACCAAGCCGTTCAATCCGGATATGGTCAAGGCGCTGATCAGCCAGGCCCTGTTCTTCAATGAGGCGGTGAAGACGGCGGCCTGATTTTCCGGGGAACGAAATGCAAGCCGGTGCGTTTTCCTCTCATCACAGACAAGCAAAGGGGAAATCACCATGCTTCATTACGCGCTCATCTTTCTGGTCGTCGCCATTATCGCCGGTGTCCTCGGCTTTGGCGGCATCGCCGGTGCGGCCGCGGGGATTGCGAAGATTCTGTTCTTCGTCTTCCTCATCCTTCTGGCCATTTCCGTTGTCACGGGTCTTGTGCGCAAGGCCTGACGTTTGAAATAGCCGGGCGCGGCGAACCGGAGGCCTTGCGGCTTCCGGTTCGCCGCTAACCCGTTTTTTATGGAGTGTTATCGTGTCCGATTGCATGATTTGGGTGGAGCCTCGGGCGGATCAAAGTGGTCTGCGCGATTTGCTGATGCCCGGTCTTGTCGATCTCAAACTCTGCTTCATGCTGGAGAATGACAGGCACGAAATCATCTATCTCGCCAATCTGCCCAAGCCGTGGAACTTCGCGCCGCATGAGCGGCTGACACTACCCGCGCTTTTTGGCGTTGAACTGGCCGAGCGTCTGCAGTCTGCCAAAATGGGGCTTCAGCGCTCTGGCGACCGCGCCGTCATCGAGACCATGACGGGTGATGAGCAGATTTTCGAGTTTCGCGTTCAGATCGTTGCCCGGGATGGTGAGGCGGTCCACTTTCTCACCACCATTTCCGACCGCACCGAAGAGCGACGCCGTGAGCGCCTGTTGAAGGCTCTTCTTCGCGAAGTGAGCCACCGCACGAAGAACCTCATGGCGATCATCCAGAGCCTGGCGTTCCAGACGGCGCGTCATTCCCGCTCGCTTGATGTCTTCCTGCAGAAATTCCGGGGACGGCTTTATTCTCTCTCGCAATCGCAGGACATGATCACGGATTCCAACTGGCGCGGTGCCGATCTGTTTGGCCTTGTTCGTCAGCAGACCGAAAAATACCTGCCGGAGAACAGCGATCTTGTGCGTATTGTGGGTGAGGATGTTGTCCTCTCGCCCAATGCGGCGGTTCATCTCGGGCTTGCCCTGCACGAGCTTATCATCAACGCCATCGCGCATGGCGGGCTTCTGGTCGGCGGCATGGTGGTGACGGTGCGCTGCGAACGTTTCGAAGAGGCGGGGGCGGCGCATTTGCGTCTTGTCTGGGAAGAGCCTCTCGCGCTACAGGGAACGGGCGGCCTTCCTGCGCGCGAGGCGCATTTTGGCAGCACGGTCCTGAAGCGTGTGGTGCCCTCGGCGGTTAACGGGCAGGCCGATTTCCGCATGGACGAGCAGGCCATCCGTTACGAACTTACCTTTCCGCTGGACGCTGCGGCCTGATGGCCGGGGCTTTGTTGACATTGGTGCTGTGAGGCGCTTGAACTTCGGGCACCGGAGTGAAGCGGGTGGCGGAGTTTTCATGATCAAGCAGGCAGAGGCACCGACAACACCGCTTCTTTCCGTGCGTGGACTGACAACCTCGTTTCGCCATTCGAACGGCTGGCGCGATGCCGTGCGCAATCTGAGTTTCGATATTGCGGCCGGTGAAACGGTGGCGCTTGTCGGCGAAAGCGGATCGGGCAAGAGCGTGACGGCGCTGTCCATCATGCGGCTCTTGCCGGAGGGACGCAGCCGAACTGAGGGCGAAATCCTCTTTGCAGGACAGAACCTGGCGACGCTTGATGAAGACGCCATGCGCCATGTGCGCGGCGGCGAGCTTTCCATGATCTTTCAGGAGCCGATGACCTCGCTCAACCCCATTTTCACGGTGGGGCAGCAGATTGCCGAGGCCATTAGCTGTCACAGCGACATGAGCCTTCGCGAGGCGCGCGCCGAGGCGGTGCGGCTTCTCGAAAAGGTGCGCATTCCCCATGCAGCGAGCCGGTATGATGAATATCCGCACCAGTTTTCCGGCGGTATGCGCCAGCGCGTGATGATCGCCATGGCGCTGGCCGCCAGTCCGCGTCTGCTGATCGCCGATGAGCCGACCACGGCGCTCGACGTGACCATTCAGGGCCAGATCCTCGATCTCATCAAGACCTTGCAGGACGAAGAGGGCATGTCGGTTCTCTTCATCACGCATGACATGGGCGTGGTGGCGGAAATGGCGGACCGGACGGTCGTCATGTATCGCGGCGAGGCGGTGGAGGCCGATACGACTGACGACATTTTCCACCGGGGCGAACATCCCTATACGCGGGCGCTGATTGCCGCCGTGCCGAAGCTTGGCGCCATGCAGGGCCGCGCCTGGCCCGCCACCTTTCCGACCGTTGATCTGGCCACGGGCCTTATGAACCCGGAACGCGACATGGTGGCGACGGTGGAAACGCAAAGGCCGCCAGTGCTGGAGGTGAAGAACCTCAGCACGCGGTTTCCCGTGCGCTCCGGTCTTTTCGGGCGCAAGAGCGGGGCGATCCATGCGGTGGAAGACGTTTCCTTTTCGCTTCTGGCCGGGGAGACGCTTTCGATTGTCGGGGAATCGGGCTGTGGAAAGTCAACGGTTGCCCGGTCCATCACGCGGCTTGTGCAACCGACCAGCGGTTCTGTGCGCGTCGACGGCATGGACGCCATGGCGCTGAAAGGCGAGGGGCTTCGCGCCATGCGCCGCACGGTCCAGATGGTATTTCAGGACCCGTTCTCAAGCCTCAATCCGCGCATGAGCGTGGGGGCTGCCGTGATGGAGCCCTATCTTGAGCACCGGCTTGGCTCGTCGGCCGAGGCGCGCGACAAGGCGGCGGGACTGTTGGGGCGGGTTGGCCTCTCCGCCGATATGATGGAGCGTTATCCGCACGAATTTTCCGGTGGCCAGCGCCAGCGCGTGGCGATTGCCCGGGCGCTGATGCTCGACCCCAAGATCATTATCGCCGATGAGGCGGTGTCGGCACTGGATGTGTCGATCAAGGCGCAGGTCTGCAATCTGTTGATGGAGTTGCAGGACAGTCTCGACCTTGCCTATCTCTTTATTTCGCATGACATGGCGGTGGTGGAGCGGGTCAGCCATCGCGTCGCCGTGATGTATCTGGGCGAGATCGTTGAGATCGGGCCGCGTGCGGGGGTGTTTGAAGATCCGCAACATGCCTATACCCGCCGGCTGATGAAGGCGGTGCCGGTGCCGGACCCGGCGCGGCGGCACCTTCACCGCAACATTGCCGTCAGCGAAATGAAGAACCCCGTGCGCCCCATCGGCTTTGTTGCGCCCAAGCGTCGTTACACCGAGGTATCGCCCGGACATTTCGTTCAACTGTCAGAGGAGCAGGCGGCGCTTGTCGCCTGAAGAAGCATGCGCGTTGCCCTTTACCAGATGCAGGCGGCTCTCGGGGCGGTCGAGGCCAATCTCGCCAAGATCGAGATGGCGGCGAGCGCGGCTTCTGCCATGGGTGCCACATTGCTGGTGACGCCGGAAATGTCGATCCCCGGCTATGCACTGGATGCCCAGACCTCTCGCTATGGCGAACCTGCGGACGGGGCCTCCATCCAGCGGCTGAAGGCCATTGCCGCAGCGAAAAACATGGCGCTGGTGGCGGGTTTTGCAGAGGCGGCAGACGGGGTGATCTACAACAGCGCGGTTCTGGTGAGGGCCGACGGCACGACCGAAATCTATCGCAAATGCCATCTCTATGGTGATCTGGAGCGGCGCGCTTTTCGCGCTTCCGACGCTCCCGCCGCCGTTTTCGAGATTGGTGGCATGAAGGCGGCGATGGTCATCTGCTATGACGTGGAGTTTCCCGAACATGTGCGCGCGGCAGCGCTTGCGGGTGCTGAATTGCTGATTGTGCCGACCGCGCTTGCCGCGTCGATGGCCAACCGGGTGATCCCCGACAAGGTGGTGCCCGTCAGGGCCCTCGAAAATCAGCTTTTTGTGATCTATGCCGATCTGACTGGTTCCGACGGTGTTTTCGACTATGAAGGCCATTCGGTGATCTGTTCGCCGGATGGCGGACATCTGGCGCGAGCCGGGCAGGGCGAGGCGCTTCTGGTGGCCGATCTTGATCGCAGTCTTTACAGTGCGGCCATGGCGGAGTTGCCCTATCTTGCGGAGCGTCGTCCCGAGCTTTACGCAGCGGTCGTCCAGCCGGTGAAGTGAAGTCTTTGACGGGCCAATGTACCGCGCGTGGAACCGGAGTCTTGATGAACGATACAGGCATGGATGAAGGTTCGCAGGCGGATGCGGACGCGACGGTCCGGTTTTCCGATATTCTGATTGAGCTTGCCCGCGATGAAAGCCGTGAGCGCGTTTCGGTCGGTGATCTTTTCCACCAGTTGGGCGATCGCGCCTATGGCGCATTGATGCTGACCTTTGCGCTGCCCAACATCGTGCCGACGCCGCCC
Organism: Pseudomonadota bacterium; assembly: GCA_020161665.1. Lineage (GTDB taxonomy): Bacteria > Pseudomonadota > Alphaproteobacteria > Rhizobiales > Rhizobiaceae > Ectorhizobium. Next base: position 150,408 of record JAIUPA010000006.1, on the reverse strand, counting down.
GGAACCTCGGCCATTACCGGAACACCGCTTGTCTTTCTTTCAGCCCGGCTGGCGCTTGGCCTTCAGCCGTGGCTGCCGGGCTTCATCCTCTACCGCTCCATGGCCCGCAGCGATTTTGCCGTGGTGGTGAACCGCGTCATGCCGTGGCTCATGCGCACCGAAGCGCTTTTGAAGCCGCGCCTTTCCTTTCTGACGGCCCGGCGTATGGATCACCTGACGGGGTTCGTCTGCTTCTGTCTGGCGGTGGTCCTGGCGCTACCGATCCCGCTTGCCAATATCCTGCCGGCGATTTCGATCTGCCTGTTTTCGCTGGGGCTGATCGAGCGCGATGGCGTTTTCACGCTGGCGGGCTTTGCGGTTGCCATCGCGTCCATTGCGGTCGCGGGCGGTGTGATCTTTGCCTTCTTCAAGGCTGCGGTCTTCCTGCTGGCGCGGCTTATCACCTGACGATCTCTTGTTCTTAAGGCGCTGAAACCCTAGATCAAAGGCGATCGACTGAAGGACGACCTGCCGATGATTTACGATTCTGCCCGCCTTGCATTTTTGAACCTTCTGGCACCTGAAACGCGCTCGGCGTTCTGGAAATCGCTGGGGCTGACCGTGCTGGCGCTCGTTCTTTTGTGGATCGGCCTGCGCGAAAGCTTTGTTCTGGTGGCGCTGCCCTGGCTTCAGGCCTTCGTGCCGGACCTGCCGGATTGGGCGGGGTGGCTTGGCTTCGTTCTGGCCATTTTCGCAAGCCTCGGTCTGGCGCTGGTGCTGGCGCTTCTGATTGCGCCAGTCACGGCGTTGATTGCCGGTCTCTTCCTCGACGATGTGGCAGACGTGATCGAAAAGCGCGACTATCCGAACGAACCGGCAGGCCGCGCCATGCCGCTCGGGGAGGCTCTGGTCGCATCGCTCAAGTTTCTGGGTGTCGTCATCCTCGGCAACATCGTGGCGCTCTTCCTGCTCCTCGTGCCGGGCGTCAACATCATCGCCTTCTTTTTGGTGAACGGCTATCTGCTCGGCCGGGAATTCTTTGAATTTGCCGCCATGCGCTATCGCACGCCTGCCGAGGCGCGCGCTTACCGGGTGCAGAACCGTGGCCTTGTGTTTACCGCCGGTCTGGTGATCGCGGCCTTTCTGGCCGTGCCGATCCTCAACCTCATGACGCCGCTGTTTGCGGCAGGACTGATGGTTCACTTGCACAAGAAGCTGTCGCGGCGCGAGGCGTTCACGCCGGTCTGACCATGATCAGATGATGACCTGCGGCGGCAGTTCGACAAGCGTTGCCGGAACGTCGCAGGTCTTTTCCGGTGACTTGCAGAGGTCGGCGATCACGCATTTCTCGCATTCGGGCTTGCGCGCCTTGCAGCAGTAACGCCCGTGCAGGATCAGCCAGTGGTGGGCGTGATAGAGATAGTCCTTCGGGATGATTTTCATCATCTTGTCTTCCACCTCGTCCGGGGTTTTGCCGGGGGCGAGAAGCAGACGGTTGGCGATGCGGAAAATATGCGTATCGACGGCGAGCGTCGGAATGCCAAAGGCCATGGACATGACGACATTGGCCGTCTTGCGCCCGACGCCCGGCAGCGTCACCAGTTCCTCCCGCGTCTTCGGTACTTGGCCGCCGAAATCGTCGATCAGCTTTTGCGAAAGGGCGATGACGTTTTTCGCCTTGTTGCGATAAAGGCCGATGGTCTTGATGTAATCGCGAAGACGCTCCTCGCCGAGCGCCAGCATCTTTTGCGGCGTGTCGGCCACGGCGAAAAGGTCTTTCGTGGCGCGGTTGACGCCCACATCGGTTGCCTGTGCCGAAAGGGCGACCGCGACCACCAGCGTGAACGGGTTGGTGTGGGCGAGCTCCCCCTTCGGCTCCGGACGCTGGATCGAAAAGCGGCGGAAGATTTCGGCGAGGTCCGCCTCGCTATACAGCGATTTGGGCGAACGCTTGCGCGGGGCGGGCTTCGGCTTGGCGGTTGAGGTTGGCATGTTCGGCATCTTTGGTGGATCGGCGCAAGAAACGGGTGGAAATGCGGCGCGCGCCGTGGTCCCCTGTCTTTCAAAGGAGAATGACCATGCTTGTCAATGCCGTATCCGCCGTCCGCGATGTCACGCCCGAAGGTGGCGATTATGAAACGGTGCGTCGCGTCATCGAAATGCTGACCACGGATTACCGGGAGCAACCGTCGCTGGAGACGATTGCAGCAAGGCTAGAGGCTTCTCCAACGCAATTGCAGAAGGTCTTTACCCGCTGGGCCGGGCTTTCGCCGAAAGCCTTTTTGCAGGCCGTGACGCTTGATCATGCCAAGCGACTTCTCGGTCGCGAGGGGTTGCCGCTTCTTGATACGGCGCTAGAGGTCGGGCTTTCCGGGCCGGGGCGGCTGCATGATCTGTTCGTAAGCCATGAGGCGATGTCGCCGGGCGAGTGGAAGGCGCGTGGTGGCGGGCTGACGATCCGTTACGGTTATCACATCTCGCCCTTCGGGCAGGCGCTGGTGATGATCACGGATCGCGGGCTGGCAGGTCTTGCCTTTGCCGATCAGGGCGAGGAACAGCCGTGTTTCGAGGATATGGCGCAGCGCTGGCCGAATGCCGAATACGTGGAAGACCGGGCGGCGACTGAACCCTATGCCAAGCGCATTTTTGATCCTTCGCAATGGGCATCCGAACAGCCTTTGCGCGTGGTGCTGATTGGTACGGATTTTCAGGTGCGGGTGTGGGAAAGCCTCCTCAAAATTCCGCTGGGGCGGGCCGTGACCTATTCGGACCTTGCCTGCGATATTGGTCAGCCAACGGCGTCGCGCGCGGTTGGGGCTGCGGTCGGGCGCAACCCGATTTCCTTTGTGGTGCCGTGTCATCGCGCGCTCGGCAAAAGCGGCGCGCTGACCGGCTATCACTGGGGGCTGACACGCAAGCGCGCCATGCTCGGCTGGGAGGCTGGTCAGCTTTTGTGATTTGGCAATGTTCTTGACGGGGGCGGGCAAGCGGGAAATAGTCGGCTGCAAAACCAACCGAGGAAGCCTCCCATGACATCCAAACTCGACCAGCTTCGCGCCATGACCACGGTGGTTGCCGATACCGGCGACATTGAAGCTGTGGCTCGTCTGAAGCCTGTGGATTGCACCACCAATCCGACGATTGTTCTGAAGGCACTTTCGACGCCCGCCTTCGATGATGCCTTTGCGGAAGCCGTTTCCTGGGGCAAGGCGCAGGGCGGATCAGCGGAAGCCGTGACAGCTGCCGTGGCGGATCGTCTGGCGATTTCGGTGGGGGCTGCCCTTGCGGCGCTGGTGCCGGGCCGCGTTTCGACCGAAGTGGACGCCGATCTTTCCTTTGACACGCAGGCTTCGATTGCCAAGGCGCGCCAGATCATCGCCGCCTATGCAGCGCGCGGCATTGGCCGTGAGAAGATCCTCATCAAGCTTGCCTCCACCTGGGAAGGCATTCGCGCTGCCGAAGTGCTGCAGAAGGAAGGCATCGACTGCAACCTCACGCTTCTCTTCAGCAAGGCACAGGCGATTGCCTGCGCCGATGCGGGCGTCTTCCTCATCTCGCCCTTCGTCGGGCGCATTCTCGACTGGTACAAGAAGGCGACCGGCGAGACCTATACGGCGGAAACCGATCCGGGCGTTGTCTCCGTGCGCGCGATCTACAATTACTACAAGGCCAACGGTATCAAGACCGTGGTGATGGGCGCTTCCTTCCGCAATGCCGGTGAAATCGAGGCGCTGGCCGGTTGCGACCGGCTGACGATCTCGCCCGCCCTGCTTGAGGAGCTCGACAAGGATACCGGCACGCTGACCCGCGTTCTCTCGCCGGAAACGGTGATGCCGGAGCCGCATGTGTCGCTGGATGAGAAGGCGTTCCGCTGGGCGCTCAATGAAGATGCCATGGCCACCGAAAAGCTTGCCGAAGGGATTCGCCTGTTTGGCAAGGATCTCGGCACGCTTCGCGCCAAGGTGAAGGCGGCGCTTGACGCGTGAGTTTCCTTCGCAAACATCCCGCTCTTTCGATGGCGCTTTTGACCGGCGCCATCGCGATCGTTGCGGTGTTCTGGCATGAGCCGACGGCTGCGAATGCCCTGATTGTCTGGAACCTGATGGCGTTGGTCTACCTCGTCGTCGTCTGGGTGCGGATGATGCGCTCGTCCATGGCGCGGCTCAAACGGCGGGCGGCGGAGCTTGATCTTTCCGATTCCGTCATTTTGATGCTGAGTGTCTCGGCTTCGATTGCTAGTCTCGCAGGCATTGGCTTCGAACTGATCGGGGCGCGGTCCGCCGAAACCGATGTTCGCTTCTTCAGCGCACTTCTGGCCATGGCGACGGTTCTGATTTCCTGGACCTTCCTGCACACATTGTTCACGCTGCACTATGCCCACCGCTACTATTCCGATGATGGCGATGGCGGCGGTTTGCGGTTTCCCGAGGCGGATGCCTATGTGGAGCCTGCCTATTGGGACTTCGTCTATTTCGCCTTCACCATTGGCGTCGCGGCGCAGACGGCGGATGTTTCGGTCACCAGCCTCGCCATGCGGCGCATGGTGATGATCCATTCTGTTCTGTCCTTCCTGTTCAACACCACCATTCTGGCGCTTGCCATCAATGTCGGTGCGAGCCTGCTTTGACGCCGACCTGATTTTTTCCATTCGTTTACCACGTTCACAAACTGGCGCCGATCAGGCCCGTGAAACAGGGCTTTAGGCCGTTTACCGGAGGTTAGGCTTAAGCTTTCCTCAACTGCGCGCTCCCATGGTGAAGGCCTGTATTGCGTAACCTGTGGAGTGAGTGATGCCGGAGCGTTCGGCATGAAGGGGCTATTGGGCAAGATCCGCCTGTCGCGGAAGATCGTGTTCATTATGGCCGGTGTGCTGCTCTTTCTGGGGGCGGTCGGCGGAGCCGTGCTCTACTTCTTTGCGGATCGGGTGACGGGAACGCACGAGGCCAAGGCCGAGGAAGCCAACGGCCTTGTCTGCAATGATCTGCGCAGTGAAATTCTTCGCAAGAAAAACCGCTACTGGATCCGTCAGTATGTGTCCGTTGACGGCGGCGACGGTATGACACGGCTGAAAACGGCGATGCGCGTGGCGCTTGCCATTCAGGAGCGCGACAAGCCCGATCTCGTTCAGGTGGCGGTGCTGGATGCCAAGGGGCCGAAATCGCGCGCCGATATGCGCGGACGGGCGTTGGGGGCCAATGTTCTTTTGATTGCGCATCCCGAAAAGCTGCCGAGCGATCTGCCGTCTGCCGCTTTTGCGGCGCGCTACTCCGAAGGTGGTGCCGGTCCCGATGGCCTTTATTACGGAATGAAGGTGGAACTGACCGAAGAGGACGTGAAGGCGCTTGCCGAGACGATCACGACCCGCGACCTTTGTGTCGATCCGAATGCCAAGAAGGAAGAAGACGGCCACGGTGCCAAGGATGGCCATGGCGAAGCTGCGTCCGGCCATGGTGAAGCTGCGTCCGGTCACGGTGAGGCAGCCTCTGGCCACGGCGAGGCCGATGGCCATGGCGCACCCGCCGAAGGTGGCCATGATGCGCCGGCGGAAGGCGGTCATGAGGCTCCGGCGGAAGGGGGGCATGATGCAGCGCCCGCCGAAGGCCATGGTGACGAGCATTCCGATGCAGGTCATGCCGCCGAAGGCGAGCATGTGGCGGAAAACACCACGCATTAAGCCATCAATCTGCGAATATCAAAAAGGCGGGGTTTTGCCCCGCCTTTCGTGTTTTTGGCTGTTCCCGTCGCCTCAGTCCGCCTTGTTGCGGCGGGCCGGGAAGAGGATCACGTCGCGGATCGACGGGGCGTTGGTCAAAAGCATGATCAAACGGTCGATGCCGATGCCGAGACCACCGGCGGGCGGCATGCCCTGATCGATGGCGTCGAGGAATTCGTCGTCCAGTTGCTTGTCCTTTTCGCCACGGGCGTGGGCCTGTTCCAGCTGCTCTTCCATGCGGCGGCGCTGCTCTTCCGGATCGTTCAATTCGGAGAAGGCGTTGGCGATTTCCCAGGCGTTGCAATAGCTCTCAAAACGCTCGACGAGGCGCGGCTCGCCCGGCACTTCCTTGGCGAAGGGCGAAATGTCCTTCGGGAAATGGGTGACGTGGCTCGGCTGGATCAGCGTGCCTTCCACCTTTTCCTCAAAGATGAAGGCCAGGCATTCGCCCCAGGTCCAGTCCTTCTCGACTTCGAAACCTGCCGCCTTGGCAGCGGCGCGGGCTTCTTCGTCGGTCTTCAGCGACAGGAAGTCGATGCCGGTGACGTCCTTGACGGCATCGGGCATCGGCACGCGCTTGAACGGACCCTTGAAGTTGATGACCTTGTCGCCGAAGGTGACGTCGGTCGTGCCATAAAGCGAAAGGGCCAGTTCCTCGGTCAGGCGTTCCACGAGGCCCATAATGTCCTCATAGTCGGCATAGGCCCAGTAACACTCCATCATCGTGAATTCAGGATTGTGACGGGTGGAGACGCCTTCATTGCGGAAGTTGCGGTTGATTTCGAACACCTTGTCCGAAAGACCGGAGACCAGCGTGCGCTTGAGGAAAAGTTCCGGCGCGATGCGCAGGTACATGTCCATCTTCAGCGTGTTGTGGAAGGTCTTGAACGGGTCCGCTGTCGCGCCGCCGTAGACCGTCTGCAGCATCGGGGTTTCGACTTCGAGGAAGCCTTCGCCTTCCATGAAGCGACGCACGCCGGAGATGATCTTCGAACGCTGCAGGAAGCGCAGCTTCGAATCCTCATTGGTCATGATGTCGAGGTGGCGCTTGCGGTAGCGGATTTCGATGTCGGAAATGCCATGCCACTTTTCCGGCATGGGCAGCAGCGACTTCGTCAGCATGGTGATCTTTTCGGCGTTGATCGTCAGTTCGCCACGCTTGGTGCGACGCACCTTGCCGGTAACACCAATGATATCGCCAAGGTCGATGAGCGGCAGAAGATCGCGGGCTTCTTCCGGCGTCGTGTCCTTGTGGGAAAAGATCTGGATCTTGCCGGATGCGTCGCGCAGGTCGATGAACATGCCGGAGTTGCGGGCCGAATAGACGCGGCCTGCGACCGTCACTTCGTCGCCGGTTTCGGTATCGGGTTCCAGACCCTCATACTTCTCCGCCAGTTCGGCATTGGTGATCGTGCGGTGAAAATGGGCGGGATAAACGTCGCCGATCTTTTCACGCAGGATGGCCAGCTTCTGGCGGCGGACTTCCGAGACATCGGAGGAAAGGGCGGTTTCGGCGGTCTTGTTATCGGTCATCTTGTCGTTTCCTGTTGCGGCGGTCGTCGCGAATGTATGGCGAACCCGGCTTCAGCAGTTACCCCTCACCCTGACCCTCTCCCCGCGGGGGAGAGGGAAAGAAGGTGGTGCCACTTCCCTTCTTCTCCCCATCGGGGAGAAGGTGCCGGCAGGCGGATGAGGGGGTGTTCCCCCCGGGTATTTCAGTTCGAGCCGACCAGCTGGGCGGCAGCGGCGGCGGCAACCTTCAGGCGCTGACGCACCACGGAACGCCCCAGCAGCGCCATCGAGTCGAACAGCGGCAGCGAGCGTGACGAGCCGGACATGGCGATGAAGAGCGGCGGGGTGACAAACTTCAGCTTCTTGCCGGTGCGTTCGGCCACGGCGCGCAGTTCGGCTTCGATGGTCTCGACATTCCATTCGAGCATCTTTTCGAGATCGGCGGCCACCGTCTGCAGGATTTCCAGCGTCTCGGCAGGCGTGGTCTTGAGGCTGGCAAAGCTTTCCGGCTTTATGCCCACGTCGCCCGCCAGCAGGAAGCCCGCCAGGTTCGGCAGTTCGCCCAGCTTGGTGATGCGGCTCTGGGCCAGCTTCAGGCCCTCGATCAGGCGGTCGTTTTCCGATGCCCAGGTGAGGATGCGGCCGATGAATTCTTCCGGCGACAGCTTTTCACGCAGCCAGCGGCCATTCAGCCAGTCCAGTTTCTGAATGTCGAAAATGGCGCCGGCCTTGGAGAGGTTTTCCGGGTCGAACTTTTCGGCAAGCTCGTCCATCGACAGCATTTCCTCGCCTTCGGCGATCTGGATGAAGAACAGGCCGAGGAAGTTCATCAGCGCTTCCGGCAGGTAGCCGAGCGCCGAATAATAGGAAATCGACGTGGGGTTCTTGCGCTTCGAAAGCTTGGACTTGTCGGCATTGCGCATCAGCGACAGATGCATGAACACCGGCTCGTCCCAGCCGAAATAGCGATAAAGCAGAATGTGCTTGGGCACGGAGGCCAGCCATTCCTCGCCGCGTGCCACATGGGTGATCTTCATCAGATGGTCATCGATGACATTGGCCATGTGGTAGGTCGGCATGCCGTCGGCCTTGATCAGCACCTGCATGTCGACCGATTCCCACGGGATCGAGACATCGCCGTAAACACCGTCACGAAAATCGCACGAGCCTTCGGTCGGGATCTTCATGCGCACGACGGAGGGCTCGCCTGCCGCAACGCGGGCGGAGACTTCCTCGGCCTTGAGGTTGAGGCAGTGGCCGTCATAGCCCGGCGGCTTGCCATTGGCGCGCTGGTCTTCGCGCATCTTTTCCAGACGTTCCGGCGTGCAGAAGCAGCGGAAGGCGTGACCCTTGTCGAGCAGGTCCTGGGCATAGGGCCAGTACATCGACTTGCGATCCGACTGGCGGTAGGGGCCGTAGGGGCCGCCCACATCCGGACCTTCCGACCATTCCAGACCGCACCATTTCAGTGCTTCCAGCACCTTTTCCTCAAACTCGGGCGTCGAGCGGGTGGCATCCGTATCCTCGATCCGCAGGATGAAGGTGCCGCCATGCTTTTTCGCAAAGAGGTAGTTGAAAAGGGCGATATAGGCGGTGCCGACATGCGGCTCGCCGGTCGGGGAAGGGGCAATGCGGACGCGAACGCCGGAGGTGCTCATCAGAACTCTCGATCCATGATGCTGTCCCGGAGCGGGCCGCAGGAAGCGCGGTTTCCGGGAGGATTTTCGGGTGGAAACGACCAGACGCGAAAAGGCGTGGCCCGCCGTGAAACGGCTCTCCATTCGGGCAAGGCTTAGGCCATATTCGGCCGGTCAGGTCAAGAAAAACCGTGCAAACAGGCCTTTGTGAGGCGCATGCAAAAAGCCCCCGTGAGGAACGGGGGCTTCGGATGGATCGGATTGGAACGAGGCGGCGCGTTTAATGCTGCGCGTCGTGCGCCCGCTGACGCCTGCGGCGGACCACCATATTGAGCACTTCGACCGCAGCCGAGAAGGCCATGGCGGTGTAGACATAGCCCTTCGGTACGTGGAAGCCCATGCCTTCGGCGATCAGCGTGGTGCCGATCATCAGCAGGAAGGCGAGCGCCAGCATGACGATGGTCGGGTTCTTCTCGATGAAGTTGGCGAGCGGCGTTGCGGCGACCAGCATGACGGTCACAGCAGCAATCACGGCAACCACCATGATCGGCAGATGCGGGGTCATGCCAACGGCGGTGATGATGCTGTCGATCGAGAAAACGAGGTCGAGAACGAGGATCTGGCCGATGGCGGCGGCAAAGGTCGTGGTGACGGCACCGCCCACCATGTCTTCCTTGTGGTCGACCGGATCGACATTGTGGTGGATTTCCTTCGTTGCCTTCCAGACGAGGAAGAGACCGCCGGCAATCAGGATCATGTCCTTCCATGAGAAGGGGTGATCGAAGACCGTGAAGACGGGGGCCGTCAGCTTGACGATCCAGGCCACGGTGCCGAGCAGCGCCAGACGCATGATCAGCGCCAGACCGATACCGATCTTGCGGGCCTTTTCACGATGTTCCGGCGGCAGCTTGTTGGTGAGGATCGAGATGAAAATCAGGTTGTCGATGCCAAGGACGACTTCCATGACCACGAGGGTGACAAGGGCAACCCAGGCGGCTGGATCGGAAAGCAGCGGCAGAATGTCCTGCATGATGAAGGAAAAACCTTTCGTGAGACCTATATTCCCGCAGATGTATGGGGTGTTTGGCTTAACACAAGCCGGTCACACGAATGTTATCGAGATTTATCGCTTTGCAGCGTTTTGGGCACCATAGCGCAGCATGAACATCTTGATGGCTTCACGCACCACATAGTCGGTTTCCTGCGGCGGCGGGGCTTCCCCCATTTCGCCAAACAGGCGGAACTTGAAGAAAGTGCCCGAGCAAAGCTCGATGAACTGGCGGGCCGCAAGATCGGAATCCTCGACAATCAACGTGCCTTTGGCGGCCTCGCGGTCGATCAGATCCTTCAAGACGGTGCGGATCGTGGCCGGTGCCGACTGGAAGAAACCACGCGTCAGGCTCGGCATGCGGTCAGCCACCGCAATGACGCTGCGCATGGCGCAAATCGTCGATTGCGAACAGAGATGCAGCACCAGCGCGTTGCCATAATGCAGAAGCGCATCCTCAATACGGTCGTAGCGGGCGACGGCATCACGCATGAAGGTGGCGAAACGGTCGCGTTCACGGGCAATCAGGGCCGAAAAGAGCTGTTCCTTGTTTTCGAAGTAAACGTAGAGCGTTCCCTTCGAGACACCGGCCTCTCGCACGATGTCGTTCATGGAGGCGGCGTCAAAGCCCTGCGCCATGAAAACGGTGTGGGCACCATCGAGGATCTGTTCGCGTTTGACCGGATCTTCGCCTGCCGCGAAGCGACCATGGGCCGGGGCGGGGCAATCCGCCTTGCGCTCATCGTTGTGCGGCAGGGTTTCAGACGTTTCCATCCGGTCGTTATCCTTGTGTTTACTCAAATCGAACCGTTCAGTTCGATTGATACTTGATATGCGTCAGAAAACGCTCTATGTCAATCGAACCGAACGGTTCAGTTCAATTCAATTTCGTAAATTCGACGGTGTATAACGATGGCAGATGTGGCTGAAACGATGGCCCCCGAGGCCGAAGCTGGCAGCAAGCGCAAGGACGTGAAGGCGACGGCAACGACAGCGAGTGCGCCTGCCGCGGCCAGCGTGAAAAGCGCCGGGCGAAAGAAGCCGAAGCCCGCGCTTCTTGTGGTCGGGGCCGTCCTTCTCGGGGCGGGGCTCTGGTACGGCTATGGCTGGCTGACCGACGGCCGCTTTTTCGTTTCGACCGACGATGCCTATGTCAGCGGTGATATTGCGGTGATCGCCCCGAAGATCGCGGGCTATGTGGCCAAGGTCGATGCGGTTGAAAATCAGCCGGTCAAGGCGGGCGATCCGCTGGTGACGCTGGATGACGGCGATTACAAGCTGGCCGTCCAGCAGGCCGAGGCGGCCATCGCGACCCAGACCATTGCCATCAACGCGATCGACGCACAGATTGGCGGGGCCAAGGCGGCGCTGGCGCAGGCCAATGCCCAGAAGCTGGCGCTTGAGGCGGCGCTGCGTGGCGCGGATATTACCCGCAAGCGCACCGAAGCGCTGCAGGAAAAGGATGTCGGCACGGTCGCTTCGCGTGATGACGCGAAGATTGCCTATGACCGCGCCGAGGCCAATCTGGCGGCGGGTACGGCGGCCATTACGGCGGCAGGCGCCAACATTGCCATTCTCGAAGTGCAGCGCAAGCAGGCTGAAAGCACGCTGGCTGCGCTCAACATCAACCTTGAAAAGGCGCAGCGCGATCTGTCCTTTACGGTTCTGCGGGCGCCGTTCGATGGCGTTGCCGGGAATTTTGCGGTTCAGGCCGGTGATTTCGTTTCGGCTGGCAAGCGCCTTGCCGCGCTCGTGCCGTCGGACGCGCTTTATATCGACGCCAATTTCAAGGAAACGCAGATCGCCAAGATCGTTCCGGGTGCTGTGGCCCGCGTGCATGTGGACGCGTTCGAGGATCATGCCTTTGAAGGCAAGGTTCTCTCGATTTCGCCGGCTTCCGGTTCCGTCTTCTCCATGCTCCCGGCTGAAAATGCCACGGGCAACTTCACCAAGGTCGTTCAGCGCCTTCCAGTCAGGATTGCCGTACCGAAGGATGTTCTCGACAAGGGCTGGCTGCGCCCCGGTCTGTCGACGGTGGTTTCCGTCGATACGCGCGCGGCTGAGTAAACCGGCCCCGTCATGAGTGCTGCAACCGCCCCATCAAAGCCGGGTCTGTCCGCCTCCGCCGCCCCGGCGGAAGAGCATATGGACCCGCGCCGCCTCATCGCCTTTCTGGCGATGGTGTTCGGCATGTTCATGGCCATTCTGGATATTCAGATCGTCTCGGCCTCGCTGGCCGAAATTCAGGCCGGTCTGTCTGCCAGCTCGGATGAGGTGGCCTGGGTGCAGACCTCCTATCTGATCGCGGAAGTGATCATGATCCCGCTGTCGGGCGTTCTGGGGCGCATTCTTTCGACGCGTGTTCTGTTTGCTATTTCGGCAGCCGGGTTCACCATGGCCTCGGCGCTTGCCGCGACCGCCACCAATATCGAGCAGATGATCGTCTACCGCGCCCTTCAGGGCTTTATCGGCGGTGGCATGATCCCTTCGGTCTTTGCAGCGGCGTTCACGATTTTTCCGCCGTCGAAGCGCAATATCGTTTCGCCGATGGTGGGTCTCGTGGCCACACTCGCTCCGACCATCGGCCCGACGGTGGGTGGCTATCTCAGCAATTCCTTTTCCTGGCACTGGCTGTTTCTGGTCAACGTCATTCCCGGCATTATCGTCACGGTCATGACGTGGACACTCGTTGATTTCGACAAGCCGGAGCCTGCCCTCTGGAAGAAGTTCGACTGGTGGGGCCTGCTCTATATGGCGCTCTTCCTCGGCACGCTCGAATATGTGCTGGAAGAGGGTAACAACAAGGACTGGTTCCAGGGCGAGGAGATCGTTCTTGGCACCGTGGTGATGGTGACGTCGGCTACGGCCTTCTTCTGGCGGGTGTTCAATTCCGAATTGCCGGTGGTGGATCTGAGAGCCTTTGCCAACCGCAACTTCGCGATCGGCTCGCTGTTTTCCTTCGTCATGGGCATTGGTCTCTACGGTTTGACCTATCTTTACCCGGCCTATCTGGCGCGGGTGCGCGGCTACGATTCCCTGATGATCGGCGAGACCATGTTCGTCTCGGGGCTGTGCATGTTCTTCATGGCGCCGGTGGCGGGCAAGCTGTCTTCAGTGCTTGATCCGCGTGTCATGATGCTGGCCGGGTTTGCGGGCTTTGCGCTGGGAACGTGGATGGTGACCGGCATTACGGCGGACTGGGATTTCTACGAGCTGCTCTGGCCGCAGATCCTGCGCGGCACCTGCCTGATGCTCTTGATGGTGCCGATCAACAATATCGCGCTTGGCACGCTGCCGCCGGACCGCATCAAGAATGCCTCGGGCCTTTATAACCTCACCCGAAACCTGGGCGGGGCGGTGGGGCTTGCCATCATCAACACGCTGTTGACCACCCGTTCGGAGGAGCATCACATGCGCCTTGCCGAGCACATCAACTGGGATAATCCGGCAGCGCTCGACTGGCTGAACAGCGTGCAGGGCAATTTCGATTCCTACGGGCTGGATGGTGCAACGGTTGCGATCCGCAAGCTGTCCGGCATCGTCAGCCAGCAATCGACGGTCATGGCCTTCGCCGACGTGTTCCTGCTCTTGACCATTCTCTTCATCGCACTTTCGGCCCTGACCATGATGGTGCAGAAGCCTTCCGCATCGGCGGGCGGCGGTGGCGGCGGTCACTGATTTCTTCTTGCGCTCCCAAATCGCTTTGGATTATGACGTGTTTCGTAGACTGTTTCACTGAAACGTTGTAGTTGCGCGAAATTCAGAATTGCAGGAGTGTCCCATGCGTGATCCCAAGCTGCTTGCCGAGCGGTTTCCCGGTGATTTTGTCTTCGGGGTTGCCACCGCCGCTTTCCAGATCGAAGGGGCTTCGAAAGCCGATGGCCGCAAGGCCTCGATCTGGGATGCGTTCTGCAACATGCCGGGCCGCGTGTTCGGGCGGCACAATGGCGACGTAGCCTGCGATCATTATAATCGTCTTGAAGACGATCTCGATCTCATCCGCGACATGGGTGTTTCGGCCTATCGTTTTTCCATTGCCTGGCCGCGCATCTACCCGGATGGCATCGGCCCGGTGAATGAAAAGGGCCTCGACTTCTACGACCGGCTGGTGGATGGCTGCAAGGCACGCGGCATCAAGACCTATGCGACGCTTTACCATTGGGACCTGCCGCTGGCGCTGGCCGGGGATGGTGGCTGGACGGCGCGTTCAACGGCCTATGCGTTCCAGCGCTATGCCCGCACGGTGATGGCGCGTCTTGGCGACCGGCTGGATGCCGTGGCAACCTTCAATGAGCCGTGGTGTTCCGTCTGGCTTAGCCATCTTTATGGCGTCCATGCGCCGGGCGAACGCAACATGGACGCCGCCCTTCATGCGCTGCATTACACCAACCTTGCCCATGGCCTTGGCATGGAGGCGATCCGGTCCGAAGCGCCGCAGGTTCCGGCGGGGATCGTACTCAACGCGCATCGTGTCGTGCCGGGGTCGCGCCGGGCCGAAGACCGGGCGGCGGCAGAACGTGCCTTTGCCTTCCACAATGGCGTGTTCTTCGAGCCTTATCTGAAAGGGGCCTATCCGGAGAGCTTCATGGCGGCGCTCGGTGACCGCATGCCGGTGATCGAGGCGGGTGACATGGAAACCATCAGCCAGAAAATGGATTGGTGGGGCCTCAACTATTACACGCCGATGCGTGTTTCGAATGATCCGTCGCCGGATGCGGTTTTCCCGGCCACGGTGCCCGCGCCCTTCGTTTCGGATGTCGTGACGGATATCGGCTGGGAGGTCTATCCGCAGGCGCTCACCGATCTCATTGCCGACCTCTACACGCGCTATGAACTGCCCGACCTCTACATCACGGAAAACGGTGCCTGCTATAATATGGAGGTTGAAAACGGCGCGGTGAATGACCAGCCGCGTCTCGATTATTACCGGCAGCACATTGAGGCCGCGGCCAATGCGATTTCGGCGGGCTATCCGCTGAAAGGCTATTTTGCCTGGAGCCTGATGGATAATTTCGAGTGGGCGGAAGGTTATCGCATGCGCTTCGGTCTGGTGCATGTGAACTACGAAACGCAAGTGCGGACCATCAAGAAAAGCGGTGAATGGTATCGCGATCTGGCGCGCCAGTTTCCGCATGGCAATCATCGAGGCGCATGAATGCGTGGGGAAATCTTTCCCCATATCGCCGATATATTGGAACAGAATACCTCGGATGCCGGTGGCGAGTCGGGGATACTGAAATCCATAAATGAAAGCGGCCTTCGGGTCGTGCCCCAAGGAATTTCGTGATGCGTGGTTGTCTCCTCTCCCGACGAATGTGTCATCAGGCCCATTGATTGCGCCTGAGTGAAGCCACGCTTCCTTTTCTCCTCCTTCCCATTCGCAGAGTTGTTTTATGATCGCAGGTCTATTCGTGTCGCCGCTTCCGGCAAGGGGGCGGTCGTGAGTCATTCCATTGCATTGAAGGGCGGCGCGTCGCAGCCCATGGTTCGTTTCGATGCCGTCGGCAAGGTCTTTGGCGGAACGGCGCAAGCCCCGGCCTTCACCGCCCTTTCCGATGTCGATTATACCGTGCCGCGCGGCGCGATTGCCGGGATCATCGGCCGTTCGGGGGCGGGCAAGTCGACGCTCATTCGTCTCGTCAATGGGCTGGAACGCCCGTCCTCCGGCCATGTCTATGTGGATGGGGTCGATGTGGATGCGCTGGATGCGTCCGGCCTTCGTTCGCTTCGCCGCGAAGTGGGCATGATCTTCCAGCACTTCAATCTGTTGTCGTCGCGCACGGCCTTTGAGAATGTGGCGCTGCCGCTCGAAATCGCCGGTGTTGACAAGGCGACCATCCGTTCGCGGGTTCTTCCGCTTCTCGATCTCGTCGGGCTTGCCGACAAGGCCGATCGTTACCCGGCAGAGCTTTCCGGCGGGCAGAAGCAGCGTGTCGGCATTGCAAGGGCGCTAGCCACCGAGCCGAAGCTTTTGCTGTCCGACGAGGCAACCTCTGCGCTTGACCCGGAAACCACGCAGTCGATCCTTGAATTGCTAAAGCGTATCAATGCCGATCTCGGCCTGACCGTGCTTCTCATCACCCATGAAATGGAAGTGGTGAAGACGGTGGCAAGCGATGTGGCGGTGATCGATGGCGGGCGCATTGTCGAGCAGGGGCGCACCTTTGATGTCTTCACCCGCCCCCAGCATGAAACGACGCGCAGCCTGCTTTCGGCGGCCAATAAGGGCGGCAATCTGCCGGAGTGGATCCGCTCAGACCTTCGCGCCGTGCCGCAGGCGGGCGACCGGGTTCTGGTGCGGCTGGTGTTCTTTGGCGAAACGGCTTTCCAGCCGCTGACGGCGCGGCTTGTCGCGGAAATCGGCCCGGATGTGAATATTCTCGCCGGTGCCATCGATGAAATTGCCGGGGAACCTTTCGGTTCGCTGGTCGTGTCCTATCCGGCCGATGTCGCGACGCTGGAGCGCGCCGGACGCTTTTATGCCGAGACCGGCCTGACGACGGAGGTGATCGGCTATGGCGTTTGATATGCTCGTTTCCCTGTTGGCCAAGGCGCTGTGGCAGACGCTGCACATGGTGTTCGTGTCCGGCCTCCTTGGCTCCCTGATCGGCCTGCCGATGGGCGTGTTTCTGGCGACTTCCGGGCGCGGCGAACTGTTCGAAGCGCCGGTACTGAACCGCGTGATCGGTCTGATTGTTAACGCCACGCGCTCGACGCCGTTCATTATTCTTGTCGTGGCGATCATTCCCTTCACGCGACTGGTGACAGGAACATCGATTGGCACGTCCGCGGCGATTGTGCCGTTGACCATTGCCACAATCCCCTTCTTCGCACGTCTGGTCGAAAGCTCGATCCGTGAAGTGGACAAGGGCTTGATCGAGGCCGCACGCGCCATGGGGGCAACGCCGGTTCAGATCGTTAGCAAAGTTTTGTTGAGGGAGGCACGTCCGGGGCTGGTGCTCGGCCTGACACTGACCATCGTCAGCCTCATCGGATTTTCGGCCATGGTCGGTGCCGTTGGCGGCGGCGGTCTGGGCGACCTCGGCATCCGCTACGGCTACCAGCGCTTCATGCCTGACGTGATGTTGGCGGTGGTCGTTGTCCTGATCGTCCTCGTGCAGGGCGTGCAGAGCATCGGCGACCGGCTGGCCAAGCGCTTCGACAAGAAAAATCGCAAAAACTGACCCACTTCCCAAGGAGAAAACCATGAAAAGCTTGATTGTTGCCACGGCACTTGCTGCCCTTCTTTCCGCTGGTGCGGCTTTTGCCGAAACGCTCAAGGTGGGCGTGACACCCGGCCCGCACGCGCAGATTTTCGAGAAGGTGAAGGATGTCGCCAAGACCAAGGGTCTCGACATCGAGGTTCTCGAATTTTCCGATTACGTTGTTCCCAACCAGGCGCTGAATGATGGCGATCTCAACGCCAATTCCTTCCAGCACCAGCCCTATCTGGACAATCAGGTGAAGGATCGCGGCTTCAAGATCGAAAGCGTTGCCCAGACCGTGAACTTCCCAATGGGCGTCTATTCCAAGTCGGTGAAGAGCATTGATGAGCTGGCGGACGGCGCGAAGATCGCCATCCCGAACGATCCGACGAATGGTGGCCGTGCGCTGCTGATCGTTGCTGACAAGGGCCTCATCAAGCTGCGCGAAGGCGCTGGCCTCAAGGTGACGATTGCCGACATCGTTGAAAACCCGAAGAACATCGAATTCGTGGAACTCGATGCCGCCCAGCTGCCGCGTTCGCTGGATGACGTGACGGCTGCCGTCATCAACACCAATTATGCGCTGGAAGCCGGTCTCGACCCGGCCAAGGACCCGATTTTCCGCGAAGGCGAGAAGGCACCTTACATCAACGTGCTGGCCGTGCGCGTCGAAGACAAGGACAAGCCGTGGGTGAAGACGCTGGTCGAGGCCTATCACAGCCCGGAAGTGAAGGCGTTCATTCTTGAAAAGTTCAAGGGCGCCGTCGTTCCGGCCTGGTAAGAGCGCTCGCTTGCGAAATGAAAAACCCGCCGAAAGGCGGGTTTTTCTTTGATTAGCTGCCGATGTGGCGGGTGCCGCGCTTTTCGGCCAGTTCCATCTGGCGCTGACGCTGTCGATAGCGCTCCAGATCGGCGGCGGAATGGGTGCCGTGGCAGTGCGGACAGGAAACGCCATCCTCGAAGAGCGGCGAGGCACGCTCCTCGTTGGTCAGCGGATAGCGGCAGGCGCGGCAAAGCGTGTGCTCGCCTTCCTTAAGGCCATGGGTGATCGAAACGCGTTCGTCAAAGACGAAGCAGGCACCTTCCCACAGGCTTTCCTCTTCCGGCATTTCTTCCAGATATTTCAGGATGCCGCCCTTGAGGTGGTAGACCTCGTCAAAGCCTTCCTGCTTCATGAAGGCCGTTGCCTTTTCGCAGCGGATGCCGCCCGTGCAGTACATGGCAATCTTCGGCTTGTTATGCAGGCCGGGATTGTTGCGCACCCAATCGGGAAACTCGCGGAATGTCTTGATGTCGGGATCAACCGCACCCTTGAAGATGCCGATGGCCGTCTCGTAATCGTTGCGCGTGTCGATGAGGATCGTGTCGGGGTCCGAGATCAGCTCGTTCCACTCGCGCGAATTCAGATAGGTGCCGACGATCTTGTTGGGGTCGATGTCCTCGACGCCCATCGTCACGATTTCCTTCTTCAGGCGCACTTTCATGCGCAGGAAGGGCATGGACGAGGCGCGGCTTTCCTTGTGCTCAAGGGCTGCCAGTTCCGGCTTTGCACGCAGGAAAGCGAGAACGGTGCGGATGCCCGCATCCGGCCCTGCAATCGTGCCGTTGATGCCTTCGCGGGCGAGAAGCAGCGTTCCCTTCACGCCATTGGCTTCGCAGACCGCCAGAAGCGGCTCGCGCAGCGCGACGTGATCGCCTAGCGTGGCAAAATGATAGAGGGCAGCCACCAGAACGGGGCCGCTCGTTTCGGGGCGGAGTGTGTTTTCGGCTTCGGTCATGCCCTGCCAGATACTGCTTTCAGCGCCGTTTCGCAATCACCTTGAAGGGGGCTGCGATCTTATGCGCCAACCACTTCCCAGAGGATGCGGATGCGGCGAGCATCCTTTTCCGGATCAACGGTCAGGATCGGGGCTGCCTGTTGCAGGGAAAGCAGACGTAGCGCTTGGCGCCGCCTCGTCAACAGGCGCTCGAGGATCACTTGATCGATGGCCTCGCCAAAGTGCTGCGGTTCGCGGCGCATGAGCTGCATCAGCCCTTCGATGTCGCTTTCGCGGCCCAGATTGTCGATGAGGTCGCGGCAGCTTTCCTGACGCGCGCGCATGGCTTCCGGCCAGAGCGAGCGTAACAGAGCGCAGGCAGCACTCAGGTTCTGGGCACAACGGCGAAGGTCATGAAAGGCTCCAGCCTCGGACTCGACAGTCAGCGGCGAAAGCGTGCGGCGGCCTTCCTGCATCATCTCCTGCCAGCTGTGGGCCAGAAGCCGTGCCGTTTTCTTGCGGCCTTGCGGGTAGGGCAGGTTCGCGGCCATTTCGCTGAGTGCGCGGCATCGGGCTCCGGCTTTGCCGAGAACGGTGCGCAGATCGGCAGCGGGCAAGGCGTCACGCCGGGCTTCCAGCGTCTTGGCAAGCCGCGTGAAACGGCCTGCCTCATCCGGTGCGCGGGCAGAGGCGGCCAGCCATGATGCGGTTTCGGCAAGGGCTGCGGCCTCGCGGGTCTCGGCCAGCGCGCTTCCCAGATCCGCCAGTTCGGCATGGAACCGGGTGAAAGCCTCCGGGTCCACCTTGTGCAGCAGGCGGCTTAGTGTCTTCAGGTGCTTGAGGGTCTTGCGGGCCTCGTGGATCAGCGCGTGGGCGTTCTTGCCCGGCGTGCTGAACGCCAGAGCCAATTCGAACAGGCTGTTCGATACGGCCTTTCGAAGCCGGCCTGAATCGCGGTCGCGGGGATCAAATCGCGGGGCCATGCCCAAGTTCTCCAGCCATGTTGCGGGTTGCCAGCATGGCGTTGGAATAGCGCCGGTCGTGCGTGACTTCCAGCCCCACCCAAGCGGGAAGCGGCGGATTATCCTCCGTGCTGTCCATTTCCACTTCGGCAACGATCAGGCCGGCATAGACCCCGCCATAGACATCGATTTCCCAGAGGTAGCCCTGAAAATGGGAGAGATAGCGCGTCTTTTCGATCACGGCGCCGCTGGCGTGCACCACCAGTTCCTTCGCATCCGCAACAGGAATGGGGTATTCGAATTCGTCGCGGAAAAGTGGTGAGGCACCGAACTTGATGCACAGCGTGGCGCGGCTGTCGTTTTCAATGCGCACCCGCATGGAGCGGTCCGGCGCGCTGAACAGATAGGCCTGTATCATTTGGGCATGAGACATGGTTTCTTCGCGCCAGCTTTCGCCAACGACCAGAAACTTGCGTTCGATCTCTGTCGCCATTCTTGACCGTTACTCCGGGGAAGGGCGCCGCTTTTTGCATTTGCGCAAATTCGGGTAGCGGCTCTATGGTGGGAGACACCGTTATAGGTTACGCTTTTGTCTCGACAATGACAGTCGAAATGCCTATGAACTTCGCAGTTCAATCGATTTAAAAGGGAAGGCCCTTTCATGAGCGATAAAGCCGCCAATCTCGTCTCCATCCTCAAGTCGCAGCCGGTGATGCCGGTTCTGATCATCGAGAAGCTGGAGGATGCCGTGCCGCTGGCGCGGGCACTGGCAGCGGGCGGATTGAAGGCCATCGAGATCACCATGCGGACCGCTTGCGCGCTGGACGCCATCAAGGCGGTGGCGGAAGAATCGCCCGATACGCTGGTCGGTGCCGGTACCATCCTGACGCCTGCCGACTATGCGGCGGCGGTGAAGGCGGGTTCCAAGTTCATTGTCAGCCCCGGTGCAACGCCCGCGCTTTTTGCGGCTGCGAAGGATAGCGACGTTCCCTTCCTGCCGGGCACTTCGACGGCCAGCGAGATCATGAAGGCGCGCGAAGAGGGGCTTCGCACCGTCAAGTTCTTCCCGGCGGAACAGTCGGGCGGCGCGCCGTTCCTCAAGGCGATTTCCTCGCCGATTGCCGACATGAGCTTCTGCCCGACGGGCGGCATTTCGCTGAAGAATGCCAAGGATTACCTGTCGCTGCCGAACGTGGTGTGCGTCGGCGGTTCGTGGGTGGCTCCGAAGGATCTGGTCGCCGCAGGGGACTGGGCCGGCATCACCAAGCTTGCGGCGGAAGCGGCAGCGCTTCGCTAAGACAAGGCGCGAGCGCGGCCTGTCGTCGCGTTCCTCTTTTCGGCACAGGATTTCAAGGCCGCGCCCTTTCATCAGGGGTGCGGCCTTCCTATTTTATCTCCGCAGCCATAAAGCCAAGGAGAGCCGCACTATGTTTGACCCGAAATCGCTTCTCGACCAATTGCTTGGAACGCAGGTGCCGGGAACCACGGGAACCGTGCGCGAAAAGGCCAATGATGCGGTGAAGCTTGCCAAGGACAATCCGCTGGCAACCGGCGCGATTGCCGCCGTGCTCCTCGGCACGAAAACCGGGCGCTCGCTGACGGGCAATGTGGCGGTTCTGGGCGGTCTCGCCGCCATCGCAGGACTTGGCTATCAGGCCTACAAGAATTACCAGAATGGCGGCAAGCCTGCAGAAGGGGCCGCGCCGGTCGATGCGCCCGCGCAACTGCCGGTGCCCGTGCCCCCGGCTCAGTCCGGCTTCGAGCCGGAAATTCTCTCCAATGATTTCGTTCTCACGCTGGTGCGGGCCATGATTTCGGCCGCCCGCGCCGATGGCCATATCGATGAAACCGAACGCGGACGGATTCTGGATCGCGCCAAGCTCGCCGGTTTCGGTGCCGATGTGGAGCAGTTCCTCAACGAAGAGCTGTCCGCGCCGGTTGATCTTGATGCGCTCGTTCTGGCCGCCAAAAGCGAGGAGCAGCGCGTCGAGCTTTACACTGCCTCACGCCTTGCCATCGATCCCGATACGCGGGCCGAACGCGGCTATCTCGATCTTCTGGCCGGTCGTCTGGGTCTGCCGGATGCGCTGATCGACCAGATCGAGGCGACGGTTTCGGCCCACAAGGTCTGACGCCGTTCTGACGATATGGCTGGCCGGTTGTGTTCAGTGCATGACCGGCCTATTCCTTTCACCTTCAAGTTTGTGAGAGGAACCATGCGCGATCTTTCCCAGTTCAAGGGCTGCCCCGCCCCGACCCCCGTGACCCTTGAAGGCCGCTACCTTGTGGTGGAGCCTTATGAGCGCGACAAGCATTTGAAAGCGCTCTGGGATGGGCTTGGTGAAATGGGCATCAATCCGCTGCTTCTCTATTTCACCAACAATGACTTTGCCGGGATCGAGGATTTCGACCTCTGGCTGGAGGCCTGCGCCACTAAGGCCAACTGGCTGATCCATGTGTTTCGCGACAAGAAGAGTGGCTCCATCTGCGGCATGGCGAGCTATATGCGCGCCGACCCCGCCAATGGTGTCGTGGAAGTGGGGGGCGTTGCCCATGGTGCGCTGATGGCGCGTTCGCCGCTGGCCACCGAGGCGCATTACCTGATGGCGCGCCATGTGTTCGAGGATCTTGGCTATCGTCGCTACGAGTGGAAGTGCCACAACGACAACGAACCGAGCAAGGCTTCAGCCCGTCGCTATGGCTTTACCTATGAGGGCTTGTTCCGGCAGCACATGCTGTCGAAGGGAGAGAACCGGGATACGGCCTGGTTCTCGATGATCGACGGGGAATGGCCGCTTCTGAAAGCCGCTTTCGAGGCCTGGCTTGATCCGGCCAATTTCGATGCTCAGGGCAAGCAGATCGCCAAGCTTGAGGATATCCGCGCTTCGCTTCACGCTTGAAGCGATGCGGCGAGCAGGGTTACACCGACGAAGATGACAAAGAGCGCGCCGCCGATTTCGATGGCGGTGCGCAGGCGGCTTGCGGTTTTCGAGCCCGGTCCGGCAAAACGGATGGCGATGTCCTTGGCGCCGACCGCCAGCGAGGCGAGGATCGACACGGTAATGGCGGTTCCAAGCGACATGGCGGCGACCGATAGGATGCCGCCGAGATAAAGCCCGTTCAGCAGCGAAAAACTCACCACCAGAATGGCCCCGGAGCAGGGGCGAAGCCCGACGGCGAGGATGGCGGAGGCGGCTTCGCGGAAGCTGAAGCGCTCACCCTTCAAAAGGGCAGGGTCCGGCATGTGGGTGATGCCGCAATCCGGGCAGATGCCATCGGCACCCGGTGTCGCCGTGCCGTCGCATGCTTCGGCGCGGAAGGCGAAGCCCGTGGACGCGGTGCGGCTGGCCGAACCCTCGAAGAGGGGGGCTAAGACGGATCGGCGTGCCCGGCGCATCGATGCGAGCTTGCGCACCAAAAGCCACACACCGAAGGCAATCACGAGGCCAAAGCTTGCCTGTTCCAGCACCGTTGTCGCCGCCGTCATGGTGATCGAGGTGCCGCGCAGCGCGACCCAGGTTACGCCGACGAGCACCAGCGCCATGATGCCCTGCACCAGTGCGGAGAGGAAGGAAATCGCCACGCCGCGCCGCAGCTGCGTTTCATTGGCGATCATGTAGGACGAGATGACGGCCTTGCCGTGTCCAGGGCCTGCGGCGTGGAAAACGCCATAGGCGAAGGAGAGGCCGACCAGCGTCCAGAGTTTCCAGGGATCATCGCGCATGGCCGACAGCGCGCCGGTGAGAGCGCGGTAAAAGCCCTGCTGTTCGCGGTTCACAAAGGCCAGAAAGGGGCCGAACGGACCGGATATATCGAAAGAGGGTTCAGCCGTGCCGATGCCCAGCGACGATTGGGCGGCTGCTATGCTGGCCCCGGCTAACAGAGCGAGCGCGCAGATAAGGCCGATTCGTGCCGGTTTCAGCACGATAGCTCCAGCTTGATGGCGAAGAGTTTCGACATGTTGGTGCCCGCCGGATCATCGAAGAAGGCGGCGGTCAGCTTGTCCTGGTTCTGCTTCAGAACCTCATCCGGGTCCGGGCGGACAATGGTGCGCTTGCAGGCGGCGAAGGCCTTGCCGTCTGTGGTCATGTCTTCATCGCGATTGAAATCGATGGAGGTGTAGAAGGTTGGGTCCCAGACGCCCAGCTGGATGCGGCCCTTGAGCGGTAGCGGCTCGGCGGGCTTGACGATGAAGAACATCAAGAGCTTGCCGCCCTGATAGACGATGTTGATCGTGTCCGGCGGGGAGACTTTGACCTCTTTGCCGTCGGCGCTGATGTTCATGTAGTAGCCGTAGTCGCCAAGCGAGTCCTTGACCGTATTGCCAACCGTGGCGGCCTCTTCCGGGTCGAGCTTCAGGTTCTTGTTCTTGTCGAAGTCCATCAAGACGCTGGACGAAAAGACCTCGTCGAAGCGCCAGACATTGCGCAGTTCGGAGATGAAGCCCTTGTCGTCGCCGATAACTTCCAGCTTGGCTTCGGCAAACACATGCGGGTGCGCATGGGCCACCGAAGGCAGCGCAAGGGCAGTCGCCAGAAGGAGGGCTTTTTTCATCGGCATTTCCGCACGGCCTGCATTGGGTTTGAACGAGCATTGCCCGTTGAATCCGGCAGAATCAGGGCCGGTTCCTTAGGGGCGAGAATGGGGCATGCATCTGGCCCTGTCAAAAGCCCGTCAGGTGCTTTTGCCGGTTTCCTGTGCCTTGCGGAACCAGTTGGAGAGGAAATCCACAAGGCTGCGCACCTTGGCTGGCAGATAGCGGCGGTGCGGGTAAACGGCATAGATGCCGCGATCTTGCGGCAGG
Source organism: Pseudomonadota bacterium (assembly GCA_020161665.1). Classification (GTDB taxonomy): domain Bacteria; phylum Pseudomonadota; class Alphaproteobacteria; order Rhizobiales; family Rhizobiaceae; genus Ectorhizobium. The sequence continues at coordinate 125,791 of JAIUPA010000006.1, read as the reverse complement.
CGGTCCTCAAACAGCGAGATGAGCGCGCCCGATTCGATGTGCGGGCGGGCGATGAAATCCGGCAACGAGGCAAAGCCAAGCCCGGCCAGCGCGCCGCGCAGGGTGGATTGCGGGCTGTTGACTTCAATCGGCCCGCTGACGGCCACCGAAAGCGTGCTGCCATCCTCATCGATAAAGCGCAGCGTGTTGTAGTTGCGGCTGTTCTTGTCGACCATGGCCGGGGCCGAGGTCAGGTCCTGCGGATGATTGAAGGGGCCGTGCATGGCGATGAAATGCGGCGTGGCGCAGACATAGGTGCGAAACGGCGAAAGCTTGCGGGCGATCATGCCGGAATCTTCCATGCGCGTGATGCGGATAGCGAGATCGAACCCTTCCTCGATCAGATCGACAAAGCGGTCGTCGGCCAGAATATCAAGCGACAGGTCCGGGTGTTCGCGGGCAAAATCAATCAGCGACTGCCCGACATCGGCATCGACAAAGGTGCGGGGAACCGAAATGCGCAGCTTGCCCTTCAGGTCGGCATTGTTCTCGCGCACCAGATCGGCAAGGTTGTCGATCTCCTTCAGAATGTCGGAGGCGGTGCGGTAATAGGTATGGCCCGCTTCGGTCAGGGAAAACTGGCGTGTCGTGCGGTTCAAAAGCAGCGCGCCGAGGTCGTCTTCCAGCTCGCGCACATATTTGGACAGAAGCGCCTTGGAGCGCCCGGTCTTGCGGGCCGCCGCCGAGAAACCCTCGGCCTCGACAACGTCGATAAAGGCGCGAATGCGGGTCAGCGTATCCATGCGAATGTCCAGTGCTGTTGATCGTCTATACTTATCGAACAAAGGGGGCGTTTCGTTCAATATAAATTTTTATCGCGGCGCAAGAAAGGTCTTGATTATGACTGCGAACAACCCTATTTCCCGTGCTGCCCAAAGTCGCACGTGCCTGTGGGTGTCCGCCGACCCTCGAACTGGGATCAGTCCCTAAGGTGAGGTCATCGGTAAGGTACCTGGAACTAACCGCTCCAGTCGCTATTCCGGCCAACCGGGAAATGCGAGGACATCTTGAAGCAACGACGGTGCGGGCCTTTCTGGTTCTCTTCCGGCTTTCCACCAGCCGGGGTCACTGAAGAGGCACACCATCATTGCCGGAAGTGCGGTCGGGGTTCCCCCTCCAATCCATGGCAGACAAGGCGGAATTCCATCCTTAACCGGGTGTCGTTCCACTTATCGCTGACCTTGCGTTCGCGGCCCGGTTTTATCCACCGGCCGGGGCCGACGCTACGCATGGAAAGCCTTTATCGTTCCGGTTCGCCGGCTTGGAACCTTAGGGGATTTCACCATGACGACTGCCCGTATTCTCGACTTCATCAAGACCCGTCGTCCGGAAGGCCCGTGCCTTGTCGTGGACCTCGATGTCGTGCGCTCCAACTATACCGCGTTCCGTCACGCCCTGCCGGACAGCGCCATCTACTATGCCGTGAAGGCCAATCCGGAACCGGAAATCCTGTCGCTGCTCGCCTCTATGGGCTCGAACTTCGATTGCGCATCGGTTGCCGAAATCCAGATGGCCCTTGATGCCGGTGCCACGGCGGATCGTATTTCCTACGGCAACACGATCAAGAAGGAACGCGACATTGCCCGTGCGCATGCGCTTGGCGTCGGCCTTTTTGCCGTGGACAGCCATGAGGAAGTGGAAAAGATCGCCCGTGCCGCTCCCGGCGCTCGCGTGTTCTGCCGCGTTCTGACCGATGGCGAAGGTGCCGAATGGCCGCTTTCGCGCAAGTTCGGCTGCGTGCCGCAGATGGCCGTTGACGTGCTCGTCTACGCTCACCAGCTGGGTCTCGAATCCTATGGCGTTTCGTTCCATGTGGGCTCGCAGATGCTGAAGGTCGATGCCTGGGATTCCGCTCTGGCGGACGCCAAGCGTGTCTTCTCGCAGCTTTCCAAGCAGGGTATCCACCTGAAGATGGTCAACATGGGCGGCGGTTTCCCGACCAAGTACCTGCGCGACATTCCGACGGCGGAAGCCTACGGTCAGGCGATCTTCGCGGCGCTGCGCAAGCACTTCGGCAACAACCTGCCGGTGACGATCATCGAGCCGGGTCGCGGCATGGTGGGCAACGCAGGCGTGATCAAGGCGGAAGTCGTTCTCGTCTCAAAGAAGTCGGACAACGACAACCACCGCTGGGTCTATCTCGACATTGGCAAGTTCGGTGGTCTCGCCGAAACCATGGACGAGGCGATCCGCTACCCGATCCGCACGACGCGTGACAGCGACGAGATGGAACCGTGCGTGCTGGCAGGCCCGACCTGCGACAGCGCCGATGTGCTGTATGAGAAGAACATGTATCCGCTGCCGGTCACGCTGACCATCGGCGATGAAGTTCTGATCGAAGGCACGGGCGCCTATACGACGACCTATTCGGCGGTCGCCTTCAACGGCTTCGAGCCGCTCAAGGCTTACGTGATCTGAGATCGTTCGCAATTCCGGACGCAAAACCGCAAGGCACTTTTGCTGGAATTGCTGCGTGATCTAAAGCCTTGCCCCGGCGATTGACCGGGGAGGCTCCTTCACCATCGTTGTTGTCGCCGTCTTGTGGATGGCGTTTGGAAACGGGAGGCCCGGATGGCCACTGTTTTTGGCAATGTGCGCGCTTTTTTCACCCCGGCGGCCTTCACCATTGAGGAAGAGACGCCTGCGGATGTCGTGGCGCGTGAAAAGCTTCTCGATCTTGCCATGGGGCCGGATCGCCGCACGAAGTCTTCGGAAAAGCTGCGCCGTAACCGGCTGCCGGGCGAAGGTCTGGCGCTGGTGGCACGCGATCCCGAAGGCCATGTGATCGGCACGGTGCGTTTGTGGAACGTCGAGGCAGGCATTACGCCCGCCGGGACGCCCGTTGACGCCCTGCTTCTCGGTCCGCTTGCGGTTGATCCGGCCCATGAAGGCAAGGGTATTGGCGGCGCGCTGATGCGGGCAGCCATCACCCGTGCTCATCAGCGTGGCCATGGGGCGATCCTGCTGGTCGGCGACGCGCCCTATTACGAGCGCTTCGGCTTCTTTGCCGAAAAGACCCGTGCCCTGATGATGCCCGGCCCGACGGCGCGCGAGCGTTTTCTGGCGCTGGAACTCAAAGAGGGCTGGCTGGATGGCGCCGCCGGCATGGTGGTGGCCAGCGGTCGCCGCCTTGGCGTTTCCCATGCGGTTTCAACCCGCAAGGCAGCGTGATACAAGCTTAACTTGAGGCAGCAATGACCCTCCCCTTGAGGGGGAGGGTCGGACCTTGGTCCGGGGTGGGGTGAAGGCTCTATGACGGGTCTCGTTGACAGGTGCTCACCCCCACCCGCTGCCGTGCAGCGACCTCCCCCCTCAAGGGGGAGGTGGGAACGCGCGGTTTTTGCTATTTGCTCTGACGGAAATCTTCCGGGAAAGCGATGGAGTAGTCCTTCAGCTGCTTCTCGCAAAAGTCGATGCGGCGATCAAACTCCCAATCCATCTTGCTCGCCGCCGTCCATGTCAGATTGGCCTGATTTTGCAGGCTGTTGCCTTCCTGCGCGCCCTCAAGGGCGATCTTCGAGGCGGCTTCTTCCGAGATGCCCCGGTCGCGCTTGATGCGGGAGACGGCGATGATCCAGAACATGGTAACGCGCTCTTCCATCTCCTTCGGCGTGATCTTGCGCGATGGAGAGCCATAGGCGGTCAGCGATTTTACGCGGCCCGCACATTCGGCCATGGTTTTCCACCAGGCCTCAGAACGCTGCTTCTCGAAAAGATCGGTGAAGGTATGGGCCTTGTCGTCGGCCTGCGCGAGACCGGGCAGAAGAAAGAGCGGCAGGAGAGCTGTGGCAAGCAGGCGTTTCAAGAGAGTCTCCGTCAAAACCATGGGCGGTTGAACGTCAGCAAAGACGAAATCGCCTTTACCGTCCAGCGCCGGTCATGCGGAAAGTCGTTGCCACCCTGAAGCCGCTTGTCGATCCCCTGTTCGGGGGGGGGATTTAGAAGCCGAGGTAAGTTTGATAAGCCAGATTCAGCGTTTGCAGGAAAACGATTGCAACGCCGACCCATCTCCAGCCCCCTACATCAGGTGTACGGACTGCGGTTCGGAACACGGCCGTTGTCAAGATGGCGCAATAGACCGTGATGACCCCAAGCAAGATATTCAGGATCAGGTTCCCGCTCGTTGGGAAGAATATGAGCGGCAATTGATATCCGAAAATAAACAGGGCTGGCGAAAAGATCAGCGTCACGCCAACGGCGCCAAGCCAGAAGGTGTCTCCAAGGGACAGCCGGGCGTTCAGAAGATCCATGAACCAGCGAGGCGTGAAGTTGCGCTTCTTCTCGGCCTGAATGCCGTTCGGATCGTTTTCATGCGTCATGTCATTACCCCGCAATGTCCACCACGCCGCAGTCGCCTGCTTCGGAGGCGAAGGCCAAGAGGCGGCCATTGCCGCTCCACGCCATGGAGGTGATGGCCCCCTTGCCGGGGCGTCGGATCAGCGCTTCCTTGCCATCGGCAATGCGCACGGCGAGGATCATGCCATCGATGAAGCCGATGGCGAGGATTTCATCCGTGCCGTGGAAGGAGACGCTCGTCACGAGAATATCGGCGCGGGTGCCCAGTTCCAGCGGGGCCTTGCCCATCGGGCCATCCTTGGCGGAGAAGGGCCAGACGATAGCCGCCGGTGCGCCGGAGGAGGCGAGCCATTTGCCTTTCGGCGACCAGCTCATGGATTTGACCTTGGCGGGATAGCCACTCATGCGCATGTTGCGCGCTTCGCTCGGGCCTTTCGCACCTTCCAGCTTCCAGCCGTGCAGGGCATTTTCCTGCATGGCGGTGACGAGGAAGCGGCCATCGGGTGAGAAGGTAACGGCGGTATGCGCACCCTTCCATTCCAGATCCCACGGCTCGGCGGCCATGCCCGCCCAATGCAGTGAAACGCCGTTATAGCGGGCGGCGGCGATACGCAGGCCCTTCGGCGCGAAGGCAAGCCCTTCCACTGTGCGGGCCTCGGCAAATTCCTTCACCGTGCCATCGGCAAGCCGAACGTAAGACGAGCGGCCGACCGCATAGGCAACAGCCCCTTGCGGGCCGGGCGCGACGACCGAAATCCACTTACGCGGCACATTGGCGAGTTTAGTGATGTCGCCTTCGCTGGAAATGCGCAGAACGCGCCCGTCTTCACCGCCGGTCACAAGGCTTTTGTCGCTGGGGTCGAGCACGCAAGTCAGCAGACCTTCATGCGCTTTCACCACCTTCGGAGCAGTGCCCAGCTTGTGAATTTCGCCACTGGCCGTTGCAAAATACGGCGTATCGCCGATGAAGGCGGTGGTGACGACATGACCTTCGATATCGTAGGGCGCGACGGTCGGCATCAGGCGTTGGCCTCGCAGGCCTTGAAGGCTTCTTCCAGCTTGGCCGGATCCAGCTCGCGACCGATGAAGACGAGGCGGCTTTCGCGCTTTTCGCCCGCCTTCCATGCCCGCTGGTGGTCGCCTTCGATGATCATATGAACGCCCTGCACCACATAGCGCTCCTCATCACCCTTGAAGGCAATGATGCCCTTGAGGCGCAGAATGTTCGGGCCTTGCGTCTGCGTGACGTTCTGAATCCACGGGAAGAACTTGTCCGGGTTCATTTCGCCGCCGCGCAAGGAGACGGAGCGCACCGTCACATCATGGATGGCCGAGGCATGGCCGTGGTGGTGATCATGCCCATGATCATGGTGATGATGGTCGTGATCATGATCGTGGTCATGATGGTGGTGGTCGCAATCCGGGCCGCAGACATGGTCCGGGTGGTCGTGGTCGAGGAAATGCGGATCGTTTTCAAGGGCGCGTTCCAGATCAAAAGCGCCCTGATCCAGCACCTTGTCGAGCGGCACGCCGGAGCGCTCGGCGCGATAGACGCGCGCACCCGGATTGATGGCGCGCACGATCTCTTCGATGCGGTCGGCTTCTTCCTTGGTCACGAGGTCGATCTTGTTGATCACCACCACATCGGCAAAGGCGATCTGGTCTTCGGCTTCGCGGCTGTCCTTCAGGCGTAGCGGCAGGTGCTTGGCATCCACCAGCGCCACAACAGCGTCGAGTTGGCTCTTGGCGCGCACGTCGTCATCCATGAAGAAGGTCTGGGCGACCGGCACCGGATCGGCAAGGCCCGTCGTTTCCACGATAATGCCATCGAAACGGCCGGGGCGGCGCATCAGGCCTTCCACGACGCGGATCAGGTCACCGCGCACCGTGCAGCAGATGCAGCCATTGTTCATTTCGTAGATTTCTTCATCCGACTCGACGATCAGGTCGTTGTCGATGCCGATTTCGCCGAACTCGTTGACGATGACCGCGTATTTCTTGCCGTGGTTCTCGGTCAGGATGCGGTTTAAAAGGGTGGTCTTGCCCGCGCCGAGATAGCCGGTGAGAACGGTGACGGGAATGGGCTTTGCGGTTTGCGCTTCGGACATCGGGGGTCTCCGGAAAATGATTTGCGCCGCCGGGGCGTGAGGGCGCGAACGTGTTGCCCCCATATAGGCGTTGGCGCGGGGCGTTTCAAAGGGTTTCAGTCAAGGGACGACACATCGAAGCGGTGAACGTCTTCCAGAAGCTCAACGAAGCCTTTGACCGCATGGGCAATCAAGGCATGGCCCTTTTCGGCGGTGGCGGCTGCGGCATTGCCCACCGCCCCATCGGGGTTCAAGTCGCGCATTTTCCAACCGAAAGCATGGGGGCCATAGGCCCGCAAATGGGCGAAATCATGGGTAAATTCGCTCTGCCTTGAGGGGAAGTCGCGCGCCTTGGTCATGTCGACCAGATCGGGTGCCAGCGCCAGCATGACGGAGGTCTCGATCTCGCCCGCATGGATGCCGATGGCCTTTTCCTCCGGTGAGATGATCCCTGCCGGCAGGCCGAAACGGGTCCAGCTTGTGGCAACAGCCAGCATGTTGAAGCGGATGCGGGCTTCGGTGGCGATAATCGTCATCAGCGGCGAATTGCCGCCATGGGCGTTGAGCATCACGAATTTGCGCACGCCGCGTTCAGCCAGAAAGCCGGCGACGCCTAACCATTTGTCGATGGCTTCGGCAACGGTCAGGCTCTTGGTTCCGGCCACATCCATGTGCTCGATGGAGTAGCCAACCGTTTCAACCGGCAGAAACTGCACGGAAAGATGGGCGGGAAGGGCGGCTTTGGTATGGGCCGTAATGCCTGCGGCGATGATGGCATCCGTCTCAAACGGCAGGTGCGGGCCATGCTGCTCATGGGCGCCGAGCGGCAAAACGGCAATGCTTCCTTCATTCATGGCAGATGCCTCCCGATCCGTTCCGGCCTGGCGTGATCGCAAAACCGCTTCGCACTTTTGCGCACCATGGTTTGCTTTGCCGCATGGCGTGATCGCAAAACCGCTTCGCACTTTTGCGCACCATGGTTTGCTTTGCCGCATGGCGTGATCGCAAAACCGCTTCACACTTTTGCGCGCCATGCTGTAAGCCGGTATAACGTTGCGGCGCGTCGTTTGAAAGCGGGGGATAAGGGTCTTGGGCAAGAAGGACAAGCAGGACAAAGCGCTGCGCAAACAGGAGAAAAGCCTGCTGAAGCAGGAAAAATCCCTGCGCCGCATGGAAGAAGCGCTGGCCGAACCGGGCGCCCTTGCCGCCACGCTTTCGCAAGCGGCCCGCTCCACCCGCACGGCCCTTTCGCGTCTTCTCTCCGAAACCGGCCTTTACGCGGGACAGGACGGGGTAATCCTCGCGCTTTCGCGCATGGACGGGCTGACGACCGGCCAACTGGCGCAGGCGCTTGGCGTGAAGCCGCCGACCATGACCCGCACCGTCACACGCATGGAGGCGCAGGGCTTCTTGAAGCGGATGGAGGATTCCGGGGATGGCCGGTTGAGCAAGGTTTTCCTGACGGAGGCCGGTCGGGCCGCTGTTGCCGGGATTTCCGCTTCGGTTCTGACCTGTGACCGGCAGGCGGTGGCCGGGCTCTCCGGCAAGGAAGTGGAAACGCTCATTCGCCTGTTGAAGCAGGTCGACGCCAATCTGGGCGGCAACCCGTGTGAAATGCCCGATTCCTCCGACGTATAAGTGAGGAGTGTGGGCCATGCGGCCTCGCATCCATGGTTGCATGCTTCGTTTAAACGGTTTAATTTAATTAAATTGGCGACCCGACGGGAGCGAGTCGCCCGTGTTGACTTGCGTCTTGTTCGGGGGGATTGCATGGCCCAGAAAATCAAACTGTCGACCATTGCCGAAAGCCTTGGCCTGTCCACGGCGACGATTTCGCTGGCGTTGCGCGACAGTCCGCTTGTGGCAGCCGATACGCGCGAGCGGATCAAGGAACAGGCCCGCGCCATGGGCTATATCTACAATCGCCGTGCCGCCAGTCTTCGCACCTCGCGTTCGGGCATTATCGGCGTTGTGGTGCATGACATCATGAACCCGTTCTACGGGGAAATTCTCAAAGCCATTGAAAGCGAACTCGACCGGCGTTCGCACACCTTCATTTTGTCCAACCATTATGATTCCGTCGAAAAGCAGCGCAGCTTTATTGAAATGCTGCTGCAGCTGGGGGGTGACGGAGTGATCATGTCGCCCGCCATCGGCACGCCGATCGAGGACGTGGAGCTGGCTGAAAACAATAATATGCCCGCCATTCTGGTGGCGCGCCAGATGGAAGGCTGCGACCTACCGACCTTCCGCGGCGATGACAGCTATGGCATTTCGCTCGCGACCAACCATCTCATCAGCCTCGGCCACCGCACCATTGCCATGGTTGGGGGCACGGACCAGACCTCGACGGGGCGCGACCGTTATCAGGGTTACGTCAATGCGTTGCGCAAGGCGGGCATTGAAGTTGATCCGGAACTGCGCCTGCCGGGGCCGCGCTCCATGCAGGCCGGGTTCGATGCGGCGGTCGATTTCCTCTCCCTGCCGCAAAAGCCGACGGCTGCCGTGTGCTGGAACGATCTTGTGGCCATCGGTTTCATGAACGGCATTGCGCGTGCGGGGCTTCTGGCCGGGCGCGATATCTCCGTGACGGGCTATGACGATCTGGAGGAAGCGTCGATTGCGACGCCGGCGCTCACCACCGTATGGAACGGGCAGGAAGAGGTGGGGCGTCTTGCGGCGCGAGCACTTCTCGATAAACTGGCAGACAGTCACGCGCTTGACGGGCTGCACCTGATCAAGCCGGAGATGCGAATCCGCCAATCGACCGGCCCGGTGCGTCCGCGCAGCTAAGGCCTGTCCCGCCAAGACTTCAGGATGCCTGCCATGACGGGAAAACCCGCAATTCTCGTTTACGATACGCTGCTTGCGCATATCGTGAGACGACTCGAAACCCATTTCGACATCGTGTTTGCCAAGCGCAATGCACCGCCTGCCATTTCGCCGGAAGATGCGGCGCGCATTCGTGGCGCGGCCATTTACGGGCGTTTTGGCGCGGAGTGGATCGATATCCTGCCCAATCTCGAGATTATTTCGCATTTCGGCGTCGGTTATGATGGCGTGGATTGTGCGGCGGCGGCCCGGCGCGGCATCGTTGTCACCAACACGCCGGAGGTTTTGAATGACGAAGTGGCCGATTCCACCCTCGGGCTTCTGCTTTCGACGATCCATCGCTCGTTTGCGGCGGAAAACTGGCTGCGCTCCGGCAACTGGCTGAAGTCGGCCTGCCCGCTCGCGCCGCTTTCGCTCAAAGGGCGCACGGTCGGGCTTTATGGTCTGGGGCGTATCGGCCTTGAAATCGCCCACCGGCTGGAGCCGTTCAAGGTGAAGATCGCCTATCACACCCGCAGCGTGCGCGATGACGTCGGCTATGACTATTATCCGTCGCTTCTGGAACTGGCGACGGCGGTCGATACGCTGATCTGCATCGTGCCAGGCACCGCCGACACGCACAAATCGGTCAATGCGGCGGTGTTTTCGGCGCTCGGTTCGAACGGGGTGTTCATCAGTGTCGGGCGCGGATCCTCGGTGGATGAGGATGCGCTGGTCACGGCGCTGGAAACGGGCACGATTGCCGCTGCCGGTCTTGATGTCTTCTACGACGAACCGAATGTGCCGGAACGACTGATGGCGCTCGATAATGCCGTTCTCTGGCCGCATGTGGCGTCCGCCACGGTGCCGACACGCAACGCCATGGGCGACCTCGTGGTCGATAACATCATTCACTGGTTTGCCGATGGCAAGGTCTTGACCCCGGTGCCGGAAACCCCGGCACCGAAGGTGTGATCACCCGCGCTCAGCGACCGTGCGCGGCGGCATAGGCGCGCACGGCATCCCCGAAGGCTTCGAAAAGCTTGCGCGACGGGCCGTCGGTTTCAGCCCAGTATTCCGGGTGCCATTGCACGCCGCAGGCGAAGTTCTTCGCGCCGATAACGGAGACGGCTTCGATGGTGCCATCGGGAGCGGTTGCCTCGACCTGCAGGTTGGGAGCGGTTTCGGCAATCGCCTGACGGTGCAGGGAATTCACCTGTATTTCTCCGGCGAGACCCAGATGGTTGGCAATGCACGACCCTTCACGCACATGGACGGCCTGACGGATGGCGAAGGCCTCGTCACGGCTTGGCGTTTCGGGCTTGCGGTGGTCCCAGATGCCGGGGTTCTCCTGAATTTCACCCTGCAGCGTACCGCCCAGCGCGACATTCAGTTCCTGAATGCCACGGCAGATGGCCAGAAGCGGAATGCCGCGTTCGATGGCGCGGCGAATGAGCGGCAGGCTGGTGGCATCGCGGCCCGGATCGAAAGGCCCATGGGCCTCGGTGGCCTCGACGCCGTAATGCGAGGGATGCACATTGCTCGCCGAGCCGGAGACGAGAAGGCCATCGACGCGATCCAGAACGGCATCGGTCTCGTTGCCCTCGACAAAGGCCGGGACGATAAAGGACATGGCGCCGGCCACTTTCAGCGCGGCGTTGACATATTGATCGGGCGTGGCGTGCCAGTTGTATCCATCGACGACCTTGAAGTCGGCGGGAACGGCAACGACGGGCTTCGACATGACAGGCTCCGGAATGCGGGTATCGGCAGGGTGGCGGGTTCTTTGAGCGCTTCGGGCGTTCGCTCATTTGTGTGGTTGGTTTGTTCTGATTGTCAACGATAATCCGTGATTGGACCGGACCGCATTGCGGCATTTGGCGTAAAGCATGGTCGCGCTTTATGCTTGCATGGCCTTCTTCAAAATGGTTAGTTCCGGCCACGCGCGGGGGCGTGGAGACCCCCGGGTATCACAACCGACCGGGAGGTTACTCATGGATCGTCGCTCATTCTTCAAAAAAGCCGGTGCTGCCGGTGCCGGTGCGGTTGCTGCATCCGCTCTTGCCGCCCCCGCCATCGCGCAGGAAAATCCCAAGATCAACTGGCGTCTGACGTCGTCCTTCCCGAAGGGCCTCGACGCCATTTTTGATGCTGCCACGGAAATTTCCGCAGCCGTTGCCGAAGCTACGGACGGCAATTTCAACATTCAGGTCTTTGCCGCCGGTGAAGTGGTCCCGGCCCTGCAGGCGCTTGATGCGGTTTCGTCCAACACGGTCGAAATGGCCCATACCTGTTCCTATTACTACGTGGGCAAGGACCCGACCTTTGCGCTCGGTACGGCGGTTCCGTTCGGCCTCAACGCCCGCCTCACCAATGCCTGGTTCTATCAGGCTGGCGGTAATGAGCTGCTCAACGAATTCCTCGCTGGTTACGGCGTTTACGCGCTGCCCGCCGGTAATACAGGTGCGCAGATGGGCGGCTGGTTCCGCAAGGAAATCAACACGCTCGACGACCTCAAGGGCCTGAAGATGCGCATTGCCGGCCTCACCGGCAAGGTCATGGAAAAGCTTGGCGTCATTCCGCAGCAGCTGGCTGGCGGCGACGTTTATCCGGCGCTTGAAAAGGGCACGATCGACGCGACCGAATTCGTCGGTCCTTACGACGACCAGAAGCTCGGCTTCTACAAGGTCGCGAAGTACTACTACTACCCGGCCTGGTGGGAAGGTGGCCCGACGGTTCATGCCTTCTTCAACCTCGAAAAGTTCAAGGCCCTGCCGAAGAGCTATCAGCGTATTCTCACCGACGCCTGCTATGCGGCCAACGCCAACATGCTGGCCAAGTATGACAAGCGCAACGCCCATGCGCTGAAGCAGCTGGTGGCCGATGGCGCCGTGCTGCGTCCGTTCAGCAACGAAATTCTCGAAGCCAGCTTCAAGGCGGCTCAGGAAGTCTATGGCGACCTGATGGCCACCAATGCCAACTTCAAGAAGCTTTATGAAAGCCAGCAGGCGCTGAAGCGCGATGCTTACATGTGGATGCAGGTGGCCGAATATTCCTTCGACACCTTCATGATGCTGCAGCAGCGCGCCGACAAGCTCTAAGCGGTTCGTTCTGCGTCCATAAAGAAACCCGGTGTCTTGCGGCACCGGGTTTTTTGTTGGCTGAAAGCCTGACCGCTCAGGGCTTGATGGATGGCGGGCTTCCAAGGGGTCCGAGAGCCGGAAGGCCGTTGACCGAGGGGGCCGTGCCCATGCCGCCATTCGACGGATTGAAGCCGGGGATTTCGATCTTGATGGAATCGACGTCCTTCTTCGGGCCGTTGTCGAGCCAATGGGTGACCGACTGCGGCCAGAAGATGATGATGCCAACCAGCAGGATCTGCATGGCGAGCCAGGGCAGGGCACCCTTGTAAATTTCCATCGTATCGATGTTTCGCGGCGTCACAGAGCGCAGATAGAACAGCGAGAACCCGAAGGGCGGGTGCATGAAGCTCGTCTGCATGTTGACGCAGAGCAGCACCCCGAACCAGACGAGATTGATGCCGAGCGCTTCGGCGACGGGGGCGAGCAACGGCACGACGATGAAGGCGATTTCGAAGAAATCGAGGAAGAAGGCGAGCACGAAGACGAAGGCGTTGACGAACAGCAGAAAGCCGATCTGGCCGCCGGGCAGGCCGGTCAGCATGTGTTCGATCCAGCGCGCGCCATCAAGTCCCTGAAAGACGAGGCTGAAAATGGTGGAGCCAACGAGAATGAAGACCACCATGGAGGTGATCTGCGCCGTGTTGGCCATGCCCTGACGCAGCAGCGACCAGGTGAGCTTGCCGTTGAGGGCGGCGATGATGATGGCACCGACCACGCCCATGGCACCGGCTTCGGTCGGTGTGGCGAGGCCCATCAGCAGCGTTCCGAGAACGACGAAGATCAGCAGGGCCGACGGGACCATGCCCATCAGTACCTGCGCAATCAGCTTCAGGCTGAAATCGCCGCGGGCATCCTTGGGCAGCGCCGGGACGGCAGACGGTTTGAAGATCGAAACGAGCAGGATGAAGATCGTAAAGACAATGATCTGCAGGATCGAGGGGCCAATGGCGCCGAGATACATATCGCCGACCGACTTGCCGAGCTGGTCTGCCAGAACGACAAGCACCAGCGAAGGCGGCACAAGCTGGGCCATGGTGCCGGAGGCTGCGATCACCCCCGTCGCCAGACGCGGATTATAGCCATATTTCAGCATGATCGGCAGGGAGATCATGCCCATGGTGATGACGGATGCCGCCACCGTGCCGGTGATGGCGCCGAGAATGGCGCCGACGAAAATCACCGCATAGGCGAGGCCACCCGGAATGGCTCCGAAGAGCTTGCCCGTGCCTTCAAGCAGGTTTTCGGCCAGGCCGCAGCGCTCCATCACCGCCCCCATCAGGGTGAAGAAGGGGATGGCAAGCAGCAGGCTGTTCGACATGATGGAGAAGAAGCGCAGCGGCAGCGCATTCAGGAAGGCGGGATCGAAGTAACCGCCGATCAGGCCGACGGCGGCAAACAGCATGCCGACGGCACCCAGCGAGAAGGCCACCGGAAAGCCGAACAGCATGAAGATAACCATGCCCGCAAACATGGCGGGCGGCAGAATGCCATATTCGAACACGACGGGACCCTCTCCCAGATGCGCGCGTCTTCAGACGCGGAAATTATTGTTATTGCAGCGGCTTTTCGTATTTCGTTTCAAGCTGGATCAAACCCATGAGGGCGGCAACGCGCTTGATGAATTCGGAAATGCCTTGAACGAACAGCAGGACGAAGCCGAAGAAGAGCATGAACTTCACCGGCCAGCGGATCAATCCGCCCGCATCCGATGACATTTCCTGCGTCAGGAAGGAAATCTTGAAGAAGGGCCAGCACAGCCAGGCGCAGATGGCGCAGATCGGCAGCAGGAAGAACAGGGTGCCAATGACATCGATCCAAAGGCGCTTGCGCTCGGAAACAGCACCATAGATGAGATCGACACGAATGTGTTCATTGCGTGCGAGCGTATAGGATGCGCCCATCATCACCACATAGGCGAAAAGATACCACTGGATTTCGCTCCAGGCATTGGAGCCACCGTGGAATGTATAGCGCGCAATCGCATTTCCGGCGCTGATGAGGCAGCACAAGAGGACGAGATAATCCCCGATGCGTCCGATCACACTGCTGATGCCGTCAATGATGCTGCTGAGCTTGAGAAGCGCGGTCATGGCTTCGGTCCCGCCTGTTGAAAGGTCGCGGATGGCATAGACCAAGGCCTTATAAAAGAAAAGCGTGGAATGCTATGGACCGGTCCTTTTCGGCGGCGATCAAAGGCTTTGGCCTTGGTGATGCTGCGTTGCAACATGAAATCAATGAGGCGATATGACGTCGCAGTTTGTAAAAACAGTTGAAACTTTTTCAAAAATAGACTGAAACGTTTTCGTAATACAAATAGTATTTTAGAAGCGCATCAAACGCTAATGTAGAGCATGGAGAAGATCGGGTATGGCTGAGGGGGCAAGGACAGAGCGATTGTCGCCCTGGCGAACCCCGGCGGACACGCTTCTCACCCGGCGCTGGCGGTCTCTGCTCAGCACCCTGGTTGTCACCACCGCCTTTTCCAGCGTTCAGGTTTTGACGGGTGCGGTGAGTTTCCTCATTCTCGCCGCGGGTGCGGCTTTCGTTCTTCTCCTGCGCATCTTCTTGGCCCTTCGCCTTTCGACCCTGATCGGGGTTCCGTTGGCGCAGGAAGATATGCGCCGTATTGAAAGCGAGCATGTGGTTGGTGCCGGTCTGACCACGACCCTCGCCAGCATCGGTGCGGCGACGGCCATGCTGGCGCCACTGGATACGGTTTGTGTTTTCATCTGCCTTGCGGTGGTCGGCGCTCTTCTGGCGCAACTTGCCTCGCGGGGGCATGGCGCGCCGTCCGGCGTCGGGCGACCGCTTCTCGTCTTGTGCGCGCCGATGATCATCGCCAGCCTTGTTCGAGGCGAGCCGTCTGTCATCGCGGTTTCCATTCTGCTCGGACTGGTGGCGTTTGATGTGCGCTCGGCCTCGCGCAGCATTCGAAACGAATTGTCGGGGCGCTTCAGGGAAACCGAGAGGCTTTCCAAGCTTGTCGAAAAGTTCGACATTGCGCTGGATACCATGCCGCACGGGCTGATCCTTCTTGATGCGGAACGCCGCGTGAAAATCGCCAATCTGAAAGCGCGCGAGCTGTTTGATGTTTCGGGTCCCGGTGGGCTTGCCGGTCTGGCCATTGGCGCGCCGGTTCCCGGCAGCGCGGCGCGCGCGGCGCTTGGCGAAAACCGCTACTTCCTGCGCCGGATCTGCGAATTTGCCGATGGCGCGCTGGAGCCGGTGCAGATTACCCTGCCGGGTGATGTGCATATGGAGTTGAGCGGTGCGCGTCGTATCGATGGCAGCGCGGTGATTGTCTTCGAGGATATTTCAGCCAGTGTGCGAGCCGAGGAGAAGCTCCTGCACATGGCAAAGTTCGACGCGCTGACGGGTCTTTCGAACCGTCATTTCTTTGCGGAACAGTTTCGCCAGAAGCTTGATTGTCTGCCCGCCTCGGCGGTGGTCGGGTTTCTGCTGATTGATATCGATGACCTGAAGTCGGTCAATGATGCGCGCGGCCATGCCTTTGGCGACCGGGCGCTTACGGAAATCGGCAAGCGGTTCATGGCGCTCTCCGGCCCTGAGACGCTGGTGGCGCGCATGATGAGCGACCAGTTCGGCGTCTTTTTCTTCTCGCAAACCGGCAAGCCAGATGACCTGAAGGGCCGTATCCGCCAGTTCCATGCGGGGCTTCAGGGGGCGTTTTCCGTCTACGATGTGGAGCTCAAATTAAGCTTCAGCGGTGGCTATGTCCTTCTCGAAAACCAGCCGGAGATGATCTCGCACTGGCAGATGAAGGCGGATCTGGCGCTTTCGGAAGCCAAGGAGCGGGCTCGTGGCCTTTGCGTCGGCTATCAGCGTGAGATGGATGATCGCTATACGGCGACGCGTCGGCTGCGCGATGACCTTCGCGCGGCGATTGCCGCTGACAGCCTCGCGGTCGTTTTCCAGCCGATGTATCGGCCTGATGGCAGTGCCATTCAGTGCTGCGAGGCGCTGGCCCGCTGGACGCATGCCGAGCGCGGCCCGATTGGCCCGGATGTGTTCATCCGCATGGCGGAGGAAATGGGTCTCGTCTCCTCCATCACGCGGTTCGTGCTGGAGGCCGCCTGCCGCGAATGCGCGGGCTGGCCGGAGCCGATTTCCGTTTCGGTCAACCTCTCGGCCCATGACCTGAAGAACAGCCGGATCGTTGACCTCGTTTCCGAGACGCTGGCGCGGACCGGGCTGGCGGCCAAGCGGCTCCATCTTGAGGTGACGGAAAGCAGCCTGATGGACGATCCGCATGCCGCTGCCGCATTGCTCGGCACGCTCCGGGCCATGGGCGTGACCATCGCCATCGATGATTTCGGCACCGGCTTCTCCAGTATTTCCTATCTGGATTCGCTGCCGCTTGATGTGGTCAAGATCGACCGATCCTTCGTGCGCAACGTGACTGAAGACGGCCGGCGTCTGAAACTTTTGAAGGGAACGGTGCATCTGGCCCGCTCGCTTGGCCTCGGAGTCGTGGTCGAAGGGGTTGAAACACCGGAGCAGTTGCAGGTTCTCATTGAGAACGATTGTGCCGACCTCGTGCAGGGCTATGTTTTCTCCCGTCCGCTCAGCCGTGATGCTGTGCTTGATCTGATGCAAAAGTGAGACGGCACAAGGCCTGATTTTTCGTTCAGGCGTACCGCTGCGTCCCATCGGCGCATTGTCTCAATCTAAGACTTCCGTATAAAGCAAGGGTGCGCGCGTGCGCACGTTCGCTTTGGCGAGCCTGTGGGGGCAGGGCGCCGGATGCTGGAGGAGGATCAGAGTTGTCGCAGATATTGTATGTGGCGAAGGAAACGCAAGGCGGTGAAACGCGTGTGGCTGCTTCGCCCGAGACCGTGAAGAAGTTCACGGCGCTCGGTTTCAAGGTGGTTGTGGAGGCCGGGGCCGGTGATGCCTCGCGCATACCCGATGCCGAATTCGAGAAAGCAGGAGCCAGCATTGGCGGTTCAGCCGATCTCGCAAACGCGGATGTGGTGCTGAAAGTGCGCCGCCCGAGCGGGAACGAGATGACGGGCTATAAAGCCGGTGCTGCCGTGTTTGCAACCATGGACCCCTATGGCCAGGCGGAAGCCGTGGCTGCCATGGCTGCTGCAGGACTTTCGGCCTTTGCGATGGAGTTCATGCCGCGCATCACCCGTGCGCAGTCGATGGACGTTTTGTCGTCGCAGGCCAACCTGGCCGGTTATCAGGCTGTCATTGAAGCCGCCCATGCCTATGGTCGCGCCCTTCCGATGATGATGACGGCAGCGGGCACCGTGCCTGCGGCCAAGGTTTTCGTCATGGGAGCCGGTGTTGCCGGTCTACAGGCCATTGCCACGGCGCGCCGTCTGGGGGCCGTGGTTTCGGCCAATGACGTGCGTCCCGCCGCCAAGGAGCAGGTTGCTTCGCTCGGTGCCAAGTTCATCGCCGTGGAGGACGATGAATTCAAGGCCGCCGAAACGGCTGGCGGTTACGCCAAGGAAATGTCGGACGCCTACAAGGCCAAGCAGGCGGCACTTGTGGCCGATCATATCGCCAAGCAGGACATTGTAATTACCACGGCGCTCATTCCGGGCCGTCCGGCACCGCGCCTAGTTTCGCGCGAGATGCTGTCGGCCATGCGTCCCGGTTCGGTCGTTGTCGATCTCGCCGTTGAGCGTGGCGGCAATGTCGAGGGATCGGTCGCGGGTGAAATCGCGACCGTCGATGGTGTGACGGTGGTCGGCTATGCCAACCTGCCGGGCCGCATCGCAGCCTCGGCCTCGGCCCTTTACGCCAAGAACCTTCTGACCTTTATCGAGACGATGATCGATAAGGAAAGCAAGCAGTTTGCCGTCAATCCGGATGAGGAATTGTCCAAGGCAACGCTTCTGACGCATGGCGGTGCCGTTGTGCATCCGCAGTTCGCGGCTCAACCCGTCAAGGAGGACAAGTGATGGCCAATGAAGTCATGAACCGTGCCCTTGACGGGCTGGACAAGGCCGTTGAGGCCGTGAAAATGGCCGCCGAGCAGGCCCCCGATGCCATTTCTGCCGCAGCCCACGGGGCAAGCGGCGGGGCGATTGATCCCTTCGTGTTTCGTCTGGCGATCTTCGTGCTGTCGATTTTCGTCGGCTATTACGTCGTCTGGTCGGTGACGCCGGCGCTGCATACGCCACTGATGGCCGTGACCAATGCCATTTCCTCCGTGATCGTGGTTGGCGCGCTTCTGGCCGTCGGCATTTCGATGAGCGGCCTTGCCACGGGCTTCGGTTTCGTGGCGCTGGTGCTGGTATCCGTCAATATTTTCGGCGGCTTCCTCGTCACCCAGCGCATGCTTGCCATGTACAAGAAAAAAGAAAAGTGAGGGGCTGACCGATGTCTGAGAATTTCGCAGCTTTCCTCTACCTCGTTTCCGGGGTGCTCTTCATCATGGCCTTGCGCGGCCTGTCCCATCCCACGACCAGCCGTCAGGGAAACCTTTACGGCATGATCGGCATGGGCATTGCCATTGGCACAACCTTGCTTCTGGCCACGCCGTCCTTCGGGGGGCTGATGCTCATTCTGCTGGGTCTGGCGATTGGTGGCGGGGCAGGGGCTTACATCGCCCGCTCCATTCCCATGACCTCGATGCCGCAGCTTGTGGCCGGCTTCCACTCGCTCGTCGGTCTTGCCGCCGTGCTGGTGGCGGCCGCCGCGCTTTACACGCCGTCCTCCTTCGGGATTGGCGAGGTGGGTTCCATTCACGGGCAGGCGCTCGTTGAAATGTCGCTGGGCGTTGCCATCGGTGCCGTCACTTTCACCGGCTCGATTATCGCCTTCCTGAAGCTCGACGGGCGCATGTCCGGCAAGCCGATCATGCTGCCGATGCGCCATGTGGTGAATGCGTCCATTGCCATTGCCATCGTCGTTCTGATCGGCGTTCTGGTGATGACGGAAAGCCACTTCGTGTTCTGGCTCATCGTCCTTCTGTCGCTGGTCTTCGGTGTGATGATGATCATTCCGATTGGTGGCGCGGATATGCCGGTGGTCGTCTCCATGCTCAATTCCTATTCGGGTTGGGCGGCGGCTGGTATCGGCTTTACGCTTGGCAATCTGGCGCTGATCATCACCGGGGCGCTTGTCGGCTCCTCGGGCGCGATCCTCTCCTACATCATGTGCAAGGGCATGAACCGCTCCTTCATCTCGGTCATTCTCGGCGGCTTTGGCGGTGAAACCGCCGTGGCTGGCAGCGATGACGGTGTGCAGCGCACGGTCAAGACCGGCTCTGCCGATGATGCGGCCTTCCTGATGATGAACGCTTCCAAGGTCATTATCGTGCCGGGTTACGGCATGGCTGTCGCCCAGGCCCAGCATGCGCTGCGCGAACTGGCCGACAAGCTCAAGGAAGCGGGCGTCGAAGTGAAGTATGCCATTCACCCGGTGGCGGGCCGTATGCCGGGCCACATGAACGTTCTGCTGGCCGAGGCCAATGTGCCTTACGACGAGGTGTTCGAACTGGAGGACATCAACTCGGAATTCGCGCAGGCTGACGTGGCCTACGTGATCGGTGCCAACGACGTGACGAACCCGGCGGCGCGTGACGACAAGACCTCGCCGATCTATGGCATGCCGATCCTCGACGTGGACAAGGCGCGGACCTGCCTCTTCGTCAAGCGTTCGCTCGGCTCCGGTTATGCGGGCATCGACAATACGCTGTTCTACAAGGACGGCACGATGATGCTGCTCGGCGACGCGAAGAAGATGACCGAAGACATTGTGAAAGCGATGGCGCACTAAAATGGAAGGGGGCGGTTTTCCGCCCCCTGAGGTTGATGATAAACCTTTCCGCATAGCCTTTGGGCACAACGGTTCTCGAACTCCCCTTCTCCCCGCTCGCGGGGAGAAGGTCGCGGCAGCGGGATGAGGGGCGAGAACATCGCACGAATGCCTATTCGTAAATGGTTCTACCCGTGGCTTTGCCCCTCACCCCAACCCTCTCCCCGCAAGCGGGGCGAGGGGGAAGAGAAGACTGCGATTGCCGCTAAGGGCAATGCCAGGGCTTTTCCCGCCCGCTTATCTTTTGCCCTATATGAAATAAAAAAGGCGGCCCGAGGCCGCCTTTTGCAATCGTGCTGTTTGATCGCGCGCTTTACTGCGCAACGGGCATGCCCTTGACGCGGGCGAGACCAGCGCGGGCCACGGAATTGTTCGGGTCCAGCTTGATGGCGTGCGAGTAGGACTTGGCGGCCTTGGCCTTTTCGCCGCGCTGCTCATACACCAGCGCCTGATTGGTCCAGGATTCCGAACGGTCCGGACCGAGCTGGATCGAGGTGTTGAAATCCGCGAAGGCGTTTTCATCATCTTTCAGCGCAAGGTAGGAAATACCGCGGCCGTTATAGGGTTCCGGCGAGGTGGACGACAGCGAGATGGCCTTGGAGAAGTCTTCGATCGCCTGCGTCTGCTGGCCGCGCTTCTGATAGATCAGGCCGCGATTGTGGTAGGCGCGACCGTCCGTGGTGTCGAGCTCGATGGCCTTGTTGAAATCGTTGAAGGCCTGCAGGTCCTGGCCGGACTGACGGTAGAGATTGCCGCGACCGATCAGCGCCACGTCGTAGGACGGGTTGATCTGAAGCGCCATGTTGTAGTCGGACAGCGCTTCGTTGTTGCGGTTGATGGTGCGGTAGACCAGCGCGCGGTTGGCATAGGCCTGATAGAAGCGCGGGTTGAGCTTCAGCGCGGTGTTGAAATCGTCCAGTGCCTTGCGCGACTCACCGGCCTTGCCGTAGGCCGCGCCACGCACGTTGTAGCCTTCCGGGTCCGACGGGTTGGCATTGATAACGGCGGTCAGCGACGAGATGTTTTGCTGCGAACCCTGCGTGCGGTCGATGCTGATCACATCGGTCGGCGTCGGTGACGAGGCGCAGGCGCTCAGCGACAGCACGGCGGCCAGAGCGGCCAGCGGTGCAAGACGCGAATAAGCGTTGCGGCCAGCGGCTGCGTTGCGGGAGGTATCGGAGACAAGAACCGTCTTGGCAGAACCCATCGTCATCAGGCTAAATTCCACGTCGTTCGGGAAATTGGGAGTGCCGGGCGCACGGATAAGACTATATGCGCCTCTGGCTTAAGAAAAAAGCGGCGGCGAAATCTCACCACCGCTTCAAATGCCTGTGAAAAACGTCGAAAAAACGGCGATCAGCGGGCGGGGCGGGCACCGGTTACAGCGCCTTCGCGCTGGGCGCGCTTACGGGCCAGCTTGCGAACGCGGCGAACGGCTTCAGCCTTTTCGCGAGCACGCTTTTCAGACGGCTTTTCGTAGTTTTCGCGCATCTTCATTTCACGGAAGATACCCTCGCGCTGCATCTTCTTCTTGAGCGCGCGGAGAGCCTGATCAACATTGTTATCGCGAACGAGTACCTGCACTTTTATCCCATTCCTTAGATCTGGTTGGTGCCAAGAGCAGCGACGCTTCGGCAATCATTATTGTTCTGCGAGGTGCTAGGCCTCGTCGATTGGTGATGCGCATTAACAGATCGTCGAAACGAAGTCTATATCCACCAGCGCAAATCTCGCGAAAAATCCAGCAAATGCGGGCTTAAGACCTTGTTAAGGTCCGACGTAGAAAGCAACGCTTCGGGCGGGCACAGCAACGCCGCTGCCGCCGTGCTTGCGCTGTCCGGTGGCAAGCGCCAGACACGGACCTTCCCCCGGAAGCAGGAAGCCTGCCGTCTGCTGGCCGCGGTTGAACAAAGCCATCAGGTGCGACGGTTTGCCGGTTTCCCGATCCAGCGAGGCGATGGAAACGGTGAAGGCGCTGCGGTCCGGGTCTTCCCATTCCTCGGGCGTCAAGGGTTGGCCGTTGGGCGACAACCACGCCACATCGCCGTTGCCGATGAAGAAATCCGGGGCTGACAAGGCCGGGAACCGCTTGCGCAGACCGGACAAGAAGGCCGTATGGGCGATGATGTCCTCGTCCATCGCGGCCCAGTCGAGCCAGGTGATTTCGTTGTCCTGACAATAGGCATTGTTGTTGCCGCGCTGGGTGCGGCCTGCCTCATCCCCCATCGTCACCATGATCGAGCCACGGCTGAGGAAGAGGGTGGAAAGCAGCGCCTTCACATCCTGACGACGCTTTTTCAGGATGGTGGCGCGGGCGGTCTTGCCCTCAACGCCATTGTTCCACGAAAGGTTCTCGTTATGGCCGTCGCGGTTTTCCTCGCCGTTTGCGTCATTGTGCTTTGTCTCGTGGGACACCAGATCCCAAAGCGTAAAGCCATCATGGGCGGCCATGAAGTTGACCGAGCGGGTGCGCGGCTGCGGGTCGTTTTCGAAAATATCCGAGGAGCCGGCGAGAATGGTCGCCAGCGGTCCGGTCATTGACAGATCGCCGCGCCAGTAACGGCGCATGCCATCGCGCGCCCGGTCGTTCCACTCGATAAACGGTTCCGGGAAATTGCCCAGTTGATAGCCGCCGGGGCCGATGTCCCACGGTTCGGCAATCATCACACGGTCGCCGAGCACGTCATCATTGCGGATGGCAACGGCCAGTTCGCTGTGCGGATTGAAGCCCGCATGGTTGCGAAACAGGATGGGGGCGAGGTCGAAGCGGAAGCCGTCAATGCCCGCGTTCAAGACGAAATGGCGCAGGCTGTCGATGATCAGGCGGCGCATATAGGGGTGGTCGCAGGCCACCGTATTGCCACAGCCCGTATCGTTGACCAGCACACCCGGATGATCGGGCAGATGGCGGTAATGGCACAGATTGTCGATGCCGCGCAGGGACAGCGTCGGGCCGAAGCGGTCACTTTCGCCCGTATGGTTGAAGACGAGATCGAGGATCACGCCGATGCCTTCGTCATGCAGACGGGCGACCGTCTCGCGCAATTCGTCCATGCCGCCGGGGCAAAGGCGCGGGTCGAGCGGCATGAACGCCACCGGATTGTAACCCCAGGCATTGGTGAGCCCAAGGGGCCCAAGATGGCGCTCGTCGATCCAGGCGGTGATCGGCATCAGTTCAATGGCATCGACGCCGATGCGTTTGAGATGGGCGATGACGGAGGGATGGGCGAGGGCGGCAACGGTGCCACGCATCGCTTCCGGCACGTCCGGTTGCAGCTTGGTGAACGCCTTGACGGAGACTTCATAGACAAGGCCGCCATGGGTGAACCGGGGTGGTTCATGGATGACGGGCTTGTCGGCCATCACCACGCATTTCGGCACGAGCGGGGCGGTGTCGGCGCCAAAGACGGCGAGCTTCGGATCATAGACAAAGGGCCGGTCGATGGCCTTGGCATAGGGGTCGATCAGCAGTTTCGAAGGGTCAAACCACAGGCCTTCGTCCGGGGCATAGGTGCCTTCAACGCGATAGCCGTAAAGCGCACCTTCGCGCACGCCTTCGGCAAAGGCGCGGAAAAGCCCGCCTTCGCTGCGTTCCATGGGGATTTTCGCAACTTCACGACGCCCTGCCTCATCGAAAAGGCAAAGCGTTGCGCCTGTGGCATGGTGAGACCACAGCGAAAAAACACCACCGGCGGGCGTCAGTTCGACGCCGCCGCGTGTCGCAGGGATCTTCTTCATGACCATCAACTTAAGTGATGACTGTCGGTTCTTCGCGACCCGTATGGGCGCGAATTCCGGCGATTTCATCGGCAACCGCGATCAGGTCGGCCAGCGCCTCCTGCGTTTCGATGCCGTGGCGGGCCGCATCCGGCTCATAGCGTTCGACATAGACGCGCAGCGTTGCGCCGCTGGTGCCAGTGCCGGAAAGGCGGAACACAACGCGCGAGCCGCCTTCGAAAAGGATGCGCACGCCCTGTTTGGCCGAAACCGAGCCATCGACCGGATCAAGATAGGCAAAATCATCGGCAGCAGCGACGGTCAGCGCGCCGAAGCTCTGGCCCGGAAGGGTGGCGAGCTTGCCGCGCAGTTCGGCCATCAGCGCATCGGCCTTTTCGGTCTCGACGGCTTCATAGTCGTGGCGCGAATAGTAGTTGCGGCCATATTCGGCCCAGTGCTTTTCAACGATCTCCTTCACGCCTTCCTTGCGGGCGGCAATGATGTTCAGCCAGAAGAGCACGGCCCACAGGCCATCCTTTTCGCGCACATGGTTGGAGCCGGTGCCGAAGCTTTCCTCGCCGCAGACGGTCGCAAGGCCCGCATCCAGAAGGTTGCCGAAGAACTTCCAGCCCGTCGGCGTTTCAAACATGTTGATGCCAAGTTTCTCCGCCACGCGGTCGGCGGCGGCGCTCGTCGGCATGGAGCGGGCGATGCCGGTGATGCCGCCCGCATAGCCGGGGGCGAGCTTGGCATTGGCGGCGATGATGGCGAGTGAGTCGGACGGCGTGACGAACATGCCCTTGCCGACCACCATGTTGCGGTCGCCGTCGCCATCGGAGGCCGCGCCGAAATCCGGGCCGTCGACGCTCATCACGTCGTCATAGAGTTCCTTGGCATGGACGAGGTTCGGGTCCGGGTGATGGCCACCGAAATCCGGCAGCGGCACTTCGTTGCGCACCGAGCCTGCCGGAGCGCCGAGGCGCTTTTCGAGGATTTCGACGGCATAGGGGCCGGTCACGGCCGACATCGAGTCGATCACCACGCCAAAGCCAGACGCAATGAGGGCGCGGATGGCCGGGAAGTCGAACAGGCTTTCCATCAGTTCGGCATAGTCGGCCACGCTGTCGATCACCTCAACCGTCATGCCGCCCAGCGTCTGCGTTCCAATGGCATCGAGATCGAGATCGGCGGCATCGACAATCTTGTAGCTATCGATGGCCTTGGTGCGGGCATAGATGGCGTCGGTGATCTTTTCCGGAGCCGGTCCGCCATTGCCGATATTGTACTTGATGCCGAAATCTTCTTCCGGGCCGCCGGGATTGTGGCTGGCCGAAAGCACGATGCCGCCATAGGCTCCAAACTTGCGGATCACATGCGAGGCGGCGGGCGTCGACAGAATGCCGCCCTGACCGACCATCACCTTGCCAAACCCGTTGGCGGCGGCAATCTTCAGCGCCTTCTGGATGACTTCGCGGTTGTAATAACGGCCATCGCCGCCGATCACCAGCGTCTTGCCTTCAAAGCCTTCCAGCACGTCGAAAATCGACTGGATGAAGTTCTCGGCATAGTTTTCCTGCGCGAAGACAGGAACCTTCTTGCGCAGGCCGGACGTACCGGGCTTCTGGTCGCCATAGGGCTTGGTCGAAACGGTCTTGATCATGATCGTCATTTGCCTTTTGAAAGAAGACTGGAATAGAGGCTGGCATATTCGCCGGCGCTCGCGTCCCAGGAGACATCGGTTTTCATGCCCTGCTTCTGGATGCGGACCCAGAGCTTGCGATCCGCGTGCAGCTTGAAGGTGCGGCGCAGCGCATAGAGCATGCTGTTTGTATCGGTGAGGGTGAACTGGACGCCGGTGGCCGAACCGCTGATGATCGCAGCGTGGTTGGCGTCGACAATCGTATCGTTGAGGCCGCCGGTGCGGGCGACAAGCGGCACGCAGCCATAGCGAAGCGCATAAAGCTGGGTGAGGCCGCACGGCTCGAACCGCGACGGGATGATGATGCTGTCGCAACCCGCCTGCATGAGATGCGAGAGCGGTTCGTTATAACCCACCACCACGCCCACGCGGCCCTTGTGACGGTTTGCGGCGCTGAGGAAAGCCGTTTCCAGCGCGACATCGCCTGCGCCGAGAATGGCAATGCGCCCGCCCATGCCGACAATGCTGTCGATGGTTTCGGACAGGATATCCATGCCCTTTTGCCAGGTGAGGCGCGAAATCACGCAAAACAGCAGGCTGTCATCGTCATCCAGCCCGAAGCGGGCGGCAACCGCCTGCCGGTTCGTGACACGGGCCGCCAGCGTCTTGGCCGAATAGTTGCGGGCCAGATGGTTGTCCGTTTCCGGGTTCCAGACATCGGCATCGATGCCGTTGACGATGCCGTGGACGGAGGTGGCGCGCGCGTTGATCAGGCCTTCCAGCCCCATGCCGAACTGCGGATGGTGGATTTCCTCGGCATAGGACGGGCTGACGGTGGTGATGGCCGTTGCCGTCTGCATGCCGCCCTTCAGGAAGCCGACATCGCCGTAATATTCGATCCCTTCGACGCTCATGGCGTGCGGGGGAAGCCCGAGCGCCGGGAAGATCGCGGATGCGAACTGGCCCTGAAAGGCGATGTTGTGGATCGTCAGGATGCTCGGCACTTCCGGTTCCTGCGCATAGCGCATGTAAACCGGGGTCATGGCCGTCTGCCAGTCATGGGCATGGACCAGCACCGGCTTCCAGTCGGGAAGGGCACCGGCGGCGATGCGGGCACCCGCCAGCGAGAAGACGGCAAAACGGCGCCAATTGTCGTCGTAGTCTCGGCCATTGGCGTCGACATAGGGACCGCCCGGACGGTCGAAGAGACTCGGGGCATCCAGAACCAGCAGGTCGAGGCCCTTGTAGCGGGCCTCGAGCAGGGTTGCCCGCTCACCGAGCAGGTTGTCGAACTCCACCTTCTTGGTCAGCCCGGTCACGGTTTTCATGACGGCGGGATAACCGGGCAGCAGCGTTTTCATCTGCACGCCCCGGGCGGCGAGTGCCAACGGCAAGGCACCTGCGACGTCGCCAAGCCCGCCCGTCTTGACCAGAGGGAAGGCTTCGGACGAAATCGAGAGAACCTTCATGTCAGCGCTCCAGACGATCAATCATGTGCTGGGTGATGAGGCAGACGCCGTTTTCGCTGCGGCGGAAGCGCTTGGCATCGAGTTCGGGATCTTCGCCGACAACCAGACCTTCGGGGATCTTCACGCCATGGTCGATGACGACATTCTTGAGGCGGGCGTGGCGACCGATATGGACGCTCGGCAGCACGACCGCGCCTTCCAGACGCGAATAGGAATTGGCGCGCACACCCGTAAACAGCAGGCTTTTGTACAGCGCCGAACCCGAAATGATGCAATCGCCCGACACGACCGACGACACAGCCGAACCGCGGCGGTTTTCATCATCGTGCACGAACTTGGCGGGCGGGGTGATTTCCGCATAGGTCCAGATCGGCCACTGCTTGTCGTAGATGTCAAGTTCCGGCACCACGTCGGTGAGGTCGATATTGGCCTGCCAGTAGGCATCAATCGTGCCGACGTCGCGCCAGTAGGGTTCGTTTTCGAAGGTGGAGCGCACGCAGGAATGGGCGAACCGATGGGCGACGGCTTTGCCGTTCTTCACGATGTAAGGAATGATGTCCTTGCCGAAGTCGCGCGACGAAGTCGGGTCAGCGGCGTCACGGCGCAGGCATTCCAACAGGAACTTCGTGTGGAAGACATAGATGCCCATCGAGGCCAGCGAAACGTCCGGATTGCCGGGAATGCCCGGCGGATTGGCGGGCTTTTCGATGAACTCGGTGATCACGTCCTTCTCATTGACGGCCATGACGCCGAAACCCGTTGCGTCGGCGCGCGGCACTTCAAGGCAGCCGATGGTGACATCCGCGCCGGAATCGACGTGCTGCTGCAGCATCAATTCATAGTCCATTTTATAGATATGGTCGCCGGCCAGAAGCACCATATATTCCGGGCCGTAGGGCTCGATGATGTCGAGGTTCTGGTAGACAGCATCGGCGGTGCCTTCATACCATTGCGTTTCCGAAACGCGCTGGGAGGCGGGCAGAATATCAAAGCTTTCGTTACGTTCCGGCCGCAGGAAGTTCCAGCCACGCTGCAGGTGACGGATCAGCGAGTGGGCCTTGTACTGCGTGGCAACCCCGATGCGGCGGATGCCGGAATTGATGGCGTTTGAAAGGGCAAAGTCAATAATACGGGCCTTGCCGCCGAAATAGACGGCCGGCTTGGCGCGCCGGTCGGTCAATTCCTTGAGACGGCTACCGCGGCCACCTGCGAGAACATAGGCCATCGCGTCGCGCGACAGGGGCTGAATGCGTCTTTCCATAGGTCGTTCCTCCCGCCTTGGTGTCTTTTAAAGTTCGGGTTCGAGCATGATTGTCGCGAGCGGCGGCAGGGTGATCACGGAGCCGGAAGCGCCGTCAATATTAACGACCGCTTCAACGCGCCCGCCATTGCCCTTGCCACTGCCGCCATAAATTTCGGCGTCCGTATTGAGGATTTCACGCCACCTTCCGCCATGCGGCAGGGGCAGCCAGTAATTCTCCTTATGAATCGGGGTGAAATTCGAAATGATGACAATCGGCTTCTCGCCGGGGGCTTCACGCACCCATGCGAAGACCGAGTTGTCATGGTCATCAACAATCAGCCAACGGAAGCCTTCCGGCTCGCAGTCGCGGGCATGGAGGGCAGGCTTGGCGCGATAGGTGAAATTGAGGTCGCGCACGAGGCGGCGCATGCCCTCGTGCAGCGGATACTGGATCAGGTTCCAGTCCAGCGAACGCTCTTCGCTCCACTCGCTCCACTGGGCAAATTCCTGGCCCATGAACAGCAGCTTCTTGCCGGGATAGCCCCACATGAAGGCGTAATAAGCGCGCAGATTGGCGAATTTCTGCCAGTCATCGCCCGCCATCTTGGCAATCATCGAGCCTTTGCCGTGCACCACTTCATCATGGGAGAGCGGCAGCACGAAGTTTTCGGCAAAGGCATAGAGCAGGCCGAAGGTGATTTCCTGATGGTGGTGCTTGCGGTAGATGGGATCGCGCGCCAGATAACGCAGCGTGTCATGCATGAAGCCCATGTTCCACTTGAAGCCGAAGCCGAGACCGCCGTCATAAACCGGCTGGGAGACTTTCGGCCAGGAGGTGGATTCCTCGGCAATGGTGATGGCGCCGGCTCGCCCGCTGTAGACCAGCTTGTTCATCTGCTGGAGGAAGCGCACGGCTTCGAGGTTTTCGCGCCCGCCATACTCGTTGGGGATCCACTCGCCTTCCTTGCGCGAGTAATCGAGATAGAGCATGGAGGCGACCGCATCGACGCGCAACCCGTCCACATGGAACCGTTCCGTCCAGTAAAGGGCGTTGTTGGTGAGGTAGGAGACAACCTCGTTACGGCCGAAATTGTAGATGGCCGTCTTCCAGTCGGGATGGAAGCCCTGACGCGGGTCGGCATGCTCGTAGAGTGCGGTGCCGTCAAATTCGCGCAGGCCGTGGGCATCAACCGGGAAGTGGGCCGGAACCCAATCGAGAATGACGCCAATGCCGACCTTGTGGCAGCCATTGATGAAGCGGGCAAAACCCTCCGGTTCGCCGAAACGGGCGGTCGGCGCGTAAAGGCCGGTCGTCTGATAGCCCCATGAGGGGTCATAGGGATGCTCGGTGATCGGCAGGAACTCGATATGGGTAAAGCCCATGTCGATGCAGTAGGGAATGAGGCGGTCAGCCAGTTCGTCCCAGCTCAGGAAGGTGCCATCCGGGTGGCGCTGCCAGGAGCCTGCATGCACTTCATAGATCGAGATCGGCTGACGACGGGCATCCGTCTTGGCCCAGAATTCGAGATGCGCCTCGTCTTCCCACTCCTGCTCCAGTTCAGCCGCGACAATCGAGGCGGTTGCCGGGCGCAGTTCAGCGCGGCGGGCAAAGGGATCGGCCTTGAGCGGCAGAACGACGCCATCGGGACCGACGATTTCGTATTTGTAGGTAGTGCCGACTGGAACATCCGGCGCAAAGATTTCCCAGATGCCGGTGTCCATCCGCAGGCGCATGGCATGGGTGCGGCCGTCCCAGTGGTTGAAGTCACCCACGACCGAAACGCGCCGGGCGTTCGGTGCCCAGACGGCAAAATGGGTGCCGTCCACGCCCTGATGCTTGATCGGGTGAGCGCCCAGCTTGTCGAAAAGGCGAAGGTGAGAACCTTCGCGAACATAATAATCGTCCATCGGGCCGAGAACCGGCCAGAAACTGTAGGGGTCTGTCACCGCCCATTCCGCATCGCCCCGGCGGGCGCGGAAACGCACCGGCTGCTGCACGGAAACGGAAACCGCACCGGCAAAGAAGCCGGCGGGGTCAAGGCATTCCAGCTCACCGATCACGGTACCGTCAAGCGTCAGGGCCGTGACGGCTTCGGCACCCGGAATGAAGCACCGGGCATCGAAGCCCTCCTCGACCTTTTGAACGCCGAGGAGGGAAAAGGGATCGGAATGCGTGCCACCGACAATGGCCCGGATCTCGCTTTCGGCAATTTCCGCTGCCTTGCGGTCGGGATCAGGGCTTTTCGTCGGTTTTTTCATCAAGCTCTCCAGATTTCCTGAGCATACTGCCGAATGGTGCGGTCCGAAGAGAACCAGCCCATACGGGAGGTATTCAACACTGCCTTTGTGTACCACGAAGCGGTGTCCGTCCACAGTGCGTCAACGTCGCGCTGGGCCTTGGCATAGGCGTCGAAGTCACCGGCCACCATGAACCAGTCATGGTTATAGATGCCATCGATCAGCGAGGCGTAACGTGCACGATCATCCGGCGAGAACACACCGGACGCGATGGCCGAAAGCGCCTGGCTCAATTCACGCGAACCCTCGATGACGGCGCGCGGGTTGTAGGAGCCGGCGCGCACCTTCGTCACCTCATCGGCGGTCATGCCGAAGATGATGATGTTTTCCGGGCCGACATGCTCGCGCATTTCAACGTTGGCGCCATCAAGCGTGCCGATGGTGAGGGCACCGTTCAGCGCGAACTTCATGTTGCCAGTGCCCGAAGCTTCCATGCCTGCGGTCGAAATCTGTTCGGACAGATCGGCGGCGGGCACCATGACTTCGGAGAGCGATACGTTGTAGTTCGGGATGAACACCACCTTCAAAAGGCCGCGCACCGCCGGGTCATTGTTGATGACACGGGCAACGTCGTTGGCCAGTTTGATGATGAGCTTGGCGTTGTGATAGCTCGGCGCGGCCTTGCCCGCGAAGAACTTGACGCGCGGCACCCAGTCGCGTTCGGGATGCGAGCGGATCTGGTCGTAAAGAGCCACGGCCTCGATGATGTTGAGGAGCTGGCGCTTGTACTCATGGATACGCTTGATCTGGATGTCGAACATGGCCGACGGATCGACGCGGATGCCCATGCGCTCGTAAACGAGGTTGGCCAGTGCCACCTTGTTGGTGCGCTTGATGGCGGCAAAGCGTTCGCGGAAGCTGGCATCATTGGCAAACGGATCAAGCGCGGGCAGCTTTTCCGCGTCATCGAGGAATTCATCGCCAATGGCTTCGCGCAAGAGGCCGGTGAGACCCGGGTTGCACTGCTGCAGCCAGCGACGCGGCGTGATGCCGTTCGTCTTGTTGTTGATGCGCTCCGGATAAAGGCGATGCAGATCGGAGAACACCGTTTCCTTCATCAGGTCGGTGTGAAGGGCCGAAACGCCGTTGATCGAATGCGAGCCGACGAAGGCAAGGTTGCCCATGCGCACGCGCCGGTCGCCGGATTCATCAATCAGCGAGATGTGGCGGATTTCTTCGTCGGTGAAGCCCTTCTCATGACGCGCTTCCAGCAACACCTTGGCGTTGATCGCATAGATGAGCTGCATGTGGCGCGGCAGCATGCGCTCGAAGAGCGGGATCGGCCAGGTTTCCAGCGCTTCCGGCAGAAGCGTGTGGTTGGTGTAGGAGAAGGTGTGGCGGGTGATCTCCCAGGCCTGATCGAACTCATAGCCATGAACGTCAATCAGGAGGCGCATCATTTCGCCGATCGAGACCGCGGGATGGGTATCGTTCAGCTGGATGGCGACCTTGTCGGCCAGGTTGTCGAAGTTCGGATAGGACTGGAGGTGACGGCGCAGAATGTCCTGCAGCGAGGCGGAGGAGAAGAAGAACTCCTGACGCAGGCGCAGTTCCTGACCGGCGGTCGTGGCGTCGGCGGGGTAGAGAACGCGGGTCAGCGATTCCGCCTTGTTGCTCTCGCGAAGGGCGCCGATGTGGTCACCTGCGTTGAAGGCATCGAGGAGGATCGGGTCAATCGGGCGGGCCGACCACAGACGCAGCGTGTTGACGCGCTTGGCGCGCCAGCCGACGACCGGGGTGTCATAGGCCATGGCAATGACGCGTTCGCCCGGCTTCCAGATGTAATGCGGCTTGTCGTCGGGGCCGATGACGGTTTCGACGGAGCCGCCGAAGCCGACTTCGTAAGCCGCTTCGCGACGCTCGAACTCCCACGGGTTGCCGTGGGCAAGCCAGGTTTCGGGCAGTTCCACCTGCCAGCCATCGGCCATCTGCTGGCGGAACAGGCCGTGGACATAGCGAATGCCGTAGCCATAGGCCGGGACTTCAACGGTGGCCATGGATTCCATGAAGCAGGCGGCGAGACGGCCAAGGCCGCCGTTGCCAAGGGCCGCATCCGGCTCAAGGCCCATCAGCACGTTGATGTCGACGCCGAGCGATTCCAGCGCCTGCTTGATTTCATCAACGAGACAGAGGTTCGACATGGCATCGCGCAGCAGGCGGCCAATCAGGAACTCCAAAGACAAATAATAGACGCGTTTTGCGCCGTTATCATAGACCTTGCGGGTGGATTCCATCCAGCGGTCGATGATGCGGTCGCGAATGACGAGGATGGTGGCGGTGAGCCAGTCGTGCGGCTTGGCAACGATGACATCTTTACCGATACGGTAGGTCAGTCTTTCAATGATTTCCGAGGCGAGGATCTCCGGCGTGGAAACGCGCGGGGAGGGAAGCGGGAGATCGGCGGCGGACGGTTTCGTAGTCATGGGCTCTCCGGAGGAAAATTGGTCTAAGCCATTGATTCTGTCGATCTGCTACGGTGTGTACAGCCCACTTTACGCACCCTTCTACGGCAGTTGCAACACAGGAATTTCGATAGGCGGCATTGGAAGCTTGATGAAGTAGATGCTAATTTAAATCGATTAATACGCGATATTTAGCAAATTACGAGCGGAAATGGGGAAATGGGCGAATTGCGCGGCGCATTCTTTCGATTTCGGCAGCGCACAAAGCGCGACAAGCACGCCCAAAGTCGAATTCACGATCAGCGAAAAAACAGGATGACGGGCCTGAACGGCGTTTATTTTAGCGGAATGACATCTACGGCCTGAAGGGTCGTGTGCTTGCCGTAGCTCTTCAGGACACCGATCACCGGAGCGACATCGGCATAGTCGCGGCCATAGGCAACGACGATATGATCGCTGCCTGCCGGAATGTCATTGGTCGGGTCAAGCTCGATATAGCCGAGGCTTTCGCCGCACCAGACGCGGACCCAGGCATGCATGGCATCCGCCCCTTCCAGGCGTTCCTTGCCCGGCGGGGGAAGGGTACGCAGGAAGCCCGAGACATAGCCTGCCGGAATGCCAAGGCTTCGAAGGGCGATGATCATCACATGGCTGAAATCCTGACAGACACCGCGTTTCAGCTTGAAGGCTTCGGCGGGTGTGGTGTCGACCGTGGTGGCATCCGGATCGTATTTGAAATCCTTATGGATGCGCTTGCAGATGGCAAAGGCTGCCTCTCGCACGGTCTGGCCGGGCTTGATGCAATCGCGGGCATAGGCGGCGATGTCGCGATCACTGGGCAGGCGCGGGCTTGGGCCTGCCAGATGGTGCGGGGAATCGGCATCGAGCGACCAGACGGCTTCGAGCTCGGGTTTGAGCTTCTCAATCAGCGGCGAAAAGTCGGCGACCATCTCCACCTGATCCACCTGCACGCGGGCCTGCATGCGGATGTCGAGCTTTTCATGGGAGCTGCGAAACAGGACTGAGGTGGCGGGATTGCCGAAGAAATCCACCAGCGAAAGCTGCTCGTCGGCCTGCGGCGATACGTTGACGGCACCGGCAATCAGGCGCTGGCGACCCGGTAGCGAAAGCGGCAGCAAGCGCAGCATATGGCGCGCGCCGGAAGCGGGCGTGTCGTAGTCGTAGCCGATATGCAGTTTGATATCGTAAAGCATGGTCAGCCCAGATAGGTCTCAGCCAGCAGATCGGACAGGTGTTCAAGGTCCTGTTCCATTTGCCGGTAGACGTTTGCGTTCATGGCATCAGGAGTCATGACGGCGAGCTGGGATTGCAGGCGCATGGCTTCGCGGTAGAAGGGCGACATCTGGCCGTTGACGAAGGCCTGCGGCAACTGTTCCACTTCCTGCCGGATCTCGTTCAGCTGGAACAGGATCGAGCGCGGGTTGAGCGGATCAAGCGCCAGAAGGTCGGTGACGGTCAGGCGGGCCGTTGCAACATTATAGCGGCGGCGATGCGTCATGACGCTATCGCCGATTTCAAGCAGCATGTCGAGGGCGCCATCCGGTGCGGTTTCGCGCGACATGTGGCCCAAGAGGCGCGTCATGTGCAGGCCGCGCTCCAGCAGGCGGCCGATGCTCAAGAAGCGCCAGCCGGTGAAGCGATACATGTTTTCATGCACGAGACCGGCAAAGCCTGCGAGTTTGCGCAGCAGGATGGTCATGGCGTGCGAGGCGTCATCTCCCGGCTGAACGCGCTCGTGGAAGCGGCGGGCGGTCTTGGCCAGATCGTTGAGCGCCAGCCAGCCATCGGGCGAGAAGCGGTCGCGAATGTTCGAGGCGGAATAGACGGCGCTATCGATGTTGCGCAGCATGCTTTCGGGCACACCGGCCTTGGAGTCCACATCCACCGCCTTCAGATAATCCGAGACATAGGCCAGAAGCGGCTGGCTCGGATCGGCATTTTCGGCAAAGCGGGCGTGCCAGGCGCGCAGAATGCGCAAAGCCCCTTCGGCCCGCTCGATATAGCGGCCCAGCCAGAACAGGTTGTCGGCAGCGCGGCTTGGCAGCGCGCCCGGCAGGTTGCGGGTAAAGCTCTGTTCGGCGGGCAGAAGCGTGGTTGCTTCCACCGGCTTGTCGCTGACGATCCACACATCGGCGGCCATGCCGCCGGCCTGCATGGCGAGTGCCGAGACGTTGGCCCCGGTGCCGATGCGGGCAAAGCCGCCTGGCATGATCTGCCAGCCATCGCGGGTGCGGGCGGCAAAGACACGCAGCGACATGGGGCGCGGCGTCAGCTTGCCATCGATGAAGGCGGGGGTCGACGACAGCGTCACCGCTTCCTGACCCACGAGGCGCGCACCATCCACCGCCAGCCAGTCGGCCATCGGATCGCGCGTGTTACGCCGCAGTGTCGAGCCCAGAACCGACTGGCCGCGATCATCAAAGAACGGCAGACATGAATAGGCCGGGCCAATGATCATGCGGTCGATATTGCTCGCCACATGTTTGCGTTCGGCTTCCTGACCGCACCACCACGTGGCGATTGACGGCAGTTTCAGGTCCTCACCGAACAGTTTTTGCGACAGGCGCGGCAGGAAAGCGAGCAGGGCGCGGGTTTCCAGAATGCCGGAACCGAGCGCGTTGACCATGGTCACATTGCCGGCGCGGATTGCCTGCGTCAGGCCCGGCGTGCCGATATGCGAGTTCTGGTTCAGTTCGAGCGGGTCGCTGTAGGAGGCATCCAGACGTCGCCACAAAACGCTGATCGGCTTGAGGCCGGACACGGTGCGCACCATGACGCGGTTGTTGACGACCGCCAGATCTTCGCCCTCCAGCAGCATGAAGCCGAGGTAACGGGCGATATAGGCATGTTCGAAATAGGTTTCGTTGGCGGGGCCGGGGGTTAGAACGGCAATTCGGTCATCATTGCCCTGCTTTCGGCCCTGAAGCGCATTGCGAAACGCGCCGAAGAAGGAGGCGAGGCGCTGCACATGGCTTTCGGCGTAGATGTCGGAGAAGGCGCGCGCAGTTGCCACGCGGTTTTCCAGTGCGAAACCGGCGCCTGAAGGGGCCTGCGTGCGGTCGGCCAGAACCCACCAGTTTCCATCCGGTCCACGACCGATTTCAAACGAACAGAAATGCAGATAGTGGCCACCCACAGGCTTGACGCCAACCAGCGGGCGCAAAAATTCGGGGTTGGAGGCGATGAGCGCGGGCGGCAGATAGCCTTCGCGCACCAGCATGTTCTCGCCATAAATATCGGCAACGATGGCTTCGAGAAGTTCGGCGCGCTGCACCAGTCCGGCTGAAACGTCGGCCCATTCGCGCTCACCGATAATGACCGGCACGTGGCTGATGGGCCAGGGGCGTTCAGCCCCCCCTTCCGCGCCATAGGCACGATAAAACACGCCCGCATCGCGCAGATAACGATCCGCACGGGCAAAGCGCTCATGACGCTCCTGCGCCGACATGCGCTGAAGGGCGGACAGCATCGGCTGCCAGACAGGGCGGATATTGCCTGCCGTATCGACCATCTCGTCGGCAATGCCCGGCAGGGCGCGATAACTGAACGCCGGATTTGCATCCGGCGTAGCAGCTTTCGATTCGGTTTTCTTTTCGGTGGTCGGGGTTTTGACCATCGGTTTCTCAAATTCCTTGCGGTCGTCTCAGGTCCAGCGTCAGCGGGAATTCCTCGGAAACGCGCTCCGGATGCAGCATATAGCCGCCGCCGGTGTGTCCCCAAGGCTCAAAACGGGCCAGTCGACGGGCTTCCGCCTCGTTGCCGTTGACCGGGAAGGTCTCATAATTGCGGCCTCCCGGATGCGCAACGTGATAGATGCAGCCGCCGATGGAACGGTTCGACCATGTGTCATAAATATCAAAGGTCAGCGGCGTGTTGACCGGCAGAACCGGGTGCAGGCCGGAGGCCGGTTGCCATGCCTTATAGCGTACACCGGCAACGGAAATACCGGAAATCGGCGTGGGGGTGAGCGGAATCGCGCGACCGTTGCAGGCCACGCGATAACGGGTGGGGTTGGCCGTCTCAAGCTTGACCTGCAGGCGCTCGACGGAGGAATCCACGTAACGGACCGTGCCGCCGATCGCCCCTTCCTCGCCCATCACATGCCAGGGCTCCAGTGCCTGACGCAGTTCAAGACGGGAATTGTCGTACTCCACTTCACCGCAGAAGGGGAAGCGGAATTCAAGCTGGGCGGCAAACCATTCGGGGCGGAAGTTGAAGCCGTGGTCGCGCAGGTCGGCCAGGACATCGAGGAAATCGGCCCAGACATAATGCGGCAGCATGAAGCGGTCATGCAGCGCCGTGCCCCAGCGTACGAAGTTGCCGGTGACCGGGTTCTTCCAGAAACGCGCGATGAGGGCGCGCACCAGAAGCTGCTGGGCGAGCGACATGCGGGCATTCGGCGGCATTTCAAAGCCGCGGAATTCCACAAGGCCAAGGCGGCCGGTCGGGCCATCCGGCGAGAACAGCTTGTCGATGCAGATTTCCGAACGGTGCGTATTGCCCGTCACGTCGATCAAAAGATTACGGAACAGGCGGTCCACCAGCCAGGGAAGCGGGGGCAGGAAGCCGGACTCGGGATGCGGGATCTGGGCGAGTGCGATTTCCAACTCGTAGAGGCTGTCGTGGCGCGCCTCATCGATGCGTGGTGCCTGACTGGTCGGGCCGATGAACATGCCCGAGAACAGATAGGAGAGCGAGGGGTGGCGCTGCCAGTGCAGCACGAGGCTCTTCAACAGATCGGGGCGGCGCAGGAACGGGCTGTCATTCGGGTTGGCACCGCCGACCACGACGTGGTTGCCACCGCCGGTGCCGGTGTGGCGACCGTCGATCATGAACTTGTCGGTGCCAAGGCGCGACTGACGCGCTTCCTCATAAATGATGGCGGTCGTGTTGACGCAATCGCGCCAGTTTGACGCCGGATGAATGTTGACCTCGATGACGCCCGGATCGGGTGCCACGCGGATGACATTGATGCGCTCGTCATGCGGCGGCGCGTAGCCCTCGATGTGGATCGGCAGGTTCAGCGCTTCGGCGGCGCGTTCAGCCGACGCGATCAGGTCCAGATAATCCTCGACCGATGTGGTGGGCGGCATGAAGACGCAAAGACGGCCATCCTTGACTTCAACCGACAGGGCCGTGCGCACCCATCCGCCGATTTCAAGATCGGTGGAGCGCTGGACCGGCTGACCGTCGCCGTCAAAGGGCTGGAAGTTGAAAGCCTGCTGCGTGCGGCCATGATCGTTGCGGAAATCCGGCAGCGGCGGGCGCTCGATGGTCGGGTCCATCGGGTTGATATAGGGGTATTGCGCGGGCGAAAGCCAACGCAGCGAATTGAGCGGCAGGCGATAACCGACCGGGCTGTCGCCGGGCGTCAGGAACAGACGGCCACGGCGCAGCGTCCACTGTTCGGAGAACCAGCGGCGACCGCTGGCACGCGAATTCCACGCCTGAACCGGCAGCACGTAACCCGTCGGGCGCGTCAGACCCCGTTCGAAAACGCGGGAGATACGGGCGCGCTCTTCCGGGTTCTCCAGCTTGGAATTGGACGGATCGACATTTTCGGGAAGCTGGGCTTCCTTCAGCAGCCATTCGGCCGGGTCCTCGAAGGCCGGAACCACGTAATTAGTCGGGATGTCGAGTTCTTCGGCAATGGCTGTCAGCAGTCGACCGGCATCGGCTTCGTTGACGGCGTAGGTCGTCGCTTCCTTGGCGATGAGGTCCGGATTGTTCCAGATCGGCATGCCGTCCTTGCGCCAGTAGAGCGAGAAGGTCCAGCGCGGCAGGCTTTCGCCCGGATACCATTTGCCCTGACCATAATGCAGGAAGCCGCCGGGGGCGAATTTTTCCCGCAGGCGACGGATCAGCACGTCGGCGCGGTCGCGTTTGGTGGGGCCTACGGCGTCGGTGTTCCATTCGGCAGACTGGAAATCGTCGATCGAGACGAAGGTCGGTTCGCCGCCCATGGTGAGCCGCACGTCTTCTTCGCGAAGCACGCGGTCCACGTCTTCGCCCAGCGCATCGAGCGCCTCCCAGGATTCATCCGAGAAGGGCTTGGTGATGCGCGGATGCTCAGCAACGCGATCCACCTGCATGTCGAAGTCGAAGCTGGTCTTGGCTTCGCCGTAATAGCCGCCGGAAATCGGCGCGGCATTGCGGTAATGCGGGGTTGCGGCCAGCGGGATGTGGCTTTCGCCGGTCAAAAGGCCGGAGGTCGGGTCAAGGCCCACCCAGCCAGCGCCCGGCAGATAGACTTCCGCCCAGGCATGCAGGTCGGTGAAGTCCACTTCGGTGCCGGAGGGGCCATCAAGCGCCTTCAGGTCCGGTGCAAGCTGGATCAGATAGCCGGAGACGAAACGGGCGGCCAAGCCGAGGCGGCGCAAAATGTTGACCAGCAGCCAACTCGTATCGCGACAGGAACCCTTGCCAATGGTCAGCGTTTCCTCCGGCGTCTGGACGCCCGGTTCCATGCGGATGACGTAGCTGATTTCCTGTTGCAGACGGGCGTTGAGGCCGACGACCATATCCACCGTGGTCTGGCCCGGCGTCTTGTCAACGGTCTTCATGAAGGCTTCGAAGGCCGGGCTGGAAGGTTCCTCACGGAGATAGATCGAGAGGTCTTCGGCCAGCGTTTCCGGATAGTCGAAGGGCCATTTCGTGGCTTCTTCTTCCACAAAGAAGTCGAACGGATTGTAGACCGTCATGTCGGCAATGAGGTCGACCTCGATCTTCAGCTCCTCGACGGGGTCGGGAAAAACGAAGCGGGCGAGATAGTTGCCATAAGGGTCCTGCTGAAGATTTACGAAATGATTCGCCGGGGTCACTTTCAGCGAATGGGACAAAACCTTGGTTTTGGAATGGGAGGCCGGTTTCAGTCTTATGATTTGCGGCCCGAGGCGGATCGGGTTGTCGTATTTATAGTGGGTCAGATGATAGATGCTGGCTTTGATCGACATGCTGCCTCGTGCCTGAGCGCTCGTGACCGGAATAGCGGCGGGAGTAATTGCCGCAATCTTGGGCAATGCTTGTCAATAAAGCAAGTCCCAATCGGCAATATCCAAGCCGTTGACTTAATTCTGGAAAAATCGAGCACTTCGGCCTTGTAGCCGTCGCGGATGGAGAACCGCGACGGCCCCGGCAGCCTTGAAGCGCTTCCGCACGAAGGGCAAGTTCGCCGCCCGGACCAGCCGGGCGAGAAAGGCGACGGCAAAGCTGCCGGAAACTTGAGACCTTTCGCGGCTAGCGCCTTACTGCGGTGCCTTGAGATAGGCGATGAGGTCGGCAATCTCCTCCGGCGTCTTGAGGCCGACAAACGCCATCGTCGTGCCTTTGACCAGATCCTTCGGTTTCGGAAGGTAGGTCGCCAGCAGGGCTTCATCCCAAACCTTGCCGTCGGCACCGAATTCGGTCATGGCCTTGGAGTATTTGAAGCCTTCATAGGTGGCGACCGGACGACCGATCACGGTGCCCAGGAACGGGCCGACCTTGTTCTTCGGTTCGGTTGCGTTGTGGCAGGCGAAACAGTTCTTCTTGAAAACGAGTGCACCCTTGGCGGCATCGCCATCCGCATGAGCGATGGCGGCCGGGGCGAGGAAAACGAGCGCTGCGATCAGCTTTTTCATGGGCATATCCTTGGACGGGGCTGAGTGCGGTCCGGCGGCATGGGTCGCGCCGGACCGCTGCTTCAGATCAGGGCTTCTGGCCGGACATGTTGCCCATATTGCCGTTACCCATGTTGCCCATATTTCCCATGTTGCCATTGCCCATGTTCATGTGGCCCATGTCGCCTTCCTTCGGCTTCTGGACCATGAACTCGACATCAACCGTGCCAGCCTTTTCAAACTTCAGTGTGGCCTTGAACTTGTCGCCATCGACGAGCGGCTTCGGGATTTCCATGAACATGACGTGCAGGGCGCCCGGCTTCAGTTCCACGGTCTGACCGGCGGGAACGGCAATGCCACCTTCGACTTCGCGCATCTTCATCACGTCGTTTTCCATCTTCATCTCGTGAAGCTGGACGGTTCCGGCAATCTCCGGGGTGACCATGACGGCGAGGAGACGGTCATCCGTCTTGCCTTCATTGGTGATTTTCATGAAGCCGCCGCCGACCTTGGCGCCGGTGATGGTGGGCTTGGCCCACGGATGGTCGATCTTCAGTTCGCCAAGTGTGAAGCCATGGGCGAGGGCGACGCTCATGCCAGCGATCGTGATCAGGGCTGCGGCCAGGCCGCGCTTCAGGGCGTTATTCATGTGTATTTCCTCAAGCAGAGTGCCGGTTTTGGCGGGCGCATCCGTGCGCTCCTGCTCAATCGGCGTTTCTTCAAAATATGCGCGCCCTTCGGATGCGCATCATTTCACGTCATGCGAGGGAAAAGGCGGGTGGTCCGCGCGGTGCTGCCGTCAGGCGGAAGGCGGTCAAGCCATTCGGGGTCAAGCCAAGCGGGAGAAGACGTTCGGCTTCACGAAGGACCGGCGGGGATACGCCGGGCGGCGGGGAAAGAAGGGAGCTTGCGGAAATCAGGCAGGCTTCGCAATGGCTGGCCGTATGAAGGGGACCGTGCCCGCCCTTCTGGGCCGCGAGGTCACCGGATTCGTCGCAGATCTGGGGAAAGGTGCCATCGGGCAGGAGGTAGGCGGCGGCTTCCGCTACCGTCAAATCGCCAATGATCTGCGGCGGCTTGTGGGCGAAACCCAGAAACAGCAAGGCCAGCACGCACAGGAGGCGTGTCAAGCGATTGGCCATTTCCCTTTTGTGTCTCACCCGTTGCCTCCACATTCTGACCGCCTTTTTACGCATAACGATCAACGAATACAATCATGCGCGGCAATGTGTCCCGCCGCATGGTCCGTGGTCCCTGTCCTGTAGGGCGGTGCCATGCTAAACCGTTCGAAAATATGCTTCGCGCTGATTTGCCTCCCAAGCAAAAGAAGCGAAGCGCGGATGTGGAGGATGCATGACGGTCGAGGAGAACGGCGAAGGGCGTAGTCAAGCGCAGGATGTCGGCGTCAGCTTCGAGCTGTCGTTGCGCGGTCAGCTCCGCATCATGGCAAACGCCTTCTGGCAATCGGAAGTGCGCGGACGCGTAGTGATGCAATGTATTGCGCTTCTGGCCATCATTCTCTTGACCGCCTATGCGCAAATTGTCCTCAACGAATGGAACGTGCCCTTCTACAATGCCATCGAACGGCGTGATGTGGCGGAATTCCTGCGGCAATTGCAGATCTTTCTGGTCATTGCCGGATCGCTTCTCCTGCTCAATGTGTGCCAGACGTGGCTGAACCAGATGGCCGCGCTTTCGATGCGCGAGGGCCTCACCAACGATCTGGTCAATGAGTGGCTCAAGGGGCGGCGGGCGCTCAAGCTGACCACCTCCGGGGTCATCGGCGTCAACCCTGACCAGCGCCTGCATGAAGATGCGCGCAACCTTTCCGAACTGACGACCTCGCTCAGCATCGGGCTGGTGCAGTCGAGCATCATTCTGGCCAGCTTCATCGGCGTCTTGTGGAATCTCTCGACCGATTTCGCCATTACCCTTGGGGACCAGCGCATCGCCATTCCGGGCTACATGGTGTGGGCGTCCTTCCTTTATGCGGC
The DNA here is from genome assembly GCA_020161665.1 of Pseudomonadota bacterium. Classification (GTDB taxonomy): domain Bacteria; phylum Pseudomonadota; class Alphaproteobacteria; order Rhizobiales; family Rhizobiaceae; genus Ectorhizobium. The sequence continues at coordinate 83,237 of JAIUPA010000006.1, read as the reverse complement.
CATTGCCTCGCTTTTGTCGCGGGTCGTCGGACGCCGTCTGGTGGGGCTCAATGCCGAGCGTTATTCGCGGGAGGCGGAACTGCGCTTCCTGTTGATGCGTACCAGCGAAAACCTTGCGCCGATCAATCTGGCGCGCGGCGAGGAACGGGAACGTCGGCGCATCTTGCGCGGTGTTCGCTCGGTGCTTTCGGTGATCCGCCAACTGGCGACCGCCCACACCAATCTCACATGGGTTTCGGCGGGTTTCGGCTGGCTGTCGCAGGTGGCGCCGATCATCATCGCCGCGCCGGTCTATTTTACCGGCGGCCTGACCTTCGGCGGCCTGATGATGGCCGTGGGGGCGTTCAACCAGGTCAATCTGGCGCTGCGCTGGTATGTCATCAATTTTGGCCAGATTGCCGACTGGCGCGCCATGCTGGGCCGCGTTTCAACGTTTCGCCATGCGTTGCAGGAGATGGATGCCAAGAAAGTGTCCGGCATGACCATCGACTATGCGCGGCGCGAGGATGAAACGATCAGCTTCGACGGGCTGGTCATGTGCCTGAAGGCGGGGGCGGAGCATTTCGAAACCGGCGTCCGTATGCAGGAGCAGGGCGTTGTGATTGCGCGCGGCGAGCGGGTGATGATCAATGGCGATCCGGGCTCGAACCGTCACCTGCTGTTCAATGCCATGGCGGGGCACTGGCCGTGGGGCAAGGGCGAGATCGGTCTGCCGCAGGCGGATACGGTGATGTTCATGTCGCCGAACGGCTACATCGCCAATGCAGCGCTGCAGGAGGTGCTGACCTATCCGCTGTCGCCGGAACTGTTCTCGAAGGAGGAACTGGTTTCAGCGCTTGAGCGGGCCGGCCTTGCACGCCTGAAGCCCATTCTCGACACGACGGCCCGGTGGGACAAGGTGCTGGACTTCGACGACCAGATGAAGCTTCGCTTTGCCAACTGCCTTCTGCAGAAGCCTGATTTCATCGTCTTTGACGATGTTCTGGAGGGACTGGAAGCGGAAACGCAGGTGCGTCTGGCCGGTGTTGTCGAGGATCTGGCCGATTGTGGCCTGATCTATATCGGCCGGTCTCAGGTCTTCCTCGAGACGTTCGCGCCGCGGGTGCTGCATCTGGAGCAGGTTCGCCACGCAGGCGTCTAAAGCTCTTTCGGTCGCGCTATCACGGCGAATTGTCGACGGATTCGTCCGTCAATTGCCGCAATTTAAGCCCTACGATCACTTGTCGCGGCCGCAAGGGGGCGACAGATGGCAATTCCGTTTCTATATTGACCGGACTGCTTCGTTTTTCGGAACGGGAAACGGGCAGCGGCATTACAGGTAAAAATAAGGCTTTAAGGATCACCCATGCATCCACGCACAAAACAACTGGTTGTCATGTGGGGCGCCACCATCGTTTTTGCCTCCATCATGTTTTTCCTCGCCATGCTGCCCGCCCTTTACGAAGTTTACCCGGAGTATTTCCCCTTCTGAGTGATCGTCGCGCCGGTGGCACAAAGCCGCATTGTGCGGGGCATCCAACAACGCTATCACTGACCGCAAGAGAGGGTGGTGAATGGCAAGAATGACGCGAAACTTTGCCAGTGCGCTGCGCATATTGTGCGCGGTGGCCTTGCTGTGCGTCGGGTTTGCCCACAAGCCGCCCGTGATCGGCAGTGCCATGCCTTCCGGTATTCCGGCCAGCGAAATCGCGCAGTACACGCTGCCCGATGGCACGGTGCCGACGCTCTGCCTGCCCACATCGGGGGATGATTCGCACGATCACGGTTCAGGCTGCGATGCCTGCCGTTTGACCGCGAGCATCATGCTGCCGCCGCCGCCCGTGACCGCTGGCGAGCGTATCGCCATGCCAATCGATGCGTTCGTTCCCGTCAGGGACGAAGCGTTTCATCGTCAGCTTTTCCCGCCGAATGCCGCGCCGCGCGCGCCACCCGTTTCCGGTCTCATTGCCTGAACCCCTGCGCGGATCACCCGTGCAGACCTTTCAGCATATGCCGGATGTGATCTGCCCCAGTTGAGCGGCAGGCCCCGGCATCAGGCCGGAACCATTCCATGTACAATATCTCTTCTGCGGGAAACGTATCGCCCGCCATCGCATTCCCGCCCGTCTTGCCCGTTCGTGGCAAGATGCCGCCCCGTCACAGCCTCTTGGAACCACGCGCCCAGCTTCCCTTTCGCGCCGACCAGTCGCAGTCCGTCTTTCGCATCACCGAAGGCTGCATTGCGCTTTACCGCCTGATCGGAGAAGGACGGCGGCAGATTTTCGATATTCTCGGGCCGGAGCGGTTGATCAGCCCGGTGATCATGCGCCAGTTCCAGTGCGCGGCGGTGGCTTTGACCTATACGCGGCTGGAAGAAAGCCAGATCGAGCCGGAGGATCTACAGTCCACGCATGATGCCCAGATTCAGGTCATGCTGCAGCGGTCGCTTTCCCATGCGGCTCTTCTCGGTCGCAAGCGGGCGGGCGAGCGCGTGGCGTCAGCGCTGATCGATCTTTCCGGACAGTTTGCCCGTTCGCGCCAGACGGTGCGGCGGCCGCACGCCACCTTCACGCTTTACCTCACACGCAACGATCTGGCCGACTGGCTGGGACTGACGCTGGAGACGGTCAGCCGTTGCCTGAACGGGCTGAAGCGTGGCGGGTTGATCGACTTCCGTTCGCCGGAAGTCATCACCATCAAGGATCAGGATGCGCTGGACCTCATCGCCTCCGGCATGGGTCCGGCGGATGATGGCCCTTACTCCTTTTCCGCCGCGCGCAAGAAGCAGGGCGCTTGAGCATTTCACGGATCACGGACGGAAACCGGCGCTTGTCGCGCCGGTTTCACGCAAAAACAGGAAAGGACAGTACCCATGGCAGCCCACAAAAGCCCCACCAAGCTGGTGATCGTTGCGCTCGGCCTCATACTGGCCCTTGTGGCGGGCGGGCTGACCTGGATGTGGGCGACCAAGCCCGCCATGGTGGCGCAGGGGTTGGGAGCGCCGTTCACGCTGACCGACGATCTGGGTCAGCCGATCACCGAAAAGGCGCTTCTCGGCCAGCCGGGGCTTCTCTATTTCGGCTTCACGCGCTGCCCGGAGGTGTGCCCCACCACGCTTTATGAAATGTCCGGCTGGTTCGATACGCTTGGGGAGGAAGGCAAGGTGCTGAAAGCCTTCTTCTTTTCCGTTGACCCCGAGCGGGATTCGCCGGAGCTGATGCATAATTACGCGATTGCCTTCACCAACCGGATCACCGGCATTACGGGTGATCCCGCCGAGATGCGCAAGCTGATGAAAGCGTGGCGCATCTATGCCGCCAAGGTGCCGACACAGGATGGCGACTACACGATGGACCACACCGCATCGGTGCTGCTCATCAATTCCAAGGGTGAGTTCATGGGATCAATCGCCTATGGCGAGGCGGCCGATTCGGCGGTTGCCAAGATCCGCAAGCTGATCCAGCAGGACAAGGCATCCTGATTTCATAGCATCCTTACCGATGCGATCATCAAGGGCGGGGGCACTGTGCGGTGTCCCCGCCTTTCGCATGCGGGATTTCGCATATTTATGTTGCAAACGCCACATATTCATGTTGGAATTACCACGGTTGCACTGGTGATCTCATCTGTTATCAGATGGGGCACGGGGTGTTGATGTCCCGTCTTCGTACATTCTGGAATGGCCGCATGCTCTATGACGATCAGTTTCTCGCCCGCCTTGCCGATGGTCTTTCGTCCATTCTTCCGGTCTGGGGTGTCAGCCCGCAGGCGGATTTGAAGCTTCTGACCATTTCAGAAAATGCGACGTTTAGGGTTCTCGACCCGGCCGGGCGAAACATGATCGTGCGCGTGCATCGGCCCGATTATCACAGCGAAACGGAAATCCTGTCCGAACTGGCCTGGGTGACGGCGCTGCGCAAGGACGGTATTGTCGTGACGCCGGAGGCCTATCCGGCCCGGGACGGCAAGCTTCTGCAATCCTTCTTCGATGGCGAGACAACGCGCTATGCCGTGGCTTTCGAGTTCATGTCCGGCAAGGAGCCGGATGCCGAAAGTGATCTGGTGAAGTGGTATGGCGTGTTGGGTGAGGTCAATGCCCGCCTGCATGCCCATAGCCGCGCCTGGCAGAAGCCACAGAACTTTGCCCGCAAAGTGTGGGACTTCGAACATATTCTCGGGGCTTCGGCCTGGTGGGGCGACTGGCGCGAGGCGCTGGGTCTGACGGCTGAAGGCAAGGCCGTTCTAGAGCGCACCCATGCGGTGCTGGAAAAGATGGCGGCTGACTATGGCTACGGCGAGGACCGCTTCGGCCTCGTTCATTGCGACATGCGCGCCGCCAATCTGCTGGTCGATGGCGACCGGCTGGGTGTGATCGACTTCGATGACTGCGGGATGTCGTGGTTTGCCTATGACTTTGCCGCCGCCGTCAGCTTCATCGAGCATGAGCCTTATCTGCCGGACCTGATGACCGCGTGGCTGGACGGCTATGCCAAGGTTTCACCGCTGCCGCTGGAACAGGTTGCGGCGCTTCCCATGCTTGTCATGCTGCGCCGCATGCAGTTGACGGCTTGGATCGCTTCGCATGCCGAAACGCCGACGGCGCAATCCATGGGCACCGCCTATACCGACGGCACCGTGGCGCTTGCCGAACGCTTCCTCGCGTCGCTCTGAGGAGGGCATCATGACATCCGCGCCGACCAAAGAAATTCTTGCCCTCAACCGCTTCGATGCCACCCGCACGGAAGGCTTTCCGGAAGAACTGGCCGAGCGCGTCAAACGCCGTTCTGCGACCTTCGGCGCTTCGTCGGTTCTCTTCTATGAGCAGCCCATTGAAATGGTGCGGGCCGAGGGCGCTTACATGTATGGCGCGGACGGCACGCGCTACCTCGACGTTTACAACAATGTTCCTTCGGTCGGGCATTGTCATCCGCGTGTTGTGGCGGCGATTGCCAAGCAGGCGGGCGTGATCAACATCCACACCCGCTACCTCAACCGCATGGTGGAGACCTATTCGGAACGGTTGCTGCAAACCTTTCCGGCAGAGCTTTCCAATCTGGCGATGACCTGCACCGGCAGCGAGAGCAATGATCTGGCCATGCGCATTGCCCGCATCGCGACCGGGGCTGAGGGCTTTATCGTCACCGAGACGGCCTATCATGGCAATACGGCGCTGGTAACGGAAATTTCGCCCTCGGCGCTTAAAAAGCGTAAGCCCGCTGCCTTCGTGCGTACGGTTCCGGCCCCTGCCGGGGATGATCAGGCTGACGTGGCGGGGACCTTCGCCGCGCATGTGCGCACGGCCATTGATGACCTTGAGGCCAGTGGCGTTGGTGTTGCGGCGCTGATTGTCGATTCCATTTTTTCAAGCGATGGCATTTATGCCGATCCCGCCGGCTTCCTCGCGCCCGCCATTGAGGCGGTTCGCGCCGCTGGCGGTCTTTTCATCGCGGATGAAGTGCAGCCGGGTTTTGGTCGCACCGGCGGCATGTGGGGCTTTGCGCGCCATAATCTGGTGCCGGATATCGTCACCATGGGCAAGCCGATGGGCAATGGGTTTCCCATGGGCGGTGTCGTGACGCGGCCTGACTATCTGACGCGGTTTTGCGAGGAAACGGGCTATTTCAACACGTTCGGTGGCAATCCGGTGGCGGCGGCAGCCGGTCTGGCCGTACTGGATGTGATTGCCGATGAAGGGCTGGCGGAAAATGCCGGTTCTGTGGGGGGCTACTTCGCGGGTCAGTTGCGCGAGTTGAAGGCCCGTCATGCGGCCATTGGCGAGGTGCGCGGAGCCGGTCTTTTCATCGGTCTTGATTTCGTCAGCCTCGAGGATGGCGCGCCAGATACGGCGCTCGCCACCCATGTCATCAACGAAATGAAGAAGAAGGGCATTCTGATCGGCGCCGCGGGCAAGTATGGCGCGACGCTCAAGATTCGCCCGCCGCTCTGCTTCTCCAAGGGGGATGCGGATTATTTCGTCGAGGCGCTTTCGGCCATTCTCGGCCATCGCTGACGCAGCTTGCCGGATCGGTGTCAGGCGTCGCCCGTCGCATCCAGCAATTGGCTGTCGACGTCGCTTTCCAGCGCGTCGGCGCGTGGTGCCTTGGTGAAGGTCTGCGGTTCGTCTTCCCCATCCTCCGGGCTTGCCGGATCAAGGCGATGCTTGATGGCGAGCGCATATATGGCGTTCAGAACGTTTTCGTCTTTCACATGCGGATCGGAGAGCGCCAGAAGCGAGGCCTTGACGATGCGCTTGCTGGTCGCTTTCGGATATTCATCGCAGATGAAGTTATAAAGGGCATCGTCTGAAAGGCCCGATTGCGCGCCCTTGAGCAGCGCCTTGTAGGTTTTCTTGATCTTGTCGCCCATAACGGTCTCCCGAACTGTTTCCGTCCGGCCAAGGCTCCGTCAATGCACTGTCATATTCAAGATGGTTTATGGCCCGAATACCCTTTCCGGCTGTGCCAGATTGAGAATTCGGGCCATTTTTTCCTGATTTTACATGGCCTCAAGGGCAGCGAGAGACTCGGGCAGGATCTGGCCGCCGTCGACCACGATGCTCTGGCCGGTGATGTAGGCGGCTTCTTCCGAGGCGAAGAACAGGGCGGCGTTGGCAATGTCTTCCGGCGTGCCGAGGCGGCGAAGCGGTACGGACGCTTCCATGGCGGCGATGTATTCCGGGCCGTTCCCTTCCAGACCCTCGGTCATGATGTTACCGGGCATCACGGCATTGACGGTAATGTTCTTCGGGGCCAGTTCGATGGCGGCGGTGCGCATGAAGCCAAGCTGGCCGGCCTTCGAAGCGCCATAGTGCGACCAGCCGGGATAGCCGGTGATGGGGCCGGTGATCGACGAGGTAATGATGATGCGGCCCGCACCTTTCTTGGTCATTTCCGGCAGGACGGCGGACACCGACAGGAAGGTGCTCTTCAGGTTGGTGGAGATGACATGGTCGAAATCGGCAGGCGTCATTTCGCCGAGCTTGGCGGCCGGGAAGATGCCGGCATTGGCGCAGAGAATATCAACGCCACCAAAGCGCTCGACGGCGGCCTTGACCATGGCTTCGCAGCCTTCGGCGGTCGAAACATCAGCGGCAAAGCCCGAGGCATTGGCGCCAATCGTGGCGGCGACGGCATCCGCGTCGGCCTGGCTGCGCGATACGACCAGAACATTCAGCCCCGCCTCGCCGAAGCGTTTGGCAATGCCCTTGCCGATGCCGCGGCTGGCGCCGGTTACGATGACTGTCTTCCCCTGTAGCGACTTCAACATTTTTCGCTCATTTCTGTTGTGGTGTTGATGAAATTTGCAGCATCTGCCTGCAAGTCCGGCGGCCTTCGCCCAATTGTTCGCCATTTGGCGTCTCAGGTTAAAAGCTTTTGGTTTTCCTGTAGTTAGGATGCATGATCCGTGCAGTGTCCATCACAGTGGCTGTGATTTTCGTCGATGAGAATGACGCAGAAAATAAATGTTGTAAACCACACATTTTTGCGACACACTTCCAACATGAAGTCGAGAACGGCTCAAAGAAGGGGAACCACGACGATGAATATTTCCAGACGTAATTTCATGCAGGTCATGGGTGCGGCGGCGCTGGCTGGTCCGCTGGGTTCGGCAGGGCGCGCGCTGGCCGCCGGTCGCGACAAGGAGCTGAACATCCTGTGCTGGGAGGGTTACAACTCCGCGCAGGTGCTTGACCCGTTCCGCGCCGACAAGGGTGCGACCGTCAAGGCGGAATCGCTGACCAACGACCCGACCATGATCAACCGCCTGCGTGCCGGCGAAACGAAGATCTGGGACCTCATCAACGTCAACAATCCGTGGGCGCGCAAGATCATGGCCCCGGCGGGTCTCATCAAGCCGCTGCCGAAGGACGAGTTCGAGCCCTTCTTCGATACCATGCTGCCGGAATTCAAGGCTCCCTATCGCTGGGCCATGAGCGATGACGGCAAGGACCTGCTGGGCATGGCGCAGCGTTTCGGGCCTTATTCCTTTGTTGTGAACACCGACAAGATCAGCCGCGCCACGGCAGAAGAGCAGGGCTGGAACCTGTTCAACGACGCATCGCTTGCCGGCAAGTACGGCATCCAGGAATCGGATGACTGGAACGTCTTCAACATCTTCATGATTGCGGGCATCAACCCGTTCAAGACGCACACGGAAGACGAGTTCAAGCTGTTCTCCGAAACGGCCGAGAAGGTGTTCAAGGGCGCCAAGATGATCGGCGATATCGCCACCATGAACCAGGCGCTGGTTTCGGGCGAAATCGACTTCCAGATGACCGGCGGCACCTATTCCGTATCTCCGGCGCGTGCCGATGGCTATCTCAACCTGCGCGCCATTACGCCGCTTAAAGGTCCGATTGACGGCAAGGGTGGTATTTCGTGGATCGAAATCACCTCGACGGTCAACAATCCGAACCTGTCGCCGCTCGCCACCGACTTCCTGAAATATGTTCAGGCTCCGGACGTGGCGCATACGGTGGCCTTTGCCGAAGGCACGTTCAACCCGGTTGCGCAGATGGGCAACAAGAAGTGCTTCGATCTCTTCACCAAGGACGAGCTGGATGCCATCCAGTGGGATAGCCTTGAGGAAGAAATGGCCCGTTCGGCCGAATACGACATCGTTCCGGATTACGACAAGGCTCTGGAACTGATGACGGCCGCCAAGCGTCTGCGCGGCTAATTCTGTATTTCCCGGAGTGTGACATGACCCTTGCTACCGCTGCCGCCATCGAAGCCACGCCTGTCCCGGAAGGGGCAGGCCACGTCGCGACGAAGCCTGTTCTCCAGCTTGTCGGCGTGAAAAAGGTTTTCGGTGAATTCGCCGCCGTCGACGGCATCAACGTCGACTTCAAGGAGGGCGAGTTCGTCTCGATTGTCGGGCCATCCGGCTCCGGCAAGACGACGCTGTTGCGGATGCTGGCGGGCATGGAATCGCCCAGCGAAGGGTACATCACGCTCCGGGGTAATCTCATCAACGATGTGCCGGCCGATCAGCGGCCGACATGTCTCGTCTTTCAGTCGCTGGCGCTTTTCCCGCACAAGACGGTGGGCGAGAACATCGAATTTCCTCTCAAGGTGCGCAAGATGCCGCCCGCCGAGCGCAAGGAACGGGCGCTGGAACTGATGCGCATGGTGCGCCTGCCGGAAAGCTATTACGGCAAGAATGTCATGCGCTGTTCGGGCGGCGAAAAGCAGCGTGTGGCACTCGCCCGCGCCTTTGCCTATGACCCGGACGTTCTCTTCTTCGACGAGCCGCTTTCGGCGCTCGACTACAAGCTGAAGAAGGCGCTCGAAAAGGAACTGAAGGACCTGCACCGCGAAAGCGGCAAGACCTTTGTTTACATTACCCATTCGCTGGAAGAGGCGATGGTGATGTCGGACCGCGTGGGCGTGATGAGCCGTGGTCGCATTGCCCAGATCGGGACGCCCGAGGAAATCTATACGAAGCCGGTGAACCGCTTCGTCGCCGAATTCTTCGGTGAGGTGAACAGTTTCGAAGTGACGGAACGTGTGGGCGGCTGGACCACAGCGGATGGCACGGTGCTGACCGTTTCCGGTGTGCCGGACGGGGTGAGCGGCAAGGCGACCGTCATCGTTCGCCCGGAGACCATGCGCTTCGTGCCTGCTGGTTCATCCGCCGACAACACGATTTCAGGCGTGATCTACAACGAATATTCGCTTGGTTCGCGCATGCAGTATCAGGTTCATGCCGGTGAGCGCATCTTTCTGGTGGAAGCCTCGCGCACGGCGTCTGGTGGTCTGTCGGCAGGCGATGCCGTCACCATCGGCTGGGATGCCGCTGACGCCATCGTTGTGGGAGACTGAACATGGCGGTTGCCCTTGATACGTCCGCCGCACCACCGGCCAAGACGGCAGAGACGATGTCGATCTCGCCCGGCCTGCGCTCGGCGAGCCCGGTTCTGATCCTTCTCGGTCTCGGCTTTCTGGCACCGCTGATTACCGTTGCCGCCTATGCCTTTGCCGCGCCCAAAAGCTTCGATGTGTTTCGCAGCTTCACGCTGGAAAACTTCGCGGCGATTTTCGATCCGCAGAATACGGTGTGGACCTCGTTCGTCTGGTCGCTGATCTTCGCCTTCCTGACGGTCGTGCTGCTGGCCGTCATCGCCTATCCCATTGCCTACGGCATGAACCGCATGTTCGGCAAGTGGGCGGGCTTCGTTTCCGTGCTTTTCGTCTTTCCGCTGTTCGTTTCAGAAAATGTGCGGCTTTACGGCTGGGTGCTCTTCTTCATCAAGAACGGTGTTCTGGACGGAGCCTTGAAATGGCTGGGCTTTGCCGGCGGGCCGGAGGTGCTTTATACGCCGGGCGCCATTCTTTTCGGCATGCTCTACGTTTATCTGCCCTTCATGCTGTTTCCGATGTCGCTTGGCATTGCCATGATCCCGAGGGATCTGGTCGATGCGGCGCGTGATCTCGGTGCCAGCCGCTTGATGATCTGGCGCGAGGTGGAACTGCCGCTGGCTATGCCCGGCATTCTGATCGGCATGTTGCTGACCTTCGTTCTCGGGGCCGGTGCCGTGGCCGAATCCAAAATCCTTGGCGGACAGTCGATCATTACCATCGCGCAGGATATCGAAGTGGCCTTCACCTATGCGCAGAACTGGCCGCTCGGCTCGGCACTGGCGCTCATTCTTGTGGCGATCGTCAGCGGGCTTGCCCTTTATGTGCTGTCAAAGCTCGATCTCGACCGCATTCTCGGACGGAGGTAAGGACCATGGAAACCCGTAGTCAGATCCGCGCCCGCTTTTTCGTTCGCATCTGGACCGCTTTCGTACTCGTGGCCATCTACCTGCCCATCCTGTGCGGCGCCTTGGCCGGTCTGACCAAGGGGCGCTACTTCGCCTTTCCGGTCAAAATGTTTTCCGGGGAATGGTGGGGCAAGACGCTCGAATCCTTCGAAATCCAGACGCTGGTGCAGAATTCCCTGCTGATTGCCTTCATCGTGACGCTGGTTTCGGTGTTCCTCGCCTTCTTCGGCGCGCTGGCCTTTGCCCGCTATGACTGGAAGGGGCGTCGCCTCTACCAGAAGGCTATTCTGCTGCCGGTGTTCTTCCCGCAGCCGGTGCTGGGCCTTGCCCTTCTGTTGTGGTTCAACGCGCTTGGTATCAATCCCAGCTGGCAGACGGCAGTCGTTGCCCATCTCGTGTGGATCGTGCCCGTGGTGACGCTGGTCATCGCCATTCAGGTCTATAGCTTTGATCCGACGCTGGAAGAGGCAGCCCGTGATCTGGGTGCCAGCCGCTGGTTCATCCTGCGCGAAGTGACGCTGCCCATCCTCTGGCCCGGCATCTGGTCGGGCGCGCTGTTCGCCTTCCTTCTCTCCTGGGGCAATTTTCCGCTGTCGCTCTATACGGCAGGGGTCGATTCCACCATTCCGAAGTGGCTCTACTCGAAGATGGTGGCGGGCTATACGCCCATGGTTCCGGCCCTTGGCACAATGAGCACGCTTTCAGCAGCGGCCCTTCTTCTGACAGGCGGGTTGATCGGCATTCTCGTTCGCCGCCGCCGCGAGCAGGCTTAAGGAGCGCTCATGAGCTGGAAAACCGCCCGCCGGTCCTTCTACTATCAGGGTGCACCGGAACCGGATGATCCGGTTCTTGAAAAGGGCAAGGTGGCGCTGCTCGTCATCGACGTGCAGAACACCTATCTGGAACGCCCCGATCCGGCGACGCTTGCGGGTGAGGAACTGGACCGCTACCACGCCTGGGCGCCGTTTCACGAGCGGATGCATTCGCTGGTCATTCCCAATAACCAGCGGCTGATGGCACTGTTTCGCGAGCGCGGGCTTGATGTTCTCTTTGCCCGCATTGCTTGCCTGACGCCGGACGGGCGGGACCGCTCGCTTTCCCAGAAAAAGCCCGGCTGGAACAATCTTCTTCTGCCCAAGGATGAGGAGGCGTCGCAGATTGTTGCGGCACTTCAGCCCGCGCCGGGTGAAATCGTCGTGACGAAAACCACCGATAGCGCGCTGACGGGCACGAACCTGCGGCTGGTGCTGGCGAATATGGGCATTACCCATGTGGTTTGCACCGGCATCTTCACCGATCAATGCGTGTCTTCGACGGTGCGCAGTCTGGCAGACGAGAGTTTTGATGTGATCGTTCTCGATGATGCCTGTGCTGCCGGGCATCAGGATTTGCATGTGAGCGAGCTCGAGCGCCTTCACATGATTTACGCCAATGTGATGAACACGGATGAGTTGATCGCCCTGCTGCCGTAAAGCAGGGCTTGCGGCGCTCGGGCGAATCCTTGAAAAATCCCCTGAGACAGTGCGGAGGGATTGGGATGAAGAAGCCGAAATCAGTGCGGCAGGAGCGAATCCTGAGCGAACTCAACCAGTCGCCCAGTCTGCGGGTGGCTGAACTCGCCCGCCGCCTTGATGTTTCGACCGAAACGATCCGCCGCGATCTCGACGAGATGACGCAGCAGGGGCTTTTGAATCGCACCTATGGCGGTGCCGTTCGCTCCTTGTCGTCCGAACCCTCCGTGACCGAGCGCCATGCGCTGTTCGTTTCCGAGCGCGAGCGCATTGCCCGCGCCACCGTGCCGCTTCTCAAAGGCGCGCGGGTGCTGATGATCGGCTCCGGCTCGACCACGGTGCATGTGGCGCGGCGCATTGCCGTGGAGATGAAGGATATCACCGTCATTACCCATGCCTTTGGCGTGGCAACGGTTCTGGCACTCAATCCGACCATTCGCGTCATGATGCTGCCGGGCGATTACAACGCCATCGAGGGTGCGACCGTCGGCGCGCATACGGTGAGCTTCCTGCAGAATTTCTATGCCGATTTCGCACTGATCGGGGCGTCGGGTCTCGGGCCCGACGGGCCGAACGACGCGCTGATTGAATGCGGCACGGTTTATCAGTCCATGGTGGCGCGTTCGGCGCGCACCATCGTCGTGGCCGACCATTCCAAGCATGGCCGCCTGTTTCCGGCCCGCTACGCCCATTGGCGCGATATTTCGCAGGTGGTGACGGATCGTGCCGCCGAAGGCGATCTGGCCGAAAGCCTCAAGCAATCGGGCGTTGGTCAAGTCATCTGCTGAAGACGCCAGGAGCGGCGGCCGCGTCTATCGAAGGCTGAAAATGGTGAAGGCCTCAAGCGTTTCCGCCGAGGCCTTCAAAGGATGGTGGGCGTGACAGGGATTGAACCTGTGACCCCTACGATGTCAACGTAGTGCTCTCCCGCTGAGCTACACGCCCATCCGATGCGGCGCATACATCACAAAACCGGGTGTGGCGTCAACTGCCTTTTTCCGATTTTTTTCAATGCTGCCGCGAGACCCTTACGCAGCAAGGAGTTTGTTCACTTCATCCACAAGGTCGCGGAGGTGGAAAGGCTTGGAAAGAACCTTCGCATCCTTCGGTGCCTTCGAATCGGCGTTGAGCGCGACCGCGGCAAAGCCGGTGATGAACATGACCTTGAGGTCCGGGTCGAGTTCGGTGGCGCGGCGCGCCAGTTCAATGCCGTCCATTTCCGGCATCACGATGTCGGTCAGGAGAAGGGAGAAGGGTTCCTCGCGAAGGCGATCATAGGCGCTGGCGCCATTGTCGAAGGACGAAACCTGATATCCTGCCTTTTCAAGCGCTTTCACGAGGAAGCGGCGCATATCGTTATCGTCTTCGGCGAGAAGAATTTTCTGACTCATGAGAATGACCGTTGCTGAAATGATGTCCACATGTGGTGATCAGCCGCCAGAGTATCTTCACTCCGGTAAACAAGCTGTGAAGGGCGCGCACATCGACCCTTGTTCATCCCTCGATAGATAGTATGGACTTGCCGTTGCTCAACTGGCAACATGAATCAGATTGCAATTTGAACACATGGTAAAGGGGTTCAATGGAACGACTGCCCGGTCATTTACCGGACTTCGAGGTGCGTGAACCGGAGTTCCAGACGATTCCCTTCGTCTTCAATTCACCGCATAGCGGACGGGCCTATCCCGAACATTTTCTCGCGCAGTCGCGGCTTGATGCCCATTCCATTCGCCGCTCGGAAGATCATTTCGTCGATGAGCTTTATGGCAGTGCGCCGTCGCTGGGTGCGCCGCTTCTCGTTGCCCATTTTCCGCGCGCCTATCTCGATGTGAACCGCGAGCCTTACGAGCTTGATCCACGCATGTTTGACGGCCCCTTGCCGCCCCATGCCAATATTTCCTCGCCGCGCGTCATGGGCGGGCTGGGTACGGTGCCGCGCATCGTGGCGGAAAATCTCGAGATCTACAAAGGCCGTCTGCCGGTCGAGGAGGCGCTGTCGCGCGTCGAGCAGATTTACCGGCCGTATCATTCGACGCTTCGCCGCCTGATTGCCCGCACGCATGCGCGTTTCGGCTATGCAGTGCTGATTGATTGCCATTCGATGCCGGGCACCATTCGCATTCCCGGCAGCTCCATTCGTCCTGATATTATTATCGGCGACCGCTTCGGGTCATCGGCGTCGGCCGCACTGTCCGATGCCGCCGTCAGCCTCATGGAAGATGCGGGCTTTCGGGTGCTGCGCAACAAGCCTTATGCCGGTGGCTTTATTACCGAGCATTACGGGCGTCCGCGTCGCGGTCTGCATGCGCTGCAGATCGAAATCAGCCGCTCGCTCTATATCGATGAGGTGACGCTTCAAAAGCGCGCCGACTTTGCTGTGGTCGAGGCGATGATCGCCTCCTTCATGCGCCGCATGGCGGGCTTTACCGAAAGCTTCTCCGACAGCATGTCGCTTGCTGCTGAATAAGCTGCGAAATTCCCCATTCAAGGCAAAAAAAACCGCGCTGTTGAGCGCGGCTAAGTCTAGGGAGGAAACACCCAAGGAGGGTATTCTGCAGTCATCGACTGCAAGGACGAGGCTATGCCCCGAGGGTATATCTGTCAAGGCAGCTGACGCATTTTTTGCATTTAAATGCGGCAGGCGAATTTATTGATTATAATTTGGGCTATTGAACAGGAAAGATGCGGTCTCTGCCGGATATGGAGACCTCAATCGCTGCGGGCAGGGTTGCGCTGTTGCCCATCGGCATCCCTTTTCTTTTCGCATGGCGGGAAGACGCAAAACCGTTTCGCACTTCAGGCCGACATGGGGTAAACCCGATGCCGGAAACCGAATTTCGCTGGAGTTTGCCGATGCTTCCCGACCGCGCCTTTTTTGATCGACTGGCTGACGCTGCCAATGCCGAGACGCTGCCGCGTTTTCGCGCCGGTATTGACGTCGTCAACAAGCTGGCCGGCGGGTTCGATCCGGTGACGGAAGGCGACCGGGCGGCTGAAAGCGCCATCCGGGCGCTGATTGAAGCGAATTTTCCCGATCACGGCATTCTGGGCGAAGAACACGAGAATGTCGGCCTCGACCGGGAGTGCGTTTGGGTCATTGATCCGATTGACGGCACGCGCGCCTTCATTTCCGGCCTGCCGACCTGGGGCACGCTGATCGGATTTTACCAGAACGGTCGCGGTCGCATGGGTGTTTTTGAGCAACCCTTCATCGGGGAGCGATATTTTGCCGATGGCCAGCAGTCCTGGTATCGCGGCCCGGATGGGGAACGCGCCTTGAAGGTGCGTGATTGCGGTTCGCTGGCTAACGCCACGCTTTTCACCACCTCGCCGCATATTTTTGAGCCGGACGAATATGCGCGCTACAGTGCCGTCGAACGTCAGGTGCGGTTGTTCCGCTATGGCGTGGATTGCTATGCCTACGGCCTTCTGGCGGGTGGCCATATCGACCTCGTGATCGAGAGCGGCCTGAAGCCCTATGACGTGGGTGCACTGATCCCGATCGTCGAGCAGGCGGGTGGGGTGATCACCACGTGGGATGGCGGGCGTCCGGAAATGGGCGGGTGCGTGGTTGCAGCGGGAAGTGCTGCCGTTCATGCGGAAGCGCTGGCGCTTCTCAACCGCTGACGGTTTCCTCGTCCGGCGCGATAAAGGCGAAGATGGCGGCCAGCGCCTGCGCGCGATAGCGGTCGTCTTCCTGAAGCAATTCATGGCGCGCGCCGGGAATGGATACAAGATGTCCGGCCCGGAACTGGCGGGCCAGATCTTCCATGGCCTTATAGGGCACGATGCGATCCTGAACCGGGGCCAGAATGAGGGTCGGCACGGTAATCTGTGTCAGGTGCTCCGGGGATGTCGCCCGTTTCATGGTCTTGCGCACCTCATGCAGCCAGCGGGCCGTGGGCGCGCCAATGCCCAGTTCCGGCGTCGTTCTGCGCAATGTGGCAAAGCGTTCGAATCGGGCTGCGCTGGTGGTCAGAACATTGTTGGCAAAGGAGGCCGGGGCGCGTTCCTTGCCCATCGGCCATTTGCCAAGGCCCGTCCAGCTTGCCAGCGCCGCCATGCCGAAGGCCACGTTTTCAGGCACGGGCAGGCCCATCAGTCCGACAAGCGGGGCGCTGAGCACAATCCGGTGGACGCGTCCGGACAGGCGCGGGGCGAGCGCCAGCGCGATCAAGCCGCCCAGCGAATGGGCGAGGATCGAATAGGGGCCGGGGGCGGAGGGGGTGACGATAAAGGTGAGGAAGCGCTCGACATCATCGAGATAATCGGTGAAGCGATGCACGTGCCCGGCGCGCTCATTGCGCCCAAGACGCCCGGAGAGAGCCTGTCCGCGAAGGTCGAAGCTCGCCACGACGAAGCCGTGCCCGACCAGTTCGCGGATCGTCTCCGCATATTTCTCGATGCACTCATTGCGGCCCTGAATGATGACCACGGTGCCGAGCGGCTTTTCGCGCACCGGGAAAAACAGGGCGTAGCGCAGCTTCTGTCCCCGGCACCCCTCGAAGAAGCCAGACATCTTTCGTCCCTCAAAGGCAAGGGCATCCTGCGGGAAGGGATAAAAGGGGGCGTCCAATGCGGTCTCCGGTCGCGAAGCAGTGTCCGAGGATATAAGTCGGCAGGGCGTGGAGCAAGGCGGGAAAAAGAACCGGCTCCGCCCGTTTTGAGGAAGGCAAGCGGAACCGGCCATAAGAAGACTGAAAAGGGACGATTTCTCAGTCTCGGGCCATCATGGCCCGATGCCCACAATCTCGCATGGGTGAACTGAACCGCCACCGAACCAACCATTCATCATCGGTTCATGGGCAAGGGGTGGGGGCTTGAAACCGTTTCCGGCACTTCCCAAATAGATTTCGCGGACGCCGAAACGGGTCCGTAACCGGGTCCGGTTCCGCCCATTTCAGGGGAACCGGCCATTCGCAAACGTCGCTTCAAAGGAGGACATCATGCGCCAAGTCGATTTTTCGCCGCTCTATCGCTCCACCATCGGTTTCGACCGCCTGTTCAACATGCTTGACGGCCTTGCCGCGCCGGAACAGGCCCAGTCCTATCCGCCCTACAATATCGAGCGCACGGGCGAAAACACCTATCGCATTACCATGGCGGTCGCAGGTTTTGACGAGCGCGAGCTTTCCATCGAGGCCCATGCCCAGACGCTGGTCGTCAAGGGCGAGAAGGCCGAGGATGACAAGCTGGCCGAGACCGAATTTCTCTATCGCGGGATTGCCAAGCGCGCCTTCGAGCGCCGCTTCCAGCTCGCCGATCATGTGGAAGTGAAGGCAGCCTCGCTCAAGAACGGCCTTCTGCATATCGATCTCCTGCGCAACATTCCCGAGGCCATGAAGCCGCGCCGGATTTCGATCTCCGCCGATCAGGGCGTGACGCCGAAGGCAATCGAGGCCCACATCAACTGATCTTCGGTTGCGATTGATTTTGAGGAGGCTCCCGGAAACGGGGGCCTTTTTGATGTTTATGGGCTGGCTTTTTCGGCGGCCTTGCTGCGAGCGGCATAGTGCTGGGCAATCACCGCACAGGCCATCAACTGGATCTGGTGAAACAGCATCAGCGGCAGGACGATGGCCCCGATGTTCTGGCCCGCAAAGATGGCATTGGCCATCGGCACGCCTGCGGCAAGGCTTTTCTTCGAGCCGCAGAAGATGATGGCGATCTGGTCTTCCCGGTTGAAGCCGAGAAGGCGGCTGCCGACCATGGTGATGGAGAGGGCGATGGCCAGCAGCACGCAACTGATGACGACCAGAACGGTGATGTCCTTCAGCGACAGCGTGTGCCACAGACCTTCGATCACCGCCTCGCTGAAGGCGAGGTAGACGACCATGAGGATCGAGCCGCGATCCACCGGCATCAAGAGTTTCTTGCGGGCGCGCACCCAGTTTCCGATCCATGGCTGAAGCAGTTGCCCCGCGAGGAACGGCACCAGCAATTGCAGCACAATCTTTTCCAGCGCGTCGAGCGAAATGCCGGCGCTGCCGCTCGTCGTCATCATCAGGCCGACCAGAAGCGGCGTGATGAACATGCCGATGATGGAAGACGCGGAGGCGGCGCAGACGGCGGCGGCCACATTGCCACCTGCCATGGAGGTGAAGGCAATGGAGGATTGCACGGTGGAGGGCAGGACGCAGAGATAGAGAAGGCCGGTATAGAGCGTCGGGGCGAGGAGGCTTTGCGGGATCAGGCCGATGGCAAGGCCCATCAGCGGGAAGATGCCAAACGTCATGGCGATGATGGACAGGTGCAGCCGCCAGTGCAGGAGGCCCGCCAGCGCCACTTCGCGCGACAGTCGAGCCCCATGCAGGAAGAACAGAAGGCCGATGGCGATATTGGTGGCGATGGCGAACCAATGGGCAGCGATGCCACTGACCGGCAGGATTGTCGCCAGCAGAACGGTAGCGACAAGCATGAGGGTAAACTGATCAGGCAGGAAGCGTTTCATGGCGGTGTTCAGGTCCATGGGCCGGGCAGTGGTTCCCGGCCGGTGCGGATAAGGGTCAGCCCGCACACAGCGCGAGGAAAGTATCGACATCCTGCGGGGTGGTGGCAAAGGAGGTGACGAGGCGGATCAGCACTTCGCCGCTTTCCAGAAGGTCAGGCCGTTCGCGCGGCACCTCCCAGCGATAGAAGCGAGCACCGGCGGCTTCCGCAGCGGCAGCCTTGGCCTCCGGCAGCACGGCGAAGACTTCGTTGGCCTGTGCCTCCCAGGCAAGGCGGGCATCGTTCAGGCCATCAAGGCCCTTGGCGAGACGGGCGGCCATCGCATTGGCGTTCCTGGCCATATCAAGCCACAGGCCATTTTCGAGATAGGCATCAAACTGCGCCGAGATGAAGCGCGTCTTCGAGAAAAGCTGGGCCGAGCGCTTGCGGATGAAGGGCATTTCGGTGGCCAGATCGCGCTTGAAGAAAACGATGGCCTCCGCACACCAGCAGCCATTCTTGGTGCCGCCGAAGGAGAGCATGTCGACGCCGCGCTTCCATGTCATTTCAGCGGGCGTGCAGCCGAGCGCGACCAGCGCATTGGCAAAGCGCGCACCATCCATATGGAGCGGCAGGTCACGGGCATGGGCAATGGCGGCAATCGCCTCGATGTCCGTCAGCGAATAGATCGAGCCGACTTCGGTCGACTGGGTGAGCGTGACGGCAACGGGGCGGCCCTGATGGACGGCGCCGGGCGGGAAGCGGTCAATGGCGGCGGCAAGCGCCTCCGGCTCCATGCGGCCATGTAGCCCGGGAACGGTGTGCAGGCGGTTCGCGCCGGTCAGGAATTGCGGCGCGCCGCATTCGTCAGCTGTCACATGCGCTTCCGAATGGCAGAATACGATGCCGCCAGGCTTGGCCACGGTGGCGAGCGCCAGTGAATTGGCGGCGGTGCCGGTGGCCACAAAGAAGACGGAGACATCCGTTTCGAAGATTTCGGCGAAGCGGGCTTCCATCGCCTTGTCCAGATCGCTCGCACCATAGGGGGCGGCAAAGCCCTGCGCTTCGGTGACGAGACGGGCGGCGATGGCCGGGTGGGCACCGGCCCAGTTGTCGGACGCAAATTGCATGGAGGGCACCTTGGAAACGGATCGGGTTGGCTTTCGGTTCGGTCAGTCGTAGCGACCAATCAGGCACGCCGTCAACCATGATTGGCCCGGACCTATTTGGTGATGAGGTGGGTTGATTTGATGCTCCTTGCGGAATTGTTGGTTCGCAGGTGCTTTGAAGGCACATTTTGGCTCGTTTCGCCCTTGCAAAAGCCGGGCCTGCTATTGTCATATGCTCTTGTATCTGTCATAGAACATGAGAATTAGGACAGGTTGACTGTCCTAATTTCAGGATTGCCGCCACGCTGGAAGGGGAATTTCCCGTCCGGCGGGTTTATTGCGCTAAGGTTCGGGTGAAGGCGCTTGAAGCGCCGACCTTTAAGGAGATGAGGCGATGACGAAGATCCATCCTGATGTGGTCGCGGAAGGCGCGGCGCTTGCCGGTGCCAACAGCTGTCCCACCGGACTGCCGGAGCGGCAGGGTCTTTATGATCCGAAAAACGAACATGATGCCTGCGGCGTCGGCTTCATCGCCCATATGAAGGGTCAGAAGTCCCACCAGATCGTCAAGGACGGCCTGTTCATCCTCGAAAACCTGACGCACCGTGGTGCTGTCGGTGCCGACCCGTTGATGGGCGACGGCGCGGGCATTCTCGTGCAGATCCCGGATCGTTTCTTCCGTGAGGAAATGGCGACGCAGGGCATCGTTCTGCCGAAGGCGGGCGAATATGCCGTCGGTCACTTCTTCATGCCGCGCAACGAACAGCAGATCGCCCACTTCAAGGACGTGATCGCCGCCGTGGTTGCCGAAGAAGGCCAGTCGCTTCTGGGCTTCCGCGACGTTCCGGTTGATAATTCCTCGCTGTCGAAGGCCCCCGACATTGCTGCTACCGAGCCGCACCATGTGCAGGTTTTCATCGGCGCGGGCAAGGATGCGGCCAATGCGCTGGACTTCGAGCGCAAGCTGTTCCTGATCCGCAAGGTGATCTCGAACCGCATCTATGACGAATTCGGCGGCAAGGAGAGCGGCTTCTATCCGGTGTCGCTGTCGTCCTCCACCATCGTCTACAAGGGCATGTTCCTCGCCTATCAGGTGGGCGTGTACTACAAGGATCTGGCCGATCCGCGCTTCGAGTCGGCTGTGGCGCTCGTTCACCAGCGCTTCTCGACCAACACCTTCCCGTCGTGGAAGCTGTCGCACCCCTACCGCATGGTGGCCCATAACGGCGAAATCAACACGCTGCGCGGCAACGTCAACTGGATGGCGGCGCGTCAGGCTTCGGTGTCCTCGCCGCTCTTCGGTTCGGATATCTCCAAGCTGTGGCCGATCTCCTATGAAGGCCAGTCGGACACGGCCTGCTTCGACAACGCGCTGGAATTCCTGCTGCGTGGCGGCTACTCCATGGCGCATGCCGTGATGATGCTGATCCCGGAAGCCTGGGCTGGCAACCAGCTGATGGCGCCGGAACGCAAGGCCTTCTACGAATATCATGCTGCTCTGATGGAGCCGTGGGATGGTCCGGCTGCCGTGTGCTTCACCGATGGCAAGCAGATTGGCGCGACGCTTGACCGTAACGGCCTCAGGCCGGCCCGCTATCTCGTCACCGATGACGACCGCATCATTCTCGCTTCGGAAGCCGGTACGCTTCCGGTCGAGGAAGAGCGCATCGTCAAGAAGTGGCGTCTGCAGCCGGGCAAGATGCTGCTCATCGACATGGAAAAGGGCCGCATCATTTCCGACGAGGAAATCAAGGGCGAGCTGGCCAGCCACCATCCGTATCGTGAATGGCTGGACCGTACGCAGCTGATCCTTGAAGACCTGAAGCCGGTGGAACCGCGCGCACTGCGTCGCGACGTGTCGCTGCTCGACCGTCAGCAGGCCTATGGCTATTCCAAGGAAGACATCAAGCTTTTGATGTCGCCGATGGCCACGACCGGCCAGGAAGCCATTGGCTCGATGGGCACGGATACGCCGATTTCGGCCATGTCGTCGAAGTCGAAGCTGCTCTACACCTATTTCAAGCAGAACTTTGCGCAGGTGACCAACCCGCCGATCGACCCGATCCGCGAAGAACTGGTCATGAGCCTCGTGTCGTTCATCGGTCCGCGTCCGAACATTCTTGACCATGAGGGTGCCTCGCACGCCAAGCGTCTGGAAGTGCGTCAGCCGATCCTGACCAATGGCGATCTGGAAAAGATCCGCTCCATCGGTCACACGGAAGACCGTTTCGACACCAAGACCCTCGACTTCACCTATGATGCCGAGCGCGGTGCCGAAGGCATGCCGGAAATTCTGGAGCGTCTTTGCGAGCGTGCGGAAGCCGCCGTGAAGAGCGGCTACAACATCATCGTGCTGTCCGACCGCCAGATGGGCCCGGATCGCATTGCTATTCCGGCGCTTCTGGCAACGGCTGCCGTGCACCATCACCTGATCCGCAAGGGGCTTCGCACCTCGGTCGGCCTCGTGGTGGAATCGGGCGAGCCGCGCGAAGTGCATCACTTTGCCTGCCTTGCCGGTTACGGTGCGGAAGCCATCAACCCGTACCTCGCCTTCGACACGCTGCTTGACATGCACAAGCACGGCGAATTCCCGAAGGAAGTGTCGGCGGACGAAGTCGTTTACCGCTTCATCAAGGCTGTCGGTAAGGGCCTGCTCAAGGTCATGTCCAAGATGGGCATTTCCACCTACCAGTCCTATTGCGGTGCGCAGATCTTTGACGCCATCGGTCTTTCGAGCGAACTGGTCGACAAGTACTTCTTCGGTACGGCGACCACCATCGAAGGCGTGGGCGTTCATGAGATCGCCGAGGAAACCGTTCGTCGTCACATTGCCGCTTTCGGCAAGGACCCGGTTCTCGCCAACACGCTGGAAGTGGGCGGCGAATACGCCTACCGCATGCGCGGCGAAAGCCATGCCTGGACGCCGGATGTGGTGGCCGAGCTGCAGCACGCCGTGCGTGGCAACAGCCAGGACCGCTACCGCGCCTATGCGAAGATGATCAACGAAGGCGCGCTTCGCATGAACGCCATTCGTGGCCTGTTCAGCATCAAGACGGCCGAACAGGCTGGCCGCAAGCCGATTTCGGTGGATGAGGTCGAACCGGCTTCGGACATCGTCAAGCGCTTTGCAACCGGGGCCATGTCGTTTGGCTCGATCAGCCGCGAAGCCCACTCGACGCTTGCCGTTGCCATGAACCGCATCGGCGGCAAGTCGAACACGGGTGAGGGCGGTGAAGAGGCCGAGCGTTACTATCCGCTGGCTGACGGCTCGCCGAACCCGGAACGTTCCGCCATCAAGCAGGTGGCCTCTGGCCGCTTCGGCGTGACGACCGAATATCTGGTCAATGCCGACATGCTGCAGATCAAGGTCGCGCAGGGTGCCAAGCCCGGCGAAGGCGGCCAGCTGCCCGGCCACAAGGTCGATGCGACGATTGCCAAGACCCGTCACTCGACGCCGGGCGTTGGCCTCATTTCGCCGCCGCCGCACCACGACATCTACTCGATCGAAGATCTGGCCCAGCTGATCTACGACCTGAAGAACGTCAACCCGACCTCCGACATTTCCGTGAAGCTCGTTTCGGAAGTGGGCGTCGGCACGGTGGCTGCCGGTGTGGCCAAGGCGCGCGCCGACCATATCACCATTGCCGGCTTCGATGGCGGCACGGGTGCCTCGCCGCTGACCTCGGTCAAGCATGCGGGCAGCCCGTGGGAAATCGGCCTGGCCGAAACCCAGCAGACGCTGGTTCTCAACGGCCTGCGTTCGCGTGTTGCCCTGCAGGTCGATGGTGGTCTGAAGACCGGCCGCGACGTGATCGTTGGTGCGCTTCTGGGCGCTGATGAATTCGGCTTTGCAACGGCACCGCTGATTGCAGCCGGTTGCATCATGATGCGCAAGTGCCACCTCAACACCTGCCCGGTGGGCGTGGCGACGCAGGACCCGGTTCTGCGCACCCGCTTCAAGGGTACGCCGGAACATGTGATCAACTACTTCTTCTTCGTGGCGGAAGAAGTGCGCGAAATTCTCGCTTCGCTTGGCGTTCGCAAGCTGGACGAGATCATCGGCGCTTCGGAACTGCTCGACAAGGAAGCGGCAATTGCACACTGGAAGGCGGAAGGTCTCGACTTCTCGCGCATCTTCCACAAGGTGGAAGCGCCCAAGGAAGCTACCTACTGGACCGAGCGTCAGGTGCACCCGATCGACGAGATCCTCGACCGCAAGCTGATCGAGAAGGCGCAGCCCGCCCTCGAAAGCAAGGAGCCGGTGGTCATCGACGTGGCCATCAAGAACATCGACCGTTCAGCTGGCGCGATGCTTTCGGGTGCTGTTGCCAAGCGTTGGGGCCAGAAGGGTCTCAAGGACGACACGATCCACGTGACGCTGCGCGGCACGGCGGGCCAGTCCTTCGGCGCCTTCCTGATGCGCGGCGTGACCTTTGATCTCATTGGTGACGGCAACGACTATGTCGGCAAGGGCCTTTCGGGTGGTCGCATCATCGTGCGTCCGCCGGAAAACACCCGCATCGTCGCCGAAGAGTCGATCATTGTCGGCAACACGGTTCTCTACGGTGCGATCTCAGGCGAGTGCTACTTCCGCGGTGTGGCGGGCGAGCGCTTTGCGGTGCGTAACTCCGGTGCCGTTGCGGTTGTCGAGGGCGTGGGTGACCACGGCTGCGAATATATGACCGGCGGTATTGTGGTTGTTCTTGGCAAGACGGGCCGCAACTTTGCGGCGGGCATGTCGGGCGGTGTTGCATATGTGCTCGACGAAAGCGGTGATTTCGCCAAGCGCTGCAACATGGCGATGGTCGAACTCGAGCCGGTTCCGGAAGAGGATGACATGCTGGAGAAGCTGCATCACCACGGCGGCGACATCATGCACAAGGGACGTGTGGACGTTTCCGAAGACATGACGCGTCACGACGAGGAGCGCCTCTACCAGCTCATCTCGAACCACCTGCATTACACGGGTTCGCAGCGCGCCAAGGAAGTCCTCGACCGCTGGAGCGAATATCGTCCGAAGTTCCGCAAGGTCATGCCGGTCGAATATCGCCGCGCACTTGAGGACATGGAACGCATGAAGATGGGTGTCGCGGCTGAATAAGCCGCGCCTCTCTCTCCTTTTGCGCCAATCTTAAAGAATCTAAGGAACGAAAATGGGCAAGGTTACAGGTTTTATGGAAATCGACCGGCAGGTGGCGAAGTATCAGCCCGCCTCCGACCGTATCCGCCATTTCCGCGAATTCACCATTCCGATGTCGGATGCCGAAGTGGAAAAGCAGGCGGCTCGCTGCATGGATTGCGGCGTTCCCTACTGCCATGGTCCGACCGGCTGTCCGGTGCACAACCAGATCCCCGACTGGAACGATCTGGTCTATTCCGGCAACTGGGAAGAGGCGATCCGCAACCTGCATTCGACCAACAACTTCCCGGAATTTACCGGCCGCGTTTGCCCGGCGCCTTGCGAGGAAGCCTGCACGCTGAACCTTGAAGATGCTCCGGTTGCCATCAAGACCGTGGAACAGGCGATTGCCGACAAGGCTTATGAGCTTGGCTTTATCGTGCCGCAGCCGGCCACGATCCACACCGGCAAGAAGGTCGCCGTCATCGGCTCCGGCCCGTCGGGTCTGGCGGCTGCCCAGCAGCTGGGTCGCGCCGGTCACGAGGTTCATGTGTTCGAACGCGAATCCAAGCCCGGCGGCCTGCTGCGCTACGGTATTCCGGACTTCAAGATGGAGAAGAACTTCATCGATCGCCGCGTCGAGCAGATCAAGGGTGAAGGCGTGACGTTCCATTGCGGCGTCAACATCGGCGTCGACAAGCCGGTTGAAAGCCTGCTGGCCGAATTCGACGCCGTGCTTTACTGCGGCGGTTCGGAAACCCCGCGTCCGGCCGGTATCGGCGGCACCGATCTGCACGGCGTCTATGATGCCATGCCTTATCTGGTGCAGCAGAACCGTCGCGTCGGTCGTGAAAACATTGACAGCGTGGCCTGGCCTGCAGACCCGATCCTTGCCGGTGGCAAGCATGTCGTGGTCGTTGGCGGTGGTGATACGGCCTCTGACTGCGTGGGCACGGCCTTCCGTCAGGGCGCTGTGAAGGTGACGCAGCTCGACATCCGTCCGGTTCCGCCGGAAAAGGAAGACAAGCTCGCCGTCTGGCCTTACTGGGCCACCAAGATGCGCACCTCGTCTTCGCAGGCCGAAGGGGCTGTGCGCGAATTTCAGGTGGCAACGCTCGAGTTTGTTGGCGAAGATGGCCAGCTGACCGGCGTGAAGTGCTGCCAGGTGGATGAAAAGCGCAAGCCGATTGCCGGCACGGAGTTCATCATCAAGGCCGATCTGGCTTTCGTTGCCATCGGCTTCTCCGGTCCGATCAAGGACAGCGTTTTGCAGGAACTCGACGGCAAGCTGAAGCTCAATGTCGACAAGCGCGGCTCGACCAACGTTGTCGCCAATACCGAGGACTACAAGACCTCGGTGGACAAGCTTTGGACGGCGGGCGACGTTCGTCGCGGCCAGTCGCTGGTGGTCTGGGCCATCCGCGAAGGTCGTCAGGCCGCTCGCGCCATCGATGAAGCCCTGATGGGTGCATCCGTTCTGCCGGGCTGATAGACGCCGGTGAAAGAATTGAAGAGGGCCGCGAAAGCGGCCCTTTTTCGTTTCAGGGGGTGATGGGGCTGCGCATATTATCGGCGCGGTCGCTCGGAGCGGGTGGCATTTCACCCCTTTCGAGGAGGGCTCGGCGAGGGGCGGAGGGTGACTGCGGGAAGTTCGACCGACCGGCCCCCAGCAATTCCGTCCCGCCATCCAGATCCGGATCGGTAATGCCGACCGGGACCGTGGTTTCCAGCATCTGACTGCCCGGTGCCGAAAGGTTCAGAAGATCGGGCAGGCTTTCGTTATCGAGGCGGAAGGCCGGGACAATCGCCGTTTCGATCGTTTGTCCGAACAGATCACGCACCGGCTTTTCCAGATAGAAGGCGATCTTGCGCCGTCCGGCCTTGGTCAGGCCGATCCCGTCATTGCTGCGCAGGCGTGCCGGTTGGCCGTTGATATCGGAGCCGGTGCTGACGAACTTTCCGGTCTCGTCGGCAAAGCCGTCCCAGACGTCAATGAAAGTTCCGCCTGCCTTTGCGATAATCGGTTCAAACATGCCGTTCAGCGTGGCGGCATAGGCGCTCATGGAAGGTGCCTGAAAGGGCGGCAGGCCCAGCCAGATTTGCGGCACCTTGCGGGCTTTGGCAACCGCTGCCAGAGCCGTAACGCGGCGGCCATATTCCTCGTACCAGAGGTCGGTGCCGAATTTCTCGCGTTGGCCGTTGATCACCATCTGCTGGCGGTCATTGGTGCCAAGCGCGATGATGAGGGCGGCCGGGCGTTCTTCCTCCAGAAGGCGCGGCAGTTCCGTGAGCCAGTTGTAATAGTCATCCCGCACCAGACCGGAGGAGCCGTTCGGCTTTTCCACGACCAGAATGCCGGGTGTGGTGGTGAAGGCATCCGTCAGGCCATCGCCTGCGCCGCTGGCGATAAAGTCGCCAACCACGAGCAGTTTGCGGGCATCGGTGGCCTTTTCAACCGGAGCCGCCACCTCGGCCTCGACGGGCTTAGCAACCCTTTTGGGCGCGCGTGGGCGGCTTGGTTGCGGCACTTTCTTGAACCGGGGATCATCGGCACTGGGCGGTGCCGCCCGGCGTGGCCCAAAGAGCAGATCGAAGAGCGTGCGCTTTTCCTGCGCCACCACGGTCTGCGGCATGGCCAGTGACAAAGCGCTAACGACGAGCACAAGTCTGCCCACGGCCCCGGTCCAGCGGGCTGGGGCTTGTCTTTCGGTGGGCTTGTCGGGCGGCAAGGTCATGCCCTTTGTCTCCACGCGGCAGGCGCTTTAAGCGTCCTGCCGGTTATTTTTCATGCGAATACGGCCAAATATGGCCCTGTCATCTGCTTCAGCGACGCAGCGCGTCCAGCAGCACACGCGACGGTTCGCCATCCGCCGGAATGCCCAAGCGGGAC
Source organism: Pseudomonadota bacterium (assembly GCA_020161665.1). Lineage (GTDB taxonomy): Bacteria > Pseudomonadota > Alphaproteobacteria > Rhizobiales > Rhizobiaceae > Ectorhizobium. Next base: position 55,432 of record JAIUPA010000006.1, on the reverse strand, counting down.
TGGATGCTGGTGATGGCGGCCTTCGAGCCGGAGCCGAAATTACCATCGACCTCGCCGTTATAATAGCCGAGCGCCTTCATGCGGGTCTGAAGTTCGAACTTCTCGCGCATGTCCAGCGTATTGGCCGGGCGCGGCCAGCGCTGCATCATCGCGCCGCGACCGGCGATTTCATCGGCAAGCTGACCTACGGCCAGTGCATAGGAATCGGACGCGTTGTAGCGCTTGATGACGGTGTAGTTCTTCATCATCAGAAAGGCCGGACCGTTCGCGCCCGCCGGCATTTTCAAAACGGCACGATCTGCACCGCGCGGGAAGGGCTTGCCGTTCGGGCGGACCAGACCGAGGGAGGCCCATTCGCCAAGGCTCATGGCCTTGCCGACATATTTGGCCATGCCTGCCGGAGCCGAGACTTCGTAACCCCAAGTCTTGCCCGGCTCCCAGCCGTTCTTGGCCAGCAGGTTGGCGGCGGTTGCCAACGCATCGGGTACCGAGTGCCAGATATCACGCTTGCCATCGCCATCGGCATCAATGGCATAGATCAGGTAGCTTGTGGGGATGAACTGGGTATGGCCCATGGCGCCTGCCCAGGAACCGTTCAGGCTCTTCGGGGCGACATCACCGGCCTGAATGATCTTGAGCGCGGCAATCAGCTGACGCTCGGCGAACTTGCGGCGCTTGGCATCGGAATAGGCCAGCGTGGCCAGCGCGCGCGGCACGTTATGCAGGCGTTCCGGTGTTTCGAGAACCGCGCCGTAATTCGATTCCATCGACCAGATGGCCAGCAGCGTGTAGCGATCCACATTGAAGTGCTTTTCAATCGCCGCCAGTGTGCGACCATACTGGCTTGCCATCTTGCGGCCATTGGCCACCGTGTGCGGGTTGACGCGCGAATCCAGATAGTCCCAGATTTTGGTGGTGAATTCCGGCTGGAAGGTTGCCTTGCGCAGCACGTCCGGGTCCGGCTCGGTCACGCCAGCGAAGGCCTGATTATAGGTTTTCTTCGAAATACCGGCATTGGCGGCCACCGAATAGAAATTGGCAATCCAGCTCTGGAAATTGCGGTCGGCAAGCGCGGGCAGGGGCGCAAGCGTGACGGCGGCAGCGATGACAACGCTTGCGAGGCGGGCGCGCGCTTTTTCGATCATCTTCATGTCTCCGTTACTCTCCCGTTCATCTTCGTTCGATTATGGTCTCCCGGCTTTGGGGGGATCGCCTGACGCTAACGCGCTTGGGTCAATAAATTCTTTACCATACCGCGAGTGCGGCTCCCTCTTTTGCGAAAAAGTAGCGAATTGCCTATAATAGCGTTCGCATACCGATCAAATTGCTGTGCGCAGGAGGCGTTTTTGGCAATCGCAAAGAAAATTCGTAAGGCAGTGTTCCCGGTCGCCGGTCTTGGCACCCGTTTCCTTCCCGCCACCAAGGCGGTGCCGAAGGAAATGCTGACCGTGGTTGACAAGCCGGTCATCCAGTACGTCGTGGATGAAGCCATCGAGGCCGGTATCGAGCATTTCGTGTTCGTCACGGGGCGCGGCAAGGGCATCATCGAAGATTACTTCGACATTCAGTTCGAGCTGGAAGCGACGCTGCGCGAGCGCGGCAAGACGGCGGAACTGAAAATCCTTGATGGCATTCTGCCGGCTGCCGGTACGGCCAGCTTCACCCGCCAGCAGGCGCCGCTTGGTCTCGGCCACGCCGTCTGGTGCGCCCGTGACATCGTGGGCGACGAGCCGTTTGCCGTGCTTCTGCCCGACATGATCATGCGCGGCGAGCAGGGTTGCCTGGCCGGGATGGTGGAGCTTTATGCCAAGTCTGGCGGCAACGTGATCGCCGTTGAAGAGTGCGATCCGGAACTCACGCACAAGTATGGTATCGTTGGTGTTGGCGAGAAGGTCGGCAACGGCTTCAAGGTCACCGAGATGGTTGAAAAGCCTGCCAAGGGCACGGCTCCGTCCAACCTCTACATCAACGGTCGCTATATCCTTCAGCCGGAAATCTTCGATATTCTGGAAACGCAGGAGCGCGGTGCCGGTAACGAAATCCAGCTGACCGACGCCATGCTGACGCTGGCGAAGCGCCAGGATTTCGCGGCCTTCCCGTTTGCGGGCAAGACCTACGACACGGGTGCCAAGGATGGCTTCATCCTCGCCAATCTGGCCTTTGCGCTGGAGCGCGCCGATATTCGCCCGATGGTCGAAGCCCAGATCAAGGAACTGGTCGGCAAGCTCTAAGGCAAGTCGTCCCTTTCATGGAAAAAGCCCCGCGCGTCAGCCGATGCGCGGGGCTTTTCGTTTGGTGGCAAAACTCTGCTTCAAGTACTGGCGTCATCCTCGGGCTTGACCCGAGGATCCATCATTCAAAGAACTATGGATGGTCGGGTCAAGCCCGACCATGACGAATGGGGAGGCTATGGTTTTTGTTCGCCATCAGTTGCCCTCGGTCTTGTCTTGAAAACTGGAGTTCGCTTTAGCGCTTCAGTGTCAGGCCGATGCCGGTGGTGAGGTCGGTCGTGTTGCCGGTCGAACGGCGGGTGACTTCGTAGTTCACCGTGCCCTCAAGTTCGAGATAGCGGTTGATGCGGTAGGCAAGGCCGCCGCCCGTCGTATAGGCGGTGGAATCGACAATCGCGCTGCCGCTTGGATAACGCCGCCATGTCGTGGCACCGCTCAGCTTGGCAATGAGATTGTCCCGCAGCTCGTGCTTGAGGTCCGTCGTGAAGCGATAGACCACAGCACCGCTTTCGCCGGGGGCGGTCGAATCTTCCACCGTGGTCTGAAGGCCTGCGGTCAAATCCGTGCCGCGCTGCGGCGACCATGTGGCGGAACCCTCAAGGCTCAATGCGCCGATTTCGGTCAGACGGGAATCGTCATAGGTCACGGTCTCGTAACCGGCCCCGATTTCGCCGCGCAGCTTTTCGCCAAGGTCGACCGCTACACCACCGCGCAGAGCGTAGGTGTTGGACGAGCGCTTGTAGCCGTTGGTATCCTGTTCCTGATCGTAGCGGGTGGTGCCGATCGAGGCTTCGATAAATGGAATGAGGGCGGGCGAAATTTCGTAGCCGATCCGTCCGCGCAGCGTGTAGGCGTTGCGGTCACGGTCCGAGAGGTCAAGCGTCGTGCCGTTCGGGAACTTGGCGGGCGAATAGGTGGTGCGGGCAATGTCCACGCCTACCAGTCCGCGCAGGCGGCCCAGATCGCGTTCGATAGAGGCACCACCGCGCAAGGTCATGACGTTCGATTGGGTGGATGCGCCGGAAATGGCGTTCGGATCAGTGTTGTCTTCGCGGCCCAGTTCATAACCGCCGGTGATGTGGGCGACGGTCTTGTCGGACAGATCAAGGCGCAGATCAGCATCAAGGCTGCCGCCAGAGTCGGTCGGCAGATCGCCACTCAGGTTTTTCTGCCAGCGACCCTGGCCCTTGATCGTCAGTTCATGGCGCGCCCAGTCCGAGGTCAGGGTGCCGGTGCCGCTTGTTTCAAGATAGCTGCGCTTCGAATCCGCGCCGTTGCCGGTCGTCTTCTGCGATTTGAGGCTCTGGGTGATCGACGGCTTCAAAATGAAGGAGCCGAGGCGGATGCCGGTTGCCTCGCCATCATCCTTGTTGCGTGCGCCAGCGCCATCGGCGGGGGATTCGGCGGTGTTGTCGCGTCCATCCGCATCGCTGCCCGTTGCGCCGAAAGACCCGGTCGTATCGTCGCCGACCGAAGTCGGAGGTTCAGGAATGGAGGACGCGGCAACGCTGCTGTTCGAAAAACCACCGGGCGATTGCGCGGCCGAAAGGCCGGGCAGTGACACGAAGGCGGTACCGGCAAGCAAGGCCAGAACCAGAACCTGTCCGCGACGGCAGGGCACGCGAATGGCGGCGCGGCCCGAGGCTTCGCCCGTCTTTCCGTTTCCGGACTTCGCAAAGGTGGCTTGGTGCGGCGCGTGCGGCATGGTTGACCGGGAATCCTGACAGTCTCGAATGATTACCCAAACGTAAACTCATGTGGTTAACGATTGGTTTCGAACGGTCAGGTTTCTCCCGATCAGGCGGCTTCGACAGTCAGGTCGCGGCCATGGCTGGCGACGACGCGAATGCGCGTTCCGGCGGGCAGGTCCGGCCCCAGAACCGGCCACCATGTATCGTCGAGACGAATACGGCCCCGCCCTTCGGCCAGCGGCTCTTCCAGAACCGAGGTACGCCCCACGAGGCTTGCGGTGCGCTGGTTCAACAGCGGCTCGTCGCTGTCCTTGTCGTGGCGGGCGACGATGCGCCGACCGGCCAGCGTGATGATGACCGACAGAAATGCAAAGACCAGCAATTGCACCTGCCAGCCCCACATCGCGCTCTCCCAGAGCGCCAGCGAGATCAGCCCGGTAACGATGGCGGCCATGCCGATCCACACTAGAAACACGCCGGGCGCGATGAGTTCTGCCGCCAGAAGCAGCATGCCCAAAAGCCACCAGCTCCATGGTCCGAGTTCTGCGGCAAGGCGGGCGATCATCTTATTCTCCCGAAGACGGAGGAATGGACTGCGTGGCGCGCTGGGCCGGGCGTGCGGGTTTGGCCGCGTTTGCCTGTCCGTCGGTGCCGAACACATCGCGGGCAATGGCGCCGATGCCGCCCAGCGTGCCGATCAGCGACGAGGCTTCCATCGGCATCAGAACAACCTTGGAGTTGCCCGCCGTGCCGATGGCGGTGAGCGCTTCGGTGTATTTCTGGGCGACGAAGTAGTTGATGGCCTGCACATCGCCGGTGGCGATGGCTTCCGAGACCATGCGGGTGGCCTTGGCTTCGGCTTCGGCCAGACGTTCGCGGGCTTCGGCCTCACGGAAGGCGGCTTCGCGCTGGCCTTCGGCCTGCAGGATCGAGGCCTGCTTGGCACCCTCGGCCTTGAGGATCTGGGCGTTGCGCATGCCTTCGGCTTCGAGCACCTGCGCGCGCTTTTCACGCTCGGCCTTCATCTGGCGGGCCATGGCGTCCACCAGATCGACCGGCGGGCGGATATCCTTGATTTCAACGCGCGTGACCTTGATGCCCCACGGCCCCACGGCTTCATCCACGACGCGCAGCAGCTTGTCGTTGATCGTGTCGCGGTTCGACAAAAGCTCGTCGAGGTCCATCGAGCCCATGACCGAACGGATGTTGGTCATGGTGAGGTTCAGGATGGCGTTTTCGAGATGCGAGACCTGATAGGCGGCCTGTGCGGCGTTCAGCACCTGATAGAAGGCGACGGCATCCGCCGACACGCTTGCATTGTCGCGGGTGATGACTTCCTGGGTGGGAACATCCAGCACCTGTTCCATGACGTTGAGGCGGGCGCCGATCCGTTCAATGAAGGGCACAATGAGGTTGAGGCCGGGTTCCAGCGTGCGGGTGTAGCGCCCGAAGCGCTCGACCGTGTAGCGAAACCCCTGCGGCACGGTCTTGATGCCGGCCAGCAGCACAAGCACGACCAGCGCGACCAGCGCCAGAACCGAGATATCAAAGCCGGTGAATTGCATGCCCTTGTCCTTTCCTGTGCAGGGGGTCAGATCCAGCCCTGCAATTCCCTTCTTACCACGGTTTCGAAGACCTGCATGCCTTCGGGCGTGTCGTTCAGGCAGGGAATGTGGGCGAACTTCTCGCCACCATTGTGAAGGAAGATTTCCCCGGCTTCCCCGGCGATTTCCTCCAGCGTTTCAAGACAATCGGCGACAAAGCCCGGATTGATGATGGCGATGCGCTTCACGCCGTCCTTGGCCAGTTGCTCCACCGTCTTGTCGGTATAGGGCTGCAGCCATTCTTCCGGTCCGAAACGCGACTGGAAGGTGAGGCGCAGCTTTTCAGAAGACCAGCCGAGACGCTCGCGCAGCAGGCGGGCGGTCTTGTGGCAGTGGCAGTGATAGGGGTCGCCGTTCTTGAAGTAGGATTGCGGAATGCCGTGGAAGGAGGTCAGCACCACCTCCGGTTCCCAATCCAGCGTTGCGAGTTTCGCCTCGATGGATTTTGCCAGCGCATCGATATAGGCGGGCTCGTCATGATAGGGCGGCACGGTGCGAAGCGCGGGCTGCCAGCGCATTTTCAAGAGCGACTTGAAGGCCGCGTCGTTGACGGTGGCCGTGGTCGAGGCGGAATATTGCGGGTAGAGCGGGAAGACCAGAATGCGTTCGCAGCCCGCATCCTTCAACGCCTGCATTTTCGAATCGATCGAGGGCTGGCCATAACGCATGGCCCAATCCACCGTTACATTCGGCAGATCCTTCAGCGCTTCGCCCAGAAGTTCGGACTGGCTGCGGGTGTAGGTGCGCAGGTAGCTTTCGTTCTTGTCGTGGTTCCAGATTTCCTCATAGGCCTTGCCGACGCGCTGCGGACGCTTGGACAGCACAATGAGCTGCAGGATCGGCTGCCAGTAGAATGGCGACCATTCAATGACGCGGCGGTCAGACAGGAATTCCGAAAGATAGCGGCGCATGGACCAGTAGTCGGTGCCATCCGGGGTGCCAAGATTGACGAGAAGAACGCCGATGCGGCCAAATTGGACGGGCGGGTGGTCTTTGGGCAGCGCGGAAGAAACGGGGGACATGCAAGCTCCTGCGGCGTGAATGATGCGTCGTGCGATTTCTTGACATTTAAAAAGAAAGACCGGCCCGGGAAAGCCCGGGCCGGTCCCTTTTCATGAGACATATGGTCTTATTTCGCCGGGATTTCCAGCTCCAGCCCGACCGGAATGCGGTTCGGCCTCTTCAGATTGTTGGCCTTGGCGATCTTCACCCAGTAACCACCCTCGCCATAGACCTTTTCGGCAATGGCCCAGAGCGAGTCATTCTTGGCAACGGCATATTTCGAGCCAGCCATCGGGGCGGCTGCCATTGCAGCCGGTGCCGGAGCTGCTGCCGGAGCCGCAGCGGCCGGGGCGGCGGCAGCAGGTGCCGCAGGAGCGGCTGCCGAGGCTTCCTTCGGCGGCGGGGTGTAACCGGCAGGCGTTGCATCGGTGATGCGGTCATCAAGCATCGGCTTGTACGGACGGTTTTCCGTCAGGTAGGCGGCAACCGCATCCTCAAGGTTCGGGCCGAAGTCATAGGCGTTCATGCCCTTGGTGGCGAAGACCTTGTAGCCGTCACCGCCGCCGCGCATGTAGTTGTTGGAAACGACGCCATAGGTCTTTTCCGGATCGAGTTTGACGAAGGCATCGCCTTGCTTGACCTCGGCGGAGACGACGCGGCTGCCCGCAGGCTTCGACTTGTCAAAGGTGTATTTCAGGCCCGCCACCTGCGGGAAGCGGCCAGCGCCTTCGTCGATCTGCGACAGGCCGTTTTCAAGAGCGGCCACCACATCCGCACCCTTCAGCTGGAAGGTGGCGATGGAGTTCTGGAAGGGCAGGACGGTCAGCACTTCGCCCATGGTGATCGGGCCTTGATCGATGGAGGCGCGCAGGCCGCCACCGTTCTGGATGGCGATGTCGATGCCCTGATCCTTGACGCGGTCGAGCATGGCATCAGCGACTAGAACGCCCATGGTGCATTCGCGGGCGCGGCAATTGTCACGCGAGCCATCAATGGCTTCGGCGCTTTCGCCGATTTCCTTCTTGCGCAGTTCTTCCAGCGGCTTGCCCAGTTCGGTCACACGGGCCTCGAAGGCGGCATCCGGCGTCACGGACCCATCCAGCAGCATCGGCGCGCCGCTTGCGGACTTCACCACGCCCGCGTCGTCAAACGTGACCTTCAGATTGCCGAGATACTTGGAATAGGCATAGGCCTGCACAATCGGAACTTCGACGCCTGCCGGGTCCTTGACCATGGTCGGGTAGGGGCCGGCGGCCTTCGGATCTGCGGAATTTAGATAGGTATGGCTGTGGGCACCGACGATCACGTCAATACCATCCACAGCCTTGGCGATCTGCTGGTCGCGCACATAGCCGACATGCGAAAGCAGGATGATCTTGTTGACGCCCTCTGCCGTGATTTCCTTCACGGCGTCCTTCAGATAGCTCACCTCATCGGCAAACAGGATGCTGTCGCCCGGCGATGAGGTTTCATCCGTATCGGTGGCCAGAACCGAAACGATGGCGACCTTCTGGCCGCCCATCTCCTTGATGACATAGCCCTTGAACTTGTCGGCAATCGGCGTGTCGAGACCCGCCAGCGTATTGCCGGAAATGACCGGGGCCTTCAGCGCGCCGATGAATTTGGCCAGTTCTTCCGGGCCGTCATCGAATTCATGGTTGCCGATGGCGACCGCATCAAAGCCGATGCCGTTCATCAGCTCGGCAATCGGGGCGCTCTTGTAGCTGGTGTAGAAGAGCGAACCCTGGAATTCGTCGCCACCCGAGAGAAGCAGCACGTTCTGACCGGCCAGCTTGGCGCGTTCGGCGTCAACGGCGGCCTTGATGCGGGCAATGCCGCCGAAGCATTCGTTCTTTTCCTTCTCGGCGGCAAGGCAAGTGGAATCGAACTTGTTGATCGGTTCGAAACGGGCATGGAAGTCGTTGATGTGCAGAATGTTCAGTTCGTAATCGGCGAAGGCCGCACCCGCCGACAGGGCGAGCGCCGATGCGCCGACGAACGCGAATTTCATGATCTTGTGCATCCTGTTCTCCTCATTGAGCGCCCATGCCCGGTGACGGTTCGACCCTGTCTCTGGCATACGTGGCGGCATCGTTCCATTTAGGGCGGGTTCCCGCAAGAGGAGAGTGCGGGGCAGTGAAAAAAATCACTCACTTGTCATCAAAGAAAAAGGCGCCCGAAGGAGCGCCTTTGATATTCAATGCTTTAGCACAAAATCAGCCGCGGCGTGTCAGCGTGAACTGGCCGCCTGCTTCGGACGTGCAGTTGAGCTGGGTCGGCGTGACGAGGGCGCAATTGACGCGCGACTGCGTGTTGCGGACATGCGAGGTCATGTTGATCTCGAACAGGCGATCCGACTTCTGGATGTAGTTACCCGAGGCCAGAAGCGTGTTGGTGCCATCCGTGGTGCGCGTCGTGAAGCCACCCGTCTGGAAGGTCGAGACGAGGCCGTTCGCGTCCGCCCAGTTGCCGTCGACGGGCGAAAGATTGGCCTGTGGCGGCGGTGCCATGGGGCGGCTATACTGCGGTGGTGAGGATACGCAAGCCGACAGGCCAGCCGCGGCCAGAATGAAGGTGACGCCGGTCTTGAAGTTCATCGTACTCTCCCGCGATTCGCGCGTGTCTTTGCCGGACCATGCCTTGCGTGCAGCCTTGTGGCAAGGTTGTCGCGGTTTGACACGGTTACGAATTCACAAGCGTTGCAGAAATGTCCGAGTCCCCCCCGCAGCCGCATGGCGCCGCTGCGGGGGTCAATCCTGTCGTTTTAACGAACGAGAATGTTGCGGAACTGCCAGGCGTCCTTCTCGTCGATGTCTTCCGGGAAGAGACCCGGACGGCCAACGAGCGGGTTCCAGTCGGTGTAGTGACCTTCGACCGGGCCGAGATAGGGCGACTGCACTTCGAGGCAGCGCTTGTAATCCACTTCGTCGGCCTCAACGATGCCGGCGTTCGGGTTTTCCAGCGCCCAGACCATGCCAGCCAGCACAGCCGACGTGACCTGAAGGCCCGTGGCGTTCTGGTAAGGCGCGATGCGGCGGGTTTCTTCCAGCGACAGGCGCGAACCATACCAGTAAGCGTTCTTGTCGTGGCCATAAAGCAGCACGCCAAGTTCATCGACGCCATCGACCAGTTCATGCTCGTCAAGAACGTGCTGAACCGGCTGGGCCGTGCCGCCATTGCCGAACATTTCGTGCAGCGAAAGCACGGCGTCGTTGGCCGGGTGGTAGGCGTAATGGCAGGTCGGGCGATAGGTCACTTCGCCATCCTTCTCGACCGTGAAGTAATCGGCAATCGAGATGGACTCATTGTGCGTGACGAGGAAGCCATATTGCGGGCCGGGGGTCGGGCACCAGGTGCGAACGCGGGTGTTGGCACCCGGCTGTTCGAGGTAGATGGCGGCCTTGCAGCCCTTCTTGTGCTTCTTGGCGTTCTTCGGCATCCACTTTTCATGGGTGCCCCAGCCGAGTTCGGCGGGCTGCAGGCCTTCGGCGATGAAGCCTTCGACCGACCAGGTGTTCCAGAAGACGTTCAGCGGCTTCGGGTTGACGGCGCGCTGGGTGTCGCGTTCGGCGATGTGAATGCCCTTGACGCCGACCTTCTTCATCAGCTTGGCCCAGCCTTCACGGTCTTCCGTGGCCGGCTCTTCAAACTTGAGGTCGAGGTCGTTGGCGAGGTTCACCAGCGCCTGCTTGACGAACCACGAGACCATGCCCGGGTTTGCACCGCAGGTGGAAACGGCGGTTGCGCCGCCCGGGTTCTTGCGCTTCTCATGGCGAACGGTTTCGCGCAGCGCATAATTGGTGCGGTCGGCGTTCGAAGCGTCCTTGTCGAAGTAGAAGCCGAGCCACGGCTCAACCACGGTGTCGATATAAAGAACGTCGTGCTTGCGGCACAGCTTCATGATGTCGAGCGAGCCGGTATCCACCGACAGGTTGACGCAGAAGCCCTGACCTTCGCCTTCGGTCAGAAGCGGCTTCAGGAGTTCCTTGTAATTTTCCTTGGTGACGCTGGCCTGAATGTGGCGCACGCCATGGCGGGCGAGAAGTTCAGCCTCGTCAGCGCGCGGGTCGATGACGACCATACGGCTCTTGTCGAACTTGAAGTGGCGCTCGATGAGCGGCAGCGTGCCGCGACCGATGGAGCCGAAACCGATCATGACAATGGGGCCGGTGATTTCAGCGTAAACCGGATAGGTCTGTTCAGACATTTTGTCTTTCTGCTCCTTCGGGGGGACGTTTCGGGTCCAACCCGTTCAACAATTGCTCGTGCCGGGAAGGCGCTTCCCGAACATCGCTAGATCACAAAACTACGTCACAATAAAGTGGTGACACGCGGGCGTCAGCCGTGATTTTTGGACGCAATCAGGCCGTGGCGTGGCGTTTTGCGATTTCCCGCAGGTGTTCAACGAGCGCCGGGCGCTTTTCGGTCAGTCCCTTGTAGTCGGCCTGTTCTTTGGTCAGACCTTCAAGCTGGTCGGCCAGAGACAGGGCAGCGGCACCGAGTTCCGGGTTTTCTTCCATCGCTTTTACCGGGTCGATATAGATGCGAATGGTGAACAGCAGATCGCCCGAAACCGGCATCTTGATGAGCGACTGGCGCTCAATGCGGATGAAGCTGTCGCCCGGCATGACGCTGCGGGCCGCGAAATTCGGCGCGTGGGTTTTCGTTGCGGGCAGGTGAAGCTCGTCGCTCCAGTTGACTGTCCAGTTGAAGCGCTTGACCGGCATGCCCGGTTTGAAATTGTCGAACATGCGGTTGATCATGGTCGCATTGCGGGTGCCGCCCTTGAAATCCGGCACTTCGGCATGGACCTTTTCCATCGGCTTGCCGAACTTGTCTTCCAGCGACCAGGACGAGGGAAAGGCCAGATGGGCGGCGGCGATGCGCCAGCCGTCTTCGCCGCGACGCATCAAGACCAGATCATCCTGCACCAGAAGCCCGGCCCGCACGATGGGCGGCAGGCTTTCATCGGCGAGGTCAACGGTCTGTCCCGCCACATGAATGCGGGTACCGTCTCGCTGCCAGACATCCGGGCGGTTGGCGACCAGCCAGTCGGAGAGGTCTTGCAGAACCTCGTGCTGCGACGCGTCCGTTTCCGGCTCGCCCTTGTAAATGGCGTCAAAAACCTCGCGGCCAAGGCGCTGCTTCTCTTCGAGAAAGAAGCCGATGTCCTCGTCCGGTTCGATCCAGCGGTCCATCTCCAGCGGCGAAATGCCGATGGAGAAAGGCTTGTAGTCACCCCGAAACGGTGTGTAGACGGGCTTTTGAAGGCCGATGCTCATGATCGCTGTTCCCTTGTCTTTTCGGGCATGTTGCGCCGCGAAAAGAAACAAGGCAAGCCTGTTTTGAAGGGTTCAGGCCTGACGATCCAGTGCTTCCAGCTCGTCGATCAGGCTTTCGATCATCGACAGGCCGCGATCCCAGAATGTCGGATCGGAGGCATCAAGACCGAAGGGCTTCAGAAGCTCGGAATAGTGCTTCGAGCCACCGGCTTTCAGGAGGTCGAAGTACTTCTTCTGGAAGCCCTCATTGGCGTCGCGATAAACGGCGTAAAGCGAGTTCACCAGGCAATCGCCAAAGGCATAGGCATAGACATAGAAGGGCGAGTGGATGAAGTGGGGGATATAGGTCCACCACGTCTCATAGCCTTGCGAGATGGCAATGGCGTCGCCGAGGCTCTCGCCCTGCACGGACAGCCACAGCTTGCCGATGTCTTCCGCCGTCAGTTCACCCTCGCGGCGGGCGGTATGCACCTTGCGCTCGAACTCGTAGAAGGCGATCTGGCGCACGACGGTGTTGATCATGTCCTCCACCTTGCGGGCGAGCATGGCCTTGCGCTCACGCGGGCTTTCGGTCTTTTCGAGCAGCGCGCGGAAGGTCAGCATTTCGCCAAAGACGGATGCGGTTTCGGCGAGCGTCAGCGGCGTGTCGCACATCAGCGCGCCCTGTTCACCGGCCAGAACCTGATGCACGCCATGGCCCAGTTCGTGGGCGAGCGTCATCACATCACGCGGCTTGCCAAGGTAGTTGACCAGCACGTAAGGATGGGCCGAGGGAACCGTCGGGTGGGCGAAGGCACCGGAGGCCTTGCCGAGGCGGTTTGGCGCATCGATCCAGTTTTCATCGAAGAAGCGGGCGGCAATGGCGGCCATTTCCGGTGCAAAGGCGCCATAGGCGGACAGAACCGTATCCTTGGCCTCATCCCAGGAAATCACCGCATCGGGTGTTTCCGGCAGCGGCGCGTTGCGGTCCCAGTAATTCATCTTGTCCATGCCCAGCCACTTGGCCTTCATCGCATAATAGCGGTGCGACAGGCGCGGATAGGCGGCCTTGACGGCGGCGACCAGCGCATCGACCACTTCGCGCTCGACGCGGTTGGCGAGGTGGCGGCTGTCGGCAATGTCTTCGAAGCCGCGCCAGCGGTCGGAGATTTCCTTGTCCTTGGCCAGCGTGTTGGTGATCAACGTGAAGAGCTTGAGGTTTTCGCTGAACACCTTGGTTAGCGCTTCGGCGGCCTTCTTGCGCTTTGCGGGGTCGGCGTCCTGCAGGAAGTTCAGGGCGGCTTCGAGCGGCAGCGTCTCGCCGTCGATTTCGAAGGTGAGGCTCGCCAGTGTCTGGTCGAACAGGCGGTTGAAGGCGCCCGCCCCGGTCTGCGACTTTTCAAGGAAAAGCTGCTCGATGCGATCTTCGAGCTGGAAGGGCTTGTCCTTCTTCAGGTCCTCGATCCACGGACGATAATGGGCGGCCTTTTCGTCATGGGCAAAGGCGCCTTCGATCACGGCGTCTTCGATGCGGTTCAGTTCCAGAGCAAAGAAGAGAAGATGGGCCGAGGCATCGGTCAGTTTCGCCTGCGTGTCACCATAGACCTTGGCTTTGGCCGGATTGGTGGTTTCGGCGTAATAGCCAAGGCCCGCAAAGGAGGCGATGCGGCCCATGAGGTCGGAAAGGGCCTCGTATTCGGCAACGGCTGCACCAAGGCCTTCGCTGCCCGACTTCGTGGCCGCTTCGGCAAGCTTGCCCTTCCAGCGCGCCTCGAAAGCCAGCGCATCGCTTGCGGCCTTTTCCATGGCTGTGGCGAATTCCGGGCTTTCGGCGGACGGGTAAAGATGGGTCAGATCCCAGGTGGGAAGAGTTCCGAGCGGGTTCGTTGCGGAAGACATGAGGTCCGGGCTCCTGAAGGCTGGGCTGCCTGACGCCGGGCGCGAAGCAGCAAAAGAACGCTTTTCATCTGTCTGCGGCGTCGATGGCTAAAATGCAAGCATTTCCCAAAACCGGATGTTCAAGCCTCTGTGCGCATTATGCTTTCCGAAGTGCCCTGTTTAAAGGGCCAGGAATGGGGAGACATTCATTTGACCGCCGAGATTCTGATTGTCGATGATGATCCGGTTCAACGTCGCCTGCTGAAGGCAAACGTCGAGCGGGAAGGGCACCGCGCCTATCTCGCTGAAAACGGGCGTCAGGGACTGGAAGTTCTGAAAGCGCGCGAAGGCACAATCCGTGCTGTCGTGCTGGACCTGATGATGCCGGAAATGGACGGCATCGCCTTTCTCGACATGCTGGCCGTGATGCATATCGACGTGCCGGTGATCGTCCAGACGGGGCAGGGCAGCATCGCCACCGTGGTGAGCGCGATGCGTTCAGGGGCATTTGATTTCATCGTGAAGCCGGTTTCGCCCGAGCGTCTTGCCGCAGCGCTTGGCAACGCGCTCAAACAGACGCGCACCGACAATGGCGCGCGCCCGGTGCGCACCCGTCGCGGTGGCACGGTTTCCTTCACGGACATCGCCACCGCCAGCCCCGACATGCTGCGTGTGATCGATCTGGCCAAGCGGGCTTCGCAATCCTCCATCCCCGTGATGATCGAGGGCGAGTCCGGTGTCGGCAAGGAAATGGTGGCGCGTGCCATCCAGTCGGCCAGCGACCGGGCGGATCGTCCGTTCGTGACCGTCAATTGCGGCGCGATCCCGGAAAATCTGGTCGAAAGCATTCTGTTCGGCCATGAAAAGGGCTCCTTCACCGGCGCCACGGAGAAGCGTCCGGGCAAGTTCATGGAGGCCGATGGCGGCACGCTGTTCCTGGACGAGGTGGGTGATCTGCCGCTCGACGTTCAGGTGAAGCTTCTGCGCGCCGTGCAGCTCGGCGAGATCGAGACGGTCGGTTCGGCCCGCGCCAGCCGCGTCAATGTGCGGCTGATTTCGGCCACCAACAAGGACCTCATCGAGGAAGTGAAGGCGGGCCGGTTCCGCGAAGACCTTTACTATCGCCTTAACGTGTTCCCGATCACCATTCCGGCGCTGCGCCGCCGCAAGGAAGACATTCCCAATCTGGCGCGTGTTTTCCTTCAGCGCTTTGCCAGCGAACAGCGCGTTGCCACGCCGATGACCATCGGCACGGAAACCATGGCGCTTTTGACCGCCTATGACTGGCCGGGCAATATTCGCCAGCTCGAAAACGCGGTTTTCCGCGCGGTCGTGTCGGCCCGCAGTCCGGAGCTTTCGCTTCTGGATTTCCCGCAGGTTCTGGCGGAAATGCCGAGCTTCCACACCAGCGAGCCGCGCCCTGAACTGGGCGAGATGCATCTGAAGCTGGTGGAAAGCCTGTCGATGCCGGTCGAGCCCGAGAAGGTCTCCGAGCCGATGCGTCAGGACATTATCCTCGGCGTCGATGATGCCGGCGAAGTGCGCAGGCTGGCCGATGTCGAAGAAGACCTCATTCGCTTTGCGCTGAAGTTCTATGACGGGCAGATGAGCCGGGTGGCGCGCCGCCTCGGCATTGGACGCTCGACGCTTTATCGCAAGCTCAAGGACTACGGCATCGATCCGGACAATCCGGTGCGCTCGGTCGCCTGACCCCCTCTCCACAGCACGATCAAGGCCGCCGGGGCGCATCTGCATCCCGGCGGCCTTGATTCATGTTAAGGTCTCGGCAAGGATAACAGGATACCCTTTGTCAATCGTACCGCTTGGTAATGCGTTAACCATGCGGAAATAGCGGCGGTGACTGTGGCAGATTCGCCATCGTGTCACCGTAATTTGACAGTCAATTGGGCAACACAGGTTGTCTGCGATGGGGGTCGCCTTGCCTCAGGGGAATGTTCATTCAACGCCTTCGGGTGCTGCCGGGATGCTGGCCGGATTTATCTCCGGTCTGATGCGTCAGGTGGCCGTGGCCTTCCTGTCGCTGGCGCTCGTTTTCTCGGCCTGGCCCATTCGATCCGCGCAAGCCGCGGGCGAAACCCGCAGCCTGAAGATCTATTTCGTCCATACGGGCGAACGGGCCAACATCACCTTCAAGCGCAATGGTCGTTATGATGAAAAGGGCCTGCAGGCGCTGAACCGCCTTCTGCGCGACTGGCGTCGTAATGAATCGCGCCGCATGGACCCGCGTCTGTTCGACCTTGCGTGGGAAATCTATCAGGACCTCGGCACCAACGAATATATGTATGTCGTTTCGGGCTATCGTGCGCCTGCGACCAACAACATGCTGCGCACCCGTTCGGCCGGTGTGGCCAAGAACAGCCAGCACACGTTCGGCCGCGCCATGGACTTCTACATCCCGGGCGTTGATCTTCGCCGTATCCGCAACACCGCGCTGAAACAGCAGTCGGGTGGCGTCGGCTTCTACCCCAATTCCGGTTCGCCGTTCGTGCATATCGACGTTGCCAGCGTTCGTGCCTGGCCGCGCCTGTCGCGTCAGGAGCTTGTGCGCCTCTTCCCGAATGGCAAGACGATGCACATTCCCGCCGATGGTGTGCCGCTGCCGGGCTATGAGCTGGCGGTGGCCGAGTACAAGCGCCGCGTCAGTTCCGGTAACTTTGCTGTTGCCGATGCCGGTGGCGCGCGTCCGAAGAAGCGCAATTTCCTGACGGCGCTGTTTGGTGGCGGTGGTGACGAAGACGAGGATGCCGATTCGATCGTGGCGCCGCCGGCTGCACCGCCGCGCCCGACGGTCGCCGATGTGGTGCCGGCCAAGCCCAAATTGCCGCCAACCACGGCACCGGCTGAAATCCGCAACCTTCCGGGCAGTGAAGCGCTTGTCGCCGCCGCTCCGGTTCCGGCCCAGCGCCCGGCCTTTGCCGGACAAGTTCCGGGCAATGGTCTTGCCACGGCGCTTTATTCTCCGCCGCGCAATACGGCGGAAGAAGCACTGGCCGCCGTTCTGCCTGCGGAGCGTCCGCAGGCCCAGGACAAGGCATCCGCCTATCCCGATCTCGCGCAGATGGCCATTCCCGTGCCAACCCTGCTGGGCAAGCGCAATGCGACCAATACAGAAGATGCCGTGCTGACGGCATCGGCAGCACCGATCAATCCGGATCTGACGGCTATTCCGGTTCCGGCGGCGCGTCCTGCCGTGGCTGAAGCGCTGCTCGCCCAGAATGATGGTGGTGAGGAAGCGGAAGAAGATGCGGCCGAGCAGAATGTTCTGTCTTCCGATATGATTGCCGCGCTGAACACGACGGGTGCTGATGCGCGCCGTGCCCATGAAGCCGCGAACCAGAGCATGATGGAGCAGGCCGCGTCGGCAACCGTTGCCGCCCCTGCCGACGAAGAACTCGCCTCCGTTCCCGTTCCGATGGCCGCTCCGGCTACGGCACGTGCCAACACGCAGAAGCCTGCGGAAATGGCCTCGCTTGAAAAGCAGCCCGCGCAGTTTGGCGATGTGTTTGATGCACCGAAGCCGGTGGCCCGCGGCATCGAGGCTGGCCTGCCGGAAAAGGGTGGTCGTCCCGCACAGGCGGAAGCCGAAAAGGCGCGCCGCGCCATGACATCGGGCGCTTCCGAACTGACGGGGGATACGCTGGCCAAATGGGCTTTTGCCCGTCAGCGCCAGCCTTCGACCGGCGGCAGCCTCAAGGCGCAGCGCCTGAGCACACAGGCCATCGTGGCCGGTGTCGAGCAGTATGGCGAGAACAACCGACCGCAGCAATTGCAGGCCGATACCGACCGCTTCTCCGGCAGTTCGCGTGTTCTGACCGTCAACATTCCCTAAGCGAGATCAGGTCTCGACAACAAAAAACGCCGGGGCAAAACCCCGGCGTTTTTGATATGAGGCGGTGCGCGCTTATTCAGCGTCCGACGGGCCTTCAATCATGCCAAGCGCGGCCAGATAGGTTTCGAGGATCGCTTCTTCTTCGAGGCGTTCCTGTTCGTCCTTCTTGCGCAGCGCAATCACCTTCTTGAGGATCTTGGTGTCAAAGCCGGTGCCCTTGGCTTCGGCATAGACATCCTTGATGTCGTCGGCGATGGTCTTCTTCTCTTCCTCAAGACGTTCGATGCGCTCGATGAAAGCGCGAAGCTGGTCGCGGGCGACGCCGTGGGCATCCGTCATCGGTTTCTCCTTGGGTTCAAAAGTGTATTGAAATCATTTGCGCCTGACGTGCCCCGGGTCGAGCCGAAGGTCAAGCGTTTTGATCAGTCCTGAGGACGGTTCTTTTCAAAGGCGGACAGTTCCGCCGCGCTCGCCGGGCGCTGATTGCGGGCTTTCCAGTCCTCATAGGGCATGCCGTAGATAATCTCGCGTGCTTCGTCCTTCGAAAGATCGATGCCCGCTTCCTTCGCGGCCTCGCCATACCAGTTCGACAGGCAGTTGCGGCAAAACCCGGCCAGATTCATCAGTTCGATGTTCTGCACGTCCGGGCGGTTTTGCAGGTGTGACACCAGACGGCGAAAGGCGGCGGCCTCCAGTTCGGTGCGTTCGCTTTGAGAAAGTTCGGTCATCTTGGCCTCGATATCAATCGGCGCGGGACGGGTGGATCTCGTAGCTATGCAGGTGCGGCTGGTCATTCATGGCGGCGAAAATCGGATGCAGCCGGTTGGCCCAGCTTTCAATGCCCGCTTCGTCACCAATCAGGTCCTGACGCACTTCAAGCAACGCATGCGGCGTGCCCGTGATCGTGCAATGGCGGTACATCGTGTCATTTTTGAGCGCACCGTCATAGGGTTCGTTATCGCCGACCAGAATGTCACCCGGTACGCGAAGGCGCTCCAGCAGTTCGCCTGCGGCGCGGAAATCACTGTCCCACAAAACGGCGGCGTGCCAGGGACGCGGCACGTTCTTCCAGGCGTGGGTATAGGAGTGCAACGAGATGACCAGCGGTGCCTTGCCGCTCTCTTTGGCGACGCGGGCAATGGTTTCGGCCACGGCCTGATGGTAAGGGCGGTGGTAAAGGTTCAGGCGGCGTTCGCGTTCGTCCTCGCTCAGCGGATAATTGCCGGGAATGATCGCACCGTCGGAAACCTTCATGATGAGGGTCGGATCATCCTCGCCGCGGTTCGGATCGATCAAAAGGCGCGAAAACCGCGTCATGACGGCGGGAACGCCGAGCGAGCGGGCGAGATGGCGTGTCAGCCCTTCCACGCCGATGTCATAGGCGATATGACGATGGAAAGCGCTTTCCGGCAGGCCGAGGCTTGCATATTCTTCCGGCACGATATTGGTGGCGTGATCGGCGAGAATGACCATGGCGCGGTCATAATTGCCATCCAGTATCTCGAAAGAGAGCGCGGATTGCATTAAAAGGGTCTCCATTGGCGGGCGCCAATTTGATGGCACGGGCGGGTGCAGGGTGCAAGGCGCTTTCACCCCCAACCTCGCTTGCGTTGACAATCGTGAAGCGGCGCGCAAGAAAGATAAGGTATTCGAGAATGGGAGTCGTGGTGCGTACAGTGCCGAAAAAACAGTCTCCGTCGCTGACGGGCAAAATCTCGCGCCTTCTCAGTGCTGCGGCGTTTGCGGGCCTTGGCCTTTCCTCTTTCCTGTTTGCCAATGAGGCGCGCGCTGATTTTCGCGTGTGCAATGGTACGCAGAACCTTGTCGGCGTGGCCATTGGCTACCGATCCGACAAAGGCTGGATCAGCGAAGGCTGGTGGCAGGTGCCTGCCTCGACCTGCGCCACGCTGATCGAAGGTGAGTTGAAGTCGCGCTACTACTACCTCTACGCCGAAGACGCCGCACGCGGCGGCCGGTGGACGGGTGACGTGAACATGTGCGTGGCTGAAAACGAGTTCAAGATTACCGGCGTCGAAGACTGCTTCGCACGCGGGTATCAGCGCATGGGTTTCAAGGAATATGACACCGGGCGGCAGGGAAGCTGGATGGTCCAGCTTTCGGATACGCCCGGCGCGCAGGAAGGCCAGAACTGATGAAGCGGAATCGTAAAGTCAAAATCCTCGCCACGCTTGGCCCGGCTTCGGCCGAAGAGGATATGATCCAGAAACTGCACGAAGCGGGGGCCGACCTCTTCCGCATCAATATGAGCCATGCCAGCCACGATGTGATGCGCACGCTCATTCAGCGTATCCGCTCGGTGGAAGCGCGTTGCGGTCGCCCGATCGGTATTCTGGCCGACCTTCAGGGTCCGAAGCTGCGCGTCGGCAAGTTTGCCGAAGGCAAGGTGGATCTCGTGCCCGGCCAGACCTTTACGCTGGATGACAATGAAGAGCCGGGTGATGCAAACCGCGTTTTCCTGCCGCATCCGGAAATTCTGACCGCCGTTCGTCCCGGCCATCGTCTGCTGATCGATGACGGCAAGCTGAGCCTGCGCGCTGAAAAGTGCGACGGCAAGAGCATCGTCTGCACGGTTGTCTCGGGCACGCGCATTTCCGACCGCAAGGGCGTGAGCCTGCCGGATACGCTGCTGCCGGTGGGCGCGCTGACGCCGAAGGACCATGCCGACCTCGACGCCGTTCTCGAAACGGGCGAAGTGGACTGGGTGGCGCTTTCCTTCATCCAGCGTCCGGAAGACCTTGCCGAAGTGCGCAAGGTGGCCCGTGGCCGCGTTGGCCTGATGTCGAAGATCGAGAAGCCGCAGGCCATCGAGCGCATCGAGGAAATCATCGAGCTTTCCGACGCACTCATGGTGGCGCGTGGCGACCTTGGCGTGGAAATGCCGCTGGAAACCGTGCCGGGCCTGCAGAAGCAGCTTATCCGTGCCTGCCGCAAGGCGGGCAAGCCGGTGGTTGTTGCGACCCAGATGCTGGAATCGATGATTTCTGCCCCGGTGCCGACGCGTGCCGAAGTCTCCGACGTGGCGACCGCCGTGTTCGAAGGCGCAGATGCCGTCATGCTGTCCGCTGAATCGGCCTCGGGTGCCTATCCGGTCGAGGCTGTAGCGACGATGGCCTCCATTGCCACCACGGTGGAACGCGAGCCGCATTATCCGGGCATCATCTACGCCCAGCGCGCCCAACCGGAAGCCACCGGCGCCGACGCCATCTCGCTGGCAGCCCGCCAGATTGCCGAAACGCTGAAGCTCACCTGCATCGTCTGCTACACGGCCACCGGCACGACCGGCCTTCGTGCTGCGCGTGAACGTCCGCAGGTGCCGATCCTCGCCCTTTCGCCGATCCTGCAGACGGCGCGCCGTCTTTCGGTTGTCTGGGGGCTGCATTGCGTGGTTTCGAGCGATGCGACCGACCTTGAAGACATTGTGAACCGCGCCTGTCGCGTGGTGGCGTCTGAAGGGTTCGGCAAGCCGGGTGATCGTATCATCATCGCCGCTGGCGTGCCGCTCGGCACACCGGGTTCCACGAACCTACTGCGCATCGCCTATATCGGCTCGGACGGTCTGTCGGGCATCTGAGGCGGGGTCACATATGGATCAAAGGGCTGGTGGAAACACCGGCCCTTTTTGCTTGGGAGAAGAGACATCAGGCGCGGCTGCCGGCGATCTTTTCGGAGAGCGTCGTCACCTTGTTCTGGGCGTCACGGTCAGCCGGGTAGAAGTCGAGATAGCGCTGCCAGGCGGTGAGCGCGCCCTGGCTGTCGCCTGATTCTTCGAGAATCGCAGCAAGGGCGGCGAGCGCGAT
The DNA here is from genome assembly GCA_020161665.1 of Pseudomonadota bacterium. GTDB lineage: Bacteria > Pseudomonadota > Alphaproteobacteria > Rhizobiales > Rhizobiaceae > Ectorhizobium. The sequence continues at coordinate 34,097 of JAIUPA010000006.1, read as the reverse complement.
CAGATGGCGGGGTTCGCGCTCCAGAACGCGGTTAAGGTCGCTCATGGCCTTCTTGTCGTTGCCAAGGGCGTGGTTCAGCAAAGCGCGGCGATTCCAGACGCCCGCGAAGTCCGGCTCGAGCACGGCGGCCTGATCAAGGAAGTCGAAGGCGGCGGCGTTGCGCTTGTCCTTCGTGGCGTCATCGGCCCATTTCATCAGCAGGTTGACCGTGGGGCTGCCGGAATCATTCAGTTCCCGCCACAGGCGCTGGGCGATGGCATTGGCCCCATCGGCGCTTCGTTCGCGTTTCAGCTCGGTGAAGAGGGAATCGATTCTCTCTTCGCGACTCGGTTCGTCCTTCAAAGGGGCGGGCCATGTTTCAGCAGGCTTGGCCTCGGGGCTTGCCGGCGTGATCAACGGCTCTTCGGCAATGGCGGCCACGGGGCAGGCCAAGGCGAGGGCGACGATTATGAGGCTGGAACGGAAAAAGCGCATGGCGGGAATTTATCCCGCCATGCGCTATGATCCAATCATTATTTCGCACTACTCACCATGAAAGGGAGCGGAGCGAACAAGCCTTCCGGCAATCAGCCCTGACGGGCCTTGAAGCGCGGGTTCAGCTTGTTGATGATGTATACGCGGCCCTTGCGGCGAACCAGACGGTTTTCGCGGTGACGGGCCTTGAGGGCTTTGAGCGAGTTCTTGATCTTCATTTTATCGGTCCGCAAAGGCTTGGGGGGCTTTAGCCCCTCTTGACTTAAACAATCGAAAACGCGCCCTTGAGGGCACTTTTCAGGTTGGGAGGGGGATACAGGGTCGATCCTTGCGTGTCAACCGCTCCCGCCACATTTCCTGTCATTTCAGGCTTGTTACATGGCCCATCTTGCGGCCCGGGCGTGCTTCAGCCTTGCCATAGAGATGCACCAGCGTGTTCTTTTGCGCCAACCAACGCGGCAGGTCGTCCATATCGTGGCCGATGAGATTGGTCATCACGCAGTCGCTATGGCGCGCCGGATCGCCCAGCGGCAGGCCGCACACGGCGCGGATATGCTGCTCGAACTGTGAGACCACGCAGGCGGCTTCCGTCCAGTGGCCGGAATTGTGGACGCGCGGAGCAATTTCATTGGCAATGAGCGATCCATCGGGGAGCGCGAAGAACTCGATGCCGATGACGCCGACATAATCGAGCGCCTCCAGAAGCTTGGCGGCGGCGCTGAAGGCGGCCTTCACCGTTTCCGCGCCAATCGTGGCAGGAAGCGTCGAGGTGTGGAGAATGCCGTTCAGGTGAACGTTTTCCGCCGGATCATAGCAGGCAATGCTGCCATCGGTGCCGCGGGCAGCGATGACCGAAATCTCGCGCTCGAAGGCCACGAAGCTTTCCAGAATGAGCGGCACGCCGCCCAGCGCCTCAAAGCCACCTGCCGGGCTGTCTTCAGGTCCTTTATAAACGCGCTGACCCTTGCCGTCATAACCCAGACGGCGGGTTTTCAGCACGCCGCGTCCACCAAATGCGGAAAGGGCGGCTTCCAGATCAGACTGGCTGTCGACGGCACGGAAATCGGCGGTGCCGATGCCTGCGGCGTTGAGGAACGTCTTTTCGCTCAGGCGGTCCTGCGCCACTTCCAGTGCCTTTGCAGGCGGGAAGACGGTGACGTTGTTCGCCAGCATTAGGGCTGCTTCAACGGGCACGTTTTCAAATTCGTAGGTCACCACGTCGCAGAGGTTTGCGAGTTCGGCGAGCGCCAGCGGGCTGTCATAGGGCGCGACGATCTGGCTGTTGGCAACCTGTGCTGCCGGGCAATCGGCCTGCGGTTCCAGCACAATCGTGCGGTATCCGAGGCGGGCGGCTGCCATGGCCAGCATACGGCCAAGCTGGCCGCCGCCGATGATGCCGACGGTGGCTCCGGGCATAAGGCTTTGAAAGGTCATGGTGTTTCGTCCAAGGGGTAATCGGCAACGGCAGCCGTCTGGCGGCGACGCCATTCATCAAGGCGATCGGCCAGTTCGTCGTCATAGATGGCGAGCACGGCGGCGGCGAGAAGGGCGGCATTGACCGCACCGGCCTTGCCGATGGCCAGCGTGCCGACCGGAATACCCGCCGGCATCTGGACAATCGACAACAGGCTGTCTTGACCAGACAAGGCCTTTGACTGGACCGGAACGCCGAAAACGGGCAGGGGGGTGAGTGCGGCAGTCATGCCCGGCAGGTGGGCAGCCCCGCCCGCACCGGCGATGATGACCTTGAAGCCTTCTTCACGCGCGCCCTTGGCAAATTCCACCATGCGCTCCGGCGTGCGGTGCGCGGAAATGATGCGGGCTTCATAATCGACACCCAGCGCGTCCAGCGTGTCGGCGGCATTCTTCATGGTTTCCCAGTCGGACTGGCTGCCCATGATGATGGCTACGGGCGGCGATGAAACGCTCATGTCAGGCTCCGCGGGTTCAGGCGATGATGTCGGGAATGATCTGGTCTTCGATCTGGCTCATGGAATCCTTGATGGCCAGCTTCTTCTTTTTCATGCGCTGGATGCGAAGTGCATCGCAGCCGGTCTGGATCATGGCGTTGATGGCGGCATCATAGTCCTCATGCTCCTGACGCAGGCGCGCCAAACGCAACCGGATCTCAGCCTGTTCCTGATCTGCCATATCGTGTTCCCCATTGCCCGGATGCGCGAATATCCTGCGCCATAGCGGTGCAGGTCTTGCCGGGTGCCCCTGATCTTTTCCCATTTCGGAGCGCGCGCAAGGAAAAGCAAGCCATTCCGGCCGCGCGGCCCGCATGGGCAAGCCTCTACCATCAATTGACGTTAACGGGAAGTTTCCCCTGCCGCGAAAATACCACGCCCGCGACAAGATTTCACCTTCGACAAGCCGTTCGGATCATGTCACACTCTTGTTGTAAACCTGAGGTCCCGGCGAAGGGATAGTCGGGACGGGAACACGAAGGAAGGACGTGTCAACATGACCATTCAGGCTCATATCGATTCGCTTGAAAAGAAGCATGGTGCCCTTGAGGAGGAACTGCGCTCTGCTCTTACCTCCCCCTCTTCCACCGATCGTCAGATCAGAGAACTCAAGCGGCAGAAGCTGCGCATCAAGGATGAAATGGAACGCCTGAAGGCGGACGAAACCCGACACTGATACCATTTGACCGCATGTTGGCCGCCGCCCGGCAGGCACTTTCCGGAGGGAGGAACCGGAGGGTCCCGAAGAGGCGGCGGCCTTGTTTTTTGTGGCATATGCCTTAAGGAAGCAGGTTATCCGGGGTTTTCCCGCCCATTTGAACTTTGCCCGAGGCATTCATGACATCCCCCGCTTCTACCGGACCCGAAAGCCGCTGCCGTCTCGTTCTCGTCCTGCCCGATGGCGGCGAGGAGCGCGTCAAGATGCTGGCCGATGCGATGCAGGGTGGGGATGTGGCTTCCGTCATCATCCCGCAATATGGCCTTGACGATGCAAGCTTCCAGAAGTTTGCCGCCGAGGTTGTGCCGCTCGTTCAGGCGGCCGGTGCCGCGGCTCTGGTGTGCGGCGACAGCCGCGTGGCAGGCCGGGAAAAGGCCGATGGTATTCACATTATCGGGAACGCAGCGGCCTTGGCCGAAGCGGTCGAGCAGTTTGCGCCGAAGCTGATCGTCGGCGGCGGTAATGCTACCGAGCGCCATTCAGCCCTTGAGATGGGCGACGCCAACCCGGACTATCTCTTCTTTGGCAAGCTTGCCGGTGACATCAAGCCGGAGCCGCACCCCAAAAATCTGGCGCTTGCCGAATGGTGGGCCGAAATGGTGGAAATTCCCTGCATTGTCATGGGGGGAACGGATGCCGATTCCGTGCTGGCGATTGCCGAAACCGGCGCAGAATTTGCCGCCCTTTCGCGCGCCGTCTTTGAACATCCCGCCGGTGCCGCCGCTGCTGTTTCTGCCGTGAATGCGCTTCTTGACGAAAAAGCGCCACGGTTTGAGGATTGAAAGTGGGCATGAGCCGATCGACCCACTTCGTTTCCCTGCTTTCCGGCGCTGCCGCGCTGTTCCTTTGCTGCCTCGGAGCCTCCGGTGTTCGGGCTCAGGACGGGCAGACCGCGTCGTCGCGTAATGCGACGCCGGTCAAAAGCAGTCGTGTGACGGGGGGCGATCCCGGTCCGGGAAATGGTCTCGATACGGCTGAACCGGCTTACGGCGTGAAGCTTTATGACCGTATGGGCGCTGACCTGCCGCCGCTGCCGGCGGAAAAGCCCTATAGCGGTGTCGTTGATGAAGCCTATGGCGCCTATCAGCGCGGCCTTTATGCCACGGCCTTCAATCTGGCGCTGAAGCGTGCCGAAAAAGGCGATGGCGTTGCGCAAACGCTGGTCGCGGAAATGTTTTCGCAAGGGCAGGGCGTTCGCCGCAGCATGAAGGACGCCACCTTCTGGTATGGCGAGGCGGCCAAGTCGGGCGATCCGATTGCCATGTTCAAATATTCCCTGATGCTTCTGGCGGGCGATCTGGTGAAGGCCGACCGCAAGCAGGCCGAAGACTATATGCGCCGGGCAGCAGAGTCGGGAAACACGCTGGCCGAGTTCAACTGGGCGCAGATGCTGGCCGAGGATACGGCTGGCGATGAGGGACTGGCGGCCGCGCTGCCGTTTTACGAAAAAGCCGCCGACAAGGGACTTGCTGACGCGCAATATGCCGTGGCGCAGATCTATGTCGGCCTTGAAAGCCTGCCGCCGGAGAAGAAGGCCAAGGCCCGCGACTATCTGATGCGCGCCGCCTTTGCGGGTCATGATACGGCCCAGCACGATATGGGTGTGTGGTTGATCGAGGGCATCGGTGGAGAGAAGGATTTCGATGCCGGGTTCCAGTGGATGAAGATTGCCGCCATGCGCGGCAATGTGGCGGCACAGAGCAAGCTCGGCCTCCTTTATGTCAACGCCATCGGCACGCGTCCTGATGATGTGGAAGCCGCCAAGTGGTATCTGCTCGCGCGCCGTGCGGGTCTTAATGATCCTGATCTTGAGGATTTCTATCTCGGGATTTCCGAGGAAACCCAGAAGAAGGCGGTGGAAGCCGCAGCGAAATTCTACGTCAATCGCGGGCGGGCGGCCGGTGACGCCAAACTGGAACTGCGCAAGCTGGCCGGTTTGTGAGGCGATAACAGCCGGGCAAATCGCTCCGAATGGCCGGGACCACTTGAATTCCGGCGCAATTTGTGGTCTTGAACCCGCCGATCAATCAATGCCGCAGGTTTTCTCCGCCGACCGGATCATCCGGCGCGCTGCCGGTTTTTTCAAGGACAGTTCTCATGGCTCGCTCAGCCCTTCTCAACGTGATGGTTCAGGCCGCGATCAAGGCAGGCAAGTCGCTGGGCCGTGATTTCGGCGAAGTGCAGAACCTTCAGGTGTCCGTGAAAGGCCCGAGCGATTTCGTTTCCCAGGCTGACATCAAGGCCGAGCGCATCGTGCGCGACGAGCTTTTGAAGGCACGCCCGACCTATGGTTTCCTCGGTGAGGAATCGGAAGAAATCATCGGCACCGATGGTGCACATCGCTGGATCGTCGATCCGCTGGATGGCACGACCAACTTCCTGCACGGGATTCCGCAGTTTGCCGTGTCCATCGCGCTGGAGCGCAATGGCGAGATTGTTGCGGGCGTGGTGTTCAACCCGGCGACCGACGAGCTTTTTGCAGCTGAACGCGGCGGCGGTGCCTTCCTCAATGATCGCCGTCTGCGCGTCGCTGCCCGCCGCGTGCTTTCCGATGCGGTGATTGGTTGCGGTGTGCCGCATCTTGGCCGTGGCCAGCACGGCAAGTTCCTTGTCGAACTGCGCCATGTCATGGGCGAGGCTGCCGGTATCCGTCGTCTGGGTGCTGCTTCGCTAGATCTCGCCTGGGTGGCTGCCGGTCGTCTGGACGGCTTCTGGGAAACGGACCTGAAGATCTGGGACATGGCCGCTGGCCTGCTGCTGATCCGCGAAGCCGGTGGCTTCACCTCCGACATGAAGGGCGGCAACGCCATTTTTGACGAGGGCAGCGTCGTGGCCGGCAACGAGCACATCCACAAAGCGCTTCTGGACGTGGCGAACCGCCCGGTTCCTTCGCGTTAAAGCATGTCGCGCAAAAGTGGGAGCCGGTTTTGCGATAACGACATGCGATCATATCGAGACTTAAAGCGTCTGGCGCGAATCTGAAGGATCGCGACACGCTTTAAGCAAAGCGCTTGCCCATCTCATGGGGATGGGCGGCATTGGTCCTTCAATTCGTCGCATTTTTCCACTAGCCTCGCATAAAGGTTTCCTGATGCGAGTGTGAGAACGATGACGGATTTGCGGCTCAACGAGTCTGACGGTTTCGAAACAGGGCGGCACGTGCCAGCCGTTAAACTCTCAAGCCCCATGCCGGTCTTCTGGACCATGGTGCTCTTTCTGGTTCTGGCGGGCTTCGTGGCCGCCATTCTTTACCGGCAGGCCCATGCGGCCTTCATGACCAATCCGGGTCTGAACGGCCTGATTCTCGGCGTTCTGCTGATTGGTGCCATTCTCATTTTCAGCCATGTCGTTGGCCTCAAGCGTGAGGTTCGCTGGTTCAATGCCTTTCAGGCGGCGGGGCAAAATGCCGACCGCACCGGCGGCGAGCCGCGCCTTCTGGCTCCCATGCGCTCGCTCATCGGCCACCGCCAGTCGCAATCGCTGACGGCGACGGCCTTCCGTTCGATTCTCGATTCGATTGCGACGCGTCTGGATGAATCGCGGGACACGTCGCGCTATCTTATCGGCCTTCTCGTTTTCCTCGGCCTGCTTGGCACGTTCTGGGGCTTGATCGGCACGATCGGGTCGATCAGCGGCGTCATCCAGTCGCTGGATGCGGGCGGCGATACGAATGATGTGCTGGCGGCGGTGAAAAGCGGTCTCGGTCAACCGCTGGCGGGCATGGGCACGGCGTTTTCGTCGTCGCTTCTCGGCCTTTCCGGTTCGCTCATCCTCGGTTTCCTCGATCTGCAGGCCGGTCGCGCCCAGAACCGTTTCTATATGGAACTGGAAAACTGGCTCTCGTCCGTGACCGATGTCACCTCCGGCAGTTCGTCGGCCAATGCCGCCGGGGCGGCTGAAATGGGCGAACTGAGCAAGGCGCTTTCGCAACTTGCCGCCAGCGGCAAGACGGAGATGCATTCGGCGGCAGCCATGGCCAATCTGGCCGAAGGCGTTCAGGGGCTGGTGCGGACGATGCGGCAGGAACAGCAGCTCATGCGCGACCTGATGGAGGCGCAAAAGCAGGAAAATGCCGACCTGCGGCGGGTTCTGGAACGGCTGGCCGCCGAGCGCGGGAGCCACTAAATGGCGCTGGCGCGAAACGGTCGCCGCGAACGTGGCGTGGATTACTGGCCGGGCTTCGTGGACGCATTGTCCACGCTGCTTCTGGCCATCATGTTCCTCCTGACGGTGTTTGTGCTCGCCCAGTTCGTGCTGTCGCGGGAGATCTCCGGCAAGGATGATGTGCTCAACCGCCTGAATAGCCAGATTGCCGAACTGACCGAACTTCTGGCGCTGGAACGTGGCAACAAGTCGGATCTTGAAGATTCGCTGGCGGCGCTTCAGGCGTCGCTGGCCAGTTCGGAGACTGAGCGCACCCGCCTGCAATCGCTGCTCGATGCCGGATCCGGTTCGGCAAGCGCTGCCGATCAGCGGATCACCACGCTGACGGGCGAACTTTCGCAACAAAAGGACGTGAGTGCGCGGGCGCTCAGCCAGGTGGAACTGCTTAACCAGCAGATTGCGGCGCTGCGTGCCCAGATTGCTGCCGTGGAAGCGGCCCTTCAGGCGTCTGAGGCGCGTGACCAGACCTCGCAGGCCAAGATTGCCGATCTCGGGCGTCGTCTGAACGTGGCGCTGGCCCAGAAGGTGCAGGAACTCAACCGTTACCGCTCGGACTTCTTTGGCCGTCTTCGTGAAATCCTCTCGGACCGCGAGAATATCCGCATTGTGGGCGACCGCTTCGTTTTCCAGTCGGAAGTGTTGTTCCCCTCCGGTGCGGCGGAAATCAACCCCGCCGGGCAGGATGAGATGAAGAAGCTCGCTTCGGCGCTGGTTGATCTCAACAAGGAAATCCCGCCGGATATCAACTGGGTTCTGCGCGTGGATGGTCACACCGACAATGTGCCGCTGTCCGGTTCCGGTCGCTTTGCCGATAACTGGGAATTGTCCTCGGCTCGCGCCACGGCGGTGGTCAAATATCTCATCTCGCAGGGCGTTCCGGCCAAGCGGCTGGTCGCGGCGGGCTTTGGCGAGTTTCAGCCGCTCACGGAAGGCGATACGCCGGAGGCCCGCGCCCAAAACCGGCGTATCGAGTTGAAGCTCACCGAGCGGTGAGCCGCGGCACAGTTTTCCTGGAATTGCTCTATTCGTTAGCGGCTTCGAATTGCAGGCGCGCGAGGCGGGCGTAAAGGCCGCCAACCTGCACGAGGCTTTCGTGCGTGCCTTCTTCGACCACGCGACCGTTTTCCATGACGAGGATGCGGTCGGCCTTCAGAACCGTTGCCAGACGGTGGGCGATCACCAGCGTCGTGCGGTTCTTCATCAGTTCTTCCAGCGCCTGCTGCACCAGCGTTTCGCTTTCGGCATCCAGCGCCGAGGTCGCTTCATCGAGAAGCAGAAGCGGGGCGTCGCGCAGGATGGCGCGGGCAATGGCAATGCGCTGACGCTGGCCCCCGGACAGCGTCACGCCGCGTTCGCCCGCCAGCGTGTCATACCCATTGGCGAGCTTCTGGATGAATTCATCGGCCTGCGCCGCCTTGGCGGCAGCCCGGATCATGTCCGGCGTGGCATCGGGTCTGCCAAAGGCAATGTTGTCGTGGATCGTTGTGGCGAAAATCGTCACATCCTGCGGCACGATGGCAACGCGGGCGCGTAGATCGGCAAGGCTTGTTTCGCGGATATCTTCGCCATCGATGCGGATCGCACCGCTTGTCGGATCATAGTAGCGCAGAATGAGCGAGAAGAGCGTGCTCTTGCCTGCGCCCGAAGGGCCGACGATGGCCACCGTTTCGCCGGGACGGGCCGAAAAGCTCAAGCCTGAAAGAACCTGCCGGTCCGGGTAGGCCGGATAGGCGAAAGAAATGGTGTCAAACGCCAGCGCGCCCGAGGCGGGGGAGGGCAAGAGTTTCGGCTCTAGCGGATCGCTGACGGGGGATTTCTCATGCAGCAGTTCGTTGAGGCGCTCGGCAGCACCGCCAGCCTGAGCCAGTTCGCCCCAGACTTCGGAAAGCTGGCCAAGGCCGCTGGCTGCGATCACTGAATAGAGCACGAACTGGCCGAGCGTGCCTGCCGACATGGTGCCTTCGAGCACATTGCGCGCGCCAAACCACAAAATGGCGACGACGGAGCCGAAGACCAGTGAAATGGCGACGCCGGTCAGCACGGCGCGGGCTCCGACGGCAGAGCGGGCCGCCTGATAGGCACCCTCGACCGCGCCGGAATAGCGGCGATTGGCCTGCGGCTCACCATTGAACGCTTGCACGGTGCGGATCGAGGCGATGGTTTCGCTGGCAAAGGCTGCGGCATCGGCAAGCGTATCCTGAGCCGCGCGTGAGCGGCGGCGCACCGAACGGCCAAAGGCAACCAGCGAGAAGACGATGACCGGAATGGCGGCCAGCACCATGCCGGAGAGGCCGGGGCTGGTGTAGACCATCATGACAATGGCACCGATGCACAGAATGATGTTGCGCAGCGCCATGGAGGCGGTGGCGCCTGCCGCAGAGCGAATCTGTGCCGCATCGTTGGTCAGGCGCGACACAATCTCGCCGGACTGGCTCTTGTCGTAGAATTGCGGCGACAGCGTCATGACATGGGCGAAAACATCATTGCGCAGGTCGGTCACCACGCGTTCGCCCAGCAGCATGACGAAATAGTAGCGCATGGCACTGGAGAGAGCGAGGACGGCGGCAATGACCATGAGCATGATAAAGTAGTTGTTGATCAGCCCGGCATCCGCGCCGTTAAAGCCATGGTCCACCATGCGGCGCACAGCCAATGGCAGGGCCAGCGTGGCGGTGGCGGCCAGTGCCAGAAAGAAGAGAGCAGCGCCCACAATGCGTTTATAGCGTTTCAAATAGGGCAGAAGGCCGGAAAGAGGCTTCACCGAACGGCGTCCGTTTTCGGCATTCGTGGCAGTTTTCGACACGCTTCCTCCAGTCTCATGCGGAAGCTCTTAAGCCGCGCACGCAGGCACTTGTTATCTGTTTTGCCTTCATGTATAGGCACGGCACGGAATTGGGAAGCCGTGGCACGCGGGATCGCGAACACGGCTTTGATTATTGGATCGGTCCGCTTGCTTCCTTGACATAAAGCAAAGGGCCCATGGAACGCCAGGAAGATTGAGATGAAGGCTGATATCCATCCCGACTATCACATGATCAAGGTTGTGATGACCGATGGCACCGAGTACGAAACCCGCTCGACCTGGGGTTCGGAAGGCGCTGTCATGAACCTTGAAATCGACTCGCATTCGCATCCGGCTTGGACCGGCGGTAACCAGCAGCTGATGGACCGTGGCGGCCGCGTTTCCAAGTTCAACAAGCGTTTCGGCGGCCTCGGCCTCTAATTTCTGCTTGTCAGATCATTCGAAAGACCCGGCTTCTGGCCGGGTTTTTTGTTGCCCTACAGCGGCACCATCCAAACGAAAAGGCGCGGGTGTTTCCCGCGCCTTTTTCGTTCCATGGAATGGAAAATGTTCAGTGCTTGGCAAAGGCCGTGCGCAGCAGGTTCAGCTGGGCCTGGACGCTGTTTTCATTGTCCGGGATGATTTCGGCATCGGCCGGGCGGTAGATTTCGCGGTCCAGAACAGCCACGCGGTTCTGCAGGCGCAGCGAGCGCTCAACGAGATCGCGGAAGGCTTCCGGCAGATCGTTCCAGCCCGGAGCGTTGCGGTCGACGTTGAAGCCGTCGAGGCGCACCTTGTTCTTTTCGAGCAGAACCTGATCGCGGGTCATTTCGCCATTGTTGACGGCGCGCTGCAGAAGCAGCCAGGAGGCCATCTGCATGAGACGGGTGGTGAGACGCATGGATTCAGCGGCGTAGAGCACCGAAGCCATACGCGGCAGAACCTTGGAAGCCGTGCGACCCGAACCATCAAGGTAGGTTGCCGTCTCTTCAACCAACGCCATCCCCTCGCTATACAGCGCCTTGAACTGGGCGGAAGAAGCAGCGCGGCCAGCGAAGCTGATCGTATTCAATCCAAGCTCGGACATGGAACCTATCCCTGTTAACGCATCACTTACGGGCATCGGGCGGAGGGAGGCAACAGCCTTAAATTCCCGCCGTCTTTCTATACTCAAAGGATGCTCTTGATACCAGAAAAGCGCAAGCCGTTTCTTAAGGAAGGGTTAATTCCCACAATTTTACGCAGATATTATGGCAAAAAAAGAGCCGCTAAAGAGCGGCTCCAAAGGTAAAACAGGGAGAAAATCAGACCAAATCGCCAAACTGGAGAAACTGTCTGAGTCCGGAAAGCTCCGGATGTGAATAGTAATAAGCTGTAAAGCTTAATATTGTCTTAATTCTTGGAAGAATTTGAGCGGCCCCATAAAGCATAAGGCCAATTCTTCGGCCTTAACGGCGAAAAAGGCTCTCGGCAGCGCTGATAGAGGCAGACTTTTTCAACGCCTCGGCTTCGAGGCGGTCGATCTCGCCTTTCAGCAGGTTCACACGGGCCTTCAATTCATCCACGGACAGGCCTGACAGATCACTGCCGATCTCGTGGGCGAGCTTCTTTTTCGGGCGGTCGTCATCAAAGGCGAAGGTCATGGCTTCTCATCCTCCACAGCGTCGCCAGATTGCGGCTTTGCGCCACGCGGGTCAAGCACGCTGGCTTCGGGCGTTGAAAGCGGTGTGGTGCCGACGGCCATGGTCGCGTAGGTTTCGCGACCTTCGACCGGCGCCGGCGGGCGCATGCGACTGCGTAGCAGCGCGTACAGGGCGATGGTCAGATGTGCGAAGGCTGTGACCGCGAAAAGATGGTACGCCCCGAAGCGGGTCATTACCGGACCACCCAGCGTCGGACCGATGATTGTGCCGATGCCGAAGAGAAGCAGAAGGCCGCCCGAGACTTTCACGAAGTCCTCCGGCGCGGTGAAGTCATTGGCATGCGCCACGGCGATGGGGTAGAGCGCATTGGCCGCCGCGCCATACAGGGCGACCAGCGGGATCAGAACCCAGGCTTCGGTCGGGTGCAGGACCATAATGATGAGGCCCGCCACCGCCGCGACACCGGCGAGCGCCGCCAGGACATAACGGCGATCCATGCGGTCGGAGAGGCGGCCTGCCGGGAATTGGGCGAGTGCGCCGGCAAAGATGGTGAGACTCATCATCAGCGCCACACTTGTCTGTGACAGGCCGGTGCGCGCGCCAAACACCGCGCCCAGCGTGCCATAGGCACCATTGGCGATGCCGATCATCAAAATCCCGAAGAAGGCAATCGGCGAGGTGCGATAAAGGGCGGGAAGATCAAGCTTCACGGCCTTCAGCGGCTTGGGCGTGGCGGCATTCGACAGCGTGGTTGGCAAAATGGCGAGGCAATAGAAAATGCCACAGGCAAGGAAGAGGGTCTGGGTGGTCACGTCGCCCAGTGTCAGTGTCATCTGCCCGCCCACCACGCCGATCAGCGTGATGGCAATGTAGAGCGAGAAGATCATGCCGCGGCTTTCATTCGTGGCGCGTTCGTTCAGCCAGCTTTCGATGATCATCGAGGTTCCAGCAATGGCAAAGCCGGTCAGGGCGCGCATGCCAACCCAGACGATGTCATCGATGAAAATGCCCGTCGAGAGAGCCACCATGGCGATGATGGAAATGAACACGGAAAAGGCGCGGGCGTGGCCGATGCGCTGGATGAGCGCGGGTGCCAGAAAACAGCCCGCTACGAAGCCGGTGGCCCAGGATGTGCCGAGCAGGCCCAGCATTTCATTGGAATAGCCTTCCTGAGCGCCGCGAACCGGCAGGAGCAGGCTGTGCAGGCCGTTTCCCCAGAACAGAAAGAGCGTGCCCAGAAGCAGGGCGAAGACGGGCAGAATGTTGCTGCGCATGCGGGGGGTCTCGGCGGCGATTCAGTTATGAGGATGGTAGAGTCGAATTGCGGAACGACAAGGGCACGGCGCGTGTATTTCTTTAAGAGCACGCGTCACGAGGCATTCCTTTGGTCCGTGCATTCGATTATCGGAGTTCAAGTAATCAACGGGCGGGCAGGGAAAGCATGAGCAAGGCAATCGGACTTTTCCTGCTGGCCGCCATGGTGCTGCATCTCATCCGCCCGCTTGGCCTTCCGGGTTTGCGGCGGCGCGCCGATTTCTGGAAGATTGCCATTGCCGCCTTTGTCATCTGGACGGCCGTGATCCTGCTTCGGGATGTGGTGTAGGCTGAAACGAATAAGGCCGCGCATGAAGCGCGGCCCTTCGCAATTCAAGAACGGTGCAATCAGGCCGACTGGATCAGGGCGGCAACGCCCGGCAGTTCCTTGCCTTCCATCCATTCCAGGAAGGCACCGCCAGCGGTTGAGACATAGGTGAAGTCATCGGCAACGCCCGCATGGTTGAGGGCTGCGACCGTATCGCCACCACCGGCAACCGAGATCAGCTTGCCAGCCTTGGTGCGCTCGGCAGCGTGCTTGGCAGCGGCGACCGTTGCAGCATCAAACGGGGTGATTTCGAAGGCGCCGAGCGGGCCGTTCCACACCAGCGTTTCAGCGCGCGAGATCCAAGCCTTGACGTTGTCGATCGACTTCGGGCCGACGTCGAGGATCATGGCATCGGCCGGAACGGCATCAACGGCCACCACTTCATTCTCGGCACCGGCCTTGAATTCGCGGGCAACGACACCGTCATCCGGCAGAACGATGGCGCAACCGGCAGCGGCGGCATCGATCATGATCTGGTTGGCGGTTTCGGCCAGATCATGCTCGCAGAGCGACTTGCCGACATTGGTGCCGCGGGCGGCGAGGAAGGTGTTGGCCATGCCGCCACCGATGACCAGCGCATCCACCTTCTTCACGAGGTTGGACAGGAGGTCGATCTTGGTGGAGACCTTGGCGCCGCCAACGATGGCGACCACCGGGCGGGCCGGGTTGCCGAGGCCCTTTTCGAGGGCTTCAAGTTCGGCCTGCATGGTGCGACCGGCATAGGCCGGGAGACGGCGGGCCAGGCCTTCCGTCGAGGCATGGGCGCGGTGAGCGGCGGAGAAAGCGTCGTTGACATAGATGTCGCCATTGGCGGCCAACGCATCGGCGAATTCGGCGACGTTCTTTTCCTCTTCCTTGTGGAAGCGGGTGTTTTCGAGAAGCAGAATGCCACCGGCAGGCAAGGCATCCACGGCGGCCTTGGCGGCGTCACCGATGCAATCGCTGGCGAAGGCCACCGGCTGGCCGAGAACCTGTTCGACGGACGGCGCGACAATCGAAAGCGAGAATTCCGGGGCCGGGCCACCCTTCGGACGGCCGAAATGGGCCAGCAGAACGACCTTGGCGCCCTTGGCGGACAGTTCCTTGATCGTGGGGGCAACGCGCTCGATGCGGGTCGCATCCGTTACCTTGCCGTCAGCAACGGGAACGTTGAGATCGACGCGTACGAGGACGCGCTTACCGGAGATGTCAGTGAGGTCATCAAGGGTCTTGAAAGCCGGCATGGTTGTTTCCACCTGTCGTTTTTAATTGGATCCGATTTGGACCATACACGGACCGTTTACGGACGCAAGCGCCTCGATAATCAGACCTTTTTGCTTTTTTGTCATTGCGCAATTGTAACGATTTAAATGGCAATTCAAGGGCCGGGGCGGTGCCATGAAAAAAGGCCGCATCCTGTGGATGCAGCCTTCTTTATTCCATTTGCCGGAGGCAAAAAGCTTAGAGCAGCTTGCCGATGGCGACAGCCGTGTCGGACATGCGGCAGGAGAAGCCCCACTCGTTGTCGTACCAGGACAGAACGCGCACGAGGTTGCCTTCCAGAACCTTGGTCTGGTCAGCAGCAAAGCTCGAGGAGTGGCTGTCGTGGTTGAAGTCGATGGAGACGAGCGGCTCGGTGACGTAGCCGAGGATGCCCTTCAGTTCGCCTTCCGAAGCGGCCTTGATGGCAGCGTTGACTTCTTCCTTCGTGACGTTGCGCGAGGGAACGAACTTCAGGTCGACGACCGAGACGTTCGGGGTCGGCACGCGGATCGACGAACCGTCGAGCTTGCCCTTCAGTTCCGGCAGAACCAGACCCACAGCCTTGGCAGCGCCGGTCGAGGTCGGGATCATCGACATGGCAGCAGCGCGGGCGCGGTAGAGGTCCTTGTGCAGCGTGTCGAGCGTCGGCTGGTCACCCGTGTAGGAGTGAATCGTCGTCATGTAGCCCTTCTCGATGCCGAAGGCCTTCTGCAGGACGTAGGCAACCGGAGCCAGGCAGTTCGTGGTGCACGAAGCGTTCGAGATCACCAGGTCATCCTTGGTGAGCGAGCTGTGGTTCACGCCGTAAACGATCGTCTTGTCAGCGTTGTCGCACGGTGCGGAGACGAGGACGCGCTTGGAACCGTTGGCGAGGTGTGCGGCGGCCTTTTCCTTCGTGGTGAAGATGCCCGTGCATTCCATGGCAACGTCAACGTCGGCCCACGGCAGTTCCTTCGGATCGCGGATGGCGGTGACCTTGATCGGGCCGCGACCCACGTCGATGGTGTCGCCGTCAACCTTCACGGTGCCCGGGAACTTGCCGTGCACGCTGTCGTAACGGATCAGGTGAGCGTTGGTTTCAACCGGGCCGAGGTCGTTGATGGCAACCACTTCGATGTCGGTGCGGCCCGACTCGATGATGGCGCGCAGTACGTTACGACCGATACGGCCAAAGCCGTTGATGGCAACCTTTACAGTCATTGTTTCACTCCCGCTTATCAGGTTTGGATTCAGTCAATTCGCACAAAAGAACTTTGCGGTGATTTATGCAAGCTTGGATTCAGCGGCTGCGACAATTGCACCCGCAGTAATGCCGAAGTGCTCGTACAGCTCCTTGTACGGACCCGAAGCACCGAAGGACTTCATGCCGATGAAGACGCCATCCGAACCGATGATTTCATCCCAGCCCTGACGGATACCAGCCTCAACGGCGATCTTGACCGGCGAGTTGCCGATGATCGCCTTGCGGTAGGCTTCCGGCTGTTCATGGAACAGTTCGAAGCAGGGAACCGACACGACGCGGGTGGAAATCTTCTTCTCTTCCAGCACCTTGCGGGCGGCAAGAGCGATTTCGACTTCCGAGCCGGTGGCGAAGATCGTCACCTGAGCGCCATCTGCCGGGGCAATGTCATAGGCGCCAGCAGCGCAGAGGTTCTTTTCCGAGAACTCGGTGCGGGCGGCAATGAGGTTCTGGCGGGTCAACGCAATGGCCGACGGACGCTCCTTGTCCTCAAGGGCCAGCTGCCAGCACTCGGCCGTTTCCGTGGCGTCGGCCGGGCGGTAGACGGCAAGGTTCGGAATGGCGCGCAGCGAGGCCACGTGTTCCACCGGCTGGTGGGTCGGGCCATCTTCGCCAAGGCCGATGGAATCGTGCGTCAGAACGTGAATGGCGCGAATTCCCATCAGAGCGGCGAGTCGGATCGACGGACGGCAATAGTCCGAGAAGATCAGGAAGCCGCCGGAATAGGGGATCAGGCCGCCATGCAGCGCAATCCCGTTCATGGCAGCAGCCATGCCGTGCTCGCGCACGCCGTAATGCAGGTAGCGACCGGAGAAGTCGGTCGGCGTGATGGAGGCCGTCTGGCTGGTCTTGGTGTTGTTCGAGCCCGTCAGGTCGGCGGAGCCGCCAATGGTTTCGATCAGAACGCCGTTGATGACTTCCAGAGCATCTTCCGATGCCTTGCGGGTGGCGACCACCGGCTTGGTTTCGGCCAGCTTCTTCTTGTAGGCGGAGATCGCCGCATCGAAGCCGCCCGGCAGTTCACCGGCAAAGCGGCGCTCGAACTCGGTCTTCTTTTCAGCGGGCAGGGCGCAAAGGCGGGCTTCCCAGTCCTTGCGGGCCTTGGTGGAACGCAGACCGGCCAGACGCCAGGCATCGAGAACTTCCGCCGGAACGACGAAGGGTTCGGCATCCCAGCCGAGCGCGACGCGCGTTGCGGCAATTTCTTCCGCGCCGAGCGGCGAGCCGTGCACCTTGTGCGTGCCAGCCTTGTTCGGTGAGCCGAAACCGATCACCGTTTTGCAAGCGATCATGGTCGGCTTGTCGGACTTCTTGGCTTCCTCGATGGCAGCGGCAATCGCATCCGGATCATGGCCGTCAACGGCAAGGGTGTTCCAGTTGCAGGCGCGGAAGCGGGCATGCTGATCGGTGGAATCGGACACGGAGACAGCGCCATCAATGGTGATGTTGTTGTCGTCCCACAGAACGATCATCTTGTTGAGCTTCAGATGACCGGCGAGCGCAATGGCTTCCTGGCTGACGCCTTCCATCAGGCAACCGTCGCCGACGAGCACGTAGGTGTAGTGGTTCTGCACGGAAGCGCCGAACTCGGTGGAAAGCTTGCGTTCGGCAATGGCCATGCCAACGGCGGTGGCAATGCCCTGACCGAGCGGGCCGGTGGTCATTTCAATGCCCGAGGCGTGGCCGTATTCCGGGTGGCCGGCGGTCTTGGCTCCAAGCTGGCGGAACTGCTTGATGTCCTCGATGCTCATGTCCTCGTAGCCGGTGAGATAGAGCAGAGAATAAAGAAGCATGGAGCCGTGACCGGCGGACAGCACGAAACGGTCGCGGTCCGGCCAGTTCGGGGTCTTCGGGTCGAAGCTGAGGAAACGGGTAAAGAGGACGGTCGCGATATCGGCTGCGCCCATCGGAAGGCCCGGATGGCCGGACTTCGCCTTTTCGACCGCATCCATGGACAGGAAGCGGATCGCATTGGCCATCTGGTTGTGCTTTTCTCTCGAGATCATGATCGTCCCTTAGTTTTCCGGCGTAAATGTGTTGAAGACGGAAATGCTGCCGGAAGCGGCCTGTTCCATAGCAGTTGCGCGGTTTATGTCAACAAATCCGGGGCGCGGACGGCCTTATCAACGGCTTCTCTCCCCCGATAATCACAGCCCTGTAGCAATTGATCACAACGCGGTCGTGACGCTCAGGCGTCGTCCACAGCCTGTCGCGCCCGTGTCTGTTGCTTTTGTTGACGCGGCGACCTGCCGGTGAATATGCTTCCTGATCAAGGTCAAGGCGCTTTCGGGCGATTCGATGTGACTGCGAGAAGGCCGGGAATACGAAGCATGTCGACAGGAAAAACGGTGGAATCGGCGTTTGCCGGGTTAAGGGCGGCCATGCTCGCCCTTGAAAACGCCGTCGATGTACGGGTCGAGCGCGAGCGCGAAAACGGCGATGCGGATAATGAAGTGCGCCGGGTTCATGCCGACCGCGCCCGGCTGGCGCAGGAACTCGATCAGGCTGAATTCAGGGCCAACCGTCTTGAAGAGGTCAATCGTGAGGTTTCGCGGCGTCTGGTGACGGCGATGGAAACGATCAGGGCGGTTCTCGACCGCTAATCTTGTCGCTTTTTCCGTCTTCGGGGCTTTAGAGCCAGAGCGCGCGGGAATGCAGGGAACGGACAGGCAAGCATGGCACAGGTAACGGTATCCATCGACGGCAAGGCCTATCGCATGGCCTGCGAGGAGGGGCAGGAGCAGCACCTCATCGACCTCGCCAGCCGTTTTGACCGTTATGTCGGGCATCTCAAAGGCCAGTTCGGCGAGATTGGCGATCTGCGCATCACCGTGATGGCGGGCATCATGGTCATGGATGAAATGACGGAGCTGTCGCGTCAGGTGGCTGCCTTGACCGCCGAAGTGGAGGCGCTTCGCAACAACCGGGACGGCACGGCCAGCGCCCGTGACGAGCGCGACCAGCAACTGACCGCCGTTGTCGAGGAGATGACGAGCCGCATCAACGCGCTGGCGGTCAAGCTTTCATCGCGCCCGGCGGCCACGCAGGTCAACTGATCGCCCGCATTCGAATTGTCGCCGATGCCACTGGCGAACGCGTGGATTTCTCTCTATATCTCCTATGCGGTCTGCGCCTCTCGACAGGATACCACATCCCTGGGGCCATACTCGATCCAAAGGGAGCTGTCCCTGACCAGGCCCGTGGGCTTGGACATATGGCGCCCACCTACGTTTGTAGGCACCCAGGATCGTAACTTTCCATCGGTTGTGTGGATCGCACTTTCCCTTTTTTGCCGAGGATTTCAGCTTCAGGTCGCGGGGCGTCTGGCGAGCGCCAGCATGCAGCCGAAAGCAATCATCAAGGCACCGCTGATGCGGTTCATGATGCGGAAATTCCGGGCCTGACGGGTCAGCGCGCGAAGGCGAATGCCGAGCAGCGCATAGACGGCGATGGCCGCAAACTCCAGCACCAGAAAAATGGCGCCGAGCACGGCAAAGCTTGCCAGATAATGGGCGCTATCGATGAATTGCGGGAAGAAGGCCGTGAAAATCAGGATGGCCTTGGGGTTGCCAATGGCAATCAGGAATTCCTGGCGGGCCAGTTCTTTCAGCGATGATTGCTTCGGGGCGTCGCCCAGCGACGCGAGCGCCGGGGTTCCAGCCCGCATCAGCTTGATGCCGAGCCAGACCAGATAGGCCGCGCCGGCCCATTTCACCGCCTGGAAGATGACTTCCGAGGCCAGCAGGATCGCGCCGAGGCCAAGGGCGGTCACGGTGATCATCATGGTGAAGGCGACAAGGCGACCGAGCGAGGCGAGCAGCGTCATCGCCATGCCCTGACGGGCGGCATTGGTCAGCGCCAGAAGGTTGTTCGGACCGAAGGCCATGTTGAGCGCGAAGCAGGCCGGAATGAACCACAGGATGGTCTGGAGCGTCATGGAAACACCACGTTTTGACTTGTCGGACGGCGGGGTATGCGACACCTTGCATACGCCAAGAATACATGGCGTGCCAGTCGTCCGAAATAAGTCATACGCATTGATTTCGATCAATGCCGCCACTTGGTCGCGGGCGGAAACTTGCCTTGTGTTAATTTTCAAGGAGAGGACAGGGACCGGATGACGGACGACAACAACAACGCACCGATGCAAACCTATTATTCCGACAACAACGCCCCGGCGTTTACCACGGACTATCAAGAACAGCCCAATCCGGCACCGTTTGAGGCCCCTGTCGAAGTGATTTCCGAGCCTGAAGTTGTGGACGCACCGTCGATCATCGACACGCTTCCCACGCCGGCCGTGGAGCGCCATTTCGATGTGCGCAGCCTGCGCAAGGACCCGGAGGCGATCCGCCAGACCTTCGAGACGGGCGAATATCCTTACAAGAACCGCATGGGCAACAAGGCCTATGAGGCGCAGATGGAGCATCTGCAGGTCGAGCTTCTGAAGGCCCAGAACTGGGTCAAGGAAACCGGCCAGAAGATCGTGGTGATCTTTGAAGGCCGCGATGCTGCCGGCAAGGGCGGCACGATCAAGCGTTATATGGAACATCTCAACCCGCGCGGTGCGCGTGTCGTGGCCCTGGAAAAGCCGACCGAGCGCGAAAAGACGCAGTGGTATTTCCAGCG
Source organism: Pseudomonadota bacterium (assembly GCA_020161665.1). Taxonomy (GTDB): domain Bacteria; phylum Pseudomonadota; class Alphaproteobacteria; order Rhizobiales; family Rhizobiaceae; genus Ectorhizobium. The sequence goes on along the minus strand of JAIUPA010000006.1, from coordinate 13,593 downwards.
CTATCTGGAACACCTGCCCGCCGGTGGTGAAATCGTGTTCTTCGACCGCTCCTGGTACAATCGTGCCGGTGTCGAGCGCGTCATGGGGTTCTGCACGCCGAACGACTATCTGGAGTTCATGCGCGAGTGCCCGGAACTGGAAAAGATGATGGTTCGCTCCGGCATCCGCGTCTTCAAATACTGGTTCTCGGTGACGCGTGAGGAACAGGCCCGTCGCTTCAAGCAGCGTGAGACCGACCCGTTGAAGCAGTGGAAGCTGTCGCCCATCGACAAGGCGTCGCTCGGCAAGTGGGACGATTACACCGAAGCGAAAGAGTCGATGTTCTTCTTCACCGATACGGCGGATGCGCCGTGGACCATCATCAAGTCGGATGACAAGAAGCGCGCGCGCCTGAACTGCATGCGCCACTTCCTGTCCTCGCTGCCCTATCGCAAGAAGGGTGAGGCTGTGGTGGATGAGCCCGATCCGCTGATTGTCGGATCGTCGGCGCATGTGATCGGTCGCGATGACAGCATTCTCGGCAAGACGCTGCATCCCGATGGACGCCGCGCCCGCTAAGTTTGGCATGTGAGCCTAGATAACTGCGGCAGGGCTTTCCAGCCGCAGGGTCACGTTTTATGGTCCCTCCCTGTTCGAGATGACGGGGAGGGATCATGGTTTCCGGGTTCGACAAGGCCAGTTTGCGAGCCGGGCGGCTGAGCGAGCGCGATGCGCTTTCCCCCGATGATCGGGCGGAGAAAAGCCGGGCCATCTGCGCGGCGGCGCTTGCCGGGCTCGACGTTTCGCCGGGCATGGTCATTTCCGGCTATTATCCCATCCGCTCCGAAGCTGACATCATGCCGCTTCTTGAGATGTTTCACGCCCAGGGGGCTGTGGTGGCTCTGCCTGCGGTGATTGACCGCGAAACCATCGTCTTTCGCCAGCATGATCCGGCGCTGGATCTGATCAAGACCGGGTTTGGCACCAAGGGGCCGCCCACCGACCAACCGCTCATCGAGCCGGATCTCATCCTCATGCCGCTTTCGGCATTTGATCATCAGGGCAACCGGATTGGCTACGGAGCGGGTCATTATGACCGCGCGATTGCCCGATTGCGACAAAAGGAACTGAATCCGCGCCTGATCGGCATTGCATTTGCGTGTCAGGAAGTGGCAGAAGTGCCCGCAGGGCCGTATGACATTCCGATGAACGGTGTGCTGACGGAAAATGGCCTGTTCTGGTTTTGACGAAGGTTTTGGACGATGCGTTTGCTGTTTCTGGGTGACTTGGTTGGCAAGACGGGCCGCACGGCGGTCTGGAACAAGTTGCCGGGACTGGTGTCAGACCTGAAACTCGATTTCGTGATCGTCAATGGCGAGAACGCGGCGGGCGGCTTTGGCATTACCGAGGACATTTTCCTCGAAACCATCAATGCCGGGGCCGATGTGGTGACGACCGGCAACCATGTCTGGGACCAGAAGGAAGCCGTGGCCTTCAGCGACCGGCATGACCAGTTCCTGCGCCCGGCCAATTACCCGGCGGGGACGCCGGGCAAGGGCTCCGGTCTCTTTTATGCCCGCAACGGCGCGCGTGTTCTGGTCGCCAACATTATGGGCCGCGTGTTCATGCACCCGGAACTTGATGATCCCTTCAAGTCGGCGGAGGCCATTCTGGCGGCCTGCCCCCTGAAGGAAGAGGCCGATGCCATCGTCTTCGACTTCCACGCCGAAGCGACCAGTGAAAAGCAGTGCTTTGGCCATTTCGTCGACGGACGCGCGAGCTTCGTGGTGGGAACCCATACGCATGTGCCGACGGCGGATCACCAGATCCTCAATGGCGGCACGGCCTATATGTCGGATGCGGGCATGTGCGGCGATTATGACAGTTCGCTTGGCATGGAAAAGGAAGAGCCGCTCAACCGTTTCATTTCGAAAATGCCGAAGGGGCGTTTTGAGGCCGCGCACGGTCCTGCGACCATCTGTGGCGTCGGTGTCGAGATTTCGGATCGCACCGGCCTTGCCGAAAAGATAGCGCCGCTGAGGATCGGGCCGCGCCTTGCCGAGACCATTCCGGATTTCTGGGTCTGATATCCGTCAATACACATCGTTAAAATTGTATAAGGGATGCAAAAGCGTTGGCGTTTTTGCTGAATTTTTCGGCACGAATTCGAGATTTCCCCGAAAAATCAAGCTTCGCTTAACCTAATACGTTTACTCCTCAGTTTCGGGCGTTAGTTGCGCCCGTTAACGATGGAGACTGCATTGACATCCGCTGCCCAGAGCCTTTTTGACAATCAGATTGCTGATGAGGATGACCTCGTGACCTCGATTGAAGCGGCGCTCGCGGGTGATCTGATGCGCGTGCCTGTGGGGCGTGATCCGTTGTCGAATGCCGTTTCGCGCCTGATTGCCCGGATGCGCGAAATGACCATGAAGTCGCTCAACAATACGGTCGATGCCGCGGTCAGCATTAACGAGACGGCGACGCTTTCGGCCAATCTCCTTTACAACTTCCGGCAGGTGGAAGACCAGGCGCAGTCGATCTCGGCCGCGGCAGAGGAAATGGCCTCTACCGTGCGTGAAATCGGTGATCGCAGCCAGGAAGCCACGCAGAAATCGCGTCGCGCCGGGGATGCCTGCGAGCGCGGCTCAGCGGATCTTCGCTATGCGGGCGAGCGTATGCAGCGCATCAATTCGGCCATTGATGACACGAGCCGCCGCATTGGAACTATTGAGGAACTGTCTGAGCGCATTTCCGGTATTTCGACCGGCATCAAGAAGATTGCCTCGCAGACCAACATGCTGGCCATCAATGCGGCCGTGGAAGCGGCACGTGCGGGCGACGCTGGTCGTGGCTTTGCCGTTGTTGCGGCGGAAGTGAAGGCCCTTTCGGACCGCACGGCGTCTGCGACCCATGAAATCAGCGAAATCATCCTCAAGCTTCACAGCGGTCTGACCTCCATGGTGTCTTCCATGGACGAAAGCCGCCGTTGTGCGGCGGAAGGCACGCAATCGCTCGAAAGCCTGCAGGCGTCGCTGGGCAGCGCCGGTGAGCTGATCCACGATGCCATCGACAATGTGGACCGTATTGCCGTTGCGCTGGTTGAGCAGCGTGCCGGGGCCGATGGCGTTGCCAACGGGATTGGTGCCGTTGCCGAAAGCACGGCCAAATCGACCGACGAAATGGGTCGCCTCGTTGATGTTTTGGGTGCCGCGCACAAGGCGCTCGATGGTCAGCTTGTGATGCTCGCCGAGAACGAAGTGCCGGGCAAGGTGGTGAAGCTTGCCCAGTCCGACCACGCGATCTGGAAGAAGCGGCTCGCTAATATGATCGTTGGCCGCGACACGCTGCGTCTCAACGAACTGGCCGATCACCGTTCCTGCCGTCTGGGCAAATGGTATCAGGGTGAACGCTCCGGCTCGTTTGCGTCGGATGCGGATTTCGTCAGCCTCGATGCGCCGCATTGCAGCGTGCACCAGCACGGTATCGAAGCCGTTCGCCTCTACAACAGCGGCGATATTGCCGGTGCTCTTGATGAGCTGACCTATGTGGAGAGCGCCTCCCAGCAGGTTCTCGACAAGTTGCGCCGTCTGGAGCGCAAGGCCGTGCAGCAGGCCTGATTTTCTGCAATTCTATTGGAACGGGGAAGGGGCGTCGCGGCAAAACCGCTGACGCCCCTTCTGGCTTTGCGACCTCTTAAAAAGTCGCTCCCGTCTTGAATACGGGCGATTTCGCTCTTATAAGGCCGCAAATCCAATAAAATTCGATGTCAGGGGTGCCATGGCTGGCCATTCACAGTTCAAGAACATCATGCATCGCAAGGGGAAGCAGGATTCGATCCGTTCGAAGATGTTCTCCAAGCTTGCGCGCGAAATCACCGTTGCCGCCAAGTCCGGTCTGCCGGACCCGGCGATGAACGCGGCGCTGCGTCTGGCGATCCAGAACGCCAAGGCCCAGTCGATGCCGAAGGACAATATCGACCGCGCCATCAAGAAAGCGTCGGGTGCTGATGCGGAAAACTACGATTCCGTGCGTTATGAAGGCTACGGCCCGGGTGGCGTTGCCGTCATCGTCGAGGCGCTGACCGACAACCGCAACCGTACGGCTTCCAACGTCCGTTCCATCTTCACCAAGGCCGGTGGGGCGCTGGGGGAAACCGGCTCGGTCTCCTTTTCCTTCGACCACGTGGGCGAGATCACCTACAAGATTGCCGTCGGCAATGCCGACAAGGTGATGGAAGCGGCCATCGAAGCCGGTGCCGAGGATGTCGAGACCGACGAAGAAGGTCACACCATCTATTGCGGCTTTGAAGATATCGGCGAAGTGTCCAAGGCGCTCGAAGCGACGCTTGGCACGGCTGAAACCGTCAAGGCCATCTGGCGTCCGCAGAACACCATTCCGGTGGACGAGGAAAAGGCCCAGTCGCTGATGAAGCTCATCGACAATCTCGAAGACGATGATGACGTGCAGAACGTCTATTCGAACTTTGAAGTTTCCGATGAAGTGATGGCCAAGCTTTCGGCCTGATCGGACGAGAAACCACAAAAAGCCCGGCCTTTGTGCCGGGCTAAAGTTGATGGCAAACATTGCCTCCCCACTGCCGTCATCCTCGGGCCTGACCCGAGGACCCATGATTTCAATGAGTTATGGATGGTCGGGTCAAGCCCGACCATGACGAAAAGAGAGGTTTTCGATCTTTGTCCGCAGTCTGAGCCCGGCCTTTGTGCCGGGCTTTTTCGTTTCAGGCGGCCTTTGCCATCATCTGGTCAAGACCGGCAAAGATGTCCATCGAGCGCAGGCGGGCCTCGATGCTGTGGATCGGCATGGAGATGATCAGTTCATCCACGCCTGTTTCCTCCAGAAAGCCTTCGACCTGAAGGGCCACGGCGTTCGGATCACCCACAGCGGCAAAGCGCAGCGCATGCTCCACATTGTAGCGCTCCACATCGCTCCACAGGCCGTTCATCGTGGCCACCGGGCGCGGGAATTCGCGCCGCACATTACGGCGCAGGTTGACGAACTGCTGTTGCGCGCTGGTGAAGAGGTATTGCGCTTCCTCATCGGTCTCTGCAGCCACGCCCATGATGCCGGCCATGACATAGGGCTTTTGCAGGGCGCGCGAGGGCTGGAAGCGTTCGCGATAGATGGTGATGGCGTCCATCAACTGGTCCGGCGCGAAATGCGAGGCAAAGGCGTAAGGCAGGCCAAGGGCCGCGGCCAGATGGGCGCTGTAGAGGCTCGATCCCAGAAGCCACATCGGCACATGGCTGCCCTTGCCGGGAATGGCCTGAATGGGTTGTTCAACATCCGCATCGCCCAGATAGCGGGCGAGTTCGGCCAGATCATGCGGGAAGTTTTCAGCGCCCGCATCGAGATTGCGGCGAAGCGCCCGGGCGGTGCGCATATCCGTTCCCGGCGCACGGCCAACGCCCAGATCAATGCGTCCGGGAAAGAGGGCTTCCAGCGTGCCGAACTGCTCGGCAATCGTCAGCGGCGAGTGGTTGGGCAGCATCACGCCGCCCGAACCGACACGAATGCGACGGGTGACCTGTGCGGCATGGCCGATGACGACAGCGGTGGCGGCACTGGCAATGCCGGGCATGCCGTGATGTTCGGCCAGCCAGAAACGTTTGAAGCCATGCTCATCGGCCCGTATGGCCATGCGACGCGTATTGCCAAGCGCAGCCGCCGGGGTTTCTCCTTCGCCGATGGGCGAAAGATCGAGTATGGAGAACGGAATTCTTGTCATATTCACGCAATGTCCTTCCGGCGCGTGGATCTACTACCTGTCTCACATGTAGTGCTTCGACAGGGCGCTTCCACAAATGCCGGGTGCGACAAACCGGCTCAACCCGCCTTGCGCAGGCGGGCTGAGGGCTTGGATGATGCATTCAATGTGAATTGGCCGATGCGGTGATCCATCTGACCGGCCTCGACGGCAAGGCGATGGATGGCCTTGGTGGTGTCATCGACCATCTTGGCGTTATCGCGCGTCACCGTATCCAGTTCCGCAACGGAATGGCTGATTTCGCGAACGACCTCGGCCTCCTTGCGCGTCGAATTCATGATTGACTGAATTTCGCTGTTGATGTGCTCGACATGGGAGCCGATCTCGTGCAGGGCGCGTCCGGCCCGTTCGACGAGTGCCACACCGCTTTCCACTTCGGCGGTGGACTTTTGCAGAAGGCCACCGATTTCGCGGGCGGCGGTGGAGGAGCGCTGTGCCAGTTCGCGCACTTCCTGTGCCACGACGGCAAAGCCCTTGCCCGCCTCACCGGCTCGGGCGGCCTCGACGCCTGCGTTCAGAGCCAGAAGATTGGTCTGGAAGGCGATTTCGTCAATGACGCCAACAATCAGGTTGATCTGCTGCGAGGAGTTCTGGATGGCCTCAATGGCGCTGATCGTGTGGGTCATCACCTCGCCCGACTGGTGGGCTCCGGCCTGCGCGGTGGCGGCGATGCGGGCGGCGTGCTCGGCCTTGGTGATCTGGTCGCCCAGCGCGTTGTTGATCGCTTCGATGGCATTGACGGTCTGGCTGATGGCGGCCGCCTGACGGCTGGTGCGCTGGGCCAGACGATCAGCACCTTCTCGCATTTCCTCGGAATCGGCGCGCACCGTCCATGAGTTCATGCCAATCCCGGCCATGGCTTCGTGAAGCTGGGCCAGGGCGCCATTGAAATTGATGCGCAGCTTTTCGGTTTCGCTCGGGAAGGGGCGCTGGATCGAATAGGCCAGATTGCCGTTAGCCAGTTCGCTGAGGCCACGGTCGAGTTCGGCCACCACCTCTTGCAGGCTGCGGGCTTCCTCTTCGCGTTCGGCCAGGCGCTGCTGGCGCTCTTGCGCCGAGCGGGCTTCGTTTTCGGCATTGGCAGCCTGAAGATGGCGCTGGTCAACAAGGGCCTGACGGAAGGCTTCTAGCGCGCGGGCCATGACGCCGGTTTCATCGCGGCGGTTCTGATCCTTGACGGCCAGATCCAGATCGCCCTGCGACACCGCCTGCGTGGCCTCGGCCAGACGCGACAGCGGCGAAAGAAGAATTTTCATGACGATGATGGTGCCGACGGTGATCGTGGTCAGGGCAAAAAGACCGACAATCAGCAACAGACCGGCAATCAGGCTGGTTCCGGCTTCGATTTCCGAGACCAGAACGCTTTCGCTGACCAGCATGCGCTGGCTGTTGAATTCGATGCTGCGCATGAAGGCGCGGGCAAAGCCATCCGGGCGGTCGCCCTCCAGCGAACTCATCTCGTCCTGCGGGGTGGCGAAGGCCTTGGCAAACTCTTCAGCCGGGGCGCTTTCAATCAGAACCAGCTTCTTGTCCACCTGACCGAAGATCTGGCCGCGGGCGCTGATCAGCGTCGACTGGCGGCTGCTGCCCGACGCATGGGCTTTTTCCAGAATGGAAAGAACCGCGTCATTGCGGACCTGAAACAGGATGACCGTCTTCAGACTGCCGAGACGCACCACCGGGACGGCAAAAACCAGCGAGGCTTCACGCTCGCCGACATTGGTCATCAGGCCGGAGAACTCGGCCTCTGCCGGGGCCTCGTCTGTCACCGTGATGGCGTTCTTGGCAGCGGCAGCGAAGGCCACGCCAAGGCTCGTCGCCTGCCAACTGCCCTTGGCGACGTTTTCCGTAAACGCCGCGCCCTTGCGATAGGAGTAGATGATGCTGCCATCGGGAGCGGCAATCATCATGTCTTCAAACGGCGTATCATCCAGATAGCGACCGATATCGGCCTGTGCGGTTTCGTGGGTCGAATAATAAAAGCCGCTCGGTCCTTCCGCCTTCAAGAGCTTTTCTTTTTCCTTGAAGGGATTGTCGGTCACATAGACCTTCTTCAGCTCGGCGGCGGCGTTGCCATTGGCCTTCTCGATGGTGTTCCAGCCGCTGCGCAGGCTGGTCGCCGCCATCTGCAACGCCTCGATGCGGGCGATGGAACCGGCCTGCTGCGCCATCAGTCGCAGCTGATCCTTCAGCATGTCGCCCCGAAAGGTCAGGATCTGGCGCGTGCTTTCAGAGGCCTCCTTGCGCAACACATTCCGGCTCGTGCCATAGGCCAGCACAATGAAGGTGACCACGGAAAGCAGGCTCAGAACCAGAAAGATGGCCGTGACCTTGAAGGCAAGCGAATGACGATTCATCTGGGCGTCTCGGGAAGGTTGGACGTGGACGACGGACACATGTCCGGTTGTATTAGGTTTTACTGATCAGCCTTAACCGAAGGTAAAAAGCGAACCACAAGTTTGCACAGGCCAGTTGCCGGTTGTTTTTGTTTTGTTCACATTTTGGTGGCACCTCTATCGCACCAGAGTTAGGGTGGCGCATGCAGGAAACGATTCGCATTATCGGCATTGATCCGGGCTTACGGCGCACGGGCTGGGGCATTATCGACACGCTGGGCAACAGCCTCAGGTTCGTGGCCTCCGGTACGGTGACGTCCGATGGCGACATGGATCTCGCCTCACGGCTTTGCCAGTTGCATGACGGGCTTGCCGACGTGGTGCACAGCTATCGCCCGGATGAGGCGGCGGTGGAGCAGACCTTCGTCAACAAGGATGCGGTGGCGACGCTGAAGCTCGGGCAGGCGCGTGGCATTGCCATGCTGGTTCCGGCGCGGGCAGGCCTCCCGGTTTCCGAATATGCGCCGAACGCCGTCAAGAAAGCCGTGATCGGCGTTGGCCACGGCGAAAAGCAGCAGATTCACATGATGCTGAAAATTCTCATGCCGAAGGCGGAGTTCAAGGGCAATGATGCGGCGGATGCGCTGGCGATTGCCATCTGCCATGCCCATAACCGGGGCGGCAACCGCATGCGCATGGCCGCTGTGCTGGCGGCGGGTTAAACGGAGGGGCGCATGATCGGCAAGCTCAAGGGAACGATTGACGAGATTGGCGAGGATTATGCGCTGATCGACGTGCATGGCGTTTGCTATGTCGCCTATTGTTCATCGCGCACGCTTTCCAAACTGGGTGGTGCGGGTGAGGCGGCGGTCCTCTTCATCGAGACCTATGTGCGGGAAGACCAGTTGAAGCTGTTCGGCTTCCTTTCGGGCCTTGAGCGGGAATGGTTCAACCTCCTGCAAAGCGTGCAGGGTGTGGGGGCCAAGGTGGCGCTGGCGCTTTTATCGACGCTTTCGCCGTCCGAACTGGCCAATGCCATTGCGCTTCAGGACAAGACGGCGATTTCGCGTGCGCCGGGCGTTGGCCCGAAGGTGGCGCTGCGGATCGTCACGGAACTCAAGAACAAGGCCCCGGCCTTTGCGGGCGATGCGGCGGGTACCATCGGGTTCAAGCAAGAACTGGGCGAAGGGGTCGCTGCCGCGCCGGTGGCGGATGCCGTTTCGGCGTTGGTCAATCTTGGCTATTCGCGCGACCACGCGGCATCGGCGGTGGCTGCTGCCGTCAAGACCGCAGGCGAGGGGGCGGATAGCGCCAAGCTCATCCGCCTTGGCTTGCGGGAGTTGGCGCGGTAAAGCAATTCGTCCGGAATGGCGGATCATTCCGGCAAAGATGCGCAGCATTGGTTGCCAGAGTGTTGGCCGGGCGGTGTCATAAGAAATGAGTGAGGCAGTATGAGCGAGGCAGACCGGCTGATTTCTGCGGACAAGCGCGGCGAGGATATGGATACCGCGCTGCGCCCGCAGTCGCTTGATGAATTTACCGGCCAGGCCGAGGCGCGCGCCAATCTCAAGATCTTCATCGAAGCGGCGAAGAACCGCGGCGAGGCGCTGGACCATGTGCTGTTCGTGGGGCCGCCGGGCCTTGGCAAAACGACGCTGGCGCAGATCATGGCCAAGGAACTTGGCGTCAACTTCCGCTCGACCTCCGGCCCGGTGATTGCCAAGGCGGGTGATCTCGCGGCCCTTCTGACCAATCTTGAAGAGCGCGACGTGCTCTTTATCGACGAAATTCATCGTCTCAACCCGGCGGTGGAGGAAATCCTCTATCCGGCCATGGAAGATTTCCAGCTGGACCTCATCATCGGTGAGGGTCCGGCGGCGCGTTCGGTGAAGATCGACCTTTCCAAATTCACGCTGGTTGCGGCCACCACCCGCCTCGGGCTTTTGACGACGCCGCTGCGGGATCGTTTCGGCATTCCGGTGCGGCTCAATTTTTATACCGTCGAGGAACTGGAAAGCATCGTGCGGCGCGGGGCGCGGCTGATGGGGCTTGGCATGACCGATGAAGGGGCGCGCGAAGTGGCGCGCCGTTCCCGTGGTACGCCGCGCATCGCCGGGCGTCTGCTTCGCCGCGTGCGTGACTTTGCTGAAGTGGCGCGGGCCGAAGCCGTGACACGCCAGATCGCCGACGAAGCACTCAACCGCCTCAACGTCGACAATATGGGTCTCGACCAGTTGGACCGGCGTTATCTGACCATGATCGCCATGAATTTCGGTGGCGGGCCGGTGGGCATCGAGACGATTGCGGCGGGCTTGTCCGAACCGCGCGATGCCATCGAGGATATTATCGAGCCTTACATGATCCAGCAGGGGTTCATTCAGCGCACACCGCGTGGACGTGTGTTGACGGCCAACGCCTGGCGACATCTGGGCCTTAATCCGCCCAAGGATTTGGAGGCCGCACAGTTTCGGCTTTCGCTGGAGGACGACGCTTGATTGGCCGCCGCGCTTTTCTCAAAGCGATCGGGCTGGGACTGACGAGTATTTCGGCGCTGGCCTTGTATTCAGGCCTTATCGAGCCCTTCATGCGGTTGAATACGACGCGCTATCGCCTCACGCCGAAGGGCTGGCCTGAAGGGTTGAAACTGCGGCTGGTTGTGTTGGCCGATATCCATGCCTGCAATCCGTGGATGCCGGTGGAGCGCGTCTCCCGGCTCTGTGATTATGCTAACAGCCTTGGCGGCGATGCTATTCTGCTGCTGGGCGATTACCTGTCGGGAATGCGGCTGGTGACCGAGCATATTTCGCCGGAGCAGACGGCGAAGGCCCTTTCCGGCCTGCGCGCGCCGCTCGGCGTGCATGCCATTCTGGGCAATCACGACTGGTGGGAAGACCCGGAAGCGCAACGGCTGCGGCTGCCGGAACCGGCGATCCGCAAGGCGCTTGAGGCGGTCGGCATTCCCGTTTTATCAAACCGTGCCGTGCGGCTTGAAAAGGACGGCAAACCGTTCTGGATTACGGGTCTCGAAGACCAGTTGGCCTATCAAAAAGGGTATGACGCCGAAGGACTAGATGACCTTCCGGCGACGCTTGCGCAGGTGACGGATGATGCGCCGGTGATCCTGATGGCGCACGAGCCTGATATTTTCCCGAAGGTACCGGAACGGGTGGCGCTGACGTTAAGCGGCCATACGCATGGCGGACAGATCAATCTTTTCGGGTGGCGTCCCATCGTGCCCTCGGATTACGGCCAGCGTTATGCCTATGGGCATATCGTCGAGGGCGAACGTGACCTGATCGTTTCCGGCGGACTGGGCTGTTCCATCCTGCCGATCCGCTTCCTGTCGCCTCCCGAAGTCCTGATTGTCGAGTTGGGGTAAGCCATGGCCGAGCGCAAGCTGATCCGCATTCATCGCAAGAAGCGCAACGTGATTTTCCAGATGCGGATTGCCGGGCTTGCCTTTCGCAACGGCCATCTTCTGGTGCATCGCGCCACGCATGAGCGCATCTGGACCATTCCGGGTGGTCGGGCCGAGATCGGCGAAACATCCGTCGATACGCTGGTGCGCGAGATGGATGAGGAACTGGGCGTTCAGGCCACCGTCGGACGGCTCTTGTGGTCCGTCGAAAACTTCTTCCATTATGAAGGTGCCGATTTCCACGAATACGGTCTTTATTACCTGATGGAGATCCCCGACAGCTTCCCGTTCCATCCGCGCGACATTGTTCATCGCATTCAGGATGGCAAGAACGAGCTGGAATTCAAATGGGTGCCTGCGACCTCAGCGGCCTTGCGGGCGCTTGATATTCCGCCTTATTTCCTTGCGGAAGACATCGAGGCCCTGCCGGAAACGCCCCGCCATCTCGTCTGGCGTGATGGCGATCTGGATTGAAGGAAAAGAGAACGACATGACCACAGAGCACTTTCCCCTCTCCGGTGAACTCGGTGACGATGGCCGACACCGGCTCGTGCAGCGGGTCTATTATGAAGACACGGATTTTTCCGGCCGCGTCTATCATGCGCGCTATCTGCATTTCCTTGAGCGGGGTCGCACCGATTACCTGCGCTGCCTTGGGGTGGAGCAGGGGGCTTTGGCGGGAAGCGATGATGCCATCGTCTTTGTGGTCGGGCGTATGGAAATCGACTTCAAAGGCCCGGCGGTGATGGATGATATTGTCACCATCCAGACGCATACCAGCGAGGCGGCGGGTGCACGGTTGACCATCGAGCAGGAAATCCGGGTGGGCGAAAAGCTGCTGATCGCGGCAAAAGTGTCCGTTGTCGCCATCTCGTCTTCCGGGCGTCCCCGGCGCCTACCGGCGGATCTGGCGGCGCGCTTCCTCGCGCATTGATCGTGGCGGATGCACTTTCCTTTGCCGCAACGCAAAAATAAAGCGCGTCCGTAACCATCTCTTAACCATAATATTGTCCTAATCCCCGCTAGATGGAATGTGCGCCGAGCGCCTTCCTTTAACCAAATTTGCGGGCAAGAAGGCGCTATGGGGCTTTCAGCCACATTCGGCTTCATGGCCAAGCAACGCTTTGAACCGCCCGGTCCCGCACCGGGCGTTTGGATTCGGGGATATATTCGATGGAACAGGTAGAACTCGCAGCGGCAGCGACGGATGTGGGCCTTTGGTCCTTGTTCATGCAGGCAGGTTTTATCGTCAAGGCGGTGATGCTCGGGCTTCTCGCCGCATCCGTCTGGACGTGGGCGCTGGTGATTGACAAGTACATGACCTACAAGAAGGCGCGTCGTCAGTACGACCACTTCGAGCAGGTTTTCTGGTCCGGCCAGTCGCTGGAAGAGCTTTACCGCACGCTGGCCGACCGGCAGAACACCGGCCTTGCCGCGATCTTCGTCGCCGCCATGCGCGAGTGGAAGAAGAGCTTTGAGCGCGGTGCGCGTTCGCCCATCGGCCTGCAGATGCGTATCGACCGCGCCATGGACGTGACCATGGCCCGCGAAAGCGAATATCTGGAAGCCCGCCTTGCATCGCTCGCCACCATCGGTTCGGCTGGTCCGTTTGTCGGTCTGTTCGGCACCGTGGTCGGTATCATGACCTCATTCATGGCTATTGCCGGCTCAAAGTCCACCAACCTTGCCGTTGTGGCTCCCGGTATCGCCGAAGCGCTTCTGGCCACGGCCATTGGCCTTGTCGCCGCTATTCCGGCGGTTATCGCCTACAACAAGTTCTCGGGTGATGCAGGCAAGCTGACGGCCCGCATGGAAGGCTTTGCGGATGAATTCTCCGCCATTCTTTCGCGCCAGATCGATGAGAAGCTGCAGCCGCGCCAGCAGGCGGCCGAATAAGCGATACGGCGGAAAGCGGAGAGCAATATCATGGGTATGGCAGTTGGCGGAAATGGTGGCGGCGGCGGTGGTCGCAGGCGGCGCGGTGGCGGTCGTAAAGGCCCGATCGGCGAAATCAACGTAACGCCGCTGGTCGACGTCATGCTTGTGCTGCTCATCATCTTCATGGTGGCCG
>JAIUPA010000005.1 GCA_020161665.1 Pseudomonadota bacterium | reverse complement strand
GGAAACCCCTGCTTCACCATCGCCGGCAGGATGATCGAGCCGATAGCGACCACCGTCGCAGGCGATGAGCCCGAGACGGCCGCAAACAGCGCGCAGGCCATGACGCCCGCAAGGCCGAGGCCGCCGTGCCAATGGCCGATCATGGCAGTCGCGAAATTGATCATGCGTCGCGCAACGCCGCCAGACGTCAGGAAGTTGCCGGCGAGGATGAAGAACGGGATCGCCATGATCTCGAACTTTTCGATGCCGGTGAAGAGTTTCAACGCCACCGAATCCATCGGCACTTCGGTCAGGGTGAAGAGGAAGGTCAGCACCGTAAGACCGAGCGCGATCGAGATCGGCATGCCTGTCAGCATCATCGCGACGAGGAGCATGAAGATCATCGTCACGCGCAGGCCGCTCGACATCGGGATGAGGCCGAACTTGCCGGCAAGACACCCCATGAGCAGCGCCAAGGGGATGAGAACGATGATCCAGCCGCGCAGCGCGGAGCCCGAATCTTCCGGCGGATGGGCGCCGGTTGCGGCGGTGCCGGTCGCGGTCGTGCTCATGGTGACACTCCCTTCAGGCGTTCTTCGGAGAGTGTTCCGGGCAAGGCATCCTGCACTTCATCGAGACCATCGACATGTGAATGGTCGTGTTGCGGCAATTCGCCGGTTCTCAGATAGTTCGACGCCACCTGAAGGAAGCGAAAACACATCAGGTATGATCCCAGCGGCACCGCGAGATAGACAAGCCACATCGGCATTTCGAGATCGGGCGAAACTTGATCGGTATGACCGATGTGCCAGACAAAGCGCGCGCCGAGTGACCCGACAATGAAGGTGAACAGCGCGCCCGCTGCCAGTGCAAACAGGATCACGACGCGCTGGGAAGCCAGATTAAGGCTCTTGACGGCCACATCGACGCCGACATGGATGCCCGTGCGTGCGCCATAGGCGGCGCCGAATTTCGCCATCCAGACAAAGAGATAGATGCAGAGTTCCTGCGCCCAGGTGAGGTTGAAGCCGCGCAGGAAATTGAATACCGAGCGCCCACCATCGAACAGCCACTGCTGCCCGTTCGCCTTGCCCCATTTGGCAAGGTCGATCGCCATGGTGATCCCGTATCGGTGCACCACCGCCACGAAAATGACGATGGTCGCCAGCGCGATCAGCGTTGCAATGATAATTTCTTCCAGCCGATCCAGAATCCGCAACATGGCGCGCCCCCATCGACGGGGCGATGCGAGCACCGCCCCTCAAGCTGTTGCGGGCGCTTACTTGCGGGGATCGCCAACGGCCTTGTAGACCGCCTCGATGGTGTCCTTGCCCACCCGGCTTGTCACTTCGGCATGGACTGGCAGCACCGCCTTGACCCACTGCTTGTACTCGGCTTCGGTTGGCGTGTAGATCGCCGTCTTGCCCGAGTTTTTCATGGCCGTCATTGCGTCGTCATTCTCCTTCTTGGAGATCTCGTTGGCATAAGCCGTCGCTTCCGCCATGGCCTTGTCGAGCTGGGTGCGAATATCAGCCGGCAGTCCGTCCCAGAACTTCTTGTTCACGATCACCGCATAGCCGATGTAGCCGTGGTTGGTGACGGTCGTGTTCTTCTGCACCTCGTGCATTTTCTGGGTGTACATGTTGGAGGGCGTGTTTTCCTGCCCGTCCACCACGCCGGTCTGAAGAGCCTGATAGACTTCCGAGAAGGCCATGACCTGAGGGATGGCTCCCAGTGCCTTCATCTGCGCTTCCAGCACCTTCGAGGACTGGATGCGGATTTTCAGGCCCAGCATGTCGTCAGGCGTCTTCAAGGGCTTGTTGGCCGAGAAAATCTTGAAGCCGTTGTCCCAATAGGCCAGGCCGGTGATGCCCTTGTCCGTCAGTTTCTCGAACAGCGCCTTGCCGAGCGGACCGTTCGTCACCTTGGCGAGCGCCGCACGGTCCTTGAACAGGAACGGCAGGTCGAACACCTCGAACTCCTTGGCGCCGAGGGGGCCGAACTTGGCGAGCGAGGGGGCGAGCATCTGCACCGCGCCCAGTTGCAGCGCCTCAAGCTCTTCCTTGTCCTTGTAAAGCTGGGAGTTCGGATAGACCTCCACCTTCACCTTGCCGCCGGTGTATTTCTCCGCCAGTTCCTTGAATTTATCCGAGCCTTTGCCCTTCGGGGTATCGGGCGCCACCACATGGCTGAACTTGATGACGATGGGGGCCTGTGCCTGCACGGGCGCTTGAGTCAGCCAGGCAGAACCTGCGATCGCGATGGCGGAGCAGAGCACGTTGCGCTTGGTGATTTTCATGGTCTTTCCTCCCGATTTTTGTTTGGATTCACATTTTGAGACATGTGCTTGGCAACAAACGTGCACATACTGCCGGTCATCTCAAGAACTTTTCGCCCGCGGGAAACGATCAGGCCCGTTAGCCGGCACAAACAGCGGTGTGATGAAATCCACGAAATGCGCCATCACCAGTGCGCTTCCGCCTGCATCGCCACGGGCCCACCGGTGCGTGCGGTCCAGAGCTTCATGGGGCCGTCGCCGGGCACGGCATGGAGGTGACAGTCATCATCATCGATGAGCGGCGAGAGCCCGCGGAAGGAGAAGCGACTGGGCAGCGCACCTTTGATTTCGGCAGCGAAATTATGCAACAGCGTCGCCTGCATCGGCCCGTGCACGACCAGTCCGCCGTACCCCTCAACCTCAATGGCATAGCGCCGGTCGTAGTGGATACGATGGCCGTTGAAAGTCAGCGCGGAATAGCGGAACAGCGTCGTCGTCGTGGTATCGAAAGGCCGGGTGTGACTGCCCTGCGGCGCGGGCTCTGCGCTTTTGACAGCGCCGGTATCATCGCTGCGATACACGATGTCCTGCCGCTCATCGAGAATGCCACGACCGTCGACAGCGATGTGATGATTGACCGTGACGAAGCAGAGCGGGCCGGTGCGCCCGTCTTTCATCACCACATCTGCGATGCGCGAGGTCTTTGTGACCAAATCACCCACCTTCAGCTCATCGTGGAAGGTGAAGGCACCGCCCGCCCACATGCGACGTGGCAGGCCGACGGGGGGAAGAAAACCGCCACGCGCGGGATGCCCGTCCCGTCCGAGGCCAGCGGGCGGCACCGCTGGCTGGCCGAGACAGAAATGGATGATGCGTGGTGCAGGATCGCCCGCCTTCGGCACCGGGCCGTTCAGGGAGAGCATGGCGTGGAACTTCCGCGCAAGGTCCTCGCTGACGATATCTTCAACCGTTTCCTCGCGCCCGATCCATTGGCGGAGGTGGGCGATATCAAGCGATGCGTCGTTGCTCATGCGATGTCCTCTCCGATACCCGGCACATTGCCATATGTTCGTTCTTCGCCCGCCAGGATCGGCGCCGGCGCGGGATAGGCGACGGGGCCATTCGGTGTGTCGACGGTGATGCGTCTGAGGTGCGGGTGATGCGACAATCCATCCATGTCGTTGACCGAGGCGAAAGCCGTGTCCGCGGCGATCAGCCGCGCTTCGGCTTCGGTCGCGGTCAGCGCGCCGAAGGCCGCCTGCACCATGCTGTCGGTCGCGGGACGGTTGGCGACACGCGCAACGTTGGTGGCAAAACGCGGGTCTTTGGGAATGTCGGCATCCTTGAGGAACGCGGCGCAGAACTTGACCCATTCCCTCTCGGACTGGATCGAGATCAGCACCTGCTTGCCGTCTTTGGTCG
>JAIUPA010000004.1 GCA_020161665.1 Pseudomonadota bacterium | reverse complement strand
GCCGAACGACTGGCAGGTGGGCCAGACGGGCAAGGTGGTCGCGCCTGATCTTTACATCGCCTGCGGCATCTCCGGTGCGATCCAGCATCTGGCGGGCATGAAGGACAGTAAGGTCATCGTCGCCATCAACAAGGACGAGGAGGCCCCGATCTTCCAGGTCGCCGACTTCGGCCTCGTCGCTGACATCTTCGAAGCCCTGCCCGAATTGCAGAAAGCTCTATAATCAATCGACAGACCGGGGCGAACCTTCGCCCCGGTTCTGAAACGCTGGGAGAAGCATCATGAGCGTGTTGAAGAACGTGGGCGTCATCGGCGCCGGGCAGATGGGCTGCGGCATTGCCCACGTAGCGGCACTGGCCGGGTATACCGTAACGCTTTACGATCTGTCGCCGGAGCGGCTCGCCAAGGGTCTGGCCACGATCAACGGCAATCTGGCCCGCCAGGTCACCGGCGAGAAGATCACCGAAGACCAGCGCAAGGCTGCCCTTTCGCTCATCTCCGGCACCGCCATCATTGCCGAACTGGCTCCGATGGACATCGTGATCGAGGCCGCAACGGAAAATGAATCGGTGAAGCGGCAAATTTTTGCCGAGCTTTGCCCGATCCTGAACCCAGCTGCGATCCTCGCCACCAACACATCATCGCTCTCCATCACGCGTCTGGCCTCGGCCACCGATCGCCCGGAGAACTTCATCGGCATCCACTTCATGAACCCGGTTCCGGTCATGAAGCTCGTGGAACTGGTGCGCGGCATTGCCACCGGCGAAAAGACCTTCGAAACCGCCCGCGCCTTTGCCGCCTCGCTCGACAAGGTGGTGACGGTCGCCGAAGACTTCCCGGCCTTCATCGTCAACCGTATTCTCCTGCCGATGATCAACGAGGCGATCTATACGCTGTATGAAGGCGTCGGCAGCGTCGATGCGATTGATACCGCCATGAAGCTTGGCGCGAACCACCCGATGGGCCCGTTGCAGCTCGCCGACTTCATTGGCCTCGACACCTGCCTGTCGATCATGCAGGTACTGCATGACGGTCTGGCCGATTCCAAGTATCGCCCCTGCCCGCTTCTGGTCAAATATGTCGAGGCTGGCTGGCTTGGTCGCAAGGCTGGCCGCGGCTTCTACGATTATCGCGGCGAGACCCCGGTCCCGACCCGCTAAGGACTGCACCCCCTTCCTTCTCCCCCACGGGGAGAAGGTGGCCCGAAGGGTCGGATGAGGGGGATTTCGCAAAGGTTTCGTTAAACAGCCCCCTCATCCCGCTGCCGCGACCTTCTCCCCCACGGGGAGAAGGAGGGAAGGACCGCAGGCCAGAGAGAACGCTTTTCCTGCGTCCCCCCCTGCTCACTTCAGCTTCACAGCCCCGTCGATCAACGCCTTGGCGTCAGCACCGGCCCATTCCGCCGGTCCGTTCATCGAGGCGATCAGGCAGCCCTCGGCATCAAACAGCATGGTGGCGGGCAAACCCAGCGCCAACCCTTCCTTCTTCGCCGTATTGAAGACGCCCATCGAGGCATCGCGATAGAAGGCGAGGCTCGAAAGCGCCGTTTCCTCGTAAAATTTCAGCGGCTTTTCATCCGTCCCGGCATCGATATTGACGGCCACCACGTCAAAGGCAGGTCCGCCCTTCTCCTTCTGGAGCGCGTCGAGCGCGGGCATTTCCTTGCGGCAGGGCACGCACCACGTCGCCCAGAGATTGACGAGTACCGTCTTGCCCTTGAAATCGGCAAGGCTCGTCTCCTTGCCATCGCGCCCCTTGAAGGAAAGGGCAATGGAGCGCGGTTCGTCGGCGGGCACCAGCGCGGCCACCTCGCCCTTGATCAGGGGCTTCAGCGCCTCGACCTTGGCTTTTGCCGCCGGACAGGCCTGCGAAGCGACCTCAACCGGCGCATCCGTGTTGCCAGACCCCATGCGCTTCACGT
This sequence comes from Pseudomonadota bacterium, assembly GCA_020161665.1. Lineage (GTDB taxonomy): Bacteria > Pseudomonadota > Alphaproteobacteria > Rhizobiales > Rhizobiaceae > Ectorhizobium. Next base: position 116,782 of record JAIUPA010000004.1, on the reverse strand, counting down.
ATACCGCAACGGCGCCTGCCGATAGCCCGGCCAGCGCGGCAATCATCACAAGCTTTGCGGAGGGAAGACCGAGCGGCCTTTTCTTCGTCATGTCATTCTCCAGGATCAAGCACTCATGGCCGACGGAACCAAGGACAGCAATTCCTCAAACCAGATGTGGGGCGGTCGTTTCGCTTCCGGCCCGGACGCGATCATGGAGGAGATAAATGCCTCCATTGGTTTCGACAAGAAGCTTTTCGATCAGGACATCCGTGGCTCCATAGCACATGCCACCATGCTCGCCGAGAAGGGAATCATCACTTCAGACGATCGTGAGAAGATCGTGACCGGCCTTGAGGCGATCCGCATCGAGATCGAAAGCGGCAATTTCGAATTCTCCCGCCAGCTTGAAGACATCCACATGAACATCGAGGCCCGTCTGGCCACGATGATCGGCCCGGCCGCTGGCCGCCTTCACACCGCCCGCTCGCGCAACGACCAGGTGGCCGTCGATTTCCGCCTGTGGGTCAAGGAAGAGCTGATCAAGACCGAGCGCGCGCTGACCGATCTGATCGAGGCCTTTCTCGACCGCGCCGAGGAACATGCCAATACGGTGATGCCGGGCTTCACGCATCTGCAGACGGCCCAGCCCGTCACCTTCGGTCATCATTGCATGGCCTATGTCGAAATGTTTGGCCGCGACCGCCTGCGCGCGCGCCACGCCATCGAGCATCTGGATGAATGCCCGCTGGGGGCTGCTGCGCTGGCCGGAACCGGCTACCCGACCGACCGCCATATGACGGCCCGCGCGCTCGGCTTCCGCGAACCGACCCGCAACTCGATCGATTCCGTCTCGGACCGCGATTTCGCGCTAGAATTCCTGTCCATGGCCTCCATCTGCGCCACGCATCTGTCGCGTCTGGCCGAGGAAATCGTCATCTGGTCGACGCCGCAGTTCGGCTTCATCCGCCTGTCGGATGCCTTCTCCACCGGCTCGTCCATCATGCCGCAGAAGAAGAACCCGGATGCCGCCGAACTGGTGCGCGCCAAGACCGGCCGCATCAACGGCTCGCTGATTGCGCTTCTGACCGTCATGAAGGGCCTGCCGCTCGCCTATTCCAAGGATATGCAGGAAGACAAGGAACAGGTCTTCGACGCCGCTGAAAGCCTTGAACTGGCGATTGCCGCCATGACCGGCATGGTGCGCGACGTGACGATCCGCGCCGACCGCATGAAGGCCGCGGCCGGTTCCGGTTACTCGACCGCCACCGATCTGGCCGACTGGCTGGTGCGCGAACTGGGCCTGCCCTTCCGCGATGCCCACCATGTGACGGGCCGCGCTGTGGCGCTGGCTGAAAGCAAGGCCTGTGATCTGGCCGAGCTTTCGCTGGCCGAATTGCAGGGCATTCACCCCGGCATCACCAAGGCCGTCTATGACGTTCTGACCGTTGAAGCCTCGGTTGCCAGCCGCAAGAGCTTTGGCGGCACAGCCCCGGCAGAGGTGAAGAAGCAGATTGCCTGGTGGCGCGGCCACCTTTGATCATGCTGGCGCAGCCACCTTTGATCAATATTTCGGAAGCATCGATCAAGAGAAACGGGGTGCACAAGCGCCCCGTTTTTGTTTATGACCAAGCACGAGACAGTTGAAACCGCAAGGTGCCGCAAGGCATCGTGCCAGACGCCGGACAGGGACCCCATGTCTTCGAGACCGCTTCGCCCGCTTATTCTTTCTCTTGGCCTTTTCGCCGCCGTCAGCCTTGCGCTGTCCGGCTGCGGTCGTAAAGGCGATCTCGACGTGCCTTCAACGCCGGTAGAGAAGCTGAACAAACGCGGCGTGGATTCGAACCCGCCGGTCAAGGACCGCCCCTTTGTTCTTGATCCCCTTCTCTGATCCGACAGGACGGAAGCCGTGAACCATTTTGAATATCGCGACGGCGTTCTCTACGCCGAAGGTGTGCCGGTGCCGAAGATCGCAAGCGCCGTGGGCACACCCTTTTACATCTATTCCTCGGCCACCATCGAGCGCCATTACCGCGTCTTTTCCGATGCCTTCAAGGGCGTCGATACGCTGATCTGCTACGCGCTGAAGGCCAATTCCAACCAGGCTGTTTTGAAGACGCTCGCCCGCATGGGGGCTGGCCTCGATGTGGTCTCGGAAGGTGAATTGCGCCGCGGCCTCGCCGCCGGTGTCCCGGCCAGCCGCATCATGTTCTCGGGCGTCGGCAAGACCCCGCGCGAGATGGATTTCGCACTTGAGGCTGGCATTTACTGCTTCAACGTCGAGTCCGAGCCGGAGCTGGAAGTCTTGAACGCCCGCGCCGTCAAGGCTGGCAAGCGTGCGCCGGTCTCGCTGCGCATCAACCCGGATGTCGATGCCCGCACCCACGCCAAGATTTCGACCGGCAAGAAGGAAAACAAGTTCGGCATTACCTTCGAGCGCGCCCGGGAGGTCTATGCCCGCGCCGCAGCCATGCCCGGTATCGAAGTGACCGGCATCGATATGCATATCGGCAGCCAGATCACCGATCTGCAGCCCTTCGAAGACGCCTTCGCCCTCTTACGCGAACTGGTGGAAACGCTGCGCGCCGATGGTCACACCATCGAGCATGTCGATATCGGCGGCGGCCTTGGCATTCCCTACAAGATCGACAACAACCCGCCGCCGCTGCCGGACGCCTATGCAGAAACGGTTCTGAAGCAGTTGAAGGGGCTGAATTGCCGCATCGTCTGCGAGCCGGGCCGCCTGATCGTCGGCAATGCCGGTGTGCTGGTCACCGAAGTGCTCTTCGTGAAGGATGGCGAGAAGAAGAACTTCGTCATCGTTGATGCCGCCATGAACGACCTCATCCGCCCGACGCTTTACGAAGCCTGGCATGAGATTGGCCCGGTGAACAAGCCGGAAGGCGAGCGCGAACGCATCAAGGCGGATATTGTCGGCCCGGTTTGCGAAACCGGCGACTACATCGGCCTCGACCGCGAAATGGCCCGCCCGGAACCCGGCGACCTGCTCTATGCAAGCTCCGCCGGGGCCTATGGCGCGGTCATGTCCAACACCTATAATTCCCGCCTTCTGATCCCGGAAGTGCTGGTCAAGGGTGGCGAGTTCCATGTGGTGCGTCCGCGTCGCACCTATGAGGAATTGATCGGGCTGGATTCCATTCCCGATTGGCTGAAGTAACAAAAAAGGCGGGAAGACTCTGCCTTGAGGTGGATGGCAAAGCCTACCTCATCCACCTTCGTCATCCTCGGGCTTGACCCGAGGATCCATCATTTCAATGGCGAATGGATGGTCGGGTTAGGCCCGACCATGACGAAAAGAGAGCTTGTCGACCATTCTCAGCAGTCTGAAGGCGGGTTTAACCCGCCTTTTCTTATTGGCCTTGCGCCTTGGCCTTCAGTTCCTCGAGACGCTTGATCGTCTCGGGCTGCAGGGGAATATGCGGGTTGGCCGCCACGGTTTCCAGAAGAAGCGCGTCACTGGCCTCCTCCATCCGGGCAATCAGCGTTTCCTGAAACTCGCCCTGCCCAAGCCCCGGCTGGATCGGCGGCAGAATGCGAATCTTGAAATGGCCGGGGTAGCGCGCCAGGGCATTCTTCGGCCAGAACAGGCCGGGATGCATGACAATCGGCACCACCGGAACGCCAAGCGCCCGGTAAAGCCGGGCAATCCCGTTCTTGTAGACGGGGGCAGCCCCCGGCGGGCGGCGCGTTCCTTCGGGATAGATGATCAGCTGGCGGCCGGTGGCAAGCTCGGCCGAGGTGCGCTTCAGCACATCGACCATATTGCGGCCCTTGGCCTCGCGGTTCACCGGAATGAGCCGCTGCTTCATCATGTACCAGCCGAAAAGCGGAATCCATAAAAGCTCGCGCTTGAGGATATAGACCGGATCGGCAATCCACGGCATCAGCATGAACGTATCCCAGGCGGATTCATGCTTCGGCGCGATGATCGCCGCCGTCTTGGGCAGATGCTCCAGCCCCTCGATCTCGAAGGTCGCACCCACAACCGTTTTCATCAGCCAGCTGCTGGCACTCGCCCACGCCTTGGGGATGATATAGGAGCGCGGCGCCAGAAAATAGATCGGGCTGAACACGATCATCATCAGCGCGGTGTTGAGGTAAAACAGGATCTGGAACAGGAACGAGCGCAAGGCAATCATGTGCGACTTTCCGGCAAGGCGGCAATGCGAGGTAAGGACATGGGCCTGCCTACACGATTATGACCGCAAGAAAAAGCCGCCTCACGAAGAACCTTGCGGCGAGGGCTTCGGCGCGGTCTTGGGCTGGGCATCGCGCAATCCGTTCCCCGCATCGATCCCGAAGAAATCGCGCACCATCGCCGCGCTCACCTTCATGTATTCCGAAAGCAGCGTGCGCAGCGCATCCGGGTCGGCAAACCAGTTCTTCACCTTCAGGTCGCCCGTCACCACCGGATAGGCAATGAATTCGGTCGACGGATCAACCCGGCGCAACTCCAGAAGGCTGCGCGGCATGTGGTAATTGTTGGTGACCACCAGAACGCTGCGGTACTTGTGGTCAGAAATCCAAAGCGCCGTCTCTGCGGCATTGCCGATGGTATCGATGGCGCGATACCCCATGTCGACGCAGCAGGCAAAAAGGTCCGGCGACTTCTTGTTGACCCGCGATAGCAGCCGGGCCGAGGTAGCAGGATGCGCCCCGGAAATCAGAAGCCGCTGCCCCGCACCCTGCTCCAGAAGTTCCAGCGCCTGATCAACCCGCTGATAGCCACCCGTCAGCACCACGATAGCATCGGCCTTCGGCGTTCCCGGCGGCTGCAGGGACACGACCGAATCGGCAAAGCGCAGGAAGCCCGCAAACATGAGACCGAACGCCACGACAACCACGACACCGATCCGGCGCAGGGACCGGCGCAAGCGGCTACGACGCGAAAAGACGCTCTCGCCCGCGCCTTCCGGCATCGGTGCGGGTTCGTCCATTCCCGGCTGAAGCGACTCGCTATTGTCCATGATTATTCATAACCGCAGAATGCGGCATGCTGCAGACCGGAAAGCGCAATTTTCCACCGCCGATTCCGGCAGCCTGCAAGATCAAGCATTCGGAACGCCATCGATACGGGCCGGGTCCGACCGGATACTGTCGATTTCCGCGATGGTACGCATCACCGTCACGCGCGCCGTCAAGGTCGTCACCAGAGCAATGATGATCATGGTGGCAAGAACACCGAGATAGCCGGTAAAGCCGATGGTGAAGCTGCCAAACAGCGCCGCCGCCTGATCGCTCTGTGGCGTCGCCACCGTCTGGCGCTGCCAGATACCGGCAACCGCAAACACGGCCGCCGCCAGCAATCCGCCAGCTGCCGATCCCTTGAGGCTGATCTTCAGAAAATGCTTCTGGAATTCGGTGGCCACGAACCCGCTTTCCGCGCCCACGAAGTGCAGCACCTCGACAATATGCCGGTTGCCGGAAAGCGCGCCGCGCGTGGCAAACACCACCGTCAGGACCATGGCCGTGAAAACAAGCGCCAGAACGCCAACGCCAATCAGAACCGTGGTGCGGGCCATCGATACCAGTCGATCGACCCAGGTGCGGTGATCATCGAGAAAGGCCTGCGGAATTTCTTCCTGCAGCATGGTGCGCATCGCGGCGAAATCCGGCGGATTGGTTTCATCAATGGTGATGATCACCAGACGCGGCACCGGCAGTTCATCGATTTTCAACCCGGCCCCCAGCCATGGCTCCAGAAGGCGGGCCGTGGCCGCATCATCCAGAATGCGCCCTTCCTTCGTGCCGACGAAGGTCAGTGCCAGATCGCGGGCCTTGGCAAGCGCCTTGGGCATGTCCAGCTTCTCGTCCGGCTTGATCTGGATCGTGACCTCACGGGAAATCTGGCTCTGCCAGCTGGAGGCCGTCACCCGCACCATGGACACGGCACCGAGCGTCAGGCAGGCGAGAAAGGCCATGATGGCAATCACCACCATCAGCGCATTGCCCTGAATATTGGCGGGCGGCAGGATGGGGCCGGTCGGGCGCACCTGCATTTCCCGGCGGCGTGGCTGCGGCTTGGCATCTCGCGCCGTGTTTTGGGTCGGATGATCACTCATAGATGTCGAGCCGCCCGTCGGAAAGGATCATCCGGCGCGCATCGATCTGATCCATCAGACCGATATCATGGGTGGCGATCACCACCGCCGTGCCCAGCCGGTTGAGTTCAAGGAAGAGGTTCAGCAGGCGCCGCGCCATGGGCGGATCGACATTGCCGGTCGGCTCGTCGGCCAGAAGCACTTCGGGGCGGTCGATAAGGGCGCGCGCAATGGCGGCACGTTGCTTTTCACCACCCGAAAGCACCGGCGGCAACACGTTGACCCGCTCGCCAAGGCCCACCCATTTCAAAAGCTCCAGCACATCCTTCTGGTAGCTCGATTCGTCCTTGCCCCGCACACGCAGCGGCAGCGCCACATTCTCATAGGTGGTCAGGTGGTCGAGCAGGCGGAAATCCTGAAAGACGATGCCGATGCGACGACGCAGCAGCGGCAGTTCTTCCACCGGAATGCGCGAAATATCGCGATCAAACGTGCGGATCAGCCCGCGTGTCGGCTTCAATGACAGGAACATCAGACGCAGCAAGGTGGTCTTGCCCGCCCCGGATGGCCCGGTCAGGAACTGAAAGGAGCGCTTGGGGATGTCGAAGGTGAGATCCTTGAGGATCTCCGGCCCCATTCCATAGCGCAAGCCGACATTTTCAAAATGGATCAAGCGCGCTCGTTCTCCGGCCCGCTGGGCCATGATGTGAAAAAGGGTCTCCACCCGCCACGCTCACCGCCCGTCAAGCGATTCGGCGCGAAGCATTGGCGAAGCATTAACCATTTTTATTTACGTCTGGTGAGAGTTTGTTGCAATGCCCAGAAGGCCGAAGGCTTCAGGGATCGCGCTGGCAGGAGAAAGGCGAAAGGCCGACATGACCGCTTTCAACGCCCATAACAGCAATGCCCTGCCCTATGACATCCTGACACCGGAACGCCCACGCCGCAGCGCGACGAAGATGCGCACGCGCACTGAAGACGCCATTGTCGATGCCGAGTTTGTCACCGTTGACGAGACCGCGCCGCGCGTCCGTCCCGGCAATGACAACCGCACCCGCGCGCGCCAGCATCGTTCCACATCCTTTCTGTCCGTGCTGAACGGTCTCGCCGATGCGCTGGAAATGCGGCTCGCCCGCCTTTCGGCGGATCACTTCTCGGCACTGGTCGCGGCGGCCGTTGTCGGCGTTTTCGTGACCGCCGGCGGCCTGAAGGCGATCATTCCGGACGCGGCCCCGGCGGCGCCGGCCGCACCGCTCTCCATCTCCCATGTCAGCCTCACGCCGCAGGACGCCAACGGAATGAAGCTGATGCTTGTCAGCGGCATCATCGAGAACAACACCGATGGCGACATGGCGCTTCAGCCGATCCGCGCCGATTTCATCAATAGCGGCCTTCTGGTCCGCTCCGTGGTCATCGATCCGCCGGTGGCCCGCATCAAGGCCGGGGAAAGCCGCGGCTTTTCCGCCCGCCTTTCCCACCCCGGTGGAAAACTGCCGGATGTGAAGCTTTCCTTCAACACGCAGGATGTTCCCGGCGCGTAAACCTGTGATATGGGATCTCTAAACAATTGGGAGATCTGCATGCCTGTCGTTCGCGGAAAGAACATCGAGCCCCTGTTTACGGCGCAACAGATCGCCGAACGCAATCAGGATATTGCCGCCCGCATTGCTGAAGGGCCGGTCAAGGATCTCCTCGTCATTGCCGTTCTCAAAGGCTCGTTCATCTTCGCCGCTGACCTGATCCGCGCGCTCCATGAGACGGGCCTTGCGCCCGAGGTGGAGTTCATCACGCTCTCCAGCTATGGCACGGGCACGGTTTCGAAGGGCGTCCGGATCGTCAAGGACATCGACAGCGACGTAAAGGACCGTGACGTTCTGCTGATCGACGACATTCTCGAATCCGGCAAGACGCTGCTGTTTGCCAAGGAACTTCTCTATTCGCGCGGCGCACGCAATGTCACCATCGCCGTGCTGCTCGACAAGAGCGTCAAGCGTCAGGAAGCGCTGGAGGCCGATTATGTCGGCTTCGAATGCCCTGATTATTTCGTCGTCGGCTATGGCATGGATGCCGCTTACGCCTTCCGCGAACTGCCCTTCGTCGGCGTCGTCACCGGCGACGCCTGAGCCGCTTTCGATACGCTCCGTTAACCACGCGCCGTGCCGATCTGTGCAAGTTTACCGATCGACAAGGAAAGTCTGGTGTTCTGTTCGCGCCCGCCGGTTTCGGCTGGCCAAGCCGGAGGCCCTGAAAGGCACCTTCGGAAACGAACAGCGGAGCAGCAAGTAAATGGCCAAGATTCTCATCACCGAAGACGAAGATTCCCTGCGTTCCTTTGTGGCACGCGCTTTACGCCTTGATGGTCATGAGACGATTGAAGCCGCTGACGGGGCCGAAGGCCTTGAAAAGCTGCAGGAACAGGAATTCGACCTGCTTCTCTCCGATATTCGCATGCCCGTTATGGATGGTATCGAGCTGGCGCACCGCGCCGCAGCCGAACACCCTGGCATGCGCATCCTGCTGATGACCGGTTATGCCGAGCAGCGTGAACGCGCCGATGACCTGATGGAAAAAATCATCGACGTTGTTTCGAAGCCCTTCGCCCTGCCGGATATCCGCCGCGCCGTCGCCCGCGCCCTGGCGGCCTGAAACCCAAGCCTGACTATTTGAGGTCGAGCAGCCGTTCCAGATAGCGGCGCTCGATATCGCCCCCGAGGCCGTTCGACAGCTTGTCGCGAATGGCTTCCAGAATCTGGCGCGCCCGTTGCGCGTCGATCTCGTCTGGCACCTTCACCTGATCGCCGAATTCTGGACCGGAACTGGATTGCGGCCGCCCCAGCGGATCGCGACCGTCTTTCCCGCCTTGTCCGGCCATGCCCTGCCCGGAAGGCTGGCCTTCGCCCTGCTGCTGCATGGCCTGCATCATCTGCTGCATCATGTCGCGCGCGCCGTCACGAAGCGCCTCCAGCGCCTTGCCCTGACCGTCAACGGCCTTGGTGCCATCGCCCTCGCCGAGAGCCTCACCGGCCCCCTTCATGCGCTTGCCTGCCTCACCGAACTTCTCGCCCGGCTTGATGCCGAGGTCAGACAGCCCCTTCTGCAACTCTTGCAGTTTCTTGCCGAGAGCATCCTGCTGCTCGCGCAACCCCTTCAAAGCATCGCGCAGCTGCTGCTCGCTCGGGGCATTGCCCTGTTGCTCGCCGCCCGGCTTCTGCTCGCCCTGCTGTTGCTCGGGCGGTTGTCCTTCCGGTCGTTCGAAAATATCATTCTCCTCGCCAAGCTCCTGCTGGTCTTCCAGCGCCCGGTTCTGCAACTGCTGCTCAAGCTGGAACGTCTGGTCCATCAGCTTCTGCTGCTGCTGCATCAATTCGCCCAGCTTGTCGATCTGCTGGCGCATGGGGCTGCGATCCCGGCCATCGCCCGGCTTTGCGGGGCGTCCGGCCTGCAGATTGTTCATCATGCGCTGCATTTCGGAGAGAAGCTGGCGCGCCGCATCCTGATTGCCGGACCGTGCCAGATTTTCGATCTGGTCGAGCATCTTCTCAAGGTCCTGCTGGCGAAGCGTCTTCTGCGCCTGATCGCCCATCTGGCCCGGCTGGCGGTTCTGCATCTGCCGCGCCATTTCCGACAGATAGCGGTTCATCGCCTGACGCAGTTCAGCCGTCAGCTTCTTGATCTCGTCATCCGAGGCCCCGCGTTCCAGCGCATCGGAAAGCGCCTTCTGCGCCGCACGCATGTCGCGTTCAGCCTGCGAAAGATCGCCATCCTCGATGCCGAGCGCAATGTCCCAGAGATAATCGGCGGCGTTCTGCAGGTCTTCCTTGCTGCCCGCCATCTGCATGCGCCCGAGCGCCGAGCGGATCAGAAGGAAATGCGTCGTGTTGGGAATGGTCTCGTCGGGGCGCAGCGTCAGAGCCTCGTTGAGCGCGATGGAGCGTGGCAGCGCCGCCGTATTCAGCGCAAAAACCTGTCGTTGTTCGGCAACGGCCCCGGCCAGCGGTTCGTAAAAACGCCGGGCGGGCATGGTCATTTCATGGGCGGCGCTTCGCCCTTCCTGACCGCTGGCATCAACGCCCACCAGGGTGATGCGCACCCGCGTCCCCGAAAGCGGATGTTCCGTCAGGTTGCGGCTCGTCAGCCCCTTGACCAGCGTTCCGCCCCGGCGCGGCAGATCGAGCTTGAACTCCGGCGCGTCGTAAAGGCCAGACACACCCGGCAGTGGCTCCTCCGCCGGCTCGATTTCCGCCCGCGCGCTCACCAGCCCGTAATCATCGCGGGCCTTGAAGGCGATTTCGAGTGAACCATTGGCGCTCGCCCGTGGCGCGCCATCAAAAGCAATCTCCGGCAGCCTGTCGGGTATGATCGAAAAGCGGAAGCTCTGTCCGTTTACGGCAAGCGTGCCGCTGTCCTTGAGCGCGGTCGCGTAATGGCGCGCCGTCGCCTGCCCCTTGTCGCCCGTCGGGGCTGGCACCCCCGGAGCGGCAACCGCCGAGGCTTCCAGCGTCAAAACATCGCCATGGTCCGGGGTGTAGACCACGCTCTCACTTGCCGAAGCACCGGCCACGCGCACCACCAGTTGCGTTTTCTGCGGCACCTCGAAGGCATTACCTTCGGCATCGGCCCGCCCCGTCACATAGATCGGCGCGCGTCCCGTATAGGCGGGCGGTGTCACCCACGCATCGACGCGAAGCCCCGGATCGGCAGGCCCGCGATAGGTACTGGATGAAAAGGCGTCACTCAAACGCCCCGCCTGATTGGAAAAGGAATAGCCAAAGGCCACCGCCAGCAGGAGAACCGGCACGGCGCGAAGACCATAGGCATCGAAGCGTGAAATATCCGGGCGCGGCAGGCCGGGGTCGAGCGCGGCAATGCGTTTGGCCATGCGCGCCTGATGCGCCCGCCACAGCGCCTGCGCAAACGGCGTATCGATGGCCGGACGGTCTTCCTGCACGGCAACCGGCTGATGGGCAAGGCCGTTGCGGCTCTCCAGAAGATGATCAGCCGCCGCCGCATCCGGCCAGACAATCCGCCCAAACGGGCGTAGCGCCATCAGAAAACCCGCAAGCCACGCGATCAACACCGCAAAACTGACAAAACCGGGCAGCACGCGAAACAGGCCGAACCATGCTGCCACGATGAACAGCATGAGGATCGAGGCCGGAATGATCAGCAGCGGCAACACCGCTTCGATCAGCAGAACGGCCTGCGCCATCCGGCGCTTGAGCGCCAGACGCCTCAGAAGCGCCGCGCGCCCGTCCTGCCCCGTCGTTTCATGCATGCAATGTGGTTCCTCATAGGCCCGTATGGCAAGGATAACATTCTTTGTGGCGAAGGCGAGGACAAGGGCGCTCTATCACCGGCTTTTGTCCCCGCCCCTCATGCGATCAGGCACGAAGACGCTCCACTTCGCGCGCCACCTCTTCCAGAAGGTGGTCGCGAATGCCCATGCCCCGCAATTGCGTCAGCGTATTGAAAAGATAGGCATCATTGGGGCCGGACTTGCCCTTAGCCCTGTGAACGATCTTCGCGGCCTCGGCCGGGCGCATCGACCCGGCATATTGCCAATGCGTCGGGTCGGCCACATAGGTCACGCCCTTCACCCGGCGGCCATCGGCCAGCGAAAGCGCGACGACCTTTTCCTCGTAAACATTGGTGACAAGCTCGCGTTCACGCAGATAGGCAATCACGGAGCCCCATTCGGACGGATCAACCCGGAACGCCACGCCCTTGCAGGAGCCGCCGCGCGATAGCCCGAGCACAAGCCCCGGATCGCTCTCGGTGCCGCGGTGCACCCAGGACCAGATGCACAGCGCACGGCGATAGCCATAAAGATGCGCCTGAGCGGTTTCCACATGCGAAAAACCGGGGTTCCACATCAGGGAACCGTAACCGAAGACCCAAAATTCGTCCATTTATGACGCCAGTCGTGAAAAAGTACCGATTCGTTCTATAACAGACCCGTTCGGCAAATGCGCCGCACGAAAACGTCGAAAGGACATGCCATGGAACCGGAAACCCGCCCGGCCGAAAGCGAAACGCCAAAGGCCCGTCGTTGGGTATTCCTGCTGGGTGGCCTTGCCGTGCTGGCCGGGCTTTACGGTGTGGGCTGGCAGATTGCCTCAACCCGCCTGACCGATAACCTGCTGTCTGCCATGGCGGGCATGGATGCCTCGGGCCGCCAGACCGATTGCCGCGCACCGCAGAAGGGCGGCTTTCCTTTCGCCGTGACGCTTACCTGCGAAACGCTGAAATCCGATGATGTGGAACATGGCATTTCATCGACCCTCGGCCAGACAACGGCCTCGCTGTCGATCTTTGCGCCGAACCGCATCGAAACCACCAGCAAGGGTCCGCTCGAAATCCGCTCGACCTATGGCCTTCTGTTGAGCGAATGGCAGGCCATCACCTCGAAGATCGATCTGGGGCTGGATGGCATCACGGCGCTGCGCGCCGATTCCAACGGCTTGAAGGCCACGTTTACGGCGCCCGCCAAGGAACGTTCGCTGCAGATCAACACGACGAACCTGTCCGTCTTTGCCGAAGGTCGCGATGGCAATCTGGTCGCTGGTCTATCGAGCGACGGCACGACGCTGGCCCGCAATGGCGCATCGCTACCCATTCCGGCACTGGCGCTGAACGGCGAGGTGCGGATCGATGATCGCGCCGATCTGATTGGCCGGTTCGACCGGCAGGCGCTTTTTGGCACGAGCGGCACGCTCGAAAGCCTGACCGCCGATCTGGGTGAGGGACGAAGCCTCGCCATCAGCGGCCCCTTCTCCATTGACGCCAACGGCCTCGTTTCCGGTCAGATGCAGCTTCAGGCCCGCAATGTCAGCGCCTGGGTGGTGGCCGCACAGGCGGCCCTTCCGGAGTTTGCCGATGTGATCGAAACCGCGGGCGGCCTGCTGCGCAGCATGGCCAAGGGCAAGCCGGACCTGACGCTGGATCTCACGCTGAAGCGCGGCAAGATCCTCGTTGCCGGCTTCATTCCGGTCGGCGAACTGCCGCCGCTTTGAGCGGCGAAACCGTTCAATCCTTCTTCGGTGCGCCGTGACGGCCAAAGTCCGGCGCATCGACATCCTGCCCCGCCTGCACGATAGAACGGCGGATGGCCCGCGTGCGGGTAAAGAGGTCGAACAGCTTGTCGCCCTCACCCCAGCGAATAGCCCGCTGCAGATAGGCAAGGTCTTCCGAAAACCGCGCCAGCATTTCCAGAATGGCGTCGCGATTATGAAGGCACACATCGCGCCACATGGTGGGGTCAGAGGCAGCCAGTCGGGTAAAGTCGCGAAAACCGGACGCCGAATACTTGATGACTTCCGATTCCGTCACGGTTTCGAGATCATCCGCCGTGCCGACGATATTGTAGGCAATGATGTGCGGCAGGTGCGAGACGATCGCCAGAACCTTGTCGTGATGCTGCGGGTCCATCTCGTCGCAACGGCTGCCGAGCGCTTCCCAGAAGGCGCGCAGCTTGGCGAGTGCATCCGCATCCGTATCCGGCAGCGGCGTGAAAATGCACCAGCGCCCCGTGAACAAGCCTTCAAAGCCCGCATCCGGGCCGGATTTTTCCGTACCTGCCAGCGGGTGGCCCGGAATGAAATGAACGCCCTCCGGCACGAAGGGTGACATTTGCGCAATGACGGACGCCTTGGTGGAACCGACATCGGTGAGGATTGCCCCCTTCTTGAGGGCCGGGGCAATCTGCTCGGCCACAGCACCCGATGCGCCAACCGGAACAGACACGATGACGAGATCGGCATCCTTGACCGCCTCAAGAGCCGAAACCGTGTAGGATGTGCCCAGCTCAAGCTCTTCCGCCCGCTTCAGCGTGTCCGCACTGCGGGTCGAAATGGTCACGTCCTTGGCCAGCCCTAGCGCCTTCACATCGCGCGCGATGGAAGAGCCGATCAGGCCGATACCAATCAGGGCAATCTTGCCGAACATTGTTTCGCTCATGTCACTTCTGCCCCATGAATTCGCCAAGCGCCTCGATGACACCGAGATTGGCCTCTTCGCAACCAATACTCATGCGCAGCGCATTCGTAAAACCGTAAGAACGCACAGCCCGCAGGACAAAACCGCGCGCCGTCAGATATGCATCGGCATCCACGGCGCCCCGTCCCGGCTCATCCGGAAAGTGGATCAGGAGGAAATTCGTGACCGACGGGGTCACGCGTAGCCCCATCGCCTCGAAAGCGCTGGTCAGCCTCTCGATCCAATGCGCATTGAAAACCACAGCGTTTTCGATGAAAGCCTGATCACCCATCGCCGCCGCCCCGGCCATCATGGCGGGCGTATTGACGTTGAACGGGCCGCGCACCCGGTCCAGCGCATCAATGATGGCCTCGGGCGCATAGAGCCAGCCAAGCCGCAAGGAGGCCAGCCCGTAAACCTTGGAGAAGGTGCGGGTCATCACCACGTTCTGGCAGGTGGAAACGAGTTCCAGCCCCGCCTCGTAATCGTTGCGGCGCACATATTCCGCATAGGCGGCATCAAGCACCAGAAGCACATGCGCAGGCAACGCGGCCTGCAGCCGGCGAATTTCCGAAACCGGCACATAGGTGCCCGTCGGATTGCCGGGATTGGCAATGAAGACCACCTTGGTGCGTTCCGTCACCGCCGCCAGAATCGCATCGATATCAACCCGGCAGTCCTTTTCGCGAACCGTCACCGGCGTCGCCCCGGCGGCCAGAATCTGGATGCGGTAGACGAGGAAGCCGTGTTCGGTGACGATCCCCTCGTCACCGGGGCCGAGATAGGTGTGAGCGATAAGGCCGAGCAACTCGTCGGAACCATTGCCGCACAGGATATTCGCGGCATTCAGCCGGAAGGTGGCGGCAATCGCCGCGCGCAGAACGCTCGCCTGCCCGTCCGGATAGCGTTCCAGTTGACCGACAGCGGCCTTGAAGGCTTCGATGGCTTTCGGGCTGGGGCCGAACGGCGTCTCATTGGCCGACAGCTTGAAGACCCGCGACACACCCGGCGCATGTTCCTTGCCCGGCACATAGGCAGCGATGTCGAGAACACCGGGGCGTGGCACGGGAAGAGAACGCGGGGCAGTCATGGCAAAACCTTCGAGAAAGCCGGTTCCGCCGGGCGCGGACCGTCAGGTGAGCCGGGATTAATCCTGAAACGACTTTTTGTCGAGTGCTGCGGAGGGCGTGCGCGTTGTCGGCACCCCCTGTGGCGCCAGCACCGGCACGAAAACACGGCGAGAGGCACGCGCCGCAACCGGCAGGCCCTGATAAAGCCGCTTCTGCGCTTCCACCACCGTCACGCCGGAAAAGGCGGGCCAGAGGCGGCGTCCGGCGGCATCAAAGCTGCGCCATACCCTGAGGATTGAACGCAGGCGCGTCGGCGGAAAAAACAGCGCCTCGGCAAAGTCGCCGGGCGTGAAATTGGTTTGCCTGAGAAGCGTGATCAACTGACCGCGCGAATAAGGCCGTCCCGAGCCGAACGGAGTATGTTCGAGCCGCGCCCAGACGCCGCGCCGGTTGGGAACCGCAATCACAAGACGCCCGCCCGGGGCCAGAACACGCCAGACTTCCTTCAGCGTCTCGATGGGGTTTTCGGCAAATTCCAGCGAATGCACCATCAGCACCCGGTCAATCGACGAATCGGGCAAGGGCAGTTCCTCGTCGAAGACCAGCGCTGAGGCTGATTTTTCCGAGGACGGCCAGTTCACCGCCCCTTGTGCGGCAGGCATCAGCGCGAAGGTGCGCTCCGTGCCTTCACAAAACTGTTCAAGATAAGGCACAGCATAGCCAAGACCGACAAGACGCTCTTCCGGCAGGCGCGGCCAGAGCGTGCCAAGCGCGGCGGTGATCGACTGTTCGGTGGCCCGCCCCAGACGCGAGGCGTAGAATTGCCTGAGATCGACAATATCGGTGTGCATCGTCTGCAACTGTATCAGTGCAAGGGTGGACTTCAAGGTGCGAGCCGCTACATTTCTCATCAACAATCATGAAGAAGCGGAGGCAATCCTTCGGATGCAGGCCTTTTCCATCGAGATTTTCCCCTGTCGCAGCGATAATTACGGCGTCCTTCTCCACCATAATGAAAGCGGCCTGACGGCCAGCATCGACGCCCCGGAAGAAGGCCCGATTCTGGAGGCCCTTGCCCGCACCGGCTGGACGCTGACGCACATTTTCACCACCCATCATCATAACGACCATGTGGCCGCCAATCTGGCACTGAAGGAGCGCTTTGGCGTCACCATCATCGGCCCCCGTAATGAGGCAACGGCCATTCCCGGGATTGATCTCGCCATCGGCGATGGCGAAACGTTCGATTTCGGTGGAGAGACGGTGCGCATCATCGAAACGCCCGGCCACACGGCGGGCCATATCTGCTTCCATCTACCCGACAGCAAGGTGCTCTTTGCCGCCGACACGCTGTTTGCCATGGGCTGCGGACGCCTGTTTGAACGCCCCGCCGCCGATATGTGGCATTCGCTGCAGAAGCTCGCGGCCCTGCCCGATGAGACGGCGGTCTATTTCGGCCATGAATACACGCTGGCCAATGCCCGTTTTGCCCTCACCGTTGACCCGGACAATGCGCGTCTTAAGGCCCGCATGGAAGAGGTGATGTATACGCTGTCCAAGGGCCGTTTCACCGCCCCGACCTCCATCGGGCTGGAAAAGGAAACGAACCCCTACTTGCGCGCCGCCGATCCTTCCATTCGCCGCCACCTTCTGATGGAAAGCCGCACAAACGAGGAGGTCTTTGCCGAAATCCGCAAGCGCAAGGACAATTTCAAATGAAGGCCGCCGACATCATCAAGGCGCTGGCCATGCAGCCCCATCCCGAGGGCGGCTGGTACACCGAGACCTTTCGCGACGAACATGGCGGCGAGCGCGGCCATTCAACGGCGATCTATTATCTCCTCGAAGCCGGGGACCGCTCGCACTGGCACCGGGTTCTGGATGCCGCCGAGGTCTGGCACTATTATGCCGGCGCACCCCTTCTTCTGTCGCTGTCGCAAACCGGAACGGGTATCACCGAGATCACCCTCGGGCCGGATGTCATTGCAGGCGAACGCCCGCAAGGCGTCGTCCCGGCCGGGTGGTGGCAATCGGCCCGCTCGACAGGGGCCTTCACGCTGGTCGGCTGCACGGTCGCGCCGGGTTTCACCTTCTCGACCTTCGAAATGGCCGAAGCCGGCTGGTCGCCAGCGGCCTGAAAGGCTCAGGCTTCGGCGATCTTGCGTCCCTTGCGCAGGAACATGTCCTTGGAGGCGAGAACCGCTCCGCCCGTCACCAGCAGGCAGGCCAGCAGCAACGATCCGTCAGCGCGTCCATATCCGGCCAGAATGAGAATGAGCGCCGAGAGAATGGGCGTCGCATAACTGGCGGCCCCCAGAATCTGGATGTCACCATTCTTCACGCCGTGATCCCAGGTGTAAAAGGCGAGACCGAGCGGCAGAAGGCCAAGCCCTGCCAATGTCACCCATTGCAATGCCGTTTCCGGCCAAACCGTGGTTTCAAGGCCCACATGGCAAAGCGCTGACAGGAGCGCCGTCACAAGGCAAAACCCCGTCACCGCATCGGTTGGAACGGCACCCAAACGACGCGACAGAAGCGAATATCCGGCCCAGATGCACGCCGACAGAATCGCGAACAGGTAACCCGGCAGAAAATCGGGATTGAACGCGACGCCGCCGCCACTCACGACAAGGGCCGTACCGGCAAGACCGATGGCCGCACCGACCAGATGGTGCCATCCAAGCTTTTCGCCCGGCAGGAGCGCCGATCCGACGACAATCATCAGCGGCCAGAGATAATTGATCAACGTGACTTCCACGGCGGGTGCGCCGCTGCGCAAGGCAGAGAAATAGCTCAGATGATAGCCGAACAGGCCACCGATCCCGAGAACCCAGACCTTGAGCGGTTGTTTGAGCGCCTTGAACCGCTGCGGTCGCGCCAACATCAAAGCAAGGCCGGGAAGGCTGCCGATGGCAAACCCCATCGCGGTCAACTGAAAGGGCGGTATCTTGCCGGAGGCTGCGGCAAAGGTCGCGAGGAATGCCCACATCAATATGGCTGTGAAGCCGATCAGCGTTGCGCGAAATTTCACGAGATGCTCCCTCGGCAGCGCCGGGCCGAAACGGGTCTCATCAACCCGGACTGTTCAACGCCCGAACCGCGTGGCGCTGATTTTCAAATCGCCGACGCTGGTGGGCACACGGATATAGACAGGGGCATATACATTGACAGCGTCCGACTTGGCAAACCAGACCTCCATCTTCGCCCCCTTGAGGAACTCGATATCCTTGCGGCCACGCTTATAGCCCGCACGCGGAACGTAGCGTGCCGAGCAGGTGGTCACATCAACCCGCTTTCGGCCAATCCCGAAGCTCTGCTTGCCCTTATCAGACAGCACGATGTCCATGCGCGTCTCGCCATCAAACACAGGAATAGCGCCGCTGCACAGCTTCGCATCGCCGGGAATCATCAAGCCGGTCAAGGGATCAAGCACCCGCTTGAAATCGCTGTCACGCATCGCCACCCATGTCACGGGATCGCGACGCGGCGGCGGCGTGATGGACGTATTGATAATGTTGCCGTTCTTGAGCTTGACCTCATAGACCTTTGACCGCTTGCCCTTGCGATAGACAAGCCGGTAGTCGTCGGGCACCAGCTTGCCACCGGCAATCGCGCCATCGGCACTCGTTTCCCCGGAAATTTCCGAAATGAGGTCCGCAATGCCGGCAGACCGGAACCGTCCGAGAACGGTGTAATCCTTGTCGCGCAAAATGGCATTGAAGCTCGCCTTGGCGATGGTAAAACCGGCCAGTGTCACCGTATAATCGGTCGAATGTTGCCCCGCCGATTGGGAAAGCGCTTGTGGTGCGACGCCAAGGCAGAACAGAATGGCAAGCGCTGAACGGGGAACAATCTTCATCAATCGGGCCTCATGCGCACGGGCATATCACGGCATGATACCGCGCCGCGGACTTATACTCTGGTGTGGCCCCAAGGAAAATAGCAGGATCGTGGCACAATTACGGGAATCTGCTCCCAATGGCTTGACGAGACCGGCTCATCTGACTATAGAACCGCAACTTTCCAATTGAAACCTGTTGGAATGCGGGTCGGGCGTTGTCCAGACACCGTTCCATGGGAATAGAAAAAGCAGGTGTATCATGTCCCGTATGTGCGAATTGAGCGGCAAGGGCGTCCAGTCGGGCAACAATGTCAGCCACGCAAACAACAAGACGAAGCGCAAGTTCCTGCCGAACCTGTGCCATGTCACGCTGATTTCTGACGCTCTCGGCCAGCGTTTCCGCCTCCGCGTTTCGGCTGCTGCCCTGCGCTCGGTGGAACACCGCGGTGGCCTCGACGCCTTCCTTCTGAAGGCTGACGAGTCCGAGCTGAGCATGCGCGCTCGCCTTCTGCGCCGTCAGATCGTCAAGAAGACGGTCGCTGCGTAAGACCTTTAAGGTCTCCCTTCACAGGGCTTGAAAGGCTTGAGCGGTTTCCGTTCAGGCCTTTTGCTTTGCCCAAATTGTCCTCTAGCTGGTGGCATCACCCAGGGTAAAAAAATGCAAATGACACGCTTCGTATTGATCTATGTCGCTCTGATGACCCTCGTGGTCATGGCGTCCAATTTCCTCGTCCAGTTCCCGGTGAATGGCGAGTTTGCCGGCATCAACCTTGCCGACCTCCTGACCTGGGGCGCTTTTACCTATCCGGTCGCCTTCCTCGTCACTGATCTGACCAACCGCCAGTTCGGACCGTCCGCAGCCCGCAAGGTTGTGTTCGCGGGCTTTGTGGTGGGTGTCGCCCTGTCCTTCGTGACCTCTGTACCGCGCATCGCCATGGCCTCGGGCACGGCTTTTCTTGTCGGTCAACTTCTCGATATTTCGGTTTTCAACCACCTTCGCCGCATGAGCTGGTGGCGCGCACCGCTGGCCGGTTCTCTGGCCGGTTCGGTGCTGGATACGGTCCTGTTCTTCTCGCTGGCCTTCTCGTCGTCCTTCGGCTTCCTTGGCCCGAATGACGATTTCGCGCTGGAAGCCGCACCGCTTCTCGGCATCCTCTCGAGCGAGGCACCGCGCTGGATTTCCTGGGCCATTGGCGATTTCAGCGTGAAAATGCTGGTCGGCCTCATCATGCTTCTGCCCTACGGCGCGCTGATGAGCGTTCTGAAGCCGATGCCTGCGGTCTCGAACCCGAACTGAAACGGCGGGCCGGTTAAAAATCCGGCCCTTGGCCCCTCACTCGGCGATGCGAAACTCCAGCATCAGCGAGTTTTCAAACAGGGAATGATTGTCGTCCGACGTGACGATGATGCGCGGCTTGCCGTCCGGCCCGGCCACAACGTCCAGACCTTCCATATTGTCGATCCGATGCGAGAAATCCGCATCAATCAACACCGCGCCATCAACAACGGCACCGGGACGGATCGTCTCGCCGGGGATGCGGCGAATGCGCATGCCGACCGAGGAGGCGAGCGAAAAGCGCCGCTCCAGCAACAACAGGTCGCCGTTCGGCAGGAAGGCGCCATCCGTCACGTCATAACCGTTGGAGCGTTTGACTGAGAACCGGCCTTTGAGCGGACCGCCGAGGATGGCCGCCACCAGATTACCACTGTCATCAACACTCAACTCGGAGACCGTGATCAGGGCACCACCAAACGCACTGGCCTCCGGCGAGCGCACCAGCGTCTCCAGCCCGCGATTGTAACGAAGCTCGCGCTTGTTGATCAGCATGTCGATCGCGCCCTTGGGCGGCGATGTCGCAAAGCCCGGATCGGGATAGAGATCGATGCGATGGCGCTGCTCGTAGCTGACGGCCACACCACCCGGCACCAGCGCCAACCCCTCGGCGTCCATATCGGACTTGCCCGGATTGGGACGCCCGCGACGGTCGATCATTTCAGAAAGATCGGCGTCTGTAATACCCTTGAGCTTACCCGCCGCGTCCCGCTCGATCCGTCCTGTCAGCCAGTGGCCGGTATCCAGCACCGCAACGAAACTGGCCCCATCGGGCCGAAAACGAATTGCCGAGACCGCGCCGAAAAGCGATTGCGGCGAGGTCAACCGAAGGCCGGAGACAAATTCCAGCGCACCAAAGCGGGTCTTGCCCGGTTCCGTCGCCTTGAAAACCTTGATCGGGTCGCCGTCGATGGTAATCGGCGCGGCCTGAACCGTCGCTGCCGCGGACACAGCAAGCCCTGCAGCGAGAAGAACCCTCAACAGGGCCGGACGGTGCGCCCGGCACCGCTTCGCCATCAGGGGGCTCACCCGGCCCGGCGCAGGCCACGCCCGCGCCCGCCCGTCTGCTCTTCAAAGAGCGCCGCCAGTTGTTCTGTCATGGCACCCGCCAGTTCATCCGCATCAACGATGGTTACGGCGCGGCGATAGTAGCGCGTCACGTCATGGCCGATACCGATGGCCAGAAGTTCGACCGGCGAGCGGGTCTCGATCTGTTCGATCACGGCGCGCAGGTGCCGTTCCAGATAATTGCCCGGATTGACCGAAAGCGTCGAATCATCAACCGGCGCGCCATCCGAGATCATCATCATGATCCGGCGCTGCTCGGGACGAGCCAGAATGCGGTTATGCGCCCAGATCAGCGCTTCACCGTCGATATTTTCCTTGAGCAGGCCCTCACGCATCATCAGGCCGAGATTGCGGCGCGACCGGCGATAGGGTGCATCCGCCGACTTGTAGATGATGTGGCGCAGATCATTGAGACGGCCCGGATTGGCAGGCTTGCCATCGGCAAGCCACTTCTCGCGCGACTGGCCGCCCTTCCACGCCTTCGTGGTGAAGCCGAGGATTTCCACCGACACGCCGCAGCGTTCCAGCGTGCGCGCCAGAATATCGGCACAGGTGGCCGCCACCGTGATGGGGCGGCCGCGCATCGAACCGGAATTGTCGATGACGAGCGTTACCACCGTATCGCGGAATTTCGTGTCACGCTCGCGCTTGAAGGAGAGCGGCTGCATCGGGTCGATCACCAGACGGCTGAGGCGCGCCGGATCGAGATAGCCCTCTTCCAGATCGAAGTCCCACGAGCGGTTCTGCTGCGCCATCAGCCGGCGCTGCAGGCGGTTGGCAAGACGCCCGACGGCACCCTGAAGATGCGACAGCTGCTTGTCGAGAAGGGCGCGCAGGCGTTCCAGTTCCGCCTCATCGCACAGCTCTTCCGCCGTAACCATCTCGTCAAAGTCCTGCGTGAAGACCTTGTAATCCACCTTCTCGTTGAAATCATCGAACGGCGTCTGCGGGCGGCGCGTCTCACCGGGCGTATCGGAATCGTCGTCGCTGTCGTCGCTCATCTCCTCGTCGGAGACCTCCGCGCCGTCCATCTCGCCGTCCTGCATTTCTTCCTGGGAAGCTTCGCTTTCCTCGGCTGCGGCAGCGTCAGACCCCGCATCCTCTTCCATCGTCTCTTCGGTCTGGTCGTCGCTCTGCGGCTGGTCGTCGTCGCTTTGCTCTTCCGACTGTTCCGGATCGTTGTCCTGATCACCCATATCCTCGGCCATGCCCATGGAGGCGAGCATGTGGCGGACAGCCTTCGAGAAAGCCTGCTGATCCTCAACGATCGCCTGAAGGCCGTCAAACTCCGCGCTGATCTTCTCGTCAAAGAACGGACGCCAGAAATCCAGAACCTGCCCGGCGCTCGGCGGCGGCGCTTCGCCGGTCAGCTTTTCGCGCACCAGCATGGCCAGCGCCTCGCCCACCGGCGCATCTTCCTTGGCAAGGATACCGGCGAAATTGGCCTTGGCATATTTTTCGGCATGCATATTGGCAAGGTTCTTGGCGACCCCCGCCATGCGCAGCGCGCCGATGGATTCCACACGCGCCTGCTCCACGACGTCGAAAATGGCGCGGGCATCGGCCCCGCCCGGTGCCATGGCATTGTGAACCTTGGCATCATGGCAAGCCAGACGCAGCGCCATGGCATCGCCAATGCCGCGCGTCACCGAAAGTTCCTGCAATGTCGGGCGCTTGGAGAGATCGGGAAGACGCACACGCTCGGCAGTAATGCCCGGGCGCTCATTGGCAAATGACACCTCGATTTCGGTCTTGCCTGCGATGGACCGCACGCAACCGGCAATCGCACGACGCACCGGCTCCATGTCGATGATCGTGGTGGATTTTGCCTTTGAATTATCGCCTTGACCCGACATGCGTATGGAATTCCTGAATGACTGGCAGGGACCGGCGCGTTAAGCGCCGATCACGATATTGGCTGCACTTTCCTTCAGCTCGACGCCGAAGGCGCGCTGATAGTGCTCGGCCACGAGATTGCGCTCGAGTTCATCGCACTTGTTGAGGAAGGTGACACGGAAGGCGAAGGCCAGATCGCCGAAGATCTCGGCGTTTTCGGCCCAGGTGATCACCGTGCGCGGGCTCATGACGGTGGAAAGGTCGCCGTTCATGAAAGCAGCGCGCGTCAGATCGGCCACGCGAACCATGCGCGACGCCGTATCGCGGCCTTCCTTCGTGGCAAGGCTCTTCACCTTGGAAACGACGATGTCCACTTCCTTGTCATGGGCAAGGTAGTTGAGCGTGGTGACGATGGACCAGCGGTCCATCTGCGCCTGGTTGATCTGCTGCGTGCCGTGGTAAAGGCCCGTCGTATCACCAAGACCCACCGTATTGGCCGTAGCGAACAGGCGGAAAGCGGGGTGCGGACGGATCACGCGGCTCTGGTCGAGCAGCGTCAGGCGACCGGAGGATTCCAGAACGCGCTGGATCACGAACATCACGTCCGGACGACCGGCATCATACTCGTCGAACACCAGCGCCACATTGTTCTGGTAGGCCCAGGGCAGAATACCGTCCTTGAATTCGGTGATCTGCAGCCCGTCCTTGATGACGATGGCGTCCTTGCCGACGAGGTCGATACGGCTGACATGGCTGTCGAGGTTGACGCGAACGCACGGCCATTTCAGGCGGGCGGCGACCTGTTCGATATGCGAGGACTTGCCCGTGCCGTGGTAGCCCGAGATCATCACACGGCGGTTATGGGCAAAACCGGCCAGGATGGCGAGCGTCGTCTCGCGGTCGAACAGGTAGTCCGGGTCGAGATCGGGAACATAGGAATCCGCCTTGGAATAGGCCGGAACGCGAATATCGGAATCAATGCCGAACACCTCACGAACGGAAACGGTCGTATCGGGGAGTTCGGAAATTTCGGGATCGATCGTGCTCATAATATCTCCAGAACGGCTGAAAGGCTCCAGCCGGGTCATTTCAAATTCGCGCCGCTATCGCTGAAGTGAAGGTTTAGTGCATCAAAGGCCACATTGGAACCATTTGAAGTGAAGGAATTTGACCCCGAGACAAGGTTTTTTGACAAATTGTTGAAAGCCGTAACGTGCCTCAGCAAAAGCCCGCCTGCTTCAGAAGCTGGTAGGCCTGCACCACGCTGGTAAAGCGCTCTTCCGAGCCACGGTCGCCACCATTGGCATCGGGGTGGTACTTCTTGACCAGCTCCTTGTAGCGGGTCTTGATATCCTCAGCGCTCGCACCCGCTGCCAGTCCCATCGTATCGAAGGCCTTCGCCTCGAGCGTCTTGAGCTTGCGCTGGGCCGGATTGGGCCGCGCCGCACCGCGCCCCTGCTGGATAAAGCCGAAGGGGTCCCGCACCCGCGCCTGCGCCCCGGCCCGTGCCGTCGAATGCAGCGGGGAGCCCTTGGCCGCACTATTGACCCCGAGCGTCCAGGTCGGGCGATGTCCGGTAATCGCTTCCTTCTGGTAGCGGGCGACTTCGGTGTCGGAAAGGCCGGAGAAGTAATTGTAGCCCTTGTTATATTCTTTCACGTGCTCGAAGCAGAACATGAAGAACTGCCCCTCCGCATGGCGACCGACCGGCGCGCGATGCACACCCTTCTGGTCGCACCCGTCCCACTGGCACATGGGCGCGCTGGTCTGCGGTTCTTCCGCCTTGCGCCGCCGCGTGCGGATACGGTCGAAATATTTGGAGTCGAGTTTCATCCGGCCATTATCGACCGGCAAGGCGGTCTAAACAAGAATTGACAAAGCGGTTTGTTGGTGGCTTTTGGGTACCCCCCTCATATAGGTACGATCATTCCCATGAGCATCCGCCAAACCATCGAAAACCGCCTGCAATCGACCTTCGCGCCGGAGCGTCTCGACGTCATCGATGAAAGCGGGCGCCACGCCGGACACCAGCCGGGCATGGTTGAAGGGGCCGAAACGCATATGCGCATCCGCATTGTGGCGGCAGCCTTTGCAGGACAGACGCGCGTTGCCCGCCACCGGGCCATCAACGATCTTCTGAAACCGGAACTCGACGCAGGCCTGCATGCGCTGGCCATTGAGGCCGCCGCACCGGGTGAACCAACCCGCTGGTAATCACTCGGCGGGAGAGATGCCGTCTTCCGCCGGGCGAACCCGCAACCGCGTGATGCGGTTCTTTTCGCGCTTCATCACGTAGAAACGCTTGCCGTGGAAGGTGAAGGACTGGCGCTCTTCGGGGATCATCATCGATTCGTGGATGACGAGACCGGCAATCGTCGTGGCGTGCTCATCCGGCAGTTGCCAGTCGAGCGCCCGGTTCAGGTCACGGATCGGCACTGATCCATCGACCACGATGGAGCCATCGGCTTCCTGACGCACACCCTTGATGTCGATGTCATGCTCATCGGCAATGTCGCCAACGATTTCTTCCAGAATATCTTCGAGCGTGATGATGCCCTGCACCTCGCCATATTCGTCCACGACGAGGGCGAAATGGACCTTGCGACGCAGAAAGGCGTTCAACTGATCCTTCAGATTGGTGCTGTCGGGCACGAACCACGGCTTTTGCGCAATCTTGGCGATATCAAGCTTGTCGCGCTCGTAATCGGGTTCGGCCATGGCGCGCAGCAAATCCTTGGCATGGACCACGCCAATGATGTTATCCATCGAGCCGCGCCACAGCGGCATGCGCGTGTAGGGACTGTCGAGAATCTGGCGGATCACGTCGGCAGGCGCATCATCGGCATTGATCGCGCGCACAGCCGTGCGGTGGATCATGATGTCGTAGACCTCAAGCTCGCCCAGATGGAGAATGCCATCCAGTCGGTCGCGGTCGATCTTCACCACCGAGCCATCGCCATAAAGCTTGTCCACCGTTCCACGCAGCTTTTCCTCCGCCGAAAGCACAGGGCGCGGGGCGGGAAGAACGCTGCCGAACAGACGGCGAAGAAGCTTCAGGGTCATTGCGGCAGCTTCTCCTTCAGGAAGGAGATGACCTCGGAGGCCGGAACATCATCGGCAATGAAGGACTGGCCGACGCCGCGCGTCAGGATGAAGGTGAGCTTGCCGCTCTTCACCTTCTTGTCCTGGGCAATCGCCTCCATCAACTGTTCGGCGGGCGGCATGTCGCCGGGGATTTCGCCAATCGTCACCGGCAGGCCGACCTCTTTGAGGTGCTTGCGCACCCGGTCCGCATCATCGCGGCTGGCATGGTTGAGGCGCGTCGAAAACTCATGCGCTAGCACCATGCCGATGGAAACACCTTCGCCGTGAACCAGACGCGCCGAATCATACTGAACGGCGGCCTCCAGCGCATGGCCAAAAGTGTGACCGAGATTAAGAAGGGCGCGCGCGCCGTTTTCGCGTTCGTCGGCGGCAACCACCGCAGCCTTGGCACGGCAGGAGGCGGCAATCGCCTCGATGCGCGAAGGACCACCGGAGAAAACATCCTTCCAGTTGGCTTCGAGCCAGGCGAAAAACTCCGGCTTGTCGATCAGGCCATATTTGGCGACTTCGGCGTAACCGGCGCGGAATTCGCGCTGCGAAAGCGTCCCGAGCGAATCGGCATCGGCCAGCACCAGATCGGGCTGATGGAACACGCCGACAAGGTTCTTGCCATGGCGGGTATTGATCCCCGTCTTGCCGCCCACCGAGGAATCCACCTGCGCCAGAAGCGACGTGGGGATTTGCACGAAGCGCACGCCGCGTTTGACGATCCCGGCGGCAAAACCGGCCAGATCGCCGATCACACCACCGCCCAACGCGATGATCATGTCATTGCGCTCAAGACGCGCCGAAAGCGCCAGATCGACCACGGTAATCAGGTTTTCAAAGCACTTGGTCTTCTCGCCCGCCGGAAGTGTGAGCGAAACCGCCTCGATCCCGTCGGTCTGGAGACTGTCCATCAGCGCTTCGAGATAAAGCGGGCCGACATTCTCGTCCGTGACGATGGCCGCACGGCGACCCTTGATGCGGGCGGTGATTTCCCCACCGGCGCGACCGATCAGGCCCGGACCGATCAGAATGTCATAGGAACGGCTTCCCAAGGGAACGCGCACGAGCTGTTCCGGGCTCTGCCCTTCAAGAATTCCGGTTTCGGCGGCAGTCATGGTGTTTCTTCCCTGCTTTTCGCAACGCTTCCCGCAATGGCGTCCAGCACATCGCGAACGATGACATCCTTGCGCACATTGCGCGACATCACCGTCAGGTCAGCCTCGGCATAGACCGGATAGCGCTCATTCATAAGGTTTTCGAGCGTCTGCTTCGGGTTGGCGGTTTTCAAAAGCGGACGCCCGTCACGCTTGCTCACCCGTTCCCACAGAACATCAAGCTCGGCTTTCAGCCAGACCGAAAGCCCGCACTGCTTGATCTCGGCGCGCGTATTGGCGTTGATAAAGGCCCCGCCACCCGTCGAAATCACCCGCGGCTCGCCCTTCAGCAACCGCTCGATGACACGCGTTTCAAGCGCCCGGAACTCCTGCTCGCCATAGGCGGCGAAAAGCTCGGGGATGGTCATGCTGGAAACACGTTCGATTTCGTGGTCCGTATCGATGAACGACAGCTTCAGTTCCTGGGCGACCAGACGGCCAATCGACGACTTGCCCGCCCCCATCAGACCGACAAACACAAGGTTGCGCTCCCCGAGTGCCGCGCGCGCGCGCTCATTCAGGGATTTCAGATCGCTATCACTCGGTCCAGTCATTCGTGCCACCGCTACAAAACTCGGCGATGGTATGGGAAAATGTGCGGGAAGCGTCAAGCCGTGGACTTTGAAAACTTGGAACCGGATCAATCATAGGCTAGTTTCCCCCGAAATTTGCCAGTGGAGAGCCGCCATGCCCACCCTTTTTCGCCTGCTTTTCTTCGGCGGCGCGTTTGTGGCCGGCATTTATGCCGCCATGCTGGCGCTGGTGCTTCTGGTTGATCCCGGCCAGCATGAAATGCATGTGCCCGTGCCGCCCGGCAATCTGGCGACGGCAGGCGCATCACCGGCTGTGGAGGCCACACGCTAAACCATGGCCTCACTCGACGCCGCCCACATGGAAGCTTTTCTGGAAATGCTGAGCGCCGAACGCGGCGCATCGGCCAATACGCTTGCGGCCTATCGCCGCGATCTGGGGGACCTGCGCACCTTTCTGGCAAAGCGCGGCTCGGATCTCATGACCGTCACCTCGGCAGATCTGTCGGCCTATATGACGCGTCTCGCAGGCGAAGGCCTGAAAGCCACGTCGCAGGCGCGAAAGCTCTCCTCGTTGCGGCAACTCTTCAAGTTCCTCTATGCCGAAGGTCTGCGCGGCGATGATCCGTCCGCCGTTCTCGACGCCCCGAAGAAGGGCCGACCGCTTCCCAAGACCATGAGCGTCGATGCCGTCACCAGGCTTCTGGATCAGGCAGCGCAGGAAGCAGCCTTGCCGGGGGAACCGGAAGAGAGCCTCAAACGGCTGCGCATGGTCGCCCTAGTCGAGCTCCTTTACGCAACGGGCATGCGTGTGAGCGAACTGGTCGCCCTTCCGGCCCGGGTTTTGGGTGAGGAAGGCCGCTTTCTCGTTATCCGCGGCAAGGGTGCCAAGGAGCGGCTTGTGCCCCTCTCGCGCTCGGCCATCGCCGCCATGCAGGCCTATGGGCGGGCATGGACTCTTGCTGCGGAAAAGAACCCGAAGTTCAAGGAAAGTCCATTCCTCTTTCCAGCGGCCTCCAAGGAAGGTCATCTGCCCCGGCAAGTTTTTGCCCGGGACCTGAAAGACCTCGCCATCCGCGCCGGTCTGACACCCTCTCTTTTATCGCCCCATGTGCTTCGCCATGCTTTTGCCAGCCATTTGCTGCAGAACGGCGCTGATTTGCGTGCGGTACAGGAACTTCTGGGCCACACGGACATTTCCACCACTCAAATCTACACGCATGTTCTGGAAGAACGGCTGCAACAGCTGGTTCATACCCATCACCCTCTTGCCAAACAGGGCAAAAAGCCGGATTAGAAACCGGAAGACTGACGGGAGCAGGGCCCGGGACGTGCCGGGAATAAGAACAGAAAGCGGGAGTCATGCACCACTACCTCGACTTTGAAAAGCCGATCGCCGATCTGGAAGCCAAGATTCACGAACTGAAAAAGCTCAAGGCTGAAGACGCCAGCATCGACATCTCCGACGAAATCACCCGTCTGGAAAGCCGCGCGCACGACGCCATGGTCGAAATCTATGCCAAGCTCAATGCCTGGCAGAAGACGCAGGTCGCCCGTCATCCGCAGCGCCCGCATTTCATTGATTACACCGCGCAGCTCTTTACCGATTTCACGCCGCTGGCCGGCGACCGCAAATTTTCCGAAGATGCCGCCATCCAGTCCGGCCTTGCCCGCTTCCGTGGCCAGCCCGTGGCTGTGATCGGTCAGGAAAAGGGTCACGACACCAAGACGCGCATCCTGCACAATTTCGGCAGCCCGCGTCCGGAAGGCTATCGCAAGGCCGTGCGCGTCATGGAAATGGCAGATCGCTTCGGCCTGCCGATCATCACGCTTGTCGATACGGCTGGTGCCTATCCGGGTGTTGGCGCTGAAGAACGCGGCCAGGCGGAAGCCATCGCCCGTTCGACGGAAATGTGCCTGCAGGTCAAGGTTCCGATCATCTCGGTGGTGATCGGTGAAGGTGGCTCCGGCGGCGCCATCGCCATTGCCACAGGCAACCGCGTCTACATGCTGGAACACGCCATCTATTCGGTGATTTCGCCGGAAGGCGCGGCCTCGATCCTGTGGCGCGATTCGGCGCGCGCCAAGGAAGCCGCCACCAACATGAAGATCACCTCCGAGGACCTGAAGAGCCTCGGCATCATCGACGGCATCATCAAGGAGCCGACGGGCGGTGCCCATCGTCATGCCGAAGCGGTGATTACCGAAACCGGCAATGTGATTGCCTCGGCGCTGGCCTCCCTGTCGCCGCTCTCGGGCACGGAGCTGCGCGACGACCGCCGCCAGAAATTCCTCGCCATTGGTCGCAATCTCTGATCACGGCGAAAAACCACCCTTCGAAACGCCGCCCATCGGGCGGCGTTTTTCGTCATAAATGCGCTTCATTCGCTGCTTAGGAACACCTTGATGCAGCCGCCCTCGCATAGTTAAGTTTTTGTGAACGTGCTTGCGTTATGTTTGCTTAACGAGCCGACAGTGATAAAGAACGGCGCGCCGCACTGAAACTATGACCGGGCATTCACAATGCGCATGAAATTTCTTGCACTCCTTCCCCTGACAGCGCTGCTGCTGACCGGCTGCAACGACTCGCTGGATGCGATCGATCCCGGCTACGTGAAGAACGTCAAGAACAAGACCGAACAGCCCCTTCCCGACCGGATCGTTGCCGAGATGAAGGCGAAGGGCATGGAGCGCACGTCGCCGATTACCATTCGCATCTTCAAGGAAGAAGGCGTTCTGGAGATCTGGAAGGCGCGCACCGACAACCGTTTCGAAAAGGTCAAGGATTACCGCATCTGCGCCTGGTCGGGCCGTCTCGGTCCGAAGGTGAAGGAAGGCGACCGTCAGGCCCCGGAAGGCTTCTACCCGCTGTCGCGCGGCAACCTGAACCCGTATTCGCAGTATTTTCTGGCCATCAACACGGGCTTCCCGAACCGCTATGACGCGGCCAATAACCGCAATGGCACCAACCTGATGATCCATGGCGCCTGCTCGTCCTCGGGTTGCTACTCGATGACCGACGCGCAGATCCTCGAAATCTGGGCCTTTGCCCGCGACGCCTTCAAGGGCGGTCAGGATACGATCCAGCTTCAGGCCTATCCCTTCCGCATGACGGCCGAAAACATGGCCCGCCACCGCCACAGCGAGCACTTCGAATTCTGGAAGATGCTGAAGGAAGGCTACGACAATTTTGAAGTGACCAAGCGCCCGCCGGACGTCAATGTCTGCGGCAAGCGTTACGTCTTCAACCAGCAGGCCGCCGGTCCGTTCAATCCGGTGGGCGCTTGCCCCGCCATGACGACCCCGCCGGCACTGTCCGCGGCCCTTTCGAATTACAACAAGATGTATGAAGCGGCCTATTCCAAGGCCTTGCAGAAATACGAGGATGTCGCTTGGTATGATCCGAGCGAGGCCGAGCGCAAGGCCCTTGTGGCCGATCAGCGTCGCGGCAAGGACCTCGCCTTCGCGCCGACCGGCTCCGCCCTGAAGGCCGGCCGTCTGGTGGATATTGACGAGTTTGACCCGACCAAGCCCGGCGGTCGCGCCATCAAGATTCCTGAACCGACGGCAACCGCGGCCATTACCCCGGCACCGGCGGCAACCGCCGCAGCGGTCGCAGCGGCCCAGCAGAGCCTCGTGGCGAGCGCTACGGCACCAACGGCTGCAACAACCGCCATGCCTGCTGGCGCAACCGGCATTCCCGTTCCCATCCCGAACCCGCATCGTGCCGCTATTATGGCCGCTGCAGAGGCGCAAGCCACACCGGCTCCGACCACGCAAGTGGCCGCGCAAAAGCCGCCGCTGTGGAAATTCTGGGCCAAGCAGTGAGCAGGACGGATCATCCGGCGATTTACGATCTGAGGGGGCTGAAATGCCCCCTTCCCGTTTTACGCACCCGGAAAAAATTGGCCGCCCTGCCGTCACAGACAGAGCTTTGGGTCGAGACGACCGATCCGTTGGCCGTCATCGACATTCCCCACATGTGCCGCGAAGATGGGCACACGCTTCTCACATCCGAAACATCGGGCGATGGCCATCGCTTCCTGATCCGCAAGGGCTGAGAAGCGCGGCTGGGCCGATCAGAATTTCAGACCGGGAACCGACAGCGGGCTCTCCGAGAGCGCCGCATGGTCGGGGCGGTCAATGCCGGGCTGACTGGTAAACGCCGCGAAGAGATCCCGCACGAAAGCTTCCGGCAACCCCTTGGTGATGAGCACGAGGCGCGAGCGCTTGTCCGACGGATCGGGCCAGGCCGCAAGCCGCACCGGCGGGTGGAAGATGCTTTGCACACCGTGAAGCACCAGCGGCTTGTCCGGGCGATCACTCGTCTGCACCACGGCCTTCATCCGCAGCATCTTGTCCCCATGGGCCGAACGCAAGAGATCGATAAACATCTCGACCGCCATGGGATCAATCGGCTTGTCATGCAGGATTGAGAACGAGCGAATGTCATCGGCATGCCGATGGTGGCGGTGCCCCTCATGACCATGCCCATGCCCATGATCATGATCATGGTGATGGTCGTGATGATGTCCGCCACAGCCGCAATCAGGCCCATGCTCGTGGTCATGGTCATGATGGTGGTGATCGTGCTCGTCATGCGCGGCCTCTTCCCGAAGCCAGCGCTGCACATCGGGAAGCTTGGTTTCGGGGTCATAAAGACCGTTCGACAGCCACGCGACGGCGTCCGCCCCTTCGCTTTCGGCATCCGAGATCAAAGCGCGCGGGTTCAATGCCCGCAGCCGGGCCTTGAGTTCGGCGCGGGTTGCGCCATCCGCCATCGACATTTTGGACAGAACGAGACGGTCGGCGACCGCCGCCTGACGCACCGATTCAGGGTGTGCATCGAGCGTTGCAAACCCATTCACAGCATCGACGAGCGTCACCACGCCATCCAGCTCGAAATTATGGATCAGCACCGGATGACCCATGACCGATTGCATGACGGGAGCCGGATCGGCAAGGCCGGTGGTTTCCACCACGATCCGCTTCAGGGGGCGCAGCTTTCCGGTCTGCATCCGGTCCATCAATTCGCCCAGCGTATCGATCAGGTCGCCCCGCATGGTGCAGCACAGGCAACCGTCCGATAGCTCGATCACGCTATCACCGGAGGATTCGACCAGCAGATGGTCGATGCCCACATCGCCGAACTCATTGACGATCACGGCAGCGTCGCGCATCGCCGGGTCCTTGAGCAGGCGATTGATCAGTGTCGACTTTCCCGCACCAAGAAAGCCCGTCACAATGGAAACCGGAATACGCGCCTGCATGGGTCAGTTTGCCTTTGCGGATGTGTTTTCAGCCGCAGGCTTTTTCACCGGCTTCTTCTGGTCCTTGTCGGCCTTCTTCTTCTTGTCGGCCGGCGGCGGTGGCGGCGGCTCGGTTCCCGGAATGACGCCCGCAAAGGAATAGACCGGGTCGCGACCAAGCTCATGCACGAAGGGCGACTTGATGATCATGCGGCCCGCATCATCGCGTCCTTCAGAGCGCACCTTGGCGGCCTGCGGATTGCAGATCTCGTTGCTGATATCCACCGCCTGCGTGCCCTGTTCGCCGTAGGGAGCAAGCTTGGCGAGCGTGCCAACGCCCTTCTGGGCCGTCAGACCTTTCTGCAGCAGGTCGGCAGAGCGTTCCGTGCGGCCCGCAAGGCTTTCCGCCCCGAGCACGACCGAGACCACGGTGCGACCGTTGCGCGTCGCCGATGAAACCTGATTGAAGCCCGAAGCGCAGATAAAGCCGGTCTTCATGCCATCCGCACCGTCAAAGCGACCAATCAGCATGTTGTAGTTGCCATAGGTCTTCTTGCCGGTATCGACTCCTTCCAGTGCAAAATAGGAGGCATATTCGGGGAATTCCCGCTTGATTGTCACAGCCAGCACGGCCAGATCGCGCGCCGTCGTATACTGCCCCTTGGCGGGCAGGCCGTTCGGGTTGACGAAATGCGTGTCGCTCATGCCGATGCGCGCCGCTTCCGCGTTCATCATGCCGACAAACGCATCCTGCGAGCCGCCAACGGCTTCAGCCAGTGCGACCGCGATGTCATTGGCCGACTTGACCAGAAGAAGCTTCAGCGAATTGTCGACCGTCACCTGCGCGCCAGCGCGGAAGAAGGTCTTGGACGGGGCAGCGTTGGCCGCCTTCGGCGACATGGTGACCGGCGATTGCAGCGAAAGCTTGCCCGCCTTCAGCGCCCGGAACGTCACATAGGCGGTCATCAGCTTGGTGAGCGAGGCGGGATACCATTTGCGGAAGGCCTCCTCATGCTCGATCACCTGACCCGACGCGACGTCAACCAGAATGTGCGGATTGGCCGACGCGGGCCCTGCGCCTGCGACCACGCTCCCCGTGGCCAGCACTCCGGTCATAAGAAATGCTGTGAACGAACGGAAACTTGATGTGAACACGATCTGCCCCTTCGGCAATGTCTTGAAAATCGAATATCGACGCGGGATATTTACCCTATGTGGCCAAGCAATGGCAAAGACGATTGATTAGGTCAATTCTACGGCGCAAACTGTGTAGTCGGAGGAAGCGATTCCGATCAATTTCCGCCAGCATTCAGGAACAGATGATGCCCATTCTCAACCGCGCCGCCGAACTTCAGGACGAAGTCACCGCCTGGCGCCACCATCTCCATGAACACCCCGAAATTCTCTATGATGTTCATGACACGGCAGCCTTCATCATTGAAAAGCTGAAGGAATTCGGCGTCGATGAAATCGTGCCCGGCATTGGCCAGACCGGCGTTGTCGGCATCATCAAGGGTCGCGGCAGCGAAACGGGACGCACCATTGGCCTGCGTGCCGATATGGATGCGCTGCCCGTTGAGGAAGTCACCGGAAAACCCTGGGCATCGAAGATCGAAGGCCGCATGCATGCTTGCGGGCATGATGGCCACACCGCCATGCTGCTCGGTGCCGCCCGTTATCTCAGCGAGACCCGTAATTTCAACGGCCGCATCGCGCTGATCTTCCAGCCCGCCGAAGAAGGGGGCGCGGGCGCTCTGGCGATGGTTGAAGACGGCCTGATGGAGCGTTTTGGCATTGATGAAGTCTACGGCATGCACAATATGCCGGGCATACCCGCAGGTCAGTTCGCCATCTGCCGCGGTGCCATCATGGCCGCGCCGGACAAGTTCACGATCCGGATTTCCGGCCGTGGCGGCCATGCGGCCCAGCCGCACCGCACGATTGATCCGATCGCCATCGGCGCGCAGATCGTCTCGAACCTGCAGATGATTGCCGCGCGCAATGTCGCCCCCCTTGAGGCGGTTGTCGTCTCGGTCACCAAGTTCCAGGCCGGGTCCTCGCACAATGTCATCCCGCCGGAAGCGCTGATTGCCGGAACGGTCCGAAGCCTCAATGAGGCCGTACAGGACATGACACAGGAACGCCTTCGCCAGATCGTGGAAGGCATTGCCGCCGCCCATGGGGCCACGGTGGAACTCGACTACGAACGCAAATGCCCGGTCACGATCAACCACGACAGCGGTTATGATCACGCCCTTGCGGTGGCACGCGACATCGTCGGCCCGGCCAATGTCGATCCGGCGGTCGCCCCGTCCATGGCGGGCGAAGACTTCGCCTTCATGCTGAAGAAGCGTCCGGGCGCGTTCATCTTCATCGGCAATGGTGACAGCGCAGGCCTCCACAACCCGGCCTATGATTTCAATGACGACATCATCGCTCAGGGCATTTCCTATTGGGTGCGGCTGGCCGAACAGCGGCTGACAGATTAGCCGGTGCCGAGAACAAATGGCTTGGCTTACAGCCCCGCCTTTTGTATGAGTGCCGGTGAAGTGGTCCCGTAGCTCAGCAGGATAGAGCACCAGATTCCTAATCTGGGGGTCACGCGTTCGAATCGCGTCGGGATCACCATCACCCTCCCCCCATGATCACTCGGCTTCAGATTATCCGCGCTTCAGAACAAGCGTGCGTCTTGCGCATGAAGCCGCGTCCCCATGCAAAAAAGCCGCCCGGTTGCCCGGACGGCTTTTGCAATCGAATTCCAGCCTTTGGATCAGGCGATAATCGCGCCGTTCAAATGCGTCAGCGCTGCGAGGAACGCTTCGATGCTGCCGCGCTTTTCGTGATCCTGCTCTGCAGCAAGTTCCTTCTGCGCAGCCTCGATACGAGCCTGCAGGATATCCTTGTTGAAATCGGCAACCGGCGTTGCGGATTCGGCCAGCACCGTCAGGCCATTGGCACCGATATCGGCAAAACCGCCCAGGACAACGTACTTCTCAGCCTTGCCAGCTGCGGTCTTGACCGCAACGACACCCGGATTGAGCGTCGTCATCGTCGGAGCGTGACGGGCCATGACCGTCATCTCGCCTTCCGTCGCCGGAATGACCACTTCACTGGCCTGTTCCGAAACCAGCAGACGCTCGGGAGACACGAGTTCGAAATTGAAGCTGTCAGCCATGACGAATTAACTCTTCATTTGCGGAAGGGAAAAAGGGCGCGGCGAACGCGCCCTTTCCGATTGAGGATCAAGCAGCTTCAGCAGCCAGCTTCTTGGCCTTTTCGATGGCTTCTTCCATCGAGCCAACCATGTAGAAGGCAGCTTCCGGAAGGTGATCGTATTCGCCAGCAACCAGACCCTTGAAGCCCTTGATGGTGTCTTCGAGCGAGACGAGCTTGCCCGGCGAACCCGTGAAGACTTCAGCCACGTGGAACGGCTGCGACAGGAAGCGCTCAACCTTACGGGCGCGCGCCACGGTCAGCTTGTCTTCTTCAGACAGTTCGTCCATGCCGAGGATGGCGATGATGTCCTGAAGCGACTTGTAGCGCTGCAGGGTCGACTGAACCTTACGGGCAACGTCGTAGTGTTCTTCACCAACGACCAGCGGGTCGAGCATGCGCGACGTGGAGTCGAGCGGGTCAACGGCCGGGTAGATACCCTTTTCAGCGATCGAACGCGACAGAACGGTCGTGGCGTCCAGGTGGGCGAACGACGTGGCCGGAGCCGGGTCGGTCAAGTCGTCGGCGGGCACGTAAATGGCCTGCACCGAGGTGATCGAACCCTTGGTCGTCGTGGTGATGCGTTCCTGCAGGGCACCCATGTCGGTGGCCAGCGTCGGCTGGTAACCCACGGCCGAAGGAATACGACCGAGCAGAGCCGACACTTCCGAACCGGCCTGCGTGAAGCGGAAGATGTTGTCCACGAAGAACAGAACGTCCTGGCCCTTGTCGCGGAAGTCTTCAGCGATCGTCAGACCCGTCAGAGCGACGCGAGCGCGAGCGCCCGGCGGTTCGTTCATCTGGCCGTAAACCAGGGCGCACTTGGAGCCTTCGGCAGAGCCGCCATTTTCCTTCGGGTCCACGTTCACCTTGGACTCGATCATTTCGTGGTAAAGGTCGTTACCTTCGCGGGTACGCTCACCCACGCCGGCGAACACGGAGTAACCGCCGTGTGCCTTAGCCACGTTGTTGATGAGTTCCATGATGAGAACCGTCTTGCCCACGCCGGCGCCGCCGAACAGGCCGATCTTGCCGCCCTTGGCGTACGGAGCCAGAAGGTCAACGACCTTGATGCCGGTGACAAGGATCTGGCCTTCGGTCGACTGTTCCACGTAGGACGGTGCGTCCTGGTGGATGGCGCGACGGGCAGACGTGTTGACCGGGCCGACTTCGTCAACCGGCTCGCCGATGACGTTCAGAATACGACCGAGCGTTTCGTGACCAACCGGAACCGAGATCGGAGCGCCGGTGTCGATCACGGCCTGACCGCGAACCAGACCTTCGGTCGAGTCCATGGCGATTGCGCGAACGACGTTTTCACCAAGGTGCTGGGCGACTTCGAACACCAGGCGGTTGCCGCCGTTGTTGGTTTCAAGTGCATTCAGGATCGGCGGGAGAGCGCCATCGAACGCCACGTCGACGACGGCGCCGATGACCTGTGTCACCTTACCAGTGGAAGCAGCTGCGTCAGCCATGTTCGTTTCCTCTTTTCCTTAACCTCAGAGCGCCTCGGCGCCCGAAATGATTTCAATGAGTTCCTTGGTGATCTGGGCCTGACGCTGACGGTTGTAGGAAAGCGTCAGCTTATGGATCATTTCGCCAGCGTTGCGCGTGGCGTTATCCATCGCGCTCATCTTGGCACCCATTTCACCTGCGACATTCTCGAGCAGAGCGCGGAAGACCTGAACAGAAAGGTTGCGCGGGATCAGATCGCTGAGGATCGCACCGGCATCCGGCTCGTATTCATAGAGTGCGCCCGCATCGCTTTCACCCGCTGCCGGAGCAATCGCCGGGATAAGCTGCAGAGCCGTCGGAACCTGACTGATCACCGACTTGAACTCGGAATAGAACAGGGTGCAGACGTCAAACTCTTCATTCTCGAAGCGAGCGATGATCTTGCGACCGATCGCATCGGCATTCTCGAAGCCGACCTTGCGGACATCACGAAGTTCAATCTTCTCGATGATCAGCGAAGCGAATTCGCGACGCAGGATATCGTAGCCCTTCTTGCCAACGCAGAAGATCTTGACGGTCTTGCCGTCACGGATCAGCTGGCGGGCATGATCGCGCGCAAAACGCGCGATCTGGGAGTTGAAGCCACCGCACAGACCACGCTCGGCGGTGCAGACGACGAGCATATGCACGTCGTCCTTGCCGGTGCCGGTCATCAGGCGCGGAGCACCGTCGTCAGCGCCAATCGTTGCCGCGATGTTTGCAAGCACCGCACCCATCCGCTGCGAATACGGGCGGGCAGCCTCGGCGGCCTCCTGAGCACGACGCAGCTTCGCCGCGGCGACCATTTTCATCGCCTTGGTGATCTTCTGCGTCGCCTTAACGGAGGCGATCCGGTTTTTTAGGTCCTTTAGTGAAGGCATCGCTTAACGTCCTGGCTTGATCGGATCAGGCGAAATTCTTGGCGAACGAGTCGAGCGCAGCCTTGAGCTTGCCCTTCGTGTCGTCAGAGATGGCCTTGTCCGTACGGATCGCGTCGAGGATAGCCTTGCCTTCCGTGCGGAGGTAGTTGAGCAGACCCTGCTCGAACTTGCCAACCTGCGCGACCGGCAGCTTATCGAGGTAACCGTTCACACCGGCAAAGATCACCGAAACCTGTTCTTCCGTCTTCAGCGGCGAGAACTGCGGCTGCTTCAGGAGTTCCGTCAGACGGGCACCACGGTTCAGCAGGCGCTGCGTGGAGGCGTCAAGGTCGGAACCGAACTGGGCGAAGGCGGCCATTTCACGATACTGGGCGAGTTCACCCTTGATCGAGCCGGCAACCTGCTTCATGGCCTTGATCTGAGCCGAGGAACCAACGCGCGACACCGACAGACCGACGTTAACGGCCGGACGGATGCCCTGATAGAACAGGTCGGTTTCAAGGAAGATCTGGCCGTCGGTGATCGAGATCACGTTGGTCGG
Source organism: Pseudomonadota bacterium (assembly GCA_020161665.1). GTDB lineage: Bacteria > Pseudomonadota > Alphaproteobacteria > Rhizobiales > Rhizobiaceae > Ectorhizobium. Next base: position 77,464 of record JAIUPA010000004.1, on the reverse strand, counting down.
AATGAACGCGGACACATCGTTGCCCTGCGTTTCGATGACCGGCAGAGCCGTCAGCGAACCGGCACCGTTTTCGTCGCTCATCTTTGCAGCGCGCTCAAGAAGACGCGAATGCAGATAGAACACGTCACCCGGGTAAGCTTCGCGGCCCGGCGGACGACGCAGCAGAAGCGACATCTGACGGTAGGCAACAGCCTGCTTGGAAAGGTCGTCATAACCGATCAGGGCGTGCTGGCCGTTGTCACGGAAGTATTCGCCCATGGCGCAGCCGGTGAACGGAGCCAGATACTGCATCGGAGCCGGATCGGAAGCCGTTGCGGCGATCACGATCGAGTACGGCAGAGCGCCGCGCTCTTCGAGCACCTTCACGAACTGGGCAACGGTCGAACGCTTCTGGCCGACGGCGACGTAGACGCAGAACAGCTTGTCCTTGTCCGGGCCATTGTCGTGGATCGGCTTCTGGTTCAGGAACGTGTCGAGAATGATGGCGGTCTTGCCGGTCTGGCGGTCGCCGATCACAAGCTCGCGCGGGCCGCGACCAACCGGGATCAGGGCGTCGATAGCCTTGAGACCCGTGGACATCGGCTCATGAACCGACTTGCGCGGAATGATGCCCGGAGCCTTCACGTCAACGCGCGAACGGCGCGAAGCGTTGATCGGGCCCTTGCCGTCGATCGGGTTGCCGAGCGCGTCAACGACGCGGCCGAGCAGTTCCGGACCGACCGGAACGTCCACGATGGCGCCGGTACGCTTGACGATGTCGCCTTCCTTGATGCTGCGGTCAGCACCGAAGATAACGACGCCGACGTTGTCGGCTTCAAGGTTGAGCGCCATGCCGCGGATGCCGCCCGGGAACTCGACCATTTCGCCGGCCTGAACGTTGTCGAGACCGTACACACGAGCAATACCGTCACCGACGGAAAGCACCTGGCCGACTTCGGAGACTTCAGCCTCTTTGCCGAAATTTTTGATTTGATCTTTCAGAATTGCGGAAATTTCCGCGGCGCGGATATCCATCAGCCAACCTCTTTCAGTGCAAGCTTAAGGGTAGAGAGTTTGGTGCGAAGAGACGTGTCGATCTGACGCGACCCGACCTTAACGATCAGACCACCGAGGATCGCCGGGTCAACCGTGACGGCGAGCGTCACGTCCTTGCCGGTCACGCTCTTCAGCGCCGCCTTCAATTCAGTTTCCTGCTCAGCGGTCAACGCATGAGCAGACGTGACATCGGCAGTGATCTCGCCGCGATGGGCAGCGGCGATCTGGGCAAAAGCCTTGATCATGCCAGGAAGAGCGAAAAGGCGACGGTTACCCGCCACCACTTTCAGAAAGTTCACAACGAGAGCATCAACGCCCAGCTTGTCGGCGATTGCCGAAATGGCATTGACCTGATCTTCAGCGGAGAACACCGGGCTCTGCACGAGACGCTTCAGATCTTCGCTCTCGCCGATAAGGGCATCGAAACCGTTGAGCGCGGCGCTGACCGCGTCCACCTTGCCAGCTTCAAGCGCCAGCTCGAAAAGCGACGACGCATAACGTTCGGCAACACCGGAAATGAGCGGGGATGTGTCTGCCACGGGCAAAAGTTCCCTGATTTTCATCCAGAATCCGCACACCCTGCGTGGGAGCACTTGGAAGATTCTGAATTCGTTGCATTTTTGCCTGAAATTGGCCCGGCTTGCGCCACGCCTTTTCCATAAATTCGGGGTCCGTCTAGCACACGCTGTCGGGACTCGCAACACGCGTATTATCCGTTTACGCCTTTAGGACAATACGCTTTTTAAAATTTTGTTGGAATCGCGCCGAAAGCGGCTGCAAGTGCAGGGAAAGACAGCTCAGATATAGCCGAAGGAATAGCCGAGCATCAGCGTGGCCAGAACCACCTGCACAACCAGGAGAGGGTAATTGGCGAGATTCTTCCCTCTATCCGACATTAGCGATAGAATCCGGCCGAAGGCAGCAAGCGCGAAGCCGATGCCCAACGCCATGTAGATCCAGGGCTGGGCGAGCAGAATCGCGGAGATCCCCAAACCCGCATAAAAGCCGCCCAATGAGGATCGCCCTTCGGCAATCGCACCCGGACGATGCTCCATCGAGCCGAGCCCGAGCGCCCGAAAGGTCAGGCCGGGCGCGAACATCATGAAGAGGCCCGCAAGCGCGGTGAAGGCAGCAGCACAAAAGGCGAGCAGTTCGCCCGTCTCGGTCGGCAGGTAAAACTCCATGGAAGGCTCCGCAAATCAGTTTGCGCCCTTATGCCATGATCTTCCCGACGGGAAAATGATCTTCCCCGTCTCAAGGCCCCTCAAAGGAAACTTTGCGGATCGATATCCAGCTGCACATGAACGGAGCCTCTGACCTTCGGGCCATTTTGAAGCATCGCCCGCACAAAGGCCTGCATGTCGGACGTGCGCTGGCCGTGAACCAGAAGCCGGAAACGGTGACGCCCGCGAATGAGAGCCAGCGGTGCTTCCGCCGGACCAAGCAGACTGATGCCGGAGACGGCTGGGGCCGCCGCACGAAGCCCGCGGGCATGGGTCTCGGCATCGGCGCGCGTGTCGGCGGAGATAATCAGTGAGGCCAGCCGCCCGAAAGGCGGCAGAAGCGCCCGCTCGCGCTCGGCAATCTCGCGATCATAAAAGGCCTCGCGATCCCCTGAAGCAATCGCCTGCATCACCGGATGGGCCGGCTGATAGGTCTGGATCAGGCCATGGCTTTTAAGCCCCGTGCGTCCGGCGCGGCCTGTGACCTGCGCCAGAAGCTGGAAGGTCCGCTCGGCCGCACGCGGGTCGCCGTTGGCCAGCCCCAGATCGGCATCGACAATCCCGACCAGCGTCATCATGGGGAAGTTATGTCCCTTGGCGACCAGTTGCGTGCCCACCACGATATCCGCCTCGCCCTTGGCGATGGCGTCGAGTTCCAGCCTCAACCGCCTGACCCCGCCCGCCATGTCGGACGACAAAACGATGGTGCGCGCCTCCGGGAAATGGCGTTCCACCTCTTCGGCAATGCGCTCCACACCCGGGCCGCAAGCCGCCAGATGATCCAGCGTGCCGCATTCCGGGCAAGCCTGCGGCGTCGGTTCGGCATAGCCGCATTGATGGCATTGGATCTGGCCGCGAAAGCGGTGCTCCACCAGCCAGCTCGAACATTGCGGGCACTGGAAGCGATGACCGCACACCCGGCAGAGCGTCAACGGCGCATAGCCGCGCCGGTTGAGGAAGAGCAGCGATTGCTCGCCCTTCTCCAGCGTCTTGGCCATGCCGCGCAACAGAACCGGCGAGAGAAAGCCGCCCCGCTCCGGCGGATGGCGTCTGAGGTCAATGAGATGAAGGTCGGGCAATGCCGCATCGCCGAAGCGCGTTGGCATATGAATAGCATTGTAACGTCCGGACCGCGCATTCACCTGACTTTCGACCGAAGGGGTCGCCGAACACAGGACGACCGGGAAGCCGCCGATGCGCGCCCGCACCACCGCCATGTCGCGGGCATTATAAAAGACGCGGTCTTCCTGCTTGTAGGCCGGGTCGTGCTCTTCATCGACGACGATCAGCCCCAGTTCCTCAAACGGCAGGAAGAGCGCGGAGCGCGCACCCGCCACAACGCGGATTTCGCCTTCCGTCACCTGACGCCACACTTTTTCGCGGGTGCGGGGCGAAAGGTCGGAATGCCATTCGGCAGGCTTCGCCCCGAAACGATCCTGAAACCGCTCAAGGAAGCTCGCCGTCAGGGCAATTTCCGGCAGGAGGATCAGCACCTGCTTGCCGCGTTTCAGCGCCTCGGCCACCGCCTCGAAATAGACCTCCGTCTTGCCGGAGCCGGTCACACCATCAATCAGCGTTACGGAAAACCCGTCGCGCGCCGCCTCGCGCAATTCGTCGGCGGCATCCACCTGCGCGCCATCCAGACGCCCCTGAATGAAATCCGGGTCGGGCTTGGCCACCAGCGGCGGCGGGGCCATGAAGACGGTTTCCAGTACGGCAGATTTCAACAGACCGTCGACAACACTGGGCGAGACACCCGCCGCATGGGCAAGGCCGCTTTTCGTCCAGGCAAAACCTTCGCTCGCCAGTTCCATCACACGGGCACGGGCGGGCGTCATGCGTTCCAGCTGGCCGGGACCAAGCCGCACGCCCTCCACCATCGGCTCCGGATCAAAGGCCGCCGGAGCACGAAGCGCCATGCGGGCCACAAGGCCGGGCGGCGAAAGCGTATAGGCGGAAACCCAGTCGATGAAGGCGCGCATATCCTTCGTTAAAGGCGGGCAATCGAAGGCAATCGTGATCGGGCGAAGCTTCTTCGGATCGACGGCATCCAGCGGCCCGTCCCAGACGACGCCGATCACCTGACGCGGCCCGAGCGGCACCTGCACCACGGACCCCGGCTCGACATGCATGCCATCGGGCACGGCGTAACTGAAGGGCACCGGCGCGGGCATGGGCACCAGCACCGGCACGGCGCGGCGGGCCGCGGGCGCTTCCGGCAGATCACCAAAAAGGGAGGCAAACGAATCTTTCGTCATGTCCGCGACAATGCCCTCAACCGCACGCAAAGGGAAAGTGGAAAGCGCGTATCAATCATCCTCATCCGCCATCAGGCCGGTCAGGCGCATGCCCTCAATCCACGTTGCCCCATCCTGCCGGATGACCCGAAGCGGACGCAGGCCGCACCGTTGGCGCACCGCCTCGGCCAAGCGTTCGGAGTGGGTGACGATCCACACCTGACTTTTCTCCGCCGCCTTGGCAATGAGATCGGCCAAAGGTTCGAGCATGTCCGGGTGCAGGCTCGTTTCCGGTTCGTTGAGGGCAATGAGGGGCGGCTGGCGATAAGACAAAAGCGCCCCGGCCAGCGCCAGAAAGCGCAACTGACCATCCGACAATTCCCGCGCCGAGAACACCCGCTGCGGAAATTCCGGCAGGGCAAGGCCGAAGCTTGCATCACTGTCCGGTTCCGGCAGCACCAGCCGCGCGCCGGAAAGCGCATCCGCCACCGCCCGGTCCAACTCCACCGTATCGCCACGCGTCACCGAAAGCGTGGCAAGGACGGCGGCGAGATTGGCCCCGTCCTCATCAAGAAGCGGCGCAGTCACGGCAAGGCAGGGAAAGCGAAGCGGTGATCCGGCATCGGTGCGAAACCCGTGGAAGAAGCGCCATTGGTCGATGAAGCGGCAAAACGTGGTCACTTCGGGCGAAACGCCGCCGCGCGCAATCAGCGAGACGGCCGTCTCCGAGGTCAGCACCGTTTCATCAAACGGCACCATGCGCCCGCGCTCACCCCGCAAGGAGATACTGGCACCCTTGCGCTCCATCATGACGACCGGGCCACGACCCGTATCGACCCGAAAGCACTCCTCCTTCACCTGAGGCTCAAACACGAAGCCCGCGGCAAGCGGCGGACGCAAACCGGCCTCAATGCGATAATCGAAGGTAAGCCCGCGCTCTTCATCGGCAATCTCGACGGATAGGACGATCCGGGCCGCCTCATGCTTGCGGCGAGGCCCCGCCCAAAGCGCCTGCATCATGCCCCCTTCAGCGGCAATCTCATGGGCAAAGGTGCCCCGCACCGCTGCCTGCACCAATTGCAGAGCGCGGTAGAGGTTGGATTTGCCCACTCCGTTTGCCCCGATGAACAGGCTGACCCCGCCAAGCTCCATGCGGATGGCACGCAGCGAGCGGTACTGATGGGCAGACAGCGAAACAAGCCGCATGGGTTGAGCGCTCCAGCGTGAAAACAGCCTTCGTTAGCAATTTCCTAACGCCCGGTCGAGCAGACTGCGGCAAAACCTGTACGGAAGCCATGACCGAAATCCTTATCATCGCCGCGCCTGATCTCATCGCCGAGCGCCAGCTCTGGCTCGAGAACCTTCAGCATGAGCGCCGCCTCTCCATGTTGACGGTGGACGCCTATGAGCGCGACACGCGGCAATTCCTGCAATTCCTGACGGGTCATCTTGGCGGTCCGGCGCGCATCGAGGATATTCACACCCTGCGCCCGGCAGACCTGCGCGCCTTTCTGGCAAACCGCCGCCGCGAGGGCGATGGCGCACGTTCGCTTGGTCGCCACATGGCGGGTATTCGCTCGCTCCTGCGTTTTCTGGAAAAGAAGGGCCTCGTCAACGCCGCCGGAGCCGGAGCCGTCCGCGCCCCCAAGCAGCCGAAGTCATTGCCCAAGCCGCTGTTGCCGGAGCAAGCCCTCAACGTCATCCAGGCCGGGGCCGACCTTCAGGACGAACCGTGGATCGGTGCGCGCGACGCCGCTGTTCTCGCCCTGCTTTACGGTTGTGGATTGCGTATTTCGGAAGCCTTGGGCCTTCGCCCGGTCGATCTGCCTGCTGAAGCCACGATGCTGACCATCACCGGCAAGGGCGGAAAAACGCGTCTCGTTCCGCTTCTGCCCGTCGTTCTGGAAAGCGTGCGCGTCTATCAGCTTCTCTGCCCTTTCGCGCTCGCTCCCGGCGAACCGATGTTTCGCGGCGCGCGCGGCGGCCCGCTTCAACCCGCCATTATCCAGCGCCAGATGCAGCGCCTGCGCGGTGCGCTCGGCCTGCCGGAAACGGCAACACCGCATGCGCTTCGCCATTCCTTCGCCACGCATCTCCTGTCCGGCGGCGGCGATCTGCGCACCATTCAGGAACTGCTTGGCCATGCCAGCCTGTCCACAACGCAGGTCTATACCGGCGTCGATTCGGTGCGGCTTCTGGAAATCTATGATCGTGCCCACCCCCGCGCCTGAGGAAGGCGTAGGCAATGCCCGATTTAACCCGGCCTTAACCCATCCGGTTAAAGGCTTGTGAGCCTCGTCCCGCTAGACTGCCGGACATGTGCCGAACCGGATCGAATGGAATGTCTGTGACCTCGCAAAAAGCCCGCGCCCTCGTATTGGGCGAACGCATTGCCCATCCGCTGCTTTATGTGGCGGCTGCCCTGCCGATGCTGCTTTTGATGTTGCTCGCCTTTGCGCTGATGACGGCTCACCCCGCAAAAGCCGCAGAAGACGTCACCTGCAATGGCCGGAACATTCTGACCGAACTGAAGCAGGAAAACCCGAAGGCCTACGAGGCCGGGATGGCGATTGCTGAAAAGGTCCCGAACGGCAACGGTATTTTCTGGAAGATCGAGAAGGACGGTCTCGCCCCGTCCTGGCTGCTCGGCACCATGCATGTCACCGATCCGCGCGTCACCGCCCTGCCGGAAGCCGCCCGCCCCGCTTACAAACAGGCCGCAACGGTCGTGATCGAGTCGACGGATGTGCTCGATGATCAGAAGGTGGCCGCCGCAATGATGGGTCGCCCCGACCTGACGATGATTGCCGACGGCAAGACCATCAGCAACCTGATTAACGCCGATGAGGTGAAGAAGCTGGATGACGGCCTGAAATCGCGCGGCATTCCGCTGCTGGCGGTCGCGCGTATGCAGCCATGGCTGATTTCCTCCTTCATCGCCCTGCCCGCCTGCGAAACGAAGCGCAAGAACAGCGGCACCGTGTTCCTCGACAAGAAGCTGGCGCTTGATGCCAAGGCGGAAGGCCGTGAGGTTCTGGGTCTTGAAACCATGGCCGAACAGCTTCAGGCCATGGCCGATCTGCCGATCGAATTCCATATTCGCGGCCTGATCGAAACACTCGCCCTTGGCGACCGCATGACCGACATTTTTGAAACGATGACGGCGCTCTATCTGGAAGGAAAGGTGGGCGAGATCATGCCGATGATCAAGGCCGCCACACCCGACACGACCGGCGATGGCGAAGGCTACACCGCCTTCGAGGAGCGTCTGATCCGCGACCGCAACCATGTCATGGCCGAGCGCGCCGCCCCGATCCTGACCAAGGGGAATGTATTTATCGCCGTCGGTGCGCTGCACCTGCCGGGCGAGGAAGGCGTTGTCGCGCTCCTGCAGAAGCAGGGCTTCAAGGTCACGCCGGTCAATTGATCCTCAGGCCAGGCGCGCCACGGCCTTCAGCATGGTTCGAACGATCATGTGATGAAACGGCGTCACGAAGAAGATGTAGATCCGCCCGACAAGATTATGCCGGTCCACCAGCGTAGAAACGCTCAAGATCTGGCCGGTTTGCGTGGATTTGATATCCACCACGATCCGAAAATCCAGATGCCAGTCATCAAAGCCGAGAACGACCTGATCCGGATTGTCTAAGATGACCGGAAAACCGCCCGTCTCTCCCTCCATGCGTCCGGCACTCTTCAAACCGAACAAACCGACGAGCGCATTGCGCATCGCCATCAGCCGTTGCGCCCATACGGGCGGGCGCGCGAAAATGCGCCGGGCCACCTCTTTCGCCGTCATGGCCTGCCCGTCGAGCTGAATACTGTAGCTGTCGACCCAATTGGCATTGGGCAGTGCAGGATGCGGCAGGGAGAGCGCTTCGGCGCGGATCAGCATCATGTCATGCCATTAAAAAAGACCACCCCGGACGACGGCTAAGGCGCGTCACCGGGGTGGCCATGTTTGACACTTCGCAATTTCTTTCACGCCGCGGCCCGGTGAGCAACGGCGCAAATCCGCACAGTGGGCTTAGACGCCGCGCGTCATGCGCGCCATCACATTCGTCTTGAAATAGAACTGTTGCGCCAGCGCGCCGATGACATGCAGCGCGATCAGGACAATCATCAGGCCCTTCAGCGGACCGACATGCGGGAAGTGCAGGAAGTCGAGGCCGAGATACTTGAAGCCAATGCCCGTAAGCGGCATGCCCAGCAGCGTGACGTAAATCAGCCCATGGGTGATCGTTGCCAGAAGTTGCAGCGCCTTGGGCTCACCTTCCGGGGCTGCCGGGGCACCCTGCGTAAAGCGCAGAATAAGCCGCAGAACCGTAAAGGCGAGGATCGCAAAACCGGCAAAGAAATGCGACTGGATGAAGACAATCGCCCAACCGGCGACCTCGGTACCGGCATCGCGCGCCTCTTCGGCAGCTTCGAAACCACTGGCGGCGATAAACTGCCAGGCAATAAGCAGAACGGTCAGCCAGTGCAGCGCGCGCTGGGCGACGGAAAAATTGACAGGCGCTTGGGAGGAAACGGCCATAGTCTTATCCTTCGTCAAATATTCAACAAAAACAACGGTCCCACAAACGTAAAAGACCGCGCCCTGACAAGCAAGGCGCGGCCCGAACATAACAGGAATTTAATGTTTCTTACATGTGGATCGGCTTGAAGAAGGTGGCGAGCGCCGCTTCCTTCACCGCTTCCGACATGGTCGGGTGGGCGTGGCAGGTACGGCCGAGGTCTTCCGACGAACCGCCGAACTCCATCAGCACAGCCGCTTCGTGGATCATTTCGCCAGCGCCGAAGCCGATGATGTGAACGCCGAGCACGCGGTCGGTTTCCTTATCGGCCAGAACCTTGACGAAACCATCCGTCACCTGCATGGCACGCGCGCGGCCATTGGCGGTGAACGGGAACTTGCCGGCCTTGTAGGCAATGCCCGCAGCCTTCAGTTCTTCTTCGGTCTTGCCGACGGAAGCCACTTCCGGCTGCGTGTAAACGACGCCCGGAATGACATCATAGTTCACATGGCCATGCTGACCGACGAGGATTTCGGCCAGCGCCACACCTTCGTCTTCCGCCTTGTGGGCGAGCATCGGACCCTTGACCACATCGCCGATGGCGTAAATGCCGGGAACGTTGGTCTTGAAGTGACCGTCGATTTCGACACGGCCACGGTTGTCGAGGGCAACGCCCACGGCTTCCAGACCAAGGCCTTCGGTGTAGGGCTTGCGGCCCGTCGAAACGAGAACGATATCGGCTTCCAGCACCTGCGCTTCGCCGCCAGCCACCGGCTCGAACGTCACCTTGGCACCCGTTGCGGTCTTTTCAACGCCCGTCACCTTGGCCGAGAGGTTGAACTCGAGGCCCTGCTTGGCCAGAAGCTTCTGGGCCTGCTTGGAGAGATCGCCATCCATACCGCCGAGGATCTTGTCGAGATACTCGATAACGGTGACCTTGGCGCCGAGACGCGACCAGACCGAGCCAAGCTCAAGGCCGATCACACCGCCGCCAACGACGATCATCTTTTCCGGAACCTTCTTGAGCGCGATGGCACCCGTCGAGGACACGATCGTCTCTTCGTCGATGGTCACGGCAACGCCCGGAATACCGGCAATGTCGGAACCCGTGGCAATCACGATGTTCTTGGTTTCGAGAACCTGCTCTTCGCCCTTGTCGTTGACCACGGCGACCTTGCCAGCAGCGACAATCTTGCCGAGGCCGGTGAAGCTGTCGATCTTGTTCTTCTTGAACAGGAAGCCGACGCCATCGACATTCGCCTTCACCACGCCGTCCTTGTGCGCCATCAGCTTGTCGATGTTGAGCGTCGGAGCGCCCACTTCAACGCCGAGCGAATCGAGGCCGTGCGCCACATGGGCGAAGGTTTCCGAAGCGTGCAGCAGAGCCTTGGAGGGAATGCAGCCGACGTTAAGGCACGTACCGCCAAGCGTGGCGCGCTTTTCAACAACGGCGACCTTGAGGCCGAGCTGGGCAGCCTTCACCGCGCAGACATAACCGCCGGGGCCGGAGCCGATGACAACAACATCATAAGCCATGTTATTTTCCTGTTCCTTTGAAGCCGCCAAGCGGCATGTCCCTGAATTCTGATGAGGCCTGACGAGAGGCTGCCGCAGCGCTTAAAACACGATGGCGGCAAACATGATGATCAGCGATGCCAAGGCAACGCCCCATGCGATGGACCGGAGACCGGGAACGCCGGAAAGATAGGCGGGCAGATAGACAATCCGCGCCGCAAACCACACCAGCGCCGCCGTAAATCCCCATCCCGAGGGATCTCCGGTCACAGCCAGTCCAAAGCACAGCGCCAGAAAGGCGGGATAGGTCTCGCGAAAATTCGCGCTGGCCCGTTCCGCCCGTCCGGCGATCACGCCTGTGGGCTTCTGTCCACCATCGCGGGGGCTGGTGTTCCACTTGGCACCCAGTTCCCGCGTGGCGGTAAAACCCTGCGTCAGGATATAAACCACAAGAAGGGGAACGCTCCACGCGGCAATCATCGCAAAATCGGTGGCGGCTGCGGTGAGCGTTTCCATGTTCAATCCTTAGAGATCGAGAACCAGACGTTCCGGATCTTCCAGGCTTTCCTTGACGCGCACGAGGAAGGTCACGGCTTCCTTGCCGTCCACGATGCGGTGGTCGTAGGAAAGGGCAAGATACATCATCGGACGGATGACGATCTGGCCGCCGACAACAACCGGACGCTCCTGGATCTTGTGCATGCCGAGAATGCCCGACTGCGGCGCATTGAGGATCGGCGAGGACATCAGCGAGCCATAAACGCCACCATTGGTGATGGTGAAGGTGCCGCCCTGCATGTCAGCCATCGACAGCGAACCGTCACGGGCAGCCTTGGCCAGACGTGCCAGTTCCTTTTCGACTTCAGCGATCGAGCGCTGATCAGCATCGCGGATCACCGGAACGACCAGACCCTTGTCGGTGCCAACGGCCATGCCGACGTGAGCGAAGTTCTTGTAGATGATGTCCGTGCCGTCAATTTCGGCGTTAACAGCCGGAAGTTCCTTCAGCGCGTAGGTCACGGCCTTCGTGAAGAAACCCATGAAGCCGAGCTTCACGCCATGCTTCTTTTCGAACAGGTCCTTGTAACGGTTACGCAGAGCCATGACAGCCGACATGTCCACCTCGTTATAGGTGGTCAGCATGGCGGCGGTGTTCTGGGCGTCCTTGAGGCGCTTGGCAATGGTCTGGCGAAGACGCGTCATCTTCACGCGCTCTTCGCGCGAAGCGTCGTCGGCAGCAACCGGCGCACGCGGGGCAGCAGCCGGGGCCGGAGCGGCAGCCGCAGCCGGGCCCTTGGCGATGGCCGCGAGAACGTCGCCCTTCAGCACCTGGCCACGCTTGCCGGAACCATCGACATCAGCGGTGGAAAGACCGGCATCGGCAGCGACCTTGGCGGCAGCGGGCGACGGCGGAACGGCAGCAGCAACCGGGGCGGCAGCGGCCGGAGCCGGGGCAGCGGCGGGCGCAGCAGCCGGAGCGGCGACGGCGCCAGCAGCACCTTCGGCGATCTGGCCGAGCAGGGCAGCAAGGCCGACGGTTTCGCCAGCAGCCGCAACGATTTCGGTCAGAACACCAGAAACCGGCGACGGGACTTCAACCGTCACCTTGTCGGTTTCGAGTTCAACGAGCGGCTCATCGGCCTTGACGGTGTCGCCAACCTTCTTGAACCAGGTGCCGACAGTGGCTTCGCTGACGGATTCGCCAAGCGTGGGAACGCGGATTTCGGTAGCCATGATTTTAATTCCGTTTGATCAGATCTTGTTTCTGTCTAGGGGGACGGGAAGGGGGCATCAGCCCCCCAGAGCGTCCTCGAGGAAGGCAGCGAGCTGCGCCAGATGCTTGGACATGAGGCCCGTCGCCGGAGACGCTGCAGCCGAACGGCCCGTATAGCGGACCTTCTGGTACTTGGCGTCGATGTGGGCCAGAACCCACTCCAGATACGGGTCGATGAACGACCATGCACCCATGTTCTTCGGCTCTTCCTGGCACCACACCATTTCCGCATTGCGGAAGCGCGACAGCAGGTTGATCAGCGCCTTGGCCGGGAACGGATAGAGCTGTTCGACGCGCAGCAGGTAGATGTCGTCGATACCGCGCTTTTCACGCTCTTCAAGCAGGTCGTAATAGACCTTGCCGGTGCACATGACGACGCGACGGATCTTGGCGTCCTTTACCAGCTTGATCGGGCCGTCCTTCTGGAACTCGGCATCATCCCACAGCAGGCGGTGGAAGTTGCTTTCGCCAGCCATATCCGAAAGGCTCGAAACGGCACGCTTGTGGCGCAGCAGAGACTTCGGCGTCATCAGGATAAGCGGCTTTCGGAAGTCTCGCTTCACCTGACGGCGCAGGATGTGGAAGTAGTTGGCCGGCGTCGTGCAGTTGGCAACCTGCATGTTGTCTTCAGCGCAGAGCTGGAGGAAACGCTCCAGACGAGCCGAGGAGTGTTCCGGACCCTGACCTTCAAAGCCATGCGGCAGAAGGCAGACGAGACCGGACATGCGAAGCCACTTGCGTTCACCCGACGAGATGAACTGGTCGAACACGACCTGCGCACCGTTGGCGAAGTCGCCGAACTGGGCTTCCCACATGGTCAGCGCGTTGGGGCGCGTCAACGAGTAGCCATATTCGAAACCAAGCACGGCTTCTTCGGAGAGCATCGAGTTGATGACCTCGTACTTGCCCTGCCCCGGAGCCAGATTGGCAAGCGGAACGTAACGCATTTCGGTGTTCTGATCGTAGAGCACCGAGTGACGCTGCGAGAAGGTGCCGCGTTCGCAATCCTGACCGGACAGACGAACCTTGTGGCCTTCCGTCACCAGCGTACCGAAAGCCATGGCTTCGGCCATCGCCCAGTCGAGACCTTCGCCGGTTTCGATCATCTGTGCACGACCATCCATGAAACGACGGATGGTGCGGTGTGCTTCAAAACCTTCCGGAATTTCCGAAAGCTTGCGACCGATTTCCTTCAGGGTCTTCATCGGCACAGCCGTCTTGCCGCGACGGTTTTCGTCGGACGAGTCGGCAGCGCGCAGACCGGACCATTCGCCATCCAGCCAGTCAGCCTTGTTCGGCTTGTAGGCCTGGCCGGCTTCGAATTCGGTTTCCAGATGCGCGCGCCATTCGGCCTTCATCGCTTCGAATTCGCCCTCGGTGATGAGACCTTCGCCGATCAGACGCTCTGCATAGATCTGGCTCACGGTCTTGTGGGCGCGAATGACCTTGTACATCTTCGGCTGCGTGAAGCTCGGCTCATCGCCTTCGTTATGGCCGAAGCGACGGTAACAGAACATGTCCACAACCACCGGCTTATGGAACTTCATGCGGAATTCGGTAGCAACCTTGGCCGCGAAGACCACGGCTTCCGGATCGTCACCGTTGACGTGCAGGATCGGCGCTTCGATCATCTTGGCAACGTCGGACGGGTACGGCGACGAGCGCGACCAGGCCGGGTTCGTCGTGAAGCCGATCTGGTTGTTGATGATAACGTGCATCGTACCGGCAACGCGGTGACCGCGCAGACCCGACAGGCCGAGAATTTCAGCCACGACGCCCTGACCGGCAAAGGCCGCATCGCCATGGATCAGCAACGGCAGAACCTTGGAGCGTTCCTTGAGCGGGATGATGTCGTTTTCCCAGATCTTGGCGCGCAGGTCCTGCTTGGCGCGGGCCTTGCCCATGACAACCGGGTTGACGATTTCAAGATGCGACGGGTTGGCGACGAGCGACAGGTGAACGTCGTTGCCGTCAAACGAACGGTCAGACGAAGCGCCCAGATGGTACTTCACGTCGCCCGAACCTTCGACTTCATCCGGCTTGAACGAACCGCCCTTGAACTCGTGGAACACGGCGCGGTGCGGCTTGCCCATCACGTTCGTCAAAACGTTCAGACGACCGCGGTGCGCCATGCCGAAGATGATTTCTTCAAGACCGTCCTGGCCACCGCGCTTGATGATCTGCTCAAGCGCCGGGATCAGCGATTCACCGCCATCAAGGCCGAAGCGCTTGGTGCCCTTGAACTTCACGTCGAGGAACTGCTCGTAGCCTTCGGCTTCGATCAGCTTCTGCAGGATGGCCTTCTTGCCGTTCGGCGTAAAGAACACACCCTTGTCCGGACCTTCAATGCGTTCCTGAATCCAGGACTTCTCTTCCGGGTTCGAGATGTGCATGAATTCGACGCCGAGCGTCGAGCAATAGGTGCGCTTCAGAATATCGAGCATTTCGCGGATCGTGGCATATTCCAGACCCAGAACGTGATCGATGAAGATCTTGCGATCATAGTCAGCTTCGGTGAAGCCGTAAGCCGTCGGCGAAAGCTCGTTGTAGTCATCAACCGGAACGGCAATGCCGAGCGGGTCGAGCTGCGCATGCAGGTGACCGCGCATGCGATAGGCACGGATCATCATGATGGCGCGCACGGAATCGCGCGTGGCCTGCAGCACTTCGGCTTCGGAGATCGCCTTGCCGGCTTCCTCGGCTTTGGCCTTGACCTTCTTTTCGACAACCTTCTCGACCGGACCCCAGTTCCCGTCAAGCGCCGAAACAAGATCGCCGCCTTCGGCAATCGGCCAGTTGTCGCGGCGCCAGGATGCACCCTTGGCGGCCTTCTTCACATCATCCGGGTTCTCTTCCAGCGCCTTGAAAAAGGACTGCCATTCGGGAGAAACGGAAGACGGGTTTTCCTCGTAACGGGCATAAAGCTGCTCGATATAGGCAGCGTTGGCACCATCGAGGAAGGACGTCATTTGAAATTGTTCGTTTGTTTCTTGCCTTGCCATGATGAATCGCTAGCGTATCCGCCGGCCTCCTGACTTCGTGTGACCGGGTCCCGTGCGTCCGGCCTTTCCGCATTGATGGGGCTGCAGCCGTTGCCGGTTACAGCCCATTCTTGTTCTTGTATGCCTGCATGCGTTGACAGGCAGGTCCTTCCGGACCGGCCCAAACTTCAAAAATTCCCTGCGACCTCAGCCCTTGAGGACCTCGACCAGCGTCGTACCCAACCGCGCGGGCGACGGCGAAACACGAATGCCTGCCGACTCCATCGCTGCAATCTTGTCTTCCGCTCCGCCCTTGCCACCGGAAATGACAGCACCGGCATGGCCCATCGTGCGACCGGCGGGTGCCGTGCGGCCCGCAATGAAGCCGACCATGGGCTTCTTGCGACCACGCTTGGCCTCGTCCTTCAGGAACTGGGCCGCGTCTTCTTCTGCCGAGCCGCCGATTTCACCGATCATGATGATCGATTCCGTCGCCGGGTCAGCCAGAAACATTTCAAGCACGTCGATGAATTCCGTACCCTTGACCGGGTCACCGCCAATGCCGACCGCCGTCGTCTGGCCAAGACCCTGCTGCGTGGTCTGGAACACGGCCTCATAGGTGAGCGTGCCCGAACGCGACAGAACGCCGACCGAACCCTTGCGGAAAATATTGCCCGGCATGATGCCGATCTTGCACTCGCCCGGCGTCAACAGGCCGGGGCAGTTCGGACCGATCAGGCGCGAGGCGGACTTGTCGAGGCGGGCCTTGACCTTGATCATGTCAGCGACCGGAATGCCTTCCGTGATGCAGACGATCAGCGGCACTTCGGCATCAATCGCCTCGATGATGGCCGATGCGGCGAACTTCGGCGGCACATAGATGACCGATGCATCGGCATCCGTCTTGGCGCGCGCTTCCGCCACGGTATCGAAAATCGGCAATTCCATGCCGCTGTCGACAATGCCGGAATCCCACTTCGTGCCACCCTTGCCGGGCGTCACGCCACCCACCATACGGGTGCCGTAAAGCATGGCCTGCTGGGTGTGGAAGGTGCCGTTCTTGCCGGTAATGCCCTGGCAGATAACTTTGGTCTCGCGGTTCACAAGGATCGACATCGCTCAACTCCCCTTGACCGCGGCAACGATCTTGCGCGCCGCATCATCGAGATCGTCGGCCGGAATGACGTTCAGGCCCGACTCTGCGATGATCTTCTTGCCCAGATCGACATTCGTGCCTTCGAGACGAACGACGAGCGGAACCTTGAGGCCCACTTCCGTGACCGCCGCCAGAATACCCTCGGCAATGACATCACACTTCATGATGCCACCGAAAATATTGACCAGAATGCCCTGAACGGCAGGGTCAGCCGTAATGATCTTGAAGGCCGCCGTGACCTTCTCCTTGCTCGCACCACCGCCCACATCGAGGAAGTTGGCAGGTTCGGCACCGTAAAGCTTGATGATGTCCATCGTGGCCATCGCCAGCCCGGCCCCGTTCACCATGCAGCCGATGTTGCCATCAAGTGCCACATAAGCGAGGTCGAACTTGGAAGCCTCGATTTCCTTGTCGTCTTCTTCCGTCAGATCGCGAAGCTCGAGAAGCTCCGGATGACGAAACAGCGCATTGCCGTCAATGCTGACCTTCGCATCGAGAACGCGCAGATTTCCGTCGGTCAGGACGACCAGCGGATTAACCTCGAGAAGGCTCATATCCTTCTCGACAAAGGCCTTGTAGAGCATGGGAAACAGCAGCGATGCCGCCCCGCGCGCCACACCTTCAAGCTCAAGCGCATCGGACAAGCGCGCCACATCTTCACCCGTTACACCCTTGTCCGGGTCAATGCCGAGCGAAATGATCTTCTCCGGCGTCTCTTCAGCCACCGCTTCAATATCCATGCCGCCTTCGGTGGAAACCACGAAGGCGACACGGCCAATGCTGCGGTCGACCAGAAGGGAGAGATAAAGCTCCCGTGCAATGCTCGCACCATCCTCGAGATAGAGGCGGTTGACCTGCTTTCCGGCCGGGCCGGTCTGCTTGGTCACAAGCGTGTTGCCGAGCATATCCTTCACGTTGGCGACGACATCGTCAATCGACGTCACCACCCGCACGCCACCCTTCGCGTCCGGGCCAAGTTCCTTGAACTTGCCCTTGCCGCGACCACCGGCGTGAATCTGACTCTTCACCACATAGACGGGACCGGGAAGCTGCCTTGCGGCGGCCTCGGCCTCGTCTGCCCTGAAGATGGCAACACCCGCCGCAACGGGTGCTCCATAACTCTTCAGAAGGGCCTTCGCCTGATATTCGTGAATGTTCACGGAGCCACTCCTCCCTTGGCCGTGACCGCCTTACTTCAGCGCCGGCTGGATGCCGATGCAAGCGTCGCAAAGACCCTTGACGGCAGCAACCGACTTGTCGAAGCCGGCCTTGTCGGTTTCATCGAGTTCGATTTCGACGACGCGCTCAACACCTTCAGCGCCGATCACAACCGGAACGCCGACATACATGTCCTTCACGCCATACTGACCGTCGAGGTAAGCAGCGCAGGGCAGAACGCGCTTCTTGTCCTTGAGGTAGGATTCAGCCATTTCAATGGCCGAAGCAGCCGGAGCGTAGAAAGCCGAGCCGGTCTTCAGCAGGCCAACGATTTCAGCGCCACCGTTACGGGTGCGGTCGATGATCTGGTCAAGCTTCTCCTGCGTGGTCCAGCCCATCTTGACGAGGTCGGGAAGCGGGATGCCGGCAACGGTGGAGTAGCGAGCGAGCGGCACCATGGTGTCGCCGTGGCCGCCGAGCACGAATGCCGTCACGTCCTGAACCGAAACGTTGAACTCTTCAGAGAGGAAGAGGCGGAAACGGGCGCCATCGAGAACGCCAGCCATGCCGACGACCTTGTTGGCCGGAAGGCCCGAGAATTTCTGCAGGGCCCAGACCATCGCGTCGAGCGGGTTGGTGATGCAGATCACGAAAGCGTTCGGAGCGTACTTGGCGATACCGGCGCCAACCTGTTCCATGACCTTGAGGTTGATGCCCAGGAGGTCGTCGCGGCTCATGCCCGGCTTGCGCGGCACGCCAGCGGTGACGATGCAGACATCGGCGCCTTCAATGGCGGCGTAGTCGGAAGCGCCCGTGAACTTGGCGTTGAAGCCGTCAACCGGCGAGGACTGGGCGATATCGAGGCCCTTGCCCTGCGGCACGCCATCGTTGATGTCGAACAGGACGACGTCGCCCAGTTCCTTGAGACCAGCCAGGTGAGCCAGCGTACCGCCGATCATGCCAGAGCCAATAAGTGCAATTTTGTTACGCGCCATCGAAGCGTCTCCTCTCGATTAAGAACCCCGTGCGGGGCCCTGATGCCAAGCATTCCCGGCACCGGCATTAAACTTAATGGAGGAAAATATCAACTGATTATTTTGGCGTGAACAATTACAAACACTTAAGTCAATATTTTCTTACGTAAACGTAAGATTTTTCGTCATGGAAAGTTCACAGTCCACGCTTCTCGCGGTGCAGCGCGAGATAGTCCGCGCTCCGCATTTCGAACAGGCGCGAGATCGTTCGATCGAACTCGAAGCCTTCCGTTCCCTTCCGCTCGACAAGAAGCTCTTCCGGCATCTTTTCACCAGAGGCGAAAAGGCGCACCGAATTGTCGTAAAGCGTATCAATCAGGATGATGAAACGCTTGGTCTCATTCCGTTTGGCCGGGCTGAGACAAGGGATGTTTTCAACAAATACGGTATCGAAGCGATGCGCAATTGCCAGATAGTCTGAAGCCCCTAGCGGCACTTCGCACAGGGAAGCAAAACTGAAGCGCGCCGCGCGTCCGCAGGCCAGCGGCACATCGATCTGCCGCCCCTTCATCGGAATATGGGTCGGCTCACTGTCCTCGCCACCCGTCACGCGGCTCCAGGCCGCGTCCATCGCCGCATCGGCCTTTGTCCCCAGCGGCGTCACATAGACCGGCAGGCTGTCGAGCTTTTCCATGCGGTAATCGGTCGGCGAATCCAGCGTCGTGACCGTGACATATTGCTTGAGCAAGCCGATAAACGGCAGGAAGAGCCCGCGGTTCAGCCCGTTGAAATAGAGATTGTCCGGCTCGACATTCGAGGTCGCCACCAGAATGCAGCCATGAGCAAACAGTTCGGTGAAGAGGCGCGACAGGATCATCGCATCGGCGATATCCGTCACCGTGAACTCATCGAAGCACAAAAGTTCGGCTTCGGCGCGGATCGAGGCGGCCACCGGCGGCACCGGATCGGCCTGTTTCGTTTCACCGGCTTTGAAGCGCTGGCGCTGCGCATGAATGCGCGCATGCACATCGGCCATGAACTCATGAAAATGGGCGCGCCGCTTGCTTTCGACCGGCGCCATCTTGAAGAACATATCCATCAGCATGGTCTTGCCGCGACCAACGCTGCCATAGACGTAAAGCCCCTTGGCGGCCTCGGCCTTCTTGTTCTTGCTGAACAGCCAGCCAAGCGCGCTTCGCTTTTGCGCCGGAACCCGCGCCCGCATTTCATCCAGAATGCGGTCCAGATGCCCCGCCACCGCGAACTGCGCCGCATCCGCCTGCAGGCTGCCGGAATCGGTCAGCGCCTTCAGTTGCGCACTGACACCGGGAGACAGATCATCGGGCATGGACATGGCGTTTCATCCGTGCCGGACCACGGGGTGCGCCCGGCCTTGTCAGGAAGCAGGGCAATTGCCCCGCAAAGGGTTATGGGAAGGAGCGGTTGCGTTCCGGACCCCGAACGCCACCGCTATCGTGTGAATCCATGTCGCGCCAATGTGGGCGGCGGTATTGCGACAACGGCATGCGAGACATCAAAGCGCGAAAGCGTGAGAGCCAATCGGAAAGATCGCGTCACGCTTTAGCGGCTGAGACTGATAGAACCGCCCGAGGAGAGTGAACCGTCATACCGCGTGTCGCCCGACTTGTAGAGCGTGGCAATCGGGCTTCCCGAAAGGTCCTTCAAAACGACCTGCTTGCCGGAGACTTCCCACGAACGCATCGTGGTCAGAGCGCCCACGCAGCCGCGCGTGCCGCCACGCGAACCGCTGCCGAGGTTGGTCAGCGTCAGGAACATGTCGCAGCTTGCGCCATTGTTCGACACCTTCCAATTGCCGATCATCCCCTCCTTGCGCACATCAAGGGCTGTGGCAGGCGGAGCGCTCATGGCAGGCGTGGCCGAGGCCATCTGCGGTGCCGTGGGGAACTGGCCGGGCTGGGTGGGCGCAACGCCCGTCGGAGAGGACGGCGGCGGCAAGGCGCCCGACTGCACACCACCGACCGGCTGCGCCTCAAGCGGAGCAAGGTTGGAGCCGGAGCTGCTGAAACCGTCGCTTGTGGTGCGCTGGCACCCGGCAAGCGTAAGGACAATGGCGGCTGCCGTAGCGACGTGTCTCACCTGCATTCACAAACTCCCTGGACCTGAATTTTCGCGATACCCGAACCGCACCCGCAATTTTGCGACGCAGACCTCGCCTATCCTGAAATCATGGCGGAATTATCTTAATATTTGCAGGTCGATCAAGTGCGCACCGCAACACCTTGTTGCATTTTGGCACAGATTGTGACCGAGACGACAAAAAGCGGAAATTCGCAGGCGGCGGATGGGTCATCGACGCCGCAATCAGACCCTGGCCGATGGCAAAATCTAAAAGTTCCAGCCGCTCTGCGTGATTCGCGGTCTGGAAGGGTTCCGGCGCGCCCCATGGACGCGCCGGAAACAGTATCAGTCGCGTTAGACGCGGCGCTCGACCATCATCTTCTTGATTTCGGCGATGGCCTTTGCCGGGTTCAGACCCTTCGGGCAGGTCTGCGCGCAGTTCATGATCGTGTGGCAACGATAAAGACGGAAGGGGTCTTCAAGGTTGTCGAGACGTTCGCCCTTGGCTTCGTCGCGGCTGTCGATCAGCCAGCGATAGGCCTGCAGCAGAACAGCCGGACCGAGGTAACGGTCGCCGTTCCACCAGTAGCTCGGGCACGACGTCGAACAGCAGGCGCAGAGAATGCACTCATAAAGGCCGTCAAGCTTGAGACGGTCTTCGTGGCTCTGCTTCCATTCCTTGGCCGGCGTCGGGGAAACCGTCTTCAGCCAGGGTTCGATCGAGCGATGCTGGGCGTAGAACTGCGTCAGATCCGGAACAAGATCCTTCACCACCGGCATATGCGGCAGCGGGTAGATCTTAACGGTGCCGCTCACTTCGTCCATGCCCTTGGTGCAGGCCAGCGTGTTCGTACCGTCGATGTTCATGGCGCAGGAGCCGCAAATGCCTTCACGGCAGGAACGGCGCAGCGTCAGGGTCGGGTCGACCTTGTTCTTGATGTAGAGGAGGGCGTCCAGAACCATCGGGCCGCAATCGTCCACATCGACGTAATAGGTATCGATGCGGGGATTCTGGCCGTCATCCGGATTCCAGCGATAGATGCGGAGTTCGCGGACGTTCTTGGCACCGGCCGGCTTCGGCCAGACCTTGCCTTCCTTGATTTGGGAGTTCTTCGGGAGAGCGAGTTCAACCATGTCGATTTCTCCTCAAATCAATAGACGCGGGCCTTGGGGGCGATCTTGTAGGGATCGATCCCGTCGGCGATGAGGTCGGTATGGACCGGGCGGTAGTCGAGCTTGACGTCGCCCGCTTCCGAAACCCAGGCCAGCGTGTGCTTGCGCCAGTTCTCGTCGTCACGACCGGCAAACGGACCACTGGTGTAGTCCTCGCGGGCATGCGAACCACGGCTTTCCTTGCGGGCCTCGGCGCCGAACACCGTGGTGATGGCGTTGGGCATGAGGTTGTGCAGTTCGAGCGTTTCGACGAGATCGGAGTTCCAGACCATCGAGCGGTCGGAAACCTTGACGTCCGGCAGTTCCTTCCAGATGGCGGAGAGGCGGCGGCAGCCGGACTCAAGCGCTTCCTGGGTGCGGAACACGGCGGCGTCTTCCTGCATGGCGCGCTGCATCTTGTCACGCAGCACGGCGGTCGGCGTCTGGCCATTGGCATGACGCAGGCTGTCGAAACGGGCCATGATCTTGTCGCAGGCAGCGACGTTCAGAGCCGGGATCGGTTCGTTCTTGTCGATGACCTGACCGGCGCGGATAGCCGCGGCGCGACCGAAGACCACGAGGTCGATCAGCGAGTTGGAACCGAGGCGGTTTGCACCGTGCACCGAGGCGCAACCGGCTTCACCCACTGCCATCAGGCCGGGCGCGACGCGTTCCGGGTTCTGGCTGTCGGCGTTGAGCACTTCGCCCCAATAGTTGGTCGGAATGCCGCCCATGTTGTAGTGAACGGTCGGCAGAACCGGGATCGGCTCGCGCGTCACGTCCACACCGGCGAAGATCTTCGCGCTTTCCGAGATACCCGGCAGGCGCTCGTGCAGAACAGCCGGATCCAGGTGGTCGAGGTGCAGGAAGATGTGGTCCTTGTTCTTGCCAACGCCACGGCCTTCGCGGATTTCAAGCGTCATGCAGCGCGAGACAACGTCACGCGAGGCAAGGTCCTTGGCCGACGGAGCGTAACGCTCCATGAAGCGCTCGCCTTCGGAGTTGACGAGATAACCGCCTTCGCCGCGTGCGCCTTCGGTGATCAGACAGCCAGCGCCGTAGATACCTGTCGGGTGGAACTGAACGAACTCCATATCCTGCAGCGGCAGGCCGGCGCGCGAGATCATACCGCCGCCGTCACCCGTGCAGGTGTGGGCAGAGGTGGCCGAGAAGTAGGCGCGACCATAACCACCCGTGGCGAGAACCACCATCTTGGCGGTGAAGCGATGGATCGTGCCGTCTTCGAGGTTCCAAGCAACGACACCCGTGCAACGGCCGTCATCGGACATGATGAGGTCGAGCGCGAAGTACTCGATGAAGAACTCGGCATTGTTGCGCAGCGACTGGCCATAAAGCGTGTGCAGAATGGCGTGGCCGGTACGGTCGGCAGCAGCGCAGGTGCGCTGAACCGGCGGGCCGTCGCCGTAGTTCTGCATGTGACCGCCGAACGGACGCTGGTAGATCTTGCCTTCCTCGTTACGCGAGAACGGCACGCCATAATGTTCCAGCTCATAGACAGCCTTCGGGGCTTCCATGGCCAGATACTGCATGGCGTCAACGTCGCCGAGCCAGTCGGAACCCTTCACGGTATCGTAAAGGTGCCACTGCCAGCAGTCCGGCGTCATGTTGGTCAGCGAGGCGGCAATACCGCCCTGAGCTGCAACGGTGTGGGAACGGGTCGGGAAGACCTTGGTGATGCAAGCGGTCTTGAAGCCCTGCTCGGCCATGCCGAGCGT
Organism: Pseudomonadota bacterium; assembly: GCA_020161665.1. Lineage (GTDB taxonomy): Bacteria > Pseudomonadota > Alphaproteobacteria > Rhizobiales > Rhizobiaceae > Ectorhizobium. The sequence continues at coordinate 53,906 of JAIUPA010000004.1, read as the reverse complement.
TGCACGAAGACCGGCGCCGCCGGCGCCAACGACAACCACGTCATAGGAATGATCGACGTAGGTGTAGGCCTTGCCATTCTGGGCGGGTGAAACAACGGGAGCCATAGCGGTTTATCCTGCGAATGCGATCTTCAGGATGGCGAAGAGACAGAGCCCGGCCACGAAGACAACAAAAAACGTGTTCAGCATCAGGAGAGCGACCTTGCGCCACTCCACGTGGATATAGTCCTCGATGATGACCTGCATCCCGAGCTTCATGTGAATGAGACCCGAGATCACCACGAGACCCATGATCACAGCAATGATCGGGTTGTGGAGGGCTGCGATGACTTCCGCGTGCGGCGCACCGCCGTACTTGATGAGGAAGATCACGAAGAAGAGCATGAGCGGCACGTTGGCAACGGCCGTCACGCGCTGACGCCAGAAATGATCGGTTCCGCTCTTGGACGAACCGAGGCCCCGGACTTTACCGAGAGGTGTACGCATATCGGACATGAGAATCCCCCCTCACCAGACGATGTAGCCGACAACCCAGACCAGAATGGTCAGGCTGACAGAACCAACAACCGTAGCCTTGGCAAGCTTCGTGGCAAAGTGCTTCTCGAAGCCGTGGCCCGAATCCCAGATGAAGTGGCGGAAGCCGCCAAGCATGTGGTGCAGCAGGGCCCACGTGTAGCCGAACAGGATCAGCTTGCCGATAAAAGTGCCCATGGCCCACTGGACCCAGGCGTAATAATCATCGCCGGAGGCAGCTGCGACCAGCCACCAGGCCACGAGCAGCGTGCCGAAATAAAGCGCGCCGCCGGTAATGCGATGCACGATCGATGCAACCATCGTCGGAATCGGCTTGTAGATTTGAAGATGCGGCGACAAAGGCCGATTATGTGATACGTTCGCCATCAGAACCTCGCGGCGTTGCAATTCGCTTCGATTTTCGGGCATTCCTCCCGGCGATACATCCCCGGATAAACCATGTATCGCGTCAATGGCGACCTTTAGAACATCAAAGGACGCCTCGACAAGCAATATGTTTCTATCGCACTGAATTTAATCGATTGGCGTTCAAGCGCTTGTACTTATTGCCTAGGCAAAAGGCAGGAATACGCGAATCGTCCAAGCTTTAAATCGCCGCAAAAGACCCCCGCTTGCATCAGGCACCTTCTCACGGTTAAGATTTGGTTATCAAAACGGGCTCCGACACAAGAAGAAGAGCAAAGTTTTTGGCCGGGAGACATGTCATGCGAAATCCATGGATAGCAATGGTTGGCTTTTGCGCGGTCTGCCTGTCCGCGACCACTCTGATGGCGGACGAAGCCTACCGGGGTCGCGATTTCATCGGCGGCAACGGCCTGCCCTCGGTCACGCCCTGGGGCGATACCTATGTCGGTGCGGCATCTTCCGCGACCATTCCCGGCAACGGAACCTTTTTCTATATCAAAAACGTTCAGCCTGCGCGTTATGCGCCATCGCCGCGCGTTCGCACGGTCACCGCCACGACATCCGATTGCGCCTGGGAAATGGGCGTCTGCGTCATTCGCCGCGATCGCTGATTATCGGAAGCGCCAGACCGTGGTGCGCTTCACCTCGGTGTCTTCCAGTGCCCGCGTCACCGGCACCTCATAGGTGGCAAGACAGTCGAGCCGGTCCTTCGGTCGATAGGCACGGCCCGGATCACCGACAAGAACCAGCGCTCCACGCACCGCAAGCTGGCTGAGCCAGGGAACAAGTGCGGCGGAAAAATCCGCGTCATAGAAAACATCACCGGCCAGAACGACATCCCATCCGTCATCGCGACCGATCAGGTTCTCTCCCTGGAAATCAACCGACACGCCGTTCTCCGCCGCATTGAGCCGGACGGCCTCGCCCGCGAACGGGTCGATATCCGCCCCGGTCACCTGCGCTGCTCCGGCCATCATCGCGGCAATCGCCACCAGTCCCGAGCCGGTCGCGAAATCCAGAACCCGCCTGCCTTCCACCATCTCAGGATGATCGAGCACGTAACGGGCCAGCCCCTGCCCGCCCGCCCAGGCAAAGGCCCAGAATGGCGGCGGCAGGCCGATTTCCTGAAGCTCTTCTTCCGTCTTCAGCCACAAATCATGCGCTTCACTCGCCAGATGCAGCCGGATTTCCGGCACATGCGGCGGGCGCATCAGGCTGGTATTGGCCAGAATAAACGCCCGGCGATACTTCATCGCTGCCGTCCGACATAGCGAATGATGGCCACGACGCTCGCCGTTGCCAGGGCCGCAAGAATGAGAGCGTACCAGAACCCGCCCGCTGAACTCTCAAAAGGCAGGTCATGCGTATTCATGCCGAAAAGCCCCGTCACCAGTGTGGCCGGGAGGAAGAGAGCCGAAAGCACGGAGAGAATGAAAAGCTGGCGGTTGGTTTCCGCACTCGCCAAGGCATCGATTTCTTCACGGATGAGGCGCGCCCGCGCCTGAAGATCGCGCACCTCGCCATCAAGCCCTTCAAGCGAAAGAAGGAGCCGCCCGGCTTCCGAAGCCGCCACCGCCGCCGGTGTTTCGGGCGCATCGGCGGCAAACATCGTCAGCCGCCGCATGAGCGACCGCATCGGTGCGACTTCGCGGTGAAGACGCAACAGCGTGCGTCGCATGCGGGCCACACCATAGTCACCCGCATCCCGCAGGCCCGCAATCACCGCATCCTCGACATCATCGAAGCGGTCGGCAAAGCTCTCGATATGGTCGGATGAGGCATCGGCGAATGTATCGCCCAGAAGACCGATCAGCATGGCCGGGTGCTTCACGGCCCGCCCGGACACAAGGCTGCGCTTGACCTTGTCCACGCAAAGCAGCGGGTGGCGCCGCACGGAAATCACCAGCCTGCCGCTGAAGGCAAGCCTGAGCCGCGAGGGCTCAAAACCGGCATTCCGATCGAATTCCGTCTCGAAATCCGAAAGCACCAGCGCGAAAGCCTCCGGCGTTCCGGCAAGAGCATGGCGATCTTCATCGTCAAGCAGCAGCGTGCGAACGTCTTCAGGAAGACCGGACTGCCGGGCGATGAAATTCTGCGAGCGCATGTCGGACAGATTGAAATGCAGCCAGAGCCAGCCGTCGCTCCCCGGCAGAGCTTCGAGAGCGGCATCCGCATCGTTGATCATGCGACCGCGCCCGTCGGCATCAAAGGAGAGCGCGAAGATCAGTCCGCCAATCCAGGAAGCGCGCGCTTCTGTCAGACCATCCACTTTGCTGGCTTCCGTCACACGCGTCTCCAAAGCCGCCCGCTATTGCGGCGAAAGCGGCGGGTTTTCCAGCCCACCCATGCGGCAGACTTCGAAATATTCCTCTTCCGTCACCGGCTGCACCGAAAGGCGCATGGAGGTGACGAGCGACATTTTAGCAAGCGACGGCGTTTCCTTGACGGTCTTCAAGGTCACCGGCTTCGGCACGTCACAGACCGCGCGAATATCCACGCAGTCCCAGCGGGCATCCCCTTCCGCCGTTGAATCCGGATGGGAAAGTGCGCAGACCTCGACGATCCCGACCACTTCGAGCCCCTCGTTGGAGTGGTAGAAGAAGCCCTTGTCGCCAATCTTCATGGCCCGCATGTTATTGCGCGCCAGATAGTTGCGAACGCCGGTCCATTCTTCACCGACCTCACCCTTGGCTTTTTGCTGTTCCCAGGACCACTTGAACGGTTCGGATTTGAAGAGCCAGTAATTCGCCATCATTAAGCTTCCGGATTCTTGAACACCCAGTTCCACGGGCGAACCGTCACATCCGTGAAAAGTCCGGCCTTGGCATAGGGGTCTTCAGCCGCCAGTGCCGTTGCCGCGTCAAGGCTTTCGGCCTTGATGATGACCATCGAGCCGACCGGCTTGCCATCATCACCGAGGAAGGGACCAGCCGCCTTGAGGGTTCCGGCGGCATCAAGACCGTTCAGCCATTCCACATGCGCGGGGCGCGTGGACATGCGCAGTTCGAGATGACCGGGCTTGTCGTTGCACAGAATTGTGAACAGCATGAGACACTCCTGTTTGGGCCTGTTTCAGGGATTGGCTTCGGTGGTGATCGGTCGCGACATCAGCATTTCGATGGCCGCGGGAATATCAAGCGTGCCGTCAATAATGGCGGCCACCGCGTTGGTAATCGGCATGCGCACGTGCCGCCCTTCAGCAAGGCGCGCCGCCACGGTCGCGGCAAACGCGCCCTCAACCAGCGAACCGCGCGAAAAATCCATCGGCTCGCCGCGCCCGAGCGAAATGCCGAAGCGCAGGTTGCGCGACTGGTGGCTGGTGCCGGTGAGCACCAGATCGCCAAGCCCGGAAAGCCCCATCACCGTTTCGCCGCTGCCGCCCATGGCCGCCACGAAGCGCGCCATTTCGGCAAGACCACGCGCAATCAACGCCGCCCGCGCTGACTCGCCAAGCCCCGCGCCTTCGACAATACCGCAGGCAATGGCCAGCACGTTCTTCAGCGCCCCGCCAAGCTGCACACCGATGCGGTCGCCAGAGGCATAAAGCCGGAAGGTCGGGCCCGAGAGAAGACGCGCCAGACGCGCCGCTTCGTCAAGGTCGCTGGCTGCCAGCGCCATCGCTGTCGGCAGACCTTTGGCAATATCGGCAGCAAAGCCGGGACCGGAAAGCACCGCCACCGGATGGCCGGGCAACTCGGCCTCGATCACCTCGGTCAAAAGCCGCGACGAGGCCCGGTCGATCCCCTTGGCGCACGTCACGATGGTCGCTGTCTTGGAAAGATAAGGCCCGTATTGGCGAGCGGCTTCGGCCTGTGCCTGTGACGGCATGACAAACAGCACGGTCCGCGCCGTTTCGAGCACCGTTAAATCGGCGGAGAAGTTCAGCGCCTCGGGCAACGTAATGCCCGGCAGCGCTTCTTCATGCACGCGACTGGTCGCGAGATCTGCCATCAGCGAGGCGTTACGACCGAGAAGAATGACCTCACCACGACCGGCAGAGGCGATCACCGCAGCGAGCGCGGTGCCAAAAGCCCCGGCCCCGATGACAACGATCCGTTCCGCTCCACTCATGCCTTGGCCCCCCTCTTGCCATAACCGACGACGGCCTTGGCATCCTCATCCAGCGGCCAGCGCGAACGCGGCGCAACATCGAGGCTGTCGGCAGGCAGACCGGCGGCCATGCGCTCCAACCCGGCCCAGGCAATCATCACCGCATTATCCGTGCAAAGCCGGATGGGCGGGGCCACAAAATCAAAGCGGTGCTTGTCGCAAAGTTCGGTCAACGTCTGGCGTAGCACCTTGTTGGCGGCAACACCCCCTGCCACCACCAGCGCCGGACGCTGTGATAGACCCGGAAACTGCGTCTGGAACCGCTTCAGGCCACGTCCGATCCGCTCCGAAAGCGTGCGCGAAACGGCCCGCTGGAAGGAGGCGCAGATATCGGCAATGTCCTGATCGCTGACCGGCTGAAGCCCTTCCGCCGCCTGCCGCACGGCCGTCTTCAGGCCGGAAAAGGAGAAGTCGAGCCGCGCCTCACCCACCATGGGACGCGGAAAGACAAAGCGTTCCGGGTTGCCGTGAAGGGCTGCCGCTTCCACCGCCGGGCCGCCGGGATAGCCAAGCCCTAAAAGCTTCGCCGTTTTGTCGAAGGCCTCGCCCAGCGCATCGTCAATGGTCGTGCCCCAGCGCTCGTAATCGCCAACGCCCTTGACCAGCACAAGCTGCGTGTGACCGCCGGAAACGAGCAGCATCAGGAAGGGGAATTCGAGATGGTCGGTCAGCCGCGCCGTCAGCGCATGACCTTCGAGATGGTTGACTGCATAAAGTGGCTTGCCGGTGGCCCGCGCCAGCGCCTTTCCGGTCATCAGTCCGACAATCAGCCCGCCGATGAGGCCCGGCCCCGCCGTCGCGGCAATCGCATCCACCTCGGAAAGCGACATATTCGCGCGGGAAAGGGCCTCGGCAATCAACCCGTCCAGAGCCTCCACATGGGCACGTGCCGCAATTTCCGGAACCACGCCCCCATAAAGGCTGTGCTCGTCCAGCTGCGAAAACACCACTTCGCCAAGGATTTCGCCGCGCCCATCCGCATGGCGCGCCAAAACAGCGGCCGCCGTTTCATCGCAGCTTGTCTCGATTCCGAGGATGCGCAGGGGCTTGCTCATGGATTGTCTTCAATGGTTGCGGTGGCGCCAAAAGCTGGCTACGGAAGTTCCGGTAACAACGGATTGACGCGGATGCAAACAAAACCTTTCAGGATCGGAACGCGCGGTTCGCCGCTGGCACTGGCTCAGGCCTATGAAACGCGTGACCGGCTGATAGCCGCCCATGGTCTCAACGAGGCGATGTTTGAAATCGTCGTGCTGTCGACCACCGGCGACCGCATCACCGACCGCGCCCTTTCGGAAATCGGGGGCAAGGGCCTGTTCACCCAGGAACTGGAAGACGGGCTTCTCTCCGGCGATCTCGATTTCGCCGTCCACTCCTCCAAGGACATGCCGACGGTTCTGCCGGAAGGCCTTTATCTGTCCACCTACCTGCCGCGCGAAGATGTGCGCGACGCCTTTGTCGGACGCACCGCCCCCACCTTGATGGAATTGCCGCAAGGAGCCACCATCGGCTCGTCGTCGCTGCGCCGTCAGGCCCTTATCCGCAGGCTGCGCCCGGACATCAATGTCGTCATCTTCCGGGGCCTTGTCGACACGCGCCTGCGCAAGTTGAACGAGGGACAGGTGGATGCCACACTTCTCGCCTATGCCGGCCTTCGCCGTCTGGGTCGTGAGGATGTGCCGACCGCCCTTCTCGATCCGCGCGATTTTCCGCCCGCACCGGCACAAGGTGCCATCTGCATCGAAAGCCGCATCGGCGACACCCGCGTCAATGATCTTTTGGCCGCGATCAACGACCGCGATACGTTTGATGCGGTCTCCTGCGAGCGCGCCTTTCTGGCGACGCTGGATGGCTCCTGCCGCACGCCGATTGCCGGCTACGCCCAGATCGATGGCGACACGCTGACCTTCCACGGCATGATCCTCACGCCGGATGGCACCAAGGCCCACGAGGTGGAACTGACCGGCCCGCGCCTCAAGGCAACCGAGATCGGGGCAAGAGCGGGCGAAATGGTCAAGGAGGCCGCTGGCCCCGGCTTCTTCGAAGGCTGGACCTGAACCCAACCACAAGGATGGAACCGATGCGTGTGCTGGTGACGCGAGCAAGCCCTTCAGCGGAAAAGACCGCTGCCAAGCTTGCCGCGCTCGGTCACACCCCGGTTCTTTTGCCGCTGGCCCGCGCCATCCATGATCAAGCGGCGATCAAGGCGGCCCTTGAGAACGCCAAAGGTGCCTTCGTCATCACCAGCGCCGAAGCGCTGCGTGGCCTTGAAAACAGTCCTGAAACGCCCTTTCAACGTCGCCTTTATGCCGTGGGCGAAGCAACCGCCAAGGCCGCCCGCGCTGCCGGTTTTACCGATGTGCACGCGGCTGAAGGCACCGGCCTTTCGCTCGCCGCCCTGATTGCAGGTGACTTCGCCAGCACCCCCCACATCGCGCCGCTGACCTATATGGCGGGATCGCCGCGATCACCCGATCTGGAAGCGGTCCTTGCCGCAGAAAACATCCCCATGGATGTGATCGAGGCTTACCGCATGGACGCCATCGAGCCGGACAAATCCGCGCTGCATGCCCTGCTGGAAAACCCGCCGCAAGCCGTTCTTCTCTATTCACAGGAAAGCGCCCAGCGCTTTTTCCGGCTTTCCTCCGTATTTGAACAACCCGACAGATTTTCCCGCACCCTGTTCATCTGCATCAGCGCCAAGGCGGCATCGGCTGTACCGCCGCATTTCTCGCCGTTGATCCGCATAGCCGAAGCACCGGATGAGGCCTCTCTTCTGAAGCTTCTCGCCCATCCTTCGTCGCAAAATTGATCCAGCCCCTTTCCTTCGCCAGATTCCCTGACTAGGTTTCAACGTAAGAGGAACGGTCGCTGGCCCGCGCAATCGGTGCGGGACAAGCGGCGTGCAAGATGAGGAAGTCACGATGGTATCGGAAAAATCGCCCCGCCGTTCCAGAGCCGGAAAAACCGGCCCTACTGCTGAACCGGCATCGTCGGTCGAACCGGACAACATCGAGGCTGTGGTCGAAGAGGTCACCACGGAAACTGTGGCCGATGAAAGCACAGCGCCCATCATCGAAGGCGCTGTCATCGAAGGAAGCGAAAGCCCAGCACCGATCCTGGAAGAGGAAAAGGCAGACGAACTCGCCAGCGCCGAGGTGATGGCTGAAGAAAAGCCGGCAGAAGAAGAAGCCCCTGCCGTGGCCCCTGCTCCCGCCCCTGCACCGGCAGCCGCCACCCCCCAGAAATCGGGAACGTCCCTTTCCGGCGCGCTGGCTGCAGGCATTCTGGGCGGCCTCGTTTCACTGGCCGGTGCCGGTGCCATGCAATATGCCGGTTACCTGCCGTCGGTCGGCGCCACATCGACCAGCCTTTCCGGCAGCAGCGATGGCGCCGGCGCGACGCAAGCCGAAATCGCCGCCCTCAAGGCGAAAATCGAAACGCTGGCGATCACCCCGCCCGCCATTGACATCAAGGCCTTTGAAAAGCGCCTGGCCGCGCTTGAGGCCGCCCCGGCCCCGTCTTCGGGTGGCAACGCGGCCGATGTGGCTCCGATTGCCGAAAAGCTGGCGGCTGTCGAGGCGGAACTTGCCCGCATTCAGGGCATTTTCGCCAATAGCGATGAGAAGCAGCAGTCCATGCAGACAAGCCTGCTCGACCGCCTGCAAAGCGTCGAGGCCGAGGTGAAGGACCCCAAGCAGAAGAATGCGGTCGCGCGTGCCATTGCCGCTTCGGGCCTGAAGGCCGCGATTGATCGCGGTGGCAGCTTTGTCACCGAACTGGAAACCTATGCGGGCGTCGCCGGGGATGATCCGGGCGTTGCAAGCCTCAAGACCTACGCGGAAAAGGGTGTGCCGACCCGCGCCGAACTGGTGGCCGATTTCCCCGCCTCTGCCGACGCCGTGCTTTCGGCGCTGAACAAGCCTGATCCCAATCAGGGCATCGGCGAACGCCTGTGGTCGAGCGCGCTTTCGCTCGTCAAGGTCCGCCCGGTGGGCCAGGTTGAAGGCGAAACCCCCGCCGCCTTTATTGCCCGCTCCGAACAGGCCCTGAAATCCGGTGATTTCGAAACGGCATTGGCCGAATGGAACAAGCTGCCCGAGGAAGGCCGCGCTGCGGCCCCCGCCTATGGCGCGGCCCTGACGGCCCGCATCGAAATCGACAAGCTGGTGGGCGCAACCCTCAAGGACGCCGTCATCGGCGCTGCCGGAAACTGAAGGCGGAGGAGACACCATGATCAAGTTACTCGGCTACGCCGTTATTGTTCTGGCCATCGGCTTCGGCTTCTCCTGGCTGGCGGATCGTCCCGGCATGCTTTCCATCGTCTGGCAGGGCCAGTTGATCGAAATGAGCCTGATGGTTGCCGCCAGCATTCTGGCCAGCACCATCGCCGTGCTTTTCATCGGCTGGTGGCTGCTGCGCACCATCTGGACCTCGCCGCATTCGGTGCGCCGCTATTTCCGCGCCCGCAAGCGCGACCGTGGCTATCAGGCCCTTTCGACCGGCCTGATTGCTGCAGGTGCCGGCAATGCCCTTCTGGCCCGCAAGATGGCAGCGCGTTCGCGCGGTCTGCTGCGCGCCGATCAGGAGCCGTTGATCCTGCTTCTCGATGCGCAGGCCGCTCTGGCCGAAGGCCGCTACGACGACGCCCGCGCCAAATATGAGGCCATGGCCAACGATCCGGAAACGCGCGAACTCGGCCTTCGCGGTCTCTATGTCGAGGCGCGCCGTCTGGGGGCCAATGAAGCGGCCCGCCAATATGCCGAAAAGGCCGCCGAAGCCGCGCCCTATCTGCCCTGGGCCGCCGAAGCGACGCTTGAATATCATGCCCAGTCCGGCCGCTGGCAGGCCGCCCTTGATCTTCTTGATCGCCAGAAGGCCGCCCATGTGCTGCCCAAGGGCGAGGCAAGCCGATTGAAGGCTGTGCTGCTTTCGGCGCGTGCGGGTGAGGTTCTGGAGAAAGACCCGGCGCTCGCCCGCGATCTGGCAACGCAGGCGCTGAAGCTTGAAAAGAGCTTCGTGCCCGCAGCCCTCATCGCCGCCGAAGGCTATCTGCGCGAAAACAACCTGCGCAAGGCGGCCTCTGTGCTGGAACAGGTCTGGAAGCTTGATCCCAACCCGCAGATTGCCGAGCTATACGTGCGTGCTCGGGGCGGGGACAGCGCCGCTGACCGCCTGAAGCGGGCCGAGCGCTTGCAATCGCTGCGCCCGAACCATGTGGAATCCCTGATTGCGGTGGCAGGCGCTGCCCTTTCCACCCGCGACTTTGCCAAGGCCCGCGAAAAGGCCGAGGCCGCTGCCCGCATTGAACCACGCGAAGGCGTCTTCCTGCTTTTGGCCGATATCGAGGAAGCCGACACGGGCGATGCAGGCCGCATCCGCCACTGGATGGCGCAGGCCTTGAAAGCCCCGCGCGATCCGGCCTGGGTTGCCGAAGGCACCGTTTCTGACAAATGGCTGCCCGTCTCGCCGGTCACCGGCAAACTGGATGCTTTCGTCTGGAAAATGCCCTTCGGCCAGATCGCCGGCCCGGTGGAAGAAGGAAGCCTCGCCCGCGCCGAGGAAGCCTTTGCAACGCTGCCGCCCGTGGATGTGAAAGCGAAGGCGGAACCGGCTGCAGCCGCAGCCGCACCGGCTTCATCCCCGAACACCGAAAAAGAACCGCTGATCATCCGGCCCGATCCGGTGCTGGAGCCTGCGGCGTCCACCGCCGTTCCCGACAAGAAGCTCGGCGTTGTTCCCTTCTTCGGCCATGCGCCGGATGATCCGGGCGTCAAGCAGACCATGGCTGCCGATCCGCATGTGGCACCCGATAGCCCCGCACCCGTGAAGGTCATCACCCCCACACCGCCCCAGCCGGTCAAGACTGAGACGCCAACATCCGCGCCCGCTAAGCCGGTCGAGGTTGAGCCCTTCTTCGGTCGTCCGCCGGATGATCCGGGCGTCAAGACGATTGAACCCGAAGCACCGGGCGACAAGACCCGACTGCCACTCTACTGAGGTGCGCCCATGTGGGAAACATTGCAGGGCTTCCTGAAAACCTTGTCGGGCGAAAGCCCGGCCAATACCTTCGCGCCCGATGATCCGCGTGTGGCGGTGGCAGCCCTTTGCATCCAGATCATGCGCGCCGATGGCCGCATTGACGATGCCGAGCGCGCCCAGCTCGAACGGCTTATGAAGGAGCATTACAAGCTGACGGATGAAACGCTCGCCGCGGTGGTCAAGGCGGGCGAAGATGCCGAGAGCGAGGCGGTCGATTATTACCGCTTCACCTCGATCATTAATCGCGCCCTCGCGGAAGAGGAAAAGGTGGCATTGGTCGGTTTCCTCTGGGACATCACCTATGCCGATGGCGACCGCAACGAAATGGAAGACCATATCGTCTGGCGCGTCACCGATCTTCTCGGCGTCTCAGGTCGCGAACGCATCATGCAGCGGCAGGAAGCAGAAGCGCGCCGCCGTGAGGAAGAGGCCTCCAACGGGGCCGGGGAATAGGGATATCATGCCGCAAAGCGCCGAACCCCGAGCGAAACGCGCTCCGATGCTGATCGTGCTGCATCAGGAGCGCTCAAGTCCCGGTCGTGTCGGCCAAATCCTGTCTGCCAAAGGCTATCCGCTTGATATTCGCCGCCCGGCGCTGGGCGACAGCCTGCCTTCGACGCTCGCCGCCCATTCCGGCGCCGTGATTTTCGGCGGCCCGATGAGCGCCAATGATCCGCATGACTACGTGCGGGCGGAAACCGATTGGCTGAAGGTTCCCCTGAAGGAAAACCGCCCCTTTCTCGGCATTTGTCTCGGCGCGCAAATGCTCGCCCGCCATCTGGGAGCCCGCGTCGCCTCCCACCCGGATGGCCTGACGGAAATCGGCTGGTATCGGTTGCGCAGCACCGAGCACGGACGCCAGATGATGCGCTGGCCACAGATGGTCTATCATTTCCACCGGGAAGGGTTTGACCTGCCGCACGGCGCCAAGCTTCTGGCGGAAGGCGATGCCTACCCCAATCAGGCCTATCGCTACGGCGAAAACGCCTACGGCATCCAGTTCCACGCCGAATTGACCCGCGCCATGATGCAGAGCTGGATCGTGCGCGGCGCAAGCCGCTTCACCATGCCGAATGCGCAGCGCGGCTCGGAACATCTCGAAGGTCGCATGATGTTCGACGCGCCATTGCGGGCATGGCTCGGTGAGTTTCTCGATCAGGTGTTCGAGAAGAAAGAGCCGTCGAACGCCTGACCCGCTTTACCGCGTCGGCGCTTCAAGATTGTCGATGCGCCGCAGCGTCGGGAAAAGGCCAGCCCAGACGGCAGCAACCGCAATGGTTCCGACCCCGCCCAGAATGACCGCAGGCACGGCCCCAATCGCATGCGCCATGGTTCCGGCCCGGAACTCGCCCAACTCGTTCGACGCCCCGACGAACACCATGTTGACGGCATTCACCCGCCCGCGCACCTCATCCGGCGTCCACAAGGCCAGAAGCGTTTCGCGCACATAGACGGAGATCATGTCGGACGCGCCGAGCAGCATGAGCGCCGCAATCGAGATCCAGCCCGTTTCGGACAGGCCGAACATCACCGTTGCCGCGCCGAAGAACGCCACACCGACAAACATGATGACACCCGCATGGTGCTTGATCGGGTAGCTGGCGAGGAAAAGCGCGACGGCAATCGCCCCGATCCCGGGTGCGGCCCGCAGAAGACCGAGCCCCCACGGCCCAAGCGTCAACACATCCTTGGCAAAGACCGGCATCAAGGCCACCGCGCCGCCCAGCAGTACGGCGAAGAGGTCAAGGGATATGGCCCCCAGAACCACCTTTTCGGCAAAGATGAAGCGGAACCCGGCCAGAATGGTTTCAAGGCTGATGGCACGCGATGTCGTGCGTGCCTGCGGCTTGGGAATAAGAAAGATCAGGAGCGCACCGAGCGCCATGAACGCAAAGGCGGTGCTATAGGCCACAACCGCGCTCAGACCATAGAGGAGGCCGCCTGCAACCGGCCCGAGGATCGATGCCGCCTGCCAGGAGGACGAGTTCCACGCCACGGCATTGGGCAGGTCCTCCGTCGGCACCAGATTGGGACCGAGCGACTGGACGGCAGGCCCCATGAAGGCGCGCTCGATACCGAACACCAGCAGGATAGCAAACACCAGCCACGGCACGAAGGCACCGCTGATGGTAATGGCCAGCATCGCACCGGCACACAGCGCTGCCAGACCCATGCACAGGCCAACGATCAGGCGGCGATTGTAACGGTCGGCGACCGTTCCGGTGACCAGAATGAGGAGCAGCGACGGCAGAAACTGGAAAAGACCGATCAGACCAAGATAGAGGGTGTTACCCGTCACCTCATACATCTGCCAACCGACCGCCACGCTGATGATCTGCGTCGCGAAGGCTGCCAGAAAGCGCGCCGAGAAAAACAGTACATAAGAGCGATGGCGAAAGGCCGCAAAACGATTGTCCTGCGCGGAGGAAAGACTCATGGCGGGTCCGTTCGGGAAAGGCGTTGCGTCCCGCCATCAAACATCATGCACATCGACAACCTAGCGGGGCTTGTCCGTTAAGTCGCCAATGTCTACATGTTTGTCAACTGCAGCAACGCCCGCAAAGCCAGTTCGCCTTCGCATGTGGCGGTGCCAAAAACGGAGATTTGCATGTTAGCCCTGTTTCAGACGATCGATCTGGTGTTGAACCTTTATACTTGGGTTCTGATCGGCAGCGCCGTCTTCTCTTGGCTCTACGCCTTCAACATCATCAACTCGTCGAACCAGTTCGTAAACAGCATCGGGCGATTCCTGTTCAACGTCACCGAGCCGGTGCTGGCCCCGATCCGTCGTGTGCTGCCGAACCTGGGCGGCATTGATATTTCGCCCATCGTCGTTCTGGTGATCATCTTCTTCCTGCGCACCTTCCTCTGGACGACGCTTTACCCGCTCGTCGCGTGACGCGCCCCTGGCAAAAGCTGGAAGGTTATGTGCGCCTGGCCGTTCGGTTGACCCCGAATAGCGGGCGTGATGCTGTGGATGGCATAGAGGCCGATGCCAATGGCGATGTTCGGTTGAAGATGCGCGTCAGCGCCGTGCCCGAAAAGGGCAAGGCCAACAAGGCCATGATTGTCGCGTTGGCCAAAGCCCTTGGGCTGCCAAAATCATCCTTTGAACTTCTGTCCGGCGATACGGCCAGACAAAAAATCCTCCGGATCGATGGCGACCCGGAGGATATTATCAGACGGCTTGAAGGGCTGGTTTAGCCCTTCTTTTCCTTCTTGGCGCGCTCGATGGCTTCAACGATCAGCTGCTTGGCGACGTTGACGTCCTGCCAGCCAGCGATCTTCACCCACTTGCCGGGTTCCAGATCCTTGTAGTGTTCGAAGAAGTGCTCGATCTGCTTCAGCGTGATGTCCGGCAGGTCGGTGTAGTTCTTCACGTGGTCGTAGCGGCGCGTCAGCTTCTGCACCGGAACGGCGAGGATCTTCTCGTCCTTGCCACCATCGTCTTCCATGACCATAACGCCGATCGGGCGAGCCTTGATCACGCAGCCCGGGATCAGCGGACGGGTGTTGCAGATGAGAACGTCGACCGGGTCGCCATCTTCCGACAGCGTGTGCGGCACGAAGCCGTAATTGCCCGGATAAGCCATCGGCGTGTAGAGGAAGCGGTCAACGACCAGAGCGCCGGCTTCCTTGTCCATTTCGTACTTGATCGGCTGACCGCCAACCGGCACTTCGATGATGACGTTCACGTCTTCCGGCGGGTTAGTGCCAATCTCGATTGCATCAATACGCATGTTAAGCCCCTGCAAAGCTGGTTGTGTTGGCGATTGGATAAAGACTTTCCTCCGCCAATGCAACGCCTTTACAGTATGAGACTTAAGGCCAGACGAAGCCGAGCTTTTTCAGCGAAACGCCGTCAAAATCTTCCATGCCTTCGACAACATCACGCCCGCCCTGCGAGCGGAAAAAGCGCTGCGCATTCTCGCTGTCCTCAAGGCACCAGGCGACAAGACCGTTGCAACCGAGCGACTTCAAGAGGCGACGCCCTTCGTTGAACAGCGTGTGTCCAAGGCCGATGCCCTGATATTCGGGGCGAAGATAAAGCTCGTAAATCTCGCCTTCTTGCGGCAGGCCACGGGCGCGATTGTCGCCAAGCGTCGCGTAACCGGCAATCGTACCGGCCACATCCGCGACCAGAAGCGTCGCAGGACCGCGCGTTGCTTTGCGCCACCAGTCTTCACGGCGGCGCTCGATCATGCGCGTCAGCGGACGATGCGGGATAAGCCCGGCATAGGCATGATGCCATGATGCACGGTGCGTCTCTGAGATCGCCCGGGCATCCTGCGGGTTCGCCCGCCGCACATCGATGGTCAACGTCGTCATAACGCCCGCTCCGACCGTTCCAGACCGCGCGGAAACTAAAAAAAATCGCACGGTGGGTCCCCACATCATGGGAGACGGTCAACGTTAAGCGTCTTTTAACCATTGCGGCAAGCCCCAGCAGGACCAACCCACAAACAAAAACCCCGGCCTTAAGCCGGGGTCTTGATGTTTGGCAAATCGATCAGGCCATCTTGGACTTTTCGAAACGCTTGCGATCATTCGGATCGAGGTAGAGCTTGCGCAGGCGCAGCGACTTCGGCGTCACTTCCATCAGCTCGTCGTCCTGAATCCACGAAAGCGCGCGGTCAAGCGTCATGCGGATCGGCGGGGTCAGCTTGACGGCTTCATCCTTGCCGGCAGCGCGGATGTTGGTGAGCTGCTTGCCCTTGAGAACGTTCACTTCAAGGTCGTTATCACGGCTGTGAATGCCGATGATCATGCCCTGATAGACCTTCTCACCCGGCTCGATGATCATCGGGCCACGATCTTCCAGGTTGAACATGGCGTAAGCGACAGCTTCGCCCGAACCGTTCGACAGGAGAACGCCGTTGGTACGACCGGAGATCGGACCCTTATAGGGCTGATAGTCGTGGAACAGGCGGTTCATGATGGCCGTGCCGCGCGTGTCGGTCAGAAGTTCCGACTGGTAGCCGATGAGGCCGCGGGTCGGCGCAAAGAACACCAGACGGACGCGATTGCCGCCCGACGGACGAAGCTCGGCCATTTCAGCCTTGCGCTCGGACATCTTCTGCACCACGACGCCGGAATGTTCTTCATCCACGTCGATCACGACTTCTTCGATCGGCTCCATCAGCTGGCCGGTCGTCTCGTCATTGTGCATCACCACGCGCGGACGCGAAACGGCCAGTTCGAAGCCTTCGCGGCGCATGGTTTCGATGAGAACGGCCAGCTGCAATTCGCCGCGACCGGACACGTAGAACGAATCCTTGCCTTCGGCTTCTTCGATCTTCAGCGCCACATTGCCTTCGGCTTCCTTGAACAGGCGGTCGCGGATGACGCGGCTCGTCACCTTGTCACCTTCGGTACCGGCCAGCGGCGAGTCATTGACGATGAAGGACATGGTGACCGTCGGCGGGTCGATCGGCTGCGCGGTCATCGGTTCCGTCACGGACGGATCGCAGAACGTGTCGGCAACCGTGCCCTTGGACAGACCGGCGATAGCGACGATGTCGCCAGCCTGTGCATCTTCAATCGCCGTGCGCTCGATACCGCGGAAGGCGAGGATCTTGGAAATACGGCCCTGCTCGATGAGCTTGCCATCCTGACCGAGAACCTTGACGGCCTGGTTCGGCTTGATCGAACCGGAGGCGATGCGACCGGTGATGATACGGCCCAGGAAGGGGTTGGCTTCCAGAATGGTGCCGATCATGCGGAACGGACCTTCTTCGACGGTCGGCGCCGGGACGTGCTTCAGAACGAGGTCGAGAAGCGGTGCAAGACCATCTTCCTTCGGGCCTTCCGGGTTCACGTTCATCCAGCCATCGCGGCCCGAACCGTAAAGAATCGGGAAGTCGAGCTGTTCGTCGGTGGCGTCAAGCGCGGCGAAGAGATCGAACACTTCGTTGATGACTTCCTCGTGGCGGCCATCCGGACGGTCGATCTTGTTGATCGCGACAATCGGACGAAGGCCAACCTTGAGGGCCTTGGACACCACGAACTTCGTCTGCGGCATCGGGCCTTCGGAAGAGTCGACCAGAACGATCGCGCCGTCCACCATCGAGAGGATACGTTCCACTTCGCCGCCGAAGTCGGCGTGGCCGGGCGTGTCCACGATGTTGATGCGGGTGTCCTTCCACTCGATGGAGGTCGCCTTGGCAAGAATGGTAATGCCGCGTTCCTTTTCGAGGTCGTTGGAATCCATCACGCGTTCCATGACGCGCTGGTTCTCGCGGAACGAGCCGGACTGCTTGAGGAGTTCGTCAACGAGGGTGGTTTTACCGTGGTCAACGTGCGCGATGATCGCAATGTTGCGAAGCTGCATGGGAACAAATCTCTGGGGCTGGGGCGCAAGCGGGAGTATAAGCGCCGCGTTCATTTGCCGCGCTCATATCCTGTTTTTCGCTCGAGCGAAAGGGGTCCACTTCATTGCGGGGAAAACTGGTGCTTCCTCGCCGCCCCAAGCTGCTGCGACGCACAAATTGATTGTCAGCAAGGCTGATTTGGGCGTAGTCTGACAACGGGAAGAGGAAATATTGACCATTTGGGAGGAAACAGAATGGCCAAACCCGTTGACGCGACCATAGTCAAGAAATACGCGAACCGCCGCCTTTATAACACGGCAACGAGTTCGTATGTGACGCTGGACGATCTGGCAAAAATGGTGCGGAGAAAAGAGGAGTTCTCCGTTCTTGATGCCCGGACCGGCGAGGATATTACCCAGACCGTTCTGACGCAGATCGTTTTCGAGCAGGAAACCTCGGGCGGCAATGCCATGCTTTCGCATGATTTTCTGCGCCGTCTGATTGCCGCTTATGGCGACCGCGGCAACGAACTGGTTCTGCCCGCTTTTCTCGATCACGCCATGCAGGCCTTTACCGAGCAGCGCTCGCGCCTTGCGGAACGCGCCGCCGAAAATGGTACGGCCAGTGAAATCGAGGATGAGGCGCGACGCACCGCCGAAACCTTCCACCCGGCCTTCCGTGCGACCCGCCGTCAGAACCGCCGCGCCGACCTGCGCGACATTGAAGATCTTCGCGCCCAGTTCCGCACGCTGCAGGAACGGCTCGACCGTCTTTGACATCAAAACGCCGGCGGGAAGAGGAGCCCGCCGGCGTTTAATCCATTCAGAAACGAAAAAGGCCGCCCGAAAGGCGGCCTTTTCAATTCAATCGGCAAAGCGCGATTATGCGCTTTCCTTCGGCGTCAGAACCTGACGGCCGCGATACATGCCGGTCTTCAGATCGACATGGTGCGGACGGCGCAGTTCGCCGGAATTCTTGTCTTCAACGTAGGTCGGAGCCTTCAGCGCATCGGCGGAACGGCGCATACCGCGCTTGGACGGGCTCGTTTTTCTTTTCGGTACAGCCATTTTCGATACTCCAATTGACGTTCGGAACGAAGGCCTGCAGCAGTGACTGCCGGAAAACTAGCCTTGTCGATCCGGGAATTTGGCGCGCTTATACATGCTGCCTTGGCCTTTGACCAGTCCCCGCACGTGATTTTTTCCACCCTTGTCATCAGGTGTATCCCATGCGACCACTTGGAAGGCTCAAGGCTCGTCCTCCGGCACGACCCAGGGCTCGGCAAGCGCCATGTCCCGCCACTTCACCCAGGCCGGGTGGGCCATCATCGTCGCCATGTAATCCTGCGTCTTTTGAGAAACGTCAAGCGCGTAGGTTTCAAACCGGCTGACCACCGGCGCGAACATCGCATCCGCCGCCGAAAAGGCCCCGAAGAGAAAGGGGCCGCCGGACTTGGCCAGACAATCCCGCCAGATTGCTTCGATACGGGCCACATCGCGCACCACGCCATCCGGAAGGTCGATCTTGCCGGGCGTCCGTCGCATATTCATGGGGCAGGCCCCGCGCAGCGCCCGAAAGCCCGCATGCATTTCCGCTGAAATGGAGCGCGCCAGCGAACGGGCTTCACGATCCTTTGGCCACACACCGGCATCCGGAAAAAGCTCGGCCGCATATTCGATAATCGATAGCGTTTCCCAGACGGTCACAGTGCCATGCCTGAGAAAAGGCACCAGCCCTGTCGGTGAAATGGCTTTGATCTCGGGGTTGCCTGCCGCAAAATCAAACGGGATCAGCACATCCTCAAAAGGAATGCCTGAGCCTTCAAGCGCCATCCACGCCCGCATCGACCACGATGAGTAATTGCGGTTGCCGATGTAAAGAACGAGCTTCTCCATGAAATACCTCTGTGTTGCGTCAACGAACTAAACAGCAGCACCCTCAACCCATCCAATGAATTCTTGAAATCTCACCCATAAATGCAGGTGACGTAATCACCTGATGTTCGCACCCGCCGTTCGATGAGCGGTGCAAGACGGCTCATGTTGCGCGTCGGCTTGGAGGCCTTGCGCAGAATCGGGTTGGGCAAGGAAACGGCCAGCAACGTTGCCTGTCGCAAACTGAGCTTTGAAGCCGGGACCTTGAAATAATAGCGCGACGCCGCCTCGATGCCGTAGATGCCCGGCCCCCATTCTGCAACGTTGAGATAGATTTCCATGGTGCGCCGCTTCGACCAGATGCCATCGGCAAACATCGCAAGCGGCAGTTCCAGCGCCTTGCGCAGGAAGGAACGCCCGTTCCACAGGAAAAGGTTCTTGGCCGTCTGCATCGGGATGGTGCTTGCCCCGCGCGTCGCCTCGCCATCCAGCGCATCCGTCACCACACCGCGCATCTGCCCCCAGTCGACGCCCGCGTGAAAGCAATATTGCCCGTCTTCCGACATCATCACCGCCCGCACCAGATTGGGCGAAATATCCTCCAGATCCACCCATTGCCGGTCATAGCCGCGCAACAGGGCGAGATCGGCCAGCATGAGTGTGGAAACGGGCCGCACGAAGGGAATGGCGTAGAAAAAGATCAGCACGTAGGGCACGAGAACGAAGCAGCCGACACCGATCAGAACGGTGCGCAAACGTCCTTTCGGCCAGACGAGGATACGACGCCAGTTTAGCGGCCCCTTCTCGCCCATCCGTTCCGCCTCCTCGCCGCCTTCCACGCCACCATCCAGCTTGATTGATCCCGAAAGTCACAAATAGCCCGGCTCTTGCGGCAAGGCCAGAGCCCGAAGGCGCTTTCCCGTTGCAAGGACCGCCACGCCATGCCAAAGAACGGGGCATGACGACCGCACAGACCTTTGAACAGCGCCTGCGCAACCGGGCAGCCGGTATCGGGCAGCTTCTGGAACACATTCTTGCCAACGAGGCCTTGGCCGACGAAATCGTCCGCCCGGACCGCCTTCTGGCCGCCATGCGCCACGGCGTTTTAAACGGGGGCAAGCGCCTCAGGCCCTTCCTCGTTGTGGAAAGCGCCGCCGTGTTCGGCGGCAGTGCGCTGGCCGCTTCCCGCGTTGGCGCCGCACTGGAATGCCTGCATTGCTATTCACTGGTGCACGACGATCTTCCCGCCATGGATGACGATGATCTTCGCCGTGGCCAGCCGACCGTCCACATCGCCTTTGACGAGGCGACCGCGATTCTCGCCGGTGACGCGCTTTTGACGCTCGCCTTCGACATCATTGCCGCTCCGGAAACGCCGCTCGCCGACCGCGACAAGGTGGCGCTTGTACTTGCTTTGTCGCGCGCCGCGGGTATGGGCGGCATGGTCGGCGGTCAGGCGCTGGATCTCGCCGCCGAGAAGCATCAGCCCGACGAAGCCGGCATCATTACCCTGCAGGCCATGAAGACTGGCGCGCTCATTCGCTTTGCCTGCGAAGCCGGGGCCATTCTCTCCGCCGCCTCGGTGGAAGACCGCAAGCGCATGCGCCGCTTCGGCGAAATCATCGGCCGCGCCTTCCAGATTGCCGATGACCTTCTCGATCTGACGGCGGACCCGGAAACCATGGGCAAGGCCACCGGCAAGGACGCCGCCCGCGGCAAGGGCACGCTGGTTGCCCTCAAAGGGCAGGCCTGGGCTGAAGCCGAACTCTCGCGGTTGATCGAGGAAGCAACCACCCTCCTCGCCCCCTATGGCGAGCGGGCCGCAACGCTGATCGAAGCCGCCCATTTCGTCGCCAACAGGAAGAACTGACGTGAGCAAATTCTGGTCGCCGCTGGTTGCCTCTCTGGAACCCTATGTGGCTGGTGAACAGCCGGTCATTCAGGATCTGGTCAAGCTCAACACCAACGAAAACCCCTGGGGACCGTCGCCGCGCGTGCTGGAGGCGATCCATACCGCCGCCACCGATGATCTGCGCCGCTACCCCGATCCTTCGGCCACGAAACTGCGCCAGACCATCGCCGCCTATCATGGTGTTTCCCCGGATGAGGTGTTTCTGGGCAATGGCTCGGACGAGGTGCTGGCCTTCCTTTTTGCCGGCCTCCTGAAGCACGATGCGCCGCTCCTCTACCCGGACATCACCTACAGTTTCTATCCGACCTACAGCAAACTCTTCGACATTGAGACGAAGACGATCCCGCTGGCGGACGACTTTACCATTCGCGTCGAAGACTATGCCGGTCCGTGCGGCGCGATCATCCTGCCGAACCCCAATGCCCCGACCGGCATCGGCCTGCCGCTCAAGGCCATCGCGGCGCTGGCGACCCAACACCCCGATCAGGTGGTCGCCATTGACGAGGCCTATGTGGATTACGGCGGCGAGACGGCCATTCCGCTGATCGCCACGCATGAGAATATCATCGTTATCCGCACCTTCTCCAAGTCGCGCTCGCTGGCAGGCATGCGCGTTGGCTATGCGGTCGCCCGCCGCCCGTTGATCGAGGCGCTGGAGCGAATGAAGGACAGTTTCAACTCCTACCCGCTCGACCGGCTGGCACAGGCTGCCGCGCAGGCTTCGGTGGAGGATGATGCATGGTTTATGAGCCACCGCGACCGACTGATCGCCATTCGCGAAAAGCTGGTGGCGGATCTGGAAGCACGCGGGTTCGAGGTTCTGCCGTCACAGGCCAATTTCGTCTTTGCCCGCAAGCCCGGCCATGAGGGCAAGGCGCTGGCAACCGCCCTTCGCGAACGCGCCGTTCTGGTGCGCCATTTCGCCAAGCCGCGCATTGCCGATTTCCTGCGCATCTCGATTGGCACCGAGTCCGAATGCGCCCGGCTGATCTCTGCGCTCGACGACATTCTCACCTGATCCAGCCTCTCTTCCCCCTCGCCCCGCTTGGCAGGGAGAGGGTTGGGGTGAGGGGCAAAGCCACGGGTAGAGCCATTTAAGAATTTGAGTTGGCGCAACATTTCCGCCCCTCATCCCGCTGCCGCGACCTTCTCCCCGCAAACGGGGAGAAGGGAATTCGAGAACCGTCCTGCCCAAATGATGCTCGGCAGGGGTCGTCATCAACGCCAAACGCCGCCCCGAAAGCAAGTCCAGCGAAAGTGAGAACCGGTTTCGCGTCAGGAATTGCGTTAAAACACACTCAAGGCGGCATAAGGTTGATTACAAACCTTGCCTCCCCACTACCGTCATCCTCGGGCTTGACCCGAGGATCCACAGTCTCGAAGAATCATGGATGGTCGGGTCAAGCCCGACCATGACGAAGAGAGAGGTTTTCGAACTTTGTCAGCAGTCAAACGCCGCCCTGAAAAGCGGCGTTGTCATTTGAAGAAGCGATGTAAACCGCGTTACTGGCGGATCGGCGCAATCTGGATTTCGACGCGGCGGTTCTGGGCGCGACCGGCTTCCGTATTGTTCGGCGCGATCGGCTGCGACATGCCAAAGCCCATGGCCGAAACACGGCGCTGGTCCACACCCTGGCTGCCGAGATAACCGGCCACCGACATGGCGCGACGTTCCGAAAGACCCTGGTTATAGGCGGCACCCCCGGTCGAGTCGGTATGGCCGTTGATGTCGATCATCGTCTTGTTGAACTTGTTGAGAACGATCACGACGGAATCAAGCGTGCGGTAGAATTCCGGACGCACCTCATCCTGATCCGTAGCGAAGGTAATGTTCGACGGCATGTTGAGAATGATGCGATCGCCCGCGCGCGTCACCGAAACGCCGGTTCCCTGCAGTTCGGCGCGAAGCTGCGCTTCCTGCTGGTCCATGTAATTGCCGATCAGACCACCACCGAGCGCACCGATGCCTGCACCGATCAGCGCAGCATTGCGTCGCGAATTGGCGTCATGGCCGACCGCCAGACCACCAAGCGCACCCACCGTAGCCCCGAGAAGTGCGCCGCCCGATGTCTTCGACATCTGCTGCTCACCCGTATAGGGGTTCGTGGTCGTGCAGGCGGAAAGCATGCTGGCAACAACAGAAACGGCAACAATCTTTTTCAACATGGCGTTCAGGCTTCTCTCGATGGCGGAAAACCGCTTGTTACCTTGGAATGAGGCCAAATTGGGAAGAAATCCCTATTCGGCCGCTTGAGAACCGCGTCCATAGCGCTTCTCGATATAATCGATCACCAGCGCTTCGAAATCGGCGGCGATATTCGGCCCACGCAACGTCAGGGCCTTTTCGCCATCAATGAACACCGGCGCAGCGGGCGTCTCCCCCGTACCCGGCAGCGAAATACCGATATCGGCATGCTTGCTTTCGCCCGGTCCATTGACGATGCAGCCCATGACCGCCACGTTCAGGCCCTCGACGCCCGGATATTTCTCACGCCAGACCGGCATATTCTTGCGAATGTCGTCCTGAATCCGCTGGGCCAGTTCCTGAAACACCGTCGAGGTCGTGCGCCCGCAACCCGGACAGGCTGCCACCACCGGAATGAACTGGCGAAAGCCCATGACTTGAAGGATTTCCTGCGCCACCTGCACCTCGCGGGTGCGGTCGCCACCCGGCTCCGGCGTCAGCGAAACGCGGATCGTATCGCCAATACCCTGCTGCAGCACGTAACCCATGGCCGCAGACGAGGCGACGATACCCTTTGAGCCCATGCCCGCTTCGGTGAGCCCCAGATGCAGCGCATGATCGGAGCGTTCCGCCAGCATCGAATAAACGGCAATGAGGTCCTGAACCTGACTGACCTTAGCCGACAAGATGATATGGTCGCGGCCAAGGCCGATCTGTTCGGCCAGTTCGGCGGACAGAAGTGCGGACTGCACGATGGCCTCGTGCATCACCTGCCGGGCCGAAAGCGGCGCACCGTTTTCATGGTTCTGGTCCATGAGACGGGTCAGAAGCTCCTGATCGAGCGAACCCCAGTTCACGCCAATGCGCACCGGCTTGTCGTAGCGGATTGCCATCTCGACAATGTCGGCGAACTGCTTGTCCTTCTTGTCCTTGAAGCCGACATTGCCCGGATTGATGCGGTACTTGGCAAGTGCCTCGGCGCAGGCCGGATGATCGCTCAGAAGCTTGTGGCCGATATAGTGGAAATCGCCAACCAGCGGCACATCCATGCCAAGACGCAGCAGGCGTTCGCGGATTTTCGGAACGGCCGCCGCACTTTCATCGCGATCCACGGTAATGCGCACGATTTCCGAACCGGCCCGAAAAAGGGCCGCGACCTGCGCCACGGTGGCATCGACATCCGCCGTGTCTGTATTGGTCATCGACTGCACGACAACCGGCGCACCGCCGCCCACAATCACGCCGCCCACATCAACGGCAACGGAAGCTCGGCGCGGTTTCGGATCGTAATCGGTAAGGGACATGGCAGCTCTCGGAGCAATTTGACTGATTTCAGGTGAAACAACCGCCCCGCCTTGTCAACGGGTCAGTGCATCACTTTTGATCGTCACGGTCATTCTCACGTGCGGTCCGCGTGGCGAACGATGTGCGAAAGCGCCAGAACGAGAAGCGCCAGAAGCGGCATGACCATGAACACCGTGCCAAGCCCGACATGGGCGGCCATGAAGCCGATGACCGACGGCGCGAACAGGATGCCCGAATAACCAAGCGTCGTCACCACCGAAAGGCCAATGCCCGAAGGGATGCCGGGAATGCTGCCCGCCGCCGAATAGATCACCGGCGACATGTTGGAAATTCCCACCCCGGCAATTGCAAAGCCGATGAGGGCTGTCATCGTATCGGGTGCCATGCCCGCGATGAACAGGCCCACCATGCCAAGCGCCGCCGAACCGCGCAGCGTCGTCACCGCGCCGAAACGATCACGCACCAGATCACCCGCAAAGCGCATGGCGGCCATGGTCAGCGAAAAGGCGGCATAGGCAAAGCCGGAGATCGCCACGGAGGCCGAAAGGTCGTTCTTCAGATAAAGCGCGCCCCA
This sequence comes from Pseudomonadota bacterium, assembly GCA_020161665.1. GTDB lineage: Bacteria > Pseudomonadota > Alphaproteobacteria > Rhizobiales > Rhizobiaceae > Ectorhizobium. The sequence continues at coordinate 28,654 of JAIUPA010000004.1, read as the reverse complement.
ATCGAGAATGGCCCCTTCCGGGATCATCGAGGCCAGCGCGATAAGGCCAATCAGCCAGGGAAGCGGCGTCAGTGGCAGCTTCAGCTTTTCTTTCGGTGCACCCTCTTCCGCATGCGGGCGATCCTGCCCGTAAACTGTGGGTATGGCGGCCAAAAGCATGATGAGCACGGCAACCGTCAGAAAGATGGCATGGCCATAAAGCCCGAGCGCCTCGATCATCGCGCCACCAATGGCCGCACCGATCAAGCCGCCCAGCGACCAGAAGGCATGGCAGGAGGACATGACGGCGCGACGCATCGCCCCTTCCACGGCCACCGCATTGGCGTTCATCGCCACATCCATGGCACCCATGAAGCCGCCGAACAGGAACATCGCCACCGCCGCCGAAATGATCTCGGGTGCCATCGTGATGAGGAGCAGCATGGGCGCAAGGGCAAAGCCCGTGATGAGCGAGACACGCCGTGAACCGGCCTTGGCAACCGCGGCCCCCGCCACCGGCATCATCACCAGCGAGCCGATACCGAACAGCATGATCATAACGCCCAGTGCGCTTTCGCTCAGCCCCAGACGCTCGACAAAGGCCGGGATTTTCGGTGCCCAGGAACCGGCACAAAAGCCATTGGCCAGAAAGAGAAGCGAAACGCCGATCCGGCCACCCGGGAAAAACCCCTTGAGGGCCGGTTCATGCGGCGTCGAAACTGAATGCGAATCCGTCACAAAGCTCTCCTGAAACGTTGCCGTTTCGAGATATACACAGTCAAAGCGATTTGAAAAGCAGAAAGCCCGCGTATCCTTTGGGCAAGTATGATGCCCGCATTCCCCTTCTCCCCGCCTGCGGGGAGAAGGTCGCGGCAGCGGGATGAGGGGCGGAAATATCGCGCCAATTCATAGTCGCAGACGATTCTGACCGTGGGCTTGCCCCTCACCCCAACCCTCTCCCCGCAAGCGGGGAGAGGGGGAAGAGAGGTTTGCGATTGCCGCAATAGGCAATACGGGGACTTGGTCAGAAGTTTGAGCCCGCGCTGCTGCGCGGGCTCCCCAACACGGTAATCCGTGCCCTCAAGCGCCATAGGCGACGAGCAGGTCCTTGGCGTCGATCTGGTCGCCGGGGCGCACCAGCACTTCGGCAATGGTGCCGTCGCGGTCCGCGTGAAGCGCCGTTTCCATCTTCATGGCCTCGATGGACACGAGCACATCACCCGCCTTCACCGCCTGCCCCGCCATGACGAACACGGTGGAGATGACACCCGGCATCGGCGCGCCCACATGGGCGGCATTGCCGGCCTCCGCCTTGCGGCGGATCTTGGCCGTGGCCGCCATGGAGCGATCCGGCACCTTGATGAGGCGCGGCTGACCATTGAGTTCGAAGAACACCTTGACCAGACCCTGCTCATCCGGATCGGATGTGGCGAGCAGCACGACCACGAGGTCCTTGCCCTTTTCGATCTGAGCCGAGACTTCCTCGCCGTTTTCCAGACCGTAGAAATAGGCAGGCGTCGGCAGAACCGAAACCGGACCATAGGTCTGAGTGGCAAGCGCAAAGTCGGTGAAGACCTTCGGATACATGAGGTACGAGGCGAACTCGTAGTCGTTGACCGAGCGCTCGAGCTTCGTTTCGATGGTCTTGCGTTCGGCGTCGAGATCCGCCGGCGGCAGAAGCGAACCGGGCACCACCGTATAGGCGGCATCGCCCTTCAGCGCCTTCTTCTGCAGGCCCTGCGGCCAGCCGCCGGGCGGCTGCCCCAGATCGCCCTTCAGCATGGAGACGACCGAATCCGGGAAGGCGATATCCTTTTCCGGGTTCTCGACATCCGCCACGGTCAGGTCCTGGCTCACCATCATCAGCGCCATGTCGCCCACCACCTTGGAGGACGGCGTGACCTTGACGATATCGCCAAACATCTGGTTCACGTCGGCATAGGCCTGCGCCACTTCGTGCCAACGGCTTTCGAGACCCAGCGAACGCGCCTGTTCTTTCAGGTTGGTGAACTGGCCGCCCGGCATTTCGTGCAAATAGACTTCCGAAGCCGGACCCTTGAGGTCGCTTTCGAACGCCGCATACTGGTTGCGCACCGCCTCCCAATAGAAGGACAAGCGACGGATCCACTTGGCATCGAGACCACTGTCGCGTTCCGTGCCCTTGAGCGCTTCAACGATGGAGCCGAGGCAGGGCTGCGAGGTGCCACCGGAGAAGGCGTCCATGGCCGCATCCACCACATCGACGCCCGCATCGACCGCCGCCAGCACGGAGGCCGCGGCAATGCCCGACGTATCATGCGTGTGGAAGTGGATCGGCAGGCTGGTGGCTTCGCGAAGCGCCGTAAACAGCACCTTGGCCGCACCGGGCTTCAGAAGACCGGCCATATCCTTGACCGCGATGATATGCGCACCGGCCTTTTCCAGTTCCTTGGCGAGGTCGGTGTAGTATTTCAGCGAATACTTGGCCCGCTCCGGATCGAGAATATCGCCCGTGTAGCAGATGGTCGCCTCACAGATCTTGTTCTCTTCGAGGATCGCATCCATCGACACACGCATATTGTCGACCCAGTTCAGGCAGTCGAACACGCGGAACACATCGATGCCGCCCTTCGCCGCCTGACGCACGAAGTACTTCACCACATTGTCCGGATAGTTCTTGTAGCCCACCCCGTTCGCGCCACGCAGAAGCATCTGCAGGAGGATGTTCGGAGCCGACTCGCGGATCAGCGCCAGACGCTCCCACGGGTCTTCGGTGAGGAAGCGCATGGAAACGTCAAACGTCGCACCGCCCCAGCATTCCAGCGAGAAGAGGCCCGGCAAGGCCTTGGCATAGGTGCCCGCAATCGAGGCGATGTCATAGGTGCGCATGCGTGTTGCCAGCAGCGATTGATGGCCGTCGCGCATCGTCGTATCGGTCACCAGCACGCGCTTTTCGTTGCGCAGCCATTCGGCAAAGCCCTTCGGCCCCAGCGCGTCAAGCTTCTGCTTCGTGCCCTCGATGATCGGCGCATCCACGTAAGGAATGGACGGCGCTGCTGCGTCCGCCGCGGGCTTGGCGCGACCGCGTGCTTCGGGATGACCATTGACCGTCACATCGGCCAGATAGGTCAGAAGCTTCGTGGCGCGGTCCTGACGCTTCACCTGCTGGAAAAGCTCAGGTGTCGAGTCAATGAAACGCGTCGTGTAGCTGTTATCGCGGAACTTCGAATGCGTTATAATCGCTTCGAGGAAGGTGAGGTTGGTTGCCACGCCGCGAATACGGAATTCGCGCAGCGCGCGGTCCATACGGTCAATGGCCTGATCCGCCGTCGGCGCCCAGGCCGTCACCTTCACCAGAAGCGGATCATAGAAGCGGGTGATGATCGCCCCGGCATAGGCCGTGCCACCATCAAGACGGATACCGAAACCGGCCGCCGAACGATAGGCGGTGATGCGGCCATAGTCCGGAATGAAGTTCTGCTCCGGGTCTTCGGTGGTGATACGGCACTGCATGGCATGGCCGTTAAGCCGTATTTCCGACTGCGGCGGAACACCCGATTCCGGCGTGCCGATGGCATAGCCTTCCAGAATGTGGATCTGCGCCTTGACGATATCGATGCCCGTCACCGTTTCGGTGACGGTGTGCTCCACCTGAATACGCGGGTTCACTTCGATGAAGTAGAACTTGCCCGTATCGGCATCCATCAGATACTCGACCGTACCGGCCCCGATGTAGCTGGTCGCCTTGGCGATCTTCAGCGAATAGTCGGCGAGTTCGGCGCGCTGCGCTTCGGAAAGATAAGGGGCCGGAGCGCGCTCCACCACCTTCTGGTTACGGCGCTGGATCGAGCAGTCACGCTCGAACAGATGCACGGCATTGCCATGCGTATCGCCCAGAATCTGGCTTTCGACGTGGCGCGCCCGTTCGACGAGTTTTTCGAGATAGACTTCATCCTTGCCGAAGGCCGCCTTGGCCTCGCGCTTGGCTTCGGTCACTTCACGTTCCAGATCATCCTTCGAACGGATGACGCGCATACCGCGACCGCCGCCGCCCCACGATGCCTTGAGCATCACCGGGTAGCCGATTTCCTCGGCCATGCGGGCCACTTCGACCATATCGTCCGGCAGCGGCTGGGTGGCCGGCACGACCGGAACATTGACCGACATGGCCAGATTGCGGGCCGCGACCTTGTTGCCAAGACGGCGCATCGTATCGGCGGTCGGCCCAATGAAAATGATACCTGCATCGTTGCAGGCCTCAACAAATTCGGGGCTTTCGGAGAGCAGGCCGTATCCCGGATGGATGGCATCGGCACCCGACAGTTTTGCAACGCGAATGATTTCTTCGATCGAAAGATAGCTTTCAATCGGCCCCATATCCTTGGCCAGATGCGGACCGCGACCAATCCGATAGCTTTCATCGGCCTTGAAGCGATGCAGGGAAAGCTTGTCTTCTTCCGCCCAGATGGCGACTGTTGCTATCCCCAGCTCATTGGCAGCGCGAAATACACGGATCGCGATCTCCGAACGATTGGCAACAAGTATCTTTTTGATTTGCAAAACGAAAACTCCTCCAGGCCGCCGGTATCACCGGACGCTGTTAAAGAACGAAACCCCTCATAGACGCAGAAACCGCTGGGAGAACGGCTCCATACGCACTTTCCCCATGCTCGTCAGGACCAAACCATTATGATGTCCGCGCAACGGTCAGCGTCCCTGAAAACGATGTTAGCGACAAGCCTGATCAAGCGCAATTTCGCGTCGCAAAATTTCATGGCGAAGAGGTGAATTTTTACTCCACTCCGAAAGACGCATAAGATTCATGCACAGTGCCACCCCCAAGGGTGCGATTGCGCAACAAAATTGTATTCCAGCCTGCAAAAGTGAATTATGGTTTGCGAAATCCGCTTGCCACGCCGGACAGGGTGACGGATATGCCGGTTCGGTCGAAGGCCCGGACCTTCTGTAATGTCGAGGTTTCCCAGTTGTCCCTGTTGCAGGTCTATTTTCGCGCGCTGAAATATCTCGGGGCCAACCGCTTCCGTGTGTCGCTTATCGTTCTGGCCAACATGGTTCTGGCGGCCATCAGCATTATCGAGCCGATCCTCTTCGGGCGCATCATTCAGGCCATCACCTCCAAGACGGACGCCAAGCCGGACCTCATCATGTGGGCAAGCTTTGGGGTGTTCAACACCATTGCCTTCGTGCTGGTGGCGCGTGGTGCTGACCGCTTGGCCCACGGCCGCCGCGCCACGCTTTTAACGGAAGCCTTCGAGCGCATCGTCTCCATGCCGCTGTCTTGGCATCACCGGCGCGGCACATCGAATGCGCTGCATACCCTGCTGCGCGCCTCCGATACGCTCTTCGGCCTGTGGCTGGAGTTCATGCGCTCGCATCTTTCCACCGCGGTGGCGCTGACCCTCCTCATTCCGACGGCCATTTCCATGGACCTGCGCATGACGGCGGTTCTGGTCGGCCTCGGCGTGCTTTACCTCATCATCGGCAAGCTGGTGATGAGCAAGACCAAGGATGGGCAGGCAGCGGTGGAAGGCCATTATCACAAGGTCTTTTCCCATATTTCGGATTGCATCAGTAACGTCTCGGTCATCCACTCCTATAACCGCATTGAAGCTGAAACCCGTGCGCTCAAGGAGTTCACGAAGAAGCTCATTTCGGCCCAATACCCGGTGCTCGACTGGTGGGCGCTTGCCAGCGCTCTGAACCGTATGGCCTCGACGATTTCGATGATGATCATTCTCGTCATCGGCACGGTGCTGGTGCAAAAGGGCGAGATGACGGTGGCCAATGTTCTGGCCTTTACCGGCTTCGCAACCCTGCTGATCGGCAAACTCGACCAGATGCTGCAATTTGCCAACCAGATTTTTGAGGCCCGCGCCAAGCTTGAAGATTTCTACAAGCTGGAAGATGCCGTGCGCGACCGCGAGGACACGACCGGCGCTGCCGAACTGAAGAATGTTCATGGCCGCATCGAGTTCCGCAACGTCTCCTTCGACTTCGCCAAGGCCACGCAGGGCATTCACAATGTCTGCTTCACGGTGGAGGCCGGGCAGACGCTGGCGATTGTCGGCCCGACGGGTGCTGGTAAAACCACCCTCGTCAACCTCCTGCAGCGCGTCTACGATCCTCAAAGCGGCTCGATCCTGATCGATGACACCGATATCGCAACCGTGACCCGCCAATCGCTGCGCGGTGCCATTGCGACCGTGTTTCAGGATTCCGGCCTTCTCGACCGCTCGATTGCCGAAAACATCCGTCTGGGCCGCGAAGGGGCGACTGACGAGGATGTGCACCATGCCGCCGAGGCGGCAGCGGCCCGCGACTTCATCGAAAGCCGCGTCGAAGGTTACGACACCCGCGTCGGGGAACGCGGCAACCGCCTGTCCGGCGGCGAACGTCAGCGCATTGCCATCGCCCGCGCCATCTTGAAGAACGCGCCGATCCTCATTCTCGATGAAGCGACAAGCGCGCTCGATGTGGAAACCGAAGCCAAGGTGAAGGAAGCCATCGATACGCTGCGCTCCGGACGCACCACCTTCATCATCGCCCACCGCCTGTCCACCATCCGCGATGCCGACCGGGTGATTTTCCTCGAACACGGCCATATTCTCGAAACCGGCACCTATGACGAGTTGAGCCATGCCGGTGGTCGCTTTGCCGCTCTGTTGAAGGAAAGCGGCATCACCATCGATGACGTGCCGCCGAAGACCACACTTCCGGGTTAAGCGCCGCAACCGGCAGCCACGTGACCGCGCCGACCGCCGCGCTATGTCTTGCTTACGTGAGGGACGACCCTCCTCATTGATCACGTCAAAACCGCCGGGACGACCTGGCTCACTCAGGCTCTTGTTCTCCCAATCACCGGGACGCAGGACACCTGAACCAGAGCAAAGGGGCGTTCCTGCCGTGTCACTGATCGGCCAGACGCTCCGGAAAGAGCAAAATGCACTGGCTTTATCTGATCGGCGCCGGTCTTCTGGAGGTGGTCTGGGCGACCACCATGAAACAGTCCGAAGGCTTCACGCGCCTCACGCCCTCCCTCATCACCATCGTTGCCATGCTGGCGAGCTTCTCGCTGCTGGCGCTTGCCATGCGTGCCTTGCCCTTGGGAACAGCTTACGCGATCTGGACCGGCATCGGCGCACTGGGTGCCTTTCTGGTCGGCATCCTCTGGATGGGTGAGGCTGCAACCGCGACGCGGATCGCGGCCGCCCTTCTCATTCTGTCCGGCATCGTGCTGATGAAACTCTCGGCCTAGAGCACTTCCAGCAAAAGTGCGTCAGCGGTTTTGCGTTTGGACTGCGTTAAAACAAGGAGATAGAGCATTTCCGATGATCTGGTGTTCACCGGAAATGCTCTAGGACCAACAAAAAGGGCCGGATGCGTCGGCATCCGGCCCTTCCATCTTGTCTGAAAGCGTCACTCAGCCCTTGATGCTGGTCACCGGCTTGCCGTCCGCGCCGCGCGTCACGTCCACCGTCACATCGCGACCATCGATCTTCACCTGTGCCGTGAAGCCATCCCAGGCCTCCGGCAGCACGGGCTGAACATCAAGACCGTCAGCGGTACGGGCAATGCCGAGAATGCCTTCCACCGCCGTGCGATAGAGCCAGCCAGCCGACCCCGTATACCACGACCAGCCACCACGGCCCGTCTTGTAGCCTTCACCGTAAACATCGGCGGCGACCACATAGGGTTCCACGCGATACTTTTCGGCTGCGTCACGGTCGAGCGCGTGATTGACCGGGTTCAGCATGGAGAAGCAACGCCATGCATCTTCACCACGGCCCATCTTGGCCAGCGCCAGCACCACCCAGATGGCGGCATGCGTATACTGGCCGCCGTTTTCACGCACACCCGGCGGGTAGGCGCGGATGTAGCCCGGGTCCTTGCGGGTTTCGGCAAAGGGCGGCGAGAACAGGCGGATGATGTTTTCATCCTTGTCCACCAGATGCGTCATGACGGCATCCATCGCCTGTGCCGAACGGGCCTCGTCGCCCATGCCGGAAAGCACGCTCCACGACTGGCCGAGCGAGTCGATCTGGCACTCGTCGCTCTGCACCGAGCCGAGCGGCGAACCGTTATCGAAGGTGCCGCGACGGTAGTAGGCGCCATCCCAGCCCGCCGTTTCCAGCGCCTTCTTCAGCGCCTCGACATGCTTGCGCCAGGCTTCGCTGCGGGCCTTGTCGCCCCGCGCATCGGCATAGGCCACGAAATCGCGCAGCGTGGCGGCCAGGAACCAGCCGAGCCAGACACTCGTGCCCTTTCCGCCGATACCGACGCGGTTCATGCCGTCGTTCCAGTCCCCGCCCAGCATGAGCGGCAGGCCATTCTCGCCCGTGCGGATAATGGCGAGATCCAGCGCCCGTGCCGCATGTTCGTAAAGGCTCGCCTTCTCGTCGCTTTCGACCGGCTTGAAGAAGGAGTCGGCATGACCCGGCTTCAACGCATCGCCTGTCAGGAACGCAAGCGGTTCATCAAGGATCGCCTTGTCGCCCGTCGCGCCGATGTAGCGGTGGATGGCATGGCCAAGCCACACCACATCATCCGAAATCAGCGTGCGAACGCCAGCGCCCGTATCCGGCAGCCACCAATGCTGCACGTCGCCTTCCTTGAACTGGCGCGAGGCCGCGTTGAGGATCTGCGCACGAGCCAGCGACGGGTCCTGCAACACAAGGTTCAGCGTATCCTGAAGCTGGTCGCGGAAGCCGAAGGCACCGGACGCCTGATAGAAGGCAGCGCGCGCCATGACGCGGCAGCCAAGCGCCTGATAGGGCAGCCAGCGGTTGACGAGGTTGTTGAACGCCTTGTCCGGCGTCTGAACCTGAACGCGTCCGGTAAAGTCGGCCCAGAAGGCCTTCTGTCGTTCGAGAAGGGTTTCAAACGCTTGCGTGCGAACCTCATTGGCAAGCGCCACGGCGGCTTCAGACGATTCCGTGTCACCCATCAGGAAGCGCACTTCCTTGGTTTCACCGGGAGCCAGCGTCACATCAATGGCCATCGCCGCGCACGGATCACCATCGCTTTCGATGAAGCCCGAAAGGGCCGCCTTCGAGGCGATCGCCTGCGGCAGACGAACCGCACCCGTGCGGCCGATGAATTCGCGGCGGCTGGTGGTGAAGCTCGACGGCGTTTCGCTGGCCGCGAAGAAGGCAAAGCGACCGCTGTGGTTGAGGCTGTAGGGGTTGTTGGCAACGAGCGTTGCGCCACCCTCCGGCAAGGTCGAAAGGATGAACGGCGCCGTCTTCTGACGGTTATTGCCCAGCACCCATTCGGCATAGCCATAGACGCGCAGCGTGCGCGGCGAAGACCCGTTGTTCGTCACCGTCAGGCGCGAAACCTTGACCGGACGTTCGCGATCAACCGTCTGCGTCAGTTCGAGCGCCAGACCATCGCGGTTTGTCAGGAAGCGGCTGTAACCCAGACCGTGACGGGCCTCGTAAAGGCCATCGGCCTCCGTTGCCAGTGCAGCCAGCGGCGAATAAACCGCACCGCTTTCAAGATCGGCCACATGGAACGTCTCGCCCGGACGGTTTGTCACGGCGTCGTTGGTCCACGGCGTCACCTGATAGTCACGGCTGTTGCGGCTCCAGGTGAAGCCTGCGCCTTCCGCCGAAACGTGGAAGCCGAAGCGTTCATTGGAGATGACGTTGATCCACGGCTGCGGCGTCGACTGGCCACCCTTGAGGCGCACCACATATTCGCTGCCATCGGCGGTGAAACCACCAAAGCCGTTCCAGAAGTCGAGATCGCCGCTGTCTTCCACCGGCGCGTCATTCGGGAAGGGCGACGGCAGCGTGGCGAGAGCCTCAGGCGCCTCCTCTTCCTTGATGCGCGACGCGGAGAACAGCTGAACCGCACGGTTCACCTGATCGGCAATCTTGCCGTTTCGGGCATGCAGAACGACACGGGAAATCGCAACGAGCGCCGCCCACGTCGTCTCGTCCATCAGGTCCTTGCGGGCCGTGAAGACATTCGGACGGCCATCGCCGGACTGCTGGGCAAAGCGGCGGGCGTTATCCACCAGCTGCTCAAGCCCGTGCTGCATATCCTGCGCATAGGAGGCGGCCCGTTCGTTGAGGATCACCAGATCGCTGACGACGCCACGCGAACGCAGATATTCCTGCGCCGAGAGGGCTTCCTTGACGATATCGAGGTCGAGATCGTCATTGATGCGCAGCGTGAAGATCGGATAGTCGCCCGAGATCGACAGACCCCAGAGCTGCGACTGCGACCGGAGGCCGGCTTCCACCGTGCCCGCATCCGCGCGCAGGTGCATGTCGGGATAGGTGAGATAACGGCCAAGCTGCTGATAGGCAGCCGCCTGCTGCGACGTGACACCCACATGGCGAAGCTGAACCTGCGCACGCGTCCAGGCGTGGATGAGTTCGTGAGCAAACGCATCCGGGTGACGGTAGCGCTCGACAGCCTTGTCGATTTCCTCGCGGTTCGGCGCGGCAATCGTCCAGAACACCACCTGCACCTTCTTGCCGGCGGGCACGCGGACCTGACGGCGAAGCGCCAGAACCGGATCGAGCGTGAAGCCATCGAGGCCGGACAGCGTTGCCCCGGCATCGAATGCAGCCGCTTCGCCCAGCGTGCGGCCACGACCGACAAAGCGGCGGCGGTCGGTTTCAAACTCGGTCGGGCGGGCCGGGCCGGAATTGTCGGCGGCCAGATGCGCCACCCACATATCCGGCTCGCTCGGATTGCGCTTGTTGCGCCATGCGCGGATCGCATCGCCGCGACGGCTGATTTCCGTGCGCACGAACATGCGGGCGAACGCCGGATGGGCGTTGTCCTCATCATCCGTGGTCAGCACCGGCTCCATATAGGAGGTCACTTCGATGAAGCGGTCCTCATTGCCGGTATTGATCAGCGTGATGCGGCGGCCTTCGGCATCGTGCTCGTTGGCCACGATGCACTCAACCGTGCTCTGCAGCTCGCCGACCGTCTTGTGGAATTCGGCCTTGTCGTCGGAGAAGACGGCGCGCGTCTTTTCACCAAGCGCACGGCGCGGTTCGGCGGTCGCTGACCACCAGTCGCCGGAGGCGGTATCGCGCAGGAAGATGAACGAGCCCCAGCGGTCTTCGGTCGGGTCGGCCTTCCAGCGTGTCACCGTCTGGCCGTTCCAGCGCGAGTAGCCCGTGCCGGTCGCAGTCAGCATCACCGCATAATGACCGTTGGACAGGAACACCAGTTCGCGGTCCTTGGTCATCGGATCGATGACGCTGCGGGTTTCGGCGCGCAGCAGGTCGGCCTGGCCCTTGCCGGGCGTTTCCGGCTCGTACTTGGCGCTCATCACCGGCACTTCGCGCGGTGCCTTTTCCTGCAGAAGCAGTTCGGCAGCCTCGATCACCGGATCGGAATGGAAGAGTTCGCGCAGCCAGCCGTTGAATTCAACGTTGGCGATAGCGGCCACCGACATGCCGTGATGGTGGGCGTAGTAGTTATAGACGACGGCGCACTTCTTGCCGTCCGGCACGCGGGTTGGCGTGAAGTCAACGGCATCGTGATAGCCGTAAAGGCCAAGCGCACCCAGACCACGCAGACGCTTCAGGTTCTGATGCGCCGAAAGCGGATCATACTGCGAAGCGAGGATCGAGGCGTAAGGCGCAATCACCGCGTTCTGGCCAAGGCCGCGCTTGAGGCCCAGCGAAGGCACGCCGAAGTTGGTGTACTGGTAGTTCAGGTGATGGTCGCGGGCGTTGAACGCCGCTTCCGAGATACCCCAGACCGGAATGCCGAGACGGCGACCGTGGGTAATCTGCTCCTGAACGATCAGGTTGTTGGTCTGGTTGAGGATACCACCCTGACGCTCCTGCATCACGAGCGGCGGCATCAGGTACTCGAACATCGAGCCCGACCAGGAAATCAGCGCACCGCGCGAACCGATCGGCACCACCTGACGGCCAAGCTTGTACCAGTGCTCGTTCGGCAGGTCGCCCTTGGCAACGCCGAACAGGCTGGTGAGACGGGCTTCAGAGGCGAGAAGGTCGTAGCAGGCTTCATCGAGCTCCTTGCTGTCGACGCGGAAGCCGATCGACAGAAGGCGACGCTCCGGACGGAACAGGAACGAGAAGTCCATATCGAAAGCGAGCTGGCGCATGCGGTCGCGCAGCGAGGCAAGCTGCGTGCGCAGCGGCTCGATATTGGAAAGGTCGAAGCTGCTGTCGGCCACATGGCCTTCGCAGGTCTTGACCAGCGTCTGCGTCCAGCGCGTCACTTCTTCGGACGCGGCAGACTTCACCTCATGGTGCAGGTTCGCGGCCAGCTTTTCGATGTCGCGCGCCAGCACACCCAGATTGATGATGCGGATCGAGGCAAATTCATGCTCGCGCTTCACCGAGGCAAGGGCCGTCAGGAAGCCGGTGATGCGTTCTTCAAGACGACGACGCAGCGGACGCACGGTCTTGCGGTCATCCGGCAGTTCCTTCAGCGCTTCCTGAAGAATACCGGCCACGTCGCCCAGACCATCGAGATTGGCCTGAAGGTGGGCCGACGGCGCTTCCGCCCATTCACGGGCCGCCGACGACACGGCAATCAGGTGACCGGCGAGGTTGCCGCTGTCCACTGCCGAGATGTAGCGCGGACCCAGCGTCTGCAGCGTATCGGTATGATACCAGTTGATCAGATGGCCGCGATACTTCTCCATCTTTTCAATGGTGGAGACGGTATTCTCGAGGCGCTCGATGGTCTCCTGGAAGGAGATCCAGCCGAAACGGCGGGCCGAGATGACCGAGAGCAGGTAGACACCAATATTGGTCGGCGAGGTTCGCGTGGCAACCGTAAAGACCGGCGTTTCCTGCACGTTATCCGGCGGCAGATAGTTCTGCTCCGGCGTCACGAAGGTGTCGAAATAACGCCAGGTACGGCGACCGATCAGGCGAAGGTCACGCGCCACATCATCGGGAACGAACAGGCGGTCTTCGGTCTCGGCCGACTGGCTGACATACCAGGCAATCGCCGGGGACACGGCCCAGAGCATGACGAAGGGCAGGCCGACGAGGAAAGCACTGTCGCCGGAAAGGGCGGCCACAGCCAGGCTGAAGAAGGCCAGCGCCGGGGCATGCCACATCTTGCGATAGTAGCCGCCGATGGTGCCCTGCGCGCCCGACTGCACGCTGGCCGCCGTCTTCCATTCGAGCATCAGCTTGTGGCTGACGAAGAGACGGTAGAGCGAACGCACGATGGCATCGGCCATCATCCAGGCCGAGTCGGCAATGAAGACGATCCGCAGCGCCACCTGCGCATTCGTATCGCGGATATCCGACCAGACCGTCTGGAAATGCACACGCGGCACGATGTCGGTCGAACGCGGCAGAATGCCGGAAATCAGCGACAGCGTCGGAGCCACGAACAGGCAGAAGATCAGGAGAATCTGCCAGATCAGCGCACCGAGCGGATCAAGGCAGTACCAGCCGAGAACCGATGCGAAAGCCCAGGCAATCGGCGTCAGCGAACGACGCAGGTTGTCGATCATCTTCCAGCGACCCAGAGCGGTCACACCGCGCGTCAGGTCGAAAATATAGGGAATGAGCTGCCAGTCGCCACGTGCCCAGCGATGCTGGCGCGACGTTTCTACCTCGTAGCGGATGGGGAAGTCTTCCACCAGTTCAACGTCGGTGATGAGCGCGCAGCGGGCGAACGAGCCTTCGAGAAGGTCGTGGCTGAGAACCGAGTTCTCTTCGATGCGGCCCTTGAGCGCCGTTTCGAACGCGTCGACATCATAAAGGCCCTTACCCGTGAAGGTGCCCTCACCCGTCAGGTCCTGATAAACGTCGGAAACCGTAAAGACGTAAGGGTCGATACCACGGCTGACCGAGAACACGCGCTGGAAGACGGAAGCATCCTTGCCGGTCGTCAGCGAAGGCGTGACGCGCGGCTGGAGAACGCCGTAACCGGCAATGACGCGGCCCGTTTCGGGATCGTGCACCGGACGGTTGATCGGGTGGTGCATCTTGCCGACGAGCTTGGTGACGGCATCGCGCATCAGGCGCGTATCCGAATCCAGCGTCATGACATATTTGATGCCCGCCGGCACACGATTGGCACCCGGCAGGAAGCTGGTATCGCGGTCGCCGCGCAGCAGCATGTTCAGTTCATGCAGCTTGCCGCGCTTGCGCTCCCAGCCCATCCATGCGCCTTCAGCCTCGTTCATGACGCGGCGGCGATGCAGGATGTAAAAACGCTCACCCGCTTCTTCATGGTAGCGGGCATTCAGACGCGAAATTTCCTGCTTGGCATAGTCCAGAACTTCCGTATCGGCAGGCGTTTCTTCCTGCTTGGAGTCCGGCCAGTCGGAAACGAGCGCAAACGAGATCGCCCCTTGCGGGTTGGCGAGATAATGCACCTCGAGATTACGAACGAGTTCGTCCACCTGATCGCGATTGCCGATCAGGCAGGGCACGACAACCAGCGTGCGCGCGTCTTCGGGAATACCTTCCTTGAATTCGAAGCCGACGAGACGGGCCGGACGCACAAAGAAGGTCACAAGCGTATTGAAGAGGCCCGTCGCGCCTTCCGAAGCCGGCAGCGAGAACATCAGGAGGAAGAGCAGAAGCGTCAGCACGCCCATGCCCGAATGGCCCAGGAACCAGCCAACCGCCGCCATGGCGATGATGGTAATGAGGATGACCGGAACAGCAATGGCGAGCCAGTGCATGCGGCGCACGGCACGCACGAAACGCTGTACGAACAAGAGTTCGTAGCCGACGGCCTGTTCCAGCTCCACGCGGCGCGGACCGGCAAGGAAGGCACCCACATTGGCCTCATGGCCATCGCCGGTGCCCTTTTCCGCCGCTTCCCGCGTCAGGCGAATGGCCGTATTGGCCACCTCCACTTCGCTCTTGCCGCAACGGCGCGCGATCATTTCGATGCGGTTGCGATAGGCGTTGCGCGAACCGAAATCGAGCGCACCGTAATCGGTCTCAGCTCGCAGGATCTTGTCGATCTGGCTGACTTCCTCAAACCAGACGGACCACTCGGTATCGTTGATCTCGCGCAGGCTGCGGATGATGTTGCCCATCGTCACATTGCCGGACGACAGACGGTTCTGCTCGGAGGTGGCAACCGTTTCGGAATCGGTTCCGGCGGCGCGCAGGCGCTCTTCCAGCCAGTTGATGGCGAAATCGGCGGTCTGCGAACCATTGCGCAGGCGGTAATGGAACTGCGTCGCAAAGGTCGAATCGGTCGCAAGCGAGGCGACCGAGGCCAGAAGGTCGGCGCAGGCATTGGCGTCGTTGAGACGGATGACCTCGTCGGCGGTTTCATTGGCGCGGCGGCGCATGGTGCGCGAACGCTCAACGCGGATCGAAATGCGACGCAGGTTTTCAATCAGAACGAAGCGCAGGAAGGACGGCAGCGCCCAAAGCTCACCGATCTCGAGCGTCTCGACGCTCTGGAACCCTTCCACCATCTCCTGCAGGTTTTCAGTCGAAACCGTGCTGTGCGTATGGGCCACATAGAGCCAGGCCAGCACCAGCGTGCGCGGCAGCTCCATGTCGCCCACCTTCACGGTCGGCAACTGGCGGAAGAACTTCTTCGGGAAGTCGCGGCGCACTTCCTGAATGGCTTCCTCAACGATGTAGTGGTTGTCGAGCAGCCACTCGGCGGCGGGCGTAATCGTCGCGCCGTTTTCGACATCCGCTGCGGTCGAACGGTAGACCTTGAGGATTTCCCGCTCGTTCTCGCGGTTGCGCGCGAAGAACTCGAAGGGCTTCAGTTCCGGCAGCGCCGGAATGTTTCCGGACGCTACAGCGGCACCGCAGGCGGCCAGTTCCTCGGCCGTCATGTAGGCCGCACGAATGGAGCCATTATGATCGATCTGACGGCTGTCGGTGTCGGTCGTGACGATGGAAGGTGTCGTTTGTTCGGACATGTTTCGCGATTTCTCAGCGGACTGGGTTGGTGAATGTCGTGGACAGGCTCTGGATACGGGATAAGGAGGCAATCCCCGACATGAATGCCGGCCTTCTAGCAACGGCTTTCTGTACCGCTGCTGAACAGGCCCACCAGACAACAAATGCCATCCGGGCCGGGAAACCTCATGAATTCTCGAAAAGCCGCCGGCTTTGCGGCCGCCGTTCCTCCCGAAACAGACGCCTGTCGCCGGAGGTTCGAAGCATCCGGCTTTGCTACACTCCTTGCCACCGCCGGGCGACCGATGCAAGCGCGGAAATAGAAGGGGCCGGCAGCAACAGGCTGGCCGGCCCTTGAGGCGTCGTCAAAGGGAATGGGATCAGGTTCTGAGAACCCGGTAAACCGCCGGGATCACCAGCACGGTCAGGAGCGTCGAAGACGCAAGACCGAAGAGCAGCGAGATCGCCAGCCCCTGGAAAATCGGGTCCGTCAAAATGACCACGGCACCGATCATCGCCGCAACCGCCGTCAGGAGGATCGGCTTGAAGCGGATGGCACCTGCCTCGATCACCACATCCTTCAGATCACGATCCGGCGTCTTGGCATGGCGCACGAAATCCGCCAGCAGGATCGAGTTTCGAACGATAATCCCCGCCAGCGCGATAAAGCCGATCATCGAAGGTGCGGAGAACGGAGCCGAAAAGACCCAGTGACCGAAGATGATGCCGATGAAGGTCAGCGGCACCGGAATGAGGATCACAAGCGGCAGCTTGAACGAGCCGAACTGCGCCACCACCAGAATGTAGATGCCAAGCAGCGCCACGCCGAAGGCAGCGCCCATGTCGCGGAAGGTGATCCACGTCACATCCCATTCGCCATCCCACAGAAGCACCGGCTTGGCCTCGTCAGAGGGCTGGCCGTGGAGTGAAATCTCCGGCTTCTGCAGCCCCGTCCAGTCCATCTGGTCCAGCGCATCCTGCACCGCCAGCATACCGTAAAGCGGCGCTTCGTAGTCGCCTGCAAGCTCCGCCGTCACCATTTCGGCATAACGGCCATTATGGCGGAAGATCGGGAAGGAAGCTTTTTCCTTCGTCACGGTCAGAACGTCACCCAGTTCCACCACCGAGCGCGAACCGGGCAGGACATTGGCCGGAACCGGCGTCGACAGGAACTTCTCGTCCAGCCGCTTTTCGCCCTTCGGACGGGCAAGCTCGATCGGGATCGGCGCCTGACCGCCACCGCGATGCGAATAGCCGATCACCGACGTGCCGTTGAGCGTGGCCAGCGTATCGAACACATCCGATTCCTGGACCCCGAAGAATTCGAGCGCATCGGTCGAAACCGTGGTGCGCAGCCGGTCCGCCGGCACGCCATAGCTGTCGTCAATATCGACGATGAACGGCACCGACTGGAACGCGGCCTTGACCTTTTCCGCCACAGCACGTCGCGTCGCGGCATCGGGGCCATAGATTTCCGCCAGAAGCGTTGCCATCACCGGCGGACCCGGCGGCGGCTCGACCACCTTGAGCGAAGCGCCTTCCGGCAGCTTGACCGATTTCAGGCGCTCGCGCAGGTCCAGCGCAATGTCATGGCTGGAACGCTCACGCTCGCCCTTCGGCGTGAGATTGACCTGCACATCGCCCATCTGCGGCTGGGCGCGGAAATAGGCATGGCGCACCAGTCCGTTGAAGTTGAAGGGGGCGGCCGTCCCCGCATGCGTCTGCACGGACACCGCTTCCGGCATGGCCAGAACCACCCGTGCCACGTCCTGCGCCACCGCATCCGTCGCCTCGATGGAGGAACCTTCAGACAGATCGATCACCACCTGCAGTTCCGACTTGTTGTCGAACGGCAGAAGCTTCACGGTCACGCTCTTGGTATAGAACAGGCCCATGGAGGCAATGGTGGCAAAGCCCACCGCGCCGAGGAAAATCCAGCTGCGCTTTTTCGTTGCGAGAAGCGGTACGGCGACCTTGCGATAAAGACGCCCGAGCGTGCCGCCATCGCCATGGCCATCTTCCGAATGCAGCTTGGCGCCACCGGCAACCTTGAGCATCAGCCAGGGTGTGACGATCACAGCCACGAAGAAGGAGAACACCATCGCCGCCGAGGCATTGGCCGGAATGGGGCTCATATAGGGACCCATCATACCGGAGACGAACAGCATCGGCAGAAGGGCGGCGACCACCGTCAGCGTGGCGACAATCGTCGGATTACCCACTTCGGCCACGGCTTCGATGGCCGCCTCGCGGCGATCCTTGCCACCCATGCCCCAGTGGCGGGCGATGTTTTCAATCACCACGATGGCGTCATCGACCAGAATGCCGATGGAAAAGATCAGCGCGAAGAGCGAAACGCGGTTCAGCGTATAACCCATGATGCGCGCCGCAAAGAGCGTGAGCAGGATCGTCACCGGAATGACGACCGCAACAACCAAAGCCTCGCGCTTGCCGATGGCAAAGAACACCAGCGCAATGATCGAGGCCGTGGCAAGACCCAGATGGAAGAGCAGCTCATTGGCCTTTTCGCTCGCCGTATCGCCATAGTCGCGGGTTACTTCCACCGCCATGGTGTCGGGAATGAGCGTGCCCTTGAGCGCTTCGACGCGGGTCAGAATATCATGCGAAACGACCACCGCATTGGCCCCGGCCCGCTTGGCCACCGCAAGCGTCACCGCAGGCACGCGCTGCATGGCGCCGCTGGCATCCACCGTCACGGTCGAAACACGCGCCTCTGCCGTATCCGTCACGAAGGACACATCGGCGACATCGCGCACGTAAACCGGGCGATTATCGCGGGTCGTCAAAAGCAGATTGCCGATCTCGCCGGGCGTTGAAAGCGTCTCACCCGCCACGATATCGATCTGGCGACCGTCCTGACGCACGAGGCCGGTGGAAAAGGAGCGGTTCGCCGCCGTCACCTTGGCACCAAGCTGCTGCAAGGTCGTGCCGTAAAGCGCCAGCTTTTCCGGGTCCGGCGAGACACGTATGGCCTCGCCCGTCTCGCCCACCAGATAGGAAAGCCCGACATTGTCGATCTTGGACACTTCAACCCGCAATTCGCGGGCAATGCGGGTGAGATCGGCCGCCGTCACGCCAGCGCCCTTGTCGGCGGAAGGGGTGAGTGTGAGCGAAACAATCGCCACGTCATCAATGGTGCGCCCGATGATCGCCGGTTCCGGAATACCCTTCGGAATGACGCTCATATTGGCGCGGATTTTTTCATGCACGCGCAGCGCCGCCGCATCCGGTGACGTACCAACCACGAAGCGGGCGGTCACCACCACCTGCTCGTCATAGGTCTGCGAATAGACATGCTCGACGTCATTGATGCCCTTGACGATGGTCTCAAGCGGCTCCGTCACCAGCTTGGCGGCATCCTCTGCCTTGAGACCGGAGGCCTGCACGACGATATCGATCATCGGTACGGAAATTTGCGGCTCTTCTTCACGCGGCAGCGTGATCAGCGCCACCAGACCGAGCGCAAAGGCGGCCACGAGGAAAAGCGGCGTGAGCGGCGAGGTGATGAAATACCGCGTCAGCCCGCCTGCAATACCCAAAGACGGAATCTTCATGGCGTAACGACCTCATCGCCAGCGGCAATGCCGGTCAGAACCTCGACCATCGGCTTGCCATCGATCTTGGAATGCTCGCCCGTGACAACCGAACGTTCCGCCGTGGTCTCTCCTTCGCGGATCGACACATAGTCAATGCCGAAGCGACGCGTGACGGCGGCTTCCGGGACGAGGACCGCCATACGCTCACCGACAGGAACGCGCACCAGCAGGCGCTTGTTGACGAAGCCTTCCGGCAGATCGGCCACATCGACATCGGCAATCACGCGGCCATTGTCGATTTCGGGATAGATACGGGCAAGCGTGCCTTCAACGCTGGCCCCTTCGCTGCCTTCAATTTCAAGCGTTGCCTTGGGCTTCAAGAGCGCGGCATGGCGCTCAGGGATAGCAAGGCGCAGGAAAAAGCCGCCGCCGCCAATCTGGGCAACACTTTCTCCGGCCATGATCACAGTGTTGCGAGTGATCGGTACGGTCAGAACCACCCCGGAAACCGGGGCAAGAACGGCACCTTCGCGCTGCTGCTCGATAAGAACCGCGCGCTGCGCTTCGGCAGCGCCGATCTGGTTGACGACCACATCCACCTGCGTACGCAACTGGTCAAGCCGCTGGGCCGAAGTCACGCCGCGCTTGATGAGTTCCTCGCCGCGCGCCAGTTCGCTGCGGGCATTGTCGAGCGAGGCTTTCAACCCGGCCAATTGTGCATCAACCGCCTTGACCTGAAATTCCAGCTTGTCGTCCTGCACGGTGGCAATCACGTCGCCCGCCGACACCCGGTCGCCTTCCGTCACCTTGAGCGAGGTGATCGTGCCGCCGATGCGAGCGCGCGCCGAAACCGTATCCCGCGCCTCGATACGACCATAAACGGCCTTCCATTCGGGCACTTTCAGCGCCTCGACGCGCATCGCGTCGGCCTGCGCCAGTCCCGGCAAGGCAACGGTGAGAAAAGCAAGCGCAATCAAGCGCGGCAGGGCGTTCGCCACCATGTCGGAACTCCGTTTGGTTTAATTAGAACGCGCAACCGGGCGAAATGCCCAGCTTGCGGAAAATCATGGCGGCCGGGCAGAAGCCGGTAAAGGCAGACTGCAGCATGTTCACGCCAATGAAAACGGTAAACCACACGAAATAGGGGCTGACAAACATCGTCAGCACAACGGACAACAGAACCATTACACCAGCAAAGGCCAGAACGGCGCGATCAAGGGTCATGAGTTTTCTCCCCAAAGGACAGGCAAATATATATTGATTACCATATATGTTTCTTGCGAAATGAAAACAAGCCCCGCTATGCCTTGAGCGCGCCTGCCGAGCCTTTATAGTGAGGAAAACGGTCAGGAATTGAAGGAGCGGGCATGGCGGATACGCAGGCCCTTGTGGTTGGCGCGGGTGTCGTGGGCCTTGCCGTGGCGCAGGAACTGGCAAGTCGCGGCCTCTCGACGGTGATTGTCGAAGCGGCCGACGCCATTGGCACCGGCACCTCATCGCGCAACAGCGAAGTCATCCATGCCGGGCTTTACTACCCCAAGGACAGCCTGAAAGCCCGCCTTTGCGTCGAGGGCAGCCGACAACTTTACGCCTTTTGTGAAAGCCATGGCGTTGCCCATAAACGCTGCGGCAAGCTGATCGTTGCCGCTGATGACGATGAGGTGTTAGCGCTCGAAGGCCTGCTCGCCAAAGGACTGGCCAATGGCTGCGACGGCCTTCGCATGATCAGTGAAACCGAGGCCCGCGCGCTCGAACCGGCGCTGGCCTGCAAGGCCGCCCTCCACTCGCCCGCAACCGGCATCATCGACAGCCATGCCCTGATGCTGGCGCTTCTGGGTAAGGCCGAAGACCACGGCGCGGCACTTGCGCTCAATACTCCGTTTAAAGGCGCGACACGCACAGGCAACGAATGGCAGGTGCGCACCGGCGGCGCGGAACCGATGACGCTCACGACGCATCTTCTCGTCAATGCCGCCGGATTGCATGCCTCAAAGGTTGCCGGAACCATCGCCGATCTCGAACCGGACTTTATCCCGCAAACACGCTATGCCCGCGGCCATTACTTCCTGCTGACGGGCAAGGCCCCGTTCTCACGCCTGATCTACCCCGCCCCGCACACTCACGGTCTGGGTGTTCACCTGACGCTTGACCTTGGCGGACAAGCTCGCTTCGGGCCGGATGTGGAATGGGTGGATGAGATTGCCTATGGCGTCGATCCCCGGCGCGGTGATGGTTTTCACGAGGCAATCCGCCGCTATTGGCCGGGCCTGCCGGAGGATGCATTGCGCCCCGGCTATAGCGGCATCCGCCCGAAGATTTGTGGGCCTGACGACCCGGCACCGGATTTCCGCATCGATGGCCCGTCGACCCATGGCCAACCCGGCCTCGTCAACCTCTTCGGCATCGAAAGCCCGGGCCTCACCGCATCGCTCGCCATCGCGCAAGACGTGGCCGCAAAGCTTGACCTTTGAACCACCGCCATCATCAATTCAGGAGCGAAGCCCCCGATTTTACTTGAGAATGACAGCCTTCGCCTGTATGGAGCACGGCAAGCAGGCGGCCAAGGCCGCGATGATGCCGGACCCGAATGGACCGGACTGCCCCGACACCAATGTAACCGCCACGCCGGGAGGGTAAAAGCCTTCCGCCAGACATGACGGACAGTGCCCATGCTCCCGACCCCCTATTACCTGATCGACAAGTCAAAGCTTCTCGTCAATCTTGAGAAGATTGCTCGTTTGCGCGAACTTTCCGGCGCAAAAGCCCTTCTGGCGCTGAAGTGCTTCGCCACCTGGGGCGTGTTTGACCTGATGCGTCAGTATATGGACGGAACCACGTCGTCCTCGCTTTACGAAGTGAAGCTTGGCTACGAGAAGTTCGGCGGAGAAACGCATGCCTATTCCGTGGCTTACGCCGACAATGAAATTGATGACGTGCTCGCCAGTTGCGACAAGATCATCTTCAATTCCATTGGCCAGCTGGAGCGTTTTGCCGAAGCATCGAAGGGCAAGATTCGGGGCCTGCGCGTCAATCCGCGCGTTTCGACCTCGGATTTTGATCTCGCCGATCCGGCCCGCCCCTTCTCGCGTCTCGGCGAATGGGACCCGGCCCGCATTGAAGCGGTGATGGACAAGATTTCCGGCTTCATGTTCCACAACAATTGCGAAAACGGCGATTTCGGTCGTTTCGACGAGATGCTGACGCTGATCGAAGACCGTTTCGGTCATCTGATCAAGCGTGCCGATTGGGTCAGCCTTGGCGGCGGCATTCACTTCACGGGTGAAGACTATCCGCTCGAAACCTTCGCCGCCCGCCTCAAGGCTTTTTCCGAAAAATACGGCGTTCAGGTCTATCTGGAGCCCGGTGAGGCCGCCATCACCAAGAGCGCCACGCTTGAGGTAACGGTGCTCGACACGCTTTATAACGGCAAGAACCTCGCCATCGTGGATTCCTCCATCGAGGCCCATATGCTGGACCTGTTGATCTACCGCCAGAGCGCCAAGATGGAACCGAATGCCGGTGAGCATGAGGTGATGATCTGCGGCAAGTCCTGTCTGGCCGGTGACATCTTCGGCACCTTCCGGTTCCCGCAGCCGGTGAAGGCGGGGGACCGCCTCTCCATTCAGGATGCCGCCGGTTACACGATGGTCAAGAAGAACTGGTTCAATGGCGTGAAGATGCCGGCCATCGCCGTCAAGGAACTGGATGGAACCATCCGAACCGTTCGTGAATTCTCCTACGAGGATTACAAGCAGAGTTTGTCCTGATTGTTCAGGCTGACAATTTCCCCAACCCCGATCAAGGTCCACGGAGGCTTTTGTGTGAGATGAAGAAGAATGTCCTGATTATCGGCGCCGGTGGCGTAGCTCAGGTCGTGGCGCACAAGTGTGCGCAGAACAATGACATCCTGGGCGATATCCATATCGCATCGCGTACCAAAGCAAAGGTCGACAAGATCATTGCCAGCGTGCACGAAAAGAAGGCGATGAAGCAGCCCGGCCTTCTGGAAGGCCATGCGCTCGACGCGCTCGATATCGAGGCCACGAAGGCTCTCATCAACAGCACGAAGTCCGAGATTGTCATCAATGTCGGCACGGCCTTCCTCAACATGTCGGTGCTGCGCGCCTGCATGGACACGGGTGCTGCCTATATCGACACCGCCATCCATGAAGAGCCCGGCAAGATCTGCGAAACGCCGCCGTGGTACGGGAACTATGAATGGAAGCGCGCCGACGAATGCGCGGAAAAGGGCATCACCGCCATCCTCGGCGCCGGTTTCGATCCGGGCGTCGTCAATGCCTATGCCCGCCTTGCCAAGGATGAGTATCTCGACAAGGTCACGGACGTCGATATCGTCGACATCAACGCTGGCAGCCACGGCAAGTATTTCGCCACCAACTTCGATCCAGAAATCAACTTCCGCGAATTTACCGGCGTCGTCTACTCCTGGCAGAACAACCAGTGGCAGGTGAACAAGATGTTCGAGATCGGCAAGGACTATGACCTGCCGGTCGTCGGTACGCGCCGCGCCTATCTCTGCGGCCATGACGAAGTGCATTCGCTGGCCAAGAACATGGATGGCGCCGATGTGCGCTTCTGGATGGGCTTTGGCGACCACTACATCAACGTCTTCACCGTTCTGAAGAGCCTCGGCCTTCTCTCCGAACAGCCGATCAAGACGGCTGAGGGCCTCGAAGTCGTTCCGCTCAAGGTCGTCAAGGCCGTTCTGCCCGATCCGGCATCGCTGGCACCGGGCTATGAAGGCAAGACCTGCATCGGCGATTATGTGAAGGGCATCAAGGACGGCAAGGAACGCACGGTGTTCATCTACAACGTGGCCGACCACAAGGAAGCCTATAACGAAGTGGGTTCGCAGGGCATTTCCTACACGGCAGGCGTTCCGCCGGTTGCCGCTGCCATCCTCGTCGCCACCGGCGAATGGGACTCGAAGAAGATGGTCAATGTCGAGGAACTGCCGCCCAAGCCGTTCATCAACGTTCTGAACCGCATCGGCCTGCAGACCTGCATCCGCGATGAAAACGGCGACCGCGAACTGAGCTTCTGATCGCACGCCGCATGACAATCAAAGGCCCGTCGGATCGCTCCGGCGGGCTCGGACTGCCGACAAAGGTCGAAAACCTTTCTTTTCGTCATGGTCGGGCTTGACCCGACCATCCATAACCCATTGAAATCATGGAACCTCGGGTCAGGCCCGAGGATGACGGCAGTGGGGAGGCAAGGATTGTCATCAACCTCAGCCCGTCGGATCGCTCCGGCGGGTTTTTGCTCTACTCGTTGACGAGCGCCAGAATGAGCTGCTGGACATTTCCGCCCGTGCTCATTTCCACCTGATCAAAAGCGTTTTCCTTGGAAAGACGCGCATCGGAAATCGCCTTCAGCTTGCCCTGAAGCACCTCGCGGATCACCTTGCAGCCCGGATCGTTGTCCTGCGTCAGGCCCACCGAAATCCGTTCAATCTCCCGCGTCATCGCCTCGATATTGGCCCCATGCACGGCCTCGTGCTTGCGGATACCAGCCATGAACACATCCCATTTTGCCTTGAGAGCGGGGGCAAGCGTGCCCTTCGGCTTCGGGAAGGTATAGATGATGGTGAGGCTCGGCTTGGCGGAGGCGAGCACGCACGCCGTACCGCGCGGCTGGTAATCGCGCTTCCAGAAGAGCGTGAAGGTGGTGTGGGCAATCGCGCGCACACCCTTGCCGATGACCGGCCCGTTTTCCCCGATCGACTGGTAGAGGTCCATGCCAGTGGCGCCACTCACCGCATAGGTTTTGACTGTCTCGGCAGGCTTCCAGTCAGCCCAGGCAGAACCGAAAAGCACAGTCGAAACGAAAAACGCGACAAGAGGCAGACGCAACATGGTTTCTCCGGGTGAAAACGGCACACAGGCAACGCTCTTATAGCCTTGCCCGATGCGCAATTTCCACCCGCAAGCCACCCAAAGCCTTATTCGTACTGCACGCCCTTCAGCTTCTTGATGCCCAGCATGTCGAGCGCCAGCCCTTCATAGAAGGTTTCCGCCTTGCCGGTGCGCACCTTGTGCAGGAAGTACTTCTCAAAACCGATCTTGGCCGCATGCACCCACTTGCCGCGTGAGGCCCAGTTGAGATTGCGCGGCGGAATCTGCGGCTGCGCCACGAAGGCAATGCCATCATCGCCAAAATCGGCAAGGCAGACGGCGTTCCAGGTGGCAACGGCGCGCGGTTCGCCCCCTTTCAGCAGCGCGGCAATATTATCCGCCGTCGCCGTGACCATGGATTCGATCATAAAGCCGGTTTTCGGCACGCCGACCGGCAGCGGCGTTTTTCCGACCGGCGGAATGGCCACGCACACCCCCACGGAGAAGACATTCTGGAAGGCCTGATTGCGCTGGTACTTGTCGATTGTGACGAAGCCGCGCGGGTTGGTCAGCCCCTCGATGCCCGCCACCGCAGGCACACCACGAAACGCCGGCAGCATCATGGAATAGGCAAACGGCAGATCGTGCTTCATCTTCACGGTGCCATCGTCATTCACCTCTTCCACATGCATCACGCCGTCTTCGACAGACGTGACCTTGGCATTGGTGATCCACTTGATATGCCGTTCGCGCAGCGCGCTTTCGAGCAGGCTCTTGGTATCGCCCACCCCATCAAGCCCGAGATGCCCCACATAGGGCTCCGGCGTGACGAAGGTCATCGGTACCTGATCGCGCTTCTTCGCCTTGCGCAGCGCCGAATCCACGATGAAGGCAAATTCATAGGCCGGGCCGTAGCAGGACGCACCCTGCACCGCGCCGACGATCACCGGGCCGGGCTTGGCGACCAGCGCATCGAACTTGTCCTTGGCGGCCAGCGCATGGTCGATATGGCAGATGGATTGCGTATAGCCCTCCGGCCCCAGCCCCGGCACTTCGTCAAAGGCCAGATGAGGGCCGGTGGCGATGATAAGATAATCATAGTCGAGGAACGAACCGTCGTTCATTTCCAGGCGGTTTTCCTGCGGCAGAACCTTGCGCGCCCCTTCCGGCCGCAGTGCAATGCCGCGCTTCTTCAGGATCGGCTCGATATCGACCGAAATATCCTCGCGTCCGCGCCAGCCAACCGCAACCCACGGGTTGGAGGGAACAAAGGAATAGGTGGAGCCGAGATTGACGACCGTCAAACGGTCCGCCTCGCGCATTTTTTCGCGCATCTCATAGGCCATGACGATCCCGCCAAGGCCGGCGCCGAGTACAACAATATGAGCCATGAATTCCTCCTGAAAAATGCTCGACACCCCCTCCTCGGAGTCTCGAAACAACAAGCCTCGCTCCCGATTCCCAAACACGCCTCCACGATGTAATTAGGGAATGCGAACCAGAACGTGACCCATCAGAACATTCAAAAGTTTTAAATTCAAGATCATGAATGTAAAAGAAATGATTCCCGCTTCCGACAAGGCGGCAGAACTCCTGAAAAGCCTCTCGCATCCGCAAAGGCTGCTCATTCTCTGTGCGCTGGGAAGGAAGGAATGTTCGGTGGCCGATTTGCGTGATGAACTGGGCATTGATCAGGTGCCGATGTCGCAGCAATTGATGCGCCTGCGGGCCGATGGACTGGTCGCAGCACGCCGCGTCGGCACCACGTTTCACTATCGCATCACCCGCCCGGAAGTGCTGACGGTGGTGGAAGCACTGCACGCCGCCTTCTGCCCGGATGCCGAAATGGGCAATGATACAGCCTGCAAGCCGCAGGACTGCGAAACCGCCCAATAAAAAAAAGCCCCGGTCGATCCGAGGCTTGGGCGTCTGGAGTATTTGGACCTTCCTTTAACAAGGCGAAATCACGCTATCCACATCAACAGACAAAACGGACCATCAGCGCAAATCACAATATCTCGTGACACATTTGAACTCGGAAGCAATAAATCGATATCGGGATTGATAGAATAGAACGGGCGCCTAAGTGCACAACGTGTGACGGATGGACATACTTCCGTGGCCGCGGAAAATTTGCTCTGCAGCACGCAAGCAACGGAAACGGAGAACTTCTCGTGGAGAAAACTTTACTTAACGACTTTAACAGATACGTCGAGGCTGCCGGCAAGGCGCTATTAGAAGCTATGTTGGTGTATGACTTGGCAACAGCAGCCGACAAAATGATGTCGTTCGATTGCACTGGAGATGACAACGACGCGTGGAAGGAAGGGCCATTCTTAAGTGCAGGAAAAGGCGAATTACAGATCGACCGATCACGCCCTTACTGTTTGGCTATGAGCAAAGAATTTTCCGTGTCTTCGACACTGGTCATTGGACCTGATCCAATTGTCAAAAGCAATGGGGGCGTTGAGTATCCATTCAAGGAATCGAGAAATGCTGAAATGACGATCTCGAAACTAATCATTATTGAGCAGTTCGAAATTTTTAAGGACTTTTGGGTGAGGCATGATGGCCCATACAGTGCCAAGCAGGCTAATAAATGGCGAGGTAGAAACCTAGACGACGTACTAGATCGTCTTGCAACCCTGACCAACAGAAGGAATGAACTCGTTCACAATGATCCTTGCAAGCCGCCGAAAATCCGTGAGGCTGTAGACTTCTACTATGGTCTTCGCACGGCTTCAGAAAAGCTTGCAGGTGTTCCATCAACCGCTTACGCGGCCATCCAAAGCATTATGTCATAATCTTTATTCTTGCAGTCAGCCTACAAGAATAAAAAAAAGCCATCATCGACACTGGTAATAATCAAAAAGAGCTGATGTTGGAGGCTATATACTCTCAAGCCAATCAACAGAAAGATTGCACGACTTAAGTCAAACTTCCGATGCGATTATACAGATCAGGAAGCGTCACAAGGTTGCGGTCGGGCCATACAGATTTCCATTTACCGCCAGCAATCATTGCTCGAGTTTAGGCAGCTCCCTTCAAGTGCATCACAGACTACACGGACTCAAGAACAATTGGCGGCATTCACTACAAAGCTTACCGAACCCTGTCAGACCGCCGCTACCGCATCTACAAAATACCACCTGAAGATGTGATACCCACTTGGCTCAAGAGATGCGATCAAATCGAATCGCGCAAACACCAAGATTGCCATGCGGCCAAAAACAAAAAAGCCCCGGTCAATCCGAGGCTTGCGCGTCTGGAAGATTTGGAGCGGGCGAAGGGATTCGAACCCTCGACCCCAACCTTGGCAAGGTTGTGCTCTACCCCTGAGCTACACCCGCTCATCAACTGCCGGTTCGGGGTAGAATGCTGAACCGCAGGTCGGCGCGTTGCG
>JAIUPA010000003.1 GCA_020161665.1 Pseudomonadota bacterium | reverse complement strand
CCGTCCACCACATAGGCCGAAACCCCGGCCTCCACCGCAGCCTGAATGGAATCCGCGTCCGAGCGATCAACAAACATCGCCACCGGACGTTTGACGGAGCGTGACAGCAGGAACAGGCTTTCGAGCATGTCGCGGTTCGGGTTCTCGATGTCGATAACGATCACATCCGGCGCAACGCGTTCGATGATCCGCGCGACGCCGAGCAGTTCGTGCACGACCGTGACATTATGGTGTCCGGCCTGGCGCAGCCCTTCCTCGATAATCGAGCCACGGATCGCGTTTTCATCGATGACGAGAATGGTCAGGTCGCTGTTCTTCATGGCGCGATAAATGACCCTTCTCGGATATAGGCGTCAATACACATCGCGGGCATAGCGGTGCTCCGATGCAAGTCGCTTGAAATAGGCTGCCGCCTCATCGCTATCCAGTCCGCCATGTTCCTGAGCGATGGCCAGCAGCGCTTCGTGCACATCCTTGGCCATACGGCTTGCATCACCACAGATATAGACATGGCCGCCATCCTCGAGCCAGGACCAAAGCTCGGCCCCGTTTTCCAGCATACGATGCTGGACATAGATCTTCTCGGCCTGATCGCGTGAAAATGCGGTCTCCAGCCGGGTCAGAAGCCCGCTTGCCTGCCACGTTTCGATTTCGTCACGATAGTAAAAGCCGGTCTCGCGGTTCTGCTCGCCAAAGAACAACCAGTTCGGCCCCGCGGCCCCGATGGCTTCCCGCTCCTGCAGGAAGCCGCGGAAGGGGGCGATCCCTGTTCCCGGTCCGATCATGATCGCGGGGGCATTCGCATCCTGAGGCGGGCGGAAATGCGCCTGCGACTGGACAAAGAGCGAGACGGGTCCCTGCTCCGCCCGATCCGCGAGATAGGTGGATGCGACCCCCTTGCGCCCGGTGCCATGGTGGCAATGGCGAAGGACGGAGACGGTGAGATCAACACGCCCTTTCACGGCCTTCGGGCTGGAGGCAATCGAATAGAGACGCGGTTGCAACTTGCGCAAGTGGTCGCAAAATTCCTGCATTCCCACATTCGCGGGGAACGCCTTGATGACATCGGCGATCTGACGACCCCAAAGCCATTTTTCAAGACTGTTCCGCTCGCCTGCAACAAGCGCTGCCAAATCGGCATTGCCGCTTTGCGCCGCCCACCATTCGAGGAAAGCCGGGGAAGGCCGGGCAATCTCAAAGTGAAGCAGAAGCGCTTCAGAGGCGGCGACTTCGCCCGCATCCTTGACCGTCACGGGCGCATCACCCTTAGCGCCGATGAACCCGATAATTTCGCTCACCAGTTCGGGGCAGTTCTGCGGAACAATGCCCAGAGCGTCACCCGCCTCGTAGCTGACATCATCACCGATCTGAAAGCCGAACTGCCGGACTTCCTTGCCCGCGTCCGCGCCGGAGAGCAGGTGGTTCAGGATCAGCGTCCCGTCATGATGCTGGTTTTTTGCGAGGCTTCGGGCCGCCTTTTTGGCGCTCGCCGGACCGGATGCGATCTGGCTTCCCAGAACCACCGCCAGTGCAGCCTGCGCGGCGGCTTCGGCTTTTTCATCGTCGCCCACATCACAATCGGCGCGAGGCGCCAGAGGCACGCCGCCAAGTTGCGCAAGGCGCGCGTCGAGCTTTGCTCCGAAACCGCAGAACTGGGCGTATGTGCTGTCGCCGAGCGCAATCACCGCATAGCGAACCGCTGACATGTCCGGCGCATCAGTCGCGCTGATCGCCTCCCAGAATGCGGTGCCATTATCCGGCGGATCGCCATCGCCGAAGGTGCTGGCAAAGATGACGACATCGCCCTTCAGATCCGAGGCTTGAACGGCATCCATCGGCTGCAAGGAGACATAGTGTCCCGCTTTTTGTACCTCTTCGACAAAGGCCTCCGCCAGACTTTCTGCCGTTCCGGTCTGGGACGCATAGATGACCTGCACAGTGGCAGCGGTCGAGGACGAGGCCCCGCCAGAGTATAGTCCCGCCAGAATGCCATCCACGAGACTGCGCTCCCCGGACGACAAGGGCGTATCGGCAGGAAGGCTCGGCCGCGCCAAGGCCGTGTCCGTCCGCACATTGAGGCCGATCCAAAAGCCGGAGAGCCACAGGCGGGCTTCATCGCTCAGGGCATTCGGCTCCATGTTAAGACCGAGCAGGGAAGCGACGCCCGCCAGCTCGGGCTTCAGCGGCACGCGCGTCGGATCAAGCCACTCCACCTCTCGGGATGAAGGGGTGTTAGCGACCTGCTCGACCTTGGCAAGCGACACGGCGCTGACCTTGAATTCGGGCTGTTGCGAAAGGCTGTCGGTCGCATCACTCGTCACCGCATTGATCGCCAGTTGCTGGCCAAACACATCATTCCAGTGGAAGGGCGCAAAACAGCAGCCTTCCTGAACCCGGTCCGTGGTGATCGCGGGCAGGATCGCCGCCCCCCGTCGGGAGGTGATTTCCACGTGGTTCGTGTCCGAAATGCCCAGCCTTTCAGCGTCGCGCGGGTTGATTTCCACAAACGGCTTTGGATTGAGCTTGTTCAGCGTTCCCACCTTGCCCGTCTTCGTCATCGTATGCCACTGGTGCTGCAAGCGACCTGTATTGAGAACGAACGGATAGGTCTCATCCGTCCGCTCACTTGGTCCGAGATGGGGCCGGGGCCAGAACTTCGCCTTGCCGTTGGGCGTTGCAAACCGATAGCCGCCATCGTCCGTGCGGTAGCGGATCGGATTGCGGTTTGACGCCCCTGTTGCGGCAGGCCACTGGACAGAGCCATGGCGAAGTCGTGCATGGCTGACGCCGCTCAGGTCATACCCGGTCAGCGGATTGGAAAAGGCCGTGATTTCGTCAAAAATTTCCGCTGCACTCGCGTAAGTAAAGCCATCGGCAAATCCCATGGCACAGGCAATATCAGCAATGATCTTCCAGTCAGGAAGGGCCTCGCCCGGCGCGGTGGCGGCCTGTCGGGTCAGCACCATGTTACGCTCTGAATTGACCATCACGCCATCGGCTTCGAAACTCGTCGCCCCCGGCAGGATGATGTCGGCATAGGCATTCGTTTCTGTTTCGAGATAGATATCCTGCGTGACGACGAACTCGGCCATTTGCAGCGCTTCAATGACCGAAGAACGTCCGGCAACGCTTGCGACCGGGTTTGTGCAGATCACCCACAGGGCCTTGATGTCGCCGCCCTTCATGGCGTTGAACATACCGACCGTTCCAAGCCCCGCCTCGGCGCGGATTGTGCCTGCGGGAAGGCCCCAGCGCGCCTCGCATAATTCGCGGTCTGCAGCCGAAAGTGCGGAGCGTTGCCCCGGAAGACCCGGCCCCATATAGCCCATTTCACGGCCGCCCATGGCATTAGGCTGCCCCGTCAGGGAGAAGGGGCCGCTGCCGGGTTTGCTGATCTTCCCCGTCGCCAGATGAAGATTGCAGATCGCGTTGGTGTTGAATGTGCCCTGAACGGACTGGTTCAGCCCCATCGTCCAGAGACTCACAAAGCGCGGAGCCGCGAGTATCATCGCCGCGACCTTGCGAATATCATCCTCAAGAAGCCCGGTCGTTCGTGAAACGGAAGCGACATCATAGTCCGCAAGGAATGCAGGCATCGCCTCGAACCCTTCGGTGAAGCGATCGATGAAGGGCTGATCAATGCCGCCGGCCTCGACGATGAGGTTGAGAACACCGTTCAGAAAAGCGAGATCGCTTCCGGGCCGCGGTGAGAGATAAAGGTCGGCCTTGTCCGCCGTGGCATTGCGCCTTGGGTCCACGACAATCAGTTTGGCGCCCGCCTTCACGCGATCCATCATTCGCAGATAGAGGATCGGATGGCAGTCGGCGACATTCGCGCCGACCACGAAAAACAGATCGGTTTCGTCAAAATCGTCATAGGAACCGGGCGGCGCATCAGCGCCCAGCGAAAGCTTGTAGCCCGTACCGGTACTGGCCATACACAGGCGGGAGTTGGATTCGATATGTTTGGTTCTGATGTAGCCCTTGGCCAGCTTGTTGGAGAGATACTGCGCCTCGATGGACATTTGCCCGGAGACATAGAACGCCATGGCATCGGGGCCATGCATGTCGATGATCTCGCGAAACCGTTGTGCGGTTTCGACAATCGCGCTCTGTGTTGCTATTTCCGTCAACGGCGCCGAGCGGTTTTCACGATGATGCGCGCCCTCAAGACGACCGGGGCCGGAAATGCCGAGATGGGCCGTCTTTCCCTTGGTGCAAAGCCTGCCCTTGTTGGCTGGATGGTCGCGATCACCATTCAACCCGACGATTTTGCCGTCATCGACATCAAGCACCAGCCCGCAACCAACGCCGCAATAGGGACAAACGGTTTTGACCTGTTCCTTGGTCATCAATTGTCGCTCCGCCGGGAGAGAAGACCAAACTCGTGCATCGCGGGGATGAAGTTCTCATTGTCGTGATGATCACGCGTCAGCTTCATCAAGGCAAAACGCTGCAGTTCCGTCAGCCTCTGCCACTGCTCAAGACTGGGCGGGGCAACGCCACGTTCAGCCGAAAATGACAGAATCGCCTGCGGAACGATCTCCACCTCAAGCCAGTCAGCCACAACGACACCGGGCAGGCGTTTGGCTTCCTCATCGGCCCGTTCCCGGATGAGGTCGAGGAGGCTGTCGCGATAAGCGGTTATATCGCCTGCGTTTTCGCAGGGCAGATTGAGAAGCTTCTCCCGATCCGCCAGCGAGAAACGGTTCCATTGCCTCAGCGACAGCTTGATGCCTGAGAGATCAAGTTTGCGGCGGACGGCCATGGGGATGCACCTGAGCGTCGCCGAAAAATCCATCTCGAACCGAAAGAGGGTCTGATGGCTGGCGCCCGTCGGCGATGTCGCGTTGCAAATATCTGGGGTCATCTTCAGCGGTCCGAGTGCAAAAACAAAAAGCCGCAAGACGTGTTTCCTCACCTCGATCAGAGGTCAGTGGACAGGTCCGCGGCTTTGCGATGAAAATTCCCGACGTTGGGATTTTGAATGAACAAGCAAGAAACGGACCAGTTTGGAATTCGCTCCAAACCCGGCCCATAGCCCCAGGATTTCAACGCAGAAACCGCTTGCGTCGCAAAAAGCCTGCACAAGTTTTGATCAGGTTGACTTTGCAGGCGCACGCTTTTGGGGCAACGCACGCGTGTAGGCTACTGTGAGGTAACCCAAGCGTTGCTCTGCTTAATAGACGTCAGGCAGGGCGAGAAATTCACTCACTGTCTGTTGATGCGCAAATCCCTAAATGAGTTACGGCTAAGTGCGCCAATCTCTCATCCCGTTTCAGGGTTCATCATGATACGGAGAAGATCACCGCGAACGTTCAGGTGAACTTATCTCAAACCAAATCAGTAGTTGGGCGAGGATATCTGCGGCCAAGGCCGCTGACACCGTCCCTCTCGATTGGTCGCCGCTTCAGCAGCGGCAGCGCGCTGCCGGGGGGGGCGCTCAGGCCGGGTCGGTCGCGGTCAGGGCCGTGTAAATCTCCGGTCTGCGGTGCAGGCGGAAATTGAAGATGTTCGCCCGAATTTCCGTGCAGCGATCAAGATCGCAGTCATGGACAACGAGTTCGTCGCCGAGGGTGCTGGCCATGGCAACAATCTCGCCGGTTGGGGCAATGATGCAGCTTTGACCGATCAGGTCGCAGCCTTCTTCCTTGCCCGCCTTTGCAACGCCGATGACCCACATGCCATTCTGATAGGCCCCTGCCTGCATGCACAGGTGGTTGTGGAAACATTGCAGGTGGTCATGCTCCGGTGCCAGCGGATAATGGACCGGCGTGTTGTACCCGATCAGCACCATCTCCGCGCCACGCAGTGCCAGTTCGCGATAGGTTTCTGGCCAGCGTCGGTCGTTGCAGATCGCTTGGCCGATCTTGCCACCGAATGCGTCAGCCGCGGAAAAAGGCTCCATGCCCGGTTCGAAGTAGCGCTTCTCGAGGTGCTGGAAGGCGCGCCAAGGCTCGTTGTTCATGTGGCCCGGCAGGTGGATCTTGCGGTAGCGGTGGACGATACCTCCCGCCTTGTCGACCACAATCGAGGTGTTGTAGCGGTGCAGTATGCCATTCTCCTCGACCAGTTCGGCATAGCCGAAGGAGAAGCCGATCCCCAACGCCTTTGCGCGTTCGAACAGCGGAGCGGTGGCGGCGTTGGGCATCGACTGCTCAAAGAAAGTATCGACTTCCGCCTGATCTTCCATGAACCAGCGCGGGAAGAAGGTCGTCAGGGCCAGTTCGGGATAAACGATGAGATCGCAGCCCCGGGCAGACGCCTTTTCCATGAGCGCCAGCATACGGGCGACGACGCTTTCACGGCTTTCCGCACGTGCTATCGGGCCGAGTTGGGCGGCGGCGGTCACGACGATCCGGGTCATTGGACATTTTCTCCATTCGTTGGCAGGGCCTGCCCCAGCGTGGCCTGAAGCAGCATGTTGGCGCCGTTGGCGAGATCCGCTGCCGCCGTAAATTCCGTT
Organism: Pseudomonadota bacterium; assembly: GCA_020161665.1. Classification (GTDB taxonomy): domain Bacteria; phylum Pseudomonadota; class Alphaproteobacteria; order Rhizobiales; family Rhizobiaceae; genus Ectorhizobium. Next base: position 111,169 of record JAIUPA010000003.1, on the reverse strand, counting down.
ATGTTGTGGCTGATGCCGTTGACGCTCGGCACAAAAATCATGGCGGCTGGGGCTATTCGCGCGATCATCTGCGCGTCATGGCCCGCGCCGGAATAAAGCCGCCGCGTTGAAAGACCGAGCGCTGCAGCGATCTCATCCAGTTGATCCACCAGCGCGGGGGAGAAATCGACGGGCTCGAACCGGGCAAGGCTGCGCGTTTCGAAGGTGACACCCTCTTCGCGCGTCACGGTTTCAACGAGGGCCGCCAGCCGGGCCTCGGCTGACTTTAATTGTGCCTCGTCCGGATTGCGAAGATCGACGGTCATCACCGCTTTTTGGGCAACAACGTTGACGAGGTTGGGGGTCAGTGTCAGCGCACCAACGGTGCCGACCTGATTGCCGCCCATTTCGCGAACGAAGGCGCCAACGCCTGCGGCAATGCGTGCGGCGGCGAGACCCGCGTCGCGGCGCAGGCGGATGGGTGTCGTGCCGGCATGCGAAGACCGGCCATTCAATGTGATTTCCGTCCAGGAAATGCCCTGCACGCCCATCACCGTGCCAATCTCGATCTTCTCATCCTCCAGGATGGGGCCCTGCTCGATGTGCAGTTCGAAATAGGCGGCAATCTCCTTCGGTCCGTGGCCGGTTCCGGCATAACCAATGGCGGCAAGTTCATCGCCGAGACGTTTGCCATCGATGGAAACGATGTCGAGTGCCTCCTCAAGCTTCAAGCCGTCGACGAAAACGAGACTGCCGAGCATGTCGGGTGCGAAACGCGAACCTTCTTCATTGGTGAAGGCGGCGACGGCGACCGGAAGTTCCGTCTCCATGTTCGCGTCATTGAGCGTGGCGATGACCTCGAGGCCCGCGAGAACGCCGAGAGCGCCATCATAAAGCCCGCCGGTGGCGACCGTATCGATGTGCGAGCCGAGCAGTACCACCGGGCCTTCGCGGCGACCTTTGCGGGTGCCGAAAATATTGCCGATGGCATCAACCGCCACATCAAGGCCGAGCGCCTGCATTTCCGCGACGAGATGGTCGCGGCCCGCTTTTTCGGAAGGGGTCAGCGCAAGACGGCAGACACCGCCACCCTCCAGCGCGCCGATGCGGCCCAGCCGTTCAATGCGAGCGACAAGGCGGGAAGGATCAATGCGAAGGGCGTTGAGCATCATGCCGATGCCTCGACGTCGCGGCCGCTGCGCCCGACAATGGTGGTGTAGAGATCGGGATCGGTGTCACCTTCGCTGCCGAAGCACAGGACAACGGAATGTTCATTGAGGCCGAGCGCATCGCGCCAGTCCGATCTGGCGGCGGCGGTGAGGTATCCGGCAAGGCCAGCGACACCGCTTTCGCCGCCGACGAGTGTTGCCCCCGCTTCGCCGGAGGCCAGCCGTTTCATCGTCTCTGCGGCGGCGGTGTCGGCAATGGCCATGAAGGCCGAGACGCCGCCAGCAAGGATCGGCCAGGCGATGATCGACGGTTCGCCACAGGCAAGACCGGCCATGATGGTGTCGAGGTCGCCGCCGACTGCCGTCGGGGTGCCAGCGACTGCACTTTCCAGCAGGCAGGCCGCGTTTTCCGGCTCAACGACGATGACGGTCGGGGCGTCGGCCCCTAGCGTTTCCCAGAAGTGGGCGGTCACGGCGGCGGCCAGTCCACCGACGCCTCCTTGAATAAAGATGTGGGTGGGCTTGAGCGGGGCCATCTGGCGGGCCGCTTCGTCAGCCATGACGCTGTAGCCTTGCATCACGTTGCGCGGCACGTCGGTATAGCCGGGATAGGATGTGTCAGAAACCACATGCCAGCCGTTTTGCGCGGCCACGCGGGCAGCCTCTCGCACGCTGTCGTCATAGTTTCCGGGGGTGCGGATCACTTCGGCGCCATAGGAGGCAATCGCTGCCTTGCGCGCTTCCGATACGGTTTCGTGAATGAAGATCACGGACCGGCAGCCAAACAGCTTTGCACCCCAGGCGACCGAGCGTCCGTGATTGCCATCCGTTGCGCAGGTGACGGTGACGCTCGAAATAAGGTCGGCGTAGCGACCGGAGAGGATGTCTTGCGGGGAGGGTGTTGCGCCGGTCGCTTCACGGATCATGGCCGCAAGCAGGCGGTAGACAGCGTAGGCACCGCCGAGCGCCTTGAAGGACCCGAGGCCGAAGCGACCTGCTTCCTGCTTGTAGAGGACGCGCGCCACGCCGGTCTCTGCTGCCAGAGCGTCCAGTGAAACGAGCGGCGTTTTTTCATAGCCCTTCCATGCTGAAATCACCGCCTGCGCCTCTTGTCCGGCGGCAAGCGAGAGAATGGGCTTGAACGTGTCGGGGTAGGGGGCTTTGGGTGCCGGATGACCCTTTACCAGACGGGCTTTGACAGAAGAGAACGGGGAGACCATCGTATGGAGATTCCAAGTGCGGGAAAACTGTGTCAAAGGATAGCTGCTGATTGCATCCAGTCAACACGATATGAAAAATAATTTTCGTAAATGTGATTTTATGAAAATGGAGATGAGATGAACAAGCGGGAAGACAGTCGTCCAATCGACGTGCGGATCATGGCGATCTATGACGAGTTGACGGCCAGCGAGCGGCGTTTGGCGGCGGTCGTGATGGAGGCGCAGAGCAATCTCGCGAGCTTCACCGCCGGTGAACTGGCGGTCAAGGCGGATATCTCCAACGCCACGGCGGCGCGCTTTTTCAAGCGATTGGGCTATGCCAGTTACAACGATGCTCGCATGCATGCCCGACAGGCGGAGGATTGGGGCTCGCCGCTCTATGAGTTGACGGGAACGGGGCGCAAGCGGCTGGCACCCGGCGATTTCGGGCTGCATATCGCCCAGGATCTCCAGAACCTGACCCGCACGGCTGAAATGTTGAGCGAAGCGGATCTGGAAGAGGCGACGCGCATTCTGGCGGATGCAGCGCGTGTTTTTGTTGTCGGCTTCCGCAACTCCATGGCCCTTGCCAATTATGCGCGCGGCCTGCTGACCAACATCCGGCCGGACGTGCAGCTTTTGCCATTGGCCGGGACCTCGATGGGCGAGGACCTGGCGGGCATCGGCCCGCGTGACGTGTTTCTGGTGCTGGGTTTTCGCCGTCGTCCCCTGCTGTTGCGGGAAATTATGGCCGTCGTCCGTGAGGCCGGTGCGGCTTCGGTGCTGATTGCCGATATGACGGCGGCCCGAACCGCGCAGTTGGCCACCGTTACGTTGCGTTGCCACAATCGCGGTCACTCGATGTTCGATAGCTACGCCGCGCCGATGAGCGTGATCAATTATCTCTGCTCTTCGGTCAGTCAGGCGCTTGGTGACGCGGCGGTGGAGCGACTCGCGGAGATTGAGCGCCTCCATGATCGGCTCGATCAGCTTGCGGGTCCTGTGCAAGGCAAGAAGATGCACAAAGAATAGTCATTTGATGAAAAATGAAACGTAATTTTCATCTTGCGTAAATTATGAAAATGTTTTTTTATTTGGGTCGATCCGGACGCGAAGCCGGACGCCTGTTCAACGGTCTCTCAGAGGGGACCCCACAAGGACCGAGCCCATGAAATTTCAAATCAACCGTCGTGGACTTTTGAAGACGGCTGCCGCGGGTGCCGCTTTTGGCGCGCTGCAGCCCTTCAGCCGTGCTTTTGCCGCAACCGATCTTGTCTGGATGACCTGGGAAAACCTGGCCAAGGACGATTACCTTGCCGCATTTGTGAAGGAGACGGGAGTCTCTATCACCAAGAACTTCATCGGCACCGATGATGAGCAGTTTGCAAAGTTGCGCGCCGGTGGCGCTTCGTCCGTTGATCTGATTACGCCCGGTCTCGACAAGGTCGAATACTATGTCGCCTCCGATCTTCTTCAGCCCATCGATTTTGCCAAGGTGCCGAACGCGGCGCTGCTCTACGACACGTTCAAGAAGACCGATCTCGGCAAGAAGGATGGCAAGACCTACGGCATTCCGTTCTACTGGGGTATCAACCCGATCGTTTATCGGGCCGATCTGATGGATAGCGAGCCGGATTGGTCAGTCTTCTTCGAAGGCGACAAGTACAAGGGCAAGCTTGCCATGCGTGATTATGCGCTGGAAGGCATCATGATCGCGGCACTTTACCTCGGCATCCCCAAGGACAAGATGTTCGACATGGATGACAAGGAACTGGCCGAGGTGAAGAAGGCGCTTTTGGCGCAGAAGAAGCTCCTGCGGACGTACTGGAATTCCATTGGCGATCTGACCAACCTCTTCGCGTCCGGTGAAGTTGTCTGCGCCTTCTCCTGGGTGCCGCCCTACTACGACCTGTCGGCACGGGGCCTCAAGATGGGCATGGCCAAGCCCAAGGCCGGTGTCATCGGTTGGTGTGATACGATTGCCGTTCCCAAGAGTGTTGAAGGCGAGAAGCTCGACAAGGTCTTCAGCCTCGTCAACTACCTGCTCGGGCCGGAATATGGCGAGAAGCTTGCCTTTGGCGGCCCCTATGCGCAGGGCACTTCGGCGGCGCTTTCCAAGCTGCCGGATGACCAGAAGGAAAAGATCTTCGTCAAGGATCTTTCCATCATGGACAGCTTCGTCTGGAAGAAAAACCCGGCACGTTATAACGATTGGGTTGCTCTCTGGAACGAAGTAAAGGCGAGCTGATCATGATTGCCGCAGACCGGGCCAAGGATACGAGCGGGCTGGGAAACAGCCCTCTTTTACAGGGTATTGCTGTTCATAAAGACTATGGCGGGGTTCATGCCGTTCGCGGCGTGGATTTCCGCATTGCCCAGAACAGCTATGTCACCCTGCTTGGACCTTCCGGCTGCGGCAAGACATCCCTGTTGCGCATGATCGGTGGCTTCGAGGCACTCTCTTCGGGGGTTCTCGAACTCGATGGACAGTCGCTCGATGGTGTTCCCGCCAGCCGACGACCCGTCAACACCGTCTTTCAGAATTATGCGCTCTTCCCCCATCTGTCGGTGGAGGAAAATGTCGGTTTTGGCCTTGCTTACCGGAGCCTTTCCAAAGCGGAGATGGCCTCGAACGTCGAGAGCGCCCTTGCCCTTGTGCAGATGTCACCCATGGCCAAGCGCCGCCCCCGCCAGCTTTCCGGCGGGCAGCAGCAACGCGTGGCACTGGCGCGGGCCATCGTCAACGAACCGCGACTTCTGTTGCTGGACGAGACGCTTTCGGCGCTCGACCGGCGCATGCGCAAGGATATGCAGATCGAGTTGAAAGACCTTCAGCGTCGCCTCGGCATGACCTTCCTGCATGTAACGCACGATCAGGAGGAGGCCTTCGCCCTTTCCGACGAGATTATCGTGATGAACAATGGCCGGATCGAACAGCAGGCTTCGCCCGCCGAAATCTACCGTCGCCCGGCAACGGCGTATGTTGCCGATTTCATCGGTGGCGCCAATCTCGCGCCGGGTCGTATCCTGAGCGTTGCCGGAGAGACAGCCGTGATCGATACGCCGCTCGGCAGGTTCGAGTGCCCTTCTGTTGCCGGGCTGCAGGAAGGGGATAAGGCCGTGCTTTGCATCCGGTCCGAACTGCTGCGTCTTCAGGCGGGCGAGGGCGGTTTCGAGGCGGTCGTGACCCATACGGTCTTCCGCGGCGCGGAGTGGCTGGTGGAAGCGAAGACGCAGGGCGGCATCGTCATCTCGCTGATTGTCGATGAGCCGGAACCACCGCTCGTTGGCAGTGCTGTCCGTCTGGGGTTTGATCCCGCGCGCGGCTGGATCGTCTCTGCCCCAACGGAGGGCTGACCCCATGGCCCGTTCGCGAACCGGCTTCTGGCTTTCCGTTCCCGTCTATGCGGCGGTTGTGGCGCTGTGTGTGGCACCGCTTCTCATTCTTCTTGCCTATTCCTTCTTTCAGGTGTCGTTCGTCGCGGTGCTGAAAGAACCCACGTTGAAAAACTACGTGCGGATTCTCGGTTCGGAAACCTATCGCTGGCTGATCCTCAAAACCTTCGGGTCCGGCTTGATGGTTGCGGCTATTACGGCGGTGATCGGCTATCCCGTCGCCTGGTTCATCGCCAAGCGTGTGGTGGCGGCCAAGTCCGCATTCCTGACGCTTCTTCTGGTGCCGCTTTATACGGGTGACCTCGTGCGAATTTTCGCGTGGCGCATGTTGCTTGGGGCCGAAGGGGTTATCAACACGTTCCTGATGGCGATCGGTGTCATCCGGGAGCCGATTGGCGCGCTGCTGTTCTCGTCGCTCGCCACCCACATCGTGCTGACATACAACTATCTGCCGTTCATGGTGCTTGGTCTTTGGCTTGCCTTTGAGGCGCTGGATGACCGGCTGGTCGAAGCGGCTGCCGATCTCGGGGCGGGGGCCACGTCCACCTTTCGCCGGGTGACGTTGCCGTTGACCCTGCCGGGGCTTGTTGCCGGTTCACTCATGGTCTTCGTCATGGTGGTCGGCGATTATCTGACGCCGCAACTTTTGGGCGGCGCATCCGGCGTCACCATTATCAGCGCGATTAACGACCTGTTTGGCACCGCGTTTGACTGGCCGCTCGGCTCGGCCATTGCCTGGACGATGCTGGCCATTCTGGCGCTGGCCTTTGCCGGTGCCGCCATCGTCATCAGCCGGTCGTCTCTCGGCAAGGCGCTTGCGGCGGGGGAGGCTTGAGATGCGGCGTGGTTTCACCCCCCTCCTGTGGGTCTGGCTTGTCTACGGTTTCATGTATCTGCCGATTGCGGTCATTACCCTGTTTTCCTTCAATGCTTCGGAAATCATCGCCTTTCCCCTGCAGGGCTTCACCCTTCACTGGTTTGGACAGGTGCTGACGGATGCCCGTCTCGGCAAGGGGCTTGGTCTTGCCTTTCTTGTGTCGGTGCCGGTCGCTGCATTCGCGACGTTCCTAGGTGCTTTGGCGGCGCTGGCCTTGACGCGCTACCCTTTGCGCGGTCGCGGGGTGCTGTTTGCGATCATTCTGCTTCCCTTCCTGATTCCGAAGGTTATTCTGGCGGTGGCGCAACTCATTCTGCTCTCGGAGCTTAAGATCGAGCGCAGTCTTGCGACGATCATCGCGGGGCAGGTGATCATCATCCTGCCGTTCACCACGCTGATCATCGCGTCGGTTCTGGTGCGCATCGACCGGCGTCTGGAAGAGGCGGCTGCCGATCTCGGTGCCAGCGGCTGGAGTACCTTCCGGCGGGTCACACTGCCGCTGATGAAGAACGGCCTCATGGCGGGATGGTTCATCGCCTTTGTGCTGTCGTCATCGGAATATGTCCTGACATCGTTCCTCAGTGGTCGTCACCAGCCGCTGTCGATCCTTGTGGCCTCGGATTTCCGCTTCAACATTTCCCCGGCGCTGAATGCGCTGGCGCTGATGATCGTCGCCGTCAACCTCGCTTTCATTGCCATCGGCGAGTTCATCCGGCTGCGGTCGAAACAAACATGAGGGAAGCAAGAGGATGCCTGATTTCGATCTCGTTATCCGTGGCGGCACGTGCGTAACGGCGGCCGATACGTTTCTGGCCGATGTGGCGATCCGCGACGGGCGTATCGTTGCGACTGGTGAAAATCTTGGTTCGGCGGCAAAGGTGATCGACGCCTCCGGCCTTCTGGTCATGCCGGGCGGTATCGACAGCCACGTGCATCTTGCTCAGGAGTCGTCGCCGGGGGCGCCCAAGATGGCTGATGGCTTTGAAACCGGCACCCGGTCGGCCATTGCCGGTGGCACAACGACAGTTTTGTCCTTTGCCGTGCAGCCGCGGGGGGCGGGCCTTCGCGAAAGTGTGCTCGCCTATCATGCCAAGGCCGAAGGGCAGGCCTATTGCGATTACGGTTTCCATCTCATCATCACCGATCCGACGCCGAACGTGCTGGGGCAGGAATTGCCTGCGCTTGTTGATGACGGCTACACCTCCTTCAAGGTCTTCATGACCTATGACGATATGGTGCTGAACGACCGGCAACTGCTTGATGTCTTCGATTGCGCACGCGGCTGCGGCGCGCTCGTCATGGTTCATTGCGAAGGCTATGACGCGATCCGCTTCATGACGGAAAAGCTGGAAAGGGCCGGCAAGACAGCTCCCTATTACCACGGCGTATCCCGCCCGCAGGTGGTGGAGCGCGAGGCCGCGCACCGGGCGATCAGCCACGCCGAACTGGTGGATGTGCCCATCATGATTGTGCATGTCTCGGGCCGTGAGGCCATGGAGCAAATTCGTTGGGCCCAACAAAAGGGCCTTAAGATCTATGGTGAGACATGCACCCAGTACATTGCCCTGACCGCTGACGACATGAAGGGTCTGAATATGGACGCGACGGGCGGCAAGTATGTCTGCTCGCCGCCGCCGCGTGACCGTCAAAGCTGGGATGCGATCTGGGAAGGTCTTCGCGGTGGGGTCTTCCAGACCTTCTCGTCCGACCATTGCCCCTTCTTCTGGGAAGGGCCGGATGGCAAGCAGAACCCGAAGGCCAAGACTTCTTTCCGCTGGGTTCCCAATGGCATTCCGGGCGTTGAGAATCGTCTGCCGGTCTTCTTTTCGAAAGGGGTTAGCGAAGGACGCATCTCATTGAACGAGTTCGTGGCGCTGACCTCCACCAACCATGCGCGGATGTACGGACTTTATCCGCGTAAGGGTTCCATCGCGCCCGGTTTTGATGCCGATATCGTGTTGTGGGACGCGAATCGGGAGGAAACGATCAGCCAGTCGCTCATGCATCACGCGGCCGATTATACGCCTTACGAAGGCTTGCGGGTGAAGGGCTGGCCGGTGATGACGGTGCTGGGCGGCAAGGTCGTTTGTGAGGACGGTCGTATTCTGGGTGCGCCCGGCCAAGGGCGATTTCTTCCCCGAGCCCGGTCGCCTTTCGCCCATGTGTCCGCTGGTGCATAAGGTCCATCAAGACCACCCGGATGTGGTTCGGTGAAGCAGGCGTAGCTGTAACGTCCACCGGGTCACGGGTGCCGAACAGTAATTCCCCAGATGTGAGCGAAACTTCCTAGCGGTTTTGCCGCAGGATTGTTTCTGCGGCGATGTAGCCCCAGGTCATGTTGGGGCCAAGCGTCGTTCCCGCACCTACGGCGCGGGTGCCGAAGGGGTTGGCCATCGCCAGACCCGCCGCATATAGGCCGGGAATGATCGAGCCATCCTTGCGAAGAACCTGTCCGCGCTCATTGGTGCTGGCTCCGCCTTTCGTCCCGAGGATCGAACGGTTGAGCGTCATACCGAAATAGGGTGGCTTGTCGATCGGGGTCAGGCGATTTGCCTCGCCATGTCCCTTGTATTCTTCCCAGCTGTTTTCGCCGCGGTGGAAATCCGTATCGCGCCCGGCCCGGCACTGGTCATTCCAGCGGGCAATCGTCTGCTCAAGTTCTTGCGGCACAAGGCCAAGCTTCTGGGCAAGCTCTGCCACGGTATCTGCTTTTTTCACCCAGTCGCGGTCATAGGCGGCATACCAGCGGAAGGGCAGGGCGGCACCCGGAAAACGGCTGTCGCCAATCAGGAAGGCAGGCAGGTTGACCGGGTTGCCGTCCGCATCGCGAAGATCGAGTGCCTCACCGATGTTGAAATCGCTTTCGCTGACGAAACGCCGGGCATTTCCATTGACCACAATGGAGTGGGGTTCGGCCTGAAAGGTAATGGGCAGGCCGGTTGGACGGCGCTCATAGCGGGTCGGCAGGCAGGGATAAATATTGGCCTGATCCATCGAACGCAACTCGGCATCCACCGACAAGGCCAGCATCTGCCCGTCGCCCTCATTGCTTGCCGGGCTGCCGAGACGGTCGACGGGGCCGGGAAAATGGCGCTCCCGCAGAGCCTTGTTCCACTCGAAACCGCCGCTGGCGATCACGACGCCTTTCGTGGCCTCGATGGTGGCTTCCTGATCGCGGGCTTTTATGACGACCCCGGTCACACGTCCGTCGACGGATTGCACGAGACGGATCGCGGGGGTCTCCAGCCGGAATTCGACACCGGCATCCAGACATCCCTTGATCAGGCCCGCCATGAGTGCGGTTCCCTGACCGCCGCTATTGGTGAGCCATCGGTAAAGGATCTTGTGCCCAACCTTGAAGGCGGCCCTGATCGGATGGTGATAGATATCAAGGTCGACGGCTTCCTGATAGGTGAAGCAGTGCGGCAGCGTCGAACGGCGCAGCTTTCCGGCAAGGCGTCCGAGAAGGCGGCGGCTCAGGGCATGCGGCGTGACCATGCGGCCAAAGACCTTACCGCCGGGCGCTTCCGTGAACGGGTCCGGTTCGGCGACCAGCTGAAACTTCAGCGGCGTGTTCTTCGCCAGAAAGGCCAGCATGTCGGGTGCTGCCGCTACAAAAGCTGCCCAACGTTCGTTTTCGGATTTGCGCTGCGAGAGCGGCTGGACAGCCTGAAGGTAGGCGAGTGCTTCCGCGCGACTGTCGGCAATGCCGGCTTCTGCGGCCAGGTGGTTGGCCGGAATCCAGATGCCCGCGCCGGACATGGCCGAGGTGCCGCCGAGGCGATTGGACTTTTCGATGACGAGCACCCTCAGGCCGCCTTTGGCCGCGCGCAGCGCCGTCGAACACGCTGCCGAGCCTGAGCCGATCACCACAACATCGAACGCTTCCATGACTGTCTCTCCATGCATGAAGGCACTATAGAGCGAAGAAAGTTTATCTGTCTACTATTGTGTCGACACTTTTTGCGCCCTACAATGACAAGCCATGACGGAGCGTGCGGGCCGCGTTTGCCCTTGATGAAGTCATTGAATTTCTTGTCACCCGGATGGCGCCATGACCCGAGACCCCATGCCTAACCTTCAGGACGAGCGCCTAAGGCCCAGTGCCGACCTTCTGGCCGAGGGGCGCGCGATGGCGCGTGACTGGCGGCTGGGAACCAGTCGTTTCATGCGCGAGATGGGGGTTGCATCGGAAGCGGAATGGAAACGAAAGGCCACGCAGGATCGTCGCATCATGCAGCATGCCCATATCGGCTTTCGTGATGTGAACCGAACCATCGAGGGCATCCGTGCCGTGCATGGTGCCTGCGCCGAGACCGGCATTACGGTCGATCGTTTCGGGATCACGCTCGACTGGTCCATGGGCTATCCCGAATCCTGGCGCGCCAAGGCGTCACGCGGCACCGGCATCGTGCTCACCGGGCCGGAAGATTTTTCCCGCATCATCGAGGCGGCACCGGCCGCCGCGCATTTTGGCGATTTCATGCTGGGGCTTCCCGGCGCACTTGAAAACACGCGCGCTGCCATTGCCGCCGGGGCCACGGCGGTTGGTAATCTCGGGCAATATTTCACCTTCCGGCTGCCCTATTGGGATGACGATGTGGCCACAACGGAGGCGACGGTCACAGCGCTTGGTCTGATTGCCGCGCAGGACGCTGAAATTCTCGTGCATTCCAATCTCGATGATGGCTTTGCCGGTCTTTTCGTCGATATGGCCTGTGCGCTGGGCATGGTGCTGATCGAAAAGCACATCGTCGAGGATCTGATCGGTGCACGGCTTGCGCATTGTTACGGGCATCATTTCAGCGATCCCTTGTCGCGAACGGCGTTTCATGCGGCGCTTGTGCAGGTCAGCGATACGCCGGGAACGATGATTTTCGGCAATACGGTGGCCTATCAATCAACGCCTGCCGGAAACTATGCCAGCCTCGCCAGCTATCTTCTTGCCGATATTCTGGCTTTGGGGCGCTGGCCCGCGGGCCATGCCATCAATCCGGTTCCCGTGACCGAAAATCAGCGCATTCCCGACATTGACGAGATCATCGATGCGCAGACCTTTGCGCACCGGCTGACCCTGCAGGCGCCGTTTTACGACCCGGTTTTCGACTGGGCGCAGGTGGAGCGGATGGCGACGGTGCTCGTGGACGGGGGACGCCGTTTTGCCCGCGCCACGCTGGAGGGACTGGCCGAGCGCGGGGTGGCCACGGATGACCCGGCTGCTCTTCTTCTGGCGATCCGGCGCATGGGGCCACGGCGCATGGAAGCGCTGTTCGGCCCGGGCCTGCCGGGTGTTTCGTCGCGCCAACCCCTCATCCATGCCGAATGGGCGCGCGAACTCAACCACAAGGCCGAAGACTGGGTGGCAACGCGGGGCAGGCAACTTGGCGCAATGTCGCTGACTGTCTGCATCGGCACCACGGATGTGCACGAGCATGGCAAGTATCTGGTCGAAAAGGCATTTGAGGGGCTTGGCGTCCAAACCGTGGATGCGGGCGTCGCGGTTGATCCGGAAACGCTCGTTGCCCGCGCGGTCGAGACGGGCGCGGATATGGTGGCTGTCAGCACCTATAACGGTGTCGCATTGTCCTATGCCAAGGCGGTGAAGGCAGCGATGAAGGCGCAGGGCATTGATCTGCCTGTGCTGATCGGCGGGCGGCTCAACGAGGTGCCGAAGGATTCAAACTCCGGGCTTCCGGTGGATGTTTCGAGCGAGATTGCGGACCTGGGCTGCACACCCTGCCACGACCTTGATGGAATGCTGGTGGCGCTTCAGGCGCACTCCCGACAGGTGTGAGAGGCGGCGGCGAGGGCGTCATTGTGTTCAACTAAAGTGTCGACACATATGTATGGATTTTGAAAGGCGATGCCCTAAACTGGCATCACAGGAACAAAGGATTTGAGATGCACCTTACCTTTACGGCTGAAGGCCGGACCTGGCCCATTCGGCTGAGTGGGCAAGCCACCCGCACGCGTGCTGCCCTGCTTGCCAGTCTGCCGCTGCGTCTTCAACTTCACACGCCGAAGATTGCGGGAAGCCACATCTATTGGCATGCCCCGTTTGTCGAGGATGTGGAGGGTGCAACCCATGTGCTTGATGCGCAGGCCGGTGCTTTCATCTATTGGCCCGTGCGGCAGTTTCTCGAAATAACCTTTGCGCCGTTGCAGGCGGAGAATGCCCAGATCACCGTCCTCGGGCAGCTCGACGCGCCGGTGGAGGGCATTGCCGAACTGGCCCAGACCCTCAAGCTTGAGCAGGGGCATCGCATAATCGAGGGGACGCTGGCGCTGGCCGAGGGTGAGGCCGTGGAGCCGACCGCCGCGCCCGTTTCCGTCCTTTGCGAAGAGATGGTTTCGCAGCGCAAGGCACTGTGGTCGGCCATGCCGGACGACATTGCCCGATTGAAGACATCGCGGGCGATCATGCATCCGGCCGGGCCCATTTTTGCCGCCGAGGCTGAGGCTCGCGTGCTGCATGAATTGCTCTGGTGGGTGCGCAGCCGTCTTGGTCAGCAGGATGAGGCGATGTTGCGGCAGACTATGGCCATCACGCTCGACAAGGCGGCGACGCGTCTGCGCGACTTTTGCCACATGGACGAGACGCCCGCCCTTCTCTTTGCCCTGCGCGATGCCGCGTCGACTGCGGTGCCGCTGCCTGCGCTGGTTAACGAGGCCATTCTGGTCTCGGGCCGTATCGGGGCGTGGATTGACCTTCTGATTCCCTGGAACGATGTGAACAAGGCTTTCTGCGCCGCCTATGATTAAGCGCGGGCGGGCCCTTTCAACTCAGGCGGTTGTCTGACCCGACAACCGCTTGAGAACGGCGTCGCACGCCGCCTCCCAGGCTTGGCGTTGGCCTTCGCGTACCAGCACGTTCAACCCCAGTTCGGTGATGCCGCCGGGGGTGACCAGTTCCGTGAGCAAGTCCTCCATCGGGCGATCCGTTTCCGCGAGCATCCGCCCTGCGGCCACAAAGGTCTGGGCGGCGAGCTGCCGCATGGCTGCCGGGTCGCCCCCCTTGGCGGTTGCCCATTCGGCCGACTGGCGGATCAGGGCCTGTGCCCAGCCATAAATGGCGGCATTGACGGTGGCGATCTCAAACGCATCCTCGCTTGAAAGCGCAATGACCGGCCCCAGTTTTTCCAGAAGGGAATGGGCTTGCGGATGGGCAGGATAGCAGACTGTCGGGCTGGCATTGATGGACGCGGCGGTCATCGGCATGGCGCGCACGACGTTCGACGGCCTTGCATCGAGGCTTAAGGCTGAAACGCCAGCGCAGAAGGATATGAGCGTCTGCTCAGACCTCCATGGCAGGTTTTGAACGGCGGAGGATGCGTCTGACGGGCGCACCGAAAGCAGCACAACATCTGCGCGAGAAACCAGATCCCTGTTATCCTCGGCCAGAGGGATGCCCCAGCGCGTGGCCAGATGATTCGCCTGCCCGCGGGGAGACAGGAGGATGGATGCGGGGTCCATGCCAGACCGCATCAAACCGGACACGATCGAAACCGCCAGGTGACCAACGCCGATAATGCCGACAATCATCATTTGTCTCCCGGGTGATGACAGCAGCTTGCTATCGATGCGAAGTTGAGGAACAACAGAATGTACAAAACTGTAGACACAATAGCCGAAGGCCACAAGACGCGGGAAGCGCCATGACCGAGAGAACAGAGACGCAGATGCTGGAAGACCTGCCGGAAGCGGATCAGGAACAGGAGAGCCGCCGATCCGCTGACAGCAGCGAGAAGGCCTATCATACGCTTCGCAAATTGCTGGTCGAATTCAAGCTGAAGCCCGATGAGCGGCTGAATGAAGTGCAGCTGTCTCGCAGTCTTGGCGTGTCGCGCACACCCGTACGCGAGGCCCTTAACCGGCTTGCTTCCGAGGGTTTTGTCTCGCTCACCCCGAACCGTGGCTTCTTCGTGCGAAGCCTTTCGACAGAGGGCCTGATCGACCTCTACGAGTTGCGCTCGATCATTGAATGCGCGGCCTTCCGGTTGATGTGCGAACGGGCGGATGATGCGCAAATCGCCCGTTTGACGGCCTTTTGGGCCGGAATCGTCGATGGTTATCAGTCCCATCCGCCCGATGAAATCCTGATCCGGGATGAGCGGTTCCACCTTCTGATTGCGGAACTTTCGGGCAATCCCGAGCTGGTCAATCAGCTGGCCGCGATCAATGCGCGGATTCGTTTCATCCGGCGAATCCAGATCGAACGCACGCATGACCCGCGCCAGGTTTCCTCCCATTCGGAGATCGTTGCCGCCGCCGTTCGGCGTGATGCGGATCGTGGCGTCCAACTGCTGCGCGAGCATATCGAAATGTCGGTTTCCGCGACCCAGGATGCCCTCAAGGACGCGTTGCTCAAGGTCTATACATCGACAAGCGCTATCGCTCCGGTTCGTCGTCGCCGGAGCCCCACGGAGACAAAAAGCAAAAATTGAACGCAAAAGTGTCGACACTTTATTGACGTGACATCGAATGTCTGCTTCCATGCACAGGTGGCAAGAAGACCGGAACGGCCTGCCGACGGACATTTGCGTAGCGTCAATCACAGGGGAACTGTTATGAAACTCGCTGCTACACTTTGCCTTGGCGTCGCGCTTATCGCCTCGCCGAGCCTCGCAGAAGAAATCTCGATCGGCATTGCCGGTCCGCTGTCCGGTCCGCAGGCCTATTTCGGCAAGACCTGGCACAATGGCTTTCAGCTTTACATCGACAAGCTGAATGCGGCTGGTGGCGTCAATGGTGTGACCGTCAAGGTCAACCAGCAGGACGACAAGGCCGACCCGCGCGAAGGTACGCTGGTTGCGCAGAAGTTCTGCGATGACGAGAGCGTGGTCATTGGTCTCGTGAACTTCAATTCCGGTGTCGCCCAGTCGACGCTGCCGATTTATGAAGACTGCACCCTTCCGACCATGAGCTTTGGTTCGAACCCTGATCTGACGAAGCAGGGCTACAAATTCATGGTGCGCCCGGTCGCAAACGATCTGGCCGGTGCACTGCTTCCGGCTGAATACGCCTTGCAGAAGCTTGGCGCCAAGACGGCTGTCATCGTCAACGACAAGCAGGTTTTTGGTCAGGGCATCTCGGAAATCTTCGGCAAGAACTTTACCGCTGGCGGCGGCAAGCTGCTCGACACGCTGGCGATTGCCCCGACGGATGTGGACTTCACCTCGGTGCTCGCCCAGATCAAGGCCAAGTCGCCGGATGTCATCTATGTCGGTGCTGTGATGCCGCAGCTGGCGCTTTTCGCCAAGCAGATGCATGAGCAGGGCGTGAAGGCGACCCTGATGGTTCCGGATGGCGGCTATACGCCCGATTTCATCTCGCAGGCCGGTGAAGCCAATGTGCAGGGCACGATGGTCGCCATTCAGGTGCCGCCGATGGATGCGTCTCCGGCGATTTCCGAATTTGCCAAGCTCTACAAGGAGAAGTTCGGCGAGGAAGCCGGTCCTTACTCCATCTATGGCTATGTGCAGGGCCAGATTCTGGAAGGCATTCTGAAGTCGACCAAGGGTCTTTCGCGCGAAGAGATGAATGAAGCTCTGCATGCGGTGAAGGTTGATACCGCTGTCGGCACGCTGGAATTCGACGATATTGGCGAGCTGAAGGTTGCGCCGTCCTTCCTCTACAAGGTGGAAGGCAAGGACTTCAAACTGGTCAGCTCCAAGTAAGCGATAGGGCCGGCCTCATGGGGCCGGCCCGTCTTTCGCCGTACGGTCAGCGGTTTTGATCCGCCACCGCGCAGTCGTTTCCGTTCCAGGCCGTTCAGGCCGGGAACCCATTCCGGGCGGGGCATCCATGCTGGGAACACTCATACAACAAACCGTCAATGCTCTGACGATTGGCTCCATCTACGCTCTCATCGCACTTGGCTACACCATGGTTTATGGCGTGCTGCGCATGATCAATTTCGCCCATGGCGAGATGTTCATGCTCGGGGCCTATGCGGCGTTCTTCGGGCTGACGCTGGTGGTTGGCGAGATTGGCTCTGCGGGTGCCTTCGCCCTGACACTCGCCTTTTTCGGTGCGGTTGTCGCCATCGGCTTCTTTGGCGTCGGCGTTGAGCGGCTGGCCTACAAGCCGCTGCGCAATTCCACGCGTCTGGCCCCCATGCTCTCGTCGCTTGGCGTTTCACTGACACTCGTCACCGGCATCCAGATTCTGGCCGGTCCGCAGCCGATGATGTTTCCGAGCTTCTTTCCGACGACGCGCTATGATTTCATGGGCGGTACGATTACCTCGGTGCAGATCGGCATTCTGGTCGCGGCTTTCCTCTTGATGTTCGCGCTTTATACGCTGGTCAATCGCAGCCGCATGGGCATCATTGTCCGCGCCGTTTCCGAAAGCCGCCCGACGGCCCAGTTGCTCGGCATCAACGTCAATCTTGCCATTTCTGCCGTGTTCTTTTCCGGGCCGCTGCTGGGCGCTGCCGGAGGCATTCTCTACGCCAGCTATTACGGCATCATGTCTCCCACCATGGGCGCGGTGATCGGCCTCAAGGCGTTTACCGCCGCCATTCTGGGCGGTATCGGCTCCATTCCCGGCGCTATGCTGGGCGCCTATATTCTCGCTTTCGTGGAAGTGGGGGGAACCGCGCTTCTGCCGGTGGTCACCAACGGCGTTCTGGGAACGGAATACCGTGACGTGCTGTCCTTCGTGATTTTAATCCTTGTGCTTCTCGTCAAGCCCGCCGGTCTTCTCGGTGAGCCTGTTTCCGAGGAAAGCATGGTCTACAAGAGGGAGTTCTGATGTCCTCTGCCATCACATCCCCTTCTGCCAAGACGCAAGCGTTGCGCCTGACGGCCTTTCTGGTGCTGACGGCCATGGTGGCGCTCATTGTCGCCACGCCGTTCCTGCCAAACTATTATATCCGCGTCGCCAACAGCCTGCTGATCTACATTCTGCTGGGCATCGGGCTTAACATCGTCATCGGCTATGCGGGCCTTCTCGATCTCGGTTTCGTGGCGTTTTATGCGGTGGGTGCCTATACCTATGCGCTGCTCGCCAGCCCGCAGCTTGATCTTCACCTGCCATTCCTTGTGATCGTATGCATCGCTGCCTTTCTGGGCATGATCACGGGTGTCCTGCTTGGCATTCCCGTCTTGAAACTCAGGGGGGACTATCTTGCCATCGTCACGCTCGGTTTTGGCGAGATCATCCGGATCGTTATCAACAATGTCGACTGGTTGACGGGGGGGCCGAAGGGCATTGCCCGTCTCGACAAGGCCTCCATCCTTGGCGTTGATCTTGCCCGTCCGGTGGAAATCTACTGGCTTCTGCTGGTCACAGTGCTGGGCGTTGGCCTCTTCGTCTGGCGGCTGGAGCGGTCCATTCTCGGCAAGGCCTGGGCTGCGATCCGTGAGGATCAGGACGCCGCACGTGGCATCGGTATTAATACGACCACGGCCAAGCTGGCCGCCTTTGCGACCTCGGCCACCATCGGCTCCATCGCCGGAACGATCTTTGCGGCATCGCAACGCTTCGTCAGCCCGGAAAGCTTCTCCTTGCAGGAA
Source organism: Pseudomonadota bacterium (assembly GCA_020161665.1). Taxonomy (GTDB): domain Bacteria; phylum Pseudomonadota; class Alphaproteobacteria; order Rhizobiales; family Rhizobiaceae; genus Ectorhizobium. Next base: position 93,030 of record JAIUPA010000003.1, on the reverse strand, counting down.
TCCGTCCTGATCGTGCTGATGATCGTGATTGGCGGGATTGGCAATATTCTCGGGATTGCCGCAGGCGCTGCCATCCTGATCCTGCTTCCGGAAATGCTGCGCGAACTTGCGGAATGGCGCATTCTGTTCCTGGGTATTCTCATGGTGGTCCTCATCATCGTGCGCCCGGCGGGGATCGTGCCGCGCAGCTTCGGCCCGGAAAAACTCATTCGGGGGCTTTTCGGCAAATGACGCTCGTTTTCAGCAATCTACGCAAGCAATATGGGGCGAATGTCGCGATCAACGATGTTTCGACCGCATTTGAAGCGGGCATGATCCATGGGGTGATTGGCCCCAATGGCGCCGGTAAATCGACGCTCATCAACATGACCGCCGGGTCCTACACCGTCTCGGCCGGTTCCATCTCGCTGGACGGCCGCCGCCTTGACGGGATGAAGAAGTATGAGATCGCCAATGCCGGTATTGCCCGGACTTACCAGAACATCCGGCTTTTCGACCAGATGACGGCAATCGAAAATCTCGAGGTCTGCGCCTATCCTTCCGAGGTGAACCATACATGGCGGGAGGTGTTCTGGCCGCCCTATGGTCGCGCCCGCGCCAAGGCGCGCCGCGAAAGCTGCATGGAAATCCTGCAGTTTTTCGGACTTGAGCGCTATGCCGACGTGGAAGCGGGCAGTCTGCCCTATGGTCGCCAGCGGATGCTGGAGATTGCCCGTGCGCTGGCGATGAAGCCGCGCGTTCTCCTTCTCGATGAACCGGCGGCGGGTCTCAACCACCACGAAACCGCCGAACTGACGGCAAAACTTGCAGAACTGCGCTCGCCCGACCGCATCATTCTGGTCGTTGAGCATGATATGGATCTGGTGATGACGTTGTGTGACCGCATCGTTGTCATGCATCACGGCAAGCTTCTCTTCCAGGGTTCGCCTTCCGAAGTGCAGGCCAGCAGCGACGTTCAACTGGCTTATCTGGGGACTGATAATGACATCGATGACATCAGGGCCGCTGCTCAAGATCGCCGGGCTCAGCTCGGGATACGGGCGCGTCAGCGTTCTTGAAGGCGTCGATCTCGAGGTTGATCCTCGTGAGATCGTCGTCATTCTCGGGCCGAACGGGGCGGGCAAGACCACGCTGCTCAATTCCATTTCCGGCGTCGCCCGTCCAACGGCTGGAACCATCCATTTCGAGGGGCGTGACATTACCGGCGCGCGTCCCGAACAGGTCGTGCGTCTGGGGCTGGCGCATTGCCCCGAAGGGCGGCAGATCTTTCAGCGCCTGACGGTGGAGGAAAACCTTGTCGCGGCTCATATCGGTCGAGCGGGCAAGAGCTTCGAGGCCCTGCGCACCGAAGTTTTCGACCTGTTTCCGGTGCTGAAGGAACTACGCAACGGCATGGCCAGCCGCATGTCCGGCGGTCAACAGCAGATGCTGGCCATCGGGCGCGCCCTTATGGCGGAACCGAAGCTTCTGATGCTGGACGAGCCGTCGCTTGGCCTTGCGCCGAAGATCGTTCACCAGATTTTCCGCATCATCCTTGATCTGTCCAAAACCGGCATGTCGATCCTCTTGGTCGAACAGAATGTGCAGCTGGCGCTGGAGTGCGGTGATTACGGCTATCTTCTCAACATGGGCCGTGTGAAGCTGCATGGCCCGGCGCAGGAAATGGCGGAACACTCGGCGCTTGGCGAACATTATCTGGGTGGCGCGACAGAGGATACGATCCATGTTTGAGGTGGACTGGAAGACGCCGCATCTGTGGCGCAAGACATCGAAAACGCGCACGGCTTCTCCCTCCCTTTCCGACGCCCTCGAGACCGATGTTCTCGTGGTGGGCGGTGGTTTTACCGGACTGGCGGCCGCCCTTGGCGCCCGTGACAGTGGCGTCAATGTCGTGCTTCTCGAAGGAAACGAGATCGGCTCTGCCGCATCGGGTCGCAATAATGGTCTCGTCATCTCGCACCATTCCAAGGCGGCGCCCTCGGAATTCAAGGCCATTTTGGGCGAGAGCCACGCCGAGCGCCTGAACAGTCTTGTTGCCGGGGCGGCGGATGTGGCGTTCGGCCTGATGCAGCGGTTCGGCATTGATGCGCATCAGGTGCAGGAAGGCTGGATTCAGCCCGCCCACACGGAAGTGACCCTTGCCCGCGCCCGGCAGTTTCACGATGAGTGGAAGGCTTTTGGCGCGCAGGTTTCGTGGTTTGACCAGGCCGAGATTTCGCGGCGGATCGGCAGTCCCTATCTGGGCGGCTGGATGGTTCATAACTCCGGTCACATCAACCCCTATGCCATGACGGTGGGCCTTGCCGATGCCATTGAGCGCGAGGGTGTGCGGATCTTCGAAAACACGCGGGCGACGCGCCTTGAAAAGGTTGCGCGCGGCTGGAAGGTTCATGGCGCACAGGGCAGTGTGGCCGCCCGCGAGGTGATCCTTGCCACCAATGCGCTGACGGATGACCTGTGGCCGGGCCTCAAGCGCACGATGATCCCGCTCAAGGTGTTTCAGGCGGCGACCGAACCTCTGACACCGGACCAGAGGGCGCAGATCCTTATTGGTAATCCGGCCGTTTCGGACATGCATAACGATCTTCGCTATTTCCATTATGATCGCGATGGCCGCCTTGTCAGCGGGGCCACGCATGTGTTCTGGCATGACGAGGAGGCGCGTGGCCGGGCCAAAGTGGCCGCCATGCTGAAGAACAGTTTCAAGGCATTGGGCGGTGAACCGCGCATGGCGGAATACTGGGCGGGAACCTTCGCGGTCGTGCCGGACTTAAAGCCCCACCTTTTCCGTCTGGCCCCCGGCCTAGTCTTTGGCGGGCTTTATTCGGGCCGCGGGGTTGCCGCTGGCATGGCACTGGGTCAGGAAATGGGTCGCTGGGCTGCCGGTCGCAGGACCGATGCCGAAATGCCCTTGCCAGTCACCGGCATGGCGAAGGTGCCGTTCCATCCCGTTGCCGTTCAGGTTGCCAACCGGGTTCACGCCTGGCACCGGGTCAAGGACAGGTTCGCCTGACCCGGCAAGATGAGACGGGCAGGGGTTAAGCCCTGCCGTCCAGATTGCGGAAATACCGGACCTCGATGGCGCGCAGGATATCGCGCGGTTCTTCGTCGTAGCTTTCGGAAAACATCTCGTCCCCGCATTCAATGGTGATGGCCCATCGACCGGGATGCGGGTTCAGCGCGCAATGCGGAAAGTTCATGTGATGATGCCAGTCCTTGGCGGCATCGTCGATTTCGATCAGGCGTCGCAAAAGCGGGGAACCGTCGAGCAGCATGTCCTCGGCACTCGAGGGATGACCGGCATCGAGAATGTCGTCACCGTGAAGCATCCTCACCAGCTGCTTGTCGACCTCGGGAAAGCCAGTGGAGGCGGCGATATAGGTGGTATGCGTCGAGTCATCCTCAACAACCGCGGCATATTGATCCGCAAACGGGTTGAACTGGCAACCGGGGGAAAGAACATGCGAATGCCATGGCTTGCCTTCCTCTTGCAGGCGGTTGGCCAGCGGCAGGCACTCATCAAGTGCGATGGTCTTGTAGGTGATGGAGCCGTGGTGGACGGAGCCGTTGCACATGGACGTACCTTTCATTCAGCGGGAATAATGTCAGCTTTTCGAGAACCGTGTGCCGCCGACGACCTGTCGGGTCGGCATCATCTCGATGGTTGAAATGTCGACGGCCGGCGGGGCGGAAAGGACGTGCGCGATGGTCGAGGCGACATCTTCGGGAAGGACGCATTCATAGCCGTCGTAAAAGTCGGTGTTCATGTCGAGCTGGCCATGAATGCCGGTGCGGACCCGGCCAAGACGCAGTTCCGCGACACGCAGAGGGGTTTCGTGCAACTCGAAGCGCAGGTTGGCCGCCACAGACTGCATGGCCGCCTTGGTGGCGCTGTAAATGCCCGGTCCGGCACCCGCGACATGGCCGCAGATCGACCCCAGCAGAATGATCGTGCCGTTCTGGCGTTCAAGCATGCCCCGGATGACCGGGCGTAGCACGTTGAACATGCCCGTCAGGTTGACGCCGAGGAGTTGCGCCACCGTTTCCGGCGGCGTCTTGTGAATGGGCAGGTTGGGGCCAAGAATCCCGGCGCCATGGACAAGGACATCGGCCTGCAGGTCTCCCAGTGCGCGCTCCACCGCCGCCGCATCCTGAATGTCGAGGGGCAGGCCTTCGCAGCCCAGCTTTTCGCACAGCGCAGCCAGCGCCTCGCGGCGTGTGCCGACCGCGACCACGCGAAAACCGTCTTCAAGGAGCCGCTTGGCCACGGCTTCGCCAATGCCGCCGGTCGCGCCTGTTACGATTGCTGTCTGTGCCACCGATGACTCCAACGATCAATGTTATTTGTTGTAACATTCTACCTGCCGGGGTGCGAATGGTCAAGAAAAAGATGGGCATTTGGGCGTGGAGGAAGCGGAAATCCCGGCTTTTCGCTGATTGGGGCCAGTCCATGGCGCCCCGTGGTGGAGACCCATGATCATGGGCCGGACTGCCGGGTGCGGCGGGGCATCGCCGATGGTATGGGCGGCGTCAGCGCCGGGTCACGCCAAAGCGCGCCGTGTGGTTTTCACCGACGGTTCAGCGGGGCAATGACTGGAACGATATATCAGCCCTTGGCTTTGTGCCGGCGCTCGCTTGTCTGCTCGGCCTTGATCATATCGATCAACGTATCGGCGGCAAAGTTGATGTCGATGACGACGGCGCTTGCCAGACGTTCAGGATCACGCGACTGCAGCGCACGCACCATCATCTGGTGGTTGCTGATGCCCTGATCGATCTGGCCGAAGCGCGGGTAGATGACATTGAGGTAGGAGCTGTTCATCATCCAGCGCTTCTCGATCATGCGCACCAGTTCGTTCATGCCGCTGGCGCGGTAGATGGCGAAGTGGAATTCCCAGTTCAGCTCCATCACCTCGGCGTAGTCCTTGCGCTCGTTGGCCTCGACCATGCGGTCGTTGATCGCGCTGATCCGGACGATTTCGTCATCGGTAATGCGAAGGGCGGCTTCCCGGGCGGCGAGGGCTTCAAGGGCCGTGCGAATCTTGGTCAACTCAATGATACGCTCCACCGTCAGGGTCGGAAGATAGACCGATCCATTCGGCTGCATTTCGAGAATGCCTTCGGCGGCGAGGTTATACAGCGCCTCGCGGGCCGGGGTCAGGCTGACATCGAGCGCCGTGGCGACAGCGCGGATCGTCAGCTTCTGGCCGGGTTTGAAGCGGCCGGCCATGATGGCCTTGCCAAGCTGCGCGCGAACCTGTTGACCAAGGGTTTCACTGCGACCAATCGGGGCCAGATCAATGCCGGAGAAGGACAGGTCGCTATTCTTGGTCTTGTTCATTGTGCCGCCGTAACTCGAGGAGCCGACCGTCCTGTGACTGTGGCTTTTATTGTTATTTGCTGCACCACATTACATGGGCTCGTCAATCGGACGAACGTCGTTATTTGTGTCTCTCCCCGTTTCAGTGGCTCAGCACCTGGCTGAGGAAGGTGCGGGTGCGCTCGTTACGTGGATTGTCGAAGAGTTCTCCGGGGCGTCCTTCTTCAACGATTTCGCCCTTGTCCATGAAGATCACGCGATCGGCGACCTGTCGCGCGAACCCCATTTCATGGGTCACGCACAGCATGGTCATGCCGTCATGGGCGAGTTCCACCATCACATCCAGCACTTCCTTGATCATTTCCGGGTCAAGGGCCGATGTGGGTTCGTCGAACAGCAGGATTTTCGGCTTCATGCAAAGGGCGCGGGCAATGGCGACGCGCTGCTGCTGGCCGCCCGAAAGCTGGCCGGGGAATTTCAGCGCCTGCTCGGGAATGCGGACCCGCTCCAGATAGGTCATGGCGGTGGCTTCCGCCTCGTCAACCGGCACTTTGCGCGCCAGCGTCGGGGCCAGTGTGCAGTTTTCCAGAACGGTCAGGTGCGGGAAGAGATTGAAGTGCTGGAACACCATGCCGACATCGCGGCGGATATGGTCGATGTTGCTGATATCGTCGTTCAGTTCGGTGCCGAGTACGTCAATCCGTCCCTGCTGATGTTCCTCCAGCCGATTGATGCAGCGGATCAAGGTCGACTTTCCGGAGCCCGACGGGCCGCAGATGACGATCCGCTCACCGGATGCGACTTCGAGGTTGATATCCCGAAGAACCTGGAACCGGCCATAAAACTTGTTCATGCCGGAAATGCGGACAGCGGCTTCGCTCATGGGGGTCTCTTTCAATGCTGGCCGAAACGCATGCGCCGTTCAAGATAGGCGCCATAGCGGGAAAGGCTGAAGACGAAGGCAAAGTAGACGAGGGCAACGAAGATATAGACTTCGAAATAGGCGAAGGACCATTCGCCGGTGCCATAGGCTGCATTGCCCGATGCCAGGATTTCGAAGAAGCCGATGATGACGATCAGCGAGGTTTCCTTGAAGGTGATGACCAGCTGGTTGATCGTCGGCGGCAGGGCATTGCGGAAGGCTTGCGGCAGCATGATGCGGCTGGTGCGCTGCCAGTAGGTGAGGCCCAGCGCCTTGGCGGCTTCTTCCTGACCGACCGGAATCGACTGGAGGCCGCTGCGGATAATTTCGGCCTGATAGGCGGCGAAAAAGAGCGCGAAACCAATGATCACGCGCCAGATCTTGTCGCCTTGCAGCCAGCCGGGCAGCACGAAGGGGAAAATCAGCGCTGCGGTGAAGAGGATGGTGATCAGCGGCAGCGAGCGCACGCCATCAATCAATCCTCCCGTCATTTTCGAGACCAGCGGCATTTCCGAGCGGCGTGCGAGTGCCATGGCAATCGCCATCGGCATGCCGATCAGGACGCCGGCGGCATAGAGAAAGACGGTCAGCGTCAGTCCGCCCCAGTCTGCGGGCTGGACAAGCGGCATGCCGAACACGCCGCCGCGCATCAGCGCGTAGAAGAGGAGGAAGCCGCCGCTCCACAGCAGCGAAAGCCGCAGGGGTTTCCAGAAAAACGGCACGCAGGAGAGGATGATTGTGGCCACCATGACGAGGCAGGCGAACATGGAGCGCCACTGCTCATCATAGGGGAACAGACCGAAGATGATGATGCGCCAGCGCTGCTGGATCACGGCCCAGCAGGCCCCGGAAATGCCGCGGCAGACGGCAGACGTGCCATCGGGCGAGATCCAGACCGCCTGCACGACGGCCCATTGGAGCGCGTGATAGGCGAGAAACAGCAGGAACGCCATGCCGAGCAGGGAAATGGCGCTGTTGAGCGGCGTGCGGAAATAGCGGCGACGAAGCCATGCGGCAAGCACCATCGGATGTGCCGCCGATTTGCCGGGCTGGAAGGATTTGTCTGTGCGGGATGCTGTGGCCATGTCGCGATCCTCAGGTTCGAAGCTGCGTACCCTTGAGGGCGATGGCTTTGTTGACGCGGTTCAGGACGAAGGAGAGCGTATTGTTCATGATGAGGAACCCGGCCATCAGAATGGCGATCAGTTCCAGCGTCTGGCCGCTCTGGTTGATGGACACGGAAATCACCGAGAAGAAGTCGGCAAAGCCGACGACGATGCCAAGCGTCGTGGCCTTGAAAAGCCAGACATACTGGTTGATCAGGGTGGGCAGCACGGCGCGGATGGCCAGCGGCAGATGAACCCGCGAGAAGACATGCCAGGGGGAGAGGCCGAGCGCGCGCGCAGCCTCTACCTGTCCCTTGCCCACCGAGAGGAACCCGGCGCGGATGACTTCGGCGATATAGGCGCCGCCGTAAATGGCGGTGGCGATGGCCAGTGCGGATAATTCCGGCGGGATGGTGATGCCGCCACGGAAATTCAGGCCCTTCAACTCCGGAACGGAGATCAGCGGCGAACCCGGCTCGCGGGCATACAGCAGCAAGCCAACCATGATCGCGAGCGTCAGGGCGAGAAGGCCGATCTGCAGGGCGCGGCGATGTTTGACGCGCTGGTAGCGGCGCGACAACGAAAACCAGGCGAGCACCGACAGCCCGATGATCATGACCAGAGCGACGGCGGCAAACCACTGGCCTTCGACGTTGAGGCTTGGAACGAAAACGCCGCGGGTGGATAAATAGATGGAATCGAACAGCGAATAGGCCTGCTTGGGCGGTGGCAGATGGGTAAGCGTCGCATACCAGAACAAGGCCTGAAGAATGAGCGGCACGTTGCGGAACGCCTCGATGTAGAGCGTACCGATGTCATTGAGCACACCGTTCGACGAGATGCGGAAAACGGCAATGATCAGGCCGACGATATTGGCGAGGATGATGCTGAGGATGCCGAGGAAGATCGTGTTGAGGACGCCGACCCAAATCATCTTCAGGTAGTTTTCGAAGGGATCAAACGGAACCAGCGAGAAGCCGATCCTGAAGCCCGTGGTTTTCTGAAGGAAATCGAAGCCGCTGGTCATGCCCTGGGCCGCCAGTTTCGTGGAGGCTTCGTGCACCGCCCCGAAGATGACCAGTGCCACAAACGCCAGAAACGCAACCTGAAGGACGGTGTTGCGCGTCTTTCTGTTTCGGAAGATTTGCATCGGAAAACCTCTCCGCTGTCATGATGGTCGCCGGCACGGGATGCGCCGGCGACCAAGATTTTGGGGAGGATCAGTCGAGAACGAGCGGGTAGAGAATGCCGCCGTTTTTCAGCAGGGCGTTGACGCCGCGCTCGACCTTGTAGGGCGAGTCCTTGCCGATGTTGCGATCCCACATTTCGGAATAGTTGCCGACGGTCTTGATGACGTTATAGCCCCAATCGTCGCTGAGGCCGAGCGGCGTGCCCATGCCCGGCGTTGCGCCAAGCAGCTTGCCGATGGCAGGCGTCGGCGGATTGGCCTTCATGGCATCGACATTGGCGCTGGTGACGCCAGACTGTTCGGCTAGCAGCAGGGCCGTTTGCACCCAGTTGGCAATATCAACCCAGTTGTCATCACCCTGGCGCATGACAACGGCGACCGGCTCTGCCGAGAGAACGTCGGGCAGGATCACGAAATCATCGGGGTTCTTGGCTTCGGTGGCGCGCAGAACGCCCAGCTGCAGATCCCATTCCATCATGGCATCGCACCGACCGGCCAGGAATGCGGCGTTGGCTTCCTCGCTCTTTTCAAACGGCACAACGTTCAGCTTGTAGCCGTTTTCCGCTTCGTGCTCGACCGCGTAACGCTCCATCGTGGTGCCGGTCGGAAGGCAAAGGGTGCCACCATCAAGCTCCTTGGCGCTCTTCACGTTCAGTTCCTTGCGCACCATGTAATGGATCGCTGCCATCAGATACGGCTGGGCGAACTGGGCGCGAATTTCCGTGTCGCGGCTGAAGGTCCAGCCGGAAGACTTGATGACGAGGTCGAGTTCACCCGACTGAAGCGAAGGCCAACGCTGGGCCCAGCTCGTCGGCTTGATATCGAGATGGCCGTCCCACTTGCCAAAGATGGCCGTCGCAACCGCGCGGCACAGGTCGATATCGAACCCCTTCCAGTTGCCTTTGTCGTCCACTTCGGCAAGGCCCATGTACGAACCGTTGTGACCCGTGCAGGCGAGCGCGCCGCGCTCCTTCACCTTCTTCAGCGTGTCGCCGAATTCAGCGTGCGCCGGTGCCGTCGAAAGCAGGACCGTACCCGTGAGTGCGGCGATCAGTGTCGACTTGATAGACATGACTTCCCCTTTTGCTGCTTGTGGGCCATCCGGACCATCCGGACGCCAAAAGTTATTTGTTATATAATGGGCAAGGATGGGCTTTTGTCCAGATGATTCCTGATGGATCGAAAAGATTTAATTTTATCATTGATATTGTTATCTTATCTGTGTTTTTGCGTTGAATTTGTGCGTCATTCGCGTGGGGGAATGTGAAAAAGGAATTGCGTGAATTCCATCTTGTGATACGTGTTATAACAAATTGAAGCCAAGAGGATCATGATGAAAAACGCGCCATCCACGGAAGAGTTGAAGGACATCCATTACAAGATGGTGGTGACGCGCGAGCTTGAGGAAGTGCTTGGCGCTTATGCCAAGGAAGGAAAGACGCGCGGCCCCATTCATCGCTGTGACGGCCAGGAGGCTGTCGGCGTGGCCGCCTGTGCGGCATTGCGCACCGATGACTATGTCTGCACCACGCATCGCGGCCATCATGTCTATGTCGGCAAGGGGCTTTCGGCGCGCGGCATCATCGCGGAAATCTTCGGTCGCGAAACCGGCTACTGCAAGGGCAGGGGCGGGCACATGCTGCTTGGCGATGTCTCGACCGGCATGCTGGGTGGCAATGCCATCGTCGGCGCGGGCATTCCGGCGGCAACGGGCATGGCGCTGTCGATCCAGATTCTCAAGCAGGATCGCGTTTCCATGGTGGTGTTCGGCGATGGCGCGGCCCAGACGGGCATCTGCCATGAGGCGATGAACATGGCCGGACTGTGGAAGCTTCCTGTCATCTTTCTTCTGGAAAACAACCAGTATGGCCTGACTGTCCGTCAGGAGGTGCAATCCCCTGTCGCCGACCTCAGCATTCGTGCGGCAGGTTACGATATGCCGGGCGAAATCGTTGACGGCAATGATGCCGAGGCCGTTTACCGGGCCGTCGCCGTAGCTGCCGAGCGCGCCCGCCGTGGGGAAGGTCCGAGCCTCATCGAGGCCAAAACCTATCGTGTGAAGGGGTTCTCGACCTCCGACATGGGTGGCTACCAGTCCGACGAGGAAATGGCCCCCTGGCTGGAGCGCGACCCGATCAAGCTCTTGTCGGCCAAGCTGACGGCCCTTGTGGGCGCTGATGCTGTTCTCGCCATCGAAGCGGAGGCGTGTGCCGAAGTCGCCCGGGCCTTTGAGGCCGCGCTTTCCGACCCGTTCCCCACGTTTGAAATCCATGCCCCTTCGGCCGCCTATTCGGAGACCTTGTAATGACCCTGATGCGTTATGCTGAAGCCCTGAACGCCGCCCTTCGGGAGGAGATGCAGCGCGATCCGAGCGTGTTCCTGTTCGGTGAGGACGTTGGTCGTTACGGCGGCGTCTTCAAGGTGTCCAAAGGGTTGCGGGATGAATTCGGTGATGCGCGCGTTCGCGATACGCCGATTTCGGAGCAGGCCCTGACCGCCATGGCGGTGACGGCGGCAATGTCCGGCACGAAGCCCGTGCTTGAAATCATGTATGCCGACTTTCTGCCGCTGTCGCTTGATGCGCTGATCAATCAGGCCTCGGTCTTCAGCTATCTCTGGGAAGGTCAGGTCGATATGCCTTTCGTGCTGCGCACGCAGGGTGGCGGGGGGGTGGGCACGGGTGCCCAGCACGCCAAGAGCCTTGACGCGATGGTCTGCCACATCCCCGGTCTCAAGGTTGTTGCGCCCGCGACGCCCGCCGATGCCAAGGGACTGTTGAAGTCGGCCATTCGTGATCGTCAGCCCGTCATCTTTCTGGAGCATAAGCTGCTCTACAACACGCGCGGTGAAGTGCCGGACGGTGATGATGTGCTGGTGCCCATCGGCAAGGCGAAGGTCGTCGTTGAAGGCAAGCACGTATCGATCTTCGCTTCCTCGAAGATGGTGATCGAGGCCGAGAATGCCGCCAAGCTTCTGGCCGAGGACGGCATCGAGGCCGAAGTGATCGACCTTCGCACGCTGCGTCCGCTTGATCTTGACGCCATCCGCCAGTCCATCGCCAAGACGAACCATGCCGTCGTCGTCAATGAAGGCTGGACCTTCTGCGGCTATGCCTCGGAACTCTCAGCCACGATCATGGAATATTGCTTCGATGATCTTGATGCGCCGGTTGCCCGTGTTGCGATGCCCGACATGGCGATCCCCTATTCCGAACCGCTGGAAATGGCCGTTCTTCCCAATGCGGTGAAGATCGCGGCTGCTGCCCGGAAGGCCCTCGCATAAGGTCGGGAGACACACATGGCTACGCCGATCACTGCCGGTGCCGTTGCTGGCGAATATATGGAAACGCTCGTTATCGTGGAGTGGCGCGTCGGCGTCGGCGACACGGTGGCCGAAGGCGATGTGCTGCTGACGATTGAAACGGCCAAGGCCGCCGTCGATGTTGAGGCGCCCTGTGCCGGTGTCGTCAGCGCCATTCTGGCCAAGGCGGAGAGCGAAGTCCCGGCTGCGGCCGTCCTTTGCCTCATCGGCACGGACCTTTCCGATGTGGACTATGATGGTCCCAAGGTGGCCGAGCCTACCGCCGTCAAGACGCCCGGGACTACGCTCGTCGCCCAGCCGGTTGCATCTTTTGCCGCGCCTCAAAGCCCGCCAACGGCCTCTCCATCGGGACGGGTCATTGCCAGCCCGGCGGCCAGACGCCTTGCCCGCTCGGCGCAGCTTGATCTTCGCATGGTTCACGCGTCGAGCCCATCCGGCCGCATCAAGCTTCGCGACGTTACCGGGGCGATGCAATCTGCGGTCGCCGGTTCGTCGGGTGCGCCGGTGATCGTTCCCAATGAGAGCGGTCCGCTCAAGGTTCATCGAAGCGGCGCGGCACATGGCGCGCCAATCTTCATGATCCACGGTTTCGCCAGCGATGCGCAGTCCTGGTATCCGCTCGACCGGCAGCTTGCGAAGGACCATCCGGTCTACCGTCTCGATCTGCCGAACCATGGGGCTTCACCGAAGCGTCCGGTCGGCGATTTCGCCAATCTGGTGCGCGAAGTGCGCGAGGCCTTCGATGCGCTCGATCTCGACGGTGCCCATGTCATCGGGCATTCGCTCGGGGGCGCGCTGGCGCTGGCGCTTGCCGATACGCGGCCGCGCAAGGTGGCGTCGCTGACCCTTCTGGCGCCGGGTGGGCTTGGGCCACGAATCCATGGCGACTTCATCAAGGGGATTGCCGGTGCCTCCAGACCGGAAAGCCTTGAAGCCTGGCTCAAGGTGATGGTGAACGATGCCCGCATGATCGACGCCCCGTTCGTGAAAGCGGCCTTTGCGGCACGTTCGCAGCCTGAATTGCGGGCCGCGCAGCGCCACATGGGTGAAACGCTGTTTGCCGATGGCACGCAGAGCTTTGATCTTGTTGCCGCCCTTCACCGTCTGATCTGCCCGACACGTCTGGTCTGGGGACGCAAGGACAAGGTGCTCGACTGGCGTGATGCACTGCAGGCCCCCGGGCATGTCGGCCTGCACCTGCTGCCGGATGTTGGCCATGTGCCGCAGCTCGAAGCGCCGGACCTTTGCCTCGCCATCATTACCAGCCTGATCAAGAGCATCTGAGGAGCGCGCCATGTCCCACACCCTTCTTCTTATCGGTTGCGGCAATATGGGCTTTGCCATGCTTCAGGGCTGGCTGAGCGAAGACCCGGCGCTTGCCGTTCATGTGGTGGAACCGGCGGACGCGCTGCGGGAGCGGGCTGCCGCTGCCGGGGCTTTGGCCGTGTCCTCGCTTGGCGACCTTCCGCCGGATCTCCAGCCGGAGATCGTGTTCATTGCGGTTAAACCCCATTATGTCGAGGCGATTCTGGCCGAATGCGCGGCGTTTGCTACGCGCGGCGTGACCTTCGTGTCCGTGGCTGCCGGGGTGACATCCACCGCCATGGCGAAGAGCCTTCCCGATGGGGCGGCCATCATCCGCTGCATGCCGAATACGCCTGCCGCGATCGGCGAAGGCATGATGGTTCTCTTTGCCCGCAACGGTGTGACGAAGGATGCGGAAACGCTGGTCAGCCAGTTGCTGTCAACCTCGGGGCTGGTGGCGTGGATCGATGACGAGGCGCAAATGGATGCGGTCACCGCGATTTCCGGTTCGGGGCCTGCCTATGTGTTCCACTTTATCGAGGCCTTGACGGATGCGGGCATTGCGCTCGGCCTTCCGGCGGAGACGGCTTCGCTTCTGGCCAAGCAGACGGTGCGCGGTGCCGGGCGGCTCGCCATGGAGGCGCCGGTCGATCCTGCTACGCTGCGCCGACAGGTGACGAGCCCAGGCGGCACGACCGCCGCCGCCCTTGCTGTTTTCATGCACGACGAACGGACCGCAAAGCTGGTGGCGGAGGCCACGCGGGCGGCGCGTGATCGCAGCGTCGAACTTGGACAATCCCACTGAGATCAACTCTGGAAGGAAATGAAAATGATCAGCCTCATCACGGGTGGCGCACAGGGCATCGGCTTCTCCACCGCGCAACATTTTGTTCGTCGCGGCGACAAGGTCGCCATCATGGATCGTGGCCCTGTTGCCGAAGCGCGCGAAAAGCTCGGGAGCGATGTGCTCGCCATTGAAGGCGATGTCAGGAACCCGGCGGATGTCGATGCCGCCGTTGCCCTCACCATTGAAACCTTTGGCGGGCTGGATACCGTGGTCACGTCCGCCGGGATCGTTGCGGTTGAACCCGCCTTTGACGTGACGGCCGAAGCCTTCATGGACATGATGGCGGTCAATGTTCTGGGAAGCTTCCTGCCGGCCCAGCGCGCCGCCAAATATATGAGCGAAAACGGCGGTGGCAGCATCGTGTTCATCGGCTCGGTCTATGGCTCCGTCGGCGCACCGAAGCGCACGGCCTATTGCGCGTCCAAGGGTGCCGTTCACAACATGATGCAGTCGCTGGCAACCGAATGGGGCCCGCTCGGCATCCGCGTCAATGCGGTGGCCCCGACCGGCGTGCGTACTCCGATGGTGCAGGACCTCATCGACCGCGGCATCTACAATCTGACGGGCGTTCGCAATCGTACGCCGCTTGGCCGCATTGCCGAGCCCAATGAAATCGCGGCGGCGGCGGCGTTTCTTTCTTCTCCCGAGTCTTCGATGATCCACGGCATCGTTCTTCCGGTCGATGGTGGCTGGATCGCGAACGGCTACACCTGGTGACATTTTGCCATTCCCAACCCTTCTCTTCAGGCATGAAAGGCTTTGACCATGACGAAGCGCATCAACATTTCTTCCGGTTCCTCTTTCGAGAAAGCTTTCGGCTATTCCCGCTGCGTGAAAGTGGGGGACACGGTTTACGTTTCCGGGACGGTGGGCGTGAACTTCCAGACGGGTGAATGCAGCCCCGATCCGGTGGAACAGCTCCGTCAGGTGATCCGCAACATCGAGCCGTGGCTGGAAAAGGCAGGCGCTTCGCTGAAGGATGTCGTCCAGATCACGACCTATGTGACCTCGGCTGAAGTGTTTGCGGCCATTGGTCCGACGCTCAAGGACATCTTCGGCGATATTCTGCCGACCAATGCGGCGCTTGTCGTTCAGTTCCCGGTTCCCAACGTCAAGGTGGAAATCTCGGCCACGGCTGTGATCGGCTGCGGCGCCTGATGGATCGGCCGCCGGTTTCACCCGGCGGCCTGTCTGCCCGTTCGAGCCGTCCCAGGGTGCCCGGCATGCTTCGCAATCTTTTCCGTCCCGACAATCGGCATGCCCTCACGATGGGGATCATCCTCGTGATGGTCGGCTACTTCCTGTTTGCGCTGAATGACGCCGTGGCCAAGATGCTGGTTGCCAGCTTTGGTCTGGGGCAGGTGCTTGTCATCCGTGCCATCGGGGCATTCTTGATCCTCGTGCCGCTGGTGCGCCAGCAGAACGAAACGCCGTTTCGCCATGTTCACCGGCCCCTCGTGCAGATGATTCGGGCGCTTCTCATTACCGTTGACACCCTTCTTTTCTATGCCGCGATCATCTATCTGCCGCTGGCCGATGTGATGACCTTTTATATGGCAGGTCCAATCTACATGACCGTTGCCTCGCATTTCCTCCTTGGCGAACGGGCCGGTTGGCGACGCTGGAGCGCGGTTCTGATTGGCTTTGTCGGGATCGTCATTGCGCTCGATCCTTCGACATCGGCATTTTCCGCGCCGGCCTGGTTTGCTCTGGTGGGCGGGCTTGCCTATGCGTTGACGCTTGTCCTCAACCGCTTTCTGGCCAGCACGGGGGATGCCACGCTCGGCATCTATCAGGGGCTTGCGACCTTTCTTCTGGCTGGGTGTGCCGCCGTGTTCGACTGGCGACCCCTGACCTTGTCGCAAGGCCTTTCCATGCTGTTGCTCGGTGTTATCGGCGCGCTGGCCCATCTCGTCATCACGCGGTCGCTGAAACTTGCGCCTGTCTCCATTCTGGCCCCGTTCCAGTACACGCTGCTTCTGTGGGGAATGGCGTTCGGCTTCCTGTTCTTTGGTGACAGGCCCGGCAGCAACATGATCATCGGCGCGGCCATCATCGTCGTTGCTGGTCTCTTCATTTCGTATCGCAAGGCGCAGAAGTCCGAGCCTGCCGCGCAGGCCGACCTGCCAGCGCCACTACCCTGATGGAGGCAGACCTGAAACCATCAGACGTGAACCGACCCTTCCAGACCCCTTTCCCAACCCTCTTTTTGACAACCACCGAAAGTCACTGATCATGTCCATGGCAAGCCCGATCGATCCCACCATGCAAGGCGTCATCTGGACGAAGACCCTGCAGGCAACCGTGCGCGACTACCCGACACTCGCAGGCGAGGAGACCGCTGATCTCGTCGTCATCGGTGGCGGCTATTCCGGCCTGAACGCCGCGATCCATGCGGCCCGCAACGGATTGCGTGTCATCCTGCTTGAGGCGGGGCGCGTCGGAAACGGTGCAGCGGGGCGAAACGGCGGCTATAATGTTCCGCACTTTCCCGGCGGGGTCACGCCTTCGGCCGTGGCCGAAGCTGTGGGCAAACGCAAGGGCAGTGCCCTTTCCGAACTTGTGCTGCACGGTGCCGATGCGGTGTTTCGCCAGATCGAGGAGTTCCAGATCAAATGCTCCGCCGTCCAGAACGGCTGGCTGCAGCCTGCCCATTCCGAAACGTCGCTCCAGAAGGTTCGCAAGGTGCATGACGAATGGAAGGCGCTCGGAGCCAATGTGGAATGGCACTCGCCTGCCGACGTTGCCGATCTGACGGGGGCCAAGGGCTATATCGGCGGCTGGTCGAATGGGGAAGGCGGCACCGTCAACCCCTACGGCCTTGCCATTGGTCTGGCCCGGGCTGCGGAGCAATGCGGCGTGCGTATTTTTGAAAACAGTGCGGTCTCGGGCTTTGAGGAAACGGCGCAGGGCGTGGTGGTTCGCTGTGGCGCGGCAAAGGTGACGGCGCGTTCGGCCCTGTTTGCCACGAATGCCTATATGGGTGACTTCCTGCCCGCCATCCAGAAATCCGTGATCCCGGTCTATCTCTACCACGTCGCAACGAAGCCATTGAGCGACGCGCTGCGTCAGAGCATCCTCAAGACGCAGATGTGCTTTACCGATCTTCGCAAATCCGGCGGCTTCGGGCGTCTGGATGCCGATGGCCGCCTGATTTCCGGCGGTGCGGTGTTTGCGATGGGCGACCATGTGGCCTATGGCGAGGACCATGCGCGTGCCCGCATGAAGATGCTGTTCCCGCAATTGACCGATGCCGACATTCCGGTCGAAAGCTATTGGGAAGGCTATTGCGCCGTGACGGAAAGCTACCTGCCGCACATCCTGCGGCTGGGGCGCAACGTCTTTTCGGTTGGCGGGTTTTCGACGCGTGGCGTCAATCTCGCGCAGAATCTCGGGCGCGTCATGGGTGAGTTCATGGCCGGGAAGCGCGCGCTCGATGATGTGCCGGTCAACGTTTACGACCAGCGTCACGACATTGCCCTATGGTCCATCAAGGCAAAAGCGGCCCGCTATATCTTCCCGTATTACCGCCTCAAGGACCGGCTCGGCCTGACCTGAAACGGGTGCGAGGCCGCTTTGCCGGTCTCGACCTTCCGTCACCTGTGCACATCCGGGGGATGACGCCCGCCGTCACCCTTCCTGACCCTGAAACCGGCTTGCGGCGCGGTTGCGTTCTTGGTACGCCATATTATCGTTTTACGCGGTGAGATCGGTTTTGCGCAGTGCAAGGGGTTATGATGGTTTCGATGCCTGAAGAGAGTGCCATCAGGGTTGAGCGTCCGGCAAAAACCTTGCGCGAACTGGCGCTCGACAAGGTTCGCGATGCCATTGTCGAGGGCTATTTCCGGCCCGGCGACCGTCTGGTGGAGCGTGACCTCTGTGCGCAGCTGGGGGTGAGCCGCACCATCGTGCGCGAAGTGCTGCGCCATCTGGAATCCGAAGGACTGGTCGCCAATCAGCCCAATAAGGGGCCGATTGTTGCTGTTCTCGATCTTGATGAGGCACGCCAGATCTACGAAATTCGCGGCGCTCTGGAAGGCATGGCGGCGCGCCTGTGTGCCGAGCAGCGCGACCCCGCCACCATCGCAGCGCTTGAGGCGGCGCTGGACGCCATTCGCGCCGCCTATGCCACGAAGGATATGCATGGGGTCCTGACCCAGACTACGGCCTTTTACCAGACGCTTTTCAGCCAGGTGAAGCGGCACGTCGCATGGGGCGTGGTCAACTTGCTGACCGTGCGCATCAATCATCTTCGTTCGATGACGATCAAGACCCGTAACCGTGACACCGAAGGCCCGCAGCAGATGGAGCGCATCGTTGAGGCCATTCGCAACGGTGATGGGGATGCGGCCGCCAAGGCGGCGCTGGACCATGTTGCTGCGGCCTGCGCCATTGCCGAGGCCGTCTTGTCTGCCCAGAAGGCTGAAAACGACGCCTGACGGGTTTTGCGACCACCAGAACCGTTGCATCTGTTCCAGATGCGGCGGAGGGTCGTTTTACGCAAAAATATCAAAGCAAAATCAATGATTTGACTGCGGTAATCCGCTTGACGGATCGCTGTATTCAGTGTGATGGTATGCCATATTTGATGAGATGGCCTACGGCGGGGATTTTGCGTGCCGGATGCGTGGCCGGTCCCGGTATTTTCAGTCAGATGGGGCGGATCGTTCCCAGATGGTCCTTATTAAATCCCTGAATTGTAATCAAAAAATCTTTTCTTCTGTTTTTTGGGGAAGCGACGAAAGAGAGCTGCTTGACATAACGGTATTATGGCATACCATAATACAAGAATAGAAAAGGGGCATCCGATGACGATCCAGATCCGCAAGACCTTGCTGCAGGTGGAAACCACGCTCATTGAGGGGGGCAAGGCCGCTCCGGTTCCGCTGAAGCTTTATTCGGCCTTCGCCGTGGTGAAGAACCCGTGGGCCGGGCAGGGGTTCGTTGAGAACCTGAAGCCGGAAATCCATGCCGCAGCCCCGGTGCTCGGCGAACTTCTGACGAAAATGATCATTGATGCCGTTGGCTCCGGCGAGGCTGTCGAGGCCTATGGCAAGGTGGCCGTGGTGGGGCTGGATGGCGAGGTCGAGCATGCCTCTGCGCTCATTCACACGCTGCGCTTCGGCAATCATTACCGCACGGCGGTTGGCGCGAAGTCCTATCTGGCTTTCACCAATACGCGTGGGCCTGCCAACACGGCCATCATGATCCCGCTGATGGACAAGAATGATGAAGGTCGCCGTTCGCATTACCTGACGATCCATACGTCGATTGCCGATGCGCCCGCCGCAGACGAAATCGTCATTGGCCTTGGTGCTTCGGTTGGCGGGCGTCCGCATCACCGGATCGGCGATCGCTATCAGGACCTTCGCGATCTTGGTCAGGATGTGGCCAACCCGGCTGGCGTGTAAGACGATGGAACCCAAGATGGCGGTCGCAACCATGCCTGATCCTGCTTTCAAGGCCCCTGTTCTGGAGCGCCGCATCGCGGCGAATGGCTCGGCCTATCACGAGCGCGGCACGGGTGAGCCTCTGGTGCTGATCCATGGGGTCGGTATGCGGCTTGAAGCTTGGGAACCACAGATCGATGTCCTCAGCGAAACGCATCGGGTGATCGCTGTCGATATGCCCGGGCATGGTGAAAGCGCCCCGCTTGCCGTTGGCAGCGATATCGTCGCCTTTGTGGGCTGGTTCAGGACGTTCCTTGATGCGCTGTCACTCGACCGCGTCAATGTTGCAGGCCATTCCATGGGGGCACTGATTGCCGGTGGTGCGGCTGCCGTTTATCCCGAGCGCATTCGCCGCGTGGCCCTGCTCAATGGCGTTTTCTGCCGCGACCGCAGTGCCAAGAAAGCGGTTCTGGAGCGTGCCAAGTCGATTGCCGAAGACGGCATTGACGTGGATGGCCCGGTGCAGCGCTGGTTTGATGATACGCAGGCGAGCCGGGTGCCGCGCGCGCTGACCCGCGCCTGGCTGAGCGGCATGAACCGCGAGAATTATGCAACGGCTTACAGTGCCTTTGCCGGTGGTGACGCCGTCTATGCCTATGAATGGCCGAAAGTGAAATGCCCGGCGCTTTTCCTGACCGGAAGCGGCGACCCGAATTCGACGCCGGACATGTCCCGCCAGATGGCAGCGCTTGCCCCGCGGGGTGTTGCGCGCATCATTCAGGGGCATCGCCACATGGTCAACCTTACCGCCCCCGAGGCCATCAACGCCCTCATGCGTGACTGGCTTCTCATTCCGGAGTGTGCAGCATGAGCCAGTCTTTTGATCCGCGTGCCCTTCGTTCCGCTTTCGGGGCCTTTGCCACCGGCGTCACGGTGGTGACAGCCATGGATGAAAACGGCAAGCCGCTTGGTTTTACCGCCAATTCCTTTACCTCGGTGTCGCTCGATCCGCCGCTTCTGCTCGCCTGTCTGGCGCGGACCTCCCGCAATTTCGAGGCGATGACCAAGGCGCGCGGTTTTGCCATCAATATTCTGGCGGAAACCCAGAAGGAGATTTCCAACACCTTCGCCCGCCCGTCGGAAGATCGCTTTGCCCAGGTTGAATGGAAGGTTGGACCCTTCGGTGCGCCGGTTCTGGCAGGAACGGCGGCATGGTTTGATTGCAGCCTTGAGCAGGTCATCGAGGCCGGGGATCACGTCATTCTGCTCGGTCGTATCGAGGCGTTCGAAAACAGCGAGCTGAATGGTCTTGGCTATGTGCGCGGCAGCTATTTTGTGCCGATGCTGGCCGGAAAAGCCGTCAGCGTGGCCTCGGAAGGACCGATTTGCCTCAGCGCCGTGATCGAGCGGGACGGTGCCATCTTGATGGTCGGTGAAGACACCAAGTCTCTTCCGGGATGCGATCTGGATGGCGGTGAACCGCTCGGCGCGCTTCAAGAGGCGCTGGAACACCTGACCGGACTGCCGGTTTCCATCGGCTTTCTCTATTCGGTCTATGAGGACCAGAAAACGCAGCGTCAGCATATTGTCTACCGGGCCTTCGTGGGAGAAGGCGCGGCCAGCGGCGGGGCTTTCATTCCCCTTGAAAACCTCGCCGCTCAAAGTTTCGACAGCTCGGCGACCGCCGATATCGTTAACCGCTTTTCCTCTGAAAGTTCGCTCGGCAATTTCGGTGTCTATTTCGGCAACGAGACCAGCGGACGCATTCACTCCATCGCACGAAAGGCATGATAGGCCATGAAGTTCTCGCTCTTCATTCACATGGAGCGGCTGGATGCCAGCCAAACGGACAAGGAACTCTATAACGAGTTCGTCACGCTCTGCGAAATTGCCGACAAGGGTGGCATTCATGCGATCTGGACCGGCGAACACCATGGTATGGGCTTTACGATTGCCCCGAACCCGTTCGTCAATCTGGCCGATCTCGCCCGTCGCACCAAGACTGCCCGCCTTGGCGTCGGCACGGTGATCGCGCCCTTCTGGCACCCGATCAAGCTGGCGGGCGAAGCCTCGATGACCGACGTGATTTGCGACGGACGTCTGGAGCTGGGCATTGCCCGCGGTGCTTACAATTTCGAATATGAGCGTCTGTTCCCCGGTCTCGATGCCTGGACGGCAGGCCAGTACCTGCGCGAGATCGTGCCTGCGGTGAAGGGGATCTGGGCCGGTGACTATGCCCATGACGGCCAGTTCTGGAAGTTCCCCTCCACCACCTCGACGCCTAAGCCGTTGCAGGATGCGATCCCGCTGTGGATTGCCGCGCGCGACCCGAATTCGCATGAATTCGCCGTGGCCAATGGCTGCAACGTACAGGTGACGCCGCTGTGGAATGGCGTGCCGGAAATCGAAACGCTGATGGGACGCTTTACGGCAGCCTGCGAAAAGGCGCCGGAGGTTCCCCGTCCCAAGATCATGCTGCTGCAGCACACCTATGTGGCTTCGGATGCTGATGACGTTGAGCGCGCCGCCAAGGAAATCAGCGTCTACTACAATTACTTCTTTGCCTGGTTCAAAAACGAGCGCCCGATCCATAAGGGCGTGATCGAACGCCTGAGCGAAGAAGACATGGCCGAAAACGCCAATCTTTCGCCCGAGGTGATGAAGGCGAACCTGCCGATTGGCACGGCGGACGACGTGATCAAGAGCCTCAAGGCCTATGAAGCCCTGGGCTATGACGAGTATTCCTTCTGGATCGACACGGGCATGAGCTTCGAACGCAAGAAAGCCTCGCTTGAGCGCTTCATTCGCGATGTCATGCCGGCTTTCAAGGAGTAACAGCCATGCAGCGCTTTCAGCTTTATATCGACGGTGCCTTCGAAGACGGTGAGGGCGGGTTTGACAGCCTTGATCCCGCCACCGGCAAGGTGTGGGCCGTTATGCCGGAAGCGCGCGAGGCGACCGTGGACAAGGCCGTCAACGCCGCCCATCGCGCCCTTCAGGAGGGGCCGTGGGCGACGATGACCGCCACGCAACGCGGACAGTTGCTCTATAAACTGGCCGATCTGATCGCGGCCAATGCTGGCAAGCTTGCGGAACTGGAAACGCGTGATACGGGCAAGATCATTCGCGAGACCAGCGCGCAGATTGCCTATGTCGCGAATTACTATCGCTATTACGCCGGACTGGCAGACAAGATCGAAGGCTCTTTCCTGCCCATCGACAAGCCGGACATGGATGTGTGGCTGCGTCGCGAGCCGGTCGGCGTTGTAGCCATGGTCGTGCCGTGGAACTCGCAGCTCTTTCTGTCTGCCGTCAAGATCGGCCCGGCGCTGGCCGCCGGTTGCACGCTCGTCCTGAAGGCATCGGAAGACGGTCCGGCTCCGCTGCTTGAATTTGCGCGGCTGGTGCATGAGGCGGGCTTTCCCGCCGGGGTCGTCAACATCCTCACCGGCTTTGGCGCGACCTGCGGTGCGGCGTTAACCAGCCATCCCAAGGTTGCCCACATCGCCTTTACCGGCGGCCCGGAATCGGCCCGCTTCGTGGTGCGCAATTCGGCGGAAAACCTTGCCTCCACCTCGCTGGAGCTGGGCGGAAAATCGCCCTTCGTCGTTTTCGCCGATGCCGATCTGGAAAGCGCGGTCAATGCACAGGTGGCCGGTATATTTGCCGCCACGGGACAGTCCTGCGTGGCGGGGTCGCGCCTCATCGTCGAGCGCTCGATCAAGGATGCATTCCTCGCCGCCTTGAAGGCGAAGGCCGAGGCGATCCGGATCGGCAGTCCGCTGGATATGGCGACCGAAGTCGGACCGCTTGCCACCCGCCGCCAGCAGGATCACGTCGAGCGGCTGGTGCAAGCCTCCATTGCTGCCGGGGCAAAGCTTGTGACCGGCGGCGTTCGGCCGGAAGGTCCGGGCAATTACTTTCCGCCGACCATTCTCGACTGTGACGGCATTGCCTCGCCCTCGCTGGAGCAGGAGTTTTTTGGTCCGGTGCTTTCGGTCGTTTCCTTCGAAACGGAAGCCGAGGCCGTGGCGCTTGCCAATGCCACCCGCTTCGGTCTGGCGTCCGGGGTCTTCACCCAGAACCTGGCGCGCGGGCACCGCATGAGCCGGAACATTCACGCGGGCATCGTGTGGATCAACACCTATCGCGCCGTCTCGCCGATTGCGCCGTTTGGTGGCTACGGCCTGTCCGGTCATGGCCGTGAGGGCGGACTGGCCGCCGTTTACGACTATACGCGAACCAAGACGGTCTGGCTGAACACGTCGGATGCGCCTTTCCCCGATCCCTTCGTCATGCGGTGAGCCGATGTATTACGAAATCCGCACTTACAGGCTGAAGAACGGCGCCATTCCCGGCTACCTGAAGGTGGTCGGCGAAGAGGGCATCGCCATCCAGAAGAAGCATCTCGGCCAGCTGGTCGGATACTACTTTTCCGAAATCGGACCGATCAACGAGATCGTCCACATCTGGGCCTATGAGAGCCTTGATGACCGTGAAGCGCGCCGGGCGCGGCTTGCGGCTGATCCCGCCTGGCAGGCCTTTTTGCCGAAAATCCGCGACCTGATCGAGGTTGCCGAGAACAAGATCATGAAGCCCGCTCCCTTCTTCGCACAGGAGGCTGAACGGTGAAGTGAAAGGCGGGGCCGGACACAAAGACCCGAAGAGGTTGGCCGGAAACCGCACGGAATGCGCAGTCAAAGCAGCGTTATCAAGAAAACAAGGGAACCTAATATGAAAACCACAACCGCCATTGCATCGCTCGCCCTGTTTCTGGGAGTTTCCGGACCGAGCCTCGCCGCCGATCTCGTTTTCACGAGCTGGGGCGGCACCACGCAGGATGTTCAGAAAAGCGCCTGGGCCGACAAGTTCACTGCGGCAGCCGGGGTCAAGGTGCTGCAGGACGGCCCGACCGACTACGGCAAGATCAAGGCCATGGTCGAAGCCAAGGGCGTGACCTGGGATGTCGTTGACGTTGAAGGCGATTACGCCATTCAGGCGGGCGACAAGGGCCTGCTCGAAAAGCTCGACTTCTCGGTCATCGACAAGACCGCGCTCGATCCGCGTTTCGTCACCGACTACTCCGTCGGTTCCTTCTATTATTCCTTCGTCATCGGCTGCAACAAGGACGCCGTGAAGGCTTGCCCGATGAGCTGGGCCGATCTGTTCGACACGGCCAAGTTCCCCGGCAAGCGCACCTTCTACAAGTGGTCGGCGCCGGGCGTGATTGAAGCCGCACTTCTGGCCGATGGCGTTCCTGCCGACAAGCTTTACCCGCTTGACCTCGACCGCGCCTTCAAGAAGCTCGACACGATCAAGGCCGACATCGTCTGGTGGTCGGGCGGTGCGCAGTCGCAGCAGCTTCTGGCCTCGGCCGAAGCCCCGTTCGGCTCGTTCTGGAATGGCCGTCTGACGGCGCTTGCCGCGACCGGCGTCAATGTCGAAACCTCCTGGGCGCAGAACATCACGGCAGCCGATGCGCTTGTCGTGCCGAAGGGCACGAAGAACAAGGAAGCGGCCATGAAGTTCATCGCTTATGCCGCTTCGCCGGAAGGACAGGCCGAAATGGCCGCTGGCACGGGTTATGCACCGACCAACGTCAAGTCGCCCGCGCTGATGGACCCGGCCATCGCCAAGACGCTGCCGGACCAGCAGACGGCTTCGCAGATCAACGCGGACATGGCCTATTGGGCCAAGAACCGCGACGAGATCGGCGAACGCTGGTACGCCTGGCAGGCAAAGTAACAGGCGTCCGTAACGATTGCGGGCCGGAGATGTCCGGCACCGCAGGACGCTGATCGAACCGTTGCCGCCTCGACCCAAGGTCTCTGCGCCGCATCGGAGCGAAGCGGAAGGGCGCCCACCCGCCCTTCCGTGCCACGCCGCCTGTTTAACGACGGTCGTGCTTGTACTTACCCTGAAAACAGGAGTCATCAGAGGTGTCGGTCATGGTCTCTACTTTGGAGCCTCAGGCGAAAATCGAAATGGCGCGCAAACGCCGTCTCCTGCCGCAGGGCATGGGGGCCACGCTGCCAGCCCTGATTCTGGTTCTGGTTTTCTTCGTTCTGCCGGTTGTGGCGCTTCTGACGCGCAGCTTCACCGAGCCGGTCACAGGCCTGCAGAACTACGTCGAACTTCTCGGCAGCTCGACCTATCTGAAGATCTTCTTCAACACGTTCTTCGTCTCGGCGCTTGTCACCGTCATCTCGCTTCTGGTCGGTTTTCCGGTGGCCTGGGCGCTGGCGATCATGCCGCAGCGGGGCGCCAACATCGTGTTCGGGATCGTGCTTTTGTCCATGTGGACCAATCTTCTGGCCCGCACCTATGCCTGGATGGTGCTTTTGCAGCGCACCGGCGTCATCAACAAGACGCTGATGAGCCTTGGCATCATCGATACGCCGCTGGTCATGGTCAATAATCTGGTCGGCGTGACGGTGGGCATGACCTACATCATGCTGCCCTTCATCATCATTCCGCTCTATGGCGTGATCCGCAAGATCGACCCGATGATCCTGCAGGCGGCGGCGCTGTGTGGCGCGACGCGCTGGCAGGCTTTTCGTGCCGTGCTTCTGCCCCTGGCCATGCCGGGGATCGCTTCGGGCGCGCTCATGGTGTTCGTCATGTCGCTTGGCTATTTCGTGACCCCGGCGCTTCTGGGCGGCACGGCCAATATGATGCTGGCCGAACTGATTGCCCAATTCGTCCAGTCGCTCGTCAACTGGGGCATGGGGGGTGCGGCGGCGCTGGTTCTCCTGATCGTCACGCTCAGCCTCTATGCCCTGCAGCTTCGCCTTTTCAATGCGGCCGGGCAGGGGAGGGCCTGACATGCTTTTGAATTTCAACACGCTGGGAAGCTGGAAGTGGTTCCTGATTGCGGTTACGACGCTGACCTCCGCTTTCCTGCTCTTGCCCATTCTGTTCATCGCGGCGCTGTCCTTCGGTTCGTCGCAATGGCTGATCTTTCCGCCGCCGTCCTGGACGCTGAAATGGTATGAGGCGCTGTTTGCCGATCCGCGCTGGCTTGAATCGGCCTGGACAAGCTTTCGCATCGCCCTCATCGTCACCGTTCTTTCGGTGCTGATCGGCCTTGTGGCGTCCTTCGGTCTGGTGCGCGGCACCTTCATGGGACGCGGTGCGCTGCGGGCACTGTTCATGACGCCGATGATCCTGCCGGTCGTTGTTCTGGCGGTCGCGCTTTACGCCTTCTTCCTGAAGGTGGGACTTGCCGGAACGACGACGGGCTTTGTCATCGCCCATCTGGTCGTCGCGCTGCCGTTTTCCATCCTGGCACTCACCGGCGCACTGGAAGGGTTCGACAAGTCGATCGAGGATGCCGCCGTTTTGTGCGGGGCGTCGCCGCTCAAGGCCCGGGTGTTGATCACCTTGCCCTGCATCAGCCACGGCCTCTTCTCGGCGGCGATCTTTTCCTTCCTCACGTCATGGGACGAGGTGGTTCTGGCCATCTTCATGGCAAGCCCCACCCTGCAGACCCTGCCGGTGAAAATCTGGGCGACGCTGCGTCAGGACCTCACGCCGGTCATTGCCGCCGCCTCAACCCTTCTGATCCTCATCACGCTCATTTTGATGCTGCTTGCTGCCGCTCTCAAAAAAGGACTGAAAGCATGACGCCCTTTCTCGAAATCCGCAATATTCGCAAGGAATACGGGCCAGTTGTCGCCGTTCATGATGTGACGCTGAATGTCGGGCGTGGCGAGTTCATGACCTTCCTCGGCCCGTCCGGCTCCGGCAAGAGCACGACGCTTTATATTCTGGCCGGGTTCGATCAGCCGACGCGCGGGGATATTCAGCTCGAAGGCAAGACGATTCTCGATACGCCGTCGCACCAGCGCAATATCGGCATGGTGTTCCAGCGCTACACGCTGTTTCCGCATCTGTCCGTCGGCGAAAACGTCGCCTTTCCGCTGAAGGTTCGCGGCTGGTCCAAGGCGGATATTACCGAGCGGGTACGCAAGATGCTGTCGCTCGTGCGCCTCGAAGGCTTTGAGGATCGCAAACCCGCCCAGATGTCCGGCGGCCAGCAGCAGCGCGTGGCGCTCGCCCGCGCTCTGGCCTATGACCCGCCGGTTCTTTTGATGGACGAGCCGCTTTCGGCCCTCGACAAGAAGCTGCGCGAGGAAATCCAGTATGAAATCCGCCGCATCCACCAGCAGACCGAGGTCACCATTCTTTACGTGACCCATGATCAGGAAGAGGCGCTTCGCCTGTCGGACCGGATCTCCGTGTTCTCCAAGGGGGTGATCGACCAGATCGGCACGGGTGAGGAGCTTTACTCCAACCCCTCGACGCGGTTTGTGGCGGAATTCATCGGCGATAGCGATTTCATCCCGTGTCAGGTTCTCGCAACCCGCAACGGGCGGGCCGATGTGGCGCTGGGCAACGATCTGACGGTTCTGGACATTCCCTTGCATGGCAAGGCCGAAGCCAAGGCGAATGTCGAGCTCATGCTACGTCCGGAGCGCATTTCCCTCTCGACGAAGGCCGGGGACAGGGCGCTGGCGGCCAAGGTGGAAGACATCACCTTCCTTGGCAACAACATCCATGTGGCGGCCCGCATTGGCGACCGCACGCCGGTTTCCGTGCGCGTGCCCTTCGGGCATGAGGCCCTTTCGGGTGTCGAGCGCGGCACGCCGGTCTGGCTGAGTTTCGATGCGGATGCCGCCCACGTTTTCAGCGCCTGAGGCTTGATCATGACCCTATCGGAAAAGCTGACCGCCCGTCTGGCGGATCGAACCCTTGTTGTCGAAAAAGGTCTGGTCGGCAGCGACTGGATCGGTGCCGAGGCCGGTCTTGCCACCTTTGATGTGACCAACCCCGCAACCGGCGAGGTCATTGCCACGCTGCCCGAAATGGGTCAGCCTGAGACGGCCCGCGCCATCGAGGCCGCCTATGCGGCGCAAAAGGCATGGGCAGGGCGCACCGCCAAGGAGCGGGCCGCCATTCTTCGCCGGTTCCATGATCTGATGCACGCCCATGTCGATGATCTGGCCGTCATTCTCACCATGGAAATGGGCAAGCCGCTGGAGGAAGCGCGCGGCGAAATTCTTTACGGCGCGTCTTATGTGGAGTGGTTTGCCGAAGAGGCAAAGCGCGTCTATGGCGATACGATCCCCGGCCACCAGCGTGACAAGCGCATTCTCGTGACAAAGCAGGCGATTGGTGTCGTCGGGGCAATCACGCCGTGGAATTTTCCCAATGCCATGCTGGCCCGCAAGATTGCCCCGGCGCTGGCGGCGGGCTGTGCGGTTGTTGCCAAGCCCGCCGCCGAGACGCCGCTTTCGGCGCTCGCTCTGGCGATCCTGGCGCAGCG
Source organism: Pseudomonadota bacterium (assembly GCA_020161665.1). GTDB lineage: Bacteria > Pseudomonadota > Alphaproteobacteria > Rhizobiales > Rhizobiaceae > Ectorhizobium. Next base: position 64,302 of record JAIUPA010000003.1, on the reverse strand, counting down.
CGCCGGGCTTCCGGACGGGCTTTTCAGCGTGATCACCGGCACGGATTCCGCCGCGATCGGCCTTGAGTTGTGTGAAAACCCCAAGGTGCGCAAGCTGACGTTCACCGGCTCGACCCATGTCGGGCGCATTCTGATGCGTCAGGGTGCGGCGCAGATCATGAAGCTTGGTCTTGAGCTTGGCGGCAATGCCCCGTTCATCGTCTTTGACGATGCCGATCTGGATGCGGCGGTGGAAGGGGCAATGGTCTCCAAATACCGCAACAATGGCCAGACCTGCGTCTGCGCCAATCGCATCTATGTGCAAGCCGGGATTTACGATGCCTTTGCGGCCAAGCTGAAAACGGCAGTCGAGGCGCTGAAAGTCGGGGATGGCTTTGAGGCTGGTACGAAGGCGGGGCCGCTCATTTCCGACAAGGCGCTTGCCAAGGTCGAAGAGCATGTGGCCGATGCCGTTGCCAAGGGGGCCAAGGTGGAAACGGGCGGCAACCCGCATGAACGCGGCGGCCTCTTCTATCAGCCGACCGTTTTGACGGGCGTGACCGCAGCGATGAAGATCGCCCGGGAAGAGACCTTTGGCCCGGTCGCGCCGCTCTTCCGTTTCGAGACGGAGGACGAGGTGGTGGAACTGGCCAACGATACGGAATTCGGTCTGGCGTCCTACTTCTTCGCCAAGGATCTAAGCCGGGTCTTCCGCGTGGCGGAAGCCCTCGAATACGGGATCGTCGGCGTTAATACCGGGCTGATTTCAACGGAAGTCGCGCCCTTTGGCGGTATCAAGCAGTCCGGGCTCGGGCGTGAAGGTTCACGCTATGGCATTGATGACTATGTCGAGATCAAGTATATCTGCCTCGACATCGGCCAGTCGTGACGGCAAGCCTGTATCGTCAGGCTTGCCGCTTCCTCATTCCGCCGCGATGCTTTTCTCCTTGCCGAAGAACAGCGCATAGGCCGCCGGGAGCACGAGGATCGTCAGCACGGTGGCGACCAGAATGCCGCCCATCATGGCGTAGGCCAACGGCCCCCAGAAGACGCCGCGCGAGATCGGGATCAGCGCAAGCACAGCGGTCAGCGCCGTCAGCATGATCGGGCGGAAACGCCTGACGGCTGCACCGATGATGGCTTCCTGTCGTGGCATGCCCGCCTTGATGTCCTGATCGATCTGGTCGATGAGGATGATCGAGTTGCGGATGATGATGCCGAGCAGCGCGATGACGCCGAGAATGGCGACGAAACCGAAGGGCGCGCCGCTGATGAGCAGGGCGGCCGCCGCACCGATGATGCCGAGCGGGCCGGTTGCCAGAACGAGCATTGCCTTTCCGAAATGCTGGAGCTGCGCCATCAGAAGAATGACGATGATGACCAGCATGATCGGTGCCTTGGCGGCAATCGAACCCTGACTTTCAGCGGCGTCTTCCGCCCCGCCCTGAATCTCGATCTTGTAGCCCGGGGACAGGCCGTCGCGAAGGTCCTTCATATCCGCGAACATCTTCATGACCACGTCATTCGGCTGGATCGCGTCGGGCAAGGTGGCGCGAATGGTGATGGTGGGCAGACGGTCGCGCCGCCATTCAATCCCCGGCTCAAGGGTCGGGACGACCTTGGCGATCTGCGACACCGGCACGAAGTTGCCGAAGTCGGTCGGAATGTAGACCGAGTTCACGGCTGACAGCAGCGAACGGGTCTGGTCCGGTTCCCGCACGACGATGGAGACCGTCTCCTCGCCATCACGGAAGTTGTCGATGGGTGCGCCGCTCATGGCGGCCTGCAGCATCTGCCGGACCCGCTGCGAGGTGACGCCCAGCGCGCGGGCGCGGTCCTGATCGATCACCAGCTTCATGGCCGGTACGGGTTCCAGCCAGTCGTCGTGAATGGCGCCGAGATCGGGATTGGCAGCAAAGCGGGCCTTTACCGCGTCGGCGATGCGGCGCACTTCCGCGCGATCCGGGCCGGTCACACGCATCTGCACCGGCCAGCCGGTCGGCGGACCGAGGAAGAGGCGATCGACCTTGCCGCGAATGGAGGGGAAATCCTCGGCGAGAATTGTGCGCAGCTTGGTGATCAGGCGTTCACGGGCCGGTTCATCATTGGCCATGACGAGCAATTGCGCGAAGTTCGGATTGCGCAGCTGCTGATCGAGCGGCAGGAAGAAGCGCGGCGCGCCTTCGCCGATATAGGTGGCGACGAAGCGCTTGTCCGGATCATCGATGATGCGGGTTTCCAGTGCCTTGGCCTGTGCATCCACTTCCTTGATGCTGGTGCCTTCCGGCAGCCAGAGATCAACCAGAATTTCCGGGCGCGAGGATTGCGGGAAGAAGTTCTGCGGAATGAACTGGAAGGCCCAGAGGCTTGTGGCGAAGGTCAGAAGCGTCGTGGCGATAATGATGATGCGGTGGTGCACCGCCCAGCCGACCGTTGCCCTGAGGCCGCGATAGAAGCGGGTATCAAACACGTCCTGATGTTCGCCTGCATGGCCGCGCTGCTTGAGGATCATGTAGCCAAGCCACGGCGTGAAATAGACCGCGACGAACCATGAAACGACCAGCGCGATGCCGACGACGTAAAACAGCGTGCGCACATATTCGCCCGCGGTGGAGGCGGCAAATCCGACTGGAATGAAGCCTGCCGTGGTGATCAGCGTGCCCGTCAGCATGGGGAAGGCGGTGGACGAATAGGCGAAGCTTGCCGCATCGATCTTGACGAGGCCTTCCTCCAGTTTTCGCTCCATCATCTCGACCACGATCATCGCGTCATCGACGAGCAGCCCGAGCGCGATGATCAACGCGCCCAGCGAGATGCGTTGTAGCTCAATGCCCAGTTCGTACATGATGGCGAAGGTGGCGGCGAGCACCAGCGGAATGGCAATGGCGATCACCAGACCGGACCGCCAGCCGATGGACAGGAACGAAACCACAAGCACGATGGCCAGCGCCTCCATCAGCGCTTTCATGAACTCGCCAACGGCTTCGGTCACGACTTCCGGCTGGTTCGAGATCTGCTGAACCGCGACGCCATAGGGCAGGGCGCTTTCGAAATGCTGGTAGGTTGCCTCAACGGCCTTGCCGACATCCGTCACCTTGTAGCCGCGCGCCATCACCACGCCAACCTGAACACTGTCAGCGCCATTAAAGCGGAACTTGCGCTGGTAGGGGTCTTCCAGGCCGGTGGTGACGGTGGCGATATCGCCCAGCCGGGTGATCTGGCCACCGGCACGCAGGCGCAGTTCGCGAATGTCGGCAGCGCGCTTCAGGTCGCCTTCCACGGAAATGCGCACCGAGCGCAGGCCGGTGTCGACCGACCCGGCGGGGTCAACATTGTTCTGACCCTTGATGGCGTTCTGGATGTCGACCAGCGTCAGTTGACGCTCGGCCAGCACCTTTGAGGATACGTCGATATAGATCTTCTCAGGCTGGTCGCCGATGATCACAGCCTTCTCGACGCCCGGCGTCGTCAAAAGCAAATCGCGCGCCTGAATCGCGAATTTCTTCAGCTCCGGGTAGGTGAAACCCTCACCGCTGATGGAGTGCAGCGTGATGAACGTATCGCCAAACTCGTCGTTGAAATAGGGGCCGAGCAGCCCCTCCGGCAGGTCGTCAGAAATATCGCCCACCTTCTTGCGCACCTGATAGAAGGCGTCGGCAACCTGTGCCGAATTGGTGTCGCCCTTGACCTGCAGGGTGATGATGGCGCTGCCCGCGCGGGTATAGGATTTCACCCAGTCGAGATGCGGTGTTTCCTGCAGCTTGCGCTCGATCTTGTTGACGACCTGATCTTCCATTTCCTGAATGGATGCGCCCGGCCATACGGCCTGCACCACCATGACGCGGAAGGTGAAATCAGGGTCTTCCTTCTGGCCCATGCGCATCAGACCGAGCGCGCCGGTGATGAGGATGAGCGCGAACAGGAAGCGGGCGATGCTCGGATGACCGATGGCCCAGCGGGACAGGTTAAAGGGTGCCTTCTCGGCGCTCGGGTTGGCCATCTTTGTGTTCCTTCCGTCGCGTCTGTTCAGCGCACAGCCTGGGTGGAGCCGGTTTCGGCAGTCGCATTCTGCGGCAGCTTCACCTTCAGGTTCTCGGTCATGAATTGCGTCCCGGCGACCACGACGAGGTCGCCGTTGGCCAGACCCTTTGCGATGTTGACGCCATCGGTCGTGAAATCGCTGACCGTGATTTCCCGCGCATGAACGGTCGAGGTCTGCGGATCGACGGTCCAGACGATTTTGCGTCCCTCCTGTTCGGCAAGGGCCGCCAGTGGCACACTCAGCGCGCCGGAGGCATTAGTCGGGATGGTTTCGACGGTGGCGGTCATGCCAAGGCGGATATTGTCGTTTGCGGGAAGACTGACCCGGACGGCGAAGGTGCGCGACTGGGGGTCGGCGCTGCCGGAGACTTCGCGCACCCGGCCTTCAAGCTCAAGTGCCGTATCCGACCAGAAGCTGGCCTTGACGGTCTTGCCGGTCGAAAACTGGGCGATGTCATTTTCGGGCACAGCGATCTGGATTTCCTTCTCGCTGTCGAGGGCCACGGTCGCGACCGGCGCGCCCGCCGCCACCACCGCGCCGGTATCGGCGCTGACAGCCGTGACAATGCCATCGCGGTCGGACTTCAACTCGGTGTAGGTCACCTGATTGAGGGCCTGTTCAAGGGCCGAAGCCGCTGCATCGCGGCTCGAGACGGCCTGTTCATAGTTGAGGGCAGCCTGTTCGGACTGTGACTTGGCCGTCGCGTTCTTTTCGTAAAGCTGCTGGGCACGCTTGTTGGCGAGATCGGCTGTCGCAACGCCTTTTTCCGCCGCGGCAAGGTTCGCCTCGGCGGTGCGGGCGCTCAACAGGTAGTCGGTCGGGTCGATGCGGGCGAGAATGTCGCCGGCCTTGACACGATCACCGACATTGACGCCGCGTGCCACGATCTTGCCGGGGACACGGAAGCCGAGGCCCGTTTCAACCCGCGCCTTGACCGCACCGGAATAGATGAGCTTCTGGCCGCCATGGGCATTGGAAACCTCGAAGATCTTGACGGGGCGGACGACTTCCTTCGTCTCCTCCTTCTTTTCCTCACTGCAGGATGCAAGGCCCAAGGAAAGCCCCAGGGAAAGGGCGCCGAAAAGCGCCAGGCGGGCAAAAAACGACAGCGGGTTCTTGTCTAGCGAAATCATGTTCGCACCTTTGGCAAAACGGATCGGCGGGAGACCGGAGCGCTGGGCGTCCGGCTGGTTTTCATTTCTTCAGCGCACGGATCGCGAAATCGACCAGTTCGTCGACCGTGGCGCGGTTCGTCTTTTCACGGCATTGGGCCACGAGCTGCGGATGGCAGAGCGTGACCATGGACGCGCTGAAGCAGCGCGCAGCAATGGCGGCATCCTGTTTGGCAAATTCGCCGGCATCGATGCCGTCCTGAATGATTTCGGCAATCAGGTCATGAATCCTGTCGAGATGTTCCTCGATCACGGCCCAGTCGCGCTCAATGGCCACGATGATCATTTCGTGGACCTTGGTTTCATCGAGCATGGTTTCGACCGTCTGGAGATACTGGCTCTCAACGTGCCGCCGCAAACGCTCGCTGGCGGTGAGCGGCAGATGGCGATTTTCAAAGGCCAGCCTGTAGCTTTCCGTCAGCATCCGGGCGCACACCGCCTGATGGATTTCCACTTTCGAGGCAAAGAAGCGGTAGATGTTGGCGGTCGACATGCCGAGGTCGTGGGCAATGTCGGCCACGGTCGTCTTGCCGTAGCCATAGTGCCTGAAGGCGCGATCGGCCGCGTCGAGGATGCGCGCGATATTGTCCTGTCGCGTCGACTCGGCGTCTGTTTCGGCTGGCGGTGTCATGCTTTCAAGCCTCGCGAATTACGACTGACGAATTTTGAATTTCGTCAGTCGTAATTCGTAAGATTGCATATGTCAATCCTGTCGCTGTTAGCCGTTCGCCGCCGGGATCGGGAAAAATAGTGCCGACCGGGAGGTCGTCATCAACTTCTCGTGTCGAACGAGGCAGAATCGACAGTTTCGCCAAGGTCTTTTCAGGGGTTTGCCGAAGTCTTGCGGAACTCGCGCGTTCAATGCTCTTGCGGTTTCCCGTAAATCCGCTATAACCCCCCGCCATCGAACTTTGCTTGCGATATCGCTTTCGGGCTTCTACGCTCTACTTCTGATTTCCTCTCAAAACATCGACCTGACGCCCGCAAGGTATCGCGGGCACAACAACGATTGCTACGAAAGGAAATCGTTATGAACACTGGTACGGTCAAGTGGTTCAACACCACCAAGGGTTTTGGTTTCATTCAGCCTGACAACGGCGGCGCGGACGTTTTCGTCCACATCTCTGCTGTTGAGCGTTCGGGCATGGGCGCTCTGACCGAAGGTCAGAAGGTCTCCTACGAAATCCTCACGGATCGTCGTTCGGGCAAGAGCTCGGCCGGCAACCTGAAGGCTGCCTAATATTTGAAGGTGCGAGCGAGCCGTTTCCCGGCCTGCTCCCTTTGAAAGACCTGAAAAGGCCGGACCTCGTGTCCGGCCTTTTTGTTTTCGCTCTCCGGCACCGCAGGCGTTGACTCGGCGGCCTGTGGCGTTACCACTTGAGCCTTGGTGATGCGTGGAGGTGTTGATGGCAAAGGGTGCGCTTTTCGGTGTGTTTCGCCGTCATCCGCTGCTGGGCGGTGCCTTTGCGCTCTCGGCCCTTCTGGCGCTGTTCTTTGCCGGGCGTTTCGTCTTTCAGGTGATCTACTGGCAGGCCCATGCCTATGAACCCGTCAGCGCCTGGATGACACCCGGCTACGTGGCGCGAAGCTGGGGCGTCGATCCCAAGGAACTGGCGCGCACGGCGGGTCTGCCGCCCTTGAAGGATGGCAAGCGGCGCACGATTGAGACGCTGGCCGCTGAACGGGGTGTGCCGGTCGAAACCGTCATTGCCGAAATCGAAAAGGCGGTTGAGGCGCTGAAGGCGGCTTCTGAACAGACGGAGAAGCCGTGATCGACTTGCTGATCGGTCTTGTTCCCGTTTATGGCGTCTGGCTTCTGGCCGGGGCGACGTTTCTGTCCTGTCTGGCGCTACCGATTCCGGCCTCGGTGTTCATGCTGACGGCGGGAGGTTTCGTGGCATCGGGAGATTTGAGCCTTGCCGAGGCGGTGGTTGGCGCGCTGGGCGGGGCGGTGATTGGCGATCAAACCGGCTATTTTGCCGGGCGTTATGGCGGCGAGGCGCTGCTCTCGCACGTCTCCCGGCGTTCAAAAGTCATTTCAAAGGCGCGTGACTTTCTCGCCCGAAAAGGAGGCGGGGCGGTATTTCTGTCGCGCTGGTTTGCCTCGGCGCTGGGGCCATACGTCAATCTCGCCGCCGGGGCCGCGCCCCAGCCCTGGGCGCATTTCACCTTCTGGGGGATTGCGGGCGAGGCGGTTTGGGTCGGGCTTTATGTCGGGCTTGGCTATGCCTTTGCCGGAAATATTACCGCCGCGTCTGATATGGCGGTGAACTTCCTTGGCTTCGCGGCGGCGGGTATGGTGGCGCTGGGCCTTGGTTACTGGCTCTATTCTCTCGCCCGTTCGGGGCAATAACGTCGCCGTGATCGTGCTCTTAACCGCAGATTAACCATAGTCGTTAATCTTTGCGGCAGGATTACGGTTTCGGGGATTTCACTCATGTCACTTTTCACGCGCGGCCTTTTCTTGGGCCTTCCGCTTCTTATGGCCGGCTGTGCCACCTCCGGTACGGACCATCAGGCCCTTTACGGCGACCGGCCCAACGAGCCGCACCCGATGAAGGCGGTCTCCATCGACAAGATCAAGCCGGAACTTCGCCGCACGGAAGTGGCTTATGAGACCACGCATCCGGCCGGTACGATTGTTGTCGATACGCCTGCGCGCCGCCTTTACTACGTGCTCGGCAATGGCCGCGCCATGCGCTACGGCGTGGGTGTGGGTCGGGCAGGGCTGGCGCTTGCCGGTTCGGCCTATGTGGGCCGCAAGGCGGAATGGCCGACCTGGACGCCGACGCCCAACATGATCCGCCGCGATCCGCACAAGAACCGCCGCTATGCGGGCGGCATGCCGGGCGGCCCGACCAATCCGCTGGGCGCGCGCGCCATGTATCTCTATCGCGGCGGCAATGACACGATGTTCCGCATTCACGGCACCAATCAGCCGTGGTCCATCGGTCAGGCCATGTCGAGCGGCTGCATCCGCATGATGAACCACGATGTGATGGATCTTTATGAGCGCGTAAAGCCGGGCACGAAGGTTATCGTCATTCAGGAAAACCACGCCCGCGCGTGAGCTATTTCTTGAATGCCTTCAACAGCGGGCTGATGACGTAACCGGCCAGCGGGATCATGACAAAGCCGATGGCGAGACCGGCAATGCCGGAGCCGAAGGCGTTGACCGCCCAATCGATGAAGCTGCCGATGGCCGGAAGGGCATGGGCGGCTTCTTCGGTCCACAGCTCCAGCATGTGGGCGGGGCCACCGAGGCCGAATTCGGCCAGTCCGTGCAGGACAATGCCGCCGCCAACCCAGATCATGGCAGCCGTGCCGACCACGCCCAGAACGCTCATGAACACCGGCATGGCCTTGACCAGGAAGCGGCCGAAGGCGCGCGTTGCGCCACCAATGCCCTTGCGGGCGAGATAAAGCCCGGCGTCATCCATCTTCACGATCAGCGCGACACCGCCATAGACGGCGATGGTAATGCCAACGGCCACCAGCGCCAGCACCACGGCCTCCATCCAGAAGCCGCCTTCGGGAATGGCGGCCAGAGCAATGGTCATGATTTCGGCGGAGAGGATGAAGTCCGTCTTGATGGCACCGGCCACCTTCTGGTCTTCGAGCGAGGCGGCGGTCGGGTCAATCGAGCCGACGGATTCCTCATGGGCGTGGGCCTGATGCGGGAACAGCGCGCCAAACACCTTTTCCGCGCCCTCATAGCAAAGATAGGCACCGCCGATCATCAAAAGCGGGGTGATGATCACCGGCAGAAGCGTGGAAAGGGCGAGTGCAATCGGCAGCAGGATCAGGAGCTTGTTGCGCAGCGATCCCTTGGCGATCTTCCAGACGATGGGAATTTCACGTTCGGCGGCAAAGCCATCGACATAACGCGGCGTCACCGCCGCATCATCGATCACCGCGCCTGCGGCCTTGACGCCCGCCTTGGCGGCTTGTCCGGCAATGTCATCCAGCGAAGCGGCAGCCACTTTCGCAATGCCTGCCACGTCATCGAGCAGTGCCAGCAATCCGATACTCAAGGCGGGTCTCCTTTGTGAGGCCGACCCGCGCTTGAGGCTGTACGGATCAGGCTTTTGCTTCGAGAAGGGTCTTGACGAGGCCCGCCGTAGACGAATCCTGCCCTTCCGTGGACTTTTTTCCTTCTACAACGGGAAGTAGGCCCGTGGCCAGTTCCTTGCCAAGCTCAACACCCCATTGATCGAAGGAATTGATGTCGAACAGCACGCCTTCCACGAAGACGCGGTGTTCGTAAAGGGCAATGAGGCGGCCGAGGGCAAATGGCGTCAGGCGATCATGCACAAAGGTGATCGACGGGCGGTTGCCTTCAAAGACGCGATGCGGGGCGATCTTTGCCACGGTGTCGGCATCGGCCCCCTTGGCGCGCAGCTGGTCTGCGGCTTCTTCCAGCGTGCGGCCCTTCATGAGTGCCGCGGACTGGGCAAGGCAGTTGGAGATCAGCAATTCGTGCTGGTGGCGCAGGTCCGGCTCAAAGCCGTTGGCGGCAATCAGGAATTCGCACGGGATGACCGTCGTGCCCTGATGGATCAGCTGGTAGAACGCATGCTGGCCATTGGTGCCCGGCTCGCCCCAGACGATGGGGCCGGTTTCGCCGGTCACGGGCTTCGAGCCGATCGTCACCGACTTGCCGTTCGATTCCATGTCGAGCTGCTGCAGGTAGGCCGGGAAGCGCGACAGGCGCTGGTCATAGGGCAGGATGGCGCGCGAGGCGTAGCCCATGACATTGCGGTGGAAGTAACCGATGAGGCCGAGCAGCATCGGCAGGTTCTGGCGCACGGGAGCGGTGCGGAAATGCACATCCAGCGCATGGGCACCAGCGAGGAATTGGGCGAAATCTTCCGGGCCAACCGCAATCATCAGCGGCAGGCCGATGGCCGACCAGATGGAATAGCGACCGCCGACCCAATCCCAGAAACCGAAGGTGCGCTCGGCACCGATGCCGAAGGCCGCCACCTTGTCGAGGGCGGTGGAGACGGCGGCAAAATGCGCGCCGACGGCGGCTTCGCCAAGCGCCGCAACGATGAAGCGGCGGGCCGTTGCGGCATTGGTCATGGTTTCAATGGTGGTGAAGGTCTTCGACGCGACGATGAACAGCGTCGTTTCGGCGTTCAGCGTCTTCAGCGTGTCGGCGATGTGCGCGCCATCGACATTGGAGACGAAGTGCAGGCGCGGACCGTCATGGAAAGGCGCGAGCGCCAGCGTTGCCATGGCCGGGCCAAGGTCAGAACCGCCAATGCCGATATTGACGACATCGGTGATGGCCTTGCCGGTGGCACCCTTCAAGGCGCCGCTGCGGATGGCGGCGGCAAACGCGCCCATGGCATCGAGCACGGCGTTCACATCCGGCATCACGTCCTTGCCATCGACCAGAACCGGCGTGTTGGCGCGGTTGCGCAGTGCCGTGTGCAGAACGGCACGGCCTTCGGTGAAGTTGATCGGCGCGCCGGAGAACATGGCTTCGCGTTTCGCGGCCACGCCCGCCTTTTCGGCAAGCTTTTCCAGCAGCGCAAGGATGGTGTCATCGACGGCGCATTTCGAAAAATCCATCAGGAGATCGTCAAAGCGTGCGCTGAACCGGGAAAAACGATCCGGATCGCTGGCAAACGCGGCGCGAATATCGGTGAAGGCGCTGTTCTTGAGCTGCCCCAGTATGTCCTGCATGGTCTTGACCCTGAATTCCGGCGCGGCGAACCGTTTGAAAAGGCTGATGAAGTCTCATGCCGCGCATGCAGACTATTCCGCTTTTGCAACAGAGACAAGAAGCGTATTTCAATCGATTTAAATTTGTTGCGGATCAAATTGGGAAAAGGCTGGCGAGCGGCAGGGGCGCTCGCCAGCAGGCAGGATCAGCCGCGCAATTCGCGACGCAGGATCTTGCCGACATTCGATTTCGGCAGTTCGGTGCGGAATTCGATGATGCGCGGGCGCTTGTAGTTGGTGAGGTTCTCGGCGCAGAACGCTTTCACGTCGGCTTCCGTGAGATCCGGGTCACGGCGCACGATGAAAAGCTTCACGGCCTCGCCCGAATGGCCATCGGGAATGCCGATGGCGGCGGCTTCGAGAATGCCGGGATGGCTCATGGCCACTTCCTCGACCTCGTTCGGGTAGACGTTGAAGCCGGAGACGAGGATCATGTCCTTCTTGCGGTCGACAATCTTGACGTAGCCGCGCTCATCCATGAAGCCCATGTCGCCGGAGCGGAAAAAGCCATCCGGCGTCATGACGCTGGCGGTTTCTTCCGGGCGGTTCCAGTAACCCGGCATGACCTGAGGGCCGCGAATGCAGATTTCACCCACGTCGCCAAGCGGCAGGGAAAGGCCTGCCTCATCGCGAATATCGATGTCGGTCGAGGGCAGGGGCAGGCCGATGGTGCCGGTGAAGTCGCGGGTATCCAGCCGGTTGACGGTGGCGACCGGCGAGGTTTCCGAAAGGCCATAGCCTTCGGTGATCGGGCAGCCGGTCATGGCAAGCCAGCGTTCAGCCACCGGCTTTTGCACGGCCATGCCGCCGCCCAGCACGAAGATCAGCGACGAGAAATCCAGCTTGGCAAAATCGGCATTGTTCATCAGCGCATTGAACAGCGTGTTGAGGCCGGGGAAGATATGCACCTTCGTTTTCTGCAATTCCTTGACGAAGGCGGGAATATCGCGCGGGTTGGCAATCAGCAGATTGTTCGAGCCTGTGGCAACGCCCATCAGCGAATTCACCGTCAGGGCAAAGATATGGTAGAGCGGCAGGGCGCACAGGAAGGTCATGGCCGCCGGGCGTTTGCCATCGGCGAAGGCGGAATCCAGCCACATGGCGATCTGCTGCTTGTTGGCCAACAGGTTGGCGTGCGTCAGGGCCGCGCCCTTGGAAATGCCGGTTGTGCCGCCCGTGTATTGCAGGAAGGCTATATCGCTCAACGATACATCGACGGGCTTCATCGCAATACGCTTGCCGTCCGAGACAACGGCGCGGAAGCCAATGGCGGACGGGATCGACCAGCGCGGCACGAGCTTCTTAACCTTGCGCACCACGAAATTGACGAGGTGGCCCTTGAGGCCCAGCATATCGCCCATGGCGGTGACCACGACATAGCGAATGCCGGTGCGCGGCAGAACCTGCTCCACGGTGTGGGCGAAGTTTTCCATCACGAAAATGGCCTTGGCACCTGCATCATTGAGCTGATGCTCCAGTTCGCGCGGGGTATAGAGCGGATTGACGTTGACCACCGTCAGGCCGGCCCGCAAGATGCCATAGACGGTCACCGGGTTTTGCAGCACGTTCGGCATCATGACCGCGACGCGGTCGCCCTTGCGCAAGCCCTGCGCCTGAAGCCAAGCGGCAATGGCACGGCTTTTCTCTTCCATCTGGCGATAGGATAGGCTTTTGCCCATGCTGGTGAAAGCAGGGCGGGCCGAATAGTCACGGCAACTTTTTTCGAAAAGCTCGCCAATCGAATTGGCGGCGTAGGGGCCGATTTCGGCAGCAACGCCCGGCGGATAGGAATTCAACCAAATCCGATCACGCGCCATGGGCGGCATTTGCACAGCCACACTGTTCATTCCATTCCTCCCAAACTGTAACGGACAGTGCTGCCGACTTCTGACCCCTTTCGGGGTTTCTTACTGTTTCGACATCCTCCAATGCTGAAACAGACGGCGTTTGCGACTGCCCGGCGCACAGGGCTCCTCTTCCCTGCACCTTAAGTCGTATTCTTGCCTCAAGGCGCGACATTCTGCAACATGGAAATAACTTTGACGTAAGCGTAATATGTGGCGCGCAGGGTAAAATTCTGGTGATAAGTGTCCGGATGTCGTCGGAAAGGGTGGCGTCTCAGCCTTTGCCAGTGGCGCAGAAGCCGCGATAGAGCGCATCGACCACAAGGCTGACATTCGGGCTGGCGATGCGGTAGAAAATCTGACGGCCCTCGCGGCGCGTCTTGACCAGATCATCGGCGCGCAGGCGGGCAAGCTGTTGAGAAACCACGGCTTGTTGCAGGCCGAGCGATTCTTCCAGTTCGCCGACGGTGCGCTCGCCATCATTCAGCGTGCACAGAATCAGCAGGCGCGTTTCATGCGAAAGCGCCTTCAGGAATTCGCTGGCCTTGCGGGCCTGACAGCGGAAATCCTCAAGCGTTTCGGTCGGCGGAAGTGTTTTGGCCTCGGCGTGGTGCACTTTTGCGTCCTGCTGCATTGCTTTCGGCTTTTCATATAATACAAGTTGGCGGCGTGTTCAAAGTGGTGTGAACACAATGTGTCGTGGCAGGTGCAAGGAGCGAATTTATGGCGAAGATGATCCATTCGATGGTGCGGGTTCTGGATGAGGCGCGCTCGCTGGACTTCTATCAGCTGGCCTTCGGCTTTCGCATCATCGAGCGGCTGGATTTCGAGACGTTCACGCTGATCTATCTCGGCAGTGACGAGACACCCTTTGAACTGGAACTGACGGTCAACAAGGGGCGCACCGAGCCTTACCAGATGGGTGATGGTTACGGTCATCTCGCCGTTTCGGTCGATGATATCGAGGCGGAACATGCCCGCTTCACCGAGGCCGGTCTGGCCCCGGGCAAGCTGGTGACGTTCGAGCGTGATGGCGCGCTCTTTGCCCGCTTCTTCTTCGTGACCGATCCGGATGGCTACAAGATCGAGGTGCTGCAGCGCCACGGCCGGTTTCTCTGATTGCGGGTGGCGGTGATGAGCGAGACGGCGATCCAGCTGGAAGACAGCTGGAAACAGGCGCTTTCAGCGGAATTTTCCAGCGATTACATGACGGCCCTGCGCGCCTTTCTGGTGGCGGAGCGCGAAGCGGGCAAACGCATCTTTCCCAAGGGGGCGGAATATTTTCGCGCGCTGGATCTGACGCCGCTTGATGCCGTCAAGGTCGTCATTCTGGGGCAGGACCCCTATCATGGTGCGGGTCAGGCGCACGGGCTTTGCTTCTCTGTGCAGCCGGGTGTTCGCATCCCGCCCTCGCTCGTCAATATCTACAAGGAAATGCAGGCCGATCTAGGTATTCCCCCGGCACGGCACGGGTTTCTGGAAAGCTGGGCCAAGCAGGGCGTTCTGCTTCTCAACAGCGTTTTGACGGTGGAGGAGGCGCGCGCTGCCTCGCATCAGGGGCAGGGCTGGGAGCGCTTTACCGATGCGGTGATCCGTATCGTCAACGAGCGTTGCGAGCATGTGGTGTTCATCCTCTGGGGGGCTTACGCGCAGCGCAAGGCAGCCTTTGTCGATACATCGCGTCATCTGGTGCTGAAGAGCGTGCATCCGTCGCCGCTTTCGGCGCATAACGGCTTTTTCGGCAGCAAGCCGTTCTCGAAGGCCAATGAATGGCTGGTAAAACAGGGGCGTGATCCCGTGAACTGGCAATTGCCCGAGACGGTTGATCGTCACTGAGGGGTTTACGAACTCATTTTATCGTTCACGCACCGTTGACAATCCGTTGCGATTTGCCGGGCTAGGCGTAGCACCCGGATCGACCAAATATAAGCCCATCAAATGGCCCACGAACTGAACGGGCCGGAAAGGGGCTTGTCATGCTCAACGAAATCAAGGGGCTGCACCACGTCACGTCGATGGCCGGTGATGCGCGCCAGAACAACCACTTCTTCACGAAGACGCTTGGCCTTCGCCGCGTCAAGCAGACCGTCAACTTCGATGCGCCGGATGTCTACCATCTCTATTATGGCGATGAGGTGGGAACACCCGGCTCGGTGATGACCTATTTCCCATTCCCGGATATTGCCCGCGGGCGTCCCGGTACCGGCGAGGTCGGCACCACGCTGTTTTCCATTCCCGAAGGCTCGCTCGGCTTCTGGCGCGAGCGTCTGGAAAAGGAAGGCGTTACGGGTCTTGGCGAAACAACGGTGCTCGGTGAAAAGCGCCTGACCTTCAACGGTCCGGATGGCGATGTCTTTTCGCTGACGGAAGCCGCAGGCGACCATCGTCCCGGCTGGACCGGCAACGGCATTGCCGAAGATCACGCCATTCGCGGGTTTCGCGGGGTGTCCATGCGTCTTCGCGATGCCGGGGCCACGTCCGAACTCCTGAAATACATGGGCTATGAGCAGACCGACATGAAGGACGGGGTTCGCCGCTTCATCATGCCGGGCGGCAACGGGGCCGATTTCATCGAAGTGGAAACCCTGCCGGGCGCTGATTTTGCCCGTCTGGGGGCTGGTTCGGTGCATCACGTGGCCTTTGCCGTTGAGGATCGGGCCAAGCAGCTTGCCGTGCGCAAGGCGCTTCTCGATACGGGCTATCAGGTGACGCCGGTGATTGACCGCGATTACTTCTGGGCGATCTATTTCCGCACGCCGGGCGGTGTGCTGTTCGAGATTGCCACGAATGAGCCGGGCTTTGCGCGTGACGAGGATACGGCCCATCTGGGGGAAGCGCTGAAGCTTCCCGCCCAGCATGCGCATCTGCGGCCCTTCCTCGAAAAGCACCTCCAGCCGCTGGAGGGCTAAACATGAGCGTAGACACGTACGTCTTTGCAGAAAGGGCGGGCGGGCAAGCCCGCCCCATCCTTTTCACCTTTCACGGCACGGGTGGCGACGAGCAGCAGTTCCACCGCTTCGGCGGCGATCTTATGCCCGAGGCCACGGTGATCTCGCCGCGCGGTGATGTTTCGGAGTACGGCGCGTTGCGCTTCTTCAAGCGTCGGGCGGAAGGTCAGTATGACATGGCCGATCTGGCGCGGGCGACCGACAAGATGGCCGGTTTCATCCGCGAGCAGACCGAGGCGCATGGTGCCACGGCGGTGATCGGGCTTGGTTACTCGAACGGGGCGAACATCCTCGCCAACGTGCTGATCGAATATCCGGGGCTGGTCGATGCGGCGGTGCTGATGCATCCGCTCATTCCGTTCACGCCAAAGGATGGCGCGCTGTTCGGCACGGATGTGCTGATCACGGCGGGCCAGCATGATCCGATCTGCCCGGCAGGACTGACGGAGCGTCTGGCCGAACACCTTGTCGGGCAGGGGGCGTCTGTGACCATCGACTGGCATGAGGGCGGCCACGAGCTTCGCCAGAGTGAGGTGACGGCGGTGCAGGCTTTTCTGGCCCGCTTTGCCTGATTGCCTTGCGATCCGGGCCATCCTTCGAAATAGTACTGGCCGGGACGGTTTACCGTTCCGGCAATTTCATTTCAGGGGCATGGCATGAAAAAGGTCTTCAATCCGCCGTCCGTCCGCAAGCCGTTCGGTCACTATAATCACGGGCTTTACGTGCCGCCGGGGGCAGCCCTTCTCGTCACGTCCGGCCAGCTTGGCATTCGCCCCGATGATACGATCCCGCAGGATGTGACGGCGCAGGCCGAGCTTTGCTTTGAAGCCTGCAAGGCCATTCTCGAAGAGGCGGGCATGAGCTTTGCCGATGTGATCCGCATCTCCGGTTTCGTGACGAAACGTGAGGACTTTGCGCCCTATATGGCGGTGCGCGACCGTTACACGCTCGATCCCAAGCCGGTTTCGACGCTGATCGTCGTTTCAGGCTTTACGCGACCGGAATTTCTGGTCGAGGTGGAAATCACCGCGGCCAAGGTCATTCCTTCCGCTTGAACTAACGCTGACCGCACTGCCGCAATTGCTGCTCGTAGCGTTCCGCCATGTTGGCGGAGCGGCGCGCGGCGCGCTGGATCGTCGCATTGCTGCGCCAGCTGCCATTGGCATAGCCCTTGTGGCCGAAATAATAGTTCAGATAGAGGCCATAGGTGTCGTTGAGGCGCACGCCGTTCACGCGCGAACTGGTGGAGTGATACCAGCCGATGAAGCGCACGGCATCGCCGAAATCGGTGCGGTCTGCCGTCCAGCGGCCCGTCTCGCGCTTATAGCGCGCCCAGGTTCCATCAAGCGCCTGCGCATAGCCATAGGCCGACGAAATGCGACCCCACGGAATGAAGCCGAAGAGGTATTTGCGCGGCGGGCGGGCGCGGGCCTTGAAGGCGGATTCGGTGTAGATCGTCGCCATCAGTACCGGCACCGGAACGCCATATTCGCGCTCAACGGACTTGGCCTGACGCCGCCAGTTATCAAAGACGCTGTCCTTCTCCTCGAAGATCGAGCAGGCATTGGTGATGCGCGAGGGTGCCGTGGCGCAGCCCGCCAGCGTGGCAAGCAGAACAAGGGTTGCGATGGATATCGGACGCATTGTTCATTCTCCCGGGGGGACGGTGCCCTCATGGCCCGCCGCAAGCACCAAAGCCGGGCTATAAAATCCACCCGGAACCGGGAAATACAATAGCGCTTCAAAATTGATTTAAATGCTAAATCTATAATTGTGTTTAAATTTCAGTTAATATTGCAGCGCATTATTTGCTGTGCGGTGGTCAAGGTCATTCAACTTTTGAGTATGGAACCGCGAATTTATTTTTGGAGGATGGTACTTACATGACTAAAGAATCCTATTTTTTGGCACGTCTTGTAATTGGTTCACGTGACGAGATCGAAATAGAAAAAAGTGAATATGATAATTTGCTTAGAGCTCGACGTGTTCTTAGCGAATTTACATCTTTGGATGAGAAATTTTTCGCTATTTGCGAAAACTATCGTGATATTGAGGAGTTTATATTCAAATCAGCACTTGAGGATGCAGTCTTTGGAAAAGGAAGTGTTCCAGATTTATATGGAGTTGGTGCTCAGTTTGGACGTCGAATTGGCTCGTTTCTCTCATCTGTTCGGTTGTTTTTTGATGTGATTGGAACCCATGTTTATGAAATATCACATGATATAAAATTGAAAGATGGGGCAAAAATCAAAAAAAGTAAATGTTACGATGATAATTTTAATTATAGAGTGATGGAAGAAATCAGAAATCATTCGCAACATCGCGCTTTTCCTGTTCACTTAACTACTTTCTCAAGAAAAAGAGATGGTGAACTTGATGATATATTATTTTCTTTGGATTTTTATTTGGATATTTATCAGTTATTCGACGATAAATTCAAAAAGTCTGTAAGAAATGAACTTGAGGCTTTGCCAGGAAAATTCAATTTGAAACGTGGTGTTCGTTCGTACTTTGAAGAAATTTGTAAAATACATAAGGAAGTAAAGGCGGAGCTGGATCCATTTCAACTTAATGCAGTTAATGCTATTGAAGACGCTCGGCTTAAATGGTCTTCAGTCTTCGAAGACAATTTTTTTACAGGGGTGGCTGCTTGTTTGCTTAAAGATGGGAAGTTGGTGAAAGAATTCAAAAAAATATACATAAGTCGACAGTTGGATGAATATAGAGAGCATCTTCATAAAAGAACTCAAAATATAAAAAGCATCGTAAATTATCGCTACGATATGTAACTAATATGGATGATGTGATTGTAATATCCGCTAATTAAAAACTCGCCCCTTTTATTTAGAGGGGCGAGTTTTTTGTGGGGCCTCCTCAAAAGGCTTCCATCTTCGCCTGCACCTTGTCCATGAAGCGCTGACGCGTTTCGGGCGTGCAGTTGTTCATGTCGTAGTGGGCGAGGAAGAGCGCCGGGGTGGTGAGGCCGAAATGGGCGCGCAGCCAGCGTGTGACGATCTTCTTCGGTGGATTGCCCGCCAGAAACGCATTCCAGCGGGTTGCACCATAGGTGAAGACGACGCCGAACTTCTTGATGTGCGTCATTTTGGAGGACAGCTTGCCGTTCTCCAGGTCGAAGGTCACGCCCTTCACCCATACGCGGTCGAAATAGCCCTTGAGGATGGCCGGGAAACCAAAGTTCCAGACGGGCGTGACGATGACAATCGCCTCGGCCTTCTGCAAACGCTCGACATAGGTGCCGACCCGCTTCGTGTTTTCCGGGTAGTCGTGATAGACCATGCGGTCATGGCGCGACATGACCGGGTCGAAGCCTTCCTCATAGAGATTGCAGTCATCGACCTCGTGGCCCGCCTTGCGCAGGCTTTCGAGCGTGAGGTCGTGCAGAGCACGACCAAAGCTTGATTCCACCGGATGGGAGTGAAGGAGAAGAACGCGCATTGCTTCTCAGCCTTCCAGTGCCGCGAGACCCGGGAATAGGAAGTTCTTGCCTGCCGTAAAGTCGAAATCCGGGTTTTCCCAGGCGATCATCTTGCCGGGGTTCAACAGCCCCTTCGGATCGGTCTCCTGCTTGAAGGCCAGCTGAACCGTATCGGTCTGCTTCATGCCGCCTTCTTCCAGCGTGTAGCGATGCGGATTGAAGATCGGGCAGCCGGTATCTTCATGAATGCGCATGAGTTCGTCCAGCCGCTCGGTGGTGGTGTATTTCACCATCGGCAGGCCCACGCACTGCACGGTGCCATCAAAGCGGATGAATTCCAGATGGCCGATCAGATCGTCGCCGCACAGCTTTTCCAGCGTCTCGATCTTTTCGAGATGATTGGGGCCGGAATATTGCACCTGAAGATAGGTGATGTTGGTGTCGAGCTTCAAGGCGCGCAGCGTCGTGTGGTTCCAGGCGATTTCATAGGCATGCGGGATGCCCTTCATGCTCTCGGCCTTGTCTGAGCGGAAGCGCATGTCGCCCTTGCGCATCGCCGTGAAGGATTCGATGGCCCCCATGGAATGCGGGGCAACCATCATCACCACCACAGACTGGCCTTCCTTCAGGAACGGCTTGTGGCGCGTGAAATAATCGAACGGGGCGGGGGCGGAAATCACCGCCAGTTCTTTCAGGAGAACACCATCGCGCTGGGCCAGATTATCGGCATAGCGCACGGCGTCCATGTAATCGTCATAGCCGACGATCACATCCACCCAGTCGTAGGCCGGGGCGAGCGGCATTTCCACCTCGGTGATGATGCCGTTGGTGCCATAGGCGTGGCTCACCTTCTGCAGATCCCAGCCGGTCAGTTCGATGACGCGCGGTTCGGCTTCCATGGTGACGATCCTGAGCTTCAGGATGTTGCCGAGTTCGCGCAAGCCGCCCCAATGGATGGAGCCGACGCCGCCCGAGCCGCCGGCGACGAAACCGCCCAGCGTGGCGGTCGCCGTGGTCGAGGGGTGGAAGCGCAGTTCCTGACCGGAATGCTCCTGGCAGGCGCGGTCGAGATCGGCGGTCAGCACACCGGCTTCGGCGAGTACGCGGCCGGGCGCGATTTCCTTGATGGCGTTCATGGCCAGCATGTTGAGCACGATGCCGCCGGAGAGCGGCATGCACTGGCCGTAATTGCCGGTGCCGCCGCCGCGTGCGGTGACCGGAACGCCATGGGCAAAAGCGGTTTTCAGAACGCGGATCACTTCTTCCTCGTTCTTCGGCGTGACCACGAGGTCCCCGACCACCTTGTCGAGTTCTTCTTTCAGAACCGGGGAGTACCAGTAGAAGTCACGGCTTTTCTGGCGCACCAGAGCCGGGTTGTCTTCAATGGTGAGGCCTTCGAGGTCTTTTTTCAGGGCATCATAATCGGGCATCGTCATGCTCCAGATGAAAGCGGGTCAAGGTCACGATAATCCGGCAGGTTGCGGTCGATGCCCATGCCATTCCGCATCACGATGCGGTCAGCCTGCGGACGGGAGAGGAATTCGCTCCAGCGGCGAGCGCTGAAGAGAACGAGGTCAGCGGGGTTGCCCGCGGCGATCACGCCCTTTTCGGGACGCCCGAGAATGGCGGCGGGCGTCGTGGTGACGATGCGCGCCGAGGTGTCGAGCGGGTGATCGAGATGGAGAATGCGCACTGCCTCGCGGAAGACTTCGACGGGGTCGAGGTCGCCATAGGCATAGAACGGGTCGCGCGTGTTATCGGACGAAACAGCCGTATCAACGCCCGCAGCCGTCAGTTCCTTGAAGAGGGTCACGCCGCGCCAGCGCGGGGTGTTGGCGGGTGTGCGATCCTGCAGATACATGTTGCACATGGGCAGTGAAACGACCTTCAGGTCGGCCTTCGCCACCTTGTCGATGACGCGGGCGGCGACATCGTCATCCTGACGGGCGAGCGAGCAGCAATGGCCGACGGTGACGGTGCCTTCAAAGCCGTTTCGCAGCTTCGCTTCGGCCACCGCCTCCAGGGCGAGGACTTCTCTGTCCTTTGTCTCATCCACATGGAAATCGACATCGAGGCCGTTTTCGGCGGCGGCACGGAAGACGATATCCAGCCGTTCATGCAGGTCCGGCCACATTTGCGGCACGCCGCCCATCAGGCCGCCAAAGCGTTTCACCGTGGCAACGAGTTCGGCGAAATAGGCCGTGTCATAGACATGGTCCATATTGAAGAGGGCAACCGCCTGCAGATCGACGCGGCCCTGCCAGCGCTCGCGCATTTCACCAAAAACTTCGAAGGAAATCCGGTGCTGCGGGGCGATGGAATCGAGATGGGTGCGCAACAGGCCGGTGCCATGCGCATAGGCCGAACGCAGGGAGAAATCCATGCGAGTGCGTACATCATCGGCATTCCAGTTAGCGGTGCGGTCCATGCCCACCGTTTCCAGCGCGCCCATGAAGGTGCCATCCGGATTGCGGTTACGCTCCCAGATATGGCCTTTGTCGATATGGGTGTGCATGTCGGTGAAGGTAGGCCACACCATGCCGTCACGCAGGTCTGCGGCGGGAATGTCTGCCGGGGCGTGACCGGGGGGAAGGATGGCCTCGATCTTGCCATCGGCAATCACCAGATCGGCCTTCACCAGTCCTTCCTTGGCGGTGGCCGCGTAACCTTTGACCGCAATCTGCGGCAGGGTGGCGTTCAGAAGCGCAAAACGCGGGGCCTTGGGGAGTGTCATGAATTCGGCAGGCATCAGTTTTCCCGTTTCAGGCTGCTCTCGTGCCAGCGGTGCAGGCTGAGCCAGGCGATGAAGGAGGTGAGCATGAAGATCAGCACGCCCAGCACCGAGAGCATGAGAAGGGCCGCGAAGAGGCGCGGAATGTTGAGGCGGAACTGTGCTTCCAGCAAGCGGAAGGCGAGGCCGGACCCGGCACCGGCAGAGCCTGCGGCAAACTCGGCAACCACGGCGGCAATGAGCGCCAGACCGCCGCCGATGCGAAGCCCTGTCATGAAATAGGGCAGCGAGGCGGGCAGCTTCAGGTAAAGCAGCGTCTGCCAGCGCGAGGCGCCGTAAAGATCAAACAGGTTCAAGAGGTTATGATCGACGCTCTTCAGGCCCTGCACCATGTTGGAAAGGATCGGGAAGAAGGCAACGAGGAAGGCGCAGATGAGAAGCGCTACTTGCGTCGACGGGGCGTAGATCAGGATCAGCGGCGAGATGGCGACAATCGGCGTTACCTGCAGGATGACGGCAATCGGATAGAAGGCCGTTTCAATCCAGCGCGACTGCACGAGGAAGACGGCAAAGCCGACGCCACCGGCCAGTGCCAGCATCAGCGAAATGAAGGTGATCTGTGCGGTGACGAGAAGGGCGGGAAAGAGCGTTGCCCAATCGCGCACCAGCGCCTTGGCGACAAGCACCGGGCCGGGCAGGATGTAAGGCGGGATTTCGTTGATGGTGACAATGGCCTGCCAGATAATGAGAAGGCCGATCACCACGCCAATCGGGATCAGGATGCGAAGCGCGGTATCGCGATATTTCCACGGACGCGGCGGCACGGGAATGGCGGTCTCAGCGGTCACGTCGCTCATCAATGTTCCTCCACGCCGCCCATGGCGTCCAGCAGCGTTTTCGAGACCAGTTCGCAGGCCTGACGGTATTCTTCCGACGAACGGTAAAGCTCGCCCCGCTCAAGGCTGGTGACCAGCGGCAGGTCGGCATGGACGCGTCCGGGACGCGCCTTCATCACCACGATGCGGTTCGACAGATAGGCCGATTCAAAAACCGAATGGGTGACGAAAATCACCGTGATGCCGGTATCGCGCCACAGCTTCAAAACGTCGTCGTTGAGCTTCTGGCGAGTGATTTCGTCCAGCGCTGCGAAGGGCTCATCCATCAGCAGCAGCTTCGGACGGGTCACGAGCGCGCGGGCAATGGAGACGCGCATCTTCATGCCGCCGGACAGTTCACGCGGGTAGGCGTCGGCGAAATCCTTGAGGCCCACCGTTTCGAGCGCCGTCATGATGTCGGCGCGGGCGGCGGCCTTCGAGACGCCGCGCAGCTTGAGCGGCAGGTGAACATTGCCGAACACCGTCTGCCAGGGCATCAGCGTCGGTTCCTGAAACACGAAGGAAATATCGCCTTCCGGCAGGCCGCGCGAATTGATGCGCGAGCTTGGCCAGTCAATCGAGCCGGTTGTGGTGTCGCCGAGACCGGCGATGATGCGAAGGGCGGTGGACTTGCCGCAGCCGGAGGGGCCGAGAAGGCTGATGAACTCGCCGCTTTCGACGGTGAGCGACATATCGGACAGAGCGACCGTTCCCGAGGAGAAAACCTTGGAGACGGATTTCATGACCACAAGCGGGCGTCGGGTCCCCGGATGCGAGGCGTGGGGAGGGGAAGCTATGGCTTGCTCGGTCATCAGGAAGGCGTTTCCGGTTGGCAGAGAATAGGCAATTGCGGGGCCTCTCCCCGCGAAGGGAGAGGCCGGATCAAGCGTGCGCTTACTTCTTCAGCGCCATGCCGAGGCCCTTGCAGACGAACTTCGTCGTGTAGGACTTCTTGTAGTCGAGATCGGCGGTGTGCAGGCCGATGGCCACCATGTCATCGAAGAACTTCTTTTCGCGTTCGTCGGTCATGCAGCCAATGCCCTTGGTTTCGGCTTCACCCGAAATCAGGATGCCGTATTCCTTCATCTTCTCGATGGAGTAGGCAATCTGCTCATCCGTCATTTCCGGGTTATCGGTCTTGATCAAGGCGTTGGCGGCCTTGTTGTC
Source organism: Pseudomonadota bacterium (assembly GCA_020161665.1). GTDB lineage: Bacteria > Pseudomonadota > Alphaproteobacteria > Rhizobiales > Rhizobiaceae > Ectorhizobium. The sequence goes on along the minus strand of JAIUPA010000003.1, from coordinate 40,375 downwards.
GCCGTAGAGGTAGTTGTACCAGCCCTCGATCGAGGCATCGACGAAGCGCTGAACGAGGTCCGGGTTCTTTTCAACCAGATCCGTCTTGGCGGTGATCATCGTGGAATAGGGGTTGTAGCCGTTATCGGCGAGTAGGAAGACCTTCGGCTTCCAGCCAGCCTGCTTTTCCACTTCGAAGGGCTCGGAGGTCAGATAGCCCTGCTGGCCGGATTTCTTGTCGGCAATGAAGGGGGCCGGGTTGAAGGTGTAGGGCTTGTACTGCTCGTCCTTGAAGCCCGGATAGTTCTTCTTCATCCACTCGAAATAGGTGGTGTAACCGTCCTTGCCCATGAACAGGGTTTCAAGCTTGGCGAGATCGCCGAACTTTTCAACGCCCTGATCCGGATGGGACATGAGGATCTGCGGGTCCTTCTGGAAGATGGCGGCCACGTCGATCAGCGGAATGCCTTCCTTCACGGCGTCGAATTCGCCGAGCGGGCTGCCCATGTAGAAATCGACCTTGCCGGCGATCAGCAGCGAACGGTTGGCGGCCTGCGGGCCACCCTGAATGACCTTCACCTTGAGGCCGTATTTCTCGTAGGTGCCATCGGCCACAGCCTGGTAGAAGCCACCATGTTCGGCCTGGGCCAGCCAGTTGGTGCCGTAGGTGACCTCATCGAGGGCGGCGGCGGGCTGGGCCGCAAGACCAGTGGCGAGGAGGCCAAAGGCCGCGAGAAAAGTCTTGGAAGTCAAGGCGTTGCTCATGTGTACGGGTTCCCATTCTGGAGCTTGGATCAAGCGAGATTTTTATCCCTGGCGGCCATTTGACCCGTTGCTTTGCGCTTTGAAAAGCATCAAAATTCGTGCGCAATGATGCTTTTTCGGCATCGGTATCATCTTTGTCCGCAAATCATGCGGGCTGATCAAAAAATGTGCAAGGCTCTGCCCATGCTTCACTCGCGCAAGCTACAATATATTGACGAAATTGCCCGTTGCGGCTCCATCCGCAAGGCGGCGGCACGGCTCAATGTTGCCTCTTCCGCCGTCAACCGGCAGATTCTGGCGCTGGAAGAAGAGTTCGGCGCGCCGATTTTCGAGCGCCTGCCGCGCGGACTCAGGCTGACGGCGGCGGGGGAGCTGTGCATCGAGCATATCCGCGAAGTGCTCAAGAATTATGAGAAACTGGAAACGCGCATCCGTGGTTTGAAGATGCCGCAGGCGGGCAAGGTGTCCATTGTGACGACGGTCGGGCTTGCTGCCGGGCCATTGCCGGAGCTTCTGGCGCGGTTCATGGAGGCGCATCCGCGTGTGCGCATTCGTCTGCTTAACGATGCGGGCTCGGTCACGCTCAATCCGGTTCTGACCGGGGAGGCGGATATTGGCCTTGGCTTCAACATTCCGGCAACGCCGGGCGTGCGAACGCTTGCCAATTTCGACGTTCCGGTGGGGGTGGTGATGCCTGTGGGGCATCGGCTGGCGGCGCTCGACAGCATTGATCCGCTGGAGGTGCTTCAGGAAAAGCTGGTGCTCTCCAATCCCGGCAACAGTCTGCGCAATGCCATCAATCTGGCGCTGGCCCCCATGGCGCTGCCGGTGGAGCCGGTGCTTGAAACCAACTCCGTCGAACTGATGAAGAAGATGGTGAAGCAGGGGGCGGGCATTTCGGTGCTGAACCCGCTTGACGTGATTGCCGAGTGCCGACGCGGCGAACTGGTGTTCCGGCCTTTCACGCCCGCTTATGTGCGCCATCAGGCCATGAAGCTGTTTGCCCGCTCACGCACGCCGCTTGATGCAGCGGCGACGCTTTTCGTGGAATATCTGCTCACCGAATTCTCGGCCATGGTGCAGGAATTGCAGGCGAGCGGTGCCGTGCCGCCCAGCGAGCGGCGCGACGGGTGAGCCTTTATTTCACATAGAGGTTCGACAGCGGCCAGCCAACGAGGTCCTGCACCAGTTCGACAAAGCCCGCAATCTGGTGACGGCAAATGATTTCGCCGCGTTCGGCGGTGCCCTTCGTCGCGTCGCCGACCACGCCATGCGGGTTGAGGTCGTGGGCAATCCAGGCCAGCGAATGCGGCGGCAGCGGCCCGAGGAAGCGCGAATGCGCCTTCATCTCTTCAGCCTTGGAGGCGAAGTTTTCGGCCTTTTCCATGCGCACCAGATCGGGGCGGAAGTGGAGCATCAGGGATGTTTCCACATCACCGCCATGGATGCCGAATTTCTGTTCGTGTTCGCTGACAAACCCTTCCGGATAGCCGAAGCGCGTCCACTGGGTGGAAACCACCGCCATCTGGAAACGGACGCGCATTTCGCGGGCAACGATGCTCATGACATCGAGATTGCCGCCATGCGAATTGACGATGACCATCTTGCGCACGCCGGCTTCTGCAACCTTCTGACCGATGGCGGTCCACGCCTGAATGAGCAGTTCCGCGCCAAAGGAGAGCGTGCCGGGGCCATAGATATGTTCATTGGCCTTGCCGATTTCCTGCGTGGGCAGAACGAGCGTCTTCAGATCCGCGGGCTTCTGGCGGCGATATTCGGCCAGCATACCGTTGGCAATCGCCACATCGGTGGCAATTGGCAGGTGGGGGCCGTGCTGTTCCGTGGAGGCGATGGGCAGGATCGCGACCGTTGATTCCGGGTCGAGACCGGCGAAATCGCTGGCGTTCATTTCGTTCCAGTAAAAGGGCAGGGTCATGCCGCGTCTCTCCCCGAATGTCCGGCGCTTGGCCTCGTTTCCATAAGGGGTAGGCAATTTGGCGAGTGCGGAAAAGCATCAATTTGCGCCCGCGCTGATGCCAAAATGCGAGCGCCACCCGATCCGGGGGTGCGATGACAAAAATCAGGTTTCGATAAAATTGTATCTTCCGGTTTAGGCGGGTTGGAAAGTTTTTGGGTCTATCAATTGGGCATCACAGGACGAGAGGGAACAATCTCTCGCATGAAGCAGTCCAGACACCGGAATGAACCGGAACGATAAAAAGAGGACGGAAGTACCGTCCGGAATAAACGGGGTTAAAGTCATGCGTACCAAGGTTCTTGCTGTTGCAGTCGGTCTCATTGCGGCTTCGCTTGCCGGTGCCGTTCCTGCCCATGCATTCGGTCCGGGCGGTCTGGCCCGTGGCCTTCTCCAGTCTTCCGCATTTTCCGCAGGCACCGTCAGCGTGCCGGAAACGGCGTCCACCAAGGCTTCCGATCGTTTTTGCGCCGCTTTCGGCCATTGCATTGACGGTCGTTCGATTGCCATCAAGGCGTCCTGGCGCGCGGACCGTGATCAGGTCATGCCGCTCGATCAGCTGATGCTGACCTCGCTTGACGTTGAGCAGGCGCTTGCCGCGGCCCGTTCGCAGATCTCGCCCTTCATCCTGCCGGAAGCTCCGGCGATTGATTATGGTGTGCTGACCGGCTCTGTTCCGGCTGGCGACCCGCTCTGACGACCCTGAACTGAAATGCCTCAACTTTGAAGGCGGGTCCTGTCTCCATAGCGTGCGGAGACAGTGATCCGCCGTTTTTCTTTTTCAGGTTCAGGCCGTTTTCGGCTTGCCCCATTCGGCAATGGCGATGCCTGCCATGACGAGCGCCACCGCCAGAAGGTGGAAATTGTGCAGCGTTTCCTTGAGGAAGAGCACTGACAGCACGGTTCCGAAGACGGGAATGAGATTGATAAAGAGGCCGGCGCGGTTGGCGCCGATGCCTTCCACGCCATTCACCCAGAAGATTTGCGAGACGAGCGAGGGCAGAAGTCCGGCATAAAGAACCAGCATCCAGCCGGTGAAATCCGGCATGATGAAGGTGTCGCTGGCGATTTCAACGGCCAGAAGCGGCACGGCTGCGACGAGCGCGCCGGAGGCTGAGGCCGCCATCAGGCTCTGCCAGGAAATGGCCGGTCGCCACCGTAATGCCACCGTATAGCATGCATAGATCAGCGATGCGGTCAGCACCATGAGGTCGCCCGCATTGATGTCGAGTTCCAGAAGGGCGGACAGATCGCCATGCGAGGCGGTGATGGCAATGCCGAGAATCGACAGCGCAAAACCGACCAGCTGTGCCCAGGAGGCGCGAATGCGGAAAAAGGCGAAGTTGATGATGAAGATCAGCATGGGAATGCTGGCTTGCTCGATGGCGCCGTTGACGCCGCTTGTCAGCCTCAGCGCCGAATAAAGAAGCGCGTTGAAGACGGAGTAGCCGAAGGCGCCATAGGCAAAGAGCAGCAACCAGTTCTTTTTCAGAAGCGGCCAGTCCTTGCGCAGTTGCGGCAGCGAGATCGAAACGATCAGGGTGACAGCAATCACCCAGCGGCACAGCGTCAGCATCATCGGGCTGATATGGCCGACGGCGAGCTTTCCGGCCAGCGTGTTTCCGGCCCACAGAAGGGTGGCGGTCACGAGAAAGAAATAGGCTTTGCTGGACACGTAAAGGCACCGGCTGAGAAGGTGTCGCGCGGCCAGAATGCCGGGCGTGGGAAAAACGACAGGCGGGCAGATAGAACCTTAAGCTGCGATTTGTCACGTAAAAAAGGCGAAATCCTGCGGTGAAACGGAGTCGCTTTCCGCGAAACAAACCATTATAGATGCGCGGGTTTGGAATGGTCCGGGGTGCTTTTTACCCCGGCACGCAACAGGAATTATTCGATGACGAATGTCGTGGTGGTGGGTTCGCAGTGGGGCGACGAGGGCAAGGGCAAGATCGTTGACTGGCTCTCCGAGCGCGCGGACATCGTGGTCCGGTTTCAGGGCGGGCACAATGCCGGCCATACGCTTGTCATCGACGGCGTAAGCTACAAGCTTTCGCTGCTGCCGTCCGGCGTCGTGCGTCCGGGCAAGCTGGCCGTGATCGGCAACGGCGTTGTCGTGGACCCGCATGCACTGATCGCCGAAATCGCCCGCATTGAAGCGCAGGGCGTCAAGATTACCCCGGAGAACCTGCGCATTGCCGACAATGCCACGCTGATTCTCTCTCTGCACCGCGAACTGGACGGCATGCGCGAAGACGCCGCCTCCAACAGCGGCACGAAGATCGGCACCACGCGCCGCGGCATTGGCCCGGCCTATGAAGACAAGGTTGGCCGTCGCGCCATCCGCTTCATGGATCTGGCCGACCTTGATTCGCTTTCGGGCAAGGTGGATCGCCTGCTTTCGCACCACAATGCGTTGCGCCGTGGTTTTGGCGTCGCCGAAATCGCCCATGCCACGATCATGGAAGAGCTGACCTCGATTGCCGATCAGGTTCTGCCGTTCCGCGATACCGTCTGGAACCTGCTGGACCGCGAACGCCGCGCCGGCAAGCGCATCCTGTTTGAAGGCGCGCAGGGTTCGCTCCTTGATATCGACCACGGCACCTATCCCTTCGTCACCTCGTCCAACACGGTGGCAGGGCAGGCGGCAGCCGGTTCGGGCATGGGTCCGGGTTCGCTCGGCTATATCCTCGGCATCACCAAGGCCTATACGACGCGCGTCGGCGAAGGTCCGTTCCCGACCGAACTGACGGACGCCGTTGGCCAGTTCCTCGGTGAGCGTGGTCGCGAATTCGGTACGGTGACGGGCCGCAAACGCCGTTGCGGCTGGTTCGATGCGGCTCTGGTGCGCCAGTCGGTTGCCACCAACGGCATCACCGGCATCGCGCTGACCAAGCTCGACGTTCTCGATGGCCTCGACGAAATCAAGATCTGCGTTGGCTACATGCTGGATGGTGAGGAAATCGATCATCTGCCGGCCAGCCAGGGTGCGCAGGCCCGCGTCGAGCCGATCTACATCACGCTGGAAGGCTGGAAGGAATCGACCGTTGGTGCCCGCAAGTGGGCTGATCTGCCCGCCCAGGCCATCAAGTATGTCCGTCAGGTGGAAGAGTTGATCGGTGCGCCGGTTGCACTTCTGTCCACAAGCCCGGAACGCGATGATACCATACTTGTGACCGATCCCTTTGAGGATTAAGGTTTCATTGCACTATGTCCCAGTTCCGGTCAGTGAACCGGAGAGCATGAGAAGGTACTGATGGCGGATTTTGTCGCGGTTATTCGCCGTGCGGTCGACGGACTGGCGAACAATACGCCCGAAATGCGGGTGAAGGTTTACGAAAAAGCTCGAAGTGCCGTGATCCGGCAGTTGGAGAGCATGAAGCCTGCTCCGCCGGAGGCCCTCTTCAAGCGCCAGATCGATAAGCTCGATCAGGCCATTGCCGAGGTCGAGGCCGAATATGCCGAAGCGCTTCCGGCTGAAGAGCCGGTTGCCGCGGTTGCTCCGCCCGTCTTCGTTGCGCCGGAGCCGGTGGCCGCGGCGCCGGTCGTGCCGCCGCAGCCTGCTTTCGTGCCGCCGCCGGTGGTTGCCGCGCCGCTGCCGCTTCCCGTTGAGCCTGTCTGGGAAGAGCCGAAGCCGGTTTACGACGAGCCGGTGTTTACGCAGCCCGAGCCGCAGCCCGAGCCGGTCTGGGACGAACCGGCTGCCGCTCCCGCACGCGAAGAGCCTGTTTTCGAAGAACCGGCCTATGAAGAGCCGGTGACGGCTGCCGATGCGGAAGAGCGATTCGAGCAGGCAGAACGTGGTTTTGACGATGCCTTGCCCGAAGCGCAGGGTGTGGTTGACGCCGCTCCCGATGATTTTCCGCCGATTCCGCGTCGCGATGAGCGCGATGATCCTTTTGCATCGGTCGTTCAGGGCTGGGACGAAACGCCTGCTGCACCCTCTGACAAGGCCGATCGCTCCTGGGACTGGCCGGAGACGAATGATCTGCTCGCGCCTGCCGTCGCACCTGCGGCGGCACCGGCTGGCGAACAGGCGCGTTCCAGCGATGCGCTGATCGATGATTTTGATGCCTATCTCGAAGGTCGAACGACAGGTGCCATGCCGGTCGCTCTTGAGCCGGTAGCTGATCCGGTTCCCGTTGCGCCTGCCGCTCCCGCCGCCCCCAAGCAGGGCAAGGAAGCCTGGGACGATTTCGAAGCCTTGATCGGATATGGCAACGAGCCGGTTGCCGGGGCTTCTGCGCCTGCTGCGCCCGTGGCGCCTGCGGTTGAAAAGACGGTTGCCTCCGCCGATATCGGCTTTGGCGATCTTCCGCCGGGCGAAGTGACCTTCCCCTATCGTGCGGTTCCCAAGCCGCGTCCGAGCATTGCCAAGATGGGCATTGGCGCACTGGCCGTTCTGCTGATCGCCAGCGGTTCCTATGCGCTGTGGCTCAATCGTGATGCCATGACCACGCTGTTCAGCGGCCCGGCGCAGCCGTCCGGCACGCCGGTCGTATCGCACGGAAACGGTTCCACGACCCCTGCAACGAGTACGAGCGAACAGGCAACGACGCCTGCGACCAAGCCCGATCCGGCGGCAGGTAGCACCAAATTCACCCAGCGCCTGATGGCGGATGGCAAGGAAGTGGATGCCGGGCAGGGTGCCGCGCAGACGGGCGGTTCTCGTGAGGGCACCTCGGTGGCTGAAAAGAACGTTGCATCGCAACCGCCGGGCACAGGCGTATCGAATGCTGGTGCCTCGGGCGCTGCAACTGCCACGCAGGCTCCGCAGGCGGCTGGCGACAAGATGTACCTCTATGAGGAAAAGGTTGGGCAATCGACGCCGACCGCCATCGAAGGCAGCGTGAAGTGGGAATTCCGTGAAGAGAAGGATGACAATGGTCGTCCGGAAGGGACGGTTCAGGGCACGATCAATGTCCCGGGCAAGAACCTGACGGCGCTTGTGACCTTCAAGCGCAACAGCGATCCGTCGCTTCCGGCAAGCCATCTGGTCGAGATCGTTTTCTCGATCCCGGCGGGCTTTGAAGGTGGTGCGATTGAAAGCGTGCAGCGCATCTCGATGAAGAGCACGGAGCAGGATCGCGGCAACCCGCTGATCGCCGTTCCGGCCCGCATTACCGATGATTTCCATATGGTGGCGCTCAACGATTTTGCTGATGCGCGCAAGGCCAATATGGAACTCCTGAAGAGCCGCAACTGGATGGATATTCCAGTGACCTACCGCAACGGTCGCCGCGCGCTTTTGACCATGGAAAAGGGTGTAGATGGCACCGCCGCCTTCAACAAGGCGATTGCCCAGTGGTCGACGCAGGACGGCGGCCAGTAAGCCAGAGCAAGACACGAAAAAGCCCCGGGAGACCGGGGCTTTTGAGTTTGCTGACACACCCAGCTGACCTATCTTCCGTCATCCTCGGGCTTGACCCGAGGATCCACAATTTCAAGGGGAGATGGATGGTCGGGTCAAGCCCGACCATGACGAAGAGTTAGGCTTGCGAGTCCTGCCGCAGTCTGAGCCCCGGGAGACCGGGGCTTATTTTATCGGCAAAAATCCGTTGAGGCCTCGTCAGGCGTCGACCACCTTCAGCGCCTTGGCGGCCTCGAGGGCCTGCTGCTGCACGGCTTCCTGCACCTTTTCGAAGGCGCGAACCTCGATCTGGCGGACACGTTCGCGGCTGATGTCGAATTCCGTCGAAAGCTCTTCCAGCGTCACCGGCTCCTCGGCCAGACGGCGGGCTTCAAAGATGCGGCGTTCGCGATCGTTTAAAACGGCAAGCGCCTTGGCCAGCATACGGCGGCGGGTTTCCAGCTCGTCCTGTGCGATCAGCGTCGTTTCCTGGCTGTCGTGTTCATCCACCAGCCAATCCTGCCACTGACCGGATTCACCCTCGGCGGCGCGGATCGGTGCGTTGAGCGAGGCGTCACCGGAGAGGCGACGGTTCATCGAGATCACTTCCTCTTCCGACACCTTGAGGGTGGTGGCGATTTCGGTGACCTGATCGGGGCGCAGATCGCCATCTTCAATGGCCTGAATGCGGCCCTTGAGGCGGCGCAGGTTGAAGAACAGGCGCTTCTGGTTGGCGGTGGTGCCCATTTTGACGAGCGACCACGAGCGCAGAATATATTCCTGAATGGAGGCCTTGATCCACCACATGGCGTAGGTGGCGAGGCGGAAGCCGCGCTCCGGATCAAACTTCTTCACGGCCTGCATGAGGCCGACATTGCCTTCCGACACGACCTCGCCAATCGGCAGGCCGTAGCCGCGATAGCCCATGGCGATCTTGGCCACGAGACGCAAATGGCTGGTGACAAGCTGGTGGGCCGCATCACGGTCGCCATGCTCCGAATAACGCTTTGCCAGCATGTATTCCTGCTGGGGTTCCAGCATCGGAAACTTGCGGATTTCATCCAGATAGCGATTCAGTCCACCTTCACCGGCAAGAATAGTCGGCATCGAATTACGGGCCATAAAGCACCCTCCTCAAATCGGCTCCCCTTGCCGATGCAGCCCGGCGGTTCCCTGTTTAAGGGATCAACGCTCAAGCGCGAACTCGGCCCCATGCGGGCAAGCCTTCTGGCACGGTTTCATGGAAACCCGTGTCACACAGCGTTATTAGTTAAGTACGGCGAAACCGTGTTTCAAGAGCCTCGAAGCGCTTCGCAAAGCGCTTCCATGTCTTCCGGCATGGGCGCTTCGAAATGCATTTCCTCGCCCGTTCTGGGGTGCTCGAAGGTCAGGAGGTAGGCGTGAAGCGCCTGACGCGGGAAGGCGTTGACGATGGCCTTGGCCTCCGGATCGAGCAGGTTGGCCTTGGTGCGGAAGGCTGCGCCATAATCCGCGTCGCCTATCAGTGGATGGCCGATATGGGCCATGTGAACGCGGATCTGGTGCGTGCGGCCGGTTTCCAGACGGCATTCGACGAGCGAGGCCATGCTGGTGGCATCGGGCTTTTCGCGAAACCGTTCCAGCACCTCATAATGGGTGATGGCTTCGCGGGCGTCTTCGCTTTCCTCGCGCTTGACGGCGCGTTTGGTGCGGTCGCCAGCGCGCCCCAGCGGCGCATCAATCGTGCCGGCAAAGCGTGTCGGGCGACCCCAGACGACGGCCAGATAGGCGCGTTCCAGCGGGCCGGTGCGGCCATGGTCGGCAAATTGCGCGGCCAGATGGCGGTGTGCGGCGTCGTTCTTGGCCACAACCATAACGCCGGTCGTATCCTTGTCGAGGCGGTGGACGATGCCGGGGCGGCGCACGCCGCCAATGCCGGAAAGGCTGTCGCCGCAATGGTGGATCAGCGCATTGACCAGCGTTCCGGTCCAGTTGCCCGCACCCGGATGCACGACGAGACCGGCGGGCTTGACGAGCACGATGAGGTCTTCATCTTCGTAGAGAACGTCAAGGGGAATGTCCTCGCCCTGCGGTTCGGCGGGTTCCGGCTCGGGCATGACGATCTCGACCGTTTCGCCCGGTTTCACCTTGCGTTTCGGCTCTGTCACCGGCACGCCGCCCACCAGAACCGCGCCCTCTTCGATCAGCGCCTTGAGGCGGCTTCGCGAAATTTCGCCCTCCAGCGTGGCCGCCAGCCAGGCATCCAGACGCCCGCTCGCGTCATCGGGAACGATAATGGCTTTCCTTGCAGCCTCGGCTTGTTTAAAGGGATCGCTCATTCTTTACCTTCGAACCTCGGAAAGCGGGGCTGTCATGTCGCATATCGAACCAGAAATCGAAGACGAAAAGCCGCTCGATCCGGCGCTGGAAAAAGTCCGCCGCAAGATGATCCGCCTGCAGATCGTTTCGGGCTTTGTGATGTTCGTCAGCCTTATGGCTGTCTTCGGTGCGGTTGTCTACAAGGTCGTGAGCAAGGGCAAGGATGCGCCCGCCGCCACGGTCAGCCAGACCTCGCCGGTGCCGAGCGATAACCCGCTCAACCTTCTGGCCGCCCTTCCGGCGGGCTTTACGGTGGTCAGCACGTCGCTCTCCGGTTCGCAGATCCTGTTTTACGGCAAGGCTGCCGATGGTGGCGCGCGCGCCTATGTCTTCGACCTGACCACGGGCCGCATCGTCGCGACCGTTGCCGTCGGCGAGTAAGCGCGTGGTGTCGCCGGTTCTGATCGAAGATCCGGAGGATACCCGCGTCGCGGTGTTCCGCGACCTGAAGGAACGCGACCTGACGGGGCGGCAAGGCCGCTTCGTGGCCGAGGGCACGGTGGTGCTGCGTATGCTGGCCGAAGCGCACCGGGCCGGGCGGTTCGAGGCCGAAGCCATTCTGGTCTTGGAAAACCGGCTTTCCGGCGTGGCCGACATTCTGGCGCGCTTTTCGCCGGACGTGCCCGTCTATGTGGCAACGGCCCGGGTGATCGACGCGATTGCCGGGTTCAACATGCATCGCGGTGTGCTGGCCATCGGCAGGCGCCCGGACACAAGCCCCGACATGCGGGCGCTGGTCGCCGCACTGCCGGACGATGCGCTGGTGCTCGTCGGCTGCGGTATTTCCAACCACGACAATGCGGGCGGGCTGTTTCGCAATGCGGCGGCCTTTGGCGTCGATGCGATCTTCCTCGATGCGACCAGTTGTGATCCGCTTTACCGCAAGGCGCTTCGCGTCTCGGTCGGCTCGGTTCTGGCGGTTCCGTTTGTCCGCGAAGGCAGCATTCTCGATGTTCTGGAAGCGCTGGATGCGGCAGGCTTTGCCATCTGGGGGCTTTCGCCGCGTGGAACGGTCGAGATCGGTGCGGTTCCGGCCAGCCGTCGCATGGCGCTCGTGATGGGCACGGAAGGCGAGGGACTACCCGCCGATGTGATGGAGCGGTTCCAGACAGCGCGCATTGCCCAGCGTGATAGCCTTGATAGCCTGAATGTCGCGACGGCGGCGGGCATTGCCCTTTACCGGATTGCGCAGACGCAAGGCCGGATCTGACCGGCGGTCCGGGTCAGTCGTTCAGGATGGCTCCGGCCTTTTCACCCATGGCAAGGCGAATGCGGCGCGCCAGCGTATGGTCATCGTCGTTGGAGGCCGGAGGCGGGCCAACGATATCGCGAACATGACGGGCAAGTTTGGGGTCGCTGGTCGCCTCGGCGGTCATGGCGGCCGCAAGGTTTGCCAGTTCGTCACGCAACGCATCGTCATTACTGCCATCGCTGGCGGCCATCACCTGCTCGGAGAGTGCCGCCGCGCGGCTTGCCAGTTCTGTCTTGCCGACGGTGTCGGGGCTCTGCGGTGTTTCGGCGTCCATATCCGCCTCCAGAGCGGTTTCATCCGTTTGCGATGCCGTTTCACCGGCCAAGGGCAAGGCCAGCCCAGCGGCCTTCAGCGCCACGCGCAGGGCATCCTTTTCGCGGACCGTCAATTTCAGGCGCTCGCGCAGGCGTTCCAGTTCGCGGTTGCGGCGCTCCAGTTTGGTTTCCAGATCGGCGATGTCAGAGGCCTGACGGAAGGTCTTTTGCTCAAGGCGGACAAGGCGCGCTTCCGATTGTTCGGTGCGCTGTTGCAGATCGCTGATTGTCGTGCCGCTCTGGAGGTAATCGGCGCGCAGCGCATCGCGCTCATGACGAACGGCCTGAATGCGCAGCGAAAGCGATTCATTGTCCGCATCGCGGGAGGCGAGTTCCACCTTGCTGGTCGAAAGATCAAGCTCCAGTCGGCGCATGCGCTCCAGATGGAGTTCGTTTTCGCGGCGAAGGGCGTCGATGCTCACCTGCGAGTGGTTGAGTGCGCCCTTGAGGTCGCTGTTTTGCAGGTCGACCCGGCGGATGTCGGAGCGCATGGCGGACGCCTCGGTCCGCATGTCTTCCAGGATCGCCTGCAGGTCCTTCATCTGGCCGGTGAGGCGAACCGCCTCCTTCTGCATCGCATCCGCCTTGACGGTGGCGTCGATGACCTTTTGCCGCTCGCGCGACAGATCGCTGCCAATGCGGGCATTTTCAGCCGCCAGCGTGGCGCGCACCATGGCCTTTTGCGCCTGCACTTCCTCGCGGCTAATGGGCATGGTCGCGAAAATACGGCGTTCGGTATAGGCAACGATGCGGCGATGAATAGCGGGCGTGATGACCACGGCCAGCAGTGAGGCGGTCAGAAAACCCAGCGCGAAAAGTAGCGCATACTCGATCACGATCGCTCTCACTCAAATCTGCCCGTTCAGGGCATGAACCGGCGGCACGCATGTCGCGCGGTTCTTTTTACGGTCTTGCGCCTTTATACATGTGCCAAAAGGGGCCGCAAGCACCCCTTTCGAGGGGGTAAGGTCAGAAGGGGTTCCAAGTGGGAGAACGGGTCAGCTTCAAATAGCCGACATTGAGGCCAAGACGCGCGCCAAGGCCGGTGCGGATCGGCACGATCAGGATGTTGCTGTTCGACAGAACCGTCATGCCGACGCCGGCCACAACGAAGGCCGAGCCGCTCACCCCGCCATAACGGCGATAGAGCATATCGACCGAAGGCAGGTTATAGACGAGCATCATGGCGCGCGAACCCTGACCACCATAATCGATGCCGAGGGAGGGGCCTTGCCAGTAGGTGGGGTGGCGACCGGCATTCTTGGTGAAAAGCTCGCCTTCGCCATAGGTCAGGCCCGCGATCAGGGCGCCGGAGCCTTCCTGACCGAGAATATAGCCATTCGGCAGGCCATAGCGCTGGAACGCTTTTTCGACCACCTTGGCGAGCCCGCCACTGGTGGAGCCGAAGAAATTGTGACCCGCATCAACGATTTCCTGCGCACTGTACTGCGAGCTGGAGGTGTTGCGCGCCAATGCCGTTGCGGGCAGGCCGAGGCTGCTGACGGCAGCCAGAGTTGCGAGCATGCCAAGAGCATTGCGGCGGGTAAAACGGTCTTCGCACATGGTTTTCCAGTCCTTCCGGTTGGGCGCTTGTGTCCGGTATATCCGGTCTCCTCCGCGCGCCGGTCCTGCGATCCTCAGAAATCACGCATGTCAGTTCACATGCATGTGACGCAAGCGTGCAGCCTTTCCGAAGAATTTGGCGGACTTGCGGTCAGAGGGCCATTTTGCGCAGATGGTGTTAACATTCGGTTTACCAAAAATGGTGTCATTATGGCAAAGACGCAGCGCTGCTTCGCGCGTCCCCGTTCGCGTGGCGTTCGGGCGGACGCGGTAACGGACACGACACCCTGGAGAAAGTTCATGACGAAGAATCCTTACCTCACGCTGTCCGGGCCGGATCTCGCGGCGCTGCTGTGCAGCCGCGTCTGCCATGACGTGATCTCCCCGGTGGGTGCGATTGCCAACGGGCTGGAACTGCTGGACGAGGGTGGTGCCGATGCCGATGCCATGGACCTCATCCGGACCAGCGCGCTCAATGCCGCGGTTCGCCTGAAATTTGCCCGCCTTGCCTTTGGTGCCTCCGGTTCGGCTGGTTCGTCCATTGATACGGGCGAAGCTGAAAAGGCGGCCAAGGATTTTGCCGCGGCGGAAAAGAAGACGGAAGTGACGTGGAGCGGCCCGCGCGCCATCGTTGCCAAGAACCGCGTCAAGCTTTTGATGAACCTTTTCCTCGTGGCTTATGGCGCGATCCCGCGCGGCGGCTCGGTGGATGTGGTTCTGGAAAACCCGGAATTCGACGCGGTGTTTACGCTGACCGTCAAGGGCCGCATGCTGCGTATGCCGGGCAAATTCGTTCAGCTCTACGAAGGCAAGCTTGAGGAAGCCGTGGATGCCCACGCCATTCAGCCCTATTACACGCTGCTGATGGCCGATGAGAGCGGCATGGTCATCACCTACGCCGTTAACGAAGACAACATCGTCTTCACGGCCAAGATGGCGGCTGCCGACGACAAGGCTGAAGAGACGGCGGACACGCCGGACAAGGACGGCGAATAAGCGCGCCGGATCGCGCTTTGCCTTGCCGTTTCATGATCCGGTAACGGATTGTTTAACGCCTCCATGCTTAACTGCACAACAGGGGCCTTATCGGGTCCCTGTTTGAGTTTTGACCGGGTGGTCGGCAAGGGGTAGGCATTATGAGACGTCTGATGATTGTCGATAGTTCGGATATTGTCCGCAAGGTCGGACGCCGGATCCTGTCGGGCGCTGATTTTCTGGTGAGCGAGGCCTCGGACGCTGATCAGGCGCTGGAGCGCGCCGCCAGCGATTTCCCGGATGTCGTCATCATTGACGCCAATATCGAGGGCGCGCTCGATCTGATCACGCAGATGCGCCGCCGCGCCGGTGATCGCGAGTTCCGCATCTATTACAGCCTCATTGAAAACGACATGAAGAAGATGATGGCTGCCCGCCGGGCAGGGGCCACGGATTTTCTGATGAAGCCTTTCGACCGTCGCAGCCTGATGGCCGCGTTTGACTGGGTCGATCGCGCTGCCTGATCGAACAACCGTTAACGATTGAAAGCCGGTCTTTGAACAAACAAGACCGGCTTTTTTGGTGCGCGCATGCGTCTGGCGTGCGTTCGGCAAACAAAAACGCCCGCCCTCGCGGGGTTGCGAGGGCGGGCTGATATCGGAGGCGGGGATAGGCGGTCTATCAGGCAGTTTCGAGGTATTCGGCACCATCGGGCTCGCGCAGCACATAGCCGCGGCCCCAGACCGTCTCGATGTAGTTGGCGCCACCGGCGGCGTTGGCCAGCTTCTTGCGCAGCTTGCAGATGAAGACGTCGATGATCTTCAGTTCCGGCTCGTCCATGCCACCATAGAGGTGGTTGAGGAACATTTCCTTGGTGAGCGTCGTGCCCTTGCGCAGGGAGAGCAGCTCGAGCATCTGGTATTCCTTGCCCGTGAGGTGCACGCGCTGGCCGCCGACTTCAACCGTCTTGGCGTCCAGGTTCACCAGAAGCTCGCCCGTGACGATCACGGACTGGGCATGGCCCTTGGAGCGGCGAACGATGGCGTGGATGCGGGCGACCAGTTCGTCCTTGTGGAACGGCTTGGTCATGTAGTCGTCTGCACCGAAACCGAGGCCGCGCACCTTGTCTTCAATGCCGGCCATGCCGGACAGGATGAGGATGGGCGTCTTGACCTTGGAAAGACGAAGCGTGCGAAGCACTTCGTAACCCGACATGTCGGGAAGATTCAGATCGAGAAGGATAATGTCGTAGTCGTAAATCTTACCGAGATCGACGCCTTCTTCACCGAGATCGGTGGTGTAGACGTTAAAGCTCTCGGATTTCAGCATCAGTTCGATGCTCTGCGCCGTGGCGCTGTCGTCTTCAATGAGTAGAACCCGCATGTTAATCCCCTTTACCGCCGCCGAAAGGTAATGCCTGCCCCCTTACGCGATACGGACCCAGACGTTGTCTGATTTGCAGGCTGCCACCAAATGGTTAACAAATTCTGATTCCTTCTGGCAAGGCCTATCGAATTCGTTAAATAAATTTGGCACTCCCCTGATTCCAAACATGAATCCGCCATCGCAAAACCTGAACCACTGGATGAAGAAATCATCGTAAGTGATTCAGTCGACTCGTCATTGTCGACCTGATTTTTTATGGCTCTGCATTTACCGACCCTTAAATGATCGTCCCTATCATTAACTATGCCCGTAAACGAAAGGTTACCGACGGTAGGTTTTTGTTAAGGCCGAGAGGTTTTTTCGTCACAGGTCCCCTAAAAGGATCGTTAACGGGTGCGTCGAGTAAGAAGGCCGGGATCTCGCATCACGGGAGTATAGCGTATGAAGCCGAATGACAGCCTAGTTCGTCTGAAAGAGTTTCAGGTGAACGAAAAACGTCGACAACTGCAGCAGTTGCAGACGATGATCGCGGAATTTGAGCGGATGTCGAAGGAACTGGAGCACCAGATCGGTCTCGAAGAGAGCCGTTCGGGTATTTCTGATCCCAACCACTTCGCTTATCCAACCTTCGCGAAAGCGGCGCGTCAGCGCGCCGACAACCTTCTGGTTTCCATCCGGGACCTGAAGACCCAGCAGGACGCTGCCGAACTCGCTCTCGAGGAAGCCCTCGCAGAACGCGCCAAGGCTGCCGCCCTGGAGGGACGCGATACCGCGATGCGCGCCCGGGCCTGAAGTCCGCGACAGGTCAGTCGATGATCGTTTCCGCAAGAAGCGGTCACGGGTGGCTCTCGCCTTCTTTACCCGTCGCACCATCGTTTCACCGCTTTGAGCGGTCAAACGCTGTCTCTGCCCGTCACGATCCGCGGGCAGGGACAGCTTTTGGCGTTTTTGCCGTCGTGATCGCAAAAACGCTGCGCAGCTTTGCGCGACATGCCTTATTGCACCACGTCGCGCCATTCGGGGTGACGTGACGCCTGCGCCTTGAAGAACGGGCAAAGCGCAATGATTTTCCAGCCGCCCTTGCGCGCATCATCCACCACATACTGAGCCAATGCCTGGCCGACGCCGCGTCCGCGCAAGGCATCGGGCACGCCGGTATGATCGACGATGATCAGCCGGGGAGAGGTGCGGGAATAGGTGATTTCTGCTTCGTGACCATCAACGGTGGTCACATAGCGGCCGCCGGATTTGCCGGTTTCGTGGGTGATTTCCACTTCATGTCTCCTGTCATTCGACAGGTGAAAGTGGCGCATCACGCGGCAATTGCAAGGGGCGAGGCGGGGCGGGCCGCGCGGGCCGCTAAAAGCGCGAAGCCCGCCTTCAGTCCCTTGAAGGGTCTGACGACGGGCTTTCGAAAATGGTCTTGATCAGCCGATCAGTGGCGATACTGCTGGATGCGCGTGGTGCGCAGACCGGCAAGGCCGTGATCTGAAATGGACGACTGCCAGGACAGAAATTCTTCAACGGTAAGCGTATAACGCTCACAGGCTTCCTCAAGGCTGAGAAGACCGCCTCTTACCGCGGCGACCACTTCCGCCTTGCGGCGAATGACCCAGCGGCGGGTATTGGCCGGCGGTAGGTCTGCGATCGTCAACGGGCTACCATCAGGTCCGATGACATACTTAACTCGGGGGCGCATCACTTCGGTCATTGTACTCTCTACATAAACTCAAGACCACGGAAGCCAATTTAGCTTGCCACATTTAAAATTTGCCTAAGCAGATGCTAATAATTGGTAAGGATGCAACAAAAACAACGATATTGATGGTGAAGCGCAAATTCGAAATTGTGGCGCTCAAATGACGAAAAAGCGCCCGAAAAGGGCGCTTTTCAAAGAGTTTCGGTTCATTGAGGGCTGAAATCAGAAGCCCTGACCGCCGCGAATTTCGGAAATAACGGTTCCGAAAATAATTCTCATGTCGAGCCAGAAAGAGAAGTTTTCGACATAGTGCAGATCGCAGGCGATGCGGGCGCGTGCCTTGCCGGGGCGATCCGTCGGGCCTCGCAGGCCGCGCATCTGGGCAAGACCCGTGAGGCCGGGGCGCATGCAATGGCGCAGATGATAATCCGGCACCAGATCCTCATAGGGAATGCCAGCCGCCAACATGCCAATGGCATGGCAGCGCGGACCGACGAGCGACATGTCGCCCTTCAGGACATTCAAGAGTTGCGGAAGTTCATCGATATTGGTGCGACGCAATACGGCACCAACACGGGTGATGCGCGGATCATTCTTGACCGTCTGGGCTACGCCGGAGACGTCGCAAAGGTCCGTGCGCATGGAACGGAACTTGAAGACGCGAATCTTGCGACCGTCCTTGCCCCAGCGGGTCTGGCTGAACAGCACGTTACCGGGACTGTCCAGCCGGATGAGAATCGCGACCGCTAGAAGAAGAGGGGAAAGTACGAGCAGGGCACTCGCCGACGCGCAAATGTCAAATACGCGCTTTGCTGCAAGATGAAGCGTTTTGCGCTCAAGACCAGCGCCACTGTGCTCAGTTCCCGGAGCGACCGGACGAACGATCATATTAACGTTACGATCGATTACCGGATCCGAACTACTCCTCGAGATTTCAAGGATGCTCACTTGTACCACCTGACCAACCGCTGTGAATAAAACTTAACATTTCTTAAACCATGCCCATTTTCGAGTCATCCTGAAAATTAAGAAATGGTTAACCATCAAGTCGGAAGTTCAGAGGTGTGGCATCTTAGTCATGGCTAAAGCATGACGCCGCTGATCTGCGTGCGATTGGGGCCGTGCTGAAACTGGGCACTGCCGGAGTGGCTAAGGCAGAGCGTATCGCCTGCCGAAAGCGCTGTGAGCGCCTGCAACATGCCGGTCTGGATGATGGCGCCGGTGTTTCCGCCGCGCCCATAGGCGATTTCGGTGACGCCATTGACCAAGAGAGACAGCTCATAGCCGGTCGTGGTGTTGATCACATATTGCAGGAAGATGAGATAAAGGCCGGTGGCCGGAACCACGAGATTTGCGCCTTCGGAGAGCGCTGCGCCGAGCGAAATCGTGCCCGCAAGGGCTGTTGTCTGTGTGAAGCCGGTTTTGGCGCCGCTGGCCGGGGTGGACGTGGCCGTGGCGCGCCAGGCGCGAAAGGCGGGGTTTTCGGGCTTTCTGACCAGACCGGCGGGCGAAATCGCAAGGCCGGTCTTCCAGGTCGTGCCGTCGCTCACCTTGATCGCAAACTCGTCGTTTCCGGCAAGTCCCATCTCGGCTCGCCCCGACCAGTTGGACTGGAACAGCAGCGAGGCGGTTTCCGCGCTGGATGACTTGTTGATCTTGAGACGATGGCTGCCGCCCGCATGATTGAGAAGCGTGGCGGGGGAGGCGACCGAAAGACGGTTCGTGCTGTCGGCGCTCGTAGCAATGCCGAGCGTTTGGCAGGTCGCATCATCGGGAAGCGGCAGCGGCTGCCAGATCGTACCGTCATGAATGAGGAGGCGACCGACCGCGGCATTCCACGCCCGCCAGCCGCGGCGCGGATCGAGATAAGCCCATGCGCCATCCTGCCAGACGGCGATCCGTCCGCTCCGTCCGGTCCAGACGCCGGTGGCGCTTTCGGCAATGGCATAGCAATCGCCCTCCTGTGGCGTGGCCGGAGGCGCAGCGAGGACGGCATTCAGGCTGAGTTGGACAATGGCATCGAGCTTTTGCAGCGCCTCATTGTGGGTGACGTGCTTCTGGGCCTGCGAAGGCATGATAAAAGGGAGATCAAGGTTATGGGTGGTGTCGCTCATGGCTTAACTGCGTCCCGTGTGGTCAAGGTCGCGTCCAGTCTAGGGCGGTGTCGGGCGTGGGGGATGATTGACCGCGCAAACGCCTGAAAGCCTTCATGTCAGGCTTGTCATTTTCCCCGATGACAGCCGGTTGAAAGCGGGAAGAGTCAGTTCCCGTGAAAAACCGTGAATGATGCGAATTGTAGGCGTAACGCCCAGTACGCCTGCCTCAGGCGACGCAAATTCGCTACACATTCCCTGTTTGGCAGGTCTGAATGCCGCCAGTATATTTTGTCCATTTGGTGAAAATGCGCTCGTGAAACGCGGGATTTTGGACCTTTTGGTTAGAAAAACGCCAAAGCGTGAAAAAAAGGCAGTAAAATGGAAGAGGGTCGCGTTTGGTGCTTCCCTTTTGAGTTTAAAGCGGTATGGAATCCCCTAATCGGAAGTTATGGGGCGATTTTTGACAAAAATCGCGTTTGACCACTATTCCGGACGAAATGGCATGGCGGCCGCCTCGCAAATGGGGTCGGCATTGATCGTGTCATCGAAACAAACCGAAAAAAGGCGCAGCCAAGCCTTGCTGCGACCAGGGGAAAATAAATGGATTATTTCATCCAGCAGCTCGTAAACGGGCTGACTCTAGGCTCGATCTACGGTCTCATCGCAATTGGCTATACGATGGTCTACGGCATCATCGGCATGATCAACTTCGCCCATGGCGATATTTTCATGTTGGGCGGCTTTGCGGCACTGATCGTGTTTTTGCTTCTCGCCACGTACATCGCCGGTATTCCGGTGGCCCTTGCTATTCTCATCATGATGGTTGTCGCCATGCTGATGACCAGCTTGTGGAACTGGTCGATCGAACGTATCGCCTACCGTCCGCTGCGCGGATCGTTCCGTCTGGCGCCGCTGATCACCGCCATCGGCATGTCGATCACGCTGTCGAACTTCATTCAGGTGTCGCAAGGCCCGCGTAACAAGCCGATCCCGCCGATGATCACGGAAGTCTACCACATCGGTAATATCACGGTTCAGCTGAAGCAGATCGTCATTATCATCGTGACGGCCGTGCTTCTGTCGATCTTCTGGTACATCGTGCACAAGACGCCGCTTGGCCGCGCCCAGCGCGCCACCGAGCAGGACCGCAAGATGGCGGCTCTTCTCGGCGTCGATGTTGACCGCACCATTTCCGTGACCTTTGTCATGGGGGCAGCGCTCGCTTCGGTCGCCGGTACCATGTATCTCATGTATTATGGCGTTGTGGCGTTCAATGATGGCTTCATTCCGGGCGTCAAGGCGTTTACGGCGGCTGTTCTGGGGGGCATCGGTTCGCTGCCGGGCGCTGTGCTTGGCGGTCTGTTGATCGGCCTCATTGAAGCCCTTTGGTCCGCTTATTTCACGATCGACTACAAGGACGTGGCGACCTTCGGTCTCCTGGCCTTCGTTTTGATCTTCAAGCCGACGGGCATTCTTGGCCGTCCGGAAGTGGAGAAGGTGTAAGCACATGGCGAATACCGTTCTCGACACGCCCGCGACCGAAGGGTCGCTGGTGGGCAAGGCCATCAAGGAAGCGCTGTTTACCGGCGTCATGACGCTTGGCCTCTTCCTGCTTTATATCGGCTTCAGAACCGATCAGGACATCTCGAACACCCCCATCGTTTACGGACGTCCGGGTCTTCTGGCGATCTTCGTGGCGATTGCTGCCGTCGGTCGCTTCCTGATGGTGGTTTTCGTGCAGCCCCTTCTCAAGGCTCGCAAGGAAGCCAAGGCCGCTGCCGTGGTACAAGACCGCGAGGCGACCTTCTTCAAGAAGCATATTCTGAAGTTCGCACTCGTTGCGCTCATCTTTTATCCGCCGGTGATCGTCTCGCTCTACGGCTTCCAGGGTTCGCTGAAGTTCGTCGACAATTTCGGCATCCAGATCCTCATCTATGTGATGCTGGCCTGGGGTCTGAACATCGTCGTGGGTCTGGCCGGTCTTCTCGACCTTGGCTATGTGGCCTTCTATGCTGTGGGCGCTTATTCCTACGCGCTGCTTTCGAGCTATTACGGCCTGTCCTTCTGGGTGCTTCTGCCGATTTCCGGCATTTTGGCTGCCTTCTGGGGCATGATTCTCGGCTTCCCGGTTCTGCGTCTTCGCGGTGACTATCTTGCCATCGTGACGCTTGCTTTCGGGGAAATCATCCGTCTGGTGCTTATCAACTGGACCGATGTGACAAAAGGAACGTTCGGCGTGTCGAGCATTCCGAAGGCCACGCTGTTTGGCATTCCGTTCGACGCCTCGCCGAACGGGTTTGCCAAGATGTTTGGCCTGCCGATGTCGTCGGCCTATTACAAGATCTTCCTGTTCTACCTCATTCTGGTGCTCTGCCTGATCACGGCCTATGTGACCATCCGGCTTCGCCGCATGCCCGTCGGTCGCGCCTGGGAAGCACTGCGTGAGGATGAAATCGCCTGCCGTTCGCTCGGCATCAACACCGTGACGACGAAGCTCACCGCTTTCTCGATCGGTGCCATGTTCGGCGGTTTCGCGGGCTCGTTCTTTGCGGCACGTCAGGGCTTCGTTTCGCCGGAATCTTTCGTGTTCATGGAATCCGCTGTTATTCTGGCCATCGTCGTTCTTGGCGGCATGGGCTCGCTCACCGGCATCGCGGTGGCTGCCATCGTCATGACCGGCGGCACGGAACTGCTGCGCGAAATGGAATTCCTCAAACATTTCTTTGGTCCGGACTTCACGCCCGAACTTTACCGCATGCTTCTCTTCGGTCTGGCCATGGTTGTGGTGATGATCCTGAAGCCGCGCGGTTTCGTTGGCAGCCGTGAGCCGTCCGCCTTCCTTCGGGAGAAGAAGGCCGTCTCCGGCAGCTTCACCAAGGAAGGGCATGGCTGATGATCATGAAAGTGAGTGATTCCATGACGTCTCCTGAAGACATTCTCTCTGTTGAACATCTGTCGATGCGTTTCGGCGGCCTGATGGCGATCAATGATCTGTCGTTTACGGCGCGCCGCGGCGAAATCACGGCTCTGATCGGCCCGAACGGTGCCGGAAAGACCACGGTGTTCAACTGCATCACCGGCTTTTACAAGCCGACGATGGGCATGATCCGCATGACGCGCCAGAACGGTGAAGAACACCTTCTGGAGCGCCTTCCGGATTTCATCATCACCCGGGACGCGAAAGTGGCCCGTACCTTCCAGAACATTCGCCTGTTTTCGGGTCTGACCGTTCTGGAAAACCTGCTCGTCGCCCAGCATAACAAGCTGATGCGGGCGTCGGGTTACACCCTTCTCGGTCTTCTGGGCTCGCCGATCTACAAGCGCGAAGCCAAGAAGGCGATTGAGAAGGCGGCTCACTGGCTCGAGCGTGCCGATCTTCTGGATCGCGCCGACGATCCGGCGGGTGATCTCTCCTACGGTGCACAGCGCCGTCTGGAAATTGCCCGCGCCATGTGTACCGATCCGGAACTTCTCTGCCTCGACGAACCGGCTGCCGGTCTCAACCCCAAGGAATCGCTGGCGCTGAATACGCTGCTGCGTTCCATTCGTGACGAGGGGACGTCGCTGCTTCTGATCGAGCACGACATGTCCGTGGTCATGGAAATTTCCGACCACGTTGTGGTGCTGGAATATGGCCAGAAGATCTCCGACGGTACGCCGGAGCATGTGAAGAACGACCCGAAGGTCATCGCCGCCTATCTCGGTGTGGATGACGATGAGGTGGACGAGGCGATTTCGGAAGTGGAAAGCCTTGACGGAGGGCAGGGCGCATGAGCGAGACGCTTCTGAAAGTTGAAGGTGTAGAAACCTATTACGGCAATATCCGCGCTCTTGGCGGTGTGGATGTGGAAGTGAAGAAGGGCGAGATCGTCAGCCTTATCGGGGCCAATGGTGCCGGTAAATCCACGCTGATGATGACGATTTGCGGTGCGCCGCAGGCGCGCAGCGGCTCGATCATTTTCGATGGCACTGACATCACCCGTATGCCGACGCATCTGATTGCCCGCATGCGCATTGCCCAGTCGCCGGAAGGCCGCCGCATTTTCGGCCGCATGACGGTTCTGGAAAACCTGCAGATGGGCGCTGGCCTCGATAACCTGAAGTATTTCAAGGAAGATGTGGAGCGCATTTTCGAGATGTTCCCGCGTCTGAAGGAACGTCAGAGCCAGCGTGGCGGAACACTTTCGGGCGGTGAACAGCAGATGCTGTCGATTGGCCGCGCGCTGATGGCCCGTCCGAAGCTTCTGCTGCTCGACGAGCCGTCGCTCGGTCTCGCGCCGCTGATCGTCAAGGGCATTTTCGAAGCCATCAAGAAGCTCAACCAGGAAGAGGGGCTCACCGTGTTCCTCGTGGAGCAGAACGCCTTTGCTGCGCTCAAGCTCTCCGACCGGGCCTATGTGATGGTGAACGGCAAGGTGACGATGACCGGCTCCGGTCGTGAGTTGCTGGCCAATCCGGAAGTGCGTGCGGCCTATCTCGAAGGTGGACATCACTGATCAGGAACGGTTGTCCCGGGACATTTGCGGGGCGGCCGGTCTCTTACCAGTTTCGGGGCAGGGGCGTTTTGCCGCTTCCGCCTCAGGAGGTTTAAAATGCAAGGACTTCTTTTCGAGACCGATACGGGCGTGCGCCTCATTCTTCGCGTTCTCGTCATGCTCCTCTGCTTCTGGACGGCCTGGCGTTCGGGCCGTGCGGCGGCGGAAGGCTGGAGCAATTTCGGCACGGTGCTTTTCTATACGATCCTGCTCGGATTTGCGGCGCGCTTCCTGCACTTCGCACTCTTTCAGGGACCGTTCATCAGCGCTGTGAATTATGTGCTCGACACTGCGGTTCTGCTGGTTTTCGCAACGCTTGGCTACCGCCTGCGTCGCACCGAGCAGATGGTGTCGAACTACTATTGGCTCTACGAGAAGGCTTCGCCCTTCACGTGGCGGTCGAAAGTTAACTGAGTTTCAACCTGGAACCGGAAACTGGCCACGTGCCATCGTTTCCAGGATTGACAAAAGCGTCGCTGATTTTTCAGATTGGCGCTTCGAAATGCCAGGGGGCGATCCTCGCCCATGGGGAACCAATTTCCGGAAGAGCCTCGGCGGGTGCTTGTCCGGACAAAATCAACCGAACCCGCATGAATTGGGAGTATTTGGCATGAAGAAGATTCTTCTTTCCGCAGTCGCGCTGACGGCCATGGTTGCCTTCAGTGGCAATGCTTCGGCTGACATTCTCGTTGGCGTTGCTGGTCCGCTCACCGGCCCGAACGCTGCCTTTGGTGCGCAGCTCCAGAAGGGTGCCGAACAGGCAGCCGCCGACATCAACGCGGCTGGCGGCATCAACGGCGAAAAGATCAAGATCGTTCTCGGCGACGACGTTTCCGACGCCAAGCAGGGCGTTTCGGTTGCCAACAAGTTCGCTGCTGATGGCGTGAAGTTCGTGGTCGGCCACTTCAACTCGGGCGTTTCCATCCCGGCTTCTGAAGTTTACGCTGAAAACGGCATCCTGCAGATCACCCCGGCTTCGACCAACCCGAAGTTCACCGAGCGTGGCCTGTGGAACACCTTCCGTACCTGCGGTCGTGACGACCAGCAGGGCGCTGTTGCCGGCAAGTACATCTCTGAAAAGTTCAAGGATGCCAAGGTTGCCATCGTTCACGACAAGACCCCCTATGGTCAGGGCCTTGCCGATGAAACCAAGAAGGCTCTCAACGCTGCTGGCGTGACGGAAGTCATCTACGAAGGCATCACCCCCGGTGAAAAGGACTACTCGGCCCTCATCGCCAAGATGAAGCAGGCTGGCACGACCCTGATCTACTTCGGCGGTCTGCACACCGAAGCTGGTCTCATCATCCGTCAGGCTGCTGACCAGGGCCTGAAGGCTCCGCTCTTCTCGGGTGACGGTATCGTTTCGAACGAACTGGCTTCGATTGCTGGTGACGCCGTTGCCGGCACCTACAACACCTTTGCTCCGGATCCGCGCACGCGTCCGGAATCGAAGGACCTGGTTGAAACCTTCCGCAAGGCTGGTTTCGAGCCGGAAGCCTACACGCTCTATTCCTACTCTGGTCTCCAGGTGATTGCTGAAGCCGCCAAGGCTGCCGGTTCTTCCGATCCGGAAGCCGTTGCCAAGGCCATGAAGGAAAAGGGTCCGTTCAAGACCGCTATCGGCGATCTGTCCTTCGATGCCAAGGGCGACATCACGCGTCCGGACTACATCACCTACCAGTGGAAGAAGGGCGACGACGGCAAGTACAACTACTTCCCGATCGACTAATTCCTTCCGGAATGAACAGGGAAAGCCCGGCCATGTGCCGGGCTTTTTCTGTTTCTGGGGAGAAATTGGGGCCGCTTGCTGCCGTTGGCGGGTTCAGACCTCGTGCAGGGCCTGCGCAGCCTTGACCGCTGCCGAGGCGCGGTTTTCGACGCCAAGCTTCACATAGATCTGCTCAAGGTGTTTGTTCACGGTGCGGGCCGACAGGCCCAGAATTTCGCCAATGTCACGGTTGGCCTTGCCGCGGGCGATCCACAACAGCACTTCCGATTCGCGGGCGGTCAGCGAAAAGGCACGGCGCAGAATGTCCTCTTCGTTGCGTTGTGCCGTTGCCGTCAGGCGAAAGAGGAATTCATCGGGACCGATGCTGCCCAGAAAGGCAAGTTGGAGCGCCGTTTCCACCCCGCCAATCATCACCGGAAAAGCGGCATCCTGCGCAAAGCCGGGGCGGGTGCGGTCCTTCATCCAGAGTGTGATGGCGGTCAGCACATGGTCCAGACCGTTTTCGCGACCTGCGGCCGTGTCGGCAAGGCGGGCGGCCTGCGGCGTGGACCATTGCAGGTGGCCGTCGGTGGCAACCGCCAGAAGATGGCGTCCGGTGGCATCGAGTGCGACGCGCGCACTCTGGGCCGAGCGGGCATTGGCCAGATGCACGCGGATGCGGGCGCGCAATTCGTCGATGTCGATGGGCTTGGTGAGATAGTCCACGCCGCCCGATTCGAGCGCGTGAACGATGTGGCCGGTCTCCGTCAGGCCGGTCATGAAGATCACCGGCACCTGAGCGGCGGCGGCGCTCGCCTTCAACTGACGGCAGGTCTCAAAGCCATCCATGCCGGGCATGACGGCATCGAGCAGGATGAGGTCGGGTGTGATGCGTTCGACAATGCCGAGCGCGCCCTTGCCGGAGGTGGAAATCAGAACGGAGTAACCGGCCTGTTCCAGCGCTTCGGTGAGGAAGCCCAGCGCTTCGGGACTGTCAT
The DNA here is from genome assembly GCA_020161665.1 of Pseudomonadota bacterium. GTDB lineage: Bacteria > Pseudomonadota > Alphaproteobacteria > Rhizobiales > Rhizobiaceae > Ectorhizobium. The sequence goes on along the minus strand of JAIUPA010000003.1, from coordinate 13,425 downwards.
CCACGAGCAGAATGATATCGCGGCGGTGACCTGCTTCAGGCATGGTCCGGGTTCCTTTCATCCTGATCCGCAAAGCGGGCGAGGAAGGCGGCATAGCCCGCCAGATCGAAGACCTGCACATAGGCTTCGAGCGCTTCGGTAAAGGGCTTGTTGTCCGGCTGCTGCGCCAGCTCGGCAAGCTTTGCGCGGATGCCGCGCACATAGCCGATTTCGCCAAGACGGATCAATTCGTCAACATGGCTGGCACCGGGGCTTTTGAGCGTGGCGCGGACCGGCGGCGGCGGGGAGGGCGGCTCTTCCCCGGCCCAAACCCAGTCCAGACCAAGCGTCAGCGCCAGCTTGTCGCAAAGCTGGCGGATATCGACGGGCTTGGAAATCGCGCCATTATGGCCGCCCTGATCGGCCCCGGCGAAGGAGCCATCGCCGATATTGGCCGAGAGCATGAAGATGGGGGCGATCTGCCCTGCGTCGCGCAGCTTGGAGACGAGTTGCCAGCCATTCATGCCGGGCATGGAAATATCGATGAGGAAGAGATCGGGGCGAATGCCCTCGATCAGCGTCAGGCAGGCCTCGCCGCTTCCCGCCGTCAGCACGACGAAATCGAGCGGCGACAGCACCGCATGCATCAGGTCGCGATGGTCCTCGTTGTCGTCCACCACGACGATGGTGCGACGTGGCCCTGTGTAGCCGACGATCTTCTTTTCGGCGGGCGGGGCGGGCAGCGGGCGGTCGATCGCCGACAGCATCAGCCGCACCTTGAACGTGGTGCCCTTGCCGTGTTCGCTGGTCACGGAAATTTCGCCGCCCAGCGTGTTGGTCAAAAGCTTGGTGATGGTGAGGCCAAGCCCCAGCCCCGGCAGCGGGCGCACGCTTTCGGCCTCGCCGCGCTGGAAAGGCTCGTAAATCCGGGTGAGGTCGCGTTCGGAAATGCCGCGTCCGGTATCGGAGACGGTAAAGGTCGCGACCTGATTACGGTAGCCGATATCGAAGCGCACCGTGCCGCTATCGGTGAACTTGATGGCATTCGACAGCAGGTTGACGAGGATCTGGCGCAGGCGCTTTTCATCGGCGCGCACGTAACGCGGCATCATGCGGGCGCGCTCATGCTCGAAGGTCAGGCCCTTGGCCAGAGCCTGCGGGCGGAACATGTCGACGATCTGGTCGAGAAAGTCCTGCAGGTTGATTTCGTTGGAATAGACCTGCAGGCGACCCGCCTCGATCTTGGAAATGTCGAGAAGGCCGTCGATCAGGCCGGAGAGATGCTCGGCGGAGCGGCGGATCACGCGGATGGCCGACTGGCGCGGTGTCGGGATCGTGTCGTCGCGTTCAAGGATCTGGGCGTAACCCAGCACGGCGTTGAGCGGCGTGCGCAGTTCATGGGAAAGGCCGACGACGTAGCGGCTCTTGGCGCGGTTGGCGGCTTCGGCCACTTCCTTGGCATTTTGAAGCGCCGCGTCCGTCTTTTTGTGAGCGGAGATCTCCTTCAGAAGCAGGCTGTTCTGGCGGAAGCTTTCCTCTTCGGCCACCACCTGCGCATCATGGGCCAGCACATAGAACCAGCAGACCACGCCGGCAATCACCGAGAAGACGAAGAAGACGATGAGCGTCACGCGGTTGACGACCTCTGCGGTTTCCGGCGAAGCCGCGCCCACCTGATGGGCGACGAGGGCGAGAATGGCACCGATGACGGTGATCGACATGCAGGTGGCCAGCACATAGCGCCCGAGGCGGGACGCCATCCATTCGACGATCTTTTCCGAGAGGAATTTGCGAGCCACGGAACCGGCCTGTGCATTGAGGCGGGCCTTCGGCTTGCACATGTCGTGGCAGCGGCTGTCGAGCGAGCAGCATAGCGAGCAGATCGGCGCTGAATAGGCGGGGCACCAGGCCATATCTTCCGGCTCGAACGGGTGCTGGCAGATGGAGCAGGTGATGCCGGTGAGGTTCTTCCATTGGCGGCGCGGCTTGCGGGCGAGGTAGAATTTGCCCTTCGTGGCCCAGGCGATCAGCGGTGAGATGATGAGGGCGGCGACAAGCGCGATGTAAGGCGCAAGCGAAGCGGCCACCGCACCGAACAGGCCGAAATGGGCAAAGAGCGCAATGCCTGCCGAGAGGATGAGCGTGCCGGTTCCCACCGGGTTGATGTCGTAGAGATGGGCGCGCTTGAACTCGATGCCGGGTGGGGCGAGGCCGAGCGGCTTGTTGATGAAGAGATCGGCGGAAATGGTGCAGAGCCAAGCGGTCGCGACAATCGAAAAGATGCCGAGTGTTTCTTCAAGCAGCCGGTAGATGCCGAGTTCCATCAGGAGAAGCGCAATCGCCACGTTGAAGACCAACCAGACGACGCGGCCCGGATGGCTGTGGGTGAGGCGCGAGAAGAAGTTCGACCAGGCGAGCGACCCGGCATAGGCGTTCATCACGTTGATCTTCAACTGCGAGACGACAACAAAGGCGGCCATCAGGAGAAGGGCGGCCTTCTCGTTCGGAATCATGTAGCCGAAGGCCACGGCATACATGTGCGAGGGATCAGCGGCCTCATTGGCCGGAATGCCGCTCGAAAGCGTCAGCACGACGAGGAAGGAACCGGCCAGAAGTTTTGGCGCGCCGACGATGACCCAGCCCGGCCCGGCGAGAAACACGGCGATGCGCCGGCGAAGGCTGGTCTGCCCCTCGGGGGGGAGAAAGCGCAGAAAGTCCACCTGTTCGCCGATCTGCGACATGAGCGCCAGAATGACGGCGGAGGCCGCACCGAACTCCACCAGCCGGAAGGGGGCGAAGCTGCCCGGTTCGGAGGCGGCATGGTGGATGCCCTCAAAAGCCACCCAGAGATCAAACTTCCCCGAATCCATGAAGGCGATGAAGATGAAGGGCAGGATGTTGAGGATGATCCAGAAGGGCTGCGTGACCAGCTGGAAGCGGGAAATCAGCTGCACGCCGTGGGTGACGAGCGGAATGACGACCAGCGCGCTGACAATATAGCCGATCCACACGGGCAGGCCGAAGGCCAGTTCGAGTGCGCCGGACATGATCGATGCCTCGATGGCAAAGAGCATGAAGGTGAAGCTGGCATAGATCAGCGAGGTGATGGTGGAGCCGATATAGCCGAAGCTTGCGCCACGCGTCAGAAGGTCGATATCGACGCCGTGGCGGATGGCATAGCGGCTGATGGGCAGGCCAATCGCCAGCATGGCGATGGAGGCGGCGACAATGGCGAAGAACGCATTGGTCGTGCCGTAGGAAAGGGTGATGGCCCCGCCGATGGCTTCCAGCGCCAGAAAGGAAATGGCGCCGATGGCGGTTTGCGAAATGCGGTCGGAGGAAAAGCGGCGGGCGCTCTTGGCGGTGAAACGCAGGGCGTAGTCTTCCAGCGTCTGGTTCGCCACCCAGCGATTGTATTCGCGCCTCACTGGAATGATGCGTTGCCGCGCTGTCATGCTACTCTTTCCGCTTCGTTCCCCGTTCTTACTAGCATGCCCGGTTCCTGGCGTTAAAGGGTTGGGCTTTCAAGTTTCCCAGTGCCATCTACGTCATATGACGTAGGTCGTTACGTGCGTAAGGCACGCGCAATTCGCCTTAAGGTTGCTTTTCCTTGGCGGGCAAAGTCTGGTAACGCGGGCGTTAACGAATGTGATGACGGTTTGCGAGGCCGAAAGAATGGAAATCTTCACGCCGGAAGGCATTATGGCGCTGTTGCAGGTGATTGCCATCGACCTCGTTCTGGCAGGCGACAACGCAGTTGTCATCGGACTTGCGGCGGCGGGTCTTCCCGCCCATCAGCGCAACAAAGCCATTCTGGTGGGCATTCTCGCGGCCACCGTTTTGCGCATCGGTTTTGCCAGCGGTACCGCCTATCTCATGAACCTCAAGGGTCTGCATTTCCTGGGGGGCGTGCTTTTGGCCTGGGTCTGCTGGAAGATGTGGAGCGAACTGCGTGAAGCCGCCGCCCAGCCGCATCATGAAGGCGAGACGGATGACGTTGATTACAACGTCAAGAAGACGTTCCTGCAGGCGGCCATGCAGATTGTCATTGCCGATGTTTCCATGTCGCTCGACAATGTTCTGGCGGTCGCCGGGGCTGCGCGCGAACATACGTCGGTGCTGATCATCGGCCTCATCCTGTCGATTGGCCTGATGGGCCTTGCCGCCAATCTCGTGGCGCGCCTTCTGCACAAGCATCGCTGGATTGCCTATGTGGGCCTTGGCGTGATCGTCTATGTGACGATCAACATGCTTTATACCGGATTCCTGGAGCTTTGGCCGGAAATCCAGAGCTTCCTTGGTTGAGGTGAACGCAAGCCTTTCCCTACACACTCCGTCATCCTCGGGCTTGACCCGAGGATCCATCATTCGATGACGTATGGATGGTCGGGTCAAGCCCGACCATGACGAAAAGAGAGGTTTTCGAGCTTTGTCAGCAGTCTGGCCGGGCCATCGCGCCCGGCTTTTTTGTGGGTGCGCACGATGCGCAGATTCTTCCCCCCTCGCTACGTCATATGACGTATGTCGCCCCCGGCAGGTGTGCCGGATAGTTCGTTGCAGCAGGGGCCAAATTCTCTTGGTCACCATTGCCACAACGAAAAGAGGGGTTCCATCGACATGTCTCTGAAGATCAAGCTTTCCGGCGCTCTCCTTGCCGCCGCCATGTCTGCCACGGCGCTTTCGGGCGCTTTCGCCGCTGAAGACACCATCAAGATCGGCGTTCTGCACTCGCTCTCCGGCACGATGGCCATTTCCGAAACGACGCTGAAGGATGCCGTCCTGATGCTCGTTGAAGAGCAGAACAAGAAGGGTGGCGTTCTCGGCAAGAAGCTCGAAGCCGTTGTTGTCGACCCGGCTTCCGACTGGCCGCTGTTTGCTGAAAAGGCCCGTGACCTGATCGCCAAGGACAAGGTTTCCGCCGTATTCGGTTGCTGGACCTCGTCGTCGCGCAAGTCCGTTCTGCCGGTCTTTGAAGAGCTGAACTCCATCCTCTTCTACCCGGTTCAGTACGAAGGCGAAGAATCCTCGCGCAACATCTTCTACACGGGTGCCGCTCCGAACCAGCAGGCTATCCCGGCTGTTGACTACCTGCTCGAAGAAGAAGGCGTGAAGCGCTTCGTTCTCGAAGGCACGGACTATGTCTACCCGCGCACGACCAACAAGATCCTCGAAGCCTACCTGATCTCCAAGGGCATTCCGAAGGAAGACATCCTCATCAACTACACGCCGTTCGGCTTCTCCGACTGGCAGACCGAAGTTGCCAAGATCAAGGAATTCGGTTCGGCCGGCAAGAAGGCCGCCGTGGTCTCGACCGTCAACGGCGACGCCAACGTTCCCTTCTACAAGGAACTCGGCAACCAGGGCATCAAGGCCACCGATATTCCGGTTGTTGCCTTCTCGGTCGGTGAAGAAGAACTCGCCGGTCTCGACACGAAGCCGCTCGTCGGTCATCTGGCTGCCTGGAACTACTTCCAGTCCGTCGAAGCCGATGCCAATGCCGAGTTCATCAAGACCTGGCATGCCTACACGAAGAACGACAAGCGCGTGACCAACGACCCGATGGAAGCCACGTTTATCGGCTTCAACGCATGGGTCAAGGCTGTCGAAGCCGCTGGCACGACCGAGACCGACAAGGTTCTCGACTCGCTGATCGGCGTTTCCGTTCCCAACCTGTCGGGCGGCTACTCCACCGTCATGCCGAACCACCACATCACCAAGCCGGTGCTGATCGGTGAAATTCAGGAAGACGGCCAGTTCTCGATCGTCAAGCAGACCGCTCAGGTGGTTGGCGACGAATGGTCTGACTTCCTGCCGGACTCCAAGGACCTGATCTCCGACTGGCGCGCTCCGATGTCGTGCGGCAACTTCAACGTTGCGGCTGGCAAGTGCGGCGGCAAGGGCAAGTAAGCTTTCGGGAGGCCGGGTTCTCCCCGGCCTCTGTCTCCGCCTGAATGGTGGGGTGCTTCTTCTTTGAAATGCGGGGTCTTTGCCCCTCACCCTAACCCTCTCCCCGCGCGCGGGGAGAGGGGATGCGTGCCTCAAGAGGCGACTTTAGAGCGCCGCCTATCCACGTGAACGGCAGGTGCTTGTCCATCTCCTTCCACCCCTCAGGGGCCTCAGGAGAACGGCAGACCGGATGAGGGGCTAAGATGCTCAAACTACTCTTCAAAACATGGTTTCTTTGCCTGGCCTTGGCCTTTGGCGGTCAGGCTTTCGCGCAAACGGCGTCTTCCGATCTTTTCAACCAACTGGGCAAGGCAAACTTTGCCGATGCGGAAAAGATCGTGGTGGAACTCGCCAAGAGCGGCGACACGAAGATCGTTCCGGCGCTGGAAGCTCTTGGTGCCGGTGATCTTTACCTGCGCAAGGAAGACGGCAAGGTATTCGTGGCCAAAGGTTCCGGCGCGACGCTGACGCTCACCGATCCGGCCAGCGGAGAGGCCGCAGGCGAAGCGCCCAAGGGGGCTCTCACCAAGATCAAGGTCAATAACACGCTGCGCCGTGCCATCAATTCGGCGCTGGGCGGTCTGACGCTGATGTCGCCGGACAAGGCGACCCGTCTTTCCGCCGCGCAAGCCGTCATCAAGTCGCCGTCGGGCGAAATGCTCGCGCTTCTGGAAACGGCACTGGCTGCCGAAAGCGATGCCGGTGTCCGAAAAGTGATGGAAGAGGCGCGTGCCGTATCGCTGATGTCGTCTGATCGTCCGCTGGAAGACAAGAAGACGGCGATCCAGACCATTCGCGAGATTGGCGGGCGTGATGCCATCGGCATCCTGCGTGCGGCCCTTCCTGCTGCCGATGCCAGCCTGAAGCCGGATATTGAAAAGGCCATTACCGGCATTGAGGACAGCCTCAAGCTTTGGGATATGGGCCAGAATGTCGTTTACGGCCTGTCGCTTGGTTCCGTTCTGCTGCTGGCCGCTATCGGCCTTGCCATCACCTTCGGCGTGATGGGGGTCATCAACATGGCCCATGGCGAGATGGTGATGATCGGCGCTTATTCCACCTTCATCGTGCAGGACGTGATCCGCACCCATGCGCCGGGCCTGTTTGACTGGTCGCTGGCGATTGCGCTGCCGGTTGCCTTTGTCATTACCGGCGCGGTCGGTTTTGCCATCGAGCGCGGGGTTATCCGCTTCCTTTACGGACGTCCGCTTGAAACCCTTCTCGCCACCTGGGGCATTTCGCTCATCCTGCAGCAGACCGTGCGTTCGATCTTCGGGCCGACCAACCGGGAAGTGGGCAATCCGTCATGGATGTCCGGCTCGTTCCAGCTTGGCGGTCTGGCGATCACCTCGAACCGCCTGTGGATCATCGCATTCTCGATGGCCGTGTTTCTGGCGCTTCTCGTGCTGCTCAAGCGTTCGTCCTTCGGCCTGATGATGCGCGCCGTGACGCAGAACCGCCGCATGGCTTCGTCCATGGGCATTCGCACACCATGGGTGGATGCCTTCACCTTTGCGCTCGGCTCCGGCATTGCCGGACTTGCCGGGGTGGCGCTCTCGCAGATCGACAATGTTTCGCCGAACCTTGGCCAGTCCTACATCATCGACAGCTTCATGGTCGTGGTGTTCGGGGGCGTGGGCAATCTCTGGGGCACGCTGGTGGGCGCTCTGTCGCTTGGCATCCTCAACAAGTTCCTTGAACCCTACGTCGGGGCCGTGCTGGGCAAGATCCTCGTGCTCGTCCTCATTATTCTCTTCATCCAGAAGCGTCCGCGCGGGCTGTTTGCCCTCAAGGGCCGGGCGGTGGAATCATGATTACGCAGTTTCTCCTGAAAGGTGCGGATCGCCGCATCACCATCATGCTCGCCGTGCTTCTGGCGCTGGCTGTTCTGGTGCCCGCCTCGAACCTTCTGCTTTCGCCGGAAAACCCGCTGCATGTGCCGACCTATGCCATGTCGCTGTTCGGCAAGTATCTCTGCTATGCGCTGCTGGCGCTGGCGCTTGATCTGGTCTGGGGCTATTGCGGCATTCTCTCACTTGGCCATGGCGCGTTCTTCGCGCTCGGCGGTTACGCCATGGGCATGTACCTGATGCGCCAGATCGGCCCGCGCGGTGTTTATGGCGATCCGATCCTGCCCGATTTCATGGTGTTCCTGAACTGGAAGGAATTGCCGTGGTTCTGGCACGGCTTCGATATGTTCTGGTTTGCCATGCTGATGGTGCTGCTCGTGCCGGGGTTGCTTGCCTTCGTGTTCGGCTGGTTCGCCTTTCGCTCGCGCGTCAACGGCGTCTATCTGTCGATTATCACACAGGCCATGACCTATGCGCTGCTTCTGGCCTTCTTCCGCAATGACATGGGCTTTGGCGGCAATAACGGCCTGACCGACTTCAAGGATATTCTCGGCTTTTCCGTGCAGGCCGATGGCACACGCGCCGCGCTCTTTGCGGCAACCGCCTTCTTCCTGGCGCTCTGCCTGCTGATTGCTTCGGCGATTGTGTCGTCGAAGTTCGGCAAGGTGCTGGTCGGTGTTCGTGATGCGGAAAGCCGCGTGCGCTTCCTGGGCTACCGGGTCGAGCATGTGAAGCTCTTCACCTTCGTGGTTTCGGCCATGATGGCCGGCATTGCCGGTGCGCTCTTCGTGCCGCAGGTCGGCATTATCAACCCCGGCGAATTTGCCCCCGGCAACTCCATCGAGGTGGTGATCTGGACGGCGGTCGGCGGTCGCGGCACGCTGATCGGTCCGATCATCGGCGCGGTGGCGGTCGCTTTCGGCAAGAGCATGTTCACCAGTGCATTCCCGGAAGTCTGGCTGTTTGCGTTGGGGGGCCTGTTCGTGGCCGTCACGCTCTTCCTGCCCAAGGGCATTGTCGGCACGATTTCCGGCTATGTCAGCGCCCGCAAGGCCATTAAGGCATCGAAGGATGCCGAGGCGGGCGTCGATGTCGATAAACCCATCCAGCCCGCGGAGTAAGACGATGAGCGAAGCAAGACCGAGAAGCCTGCTTTATCTCGATAATGTGTCGGTGTCGTTTGACGGGTTCAAGGCATTGAATGCCCTGTCGCTGGTCATTGAGCCCGGTGAACTTCGTGCCATCATCGGCCCGAATGGCGCGGGCAAGACGACGATGATGGATATCATCACCGGCAAGACGCGCCCCGATGAGGGCGAGGTGTTCTTCGAGGATACTGTCGATCTTACCAAGAAGGACGAGGCGGACATTGCCCGTCTCGGCATTGGCCGCAAGTTCCAGAAACCGACGGTGTTTGAAAGCCATACGGTGTGGGACAATCTGGAACTGGCGCTCAACCGCAAGCGCGGCGTCTTTTCCACGCTGTTCTACCGGCTTACCGCCGAAGACAAGGCGCGTATCGAGGAAATCCTGTCGACGGTGCGTCTCAGCCATCGCCGTGACGAACTGGCGGGCAGCCTTTCGCACGGGCAGAAGCAGTGGCTGGAAATCGGCATGCTACTGGCGCAGGAGCCGAAGCTTCTTCTGGTTGACGAGCCGGTCGCAGGCATGACGGATGCCGAAACGGTCGAAACGGCCATTCTGTTGAAGGAAATCGCCAAGACGCGCTCCGTGGTGGTGGTGGAACACGACATGGGCTTCATCCGCGATCTGGGCGTCAAGGTGACTTGCCTTGCCGAAGGTTCGGTGCTGGCCGAGGGCTCCATCGATTATGTGAGCAACGATCCCAAGGTGATCGAAAACTATCTGGGACGGTGAGGGACTATCATGCTGACGGTCGATAACATCAATCTGCATTACGGCGCGGCACAGGCGCTGCGCGGCGTTTCCATCAAGGCGGAAGCGGCGAAGATCACCTGCGTTCTGGGGCGAAATGGCGTGGGCAAAAGCTCGCTTCTGCGCGCCGTCACCGGCCAGTACGCCATTTCGGCGGGCACGATTACGCTGGGCGATGAAACGTTGAACGGCCTGCCGCCCTATCAGCGGGCGCGCAAGGGGATCGGTTACGTGCCACAGGGCCGCGAGATTTTCCCGCTTCTGACGGTGAAAGAAAATCTCGAAACCGGCTATGCCCCGATCGGGCGCAAGGACCGTTTCATTCCCGACGATATTTTCAGCCTGTTTCCGGTGCTGCGCTCCATGCTGTCGCGGCGCGGTGGCGACCTTTCCGGCGGCCAGCAGCAGCAGCTTGCCATTGGCCGCGCCATGGTCACGCGCCCGAGCATTCTGGTGCTGGATGAGCCGACCGAAGGCATTCAGCCGTCGATCATCAAGGATATTGGCCGCGCCATCCGCTATCTTCGCGACAGCACCGGCATGGCCATTCTGCTGGTTGAGCAGTATCTCGATTTCTGCCGCGAACTGGCCGATTACGTCTATATCATGGACCGCGGCGAGATCGTTCACGAGGGGCTTGCCGAAACGCTGGACACGGCGGAGGCGCGCCGCCATCTCACCGTTTGAGTGAATTGCAGCAGGCGTGATGCATAATTATTGTGCATCACGGTGAAGCCCATTCGCTTGCCTTTGCCATCGGCCTTGGCGGACAGGGGCAAGCGGTGATTTGTCCAATCGGTCAAGAAACGGCACGGGAATTGCTTTTCCGCTAGTGCCGGGCAGACTGCATCGAGGAATGGTGTCCGGTCAGGAAATTATGCAAGCCAGGCGGAGGCTCGGTGACCGACATTGCGGAGATAAAACCCCAGAGAGCGAGGGGAACGGGTCGGCTGACGACGCGCTTTTCCGATGGGCGCGCGCGTGTTGCCGAGCTTTATCAGGAAGGCTGCGGCAAGATTCGTCTGCCGGAAACCTTCACCGATGGCATGGAGGCGATCCTCATCAATTCTTCCGGCGGCCTCACCGGCGGGGATCGTCTGGACTGGTCGGTAACGGCGGAAGAGGGCACCTTTCTCACCGTCACCACGCAGGCCTGCGAGAAGATCTACAAGGCGGCGGATGGCGTGGCCGAGGTCGGCTCGCATATCGTTGCCGGGCCGGGAACGCGGGTGCATTGGCTGCCGCAGGAAACGATCCTTTTCGATAACGCCGCGCTGGTGCGCAGGCTCGATGTCGATCTGGACGAGACGTCCGAGTTTCTCGCGGTCGAGGCCGTGCTTTTGGGCCGCAAGGCGATGGGCGAGGCGATGGCGAGCGGGCAGTTTCGCGACCGCTGGCGCGTCCGCCGCAATGGTCGGCTCATTCATGCCGAGGAGTTGCGGCTGGATGGCGACATTGCGCAATTGACCTCGCTGGTGCCGGTGCTGGGTGGTGAAGTGGCCTTTGCGACGGTGCTTTATTGCGCCGAAGACGCGGAGGTGTATCTGCCGAAAATGCGCGCCATTCTGGGTGATGCGATTGGCGGGGCCAGCCTTTGGGAAAACAAGCTGGTGGTGCGTGTAGCCGCCGTAGACGGGTTTTCGTTGCGCAAGCTGCTGATCCCCATGCTTTCGGTTCTGCGACGGGGCACGCCGGTGCCGAAGGTCTGGAATCTTTGATGGGCGATCCTTGCGATTGCACGAAATAAATCGTTGGATTGTCGGCGCGATTCAGAAAAGAATGAGCGCAATCCAGATCAGGAAGATGGAACGGACATGAACCTCACTCCCAGAGAAAAAGACAAGCTCTTGATTTCGATGGCGGCCATGGTGGCGCGCCGTCGGCTGGAACGTGGCGTCAAGCTCAACTACCCCGAAGCGATTGCATTGATTACCGATTTCGTGGTCGAGGGCGCGCGTGATGGTCGCCCGGTGCCGGAATTGATGGAAGCCGGCGCGCATGTGGTGACGCGCGCCATGGTCATGGAAGGCATTGCCGAAATGATCCACGACGTGCAGATCGAAGCAACTTTCCCGGACGGCACCAAGCTTGTGACCGTTCACGAACCGATCCGCTGAGGAGGTTTTCATGATCCCCGGAGAAATCATTGCCGCACCCGGCGAAATCGAACTCAATGTCGGCCAGCCGACGGTGACCATCGAGGTTTCGAACAGCGGCGACCGCCCGGTGCAGGTCGGCAGCCATTACCATTTTTTCGAGACGAATGGCGGGCTGCTCTTTGATCGCGATCAGGCGCGCGGCATGCGGCTCGACATTCCGGCCGGAACGGCGGTTCGCTTCGAGCCGGGCCAGACGCGTCAGGTGACGTTGATCCCGCTTTCGGGCAAGCGCGAGGTTTATGGCTTCCGCCAGAAGGTGATGGGCAAGCTGTGAAGAAAACGGCGCTTTTCCTGGCCATCGGCACCGGGCTTCTCACCGTATCCGCATCCGCATCGGCCCAGACGCCGGATGTGGACTGCAAGAATGCGGAAAATCAGGTCGAGATGAATTACTGCGCCGAGCAGGAGCTGGACGACGCAGATCAGCTTTTGAACGAGGTGTGGCGCAAGACCAAGGCGACGGCGGCGCGCATCGACAAGGATGCTGCCCAGAGCGGCGAGCCGAAGGGCAACGAAGCTGCCCTTTTGAAAGCGCAGCGGGCGTGGATCGATTATCGCGACAATACCTGCGAGGCCGAATCCTATCCCTATCGCAGCGGCACGATCTATTCGCAGATCAAGTTCAGTTGTCTATCGCGCATCACCGGGGTCCGGACGCAGGACCTGAAGCAGATGTACACGGATTTTGAAGAGTAAACAGTCTTGAGGCGACGACCCGCTGGGTGTCGGCGCTGAAATACGGGAGCCTGAAGCGATGCCCTACAAGATGTCACGCGCAGCCTATGCCTCCATGTTCGGCCCGACGACGGGCGACAAGGTGCGGCTGGCCGATACCGAGCTTTTCATCGAGATCGAGAAGGACTTCACCACCTATGGCGAAGAGGTGAAGTTCGGCGGCGGCAAGGTCATTCGCGATGGCATGGGCCAGAGCCAGGTGACGCGCGCCGATGGTGCTGTCGATACGGTCATTACCAATGCGGTGGTGATTGACCATACCGGCATCTACAAGGCCGATATCGGCCTTAAGAATGGCCGCATCCATGCCATTGGCAAGGCGGGCAATCCGGATACGCAGCCGGGCGTCAACATCATCGTCGGTCCCGGCACGGAAGCGATTGCCGGTGAAGGCAAAATCATCACGGCTGGCGGCATGGACAGCCATATCCACTTCATCTGCCCGCAGCAGATCGAGGAAGCGCTGATGAGCGGCCTCACCTGCATGCTGGGTGGCGGCACCGGCCCGGCGCATGGTACGCTGGCCACCACCTGCACGCCCGGTCCCTGGCACATTGCCCGCATGATCGAGGCGGCGGATGCTTTCCCCATGAACCTTGCCTTTGCGGGCAAGGGCAATGCCTCGCTGCCCGGCGCCTTGGAAGAAATGGTGCTGGCCGGGGCAACCTCGCTGAAGCTTCACGAGGACTGGGGCACCACGCCGGGCGCGATTGATTGCTGCCTGACGGTTGCCGATGAATATGACGTGCAGGTGATGATCCACACGGATACGTTGAATGAAAGCGGCTTCGTGGAAGATACGATTTCCGCCATCAAGGGCCGCACCATCCATGCCTTCCACACGGAAGGGGCGGGCGGTG
>JAIUPA010000002.1 GCA_020161665.1 Pseudomonadota bacterium | reverse complement strand
GCATCGAGCGGATGTTCAACCGTCTCAAGCAGTTCCGGCGCGTCGCGACCCGATACGACAAGACACGAAAATCCTTCTCGGCATTCCTCGCCCTGGCAGCCGCAAAGATATGGCTGCCATACTTTGTCAACAGGACCTAGATCATGCGTCTTTTTCGAGTCGTACTCTGCCTTTTCTTTGGTTCTATTGGTAGTAGCCTCTATAACTGTATAAAGTTCTCCATTCCAGAATACTCCGTCTCTCTCTCGACCATCGACAGATTCCGAACCTTCACCTATAGATATTGAGAAAAGGCTACGCGCAATACCACGAACTTCCTCTTCGAACTGAGGCCCATTTCTAACAAAAGCCATATCTAATCTACCTTAGAACAAAATATCAATTTTCTTGGTTGTACCTCCGCAAAACCCGCAATTTCAAGTTATTTTTTGTTATGTCACTCCGCCGCTTTCACCGGCTCGCTTTGCATGAGGTTCGCGATCATCACCTCGCGATCCTCGCCCTGCCCCATGGGGTGCGCGTCGAGTTCGTAGGAATAGCCTTCCAGCATCGTATAGGCCTGTTCGATGGCTTCGATCTGGTGTTCCGCCTGACGGATGGCATCGGCAATCGACTGGCTGCGGGCGCGCAGCATGGAGCCGAGCACATCGGTTTCCGGGCGACGGCCAATGCGGTCGAGATGCTTGCGCACCCGGGCGCGGTGGCGCTCCAGTTCAAGGATGTGGAAGCGGCTTTTCAGAATATCGTCGGAGAGCTTGCGGCGCATGGCTGCCACGGGATCAAAGCTGCCCGGTTCGCGCTCGTCGAGAATGAAATCATTGACCAGCGTCTCGATCATCATCAGACCCTTGAGGTCCTTGGCATCGGCCAGTTGCGGATCGTAGCCCGTATCATCATAGACGCGGCGGCGCACCGGGTCCTTCAAGAGGTCAAAGGCCGCCTGCAGATGCGCGAACTGGTCCGCATCGCCCCCGGAATCCGGATGCGCCGACTTCACCGCCTTGCGATAGGCGGCCTTGATCGCCTGCTCGTCGGCATCGCGCTCCACACCCAGAAGATTGTAAGGATCGACCACCACGCAAGCCCCTTTCGCTTGTCTCCCCCAAAGGGAAGCTCATCGCATTTCGATACAATGCCGGATTTTGCGTGGCGGACGGGACGAAATTGTGGTCGCCGCCGCCTTTATCCACGTCGATTTCGTTAACACGCCCCGGCGGCGTCATCCGGGCGTGGCAGTCCGTTCTCATCCAGCGCCGTAAGATCGACGGCAGCGAAGGCATCGGCAATCACCTGCGGTCCCGCCCCCGGCTTCATCGCCTGCGTGGAGAGAATCTGGCGATAGCGCCGCGCCCCGCCAATGCCGGAAAACAGCCCCACCATATGGCGCGTCACGTTGGAAAGCTTGCCACCTTCGGCCATGTGGCGGGCCGCATAGTCCATCATCGCATCGCGCACCGCATTCCAGTCGACCGGGGTCGCGTCATCACCATGAATCAGGCGATCAACCCCGGCCAGCAGCGCGGCATTCTGATAGGCCGCCCGCCCCAGCATGATGCCATCCATCACATCAAGGTGGGTGAGGCCCTGCGCGAGCGTCTGGATACCGCCATTGATACCCATGAACGTGCCGGGGAACTGGCGCTTCATGGCATGCACAAGGTCATAATCGAGTGGCGGAACCTCACGGTTTTCCTTGGGCGAAAGACCTTGCAGCCATGCCTTGCGGGCGTGAACCCACAGCGCATCCGCCCCGGCCTCGATCATCTGCGCGATGAAGGCGGGCAGCACCGCCTCCGGCACCTGATCATCCACGCCAATGCGGCATTTCACCGTCACCGGCACGGGCGAAACCGCCTTCATGGCCGAAACGCATTCAGCCACCACATCCGGCGTCTTCATGAGACAGGCGCCGAACGTGCCGGATTGAACGCGGTCTGACGGACAGCCGACATTGAGGTTGATCTCGTCATAGCCGTAATCGATGGCAATCTTCAACGCCTGCACCAGCTTGGCCGGATCAGAACCGCCCAGCTGCAGCGTCACGGGATGCTCTGTAGCATCGTGCGAGAGAAGCCGGTCGCGCGGCCCGTGGATGATCGCATCGGCCACCACCATTTCGGTAAACAGCACGGCGCGCTTCGAAAGCTGACGATGCAGAAACCGGCAATGGCGGTCCGTCCAGTCGATCATCGGCGCAACAGCGAAGATTTTCTCTCCGCTATGGTATTGATTTTTCATGATATTCCAGAACTACACCATTTTGCCGGCTAGGTGCTTGGCGGCATTTTGGGCCACTCTTTATCACACGTAACCCTTTGACTCCACTCAAAGCATACGAGCCGTAATTTCCTAGCTGCACCAAGAACTGCACCACGCCAGCGGCGATCTGTGCTTGCAAATGCACCGTCACGTTATGCTATCATCCGTGGAAAGGTTAAGCTGACCGGTGTTAGCGCCCGTCCACCTCGTAAGAGGCCCGCACCATAGAGTGGGATAACCAAGAGACTCCGGATTTAACTTCTCAAGTCGCCGCCGCACTTTCGTGCATCTTCCTTAGAAGCTCGCTGACGTTTCCTGCGTGACAGGAGATGGTGCCTGCTACGCGATGCTCACGTCCACTCTCTTCTTCATCCTCATAACACGCCTCGAACATCTGAAAGGCGTCGGACCACGGTGCGATGTCGATCTCTTTGATTGCCTCATAAGCATCGACCGCCACGTTATAAATCGCGGGCTCTATGTCGACGATATGCTCGTACCAATTAAACGCTCCTTTGACATCTCCTGATTTCCTCTTGAATTTCGCCGCCTGCTTGGCCTCTGCTGCCGCCGCCCGCTCGATAAGCGAACGATCAACTAGGCAGACGCGCATTAGCTCGACCGCAACTGGCTGAACAAAATCCGTAATGATGCTAATCTTGTTTAAAAGCTCGGCCTCGTGATGAAAGAGATTTCTCAAAGCTTTTAGTCCGATGAAACTCTTGGAGCTGTGGAGGCCACCTTTCCTATGCCTGCCGAGCTTATCGCTGAAGCTATGCAGCGAATTCAGGAAATGGAATAGCGTGTCCTCGTTCGGAGCTTGGCAGTGCCGACCATAATCCCGGAACAAGCGATCTGTCGCTGCCTGTAGGTCTTTCATCTTAAATCCTCACCAGATAAGCCAACTACCCATCGCAACCCAAAAAGCAATTATCACAACGATTTCAATTACTACAAAAATTCACCGTCCAGTCGATCATCGGGGCCACGGCAAAGACCGGCTTTGGGAAAGAAGCCGGTTTGGTGAAGGCGTGGCCTTTGTCGAGGGGTGATGACTGGTTCATGAGGTCTCTTTTACGCTTGTCCGGGTGCCAATGCACCGTTGCGGGCGTCTTTAACAAAAACTTTAGACTGCGATAATGCCGGAATGCCAACGGCAGAACAAAAAATGCCCCGCGAAGGCATCACCTTCGCGGGGCATTCCAATCAAACAGCCGTCTCTTAGAAGTGAACGGACTGGGACGTAGCCGGAGCCTTCGGCGGCGCGAACTTCGTCAGGTCGATACCGTCAACAGCCGACAGGTACTCGTCCATGCTCGGCGTGCGGCCGAGGATGGCGGACAGAACCACAACCGGGGTCGAAGCGAGCAGCGACTCGCCCTTCTTCTCGGCAGAGTCTTCCACAACGCGGCCCTGGAACAGGCGGGTCGAGGTAGCGAGAACGGTGTCACCCTTCTCGGCCTTTTCCTGGTTGCCCATGCACAGGTTGCAGCCCGGGCGCTCGAGATAGAGAATGTTCTCATACTCGGTGCGAGCCTGGTTCTTCGGCTTGTCGTCGTTGAATTCGAAGCCGGAATACTTCTGGAGGATTTCCCAGTCGCCTTCAGCCTTCAGCTCATCGATGATGTTGTAGGTCGGAGCAGCCACGACGAGCGGAGCCTTGAACTCGACCTTACCTTCGGTCTTTTCGATGTTCTTGAGCATCTGGGCAACGATCTTCATGTCGCCCTTATGCACCATGCACGAACCGACGAAGCCGAGGTCCACCTTCTTGGCAGCGCCATAGTAGGAAACCGGGCGGATCGTGTCGTGGGTGTAGCGACGCGAAACGTCGGCGTTGTTGACGTCCGGGTCGGCGATCATCGGCTCGTCGATCAGGTCCAGATCCACAACGACTTCGGCGAAGTACTTCGCATTGGCGTCGGGGGTCAGGGCCGGCTTTTCGCCAGAGCGGATTTCGGCAATGCGCTTGTCAGCCTTGGCAATCAGGCCCTTGAGGGTCTGGGCGGCATTGTCCATGCCCTTGTCGATCATGATCTGGATGCGCGACTTGGCGATTTCCAGCGATTCAATCAGAGTCTCGTCCTGGCTGATGCAGATGGAGGCCTTGGCCTTCATTTCAGCGGTCCAGTCGGTGAAGGTGAAGGCCTGGTCGGCCAGCAGCGTACCGATGTGAACTTCGATGATGCGGCCCTGGAACACGTTGTCGCCATGCTGCTTGAGCATCTGCGCCTGCGTGGCGTGAACCACGTCGCGGAAGTCCATGTAGGGCTTCATCGAACCCTTGAAGGTCACCTTGACCGACTGCGGGATCGGCATGGTGGCTTCGCCGGTGGCGAGCGCCAGAGCAACCGTACCGGAGTCGGCACCGAAGGCAACGCCCTTGGACATACGGGTGTGGCTGTCGCCGCCGATGATGATGGCCCAGTCATCCACGGTGATGTCGTTCAGCACCTTGTGGATCACGTCCGTCATGGAATGATAGACGCCTTTCGGGTCGCGGGCGGTGATCACGCCAAAATTGTTCATGAAGGACATGAGCTTCGGAATGTTCACCTGGGCCTTCTTGTCCCAGACGGAAGCGGTGTGACAGCCCGACTGATAAGCGCCGTCAACGAGCGGCGAAATCACGGTGGCAGCCATGGCTTCCAGTTCCTGCGCGGTCATCAGACCAGTGGTATCCTGCGAGCCGACGATGTTCACCTTGACGCGAACGTCCGAACCGGCATGGAGAACCTTGCCCGGGGTCACGCCAACGGCGTTGCGGTTGAAGATCTTTTCAACGGCGGTGAGGCCCTGACCTTCAATCGAGATTTCCTTGTTCGGGGCGAAGACCGGGGTGGCTTCAACGCCGAGCGTTTCAGCAGCAAACGTCTGCAGCTTCTTGCCGAACACGATGGCGTAGGAGCTGCCAGCCTTCATGAACTCCATCTTCTGGGGCGTGAAGGCGGCGGCAACGTCGACAAGTTCCTTGCCGTTTTCGTCGCAGAGCTTCTTGTTCTTGACGTCGATCTTCAGAACCGTGCCGGTTTCGACCGAGAACTGCTGCTCGAGGATCGGGTTGCCGTCGTTGTTGAGGATCGGCTTGCCGTCTTCGCCGGTCTTCTTGGTCCAGTTCTTCAGGTTGATGCCGATGCCGCCCGTCACGTCAACGGTGGTTGCGAAGATCGGCGAGATGCCGTTCGTACCGGCAACGACCGGAGCGTAGTTGACGAAGGGAACGTAGGGGCTGGACTGCTTGCCGGTCCAAAGCGCCACGTTGTTCACGCCGGACATGCGCGAGGAGCCAACGCCCATCGTGCCCTTTTCGGCGATCATCATCACCCGCTTGTCGGGATGCGCGTTCTTCAGCGCGACGATTTCCTTCTGCGCTTCCGGCGAGATCATGCACTGGCCGTGCAGTTCGCGGTCCGAGCGCGAGTGCGCCTGGTTGCCCGGCGACAGAAGGTCGGTCGAAATATCGCCTTCAGCAGCGATGAAGGTCACGACCTTGATTTCGTCTTCCACGTCGGGAAGCTTGGTGAAGAACTCGGCCTTGGCGTAGCTTTCCAGAATGCCCTTGGCGATGGCGTTGCCAGCCTTGTAGGCGTCGCGCAGGCGGAACATGTCGGCGTCGTAAAGGAAGACCTGCGTCTTCAGCACGTCACCGGCCTTGCCAGCGATGGACGCGTCGTTGCCGAGCGCGATGTCGAGGAGAACCTCGATCGAAGGACCACCCTTCATGTGCGACAGAAGCTCAAGCGCGAAGTCCGGGGTGATTTCCGGCACAACCACTTCACCGACAACGATCTTCTTGAGGAAGGCGGCCTTCACGCCAGCAGCACTCGTCGTGCCCGGCAGCGTGTTGTAGATGAAGAAGTTCAGGGCGTCCTTGCGGTGTTCGCTACCGGCATCCTGAATGAGGGTAATGATTTCGCTGACCAGCGCGCCGTCATCGATCGGCTTCGGAGCGAGCCCCTGAGTTTTTCTGCTTTCGATCTCAGCCAGATAATCCGTATAAAGGTTCATCGCTATCCCCACCTCATGATGTGCGTGGCGCCAGAAAAAAGCGCCACAAGCCGGTTATTTTAAAGGGCAAAAGGTATTCCGGGCACGGAGTACGTCAACCGGAGCCGACTGGCAAGATACCCGAGTTCAGTAAAAAGTAGTACCGTGGATTCCGGCTTAACAGCTTATAAATGCCGTCACAAATGAGCAGCCAGAAATCGGCACGGTCGAAACCACGCGCGCCATGGCCGCCACAACGCTCCTGACAAGCATGTATTAAGAACTGGCCGCTAATTTAGCGCGATGAAGATCACGTTCCGTCAGCTTGTTCCGTGGCTCGCGCTCACCGCAGTCGCCCTTGTTACCGTCAGCCCGATTGAATGGCGCCCCGAAGACATCTTCGGCGTCAACAATGATCGTGCGCTGGCCTTTGGCGTCATGAGCGCATTGTTCGTCTATGCCTATCCGCGCCATTGGGCCAAGGTGGCCGTGGCCATGGTGGGCATATCCTTCGGCCTTGAGCTTCTGCAACTCTTTCAGGAATCGCGCCATGCACGGCTGGAAGATGCGCTGGTCAAGGCGACCGGCGCAACGGCGGGCATTTCCGTGACGCTGCTTGCCCGGGAACTGCGCCACATGTTCTTCCCGCGCCCGGCAGCCATGCCGCAAGCTGCCATTCATCGCAACTGGCCGGACGTTGAAGCCGTGGCGATGCCCTCCATCTCCGGGATCTTCTTCAGCCAGACCGATGGCACGCTTCGCCTGAGCTTCAGTGACGGCGAGGAGCGGTTGTTCGCGGGCATGGAGGAAGGCGAAGTGATGGCTCTTATCAACGCGCCCTCGCAGGAAGACTATTACGCAGAAAACCTGCAGTACCGCGAAGACCGCAAGGCCGCCTGAACAAACGCACAGGATGACGCGGGGCTGAACCCGTCATTCATCCTGCGCTCAGCCTTCATGGAATAAAACAACCTCCAACGGTCAAAGTGACTCGTGAAACCGGCAAGCGTAGTTTGGCCACGATCACGCCGCACATTGATCGCAGCAGAACAGGCGCACGGCGAAAAGCCACGCACGTCTCAGGAGGAATACCCATGAAGTTCAGGTTCCTTGCCGCAGCGCTCACGGCGATGATCGCCCTGCCGGCGCTCGCCCAGGCGGCAGCCACAGGCTTTGCCACGTCCAACGTCAACATGCGCTCCGGCCCCAGCACGGCCTACCCCGCTGTTGTCGTCATACCGCAGGGTGCGCGGATGAAGGTCTATGGCTGCCTTTCCAACGCCAACTGGTGCGATGTTTCCTTCGCCCGCGGTCGCGGCTGGGTCTCCGGTCGCTACATCCAGATCGGCTACGGCCGCGATCAGTATTATGTCGACCGCCCCTATTATCGCCAGCTTGGCATTCCGACGATCCGCTTCGATATCGACGATTACTGGGGCCGCAACTATCGCAACCGCGATTTCTACCGCGAGCGTGATGACTGGCGCCGCCGCGCTCCGCGCCCGACCATGGATCAGGGCTGGGATAACCCGCGTCCGCGTCCGCCGCAGCCCGCCTGGGGGAATGACAACCAGCAGGGTTGGGATAATCCGCGTCCGCCGCGCCCGCGCCAGCCGCAGCCCACATGGGGCAATGATTATCAGCAGAACTGGGGAAAGCGTCGCCCCCCGCAGGAGGAGCCTGTCATGCCGGTGTCGCCGCGTGACAGAACGCTGCCGCAGTACCTGCCGCAGCAGCAGAGCGAGCAGCCGCGCCCGCCGCGCCCGCGTCCGCCGGAACCGCAATACGAACAGCCGCGTCCGCAACCGCAGCAGATGGAGCAGCCACGTCCGCCGCGTCCGCAACGGGAAGAGTCTGTCATGCCGACGTCGCCGCGTGACAAGCCCCTGCCGCCGACCCCGCCGATGCCCTGCCCTCCCGGTCAGGATTGCCCGCTGCCGCCAACGCCGCAGCAGTAAGGCTTTCGCCAAAACGGCATTGAAACCAGGCCACCCGTCTTTCCAGGCGGGTGGCTTTTTCGTTGGGTGACATTCTTCCAACCACCCGGATCACGCTCTATGCTGCTGCCAAAACACACCGAGGAGATTCTGATGAGCGGCGCTGAAACCGTTATCCCTGTCCCGAAAACCGTGATGCTGCCGATTGCCGGGGAAACATCCGTCTTCCCCGTGCGGCGCGTCTACTGCGTGGGCCAGAACTATGCTGATCACGCCATCGAAATGGGGGGCGATCCGACCCGCAACCCGCCCTTCTTCTTCCAGAAGAACCCGGACAATCTCGTCTCGAACGGAGCCTTTCCCTATCCCTCGCAGTCAAGCGACGTTCACCATGAGGTGGAATGCGTCATCGTCCTGAAGGAAGGCGGCAGCGACATTCCGGTCGAAAAGGCGCTCGATTGCATCTGGGGCTATGGTGTTGGCCTCGATTTCACCCGCCGCGATCTGCAGGCTGTGGCCAAGAAAGCCGGTCGCCCGTGGGAGCTCGCCAAGGCCTTTGAACATTCGGCCCCGGTTGGCGCGCTCGTTCCGGCAAGCCGCATAGGCCATCCGCACAAGGCGGCCATCTGGCTCAAGGTCAATGGGGAGACCCGCCAGTCTGGCGATCTCGACCAGATGATCTGGAAAGTGCCGGAAATCATTGCTGAACTTTCGAAGCTCTTCACGCTGGCACCGGGTGATGTCATCTTCACCGGCACCCCGGCGGGCGTCAGCCCGGTCGTAAAGGGCGACCGCGTGGAATGCGGCATCGATGGCATCGGCACGCTGTCGGTCACCGTGGTTTGAGACGGTAACCAGTTCAAGGGAGGAAACCATGCCGCTTTATTCGCTCGGGGGAATTGCCCCGCAGACACCCGAAGAGGGCAAATACTGGGTCGCACCCGGCGCGCATGTCATGGGCAAGGTGGTGATTGGCGAGGATGTCGGCATCTGGTTCGGTTGCGTGCTGCGCGGCGACAATGAGCCGATTGAAATCGGTGATGGCACCAATATTCAGGAAAACACCGTGATCCACACCGACCCCGGCAAGCCGGTGAAGATCGGCAAGGGATGCACCATCGGCCACAGTGCCATCGTTCACGGCTGCATCATCGGCGACAATACGCTGGTCGGCATGGGCGCAACGGTTCTGAACGGCGCGAAGATCGGCAAGAACTGCCTGATCGGCGCCAATGCCCTCGTCACCGAAGGCAAGGAGTTTCCGGATAATTCCCTGATTGTCGGCTCACCGGCCAAGGCCATCCGCACGCTGGATGATGCCGCCATCGAGGGCTTGCGCCAGTCGGCCCTGCGTTATATCGCCAACTGGAAGCGTTTTTCAGGCGATTTGAAAGAAATCTGATCGTCACGTGCTTCTGAAAAAATGGCCCGTCAGCTCACCGCCGACGGGCCTTTTTTTTTCATGCGGCCGCGCAGGTCGCACACAGGCCGCGAATTTCAATCGTCGTCTTTTCCTGCTTGAACCCTTTGCCCCGCGCCCAGTCGCTGAGGCGGTGCTCCACCGTGTGGTCATGAAACTCCATGACATGGCCACAGGCATTGCAGATGGCAAAGGCCACCGTGCCGTGATGGCTGCAGCAGCTTTCGCCGGAATGGGCACAGGCCACAAAGGCATTGAGGCTTTCCAGCCGATGCACCAGCCCCATTTCGATCAGCTTTTCCAGCGCCCGATAGACCTGCAACGGCGCGCGAAAGCCGTGGTCGCGCAACTTGTCGAGAATAACATAGGCGCTCAGCGGTGCCTCGGAACGCTTGAGCGCCCCCAGCACCAGATCCTGGTTTTTCGTAAGCTGCGTCATGAAACCTCCCTGCGCTTCCACGAAGCTGGTAGCAGGCTGATCAGGAAAAGAACAAGTGCCGCCACGACAATGGACGGACCCGAGGGCGTATCGAACTTCAGTGAGCCGAACAGGCCGCCAACAACCGCCACCGCCCCGATCAGCGCCGCAAACACCGCCATGATTTCGGGCGTCGGCGAAAAACGCCGGGCCGTAGCAGCGGGGATAATGAGCAGCGACGTGATCAGCATGATGCCCACCACCTTCATGGCAATGGCAATGACGAGCGCCATCAGAAGCATCAGCACAAGGCGCGCCCGCTCCGGCTGAAGCCCTTCCGCCTCCGCCAGTTCATGGTTGACGGTCGCCGCCAGAAGCGAGCGCCAGAAGGCAATCAGAACGCCAATCGTCAGCACGCCGCCGCCCCACACAAGCGCGATATCCATGCGTGACACGGCGAGAATATCGCCAAAGAGATAGGCGTTGAGGTCGATGCGCACCCAATACATGAAGGCGACCAGCACCAGCCCGATGGCCAGCGTCGAATGCGAAAGAATACCGAGCAGCGCATCGGCTGAAAGCGCCTGCCGTCGCTGCAGGAGAAGCAGGAAAAGCGAAACCGACGCTGCAACCGCAAAGACAGACAGCGTCAGGTTGATCTCCATGAGCAGCGACAGCGCCACCCCCAGAAGAGCCGAATGGGCCATCGTATCACCGAAATAGGCCATACGCCGCCAGACGATGAAGGAACCTAGCGGCCCGGCAATCAGCGCCACCCCCACGCCCGCGAAAAGGGCGCGCACGAAGAAATCATCAAACATGACGCGCCTCCTGAGGATCATGGGCGTGATCGTGGGAATGATCATGCCCGCAGCACGCATCGCCATGCTCGTGCTTGTGGTCATGGTCATGATGATGACCATCCTCCGGGTGGCAATGATCGGTGATCGAGCCATCCGAATGCTGCACCCGGCCATCCGGCAGGTGCACATGGTCATGCTGGTGGGTGTAGACGGCCAGCGAACGCGCCGCCGTTGGGCCAAACAGCGAAAGATATTCGGGACTTGCGCTGACCGCGTGCGGCGTGCCGCGACAACAGACATGGCCATTCAGGCAGATGACCGTGTCGGTTTCGGCCATCACCACATGCAGGTCGTGGGAGATCAAAAGAATGCCGCAACCCGCCGTATCGCGAATGGTGCGGATCAGGTCGTAAAGGGCGATTTCGCCGGAAAAGTCGACGCCCTGCACCGGCTCATCCAGAACCAGAAGGTCCGGCTTGCGGGCAATAGCACGCGCCATCAGCGCCCGCTGAAACTCACCGCCCGACAGCGTCTGTACTTCCGCCTTGGCAAGGTGGCGAATGCCGGTCGCATCCATCGCGGCATCAATCTCGTGCGCGGGCAGCGGCCCGGTCAGCGTCATCAGGCGCTTCACGGTCAGGGGCAAGGTCCAGTCAATGGACAGCTTTTGCGGCACATAGCCGACCTTCAGGCCAGCCACCCGCTCCACCCGCCCTTCGTCCGCCTTCAAAACGCCAATCGCCAGCTTGGCACTAGTGGATTTGCCGGAACCGTTCGGGCCAATCAGCGTCACGATCTCGCCGCGCTTCACGGCAAAATCAACGCCGCGCACCAGCCAGCGACCGCTGCGATAGACCCCGGCTCCACTGAGCGCCACCAGCGTCTCCTGACGCTCTGGCGGCAGCTTGTTTGTCTTGTCCTGCATTTTGGCCTTCCAAACCTGTTGCATCCCGTCATGGCACACGTTATAGCATAACACAACAAATGTAATAACATTACACGCTCATGCAATGGAGTCCCCCCAATGAAAACCATCTCCCGACTGCTGGCCGCATCCGCCCTTGCCTCCTTCGCCGGTTTTGCCCATGCGGCCGAAGCGCCGAAGGTTCTGGCTTCCTTCAAGCCGATTCACTCGCTGGTAGCCGGGGTGATGCAGGGCGTGGGCGAACCGGGTCTGGTGATCGACACCAATGCCTCGCCGCATTCCTATACGATGAAGCCGTCCGATGCTGCCAAGCTGGACAAGGCCGATGTCGTGTTCTGGATTGGCCCGGGTTTCGAAGCCTTCCTCGAAAAGCCGCTCGAAACGCTGGGCGAAAAAGCGGTTTCGGTTGAGCTTTCCGAGGCACCTGGCATCACGCTTCTCGATCCGCGCACCGGCAGCACCTTCGAAAAGCACAGCCATGCCCATGAGGAAGGCGCTGATCACGGCGATGATCACGATCATGACGCCAAGGCTGAAGATGCGGGCCATGATCATGCGGACCACGACGACCATGATGAAGAGCACAA
Source organism: Pseudomonadota bacterium (assembly GCA_020161665.1). GTDB lineage: Bacteria > Pseudomonadota > Alphaproteobacteria > Rhizobiales > Rhizobiaceae > Ectorhizobium. Next base: position 14,914 of record JAIUPA010000002.1, on the reverse strand, counting down.
GGACATGCACATCTGGCTCGATCCGGCCAATGCCCGTGCTATGGTCAAGCAGATTGTCGCCACGCTTTCCAAGGTCGACCCGGCCAATGCGGCAGCCTATGAGAAGAATGGTGCTACCGAAGAGGCTCGCCTCGATGCGCTCGACAAGGAACTGGTTACGACGCTTGCAAGCACCAAGGATCGCCCCTTCATCGTCTTCCACGATGCCTATCAGTATCTGCAAAAGCGCTACGAGCTGAACATCGCCGGTTCCATTACACTGAGCCCGGAAACGCCGCCGAGCGCCGCCCGCATCCGCGAAATCCACGCCAAGATTGCCGATCTGGGCGCGACTTGCGTCTTCTCCGAGCCGCCCTTCGAGCCCAAAATTGTCACAACGCTGGTGGAAGGCACCAAGGCCAAGGCCGGCACGCTGAACCCGGAAGGTGGCGCCATGAAGCCGGGCGCCGACCTCTACTTCGATCTGATGCGCGAAAACGCCGCCTCGCTGGTGTCCTGCCTCGACGCCAAGTAAGTTTTTGGCATCAGCCAGAATGGAAAAGGGCGGGTTTCCCCGCTCTCAGACTGCTGACAAAGGTCGCAAACCTCTCTTTTCGTCATGGTCGGGCTCGACCCGACCATCCATAAGCTATTAAAATAATGGATCCTCGGGTCAGGCCCGAGGATGACGGAAGCGGGGATGAAAGGTTTCTCATCACTCTCAGGGCGGGTTTCCCCGCCCTTTTTGTTGCCTGAGGCTTAGCGCGCCATCACGATCAGGCCGCTGTTGATGCGCACCAGAAGAAGCTGGCGGCCGACCTGCACCCAGACCTCGCCGCGACGCGGGATCGGCAGACCAAAGCGCATCACCTCACGCGGACGCAGCATGCGACGCTCGACAAAGCCCGGCAGACGCTCGCCGCGCGACCAGAACTTCTTGATCGGGCGCATCACCGGACGACGATAATCCGTCTCATAGCGCGGCGGGCCGGGCTGATGGCGATCATAGCGGTCATACCCTTGAGCCTGCGCGAGCGGCGCGCCGAGAACCGTGGCGGCAATCAGGGTGATCAGGAACTTTTTCATGGGAATCTCCTCGTTTCGGTTCGTTGTCCGATGGCCGCAATCTGCAGCGGAGCGAATGAATGCAGTATGAAGGCGAGATTACATCTTCGTAAGGTTGCATAACACGCGATGCGCCAAGCTTTCGCTTTGCAACACTTTCAGACGCGCCTATGATGGGAGATGAAACAGGTATTCACAATTTGATGGATCGCAAGAATTTCTCTTTGAATTCGCCGCGCCGAGCCACCTTGAAAACCATTGCCGAGGAAATTGGCCTGGGTATTACGACCGTTTCAAGGGCGCTCAAAGATGCGCCTGATATCGGGGCCGATACCAAACAACGCGTGAGAGACGTGGCTGAGCGTCAGGGCTATCGCCCGAACCGCGCCGGTGTTCGCCTCCGCACCGGCAAAACCCATGTGATTGCGCTCATCCTGAGCGTCGATGAAGAAGGTATGGGCTCCGCCTCCCACATCCTTTACGGCCTTTCCGAAGCGCTGTCGGGAACGCCCTACCACCTCATCATGACACCGCATTTCATCAGTTCCGATCCGCTGGAGCCGATCCGCTACATTGTCGAAACCGGCTCTGCCGATGGCGTGGTGATTTCCCGCACGGAACCCGATGACGAACGCGTGCGCATGCTGATGGACAACAACATTCCCTTCGTCACCCACGGGCGAACGGAAATGGGCTGTGATCACGCCTGGCACGACTTCGACAATGAGCGCTTTGTCTTTGAGGCACTGGAGCGGCTGAAAAAGCGCGGACGCCGCCACATCGCTGTTCTGGCACCGCCTGCCAGCCTCACCTGCAGCCGTCATGTCCAGGCGGGCATAGATGCCGCCATGGCTCTGGGTGGTCTGGAAATCGCCCCGCTGAGCGTCACCACGGACTCGTCAATTGCGGAAATCCGCGAGGATGTGCTGGGTCTGCTTGCCTCTGACAACCCGCCGGACGGGTTGATCTCGATCTTCGGCGATGGCGCAATCGCCATGCTGTCTGCGGCTCAAGCCGCGGATCGTCTGGTGGGCGAGGATATCGATATTGTCTGCAAGCAGCCGCATGATGTGCTGCAATGGCTGCACCCGCAGGTGATTGCCATTAACGAGGATAACCGGGAAACGGGTCGCCAGCTGGGCACCCTGCTTCTGGCCGCCATTGATGGTGCCAATCCCGAAAGCCTGACGAGCCTCCTCCCCCCCGTTTGGGCGGACTGAGGCTCGCCATTCACGACGTCAAAAACGCTTACTGCTGGCTGGCCCCGCTGCCCCATGGGCCATGCGGGCGGTCGACGCCATCGACACGCTCGAAGCCATGCGCCCCGAAGAAATCGCGCTGGGCCTGAATGACATTGGCCGTGCCGCGCGCCCGGCGGTATCCCTCAAACCAGGTCAGCGCCGAGGCCAGAGCCGGAACCGGCAAGCCGGCCGCCGTGGCCGCCGAAACGACCCGGCGAAGCGATGGCAGCGTCTCCTTGACCATTTCGGCAAAGGCGGGCGTCAGGATAAGGTTGGCCGCATCCGGAGCGGCTGTGAACGCGCTTGTGATCTCATCGAGAAACTGCGAGCGGATGATGCAGCCCGCGCGCCAGATGCGGGCAATGGCCGGCATCGGCAAGGACCAGTTGAACTCGCGCGAAGCCTCCGCCATCACCGCGAACCCTTGCGCATAGGCCCCGATCTTCGCGGCAAAGAGCGCCAGTTCCAGATCCTTGTTGAGCGCCGGTCCATCGGCCATCGGGAAGGACACGGGCTCTGCACCGAACAGCGCCTCGGCCAGCTCACGCTCTGCCTTTTGCGACGACAGGCTGCGCGCTGCCACCGCCGCTTCAATCGCGGTCGCCGGAACGCCCATATTCTGCGCCTCGATGACAGACCACTTGCCGGTGCCCTTCTGGCCGGCCTTGTCGAGGATGATATCCGCCATCGGCTTGCCGGTCAGCGGATCATGCGCGGCAAGCACCGTGCCGGTGATCTCGATGAGGTATGAGTTCAGGCGGCCCTTGTTCCACGCTTGAAAGATGCGCGCGATCTCGGGTGCGGATTTGCCCAGCCCATCCCGCAAGATGCCGTAGATCTCGGCAATCATCTGCATATCGGCATATTCGATGCCGTTGTGGATCGTCTTGACGAAATGCCCTGCCCCGTCCGTTCCAAGCCAGGCGCAGCAGGGCTCGTTGTCGAAACGCGCCGCAATCGAGGTCAAAACCTTTTCGACACGGGCGTAGGATTCCGGCGTACCGCCCACCATGATGGAGGGGCCATGACGCGCGCCCTCTTCGCCGCCCGAAACACCCATGCCGATAAAGGTCAGGCCCGTACCGGAGACGCGCTCGAAGCGGGCGCGGGTGTCGCGGAAATTGGCGTTGCCCGCATCGATCATGATGTCGCCCGCCGAAAGATGCGGCATCAGCGCCGTCATCTGCTGGTCGACCGGCTCCCCGGCCTTGATCATGATGATGATCGGGCGCGGCGGACGAATGGCCGCCACGAAGTCTTCAATCGTCTCGCAGGGAACAATCCGCTCTGCCAAGGCGCCAGCGCTGGCCATGAACTCATGCGTTTTTTCAACGGTGCGGTTGAACACCGCAATGCGATGGCCCTTTTCGGCAATGTTGAGGGCCAGATTGCCCCCCATAACGCCCAAACCGATCAGTCCGATTTCTGCCTGTTCCACATGCGGCTCCTGTTCCTGATAGAACGACCTTGAAATGCTCAGGGTCTCCTCACCCGTTCACAATCAAGTATGGCTCAAAGTGTCCACGACCAGAGCGGAAGACTCTTCACCATGAGGATTTGTGGCACTCAATTTGCGGAACCGCAAGCAACCTCGGCGATCACGCCTCCGGCTTGTCGTCGCCATCATCCAGCGCTCGCCAGGCGGCGCCGTCGAGGTCTTCATACTGGCCTGTTCTGAGTGTCCAGAGAAAGGCAACAAGCCCAAGCCCTCCGAGAAAGAGGGCGATGGGAATCAGGAAAACGAGGTTGCTCATACGGCGATGTGGGCTCCCTGCCCAAGCGTCGGAGCCTTGGCCGCGAGCGGCGGCTCCGGATGTTCGACGCGTGCCATACGGTTGATCCGCAGCGCATTGACGACCACGATAATCGACGAGGACGACATGGCAAGGGCTGCGATCAACGGCGTGGCATAGCCGAGAATGGCAATCGGCACGGCAACGATGTTGTAGCCGATGGCCAGTGCAAAGTTCTGCCGGATCAACTGACCGGCCTTGCGCGATACATCGATGGCAATCGGAACCGCCTCGAGGCTGTCACGCAGGAAGACGAAATCCGCCGCCTGACGACCGACATCGGCCGCCGTGGCCGGTGCCATCGACACATGCGCAGCAGCCAGTGCCGGAGCATCATTGATGCCATCCCCGACCATGAGCGCGCGCGAACCGTGTGATACGGCTTGAGAAACCGCCTCTGCCTTGTCGCGCGGCGAAAGAGCCGCCTTCCATTGGGAAATGCCAAGGCGCGAAGCCAGCGACGCAACCACGGGGGCGCGGTCGCCGGAAATGATCGCCGTGGAAAGCCCCTTGGCATGAAGCGTTTCAATTGAGGCTTCCGCATCCGGACGCGGCGCATCCTCAAAGAGGAAGGTTGCGATTTCCCGCCCGTCAAGTGACAGAACCACTTCCGATTCAGCCCCCTGCTGGGCGGCTGCCGCAGCCTCCGGCCCACAGGCAAAAAGGCGGCTGCCCAGCCGGTAAACGCCGGCCTCGGCCTTGGCCTCGACACCGGCACCCGGCACTTCGCTGATTTCGGCAAAGGTCGGCATAAAGAGGCCTTGCGCCGAACGGAACAGCGCCTGCGACAACGGATGGCGGGAATAGAAACCGAGACCGGCTGCTATCGATAGCGCATCCTCGCCCACATCACCGCGGTTGACGAGCCGCGGACGGCCGAGCGTCAGCGTCCCGGTCTTGTCGAAATAGACCGAATCGATTTCGGCCAGACGCTCCATGGCGGAGCCGTCCTTGACCATGATGCCGTTCTGGAAAAGCCGTCCGGCGGCAACCACCTGCACCACCGGCACGGCAAGGCCAAGTGCACAGGGGCACGTGATGATCAGCACGGCAACAGCCACCAGCATCGCATGCTTCCAGTCACCGCCAAGGAATCCCCAGCCGAGGAACGACAGGAAGGCCAGCAGGTGAACAGCAGGCGCATAATACTGCGCGGCACGGTCCGCGATGCGGCGATAGCGAGCCCGTCCGCCCTCGGCGGCCTCCATGAGACCGATGATTTCAGCGAGAAAGGAATCGCGCGCCGCCGACATCGCCTTCATTTCGAGCGGGCCGGTGAGGTTCAGCATACCTGCCTGAACGGAGGTGCCAGCGCCCACCGGAACCGGCGTGCTTTCACCATTGACGATCGACTGGTCGATATCGCTCGTGCCGGACAGCACAACACCATCAACAGCAATGCGGTCCCCGACCGCAATCGCCAGACGGTCGCCCGGCTTGATTTCCTCGACAGGACGATATTCGCGCGAACCATCGTCACCGATGACCATGGCCCCGCGTGGTGAAAGGCGGGCAAGCCCGCTAATGGCCGAACGCGCCCGATCCCGCATCATATGATCGAGCGTGCGCCCGATCAGCAGGAAGAACAGCAGCATCACCGTGGCATCAAACCACGCATGTTCGGCGTGGTTGAAGGTTTCCCAGAGCGATACGAAATAGGACAGAAGGACGCCGATGGAGATCGGCACGTCCATGTTGGTCTGGCCGTGGCGAAGCGCCTTCCAGGCCGACGTGAAGAAAAACCGCCCGGAATACACGAGCGCCGGAGCGGCAATCGCCGCCGACAGCCAGTGGAACATATCGCGCGTCGAGGCTTCTGCCCCGGACCACACGGAAACGGACAGAAGCATGATGTTGGCCGAAGCAAAACCGGCCACCGCCACCGCGCGCAGCAGCTTGTTACGCTGCTCATCACCGGCCTCACCCGCCAGCGAAAACAGATGCGTCTCATAGCCGGTCGAAACGATCTGCCGCACGAATTCGGAAGGATCGGTCGCCTGCCCGTTGACGCTCTCTTTCCACACCACGGAAACCCGCTTGGACGAGAGGTTGACGCGCGAACGCGCCACCATCGGCAGCTTCTTCAATTCGCCTTCGAGCGTCGTAATGCAGGCACCGCAATATACGCCCGGAACGGAAAGGTCTGTCTGGAACAGACCATCTCCGAGCACCTTGGCCGAAAGCCTCAGTTCCTCGGAAGACGGCAATCCGGAACCCGACCCATTCAGGTCAAGCCCACCTTCCACGCCCGGCGCGCAGCAGCTCATTACTGTTCTCCCAGAACCATAATGCGATTGGCCTGGTGGACCACCACGGTCTCGCCATCGGTTGCCTTGACCTCGGCAATCCACTGGCCCGAACGGACCTCATGGGTTGCCTTGTAGAGGCCCGGTGCGGCGCGCGTCAGCTCAACAACAAAGTCCTGTCCCTCGCCGACGGGGCGACGGAAGGTTGCCATTGCCTTTTCGACATCAATCGGACCCTTTTCCGGGTGCGAGATCGTCAGTTGGACGATCCCGCCTTCCACGGACAGCTTGCCTTTGATGCCCGATGCGACAATAGCCCTTTGAATGGCAACCTTGTCGTTGAACTGCTGGCTGGCAACATACGTGTTGGGAACAACAATACCGCTCCAGCTATGAATGGCATTGTAGGCCATGAAGAAGTTCACGGAGATGACCGTTCCGAAGAACGCCACCATAACCAGAACCATGTGCTTTCCGGTAAAGACGAACCCTTGAGGTTTGCCAGCCACGCCATTGCTCATTTTTTCACTCCTGGCCCGTTGAAGGCCGCCTTATAGACCGAACGCTCGCCGATCGTCATGTCTTCCGCGATGAAATGGAATTCCTCAGAAGCCCAGTTGGCCTGCCCCTTGGGCAGCGTCACGAAAACCTTCAGCGCCGTCGCTTCGTCAGGCTTGACCGGAATATCGTAGCTCTGTCCCTCGGTCGGGGCAATGCCGTTGATCTTCATGGCCGCCGACGGCAGACCTTCAACCGACAGACGGATCGTGCGCGGTTGGGGTTCCATGTTGAGAATGCGGATCGTGTAGCCGTTACGCACCGAACCATCCGATTCCATCACATATTGCGGGTTGCGGTCGTGCACCACGTTGAGGTCAAGACGGTCGCGATTGAGCAGCACCACCAGCATGCCAAGGCCAACAGCCGACCAGGCACCCATGTAGAGCAGAGAACGCGGACGGAAGATGACCTTCCAGTTGAAGTGACGGATGCGATCCTTGAACTTGCCATCGGGGTCGCGAACATTCTGGGGCTGAATGCCCGTGCGGCCATTGTTGGTCGCCATGTCCATATTGCTCTGGTACTCGGAGAGCGTTGCGTAAGCGATAAGGCCCCGCTCCTTGCCCACCTTGTCCATGACCTGATCGCAGGCATCGATGCACAACGCGCAGGTGATGCAGCCCAGCTGCTGGCCTTCGCGAATGTCGATGCCCATCGGACAGACGGCAACGCAGGCGTCACAATCCACGCAATCACCAACCGGCAGGCCGGCAGCGGCAGCCTTCTTGGCACCTCGCGTGCGGGGCTCACCACGCCAGTCGTTGTAGGTCACGACGAGAGAGTCTTCATCCAGCATGGCGGCCTGAATACGCGGCCAGGGGCACATGTAGATGCAGACCTGCTCGCGCATGAGACCACCAAAGCCGTAGGTCGTCAGCGTCAGCACCAGAACCGTACCGTAAGCGACGAACGGCAGTTCGCCGGTGAAAAACTTCACCAGAACCGACGGTGCATTGCCGAAGTACATAATCCAGCCGAGACCCGTCAGGAACGACATCAGGATCCACGTCGCATGGGTTGCGGCCAGACGCATAAACTTGTTGCCCGACATCGGAGCCTTATCAAGCTTCATGCGGGCATTACGGTCGCCCTGGAAGAAACGCTCAACCGCGATGAACAGATCGACCCACACCGTTTGCGGGCACGTATATCCGCACCAGGCACGGCCAACGGCCGAAGTGATGAGGAACAGACCAAAACCCGCCATAAGCAGAAGACCGGCCACGTAATAGAATTCCTGGGGCCAGATTTCGATCGGGAAGAAGTAGAAACGGCGTCCAGCCAGATCGAGCAGAATGCCCTGATCCGGCGCAAACTCGCCGCGGTCCCAGCGCAGCCACGGCAGGCCGAAGTAAATGCCGAGCGTGACCCACAGCACCACCCACTTGAAGTTTCGGAACTGCCCCTGTGCCTTCTTGGCAAAAATACGTTTGCTGGCCTCATAAAGCGGCTCAACCGCCGGCTTGTGATCTTCCGAAGGAGTATTCGTGCTCATTTGAGATGGTCCTATGCTTGTATGAAAGCCATGCCATTGCAGGGTCTACCATACCTTGACTTATATCAAGCCGTGACGTGACGACGCACACATATAACATGCGATATGTGTTGAGGAAATTACGTCTCCCTTAACTGGTCTTTATGCCGCAGGAATACCGGCTTTGATTGAGACAGATCAAATTTGCCTGCGACACCTTCGCAGCCTGATCCGGTCAAATCACGAAACAGAGCGGAAAAGAAAAATGCCACGCCCGGGGGCGTGGCATTGATTCGTCAGGGTCATACGCAGGCCACCTTAGCGGCCCGCGCAGAGATTACTGCTGACCACCGCCCAGCGAGTGGACGTAGACTGCCAGCTGCTTGACCGTAGCATCGCCGAGGCGACCGCCCCAGGCCGGCATGACGCCGTGCTGCGGCTTGGTGACCTGTGCAACGATACCGGCTTCAGAACCGTCGACCTTGAGCCAGATGGCGTCGGTCAGGTTCGGAGCGCCGAAGTCCTTGTTGCCCTTGGCGTCTTCGCCGTGGCACGAGGCGCAGTTATCAGCGAACAGAGCCTTGCCCGGTTCAACCAGAGCGGCATCAGCCGGCGTACCGCCCGAAAGCGAGTAAACATAAGCCGAAACCTGCTTGATCTGGTCAGCATCGAGAACGCCGTCAGAGAAGACGGGCATTTCCGACACATGTGCATCCGGATCATCCGCATTACGAATACCGTGCGTGATGGTGGTGTAGATCTCGTCGATCGTACCGCCCCAGACCCAGTCGTCGTCGTTCAGGTTCGGGTAGCCGTTACCACCGGCAGCGCCCGAGCCATGGCAAGGGGAGCAGTTCACCTTGAAGGCGGCTGCGCCACCGGCGTTGGCAAACTGCGACAGTTCGGCATCCTTGAGGATGTCTGCAACCGGGGTTGCAGCAATCTTCTCAACGAAGACGGCCTGTGCAGCCTTGGCACCAGCCAGTTCCGCCGTGAGAGCACCACGGCTGGACCAGCCGAAGTAACCCTTCACGTTGGTCGTGATCCCCGGCCAGGACGGGTAGACCACGGTGTAGGCAAGCGCCCAGACAATGCAGGCGTAGAAGGTCCACAGCCACCAGCGCGGCAGGGGGGTGTTCAGTTCCTGAATACCATCCCAGGAGTGACCCGTTGTCTCGACGCCGCTGATTTCGTCAATGTGTTTTTCCGACATCTCTTAATCCTCCTTGAGAGGGATTTCGGCAGCATCCTTGGCCATGGACTTGGCGCCCGGACGCAGCGTGTAAAAAACGACGCCGACGAAGAAGAGGGTCATGACAAGCAAGCCCCAACTGTCAGCGAAATGGCGCATGGCCGTATAGGTTTCCATGGTGCCACCTCTTAGCGGTAACCCGCAGCGTCGTCATAGGTCGAGAAGTCGACCAGCGTGCCGAGCAGCTGGAGATAGGCGACGAGTGCGTCCATTTCCGTGAGCTTCTTCGGATCACCGTCGAAATCGCCAACCTTGGCCTTCGGGTAACGGGCGAGCAGAGCCGTGGTATCGGCTTCCGGATCGGCCTGTGCCGCAAGGTCAGCCTTGCCGTTTTCAACCTGTTCGTCCGAGTAAGGGACGCCGACCAGACGAAGCGTCTTCATATCGTTCGAAACGTCCGACACCGTCAGAGGCGTATTCGAGAGATACGAGTAGCTCGGCATGATCGATTCCGGAACCACATCGCGCGGCTCGGTCAGGTGCTGGACATGCCAGGTGTTCGAATAACGACCACCAACGCGAGCCAGATCCGGACCCGTACGCTTGGAACCCCACTGGAAGGGATGGTCGTACATCGATTCAGCCGCGAGGCTGTAATGACCGTAGCGTTCCACTTCGTCGCGGAACGGACGGATCATCTGGCTGTGACACACGTAGCAGCCTTCGCGGATGTAGATGTTGCGGCCTGCCAGCTCCAGCGGAGAGTAGGGACGCACGCCTTCCACCTTTTCAATGGTGTTTTCGAGGTAGAAGAGCGGGGCGATTTCGACAATACCGCCGACCGTGACGACCAGCAGAGAGCCTACGAGCAGGAGCGTACCGTTGCGCTCAATGATCGCGTGTTTGTCAATGATAGACATCAGTGTCCCTCCTTATTCAGCAGGCTGGGCTGCGACAGCGGCAGAGCCGGCAATCGGAGCTTCCTGGCGTTCATAGCCGAGGATCGTCATGAGGACGTTGTAGGCCATGATGATGCCACCCAAGAGGTACATGCCGCCACCGATTGCACGGAGGAAGTAGTAGGGGAACATGGCCTTGACCGTTTCAGCGAACGAATAGACCAGGAAGCCCTGCTCGTTGTATTCGCGCCACATCAGACCCTGCTGGATACCGGCAACCCACAGAACAGCAGCGTAGATCACGATGCCGAGGGTGGCGAGCCAGAAGTGCCAGCTGACGAGACGCAGCGAGTACAGGCGGTTACGGTTCCACAGCTTCGGCGTCAGGTAGTAGATGGCACCGAACGAAATCATGCCAACCCAACCCAGAGCACCCGAGTGAACGTGACCAATGGTCCAGTCCGTGTAGTGGCTGAGCGAGTTCACCGACTTGATCGACATCATCGGACCTTCGAAGGTCGACATGCCGTAGAAGGCAACTGCGATCACCATCATGCGCATGATCGGGTCAGTACGGATCTTGTCCCAGGCGCCCGAGAGCGTCATCAGGCCGTTGATCATGCCACCCCAGGACGGCATCCACAGCATGATGGAGAAGACCATGCCCAGCGTCTGCGCCCAGTCCGGCAGAGCCGTATAGTGCAGGTGGTGCGGACCAGCCCAGATGTAGAGGAAGATCAGAGCCCAGAAGTGGATGATCGACAGACGGTAGGAGTAGACCGGACGGCCAGCCTGCTTCGGCATGAAGTAGTACATCATACCCAGGAAGCCAGCGGTCAGGAAGAAGCCCACGGCGTTATGGCCGTACCACCACTGGGTCAGGGCGTCCTGAACACCAGAGAAGGCCGAATAGCTCTTCACACCAAGGAACGAAACCGGGATCGCCATGTTGTTGACGATGTGCAGCATGGCAATCGTAACAATGAACGACAGGTAGAACCAGTTCGCCACATAGATGTGGGGTTCCTTACGGGTCAGAATCGTACCCAGGAACGTCACGAGGTAGAGAACCCAGACGATCGTCAGGAAAAGGTCCGTGTACCATTCCGGTTCGGCATATTCACGACCCTGGGTGATGCCCAGCAGATAGCCGGTGGCAGCCATGACGATGAAGAGGTTGTAGCCCCAGAATACGAACCAGCCGAGGCCGCCACCGAAGAGGCGAACACGCGAGGTGCGCTGAACCACGTAGAACGAGGTGGCGATGAGCGCGTTACCACCGAAGGCAAAGATAACTGCCGAGGTGTGAAGCGGACGAACGCGACCGAAGTTCAGGAACGGCTCGAGGTTGAGATCCGGGAAGGCCAGCTGCAGAGCAGCGACGAGGCCCACCAGGAAGCCGACAACGCCCCAGAAGGTCGTTGCGATGACGCCGTACTTGACGACTTCATCGAAATATTCGGCGTTTACCTGTTCCTTGGGACGTGCCGGAGCGAACGCGAAGTTGCGCAGCGCAATTGCCGTCCCTGCAAGCAGGACGAAGAACATGACCCACATGTGGGTCGCGAAGAGATTATCGTAGGCGAAAGCCGCCCCGAGCAACGCTACAAAGGCGAGGATCGCCAATGTCAGAGTGCCTAGTGTTTGTGTCATTGTTGGTATCCCCCAACGCTTGGTGAACTTAGGGAGGTGGACGCTTCCCCGGCCTGCTGCCGCTTGCGCGACAACTCCCCCTGCCCTGCTGGCAGAATTGACATTAGCCCCTACTCCCAACCTTGATCCATATCAATGCGGACAAGAACTAATGGGCGAATTAAATAAATTATGGCACGACTTAGCGCCATGCGACAATGTGCCGGAGGCAAAATCCATGGGGACGGTCAAACCGGACTTCCGGAGGCGGCGCGACTCCGCTGAAAACGCGCTTCTCTTAGGGGAATCGGTAGAAAATATTACCATTCGATCCCTGAACGCCGCTTATCGCGAGCAGCTGGATCTGTGCGACAGGCTGGAAGAAATTGCAGATTCCCTGCCCGCCCAATTCGACAGACGGCAATGCATGGAGGCCGCCGCCACGCTTGGCCCCATGATTCGCAACCAGCACCGCCGTGAGGAGCAGATTCTGTTCCCCTGGATTGCTCTGCAAAACGGTGCGGATCAGCCGCTCGCCAACACCTTGGCGCGGCTGACCAGCGAGCATTTCGAAGATGAATGCTTTGCCGAAGAACTGGCCGACACCCTGCAGCGCCTGGGCGCGGGAGAGCCGGTCAACACCGAGGCGCTGGGCTATATGCTGCGCGGCTTTTTTGAAGGCATGCGCCGCCATATCGCCTTTGAGCAGGATCACCTGCTCGCGGCCCTGAAGGACGACACGAAACTCTCCGCCTGAAACGAAAAAAGCCCGGAACAATCGTCCGGGCTTTTTTGATTCTGGTGCCGAAGCAGGTCAGGCCGCGCTTGAGCGACGGCGATCCGCAATCTCGCTGACAACCATCATGACGCCGGCGGTTACGGTTCCGCCATCATAATAGGGCGACAGGCGGCAACGGTTGACGACCGTCTGCCCGTTATAGTCATCGGCATAGGTGTAGGTCACGATTTCACCGGCGAGCGCACGGTCAATATGATCCTTGAACCCGCTCTGGAACCGCTGGAAACCGACCACTTCCGCCAGATGCAGGCCAATCAGTTCGCTCGGCTGCTTGTTATGACGCCCGGCATTCGCGCTATTCGAATAGCTGACGCGGTAGGCGGGCGAAATGATCGTGATGCGCTCGCTGATATTGTCGAAGAGCGACGTGTTGACGATGGCATCGCGCGGCGAATCAAGCGAACCATCCTCGTTCGAGCCATCCTGCTCCGAAGCAAGCAGATAGCGGTTCACCAGCTCGTTGATCATGTGGCTGTTGTAGCGCACGCAGGAGAGATCCTCGGCCTCTTCATTCAAAAGAGCGATGGCAAAGGAAAACTGGCGGCGAATATCCACAAGGCTGCTGGCCTTGGCGTCGAAGATCGTCTGCAACAGGCCGGAAATCTCGCGATCGAGATACTCGACCTTCTCCAACTCATCAGCAGCCGTGGCGGCCTTGAGTTCAGCATACTTGGCCCAGAACAGTTCTACGAGCAGTTCCAAATTGATTCTCCCTGACGATACTCGAACCGGACGCTTCACTCAGGCCATCAGCCAAATACGTCTCTCATGTCCGATTCTTCCCACCAGCACGGCGATACGCGTGACAATCCATAGTGCGCGAAGAACGCATAATTGCAGGATCGGCAATTTACACGCCTCGCGTCCGGTTTCAAGCCTCAGAAAATGAATTTGGCGTTTGCAGTAAATTTAAAAGCTTAACGGCTGATCAGTCCTGTTCGTCAGGCAGATCAATCACGCCTTTCTGATGCCAACGGTCATGATACCACAGCCACTGCTCGGGAAACTCGCGCACCCAGGCTTCGACCTGATCATTGAGAACCTGCACGGCCCGATCCGGATCGATCAGCCCCGCCTCATCACGCGGCAGCGCCAGCGGTGGCAAAACCTCGATTTCGAAACGATTGCCTTCCAGACGAATGCAGCGCGCCGGAATGACATCGCAATCAAACTGCCGTGCCAGACGCGGCACGAGCGGGTTCGTCTTGACCGGACGCCCAAAGAACGACGATTCCACGCCTTTGCGAAACTTTTGGTCAACGAGGATGCCCAGCCCACGCCCTTCGGAAAGATGACGGGCAAGGGCTGCCGAGGCCCCACCAAAGGACGGAATGAGCCAATCGGTACTGCCACCGCGAAATCGGTTGATCTCCTCGGCAATGTAAGGATTGTTCGGCGGCCGGTAGAGCACGGCAATCGGCACCCCCATGGCCGTGGCCACATGCGGCAGCAATTCGAAATTGCCGGTATGCGCCGTCACAAAAATATGGGCCCTCGGGCGCGCCTTCAAATCGGCAATCACACCGCTCTCGTCGCGCAGTGTCACGCGCCCTTGATGGGGATGCGCCGGATCGAAATCATAGAGCTTGTGGAAGAAGATATACTCGGAAAGCATGCGTCCGAGTTGCTCCCAGGTTTTCAGTGCGAGCGCTTCAATCTCGGGGGCAGTCTTTTCGGGAAAGGCTTGCCGCAGATTGTAGACCACCAGACGATGGCGCTTGAGCTTCGGCCCCATCCATCGGGCTATTTTGATGATCCCCCGCACGGAAAGGTCGAGCGGCAGAACGCGCAGGGCACCCAGCAACCCGAACGATGCCTTGGCGACCAGCCAGTCAACCGCGGTTCCATTATTTACACGCCTTGCCAAATCAGCCCTGCCTTTGTTTTCGCTGCCGGTCTAGCGCGCATCCTGAAAAGTGTGAAGCGGTTTTCAGACAAGATGCGCGCCAAAAGGCCTCGCATCCTGAAAAGTGTGAAGCGGTTTTCAGACAAGATGCGCGCCAAAAAGACCGCGCATCCTGAAAAGTGTGAAG
>JAIUPA010000043.1 GCA_020161665.1 Pseudomonadota bacterium | reverse complement strand
CGACCCCACTCATCGTTGGGTAATATCACGCCAAACGAATTCGCCATGAAAATAGCTCTGGAAAAACAGGCCGCATAGGGCCAGATTACTAACCCAAGGCTCTACCAAACGCCGGAGGGAAGAAGGGTCTCAGGTCACTGTCCTCCATGGCCAAGCCCGGCAACTGGCTGGCGCTTCCGAATGTCGGACGTTTCGAACTTGTCCTGACGCTTTTCGATACGCCTGCGGTCAACCGGACCGGGCTTTCCGATCTTGCCATGCCCACTCTCACCAAGACGGGGTGCGGCCATGCTTAAACTGGTTCACGCGCTCATTGTCGGCCTGATCGGGGCCGCAATCCTGCATGGGGTGATCATTCTGGCGCTTCCGGCCTTTTCCGAGCGCAATGCCTATGCACGCATTGTTGCAGGCGGCCCGGAAGGCGTCTTTCGTGCGGTTGTCCATGATCCGTCCGGTCAGGGTGCGCTGGCGCCTCAAGACCCGTTTGTCAATCAGATGGCCTGTGCCTACGACCTTCAAGCCGGTCCGGTGATGATCAACGCTTCGGGGGAAGCGGAATTCTGGTCGTTTGCCGTGTTCGACAGCACGTCCAGCGAAGTGTTCAGCATCAGCGACCGTTCAGCGGAGGCGGGAAAACTCGACGCCATTCTGGCGCTTCCAGCCCAGGCGGCCCAGCTGCGCAAATCGTTCCCTGAGCGGATGGCGCGCATGATCCTGATCGAAGTGCCCGACGAACTGGGCTATGCGGTTCTCAGAACCGTTACGCCGCATGAAACCATGCGGCAGCAATCACTCGACTTCCTGAAAAGCGCGCGCTGCACGCCCTGAAGCCTTTTTTATTTTACGCATTTCCGGGCGCAAAACCGCCTCACACTTTTGCTGGAAATGCTCTCTTTGTTTGACGCATTTCCGGACGCAAAACCGCATCACTTTTGCTGGAAATGCTTGTAAAATTTTCAATTTTTACCGGCGCGGCGTCCGCCACCCTTTTTGGGCAGGCTGCCGCTTTTCGGCGCATCTTCATAGCGTTCGTAGCGAACACCTGTGAAGAACACGATTTCCGCCTCGTGCGGCCCGGTCTCGTCTTTGACAGGCGAACGTAAGGGACTTCGCTTTTCCACCAGTTGAATAATCACAGCCATAGTTCTTCCACTCCCTCGTGTCGGGGATGGATCAGGCCTTCACCCTGCTTCTCGGGCCATTGGCGCACGACTGGATACAAACGCCTCTCGGCCGGTCCAAATCAAAACACGTGAGCGTTTGGACCCTCGCGGGAAACAAGATGCATGGCCAGTCTCCGGCCCGCGCATCCTTGTTTTTCTCCCGGTTTCCGCCAGCGACATGACGCTTGCGGCCCGGTGTCGACGCCGCCGCGAAGCAGCATCAAAGTCATACAAACACCGTCATAGTTAACATAGCGCTAACACATTGCCACTATCCTGTTTCACAACGCTGCACTTTCGAGAGAAAGGACGCGGCAGGTGTTTGTCAATTTCACGCGATCTGGCCCGTAAACCCGGTGGTTTTGCGAGCATGATCGCTTCCCGAGATAGCGCGCGAAGCAGGTGTGTCCGTGTCTGATCGTTTCCGAGAGCTTGAAATGCCGCAACCGATGCGCGGCAAGGATGTGGTGCTGATGGCGACCGTATCGAGTTTCGAAAACATGCCCCGCCCCTCACGTTCGGCGCTGACGCAGTTTGCCCAACTGTTCCAGCCGCTCTTTGCCGCCTCGAGCGATGAAGCGCGGCGGCAGGCGGCGGCGGCCCTTGCCCAGTGCAAATCGGTGCCGCGCCCGGTGGCGCTGTTTGTCGCCAGCCAGCCGATTGCCATTGCCGCGCCCTTCCTCATCGGCTCGGAAAGCCTTGATGACGAGATGCTTGTCTATATTGCCCGTACGCAGGGCGAGGCCCATGCCCGCGCCATCGTGCGCCGCGCCAATCTTTCGCCAACCGTCATCGATGCGCTGGTTGGCCTTCGCCATGATCGCGCCGCCAGCGAAGGCCGCTCGGTGGTCGAAGACGAGGCACGCGAACACGACGAGACCACAACGCGCACCGCGCGCGACGAAACCCCTGCCGCATCGGCCATCCGGGCGTCGATCACGCCCCCCCTTCCCGATGCCAATGCCCCCTCAGCGCTGGGCGAAGCAGCGTCACGTGCGGCACGCGAAGAGCGTCTTCGCAACGAACTACGCAATCTCGTCCAGCATTTCAATCGTGGGGCCGATGACCGCCTCGGGCTTCGCACCCTCAGCCCCGTTCAGGAAGCCCTGCTCGTGCGCTTTTCGCGAAACCGCGAGACCGGCCATTTCGCCACGACGCTGGCGGATGCGCTTTCGGCCAGCCGCTGGCTTGCCGAACGCATCATGCTCGACATTTCCGGCAAGCAACTGGCCACGACCCTGATCGGCACCGGCATGAACCGCAAGGATGCGGCCTTCATTCTGGAGCGGCTTTATCCGCATCTTGCAGAAAAGGAAGGCGATATCCTTCGCTCGCATCGCCTTCTCGGCACGCTCGACAGCGAACAGTGCGGCGAACGGGTGGAAGCCTGGCGTCGGGCCGACCGTTACACCTTCTCCGGCAAGGACGAGATGGACGAGACGATGGAAACGGCGCGCAAAAGCGCCTGAGTCAGGCGGCGACCGAAAGCAGGTCGCCGATGTCCTCGACCTCCAGCTCTACGATCCACAGATCGGGATCAAAACGACGCTCGCGCTCCAAAAGAGCCGCCGTTTCCGCGTTTTCGACATCCTTGAGGCGCATCTGAAACAGGCGACCGCCGAGCAGCGGTTCGCTCGCTTCGGCAGCACTTGCCTGATCGGCGGGTGCAAAAAGCGTAACGCGCCCATCGCGCTTGACCATGCGAATGAAGATCGCACCCGCCTCTTCCGCCCCCTTCTTTTCCACGGCCGCAAAACCACCCGCCGCGAAGACGCGGCGCACCAGAGCGGAGACGAAAAAGGCGGATGTGACTCTCATAGCTGTGGTTTAAGCAGAATTCGGCCGGGAGTACGAGGAAAAGCGAGGCCTTGTGCTCAAAGAGCGCCGATTTCCTTGAGCTTTTTCAGAACGCGTTCGTTCGGCTCGCCGGTCTGGGGCAGATTATAGTGTTTTTCGAAGTTGCGGATCGACTGGCGCGTGCCCTCACCGGCAACACCATCCACCGTAATATCGGCATAGACCTTCGACAGGCCGCGCTGGATGCGGGCAACCAGCGTTGCGTCTGCGGCAACCTTGCTGGCCGTTTCCGGCTTGGCAGTGGCGGGGGATGGTGCCGATGCGCTGCGAATGGCCGCGGCGACGGGATCGATGTCTTCGGCAGGCTTTTGCGGCTGCGGGGCAGCCGGACGTGCCATCACTGTCGGGCGCGGCGGCGGCACCACGCTATGGGCCACCGGCGCCGCAGGTGCTGCGGGCGGGACTTGAGCGGCAGGCGCTGCCGGGGCAGCCGGCAAGGTTGCGGAAGCAATCGTGCCTTCGGGCTTTGGTGCCGTCTTGCGGGCCTTCAAGGAGGAGAGAAGCGTTGGCGATGCCTCGCCGGTTTCATCGAGCTTGACCGCGCGCTGGAAGGTCGCAATGGCTGCCGTCGTCATCTGGCCCGCAAGGCCGTCTGCCGGACCGGCATAATAGCCAAGCCGCATCAGCTCTTCCTGCACCGCCTTCACCAGATCACTTGCCATGCGCTGGGAAGCAGGCGTGCCGATGCTGCCGGTTTCCGTCACATCCGGTCGCTCGATGCGATAGGTCGTTACGTTTTCCGGTTCCGGTTCACGGTTGAAGCCCAGAAGAAGCTCGGGATGCTCGCTGTCACGGGTGCGCAGAAGCGGGTGCGGATGGCCGCCTTGCGGCTGATACCACAGGGCGTTGGCCGAAACGGTACCCAGAACAATCGCAAAAACGAGGATGCCGCCGGTCGCACCCGGTCGGGCCGCCGCCAGATCAAACAGGGCGGAAGCAGCGCGCGAGAGGATACCCTCCTCCCGCCGGACCGGCAGTCTTTCAGGCGCTCTGCGCTTTCGCGGTGTCATGAGCTTCTGCTTCCCAGTGTCTTTCGACCTTATCCTGCGCCGACGTCAAGCGCGGCGGAAATACGACCATGTTGCCTTCTTCATCGCCCTCAACGTCCGCGCTGCCGGTGCCATCAAGCGGCACGGTGACGGTGACAAGGGTGCCCTCGCCGGTCTTGGAACTGATGGCGAAGGTGCCGCCATGCAGGGCCACAAGACCCTTGACCAGCGATAGGCCAAGGCCCGTTCCTTCGTAACGGCGGGTATATTCGTTCTGCACCTGCATGAAGGGCTGGCCGATCAGCGCCAGCTTTTCAGCAGCAATGCCAATGCCCGTATCGCCCACCGAAATCTTCAGGTTCTCACCGTCGATCACGGCATCCATCGATACGACGCCACCGGCATCGGTAAACTTGATGGCGTTGCCAACGAGGTTGATCAGCACCTGCTGAATGGCGCGCTGGTCGGCAATGACCTCGCCAATGTCACGCTGGATGCGCGCCGTCAGCGTCACACCCTTTTCAGCCGCCTGCAGCGACAGCATGGATTCGCAAGCCGTGACGGCATCGGCAATGGCAAAGTGTTCCTTGATCAGCTCGTAGCGACCGGCCTCGATCTTCGACATGTCGAGCATCGTATTGACCACCGACAGAAGATGCTGGCCCGAATGACGGATCAGGCGGACATATTCGCGCTGGCGATCATTGCCGAGCTTGCCGAAATATTCGCCGATCAGAATGTCGGAGAAGCCGAGAATGGCGTTGAGCGGCGTGCGCAGCTCGTGGCTGACGGCCGCCAGGAAACGCGACTTGGCTTCGTTGGCGTTCTGCGCATCGCATTCGGACTGGTGGGCCATATCCATCAGGCTGCGCTCGGCGCCGATATTCGACATCTGGCAGAAAATGCCCGACAGCGTGCCGTCTTCGGCGCGTTCGGCGCTGAAGGCCGCGCGGGCGTAAAGATATTGTTCGGCAGCGACATGACCGGCACGCCGTTCAAGGCGAAGCTCAACGTCACGCATGCCTTCGCCCTCACGCAGCGCATCAATGGCGGCGGCCACGGCGATACGATCGGAAACATGGATTTGCTCAATGAAGGAACGGCCCGCCGGATCCCGCAGATAGGCGTCAAATGCGGTGCGATCACGGCCGCTCAAGCGCTCGACGACACCCTGGGCGTCGAGTTCCAGAACAAGGCCGGGACACACGGCATAGGGGTCACGATTGATTGCCGGCGCAACGATCTTAGCCGTTTCCTCGGCGTCGTTACGCGAAAAATGGACAATACCGCCGAGCAAACCGAAGAGCAGAACGCTGGCCGACAGGGCAAGGCCGGACGGCAGCGCAACGGCGGCCCCGAGCGGCAGCGTCAGCGCTGCCGGAGCGATCAGAGCAATGGACGCACAGGAAATGGCCAGACCACGCGAAAAGCGGCGCAGAGATTCCGCCCCGGCTCCGCTTCCGGCGCCCAGGCCCGCATGCGGCGCGATAACCCTTGAAAGGGCCAGCGTCGCCTTGTCGGTGATGTTACTCAATACTCGCACGCCACAACCTGCATTACGGTTCGTGTTTCGACACCCTGACAATAGGCGTCTGTCACTTAAGGAAACGATAAAGAACACCCCATCAGCGGTATATGGATACCGTTTCTGAGCCGTTTTCAGGCCAATGCAACACGCTTTGAACTTTGTGGTTAACGGGGGGTAAGCGATGGATTTTGATCAATTTTCACGGGTCTGTTAATCTTTTCCCGCTTGCCGCTTGGCCCAAACCCCGGTGAATGCGGGGTTGGGCACTCACCATGCTTAACGTGGCTTGCTCAAAGGCTATCCATTCCCGTTTCAGGATTCTGCGCCGCCATGCAGATCGATAAAATTTTACGCAAATTTGAGGCAAAAGCCGCCGTTTTCCGCAAGCCGGTGTTTTCACGTCGGCGCTATTGTCACCTCAACAAACGGACAGGCGGGCCAACCGCCGTCACGAAAACAGGCAGGGTGAACAAGCAATGTGGTTCCTGATCAAGGGCAGTTTCTGGACGACGGCAACGCTGGTTGCCCTGTCGTTCCTCAGCAGCCAGCCGGAGAAAGCAACCGGCAACCAGCCGCAGATCGAAGTGTCTGACGCCATCGGTGCGGCAACGGAAGCCTATGGTTACATCAGCGGCCTTTGCGCCGAAAAGCCGGATGTCTGCGAAAAAGGGGCCGAAGCCTTTGTCGTTATCCAGCACCGGGCCCGTGAAGGTGCCCGCGTCGCCTACCAGATGATCGACCGTCACCTGAGCGACAAGGAAAAGGCCAGCCAGACCGCCGCTGCCGCATCCCGCGATGACAAGATCACCACCGGCAGCGTCATTCCCCTTCCGCGCGCCAAACCCGCGAATTAGAGCGCCGGTTGACCTGACGCAATCAGATCGGCGCTCTAAACGTTTCTTTTTGAAGCGTAATCTTATCGATCCTCGTTTCACTCCGGTCGGATTACGCTCTAAACCCTTTCTCCGATTTTCAAAGATTTTGCGCCGCCCTCTGGCGACGCATCTTGCGGCGATGCTTTCCCGCATCGCCAGACGTGCCTGCCCTGACCTTGACGCTGTGAGGTGATCCCCCTCACAGCGTTTTTTTTCGTTGCGGTCACGGGTTCAATTCCCGGCCCCGAAGGTCTATATCCAGCGCGTCACGCCCGATTATTGACCGCTTGCGGAGCCCGCCATGTCGTCCTCACTCAACCAGATCCTCGATGATTTCGCCTATCTCGACGAGTGGGAAGACCGCTATCGCTATGTCATCGATCTGGGCAAGCAGTTACCGGACCTGCCGGAAGAAGAACGCACCCGCGAGAACAAGGTCGAGGGTTGCGCCAGTCAGGTGTGGCTTGTTTCGGAGGTCGGCGACGGGGCTGATCCGGTGCTCACCTTTCGCGGCGATTCCGACGCGCATATCGTGCGCGGCCTCGTGGCCATCGTGCTCGCCGTCTATTCCGGTCTGCCCGCTTCCGTGGTCGCCAAGACCGATGCGCTCGACACCTTTGGCAAGATCGGCCTTGTGGAACATCTCTCCGCCCAGCGCGCCAATGGCCTGCGTTCGATGATCAAGCGCATCCGCGAGACGGCCATCGGCATTCTCGCCAAGGGTTGAAGCTTACAAGACAGGACGAAAGTCATCCGTTCCCCAATGGCGGGTTGGCGTGCCCTTCTGCTTTCGGGGCGGATCATAATGGCGGGCCAGCGTCATGAGGGCTGCGCGCAACATCAGCTTGGCAGAGCGAACCGGCCATTGCCGCTCACGTTCCACCGTCTCAAGACCCTTGGCGAAACAGCAGACATCAATGGCAACGCCCGCCAGTTCCGGCCCCATCGATTCCACCGCCCGGTTGAAGCGTTGGCGCGCCGCCAGCGCCGAACCGCAGAGATCGGCCTGACCGCCCGGCGCGCCTTTGACCCGTTCCGCCAGGCGCGGCTCGAACGACATGGTGAGGCGCGGCTGGAGTTGCCCCCGGTTGAAGTCGCTTGCCAGACGTTCTCCGGCCTCGCGTGCCTCGCCCGGCAGAAAGGCGGCGCCATCACGGCCCTTGAGGCGCGACAGCGAGGCCAGCGGCGATTCATCGAGATTGCGGCGGACCACCTTGCGCCCCTGCGGTTCGGCGATCTCCACCGTCTCATGTTCGCCGTGCTGGCGGGCAAAGCCATCCTCCCCGTCCGCGCTGAAGATGCGACGCAGAAAGCTTCGCGCTTCCGGGCGCGGATGAAGTGTTCCGGCGCTCTCGCCCACAAGACCGGCGGCGATGGCGCGGGCGATAAGATCACGCGTCGCGCCGGAATGGGCCGACCTTTGGCAGGCTTCGCCCCCCTTCTCCATGCCCGCCAGCAGCCGTGACAGGCGGCGCGCTTCGCAGGGGGTAAACGTCGTCGTCGTGCAATCAGGCATGAAGACCTCCGTCTTCACCGACAAAGGCCTCGCGGGTGATGCGTTCGAGCGCCGACACGAAATCATCAAAAGCGCGGTTGTCGCGCCGGTCCTCGACCACGGAGCAGGCATAGCCCACCGTCGAGCGATCCTTGCCAAAGGCCGCGCCCACATCACTTTGCGGAATTTGCAGCGCCACATGGCAGACATACATGGCAATCTGGCGGGTGTGGCAGCGGGTGCGACGACAATCGCGGCGCAACTGGATGCGATCTCCGGCAAGCGCGACCATTTCATCCGCGAGCATCTGGACGAAACGGCAACTGACGCCCCGCCCCCGATCAGTTGTGGGCAGGCTTTGAAGGGAGACGGCAACGGGGGGACTGTCTTCAATTCTGGGCATGGCCTATCCTCAAGATTGTAGGAATTAATTCATACATCCTAAGCTTAAGGCGCGCATGAGCGGAACCGAGAAGACAGATTCCCCGCTTGTTTATACAAGTGTTTTTGGAAACCTGTGGAAATAATCTGGGATTAATTTCCTCCCTTTTTTGCTATTTTCCGAACCTCGCCGCCGTATCGGCAAAGAAAAACCCCGCGACCGGCAGGCGGTGGCGGGGTTTTGCAGACCAGACAAAAGCGGATCTTATTTTTCGCGGCGGCGACGCTGACCGAGACCCATTTCCTTGGCAAGGCGCGAGCGGGCTTCGGCATAGGCCGGGGCCACCATCGGGTAATCGACCGGCAGATCCCACTTTTCGCGGTATTCTTCCGGCGACAGGCTGTGATGCGTCATCAGGTGGCGCTTCAGCGACTTGAAGGAACCGCCGCATTCCAGGCAGATGATCTGGTCGTCCTGAACGGACTTGCGAACCGCCACGGCGGGCTTCGGCTTTTCAACAGCCACGGCAACCGGGGCCGGAGCAACAGTGCCACCCAACGCCGCGTGAACTTCGGCAATCAGGCCCGGAAGTTCGCCAACCGGCATGGTGTTGTTGCTGACATAGGCCGAAACGATCTCAGCCGTCAGTTCGGCGAGAAGTTCCGGAGCAAGTTCGTTCGTCATTTCGTTCATCAAAACCTCCAATAAATCCCATAAGCCCAAGGGGGCCGAGCGCACTGGCAACCAGGCCTCATAACGCTATTCTTTTCGCCACGTGGGCACCGGCCTGTTCGACAAGAACCTGTACAGGCCCGCAATGCAAAAAAGCCGCACCCTGCAGTGCGTGCCCTCCCAGATACGAACCGCCGAACGAAGCCAACTGCCTGAAAAGAATCGAACATGATCAATCAAGCTCTTTTGCCGACTTATCAGGAAAAGCGCTTTGGGCCAATTCTATTTTCAGTATTCGCAGTATAATTTTGGTCTTTTCGTACGCAAAACCTATGAATTGGAACATCGATGCATGAGCTCTGCAATTTTCTTTACCCATGTTCTATTCAAAATCGCTAAATGTCTGCAAAGTTGAATCATGGAGATGCGCAACCCCTGCGTTACAGCCCTTATGCTCGCATCACAGTCCGGGCTTTGCTCACTTGACGTAAGCCAGAAGCCGCCCCACTTTCGGGGTACGTCAGTGCAGCAGCCCTTCAGCCTCTCGGCCTGACGCGGAGGACATCATGGCGGAAGACACCAAGCCCAAGGTTCAAAAGAGCGACGCGGAATGGCGCGCGCAACTGACGCCGGAGCAGTATCGCGTGACGCGCGAACATGGCACGGAACGGCCCTTTACCGGCCCCTATTGGGACCAGTTCCAGACGGGCCTTTATCGCTGCGTGTGCTGCGACAGCCCCCTGTTCTATTCCGACACCAAGTTTGACGCGGGGTGCGGCTGGCCGAGTTATTTCGAGCCTGTTTCGCAGGAGGCCATTGCCGCCTATCGCGACACGTCGCATGGCATGACCCGCACCGAGGTGCGCTGCGGTGAATGCGATGCGCATCTGGGCCATGTCTTCCCGGATGGGCCGCCGCCGACGGGCTTACGCTTCTGCATCAACGGCCATGCGCTTAATTTCGAACCGCAGGAGCGGTAAAACGCTCAATCGAGCCGCAGTTCCATGCAGGTGAGATCGAGCCAGCGGCCGAATTTCTGGCCGACTTCGGTAAATGTGCCCACGGTACGAAAGCCGAGTTTCTCGTGAAGACGGATCGAGGCCGCATTGCCGGCCTCGATGCAGGCGACCATCACATGCACGCCGCGTTCACGCGCGGTGAGGATCAGTGCCTGCATCAGCAGCGTTCCCGCACCGCTGCCCTTGCGGTCGGTGCGCACATAGACCGAGTGTTCCTTGGTCTGGCGAAACCCGTCAAAAGCACGCCAGTCGCCATAGGTGGCATAGCCGATAACCTCGCCCGCACGATCCGCGACGAGCACCGGATGATTGCCTGCCAGACGCGCCTGCATCCATTGACGACGGTTGTCGAGATCAACCAGCGTGTCATTCCAGATCGCGGTCGTGTTGGCCACCGCATCATTATAGATCGCCAGAATGGCCGGAAGGTCTGCTTCAGTCGCCGGGCGGATGGTGACGGTGGTGTCCATGGGGAAATATCCAATGCTGCAATCAGGCCCGTGGTTATGAAACGCCGCGACCCCGCTTGTCCAGCCACCGCAACGGCACAAACACGAACGGCGGAAGCCGGTTTTACCAGCCTCCGCCGTCCATTCCATCCGAAGCCCAGCGCGGCCTTTGCGGCGCATCTGTCCCCACTTCGGAAAGAGCCCCTATCCGGGGATCAGGCCCGTTCGTGCAACTCGTTGACGCATTCCTGGCAGAAGGGCGTGTAGGGAACGGCTTCAAGCCGGACCGCCGAAATCTCCGCGCCGCAGCGAACGCATTTGCCAAAGGTGCCCTTGGCTATGCGCTCCAGCGCCGCATCAATCGCCTTCAACTCTTCCTGACCGACCTGACCCAGTTCGTCCAGAACCTCGTCATTGCTGCGCTCGATGGCGCGATCATCGTCATCCGGGTTGCGCGGCTGTTCAAAATCAGCCTCGATCTTGTGCAGGCGACGGTCCAGCTCCTGCTTGCGCTTCAGCAGAACGGCCTCATAGGCGTGCGTGTCCATGGGTGTCTCCTCTGATGTTTTGACGGGTGCCCATTGTGATTCTTATGCGGGCAGCCGCTCCTCAGGCGCGCCCCGTCCGACAAGGACCGGCGCGCCCGGCGGCATTTCATGTTTGGCATGTTGTTGACGCCGACGGGCTTCTTCGAACCTTAACGGTCGACCAGCACCGAGCACTTGGCATGGCGCACAACGCGGTCTGCGGTCGCGCCAATGAAGTAATTGCTGATATCGGGACGATGCGAAGCGACGATGACGAGATCCGCACCATGCTCTTCAGCGGCGGCCAGAATTTCGCGAGCGGCGGCACCGCTGCGGATTTCAACCTTGGCGTTGAGCCCGAGCTTTTCTTTCAGCTGAACCAGCTTGGCCTTGTTCTCGCCCAGCGCGTTTTCCATCAGGTCCACGGGCAGGTCGATCGCCAGATAGCCCGGCATGTCCTCAAGCACGTTGAGAAGCACCACTTCGCCGCCGGCATCCAAAAGAGCCGCTGCTTTCGCAAGGATCTTTTCACCTTTGTCGAGGGCGCCGACGTCAACCGGAACGATGATTTTCTTGTACATGACCAATCTCCTCTTTCCTTGTCAGGAACCGCACCTCTGTTGTGTTGGATGCAGTTTCGATCTTCGCGCCGTCGCCTGCATTGATCAAGATCAATTCGAGCACCTTCGTCGTCTTTGTTTTGTTGACGATAAATCAAAGAAAGACCTTCTTTTGTGAACGATGGATTTTCGCTAGATATGGGTCATCGAAAGGGAACGAAGGCAGGCCCATGACAGAGTTCACACGACGAGATTTGCTTGCCTTCGCGGCGGCCGGAGCCGCCACGCTTGATGTTTCCCGCGCTGGAGCCACTGCCATGTCTGATCCGATTACGACCTCATTCGCCCTCACCCGCCCCTCTTATGTCGGCCAATCGCATCTGGCCGTTGCCGACCTCGACATGATGGCGGATTTCTACAAGAGGATGCTCGGCTTCAAGGAATTCGAGCGTAGCGCGTCCGGCGTCCTGCTGGGCGCGGGGGACCGTCCGTTCCTGACGCTCTCGAGCGAAAAGGATATTCGGCGCGGTTCGCGCCGCTCTGCCGGTCTGTTCCACAATGCCTTCCTCGTGCCGAATCGCACCGAGCTTGCCCGCTGGCTGCGCCATGCGGCCCATAGCGGCGTGGCGCTTGACGGCGCCTCGGATCACCTCGTCAGCGAAGCCATCTATCTCTCCGACCCGGAAGGTAACGGCATCGAGGTTTACCGCGACCGTTCGCCGATGGAATGGACCTACAAGCCGGACGGACAGGTGGAAATGTCGACGCTCCACATGGACCTGCAGGCGCTTTACGACAGCGTGCCGGACCAGACCTATGGCGGCATGGCGGATGGCACGGCGATTGGCCACATTCACCTGCAGGTGGGCAACATTCCGAAGGCTGACGCCTTTTATCGCGATGTGCTCGGCCTGAAGCTGATGGCGACCTATCCGGGCGCGCATTTCTATGCGAGCGGCGCCTATCACCATCACATTGCTGCCAATGTGTGGAACTCGAACGGTGCTTCGCCGCGCGAAACGGGCCTGACGGGGCTTGCCGACTACACGCTGACCTTTAACGACAAGGCCGCGCTTGATGCCGCCGTCAAGGCTGCCGAAGCGCTCGACATCAAGGCCGTTTCCGACGGTGATGCGGTAAAAGTGATCGATCCGTTCGGGATCGGCGTTCGCCTCACCGCCTGAGCGTCTTTACCACTTGAACGACAATTGTTGAAAACGCTGAAACGCCGGGAACCTTCCCGGCGTTTTCCGTGTTATTGTGCCACGCAACAACGGGGGCATACATGGACGAACGGGTTTCGGCGGAGATGGAGGCGAAAGCCGGCGACGCACCGCATCGCGGCAGCCTGCAAACCGCTATGGCTTGGTCGATGATCGGGCTGTTCGTGATTGCCTGTTTCGTGGTGATTGAAAGCCTGTCCATCATTCTCATGCCCGTCACCTTCGCGGTGGTGGTCGGCCTCATCATGAGCCGGGCCGCAGCGCGCCTCGGTAAGGCGGGCATTCCGCCCGTGCTGGCCGGCCTGCTTCTCACCGCCGGGTTCTTCGTGGTCAGCTTTTTCACGGTCAACGCGTTGATCGAGCCCTTGACCAACCTTGCCCAGCAATCCCCGGACCTTGCCCAGCAGGCGCGCGACCGTCTGGTGCCGCTTCTCAAACACTACAAGTGGCTGAACATCACACCGCAGACGCTGAGCGGCAAGGTATCGCTGGAAAGCGTCATCGAAAATGCGGGCAGCGTCCTTTCCGTGGCGCGCAGCAACGTCATTCCGCTCCTGATCCAGACCCTGATCTTCTTTGCCGCACTGGCGCTGTTTCTGGCCGGGCGTGTGCAACTGCGCAAGGGCCTGATCATGATGTTTTCACAGCGGGAAAAGCGGCTTTCGATCATCCGCGTCGTCAACGCCATCGAGGAAGTTCTCGGCTTCTACTTCGCCACCGCCAGCCTGATTTATGGCGGCATCGGCATCGCCGTTGCCATCATCGCCGCAGCAGGTGGCCTTTCCATGCCGGTTCTGTGGGGTTTCCTCGCCTTCCTGTCGAGCTTCGTGCCCTTCCTTGGCTTTGCCGCCATGACGGCAGCCTTGGCCATTGCCGGGGTGATTGCCAACGACACGCTGATCGGCGGACTTTTGCCCGCCATCGCCTATTTCTTCCTGCACATGCTAGTCGAGAACCTTCTTGTCCCCTCGGTCATCGGCAAGCGGCTGGAAATCAACCCGTTCCTGATCTTTATCGCCATCCTGTTCTGGACATGGATGTGGGGGGCCGCGGGCGCGATGCTGGCGCTTCCCGTTTCGCTGATCGTCATGACGATCCTCGATGAACTTGTCATTCACCGAAAAGAGCGCCCCGTGCTGCCGAGCTGACCTTCCTCGCCGCCCAAGCCTTGCGGCGGGGCAGGCATCCGCCTATCTCTGGGAGATACAGTCCCCGGAGAATTCGCCTTGTCCTCTCATGTTTTTGATACGCTTCCCGCCGCCCCCGCCGTCGAGCGCCGTCCGGTTTCCGACACCCGCCACGGCATCACGCGCACGGATGACTATGCCTGGCTGCGCGCCGATAACTGGCAGGCGGTTTTCCACGACACCTCTCTTCTCGACCCGGCCATCCGTTCCATGCTGGAGGCGGAAAACGCCTATGTGGACGCGGCCATGGCGGGCACTGCCGCCCTTCGCGAAACGCTGTTTGAGGAAATGAAGGGCCGCATCAAGCAGGACGACAGCTCCGTGCCGGTGAAGGACGGACCCTATGCCTATGGCTCGCTTTTCGTGACCGGCGGCGAGCAGCCGCATTACTTCCGCGAGGCGCGGGATGGCGGAGAACGTGTGGTTCTGCTCAACGGCGATGACGAGGCGAAAGACAAGGATTACTTCCGTCTGGCCGGCCTTTCCCGCTCGCCCGATCACCGTTTTGGCCTTTGGGGTTATGACGACAAGGGGTCTGAGTATTTCACTCTGAAGCTGCGCGATCTCGAAACCGGCAAGGACACCGGCGATATCGTGGAAAACACCGGCGGCGGCGGGGCTTTCGCGCCGGACGGCAAGAGCTATTTCTACACGCTTCAGGACGAAAACCATCGCCCGTCCAAGGTATTCCACCACATGGTCGGCACACCGCAATCTTCCGACCGGCTGGTTTATGAGGAGACCGACCCCGGCTTTTTCATGGGCGTTGGCGGCTCGATGCTGGATGACTTCATCTTCATCGACATTCACGACCATGAGACCTCCGAATACCGCATTCTCTCGACCAAGGACCTGACCGCCGAGCCGCTTGTGGTGGCCGAACGTGAGGATGGCGTCGAATACTCCATGACCGAGGGCGGTGATGTCTTCTTCATCCTGACCAATGCGGACGATGCCAAGGATTTCAAGATCGTCTCGGCCCCTGTGACAGCACCGGGTCGGGCAAACTGGACCGACGTGGTGGCGCATGAACCGGGTCGCCTCATTCTCTCGCACATGGCCTATGCCCGCCATCTCGTGTGGCTGGAGCGTCGCGATGGCCTGCCGCGCATCGTCATCCGTGACCGCCTAAGCGGCGAGGAACATGCCATTGCCTTTGACGAGCAGGCCTATTCGCTCGGCCTGTCGGGGGCCGCGGAATACGACACGGATGTGATCCGCTTCAGCTATTCCTCGATGACCACGCCCTCGCAGCTTTACGATTACAACATGGCAACGCGTGAGCGTGTGCTGCTCAAGACGCAGGAAGTGCCGTCCGGCCATAACCCCGACGACTATGTGACCGAGCGCGTGTTCGCGACCGCCCATGACGGCGAACTGGTGCCGGTCTCGCTGCTTTACCGCAAGGGAACGGCGCTCAATGGTTCCGCCCCCTGCCTGCTCTATGGCTATGGCGCTTATGGCATCACCATCCCGGCCGGTTTCAGCACCTCCTGCCTGTCGCTGGTCGATCGTGGCTTCGTCTATGCCATCGCCCATATTCGCGGCGGCAAGGACAAGGGCTTTGCCTGGTATGAAAACGGCAAGATGGCGAACAAGGCCAACACCTTCCGCGATTTCATCGCCGCTGCCGATCATCTGGTGGCCAAGGGTTACACGTCTCACGACCGCATCGTTGCTGAAGGCGGTTCGGCGGGCGGCATGCTGATGGGGGCCGTGGCGAACATGGCGCCGGAGAAATTCGCGGGGCTTATCGCCGCCGTGCCGTTTGTCGATGTGTTGAACACCATGCTCGACGATACGCTGCCGCTCACCCCGCCGGAATGGCCGGAATGGGGCAACCCCATCGAGTCGGTCGAAGAATACGGGTGGATTGCCGCCTACAGCCCCTATGACAACGTGGCTGCCAAGCCCTATCCGCCCATTCTGGCGCTGGCGGGGCTCACCGATCCGCGCGTGACCTATTGGGAACCGGCCAAGTGGGCTGCCAAGCTTCGCGCTCATTCCACCAGTGGCAACCCGGTTCTTCTCAAAACCAATATGGCCGCCGGTCACGGTGGTAAATCCGGCCGCTTCCAGCGTCTGGAGGAAGTCGCCTTCGAATATGCCTATGCCTTGAAGGTGGTCGGCAAGGCATAAAAGGCAAGAATTCTCACTCTGACGCAAGCTTCGCACAGTCAAGGCATGCCATGCTCACCTCATAAGCATGGCATGCCTTTCTTTTTTCCTCCCAGGGAGCATTTCATGACTGACGCCAAGCCCGCATTTTCTGACTTTGATTTCGCCACCTCCGCCTTTGATGCGAGGAGCATGGACGCCATTACCGAGGCGCTTTCCGCGCTCAAATCCTCCGATGCTTTGGATGGTCCTTCCCTTGCCGAAGTGCTGCGCCTCGTGCGTCTGATGGAAAGCCAGCCGGAACAGGCGACCGAACGGCTCAAAGCCGCACTCGCCCGCTTTCAGGCCATGCCGACGCCCGAAAAGCTGCGGCGTGACAGCCTCATGCGCCTTGGCCAGAGTGAGGCGGCGCTCGCCCGCCTGCCAGCCGCCGAGCGCGACCGGATCGAGAGCGAAGTGGCCGCCGATATTCGCCGCCATTTCGGCATCGGCTTCCTGCCCGCCCCACGCCAATCACGCCCGGTTTTCAACGCCCGGATTGGATAGAGCATCGGAGCGATGCTCCACCAGGAGTTGGCGCAAATCCACTTCACAGTTCTGCCGCAGGGGCGCTATATCTCCAGAGACTAGAGCTGTTTTGGAGATAGGCCGTCATGCTGACCATTGGTGAACTTTCGCGACGCGCGGGCGTCAAGGTTCCGACGATCCGCTATTACGAGCAAACGGGGTTGCTGAGTGAGCCGGAACGCAGCGAAGGCAACCAGCGGCGCTACACCCAGTCGGATCTCGACCGCCTGACTTTTATCCGCCACGGTCGCGACCTTGGTCTATCGGTTGATGCGATCCGTGATCTGATTGCCCTTTCCGGCCACCCGGATGCCCCGTGTGATGGCGTGAACCGGATTGCGCAGGAGCATCTGGCCGATGTGCGGGCACGTATCGAGCGCCTGCAGAAGCTTGAAGCGGAACTGGCGCGTATTGTTGCCCTGTGCGACGGGAACCATGCGGTGAAGGAGTGCCGGGTTCTGGAAGCGCTTTCCGACCATGGGCAATGTTGCGGGACGCATTGACACCCTGCCGCTTGACAGTTGGAAAAATCAGGCGCATCAATCGCGCATGATCGAAGCTCGCGCACACATTGCTGCCAAGTATTTTTGGGCCTACCTGTAAAGGGCGGCTCGACAGATCGTTTTGTCAACAAGCCGCCGTCAGGCGGCTTTGTTGTTTCACAAGCATCCTGACGGCACACCGAGGATGCATTGGAAATGACCGAAGACACCGCCATCACCCTGCCCCGCCCGCCGGTGGTCAATATCCGCCCGGCCCGCTTGGAGGATGTCCCCCAGCTTGTCATCATGATTACGGCGCTCGCTGCCCATCATGGGGATGCCGCCGAAACCTCGCCTGAACATCTGGAACGCGACCTGTTCGGCCCGCACCCGTGGGTCACGGCTTTCGTGGCGGATGCGGGCCATGAGGGGTTGATCGGCTACGCCATTCTCGTGCCGCTTTACAGGGCGCAGGAAGGCAAGCGTGGCATGGAGGTGCATCACCTTTACGTGGCTGACGGCCATCGCGGCCATGGCATCGGCCAGCACCTGATCGACCGCGCCCGGACGCACGCGCAAAAAGCCGGTTGCGACTTCCTTTCGGTCAGCGCCGCCACCGGAAATTTCGCCGCGCATCGTTTTTACGAGCAGATGGACTTTTTGCCGCGGCCCGTCACGGGCATGCGCTACCTGCAGGCCATTGCCTGATTGAAGGACTGCCCTATCTTTGTCGGGACAACATCTGGGAGGATGATATGCCGAAACTAGCCGTGCTTTTGACCGAGTCCTACGCCGATTGGGAAGCGGGTCTTTTGACCGCGACTGCCCGGTCTTATCTTGATGTTGAAATCACCGTCGTCACGCCGGGCGGCAATCCGGTCACGTCGATGGGCGGGCTGCGTGTAACGCCCGATGGTGCGCTGGAAGAGTTGAAGCCGGAAGAGTTTGACGGTCTGGCTGTGATCGGCGGGTTGATCTGGGAGCGGGAGGACGCCCCGGATATCGGCCCCGCCGTTCGGGCCTTCCGCCGCAACAACAAGGTGGTGGGCGGCATTTGCGCGGGAACACTGGCGATTGCCCGCACCGGCATCCTGCGCGCTATTGCGCATACGTCCAACTCGCTCGCTTTTCTGTCGCGGACTGAGCATTACCATGGCCATTCGAGCTATCTGGACGTGCCGTTTGCGGTGCGCGACGGCAATATCGTAACCGCGTCCGGCGAAGCGCCGATCAGCTTTGCCCGTGAAATGCTGGCGGCCCTTGGGGTGCTGACACCCGAAGCCGATGGCTATATCGCCCAGTTTGCCGAAGAACATTGCCCGGCGGCCTATCGCAAGGCCTCGTAAGGGCTAGCATCCCAGACCTGCGTCGTCATCCTCGGGGCTCACCCCGGGGATGATCGCTATTGCGGTTTATCGAACTGGTACGGCCTTCAGATAGGCGGCGATTGCCGCTCGGTCCTCGGCCTTCAGCCTGGCCATGTTCTGCTGCACATCGACCATCGAGCCACCGACGGAATCATAGTCCGGCGTGAAGCCCGTTTCGAGGTAGGCGGCAATTTCGTCCGTGCTCCACGCGCCCATGGTCTTTGAGCCGGGGGTGATGTCGGGAATGCGGCCCTCGCCTTCCGGGTTCGGCCCACCGGCCAGCCATTCACCCGCCTTGAAACCGCCCAGCGCATTGCGCGGTGTGTGGCATTCGCCGCAATGGCCCGGCCCTTCGACGAGATATTGACCGGCCAGAACCTGCGGATCGGCACCGGCCAGTTCCACACGCGGCGCATCGTTGAAATAGAGAAGCTTCCAACCGCCCACCGCCAGCCGGATATTAAACGGGAAACCCAGTTCATGCGGCGCAGCAATGTTGTTGCTCACCGGCAGGGTTTTCATGAAGCCATAGAGATCGGCAATATCCTGATCCTTCATGCGGGCATAGGAGCCATAGGGGAAGGACGGATAGAGATGCTCGCCATTGCGGCCCACGCCGCGCTTCATGGCATTGCCGAATTCAGCCAGCGTCCATTCGCCGATGCCCGCCTTCGGGTCGGGCGAGATATTGGGGACATGGAACGTGCCAAACGGGCTTTTCAGCGCCAGACCGCCCGAGAGCACGCGCTTGGCATCACCTTCCGCGCCCGGCGCGGCGTGACAGCTGACACAGCCGCCCGCGTTGAATATGCGCTCGCCATTGCCAAGATCGGGCGCGGCCAAGGCCTGCCAGTGGCTCTCCGGCAAGGGCTTGGGTGCGGTCAGCCAAAGGCCACCGCCTGCCCCGATGGCGGCCAGAACGACCAGACCTGCGACAACGGATTTGAGCCGCATAGTGGCCTCCCTTTTGAACGGGGCGACAGGTGTCGCCTCTGAGCCTGTCCTGAATGCAAACCACCCGGCAGCGTGTGCCGGGTGGCCAATGCCATATCTTGTTTAGCGCTTGACGCGATAGGTCTGGTGGCAGGCACCGCAATTGGCGCCGATGGTGCCAACGGCAGCCGTCACACCCGCCTGATCGGCCGGAAGAGCGGCCAGAACGGAGGCTACATCAGCGGCAAACTTGTCGTTGGCCGCCTTGAAGCCTGCGGAATCTTCCCAGATCTTGATGCTTGCTTCGCTCTCATAACCAGTTTCCGAGCCCTTCGGGAAATGGTTGTGGAAGTCCTTGCTGACTTCGGCCAGCTTTTCGAGCGAGGCCTTCACCACCGCTGCATCATAGGGCTTCTGGCCCTTGGCAATAGCCGCCATCGCGCCGAAGGCTTCGCCACCGGCCTTCATTTCCTGCTGGCGTACTTCCTGCGGCTCGGCAGCCATGACGGTGGAGGAACAGAACGCGGCGACCAGGGCTGCGGCAAGAACAGGCTTGAAATTCATGGGGGTCTCCTCGGTTACGACGGGCAAGGGTTCGCCGTCGATTGGTCATTCATGCATCGGGCGCGGAGAATGGCAAAGTCACATCTTTTTGAGACACCGTATCGAAACGCTTGATTCAGTGTTCACAAAAACAGAACCCCCGGCCCTGCGGCCGGGGGTTCGTGAATGGGCGAAAGCCAAATGAAAAAGAAACGCGAAAACGTCACTCCGACTTCCGTCATCCTCGGGCTTGACCCGAGGATCCAATCCCTGAGAATTTTTGGCCCTGATAATGTCTGGATGGTCGGGTCAAGCCCGACCATGACGAACAGAGAGGCGCCGGGCGTCTCTTAAATCCACCCGATTACTTGGTGGCGGCTTCGTAAAGCTCGGCCACGTAATCCCAGTTGATCAGGCTGTCGACGAAGGCTTCGAGGTACTTCGGACGAGCGTTGCGGTAGTCGATGTAGTAGGAGTGTTCCCACACGTCGACGCCGAGGATCGGCGATGCGCCGTGAACCAGCGGGTTTTCGCCGTTGGGGGTCTTGGAGATGACGAGCTTGCCATCCTTGACCGAAAGCCAGGCCCAGCCGGAGCCGAACTGCGTGGTGCCAGCCGCAACGAAATCAGCCTTGAACTTGTCATAGCCACCGAGGTCGGAAGCAATCGCGGCTTCGAGCTTGCCCGGCAGCTTGGTGCCGCCGCCGTTCTTCTTCATCCACTTCCAGAAATGAACGTGGTTGTAGTGCTGGGCCGCGTTGTTGAAGAGGCCGGCATTCGTGCCGAACGACTTCTTCACGACGTCTTCGAGCGACAGATCGGACAGACCAGCTTCAGCAGCCAGCTTGTTGCCGTTGTCGACATAGGCCTTGTGGTGCTTGTCGTGGTGGTATTCCAGCGTCTCGCGCGACATGAAAGGGGCAAGGGCGTCGTAGTCGTAGGGGAGTTCAGGAAGTTCAAAAGCCATTGGTCAATTCTCCTTGGCTGCAAGACGGAAACTGATAGAGAGAACATAGGGATGGACCCCGGTCGAGGCAACCTGCAAAACGTCAAAAAGACATCCAAGTCCCTGACACTTCGTTCCAAATTTCTTTACAACTGGGGGAAACTGTTCCGCCGCTGAACACGAAGCGGCGGAACCCGCGTCACATGTCCGCGCTTGAGCGCGCCCAGTCCATATAAAGATCCAGCGCCTTGGCGGCGACCGGACCCGGCTGGAATTCGCGATCATCCAGCTTCGTCACCGGCGAGACCTTGGAATAGTTGCCGGTGCAGAACACTTCATCGGCAGCCATGAAGTCCTCAACCGAAAGCGTGGCCTCGCGCACTTCAAAACCGTTCTGGCGCAGAAGACCCATCACGCGGGCGCGGGTGATGCCCGCCAGGAACGTGCGGTTGGCCACCGGCGTCAGGACAACACCGTCCTTGACGAGGAAAATATTCGAGGCGGCCGTTTCCACCACATTGCCGTTCATGTCGCGCATCAGGGCATTGTCGAAACCGCGATTGCGCGCATCGATGATGGCGCGGCCGCTGTTGGGATAAAGGCAACCCGCCTTGGCGTCGGTCATGGCGGTTTCCGGTGTCGGGCGGCGGAAGGGCGAAACCGTCAGCGTGGTGCCTGCCCCTGCCCCCATCGGCGCTTCGAACAGGCAGAGCGCAAAGCGGGTCGAATCCGGATCGGGCGCTACGATGGAGCCGGGGCGACCATGTTCGGCCCAGTACATCGGCTTGACGTAGATCGCCGTCTTGCCGTCAAAGAGCTTCACGCCCTCCAGAACCAGCGCCATGATTTCTTCCGCCGAAAAGAGCGGCTTCATGCCCATGTTGATTGCCGAGCGATTGACGCGCTGGCAGTGGAGATCAAGATCGGGGGCCAGACCATCGAACCAGCGGGCACCATCGAACACCGTCGAAGCCAGCCACATGGCATGCGAGGTGGGGCCGATGAGCGGCGGATTGCCCGGCAGCCACTCGCCATCAACATAGGTCCAGGTCACGGATTTCGGGGAAGTATCGACTGCCATTTTCTCGACTCCAAGCCATTTTCGCTTGCACTGAAGGCCAGCGGGCCGGGCAAGGTCAAGAACAAATTTGTCCAGCAGGACAAGATTTGCCGCTGGCCGCGCGGGCAAACGGCAATTCAGGAGAAATTTCCACCAAATCAAAACGTTGGCGTGACGAATGCATCACAAAAACTGATGCAGCCCCGGCACGGTTTGACGGGCCTTGTCGGATGGTCGGGCTTGACCCCGGCGTCTAACCATCATCGAAATAGCGACTTGAAGATCAAGGATCGAAAGGGAGGAAAACATGGCGTGGTCGGTCGGACAATATCTGAAATTCGAGGATGAGCGGACGCGTCCGGCGCGCGACCTGCTGGCGCAGGTGCCGCTTGGCGAGGCGAGCCGCGCCATTGACCTTGGCTGCGGTCCCGGCAATTCCACCGAGCTTCTGATCGAGCGCTTTGGTGCTGCCGCCGTCACGGGCATGGACAGCGACGATAACATGCTGATCGGCGCGCGCAAACGCCTGCCGGAAACGCCCTTCTTCAAGGCGGACCTTGAAACCTGGGTGCCGGAAGAGCCGGTCGATCTGCTGTACGCCAACGCCGTTTTCCAATGGGTGCCGGATCATCTCTCCGTACTGTCGCATCTGATGGACGGTTTGAAGCCGGGCGGCGTTCTGGCGATCCAGATGCCGGATAATCTCGGCGAGCCATCGCATGTCTCGATGGAAGCGGCGGGGGCCGATGGCCCCTGGGCGCCCGCTTTTGAGGGGGGCCGCGTGCGCCGCGCCCATCTGCCCGCCCCTTCCGCCTATTTCGACCGTTTGGGACCGAAGGCCAAGCGCGTCGATGTTTGGCACACGATCTATAACCACCCGATGGCGAGCGCCGATGCGATTGTCGAATGGGTGAAGGGCACCGGGCTTCGCCCCTATCTCGATGCCGCCGGGCCGGAGCATGTGGATGCCTATCTGGAGGCCTATCGCGCCCGTATCGACAAGGCCTATCCGCCGATGGCCGATGGCCGCCGCCTGTTGCGCTTCCCGCGCATCTTCATCATTGCCGTGAAGGCCTGAACGCAAAAAGCCCCCGGAGTGATCCGGGGGCTGAGGGTTGATGACAAACCCTGCCTTACCCACTCCCGTCATCCTCGGGCTTGCCCCAAGGATCCATCACCCGAAGATTTGGGATGGTCGGGTCAACCCCGACCATGACGAAAAGAGAGGTTTGAGACTTTTGTCAGGAGCCTGAGCCCCCGAACACTCCGGGGGCTTAAACGGCTTGCAACGTCCTTGCATTGCCTCTTGCGGCAATCACCAGCCTCTCCTCCCCCTCGCCCCGCTCGCGGGGAGAAGGGGAACTCGAGGACCGCTCTGCCCGAAGGCATTCATTGGTTTCAGGCGAACTGCTTGAGGCCGGGGACCGAGGCGATCACGTTATCGACCACTTCGTCACCCGCATACTGGCGACCAACGGCGATGGTTTCGCGCGCCAGCGTGCCGATTTCGCTCATGCCGAGACCCTGAGACATCAGCTGCTGGCCGAGGCCCATGATGCCGCCGCCACCGATGGCGCTCATGAGGCCGCCGAGCAGACCCTTGCCCTGACCTTCACCGTTATACTTGGCGACGAGTTCCGTCGCGCCCGGAAAGGCTTCGATCATCTTGGTGACCGGGCCGTCATCGGCTTCGCGCTGGAGGAAGCCCAGCATCATGCCAACGGCCTTTTCCGCAAGCTCCGGGCTGATCCCGGTGCGCTCGGCAATCTGGGAGATGATATCGTTCATGGAATTCCTCCGTTATTTACGTGAACGTCAAGGTAATTCAAGTTTTCGCCAAAGACAAGTATGCCTTGAGATGTGGCGGGCCTGAAATGCCGGATATGCGGCAAGGACGCATGCGCGAACACATTGTCCCCACACCGCTCTGTCCTTATAAGACGTGGATGATGAATCAATGAAAAAGGCCGGACGGGCAGCTTTGCCCCACCCCCGCCCTTCGAGGAGGCGTTAAGCGCATCATGCTTCAGGACGGCAAGCTTTATCTCGGCAGCAGCCGCAATCCCGACGACAGCCTCAACAAGGGCGAGTATCTCGACCTCAAGTTCGGCAATCGCCACGGGCTGATTACCGGGGCCACCGGCACCGGCAAGACCGTGACGCTGCAGGTTCTGGCCGAAGGCTTTTCCAATGCCGGGGTGCCGGTGTTCTGCTCCGACATCAAGGGCGATCTCTCCGGCATCGCCGCCAAGGGGGAGCCGAAGGATTTCCTTTTGAAGCGCGCCCAGCAGATCGGTCTCACCGATTACGAGTTTCAGGAATTT
Organism: Pseudomonadota bacterium; assembly: GCA_020161665.1. Classification (GTDB taxonomy): domain Bacteria; phylum Pseudomonadota; class Alphaproteobacteria; order Rhizobiales; family Rhizobiaceae; genus Ectorhizobium. Next base: position 174,768 of record JAIUPA010000043.1, on the reverse strand, counting down.
CCGGTGCTCTTCTGGGACCTTTACGGTGAAAAGGGCCACCGCGTTCGCACCACCATCGCGGAAATGGGGCCGCTGCTTCTCGCCCGCCTGATGGATGCCTCGGAAGCGCAGGAAGGCGTTCTCAACATTGCCTTCAAGATTGCCGATCAGGCCGGGCTGCCGCTGCTCGATCTGAAGGACTTCCAGGCCCTTCTCAATTACATGGGCGAGCACGCGAGCGAGCTTTCCAGCCAGTACGGCCTGATTTCCAAGGCCTCCGTCGGCTCGCTGCAGCGCGGCCTTCTGGTGCTGGAACAGCAGGGTGCCGAATATTTCTTCGGTGAACCGGCGCTCGACATTCGCGACATCATGCGCACCACCCATGACGGTCGCGGCGCGATTTCCGTTCTGGCGGCTGAAAAGCTGATGATGAACCCGCGCCTTTACGCGACCTTCCTGCTCTGGCTTCTCTCGGAACTCTTCGAGGAACTGCCGGAAGTGGGCGATCCGGAACGCCCGCGTCTGGTGTTCTTCTTCGATGAAGCCCACCTTCTTTTCACCGATGCGCCGAAGGTTCTGGTGCAGCGCGTTGAACAGGTGGTTCGCCTCATCCGCTCCAAGGGCGTTGGCGTTTACTTCGTGACGCAGAATCCGCTTGATGTGCCGGAAACGGTGCTCGCCCAGCTTGGCAACCGCGTGCAGCACGCGCTGCGCGCCTACACCCCGCGCGAGACGAAGGCCGTGCAGACGGCAGCCGAAACCTTCCGTCCCAATCCGGCCTTTGATGCGGCCAAGACGATCACCACGCTTGGCACGGGTGAAGCGCTGGTTTCGACGCTGGAAGGCAAGGGCATTCCCTCCATGGTGGAGCGCACGCTGATCCGCCCGCCGTCTGGCCGCATCGGCCCGGTGACGGATGCCGAGCGCGCCTCGATCATCGCCATGAGCCCGATTGCCGGTCAGTATGACAAGGACATCGACCGCGAATCGGCCTTCGAAATCCTCAATGCCCGCGCCGAAAAGGCCGCTGAAGCGGCAGCCCAGAAGGAAGCCGCCGAACAGCGCCAGCGCGATGGCGTGCAGGAAGGGTCTGCTGGCGGGCGCTGGTCGCTGCCGGGCTTTGGCAATGACAAGACGAGCGAAGAGCCTGCTTCCAAGCCGCGCACCCGCACCAGCGGTTATCAGCGCGAAACGGTGATCGAAGCGGCGATGAAGAGTGCCGCCCGCACGGTGGCGACGCAGGTCGGCCGGGCCATCATTCGCGGCATTCTCGGCAGCCTGAAGCGCTGAGCCTCGAGAAGTTCAGCGTTTCCCGGAAACACTGAACTCCTCTCAGTCTTTATTTTCACGCATTGTCCGGACGCAAAACCGCCTTGCGCTTTTGCTGGAAATGCTCGACGGGACGAACGGATATGAGAATTGTCTATGTGAACGGGGAATGGGTCGATGAGGTCAATGCCCAGATTTCCGTCTTCGACCGCGGTTTCACCTTTGCGGATGCGATCTATGAAGTGACCGCCATGGTCGGCGGCAAGCTCATCGATTTCGAAGGCCATGCGGCGCGGCTGGCCCGCTCGCTGGCGTCACTCAACATCCCCTGCCCGGTGACGCGTGACGAGCTTCTGGCGCTTCACCGCGAAATCGCAGAGCGCAACAACTTCACCGATGGTGCGATCTACCTGCAGATTTCGCGCGGCGCGGAGGATCGCGATTTTATCTATTCGCCGAACCTCACGCCGACCTTCGTGATGTACACGCAGGCGCGCAACGTGCTCGACAATCCGAAGTGGCAGACCGGCATCGGCGTCATTTCCATGCCGGAAGGCCGCTGGGTCAACCGCCAGATCAAGACGGTGCAGCTTCTCTATTCGTCGCTGGCCAAGATGGAAGCGCATGAGCGCGGGGCGGAAGATGTGCTATTCATCGAGGATGGCAAGGTAACGGAAGCGGGCTCTTCCAACGCCTATATCGTGACGAAGGACGGCGTTGTGGTGACGCGCGAGCTTTCCAACGCGCTGCTGCACGGCATTACCCGCGCCTCGCTGATGGATATTGCCCGCAAGGCGCAGATCAAGGTTGAGGAACGCGCCTTCACCATTGAGGAAGCGAAGAATGCGGCGGAAGTGTTCCTGTCATCGGCGACAGCGCTCATCATGCCCGTGGTCGCAATCGACGGTGAGCCTGTGGGCACCGGCAAGCCCGGCCCGCTGACGGCGCGGCTTCGCGAACTCTATATCGAGGACCGGCTGGCCAACGCCATCTGAAGGAAAGCTTGGCTGCGTTTTGGCGCATGTCCGGATGGATAAGCGCTACCACTCCCCGGCGACAAGCGAGAAGAAGGCCCCTTGCGGGTCGAGACAATGCAGGATCTCGCTGCCGCCGGGAATTTCCACCGGCCCGAGAAGCACCTTGCCGCGCTGTTCTGTAACGATGGCTGCGGCTCGCTCCAGCGAATCCACGGTGACGTAGAAGGTCCAGAACGGCATGGTCATGCCTTCCGGGATGCGGGCGATGCTGCCGCAAATGCCGCCGCGGATGGAAAAGAGCAGAACCTCTCCCGGAACACCGGCATCGACAACCTCATGCGCCTCCCAGCCAAACAGCTTCTCATAGAAGGGGAAGATGGCCTGCGGGTCGGCACAATAAAGCTCATGCCAGCCAATCGTGCCGTTCAGATGCGGCAAAAGCGGCGGTGGCGGCTCGTCCATCGGCGTCGGGCGGAAGATGATGAAGACGGCCCCTTGCGGGTCGGCGGCGACGGCGAAGCGTCCGACGCCTGGAATTTCATCCGGCTGGCGGCGGATCGAACCACCCAGCATCACAATATCGGCGCAGACAAGATCGACATCATCGACCTCGATATAGCCGGTCCAGTTCGGAGGAATGCCCTGCTCTTCATGGATCGGCTGCAGGGTCATCGCGCCACCCACAGCGGCGGCCTCACCCGGAACTCTCAGAAGCGTGTAGTCCATGGCCGGGTCCGGAAAGGTCTGCGCTTCCCACCCGACCACGGCCTTGTAAAATTCCAGCGCCGCCGGAACGTCACCCGTCATCAATTCATACCAGACGAACTGTCCGAAACGCTCCGTCATGCCTACCCCTCAAACACGGACACTGACATCCCCGAGATGTATTAGGCACATAGTTCGCCACGCACTGCAATACGTGCGTGTCATTGTCAGTTCAACGCCTTGCAGGCATCCGCGAAACGGCTTGTCCTTGCCCTGCCCGCCTGCTGGTCACTACACGCAAAAATCGAAGCCGAGTTGGCCACGATGGATGCCGACGCGCTTCGCCAAGGCCTGATTTCGCTGTCCGGCCCGCCGCAGGGACCATGCGGCAGACCGGAAAACGGATGATGCTTACCGGACGGTGACGGCAACTTCAGTCGTCGTGCGCAGAGCGTGGCTGTAAGGGCAGACGATGTGAGCTTCGGCGGCCAGCTCTTCAGCCACCTCGCGCGCCACACCCGGCAGTTCCACGAAGATGCGCGGCTCAACACGGAACCCGGTTCCGTCTTCGCGCGGGCCAAACCCGACTTCCGCGATCACTGAAACGTTGTCAGGAAGCTGAACCTTCTTTTTTCCAGCCACGAAGCGCAAGGCTCCAAGGAAGCAGGCGGAATATCCGGCGGCAAAAAGCTGCTCAGGATTTGTACCCGGGGCGCCATCGCCGCCCATCGCCTTCGGCAATGTCAGCGTCACATCCAGCGCACCATCGGCGCTGACCGCATGGCCATGGTTTCGTCCACCGCCCGTAGCCGTTGCAGACGTGGTGTAAACAATCGCACTCATTGTGTTCTCCTTTTCTCCTTGCAGGCCTGTTCCTGCTCCTGAATTTTATGTAGTACACAATTTAATTGTTTGCAATTCATATTATCCATTGCCACGCAGCGTTGTACCTGCTTGAATTAGCGAACGGTTCGTTTCCAAAAATTTGACAAGCCGACCGACGACATCTGCCGCAGGACACTTCACATGGATAAAGCTGATCGAGAGAAGGATCTCAGGCTGGAAAGCCAGTTATGCTTCGCCCTTTATGGTGCCTCTCTTGCCCTCAGCCGCCGATACAAACCGCTTCTTGACCCACTTGGCCTCACCTACCCGCAATATCTGGCGATGATGGCGCTCTGGGAAACGGATCATCAGCCGGTCAAGTCGCTGGGCGAGAAGCTCAATCTTGATTCGGGCACGCTCTCGCCGCTTCTCAAGCGCCTTGAACAGGCGGGCTATGTCACGCGCCGCCGTGGCAGCAAGGACGAACGGCAAGTGAAAATCTCACTGACCGAGGCCGGTGCCGCCCTCAAGCCGAAGGCTCTGGATGTCATGGCTGCGATCGGGGCCGCGACCGGGTGCAGCTACGATGACATGTCAAAGCTGCGCAACGAATTGAAAAGCCTGCGCGATCATCTCATGACCGCGCACGACTGATTGCTTTTCGCAGGCTTATTGCCAGACCAGAATGCGCGCCTTGGTGGGAACGCGATCATAAAGATCCAGAATATCCTGGTTCATCAAACGCACGCATCCCGATGATGCCGCCTTGCCGATGGAATTCCATTCGGGCGAGCCGTGCAGACGGTAGAGCGTGTCCTGACCATTCTGGAAAATGTAGAGGGCGCGCGCGCCAAGCGGATTGGTAAGCCCCGGCGGCATGCCGCCATTGTCTGCCGAATATTTGGCAAGCTCGGGCTGACGGGCGATCATTTCATCCGGCGGGGTCCATTTCGGCCACTTCTGACGCCATTGGATGACGCCTTCACCACCCCAGGCAAAGCCATCACGACCAATGCCGACGCCGTAACGCATCGCCGTTCCACCCGGCTCGACCAGATAGAGGAAGCGCGACGGCGTATCGACAACGATGGTGCCGGGCCGTTCGCCGGTCGGGTCCACGACCTGCTGGCGATAAAAGCGCGGGTCGATTTTCCAGTAGGGAACAGCCGGAATGACATAACCGCCGTCGGTGATGGTTCCGTACATGGCATCCAGTTCGGGCGAGCGCCCGCGTGGCGGTGGCGGCACGACCGGCATGGCGGCTACGGCTGGACGAACGGGGCTGACGGAGGTGGTGCAACCGGCCAGCGCGGCGGAGGCCGTCACGGCGGTCAACATCAGAAATCGGCGACGCGGGAAGGAGACGTCTTGCATGGGGCGGGGATGCTCTCGTTGTATTTTGGGTTCAACGCAAAGGAACCGGGTTTGGTTCCGCAAGCGCATGCATAAACCCGCCAGCACAAAGCCACCATCGCCAAGGCAACACATCACCGTGATGTGTCGCGGCGTGATCAGATCACGACGATCTCCGACTTCGGTGTCACGCGATCAAAGAGATCGATGACATCCTGATTGAACATGCGCACGCAACCGGAGGACGTTGCCTTGCCGACCGATTGCCAGTCCGGCGTGCCGTGGATGCGATAGAGCGTATCCTTGCCATCCTTGAAGATGTAGAGCGCGCGTGCGCCGAGCGGATTATTCAGGCCCGGCACCGCGCCGCCGCGTGCGGCTGACACGGATTTGAGATCCGGCTGGCGATCCACCATTTCGTTTGGCGGTGTCCAGCGCGGCCATTTCGATTTGGACTGGATCACGCCGCGCCCGCTCCAGGCGTAGCCATCACGGCCGAGACCCACCCCATAACGGATTGCCTTGCCACCCGGCTCGATGAAATAGAGGAAGCGCGCCTTGGTATCGACCACCACCGTGCCGGGCTTTTCGCGCGTCGGGTAATCGACTTCCTGACGCAGATAGCGCGGATCGATACGGTCCAGCGGCAAAGCGGGCACCGTGCGGTCGCCATCGCGCAGGTCGCCATACTGCGCGCCGGTCAAGGGTGAGGAAACGGGCAGGCCGAAAATATCATTGACGGTCGTTCGAACGAACTCGCCACCCGGCAACTCCGCCACGGCCTTGCCGAGCGGCGTTTTCGGCGGGGCTGGACCCGGCTTTGGCGGCTGCGGCTGATAAAAGGTGGGCCAGGTTTCCGAAACGAAAACATCCGCATTGGTTCGTGAGGTATCGGTCACGAAAAGGCAACCGGACAGGGGCAGCGCCGCCACAACGGCGGCAAGCCTGACCGAAAGATGCCGGAAAGCGGAATAGCGTCGCATGCACAGGGCTCGCAGGGAATTTCAACCTCCCTGCCCTAGCAGCCACGGCTTTCGCGAGGCTTTCGCAGAGGCCGCAGTTATCAACAACCATATTTCATCGGCACGCCTTCGGTCGGATTGCCGCCATTGCGAGCGCCTACTAGTTTATTCTCACTATTCTTCAGGGGAACAATCATGAAATTGCGTATTGTCGGCTCTCTTGCCCTGCTGACACTGGCTCTTGGCGCATGCACCACGACCGAAGAAGCCCAGCAGGTTCTGCAATCGCGCTGGATCGGCCAGCCGGTGGACAACTTCTTCATGCGCTATGGCCCACCCTATGCCAGCTACCAGATGGGTAATGGCGGCGAGGTCTACAGCTGGCATGGCGGCGACAAGACCCGCTACATCGCGCCCTCGTACACAACGGGAACGCCGGCAACGACCACCGTTCAGACCACCCCCACGCCCGGCGGCGGAATGCAGACGACAATGGTGCGCACACCGGGCACCATGCCGCAGATGATCTCGCCCGGCCGCGTCGATGAACTGTTCTGCGAAATCCAGATCACGACCGATTCCACCCAGCGCATCGCCATGATCCGCGCCACGAATGATACCGATGGTGCAGGCATGAGCCTTTCACGTTGCGCTGAAGTGCTCGACGCGCATCCGGTCAAGAAGTAAGCCATCCAACAGCCAAGGGGCCGGTTTTCACCGCGCCCCTTTTGCCTGCCTGCCAGTACGCACAAAAAAAAGACCGTCCGGGAACGAAGCGTCGTTCGCCGGACGGCCAGAGAAGGCGCGCAGACCGATCACCGATGTCAGGCCCCGCCAAAGTCGCCCTTCATCGCAAAATCTGCAGCAGCCCACATTGCCAGTTCACCCGCGTGCTGCCACGGGTAAAGGGTGGATGACCGGCGCACCGCTTTCCTCGCAAAAGCGCCGGTCTCCCATGCCGCTCTCCACTTGCCTCCCGCCAAGGAACAAAGTGGAGAGACACCCAGCCTTAATCAGGCGTGGGAAACCGAACCGGGCGTCGCGGTGACGGCGGTGTAGATTTTCTTGCCAACGACGTAGGAGATCGGCAAAGCAACGACCATGCCTGCTACAAAAGCAGCGGCAATCTTCCAGCCATCCATCATGTTCATGGCGAGAAGAGCCGTCACGAAGACGCCTCCGACAACAGTCGAAACAAGAACGTAAATCACTGCGACGAGACGAAGCATTTAAACCTCCATTGGTCTTTGACCGGAAGTTATGCGACGGGCGGATAGTCTCCTTGATCTATCGCAAACGCCCTGCCCCACTAGCCTGCGCATTTTGACGCAGCAGGCCATGACCACCCCTTACTCGAGGCCGCGTTTGACCTGATACATGGCGGCATCGGCGCTTTCGAGCAGTTCATCGGGCGTGCTGCCTTCTTCGGGGAAGACCGAAATGCCCATGCTGCAGCCGCAAATGACTTCTGCGCCATCAATGCGGATTGGCTCGAGCAGCGCGGCCTGCAGACTGCGCAGGCGGGTGCGCACGCTCAACTCGTCGCCCGGCGCACAGGGCATGGCCACGGCGAATTCATCCCCCCCGAGGCGCACGGTCAAATCCGACCCGCGCACCCCCTTAATCAGGCGACTGGCCACTTCGCGCAGCACAAGATCGCCGCTGGCATGACCATAGGTGTCGTTGATCATCTTGAAATCATCAAGATCGAGATAGGCCACGACGATAATCCGCTCGCGGCGGATCGATTCCGTGATGAGTTCCTGAAACCGTTGCGTAAACATGCGCCGGTTCGGCAGGCCGGTCAGCGGATCATGCATCGCCAGATGGCGGATCTGCTCCTCGACCTTCGCCCTTGCCATGGCAATGGCCGCAAGGTCGGTCGCCATCGCCGTCAGTTCCATTTCCTCGGTGGTCGGCTCGCGAACCGTGTGGGAATAGAGCGCAAAGGTGCCCAGCAGATGGCCCGCCGGATCAAGAATGGGCGTTGACCAGCAGGACCTGAGATCGAAGGTGCGCGCCATCTCGGTATAGTTCTGCCAACGGCGATCCGTGAACGTATCCGCGACGATCACCGGCTGGCGCAACCACGCCGCCGTGCCGCAGGAGCCAACGTTTTCGCCGGGCTTCAATCCTTCCAGAAGTGACGTGTATTCGACGGGAAGGCCCGGCCCCACGGCGGGCCGCAATTCTTCCTTCTCGGCATCGTAAAGCAGAATGGACGCCGTAATGCCGCACAGCTGCGCCTCGACCAGCGTGACGAGGCCTTCCAGAACGACCGGCAAGGGATAGGCGCGGGCAATCTGTTCGAGAATGGCGGCATGACCGCGGCGCAGGAATTCTGCCCGGCGGTGATCCGTGACATCACGGCCCATGGTGAGTGTGCCGATGATCTCGCCCTTGAGATTGCGCCAGGCCGTCTTGGTAATATGAAGCCAGCCGACGCGACTGCTGGCCGCTGGCAAGGGAATCTCGATTTCCAGAGACTTGACCGCGCCGGTCAGAAGCTGTGCTTCGGCGTTCTGCACCTCAAGGACCGTCGCTTCATCGAGATGCAGACTGGGGTCAAACGATGTCCGCAGGAAAAGCGATTCGGCATCCTTGAAACCAAACAGTTCCATCGCCGTGCGGTTGGCAAAGAGGTATCGCCCCTGCCGGTCCTTCGCCGTGAAGGCACAGGAAATCTGATCGAGAAGCGGAAGAAGGGAAAGCGTCTCAAGGGCCTCGGTATTACCGTGCGCCGCCAGCAATTCCAAAAAACGCTGAACCGCTACCGTCGAACCTTCGACCGGCACCACGTCCTTGTCCTTGGTTTCATTTCGCCCCATAGAGTCTCCGAAACGCCTGATCGCAGGCGTATATCGCTAAGCTATAAACAACCGCGACTGAAGGGCAACTCCCGAGACCACATCCTTACCGCGAATTAATACGAATGTGGGACAACCGCCGGGCAGAACAACGTTTCAGTGAGACAAAGTGTCTCGACCGCGTGAGGTGCAGCATGATCAAAAGACGCGTCGCGTTGATGAGCCTGGCGGGCCTGCCTCTCTTTTTGCGCGGTTTCGAATCAGCTTCCGCCGCCTCGAAGGATGCCGAGGTGATCGGCTCACCGTTGCGTGGCTCGCTGGATGCGGGCAAGCACGGCCTTCTGCCGCAGGCCTCCGGCAACCAGAGCCGCAAGCTTCAATCGATCATCGACAAGGCCAGTGCCGCCGGGGTGCCGGTGTTTCTGCCGCCCGGTGCCTATCGCGTCTCCAACATCACGTTGCCAGCGGGTGCGCATCTGACGGGCGTTCCGGGTGCGTCGCGGCTGATCTATTCCGGCGAAGGCTTTCTGCTGGCGGCCGATGAGGCGGCGGCGATCACGCTCTCCAACCTGTCGATTGATGGGGTCAATGGTTGGATGGAGGGCGAAAACGCGGCCCTGATCCACCTGCGCGGCGTGCGCGATGTGGTGATCGACAATTGCGCCGTGGCCGGGGCGCGCGGCAGTGCCATCGTTCTGGAACGGTGCGGCGGACGCATCGAGCGCTCGCATCTTTCCGGAGCCACGCAATACGGGCTTTACGCGGTGGAAAGCCGCGGCCTTTCCATCGTCGGAAACACCGTGGCGGATTGCGGCAATGGCGGCCTTCTCGTTCATCGCTGGACGAAGGGCACCGACGGAACGCTGATTTCCGGCAACCGCATCGAGCGCATTCGCGCGACCGCAGGCGGCACAGGGCAGAACGGCAACGGCATCAACCTGTTTCGCGCCGACAGCGTGAGTGTGACCAGCAACCACATCAGCGATTGCGCCTTTTCGGCCATCCGCGCCAATGCCTCATCCAACGCGATCATCTCCGGCAATCATTGCCTTAACGTCGGGGAAACCTCGATCTATGCGGAATTCGGCTTCGAAGGCGCGGTGATTTCCGCCAATATCGTCGATGGCGCGGCCAATGGCATTGCCGTGGTCAATCTCAACGAGGGCGGGCGCATCTCCACCGTCAGCGGTAATGTCGTGCGCAACCTCTCCTCCGTTGGCCCCTACCCGGCTGAGAATGCGGGTTTCGGCATCGGCATTTCGGTGGAAGGTGACGCGGCGATTTCCGGCAACATGATTGAAAACTGCGCCAACTGGGCGATGCAACTGGGATGGGGACCGTATCTGCGCAATGTCTCCGTCACCGGCAATGTCATTCGCAAGGCCCCGGTCGGCATTGCCGTTTCGGTGGCGGAGGGCGCCGGCGCAACGCTTATTGCCAACAACCTGCTCTCGGAAACGGCGCAAGGTGCCATCCTCGGCTTTCGCTGGAAAGACAAGGCGACCGGCGAGTTGGCCAACGGCCCGTCCGGCTTCCAGCATCTTTCGATTTCCGGCAACCGGACAGATTGAACAGTTCCCTTGCCTAAAGCCCAGAATCATCCAAATCTCGCGACCTGCATTCGGGAGGACAAAACATGCTGACCATTTACGGAGCCTATCGTTCACGCGCCACGCGCACCTATTGGCTGGCCTATGAACTCGGCATCGAATTCCGCTCGGTTCCGGTGCTGCAGGCGCGGCGCATGGAAAACCCGCTTGCGCCCGATGCCCCGCTCAACACGGCCTCGCCCGCCTTCGTCGCGATCAATCCGATGGGGCAGATCCCCTGCATCGAGGATGACGGGCAGGTGGTGATCGAATCCATGGCGATCAACCTTCACCTCGCCAAGAAGCATGGCGGCCCGCTGGCCCCGACTAACCTCACCGAGGACACGGCAATGACCATGTGGTCCTTCTTTGCCGCGACCTCGATTGAAACGACGGCGTTGCGCATCAGCGCCGTTATCAATGCCGGAAAGACCGAGACGGAAGACGGCAAGGCAGAGATTGCGGTGGCAAGCCGCCTTTTGCAGCGTCCTTTTTCCGTGCTCGACCAGCATCTGGCGAAAACCGGCTTCATGGTGGGGGAACGCTTCACCGTGGCCGATCTCAACGTTGCCGAAGTCATCCGCTACGCGCAGGGTGCCACGGCGTTGATGGATGCCTATCCGACGCTCAAAAGCTGGCTTGCCAAGGTTCAGGCCCGCCCCGCTTTCGTGAAAATGTGGGCAACCCGCGAGGCAGAGGCGACCTGAGGGTCACCCCTCAGCAGCAAGGGCGCGGCGCACAGCCGGGCGTTCCTTCATGCGGGCATAATGGTCGGCGATCTTCGGGAAATCCGCGATATCGACGCCATCACTCTTCAGCCAGCCGGACATGGTGAAGAGGTAAGGATCGGCAATCGTGTAGGCCGAGCCCATGACCCATTCGCCGAACAGATAATTGGTCTCGATATGCCGGAAGCAGGCCGTCATGTTCTCCGCCACCTTGGCCTGCATGGAGGCGATGGCCTGCGGCGCATCGGCCCAGCGCGAGGCACGACGCCCGTGGGCATGGGCCACATGCACCGTCGAGGCGATATAGGCATTGAAGGACTGGAGGGCCGCCAGCGCAAAGGGGTCATCCTTCGGCATGAGATTGACCGCCGTCGCCATGGAGGCAATGTAGAACAGGATCGCCGGGCTTTCGGTCAGAACGCCACTGGTGGTGATCAGAGCTGGCACCCGCCCCTTGGGATTGATCGTCAGATATTCCGGCGCACGCTGGTCGCCGTGGGCCAGGTCGATCACCTGCACCTCAAAGGCCAGTCCTGATTCCTCCAGCGCGATGTGGCTTGCACGACCGCAACTGCCCTTGGCGGTAAAAAGTGTCAGCATGGCGTCCTCCCTCATGCTGCTGGTTTAGACCCTAAACGTCAAACACACCCTCGGCGACGCGAATATCGCCCACATGCAGGCCATTCCAGTTGAACATGCTGCGGTTGGCGAAGCCCATCAATGCGGCGTAAAGCGCATCGTCCTGCTTGAAGAAGCGGGCGAGCACCGCCGCGACCATGGTTTCGGCGGCGCGGGTGGAGCCATCCTCGCATTTCAGCGCGATGCCGAGCCCCAGTTCAGGGATCGCGGCACAGAACACGCCCTCGGCCCCGGTTTTCACAAAGATGCGGCCCGGCGCCATTTCCATCAGTTTCGTGCAGGCGCGGCCCGAGCCCGCGACGTACCACGGCTCGGCCATGCAGGCGTTGACGAGGCGCGTGGCGGCCTTGGCGCGCAGGGGAGCAAGGCCGTCCCCCGTTGCCATGCGGGCAAAGCCCTGCGCCAGCCCCTTGATCGGCACGGCATACGTGGGAATGGAACAGCCGTCCGTGCCGCAATTGTCATGGCCCAGAACACCGCCGGTCATCTCCTGCATCGTGCCACGAATCTGGCGCTGCAGTTCATGCTCGTAGGTCACATAGCCCTTCGGATCGATATGCTGATGGCAACAGGCGCAGACAAAGCCCGCATGCTTGCCCGAGCAATTGTTATGAAGCGAATTCGGCTTGTCGAGCGTGCGGGCCTGATGAATGAGGGTTTTCTGGTCGGACGACCAGTGCGCGCCGCATTCCAGCGTTTCCACATCCCGCCCGGCCTTGGCCAGCATGGCGGCGGCGGTTTCCACATGGCCTTCCTCGCCATTATGGGAGGAGCAGGCGAGTGCCAGTTCCCGGTCGGTGAAGCCATAGGCATCGGCCGCGCCGCTTTCGACCAGCGGCAGCGCCTGCATGGCCTTGCAGGCTGAACGCGGGAAAATGGCCGCTTCGGCATCACCGGCCGAAAACACCAGCTTGCCAGCCGTATCGACCACGGCCACAAGGCCGCGATGGCGGCTTTCAACGAGCGGACCGCGCGTGACTTCGACAGTGACCGGATTGTGCATGTGATACCCCGAACCTGAAACCTGTAAGAGGCAGCGCGCCTCAACAGACGCGCCTTCCCCTTGATGAATCTGCCCCTTTCTTAACGAAAGGCAAGGCATCACGCACGGGAGAAATTTCAGAGCGTCAGAACAATCTTGCCGATGTGGTGGCTCGATTCCATCAGGCGGTGCGCTTCAACCACCTCTTCCAGCGGCAGAACCGTATGGATGACCGGGGCCACCTTGCCGCTTTCGATCAGCGGCCAGACTTCGGCGACCAGTTCATCACGAATGCCGCGCTTTTCCTCATGGGTACGCGGGCGCATGGTCGAGCCCGTGACCGTCAGGCGCTTGACCATGATGGGCGTGAGGTTGACGTTTTCCGCCTTGTAGCCACCGAGGAATGCGATGATCGACAGGCAGCCGTCCTTGGCGAGCGCCGAAAGGTTCTTCTCGAAATAGGCCGCGCCGATCATGTCGAGGATGGTATCGACGCCGCGCTTGCCGGTTTCTTCCTTGATGACGGAAACGAAGTCTTCCTCGCGATAGTTGATCGCGCGGGCAGCCCCGAGCTTCAGGCAGGCGTCGCACTTTTCCTTCGAGCCTGCCGTGGTGAAGACCTTGGCACCAAAGGCATGGGCAAGCTGGATGGCGGTTGTGCCGATCCCCGACGTACCGCCATGGATCAGAACACTTTCGCCTTCCGTCAGGCCCGCCATCTGGAAGAGGTTGGCCCAGACCGTGAAGAAGGTTTCCGGAAGGGCTGCGGCGCGAACGGCGTCATAACCTTCCGGCCAGGTCATCGCCTGGCCTGCGGGCACGGTGCAATATTCGGCATAGCCGCCGCCATTGGCCAGCGCGCAAACCTTGTCGCCGATGGCAAATTCGAACACGCCCTGACCGAGCGCCACCACTTCGCCGGCCACCTCAAGGCCGAGAATCGGGCTCGCATCCTTCGGCGCCGGGTAAGAGCCTTCGCGCTGGGCCACATCGGGACGATTGACGCCCGCCGCTTCGACCTTGATGAGAATTTCACCCGGCTTGGCAACCGGCAGCGGCCCCTTCGAAATCACCATCACTTCGGGCGCGCCGAAGGACGGCAAGTCGACGAAACGCATTTCGGCGGGCAAAGTCATGTGCAATCTCCCATAACGCTTTTATTGCGGATTCGGCGGACAGGGATAAAGCACCAAGCCTCCTTTGAAAAGGAGGCCCAACGACGCAGGAGCGCGCACGCGCGCTTAAGGCGCGTGCTGCTTTGCTTTTCCAAAACGATCAGATCAGGCCGCGCGACTGGATATGCGCGCCATAAAGATCACCCACGTTGAGATGGGCCAGATCCTTGTTTTCGCGACCACAATGGCGGTTCAGCGCCACACGGCCCGGCGGTTCCGGCGGAAGCGTCTGACGATGGCGTGCCTCGCACCACATCATCAAAGCATCACGCACCACCTCGCTATCCGAGGCATAGGCACCACTTTCGACGGCAAGGCGCAGATGCTGCACCTGTTCCGGCGAAATGGAAATCGTCACCATAGGCATGTCTTCCTCCTTCCCTGAAATCAAACGGAACGCAAGGATACTGAGAACACGTCACAAGGCGGGCTTGATGAGATGGCACGCCTAACGCGCGCTGCCGCCCTGACAGTGACACAACACACAAGTCACGCAGAGGGTTCCCTCAACAGGTCGATTTTCCCCTCCCCGGCAAAATGACCTGTCGTGATACTATCACGATTTACGGATTGATATGGAGAAAAATACGGCAGATGCCGAAGGATATAGCGTCGCAGGAGAAGAACGCATTTTGGCGGCGCGGCGCGCCTTGTGTTCATATCCGCGATGTCTTTGATTTCGGGGAATTTTCGGGAGAATTCAACTGGTCGGAGTGGAGTGATTCGAACACTCGACCCCCACGTCCCGAACGTGGTGCGCTACCAGACTGCGCTACACTCCGTGACCAGTGGCGCCGTCTATAGACCGGGTTTTTTCTCTGCACAAGCACCCCCAAGCAAAAAAATAGACCTTCAGCCTGTTTTTTTCGCAGCGCGATTTTCACCGCACTGCGCAAGGGCTTGCGCGGCAGGCGAAAGCGCGGAAATGCGAAAAAACGGTGCATGGAAGCGCGGAACACATTTGACAGCGCCGCAATTCCCGCTAGAGCAGAAGATGCAAACCGCGACATATGCTGTAAGTTCCAGCATCAGCGGCACCGCCCTTACTCACCCGCGATTTCCACGGACGGACCCCGATGAACATCCGCATCCTTACGCTTGCAGGCCTTGCACTGGCACTTGGCGGCTGCACGACCACTCTTGCTCCCAACCCCATTGAAACGCGCTGGAACGGCCAGCAGGCTGGCACCTTCTTCGCCAAGTTCGGCCCGCCGATGGCCGATCAGCAGACCGGCGCCTCCACCATCTACACCTGGCGTGGTGGCTACAAGACGCGCACCGTTCCGGCCAAGTATGCCGGCGACGACAAGAAAAAGGGCAAGCTGGTTTCGCCAGCCCGCACCGAATATCTGCGTTGCGAAGTGCAGCTGACCGTTTCGCCGGAATATGTGATCCGTTCGGTTCGCACCGTCATCGACAAGCCCGGCCTGAACGGCGCGCCGAGCTATTGCGAAGAATTCCTGACGGCGAAGTAATCGCCTTCACACGCAATACCATGAAGCCGCGGCGGAGCGATCCGGCGCGGCTTTTTCATGGGCTACCTTTATGTGCGTTCTGGCAGGCGTACGAGGCCGAGCACCAGCGCGCAGCCGGCCACGATGATCGCCGCGCCAAAGGCCTGCAACGGCCCAAACGGTTCATTTAAGACCAGCGCCCCGATGACGACGGCCACCGTGGTGACGGCGAATTCCACGCTGATGGCGCGTGTCGCGCCGATGGCGGCAACCAGCCCGAAATACATGACATAGGTCAGCGCACTCATGCCGCAGGCCAGGCCCGCGAGCCAGAGATAATCGGCCAGCACCGGCACGGTTGGCACCGGAACGACCACAAGCAGCGGCAGCGTCATGGCACCGCCGAAGAAGAAGGCACCGATCGTCACTTCCCAGGCACCGGCGCGCGACAACCAGCGGCTGGCGTAATTGCTGCCAAAGGCGGCGGAAAATGAGCCAAGCAGCGCGGCGGCACATCCCCCCAGAAACGCGGCCGTCACCGGCACGGCGGGAAAGCCGACCAGCAGCACGACGCCGCCGATACCAAGGCCAAGACCGGCGAGACGGGAGGCATTAATGCGCTCCAACCCCCAGACGGCACTGATCATCATGGAAAACAGCGGAATGGTGGCGACCAGAATGGCCGACATGGCCGTGCCGATCAACGGCCCGGCAATCGACAGCCCGATCAACTGCCCCGCAACCGTCGTCGCGCCCACGACCAGCAGCGGCTTCCAACCCAGCGAAAAATCCAGCTTGCGACGCATGAGCCGCGCCAGGGCATAAAGGGTCAGCGACGCAATGAGGGCACGAAACGCAACAGCCCCGACCCAGCCGAAGGCATAAACCGCCTTCATCAACACCAGAAAGGAAAGGCCCCAGATCAACGCCAAGGCGCTATAGACGACCATGTCGCGGGATTTCATGGGAAGGTTCCGTGAGAGGGAGCTGTATCTTGAAAAGATGTGGCTGGGGCGCCAGGATTCGAACCTGGGAATGCCGGTACCAAAAACCGGTGCCTTACCGCTTGGCGACGCCCCAGCAGGGATTCGGGCGGCCAAAGAGCATCCCGACGGGCGGGTGATTAGCAAATGTCGGCGCGCCGGGCAATCCGCCATTGCAAATCCGCTGCATACTTTTCAACGACATCGGTTATATGCATCCTTGAGTTTTCGAGCATGAAGGAAAAGGCATGGCGGGTGAGCTTTTCGACAAGGCGTTCGAGCCTGCTTATGGCCATGCCGTTCCGGTGGCCGATCAGGTGGCGCGGCTGACGGTCAACAACCCTTCCGCTTTCACCTTTCACGGCACGAACAGCTATATTGTCGGCAGGGATACGCTCGCTGTCATCGATCCCGGCCCGGAAGATGAAGCGCATCTGGCCGCCCTCCTTGCCGCCATCGACGGCAGACCCGTCAGCCACATTTTCGTCAGCCACACGCATCGCGACCACGCACCTTTATCGCGGCGACTGAAAGAAGCGACCGGCGCGCTGATCGTCGCCGAGGGGCCGCATCGCGCCGCCCGCCCCTTGCATGAGGGCGAGACAAACCCCTTTGCCGAAAGCGCCGACATGGGTTTTGTGCCGGATGTTGCGGTGGGCGACGGCGAGACGATTTCCGGCGATGGCTGGGCGCTTTCGGCGATCCATACGCCGGGGCACACGGCAAACCACGTCTCCTTCGCGCTGGAAGGGTCCGGCATCGTCTTTTCCGCCGATCACGTCATGGCCTGGGCAACCACCGTTGTCGCGCCGCCGGATGGGGCGATGGGCGATTACATGACCTCGCTTGAAAAGATGCTGGCGCGCGACGACCGGCTTTACCTGCCCGGCCATGGCGGCCCGGTGAAGGAGCCCGCCTCGTTCCTGCGCGGACTTCGCACCCACCGACGGATGCGCGAGCGCGCCATTCGCGAACGCATCGCTTCCGGCGACCGGCTGATTTCCGACATGGTGAAGGCCATTTATCGCGATACGGACCCGCGCCTGCATGGCGCAGCAGCGCTCTCCGTGCTCGCCCATATCGAAGATCTCATCGAAAAGGGTGCCATCAAAGCCGATGGCCCGCCCTCGCTCAATGGCGTTTTCGAGCCGGGTTAACCGCCCAATCCAAGCATTTCCGCATCAAGGGCGGTGAAGAAGGCATTGATGAGGCCAGCGCCGATGCCGAGATCGCGGTTACCGTAGCGGGCGACGGTGCGCATATCGACAACCGTTGCCTCTTCGTCTTCGCGTAGGCGGATCACCACATCAAAAGGCAGGCCGAAGACCAGCGTGCGCACTTCCCCTTGAAGAAGCACATCGCCCGGCGCGCCCACAAGGGTCGGCGGCTGGAGAAGAAGCGGTGTCGGGCGCGGCACCGGCACCGGAATAGCCGCGCCGTGACCATGAGTGCCCGCTGGCGGTGGTCCGACATCGGGCACCGTCAGTTCATCGCCTTCCGAAGCGACGATCACAATCCGGCTGGCCTTGGCGACGCGGCGCACAGCGGCGAGAACACGGTCTGCCCCGCCATCATAGCGCTTGCCCACCAGTTCGGCATAGGCCTCGGCTCCAAGCTCGGTCTCGTCCGGAGAAATCTGGCGCGGCAGCCAGCCCTGATCATCCTCACGCGCCTTTAAAAACGTCGGCGGATCATCCGGGTCCGTCGCCACATCGAAGACCGGCGGGGTCAGGAGATAGGTGGCCAGGGTAAAAGCGGTCAGCGTCAGCGGCACGGAGGCATAGACAAGCGCCCAGAAGGCGGCAAGGCCGCCGCGTGCACCCACCTGCCACAAGCGCACAAGGCCAATCACGGCAAAGAAGGTGGCGGCAAGGCCAATGACGCCAGCCCCGATCGAAATCGTCAGCATATCCGGCATACGAAGCGGGCCGAATCGAAAGGCCAGCCCCGCGCTCACAAACATGACCAGCGAGAGGAAACCGAGCTTTCTGCCGAAATAAGCGGAAGGCGATACTGGTCTTTCAAAGCGAATGGCCATGGCCCAACCCGTTCCTTTCGCCCTAGGCGTTCAGCCGGTTACGCATCGCCCGATTTGACAGCCTTGGCCGCAATGGTGGCCTGTGCAGCGGCCAGACGCGCAATCGGCACACGAAACGGCGAGCACGACACATAATCAAGGCCGAGGTTTTCGCAGAAGCGGATGGAGGCCGGATCGCCGCCATGCTCACCGCAAATGCCAAGCTTCATCTTGGGCCGCGTGCGACGCCCGCGCACCGAGGCGATTTCCATCAACTCGCCCACACCGTCGAAATCGAGCGAGACGAAGGGGTCGTGATCAACGATACCCTTGCGCTGGTAGATCGTCATGAAGCGCGCCGCGTCGTCGCGCGAAATGCCGAAGGTCGTCTGCGTCAGGTCGTTCGTGCCGAAGGAGAAGAATTCGGCGGCTTCCGCGATCACATGGGCCTGCAGGGCCGCGCGCGGCAGCTCGATCATGGTGCCGACGAGATAGCCGATTTCCAGCCCTGCCTCGCCCATAACCTCGCGGGCCACGCGGTCAATGACGCCCTTCACATAGTCGATTTCCGAACGCAGGCCGACCAGCGGCACCATGATTTCGGGAACAACCGGCGCGCCGGTCACGCGCGCGGCATCGACCGCCGCCTGAAAGATGGCGCGGGCCTGCATTTCGGCGATTTCCGGATAGGCGATGGCCAGACGGCAGCCGCGCAGGCCCAGCATCGGGTTGAACTCGTGCAGCGCATCCAGACGCTGGCGCAGGATGGCAACATCCATGCCCATGGCGATGGCCACTTCGGCGGATTCATCCTCGCTCTTCGGCAGGAATTCATGGAGCGGCGGATCGAGCAGACGGATCGTCACCGGCTGGCCATGCATAATGGTGAAAAGCTCGGTGAAATCCTGCCGCTGCATCGGCAGCAGCCGGTCCAGCGCATCACGGCGGCCCTTTTCGTCTTCGGCGAGAATCATTTCGCGCATCACGTGAATGCGGCCATCCTCGAAGAACATGTGCTCGGTACGGCAAAGGCCGATGCCTTCCGCGCCGAAATCGCGCGCGGCGCGGGCGTCGGACGGCGTATCGGCATTGGTGCGGATTTCCATGCGGCGCAGGTCGTCAGCCCATTCCATCAACCGGGCGAAATCGCCGGAAAGTTCCGGTTGCAACATCGGAACACTGCCTGCAAGAACCTGACCGGACGAACCGTCGATGGTGATCACATCGCCCTTGCCAAGCGTCACGCCCATGCCGATCAGGCGACCGTTGCGCAGGTCGGCGCGCATGGTGCCCGCGCCGACGACGCAAGGGATACCCATGCCGCGGGCGACGACGGCGGCGTGGCTCGTCATGCCGCCACGGGTTGTCAGGATGCCTTCGGCCACGTGCATACCGTGAATGTCTTCGGGGCTTGTTTCTACGCGCACCAGAATGACCTTGCGGCCTTCCGTTTCGGCGAGAACCGCTTCTTCCGCCGTAAAAACGATTTCCCCCGTGGCAGCCCCCGGCGAGGCCGGAAGGCCGGAGCCGATGACCTGCCGGTCGGCGTTGGGATCAATGGTCGGGTGCAAAAGCTGGTCAAGCGACGACGGGTCGATGCGGGCAATGGCCTCGTCGCGGGTGATCAGCCCTTCATCGACCATATCAACGGCGATTTTCATGGCGGCGCGAGTGGTGCGCTTGCCGGAACGGGTCTGCAGCATCCACAGCTTGCCGCGCTCGATGGTGAACTCCACATCCTGCATGTCGCGGTAATGGGCTTCCAGCCGGTCGCAGATCTCGCGAAATGCCGCGAAGGTCTCGGGCATCAGCTTTTCCATCGACGGGCGCTCGGAGCCAGACGCCAGACGCCCCTCCTCGGTGATCGACTGCGGCGTGCGAATGCCCGCCACCACGTCCTCACCCTGCGCATTGACGAGGAATTCGCCATAAAGCGCCTTCTCCCCCGTCGAAGGGTTGCGGGTAAAAGCAACGCCGGTGGCCGATGACAGGCCGAGATTGCCGAACACCATGGCCTGAATATTAACCGCCGTGCCCCAACCTTCCGGGATATTGTGCAGCATGCGGTAGGTCACGGCGCGGGTGTTCATCCAGCTCGAAAACACGGCGCTGACCGCCCCCCACAATTGCTCATGCGGGTCCTGCGGGAAGGGTTCGCCCAGTTCCTCTTCCAGCATCTGCTTGTAAAGAGAAACAACGTGCTGCCATTCGACCGCCGTCAGGTCGGTGTCGAACTCGTGGCCAAGGCGGTCCTTCTCGTCTTCGAGGATTTCCTCGAACAGCTCATGGTCCAGTCCCAGAACGACATCGGAATACATCTGGATGAAGCGGCGGTAGCTATCCCAGGCAAAGCGGGCGTCACCCGCGTCATGGCCAAGCGCCTGAACCGACATGTCATTGAGGCCAAGGTTCAGCACCGTATCCATCATGCCGGGCATCGAGGCGCGACCGCCAGAGCGGACAGACAGGAGAAGCGGCTTGTGAGCATCACCAAAACGGCGACCCGTGATCGCCTCCATCTGGCTGATCCCCGCCAGAACCTCGTCTTCCAGACCGGGCGGCAGCTTGCGGCCATTGGCATAAAACCAGCCACAGGCTTCGGTGGTAATCGTCAGTCCGGGAGGCACGGGCAGGCCAAGGCTCGCCATCTCGGCAAGGTTAGCCCCCTTGCCTCCGAGAAGCGCAACATTTCGAGCGCGGCCCTCCGCCTTGCCGTCGCCGAACGTATAGACCCATTTCACCATCCGCCTACCCTCTCGGACGCAAAACCAAATCACCATCCCTCGCAGGACGTGAAATTTTTCAATGCTCTATAACAAAGAACAGGTGATGGGAACGACGCTTCATTGCTTTTTGAGACGAATTGGTAATGCGAAAGTCGCCTGCGGTGCGGGAATATCACGACTGATTGACTGAGCGTCTTAAATTCTGCCGCTTGTTTGCCGCGATCAGTCATTATATCCGTTTGCGAACACAATTCTTAACGCTTGCTCCAAAGGTTCAAGACGATGCAGATTTTCGATACCAACCTCTCCCGGCGGGTTCTTCTTGGTGGCGCGGCTCTGGCTGTTCTGCCCTTTTCCGCCGCCCTGCCTGCCCGCGCCGAAGGTGCGCCGGAAGCGGAACGGGATGTCAACATGGCAGAGGTTCTGAAGGCCGGTACGCTGGCAGAAATGGCCCTTGGCAAGGAAGACGCGCCGATTTCCATCGTCGAATATTTCTCGATGACCTGCTCGCATTGCGCCAACTTCCACAACAAGACCTTTGAAGCGCTGAAGACCAAGTATATCGACACGGGCAAGGTGCGGTTCGTCGCCCGCGAATTCCCGTTCGATCCGCGCGCGGCTGCCGCCTTCATGCTGGCGCGCTGCGCCCCGAAGGAACAGTATTTCCCCTTCGTCTCCATGCTCTTCAAGCAGCAGGCCAGCTGGGCTACCGCACAGGATGGCCGCGCCGCCCTGCTCCAGATGTCGCGTCTGGCCGGTTTTTCAGAGGAAACTTTCAACGCCTGCTTGACGAACCAGAAGCTTCTGGATGATGTGAATGCAGTGCGGGAGCGCGGTGCCAAGGACTTTGGCATCAACTCCACGCCGACCTTCATCATCAATGGCAAGGTCTACACGGGTGACATGTCGATCGACCAGATGTCGGCCATTCTCGACAAGCTCGGCTGAACCTGCCTTTACGGCGGGTGCCGGAGCGCGCGCGCCTGTGAGAACTTCTTTCCCGCCGCTACGTGCTGCAAAGCGCCAATTTTCAGGCAGAAGCTTTGCGCAAACCTCCTTCTCCCCGCCGGGGAGAAGGTCGCGGCAGCGGGATGAGGGGGCGAATCCGCATTCATCCGTTTATAGCCCCCCCTCATCCGACCCTTCGGGCCACCGTCTCCCCGACGGGGAGAAGGCAGGGACAATGTCCGCCCGCCTCGCATCGCGGAGCTTCATAGGGCGGGTTGGCCCATGAAGTTCAACCGCCTGCGCCTCACCGGGTTCAAATCCTTCGTCGAGCCGATGGAGTTTCTCATTGAGCCGGGCCTGACGGGTGTCGTCGGCCCGAACGGCTGCGGCAAGTCGAACCTCGTTGAAGCGCTGCGCTGGGTGATGGGGGAAAACTCCTACAAGAACATGCGCGCATCCGGCATGGATGACGTGATCTTCTCCGGCTCGGGAAACCGCCCGGCGCGCAACACGGCGGAAGTGGCGCTGTGGCTCGACAATGGCGACCGCACCGCGCCTGCCGCCTTCAACGACACCGACGAAATTCAGGTTTCACGCCGTATCGAGCGTGAGAGCGGCTCCATTTATCGCATCAACGGCAAGGAAGCGCGCGCCCGCGACGTGCAGCTTCTGTTTGCCGATGCCTCGACCGGGGCGCGCTCGCCCTCCATGGTCGGGCAAGGCCGCATCGGCGAGCTCATTCAGGCCAAGCCGCAGGCGCGCCGGCAATTGCTGGAAGAGGCCGCCGGTATTTCCGGCCTGCATTCGCGCCGCCACGAGGCGGAACTGCGCCTTCGCGCCGCCGAAAGCAATCTCGACCGTCTGGAAGACGTGACCGCCCAGATTGAAAGCCAGATCGAAAGCCTGAAGCGGCAGGCGCGACAGGCCAACCGTTTCAAGATGCTCTCCGCATCGATCCGCGAGCGCGATGCTGTTCTCTTGGCCATTCGCTGGAAACAGGCGCAGGAAGCGGAAGCGGAAGCCACCGCCGCGCTCAACGAGGCCACGCATCTGGTGGCCGAGCGGGCGCAAGCCCAGATGGAAAGCGCCAAGCTTCAGGCCGTCACCAGCCTCAAACTGCCGGAACTGCGCGAGACGGAAGCGCGTGCGGCTGCAGCCCTGCAACGCCTGCAAATCGCCCGCTCGCAGCTGGACGAGGAAGCCAACCGGCTGATGCGGCGGCGCGAGGAGCTTTCCCGCCGCCTGATGCAGCTTGGCGAGGATATTGCCCGCGAGGAACGTCTGGTGGCCGACAATGCCGCCATTCTCGAGCGACTGGCCCAGGAGGAGGACGAGCTTGCCGCCCTCCTCGCCGATTCGGGGATTGAGGCCGAGGAATCGCGGGCAGCGCTTGAGGCTGCGTCCCGCACGCTTGCCGAGCGCGAAGCGGTTCTGGCGCAACTGACCGCCGAGCGGGCCGAAGCGGCGGCAGGTCGCAGCCAGATTGAACGCCTTCTGATCGAGCTTTCAGGACGGCGTGCCCGCCTTGCTTCGCAGGTTGAGGATGCGGCGCGCGACATCGCCGCGCTGGATGCCCAGCTTGCTACCCTGCCCGATCCCGCTGAAAAGCGGATCGCCGTTGAGGATGCCGAGGCTGCACTTGAGGACGCAACGATTGCGAGCGAGGATGCCGAAAGCGCGCTGGCCGACGCCCGGCAGGCGGAAGCTTCGCTTCGCGCCCCGGCGGAAGCGGCACGTTCGCGTCTGGGCGGGCTGGAAACGGAAGCGCGGACGATCTCCGCCATGCTGTCTGCCGGTGCAACCGCTGGCGGCTATACGCCCGTTGCCGATCTGATCGACGTTTCGCGCGGCTATGAAACCGCACTGGGCGCCGCCCTTGGTGAAGACCTTGAAAGCTCGCTTGATCCCGCTGCCCCTGCCTACTGGGCCGGAACGGTGAATGCGACCGATGACCCGGCGCTCCCCGCAGGCATTGTCTCTCTCGGCTCGCATGTCAAAGCACCCGGCGAACTCGCCCGCCGTCTGGCCCAGACCGGCCTTGCCGAGGATGCGAGCGCCCGCGCGGCCATGCCTCATCTTCGCCCCGGCCAGATCATTGTTACGCCTGCCGGGGCCGTCTATCGCTGGGATGGCCACATCAAGGGCGCGGATGCGCCCTCCGCCGCCGCCCTCAGGCTGGCGCAAAAGAACCGCCTTTCGGAAATCGAAACGGAAATCGAAGACGCGCGCGAGCGGCTCGCCGATGCGCTGCAGGACCTTGCCCGCGCAGGCGAAGCGGTGCGTGAGGCCGAGGCCCGCCTGAACCAGGGCCGCGAGGCGCTTCGCCTCCACACCCGCAAGCTTGCCGAGGCGCGTGAAGCTCTGGCTGCCGCCGAACGCGCGTCCGGCGAACTTTCGCGCAAGCGCGATCTTCAGTCCGCCGCCCTTAAGCAGCTTGAGACGCAAATCGGCGAAGTGGATGACGCAAGCGAAGCGGCGCGCGAACGGCTGGAGGACGCGCCCGATCTTTCCGGTCTCGATGCCCGGCTCATCGAAGCGCAGGCTACCGTGGCCCTTGGTCGCGGAGAGGCAGCCGAAGCGCGTGCCCGGCACGAGGGGCTTTCGCGCGAGAATGAAGCCCGGCGTCGGCGCATGGCCGCCATCGGCGATGAAAAGCGCCTGTGGCAGGGGCGCGCTGCGGGAACCGCCACCCAGATCGCGACGCTTCGCGAGCGCGAAGCCGAAGCACACGACGAGATTGCCTCGCTGGAGGAAGCGCCGGAAGAATTCGAGTTCCGCCGGGCGTCTCTGATTGCCGAAATCACCCGCGCCGAGGAGGCGCGCCGTGCCGCTGCCGACCGGCTGATCGAGGCCGAAACCCTGCAGCGCAGTGCCGATGGCATCGCATCGGCGGCGCTTGCCGCGCTCGCCGAAGCCCGTGAAAAGCGCGGCCGCACGGAAGAACGTCTCGTTTCGGCCCGTGAGCGCCGCGAGGATGCGGAGGCCCGCATTCGCGAGACGCTGAACCTTCAGCCGCAGGGCATTTTCAAGGTGGCGGGTCTCGACCCCGACGCGCCGCTGCCCGACACCCGCGAGGTGGAGCGCGAGCTTGACCGCCTGAAGATGGAGCGCGAGCGGCTTGGCCCGGTCAACCTGCGCGCCGAGGAAGAGACCAAGGAGCTTTCCGAGCGCCTGCAACTGCTCATCACCGAGCGGGACGATATTATCGACGCCATCCGCAAGCTGCGCGGTGCCATCGGCAACCTTAACCGCGAAGGGCGCGAGCGCCTGCTGGCCGCCTTCGACCGGGTGAACGTTGAGTTCCAGCGGCTTTTCACGCATCTCTTCAACGGCGGCACCGCGGAACTACAGCTCATCGAATCCGACGATCCGCTGGAAGCCGGGCTTGAAATCCTCGCCCGCCCGCCGGGCAAGAAACCCCAGACCATGACGTTGCTTTCCGGTGGCGAACAGGCGCTGACGGCCATGGCGCTGATCTTTGCCGTTTTCCTCACCAACCCCGCGCCGATCTGTGTGCTGGACGAAGTGGACGCGCCGCTCGACGACCACAATGTGGAGCGCTACTGCAACCTGATGGACGAGATGGCGGCCTCGACCGATACGCGCTTCGTCATCATCACGCATAACCCCATCACCATGTCGCGCATGGATCGCCTGTTCGGCGTGACCATGGCCGAACAGGGCGTTTCGCAGCTCGTTTCCGTGGACCTGCAAACGGCTGAAAAGCTGCGCGACGCGGGTTAAGACTGGGCCGTTCCCGATTCGGGAATTTTCGATTGCTCCCAATTCGGGAATTTGCTATCTTTCGTTCATGCAGATCATTGCCCGCGCCACCCTGAAAGCCTTCTGGGACAAGCATCCTCAAGCGCGGCAGCCGCTGGAGACATGGTTCCTGACGGTGAAGAAAGTGGAGTGGGCTGGCCCTGCGGATGTCAAAACCATGTTTGGGGCATCCGTCGATTTCATTGGCGACAATCGCATCGTCTTCGACATTTCCGGCAATAAATACCGCCTGATTGTCAGGGTCGCCTACAGGTTCAAGGTTGTGCAGATCAAATTCGTTGGCACGCATGCCGACTATGACAAAATCAATGCGGAGACGGTCTCATGATGAATATTCGCCCCATCAAGACAGAAGCCGATTACGCGTGGGCCCTGAAAGAGGTCGAAGTTTACTTCGATCACGAGCCGGAGATCGGTAGCGAAGACGGCAATCGCTTTGAAATTCTCACGAAGCTGATCGAAGCTTACGAAGACGACCATTTTCCGATCCGGCAACCCGAACCCGTCGCGTTCCTCAAGTCCTTCATGGAGATGACCGGACGTAACCAGTCAGACCTTGCAACGCTTCTGGGATCGCGTTCGCGCGCCTCCGAAGTGTTGCGCAAGCGTCGCTCCCTGACGGTGGACATGATCTACAAGCTGCACACGGAATGGCGCATTCCATCCGACTACCTTGTGGCACCTTATCATCTGGAAACCGGCAGGTCCGTCGCGGCCTAACGCCTCTCACTCAAACCTTGCGTTTGCCCGGCTGAAGCACGGCGCGGCCAAGGCGGGCGACGGCGGCGCGCAGCGCCTCGCTTTCAATGCCTTCCATCATCTCTTCCAGCTTTTTGGCCTCGCTGCTTGGCAAGGGACGCAGGCTCGGGCGATGTTTATGGCTCTGAGACACCGGCTTTTGCACGATGCGCATCTGGCCTATGGCGTGATAGCCGAAGAAGCTGTTGATACGGTCCAGCAACTCACCTTGCGCGTGGGAGAGAAAGAGGGCGCGCGCGCCTTCGCAGGCAATCACCAATTGTCCGGGGCGGTGTCCGACCAGATCGCCCGGCTCTCGGCGCGGCCAGACGATCTTTTCCGGGCGCGTGCAATCGGCAAACTGTTCCCCGGCGATCTCGTCCCACGAGCCGATCAGCGCCGTGGTGATCCCGGCCCGGCGCGCCAGAACCGGGTCCATGATGCCATTGGCGATTTCCGAAATCTGCTGTTCGCCGCGTCGCTTGAAAGCCATGTATAACGTCCGGGCCGGTTGATCCCGGCAAATCGATAGCCCAACTATAGGGCATGATCCGACCGGAGTGAAACGAGGATCGACAAGATCATGCCTCAAAGCAAAGAACCTTGGTGCGGTGATTGTCGCCGATAACCAAGGCAAAAATCGATACGGCCCCAATATGACCGCCAACAATCCCGCCCTGCCCTTCGCCCAACGGCTTCTTGACTGGTACGACCGTCACCATCGCGATCTGCCGTGGCGGGTGTCACCGCCCATGCGGGCGCGCGGTGTGGTGGCCGATCCCTACCATGTCTGGCTCTCCGAAGTCATGTTGCAGCAGACGACAGTGACGGCGGTCAAACCCTATTTCGCCAAGTTTCTGACGCTCTGGCCGAAGGTGACGGACCTTGCCGAGGCCCCTTCTGACGCCGTTATGGCTGCCTGGGCCGGGCTTGGCTATTACGCGCGGGCGCGCAACCTGAAAAAATGCGCCGAAGCGGTGGCAAGCCTGCATGCCGGGCGTTTTCCCGATACGGAAGTGGGCCTGCGCAGCCTGCCCGGCATTGGCGACTACACCGCCGCCGCGGTGGCTGCCATTGCCTTTGACCGCCCCGCCGCCGTGATGGATGGCAATGTGGAACGGGTGATCTCGCGCTATTTCGCGATTGGCGAACCGCTTCCCGGCTCCAAAGCGGCGATGAAGGCGAAGGTGGTCGAGGTGACGCCTCAGGAGCGCCCCGGCGATTTCGCCCAAGGCATGATGGATCTGGGGGCCACGATCTGCACGCCGAAGCGCCCGGCCTGCGCGCTCTGTCCGCTTAAAGAGGATTGCCTTGCCCTGCGGCTCGATGGCGATCCGGAGCGGTTTCCGGTGAAGGCCGTGAAGAAGGAAAAGCCGGTGCGCCGCGCCGCCGCCTTCGTGGCGCTTTCGCCCGGTGGGCGGATTTTCCTGCAACGCCGCCCGGAAAAGGGCCTTCTTGGCGGCATGGTTCAGGTGCCGGTGACGGATTTCACATCACGGCGCGATGGCGAAACCTCCACTGGCGCCGCCCCTTTTGCGGCGGATTGGCAGCCGCGCGGCACGGTGGTGCATGTGTTCACCCATTTCGAACTCAGGCTTGATGTCTATGAGGCGCAGACCGACGAGATCAACCATGTCGATGGCTGGTGGGAGGAAACAAGCCGTCTTGGCGAACAGGCGCTTCCCTCTGTCATGAAAAAGGCAATTGAGGCGGCTATATCCGCCTGACCTCCGTCAGCAAGGATAGTTCCATGACCACGCCCGCCATTCACCACATCGTTTTCGACATCGGCAAGGTTCTGATCCATTACGATCCGCATCTGGCCTTTCTCGACATTCTACCCGATGCGGATGAACGGCAGTGGTTCCTCACGCATATCTGCACGTCGGCGTGGAATCTGGAACAGGATCGCGGGCGCAACTGGGCAGAGGCCGAAGAAGAGCTGATCGAGCGCTTTCCCGAGCAGGAAGAGCGCATCCTTCATTTTCGCCGCAACTGGCTGGCCATGGTGCCGCATGCCTATGAAGAGAGTGTCTTGATCATGCTGAAGCTGATCGAGACCGGCCATGATGTGACGATGCTGACGAATTTCGCGGCCGATACGCTTGTCGAGGCACGGCAGCGCTTTCCCTTCCTCAATGCGCCGCGCGGCGTGACGGTTTCCGGCGAAATCGGCCTTCTGAAGCCCGAGCGCGGTATATACGACCATCATGTAAAGGCGTTTGGCCTGACGCCGGCGCATACGCTTTTCATCGATGACAGCCTGCCCAACGTTGTGGGGGCACAGGCGGCAGGCTGGCAATCGGTGCATTTCACCGACCCGCAAAAGCTGCGGGCCGATCTGGTGGCATTGGGGGTTGCGATTTAGGTCGCTCAGGTCAGTCCGCGCTTGCCAAATCCGGTCACCGGGCGGTTGCCGATGGGTGTGCGGGTGACACGGGCAACGACCGGCTGCGGTGCCATCTGCGAACGAATGTCATGGGCGGATACCGGGGCGGACGTGCGCGCGGTTGCCGCCTTGTCGGCGTAGCTTCGAACTTCCTCGCGCAGCGCATCATGGGAAACGCCGTCGCCACCACCGGGCGGCGGACCGAAACGGTTGCTACCGCGATCACCCGACAAGAACTGGAGTTCGATCAACACCCAGATCGGACCAATCAGCGGAATGAACGTGACCAGATACCACCAGCCCGACTTTCCGCGATCATGGTAGCGCTTGGAAATCAACGCCAGCCCCATCCACGTTCCGGCGAGGATCGTCGGTATGATCCAGGTCATGATCAGGCCGACCGGCGGGCGGGCACCCTTTTCCAGACTGGCGAGAGCCATGATCGGGTAAATCCACAGAACGACGGTCAGAAATAGCTGTGCGAGGCCGCCGAGAAAGAAGCTCAGGCGGCCAATGCGACCCTCGAACGAAAACAGCAGATAAATAAGTCGACTCATAAGTACCCCCATTTTTGAGAGTATTGCTAGCCATGACTACTTTCCGTGATCTTACTGCGTGGCCGCAACTTGATGGCGTAGTTGATCAAGCCTGAATGCGACTGTTTCAATTTGAGCCAACCGTGGCCCACCGTCTTGTGCGCACCGGGTAGGACAGCAGCCCCAAACGCACAACGCCCGGTCTGTTTCCAAACCGGGCGTTTCACCGTCTGACGGGACTGAAGGCACTAAACCGTCAGCGGTAATGCGTATGCATGGGGTCTTGAAGTCAGGGATTACTCCAGTCCCGCCATCTGCTTGCGGATGATGGTGCGCAGATCGTCGATCGGCTTGGCCACCCCCTCCTCCTCATAATGCCAGAACGTCCAGCCGTTGCAGGCGTCAAGCCCCTGCACACGGGCACCGAGCCGGTGGATCGACCCTGCTTCCCCGTTTGCCGTCAACGTTCCGTCAGCGCGCACGATCGCACTTACGCGGCGTCGTGCGTCGGTCAGCACCTGGCCGGGGCGGATCAGACCGCTTTCGACCAGAACATTGAATGCGACGCGCGGTTCGGCTTTCTTGCCGCTCATCACATTAAGTTCCGCCTTGCCAAGAGGCTCCACCGCGGCAATGCGCCGGGCGGCGGCGGCAATATAGTCTTCCTCGCGCTCGATGCCGACGAAGTGGCGGCCGAGGCGCTTGGCCACGGCACCCGTGGTGCCGGAACCGAAGAAGGGATCAAGCACCACATCACCCGGCTTCGTCGAAGCCATCAGAATGCGGGCAATGAGGGCTTCCGGCTTCTGGGTCGGATGAACCTTGTCGCCGTTTTCGTCCTTCAGGCGTTCACCGCCCGAGCAGATGGGGAAGAGCCAGTCGGAGCGCATCTGCACATCGTCATTGGCCGCCTTCATCGCATCGTAATTGAAGGTGTAGCTCTTGGCCGAGGAATCGCGGCTGGCCCAGATCAGCGTCTCATGGGCGTTCTGGAACCGGCGACCCTTGAAGTTCGGCATCGGGTTGGTCTTGCGCCAGATCACGTCGTTGAGAATCCAGAAGTTGAGGTTCTGGAGCGTGGCGCCCACCCGGAAAATATTGTGGTAGGACCCGATGACCCAGATCGTGCCATGCGGCTTCAAAACGCGGCGGCAGGCCAAAAGCCAGGCGCGGGTGAAGGCATCATAGGCTTCAAAGGATGCGAACTGATCCCAGGCATCATCCACGGCATCGACCACGGACTGGTCAGGACGCGTCAGCGTGCCGCCAAGCTGGAGATTGTACGGAGGGTCCGCAAAGATCACATCGACGGACTGATCGGGAAGCGCTTCCAGAGCGGCAACGCAATCACCCTTGATGATGGTGTCGAGAAAAGACCGCTCAGCGGTCGTCTGATAAATATCGGCCAGACGCAGGACAGACGCCATTTTTCACTCGCTCGTTACGCTTACTCGGATACTGCATGTGACTGTTATGGTTACCGAAGATGGTTACGAAACTCTCAACGTATTTCACTTGATGCGAAAATTCCGCAAAACGGCGCTTCATCCTTGCGGTTGAGCAAGTCGCCCAGTTGGGCTACAAGCGCCTGCCTGTCAGGCAATCAGGACTTAAAAGGAACAGACATGAGCGGTTTCGACCTCATTATCTTCGACTGCGACGGCGTGCTGGTCGATTCCGAAATCATTGCTGCAGAAGTGGAATCCGGTCTTTTGCGCGATGCGGGTTATCCGATCACGCCCGAGGAAATGGGTGAGCGTTTTGCCGGTCTGACGTGGCGCGACATTCTGTTTGCGGTGGAGCGTGAAAGCTCCATCCCGCTTTCGGCATCGCTTCTCGACAAGTCGGAAAAGCTGCTCGATGCCCGCCTTGCCAGCGATGTTGAGATCATTCCCGGTGCAGCCGAAGCCGTGGCGAAGATCACCACCAAGCACTGCATCTGCTCCAATTCGGGATCAGCGCGGCTTACGACCATGCTGAAGAAGGTCGGCCTTTATAACGCCTTTGCGCCGAACATTTTTTCGGCCAAGGATCTTGGTCCCGACCGCACCAAGCCGAAGCCGGACATTTTCCTGCACGGCGCCAAAGAGATGGGGGCGGATGCCCGCCGCACGCTGGTGATCGAGGATTCGGTGCATGGCATTACCGGCGCGCGCGCCGCTGGCATGCGCGTCATCGGCTTTACCGGCGCTTCGCACACCTATCCGAGCCATGCCGACCGCTTGATGGATGCCGGTGCCGAGACGGTGATTTCGCGGATGTCGGACCTTCCAGCCACGATTGCGGCGCTGGCCGAATGGGATGGTGTGGCCTGAGCCGCCCGTTCACCGTCTTCGGCGGCCTTCTCCTCCTCCTCTCCGGCACGCCGGCACTGGCGGATGCGAAGGTCTTGTGTACCCTTGTTGCCGATGCGGCGACGGGCACAGTGCTTGTGGAACAGGGCGACTGCCAGTCTCGTGTGACACCTGCCTCAACCTTCAAGATACCCCTCGCCGTCATGGGCTATGACGCGGGCATCCTGAAGAACGCAACCAACCCCGTGATGGCGTTTCGCAAGGGCGATCCGGCATGGGGCGGGGCCAACTGGACACGCGACACGGATCCCGCAAGCTGGATGCGTTTTTCCGTCGTTTGGTATTCACAACGCATCACCCATGCCATGGGCGCAGCCCAACTCACCCGTTATGCGCAGGCCTTCGGTTACGGCAATGCCGACTTTACTGGCGATGCCGAAGAAAAGAACGGCCTTGTTCGTGCCTGGATCGGCTCCTCACTCAAGGTTTCCCCGCGTGAACAGATCACGTTTCTGCGCAAACTGGTTCTTGGCACCTTGCCCGTGAATATAGCTGCGATGGCGAATACCAAGGCCATCGTCGAGAACCAGGCCATCGATGGATGGGTTGTTCATGGCAAGACCGGAACGGCTTATCCCCGTAACCAAAACCGCAGTTTCGACTATGCTCGCGGCTGGGGCTGGTATGTCGGCTGGGCCGAGCGAGAAGGCCGCACACTCGTCTTCGCGCGGCTGAGCCAAGGCCGCGAACGCACCAGTGGCTCCCCCGGCATGTTGACGATGGAGGCATTCCTGAAGGAATGGCCGACGCTTGCCGCGTCCTTCAATCCATAGCTGTTCATGACTTGATCGCAACGCTGATGCGATACGGGTTAAGACATCTCCGTCCGTCATGGTCGGGCCTGACCCGACCATCCATACCACGCCGATCGTGGATCCTCGGGTCAAGCCCGAGGATGACGAAAAGAACGGTTTACGATGTTACTCAGCAGTGTAGACGTGCCTAAGCTAAGCCTTACTTGCGCTTGGCCTTGGCTTCCGGGCCGCTTTCAAACGACAGGTAGACCTTGGCATTCTGGGCAGAGCCTGCCGGAATGGTGACATCGGTCTTCTGGAACAGGAACTGGCTCGACGGCGCGTCCGGCGTGACGGAAACCGGGTAACGCACGAACTGCGAATAGATCTGGCTTTCCTGCTGCGTCACCTGGCTGGTTTCGGTGACGGAGACGCGAACCGGAAGGTTGAAGCTGCCGGGCTTGCCCGCCGGGCCAAGGATAATGCGGCCCTGCGCCATGACGCTGATCGTCATGTTGACGCCATCGGTCGAGCAGGAGCGGGTCGTTTCGCCAAACGACGCCTGATAGATGAGCTTGGCCGGATCGTCCTGACCACCCTTCACATATTCGCGGTGATAGGCGGTCGCATCCCGCATGAAAATCTGCGGGCACGTGGTCTGGACAATGACCGCATTGACGGGCGCTGCCGCCTGTTGCGTCATTTCCATCGGCCCCTTGGGGGCGGCATCGGAAAGCGTGGTGTTGGAATTGCAGCTTGCCAGCAGGGCGACCAACGCCAGCGGCGCGACGCTTCGGGAAACTTTGCTCAACACGATACGCAACCCTCTTCAACTCGGTGACACGTCCCTGTCACAACCAGCGTTACAGGCCTTTTCTGACCTTTGCCGATGGTCTATACCAGCGGCGCACTGAAAAATCGAGGGTTGGCAACCGCAAAGCCGGATTTTCGCGCGTTAGCGTGAAAGGCACCGGGACCAGACCTTCCGCACCCATGTAATCAGGGAAACACCGTGGATTATATTTCGACCAGGGGTGAGGCACCGGCCCTCACATTCTCGGAAGCACTTTTGGCTGGTCTGGCCCGCGATGGCGGTCTCTACGTGCCGCGCGAATGGCCGCAGTTTTCGAAGCGCGATATCCGCGCTCTTCGCGGCAAATCCTATCAGGAAATCGCCTTCACGGTGCTTTCGCCCTTCGTCGGCGACGAGA
The DNA here is from genome assembly GCA_020161665.1 of Pseudomonadota bacterium. Classification (GTDB taxonomy): domain Bacteria; phylum Pseudomonadota; class Alphaproteobacteria; order Rhizobiales; family Rhizobiaceae; genus Ectorhizobium. The sequence goes on along the minus strand of JAIUPA010000043.1, from coordinate 140,905 downwards.
TCGAGCCGGAAAAGTTCCGCGCCATGATCGACGAGGCCTATGCCACGTTCCGCCATCCCGCCGTCGCGCCTTTGGTGCAGACCGGACCGAACGACTTCATCCTCGAGCTTTTCCACGGCACGACGCTCGCCTTCAAGGATGTGGCGATGCAGCTTCTGGCCCGCCTCATGGACTTCGCGCTGGAAAAGAAGGGCGAACGCGCCACCATCGTCGGCGCGACCTCCGGTGATACAGGTGGTGCCGCCATCGACGCCTTTGCCGGTCGTTCGCGCACGGATGTGTTCATCCTCTTCCCCGAGGGCAAGGTTTCGCCGGTGCAGCAGCGCCAGATGACGACGCCGGATGCCGATAATGTTCATGCTCTGGCTGTGCGCGGCAATTTCGATGATTGCCAGAACCTCGTCAAAGCCATGTTCAATGATGGCTCCTTCCGCGACAAGGTTCGTCTTTCGGGCGTCAATTCGATCAACTGGGCGCGCATCATGGCCCAGATCGTCTATTACTTTACCTCCGCCGTTTCGCTCGGCGCACCGGACCGCAAGGTGTCCTTCACCGTCCCGACCGGAAATTTCGGCGATATTTTTGCAGGCTACGCCGCCAAGCGCATGGGCCTGTCGATTGGCAAGCTGGTGATTGCCACCAACGAGAACGACATTCTTTCGCGCACGCTGAAGACGGGTCGCTATGAAATGAAGGCCGTGAAGGCGACCACCTCGCCCTCCATGGACATCCAGATTTCCTCCAACTTCGAGCGCCTGCTGTTTGAAGCCTCGGGCCGCAATGCCCAGAGCGTGCGCGCCGCCATGGACGGGCTGAAGCAATCCGGGTCCTTCGAAATCGAAGCCGCAACGCTGAAAGCCATCCGCCGCGATTTCCGCGCCGCTCGCGCCTCGGAAAAGCAGGTGGCCGATACGATCCGCGCCACGCTTGCCGATGCCGGATATCTTGCCGATCCGCATACGGCGATTGGCGTTTTCGTCGCCAAGAAGTTTGAGAAGGCCGATAGCCCGATGGTGACGCTTTCCACCGCCCATCCGGCCAAGTTCCCGGCAGCCGTCAAAAAGGCCTCCGGGGTCGATCCTGCGCTGCCGCTGTGGCTCGCGGGCATGATGGACAAGCCCGAGCGCTTCGACACGCTTGATGCCGAAATCAAGGCTGTTCAAGCGCATATTGGCGCATCAACACGGGCGGGACGCTAATGGACATCGAGATCCAACCTCATAACCCGAATATCGCGCTGACCCGCCTGCCCTCCGGGTTGACGGTCGTGACGGAACACATGCCGCATCTGGAAAGTGCCGCCCTTGGCGTTTGGGTGCGGTCCGGCGCGCGTGACGAAACCCCCGACGAGCATGGCCTTGCCCATCTGCTCGAGCATATGGCCTTCAAAGGCACAGCCAAGCGCAGCGCCCGCCAGATTGCAGAGGAAATCGAAAATGTGGGGGGCGAACTGAACGCCGCGACCTCCACCGAAACGACCTCTTACTACGCCCGAGTCCTGAAAGACGACGTGCCGCTGGCCGTCGATCTTCTCGCCGACATTCTGACCGGCTCGACCTTCGATGAGGAAGAGCTGGAGCGCGAGAAGAACGTTATCCTGCAGGAAATCGGTGCGGCCAACGATACGCCGGACGACGTGGTGTTTGACCATTTCTCCGAAACGGCCTTTGCCGGCCAGACGGTGGGACGCTCCATTCTGGGCACGCCCGACAGCGTCAACGGCTTCAGCCGCGACGACATCTCCGCTTATCTGACCCGCAACTACACCACCGACCGCATGTTCGTTGTGGCCGCGGGCGGCATTGAGCACGAAGCCTTCGTGGCGCAGGTTCAGGAACGCTTCGAGGGTCTCAACCAGGCCAAGAGCCCGGAACCGACTTACGAGAAGGCGCGCTACACCGGCGGCGACAAGCGCGAAGAGCGCGACCTGATGGATGCGCAGGTGCTGATCGGCTTCGAGGGCATCGCCTACCATATGCGCGACTTCTATGCCTCGCAGATCCTCGCCAGCGTTCTGGGTGGCGGCATGTCCTCCCGCCTTTTCCAGGAAGTGCGTGAAAAGCGCGGCCTTTGCTACTCCGTCTACGCCTTCCATTGGGCCTTCTCCGACACCGGCCTGTTCGGCATTCATGCCGCCACCGGCGCCGAAGACCTGGAGGAACTCGTCAATGTCATCATCGGCGAGCTTGGCAAGGCGACCCAGCGTATTGACCAGCAGGAAATCGACCGCGCCCGGGCGCAGGTGCGTGCGCAGCTTCTGATGGCCAAGGAAAGCCCCGCGGCACGCGCCGGGCAGCTCGCTCGCCAGATCATGCTGTTTGGCAAGCTGATCCCGAGCAAGGACGTGCTGGAACGACTGGCGGCGATTACGCCCGACCGTCTGACGGACCTCTCCGAACGGCTGTTCTTCAGCGGCAAGCCGACGGTTTCGGCCATCGGCCCGCTCGACAAAATGGCGTCGGCGAAGGACATTCTGTCTTCACTTTCCCGTCGCGGCGCGTAATCCTCGCCGTTTCGACAGGAACGCCTGAATGTGAGCTATCGGGAGGTGGACACATGGCAAGATCAGTCTTCCGCTTCCTTTCACGGCAGCAGGACGGACCCGAGCTGACCGGCGAGCGCCATGTGCTGCGCCTGCCATGCTACAAGGATTTTGCCGAGTGGCACCGGCTGCGTCGGGCCAGCCGGGCCTTTTTGCAGCCGTGGGAACCGACCTGGCGCAGCGATGACCTGAGCGAGGCGAATTTTCGCGTGCGCGTGAGCCGCAACCGGCAGGAACAGGCCTCGGGGCTTGCCGTTCCCTTCTTCCTGTTTCGGCGCGACGACATGGGGCTGATTGGCGGCATCACCATCGGCCATATCCGGCGCGGCGCGGCGCAAAGCTGCATGATCGGATACTGGATGGGTGAGGAACATGCGGGCTGCGGCCATATGTTCGCCGCACTTGAGCTGGTTATACCCTATATCTTCGAGGAGTTGAGGTTGCACCGAATTGAAGCAGCCTGTATTCCGGAGAACCATCGAAGTGTCCGGCTTCTTGAGAAATCAGGTTTCGAGCGGGAAGGTCTCTTGCGCAAGTATCTGAAAATAAATGGGGAATGGAGAGACCACCTGATGTTTTCGAAAATTGACGAAGACGCCCGCACCAACAGGAAAAGCGTTTCCTGATGCTGGGCGCGCGTCTCACGGTCGCCGCGGTAAAGCGGTATCTGTCGGTTTTCCTGCTTCTGGTGGCAACGCTTGGCGCTGGCCTTTTGGCCGCAAGCGACGCCCTTGCCGTGGAGCCGGTGAAGATTTCGCGCGAAGATACCGCGCTTAATCTGACGGCGACGACCGAGGTCTATGCTAATCAGGGCGAAGCCTTTCAGGTGTCCACCGCCGCCGGTGCCGATGGCATTCGCCGCCGTATCGAGGTGCGCTCCGCGACGGATGGCCATCAGGGCGACTGGGCCGTCTTTGCGCTGGCCAATGTTTCCGACGAGCAGCTTGAGCGCGTGATCGTTGCACCGCATTTCCGTCTCGTCGGCTCAAAAATGTTCTGGCCGGATCTTGGCTCGCAGCGCATCAGCGCCATCACGCCCTCGGAAGGCTTCGCGCTTGACCGCCTGTCGAGCCCCGATTCGGATGTGTTCCGCATCACCCTGAACCCCGGTTCGATCATCACTTTTGTCGCCGAGCTTTCGACGCCCGACCTGCCGCAGCTTTATCTGTGGGAGCCGAATGCCTACAAGGATACGGTCAACGCGTTCACGCTTTATCGCGGCATTGTGCTTGGCATTGCAGGTCTTCTGGCCGTGTTCCTGACCATTCTTTTCGTGGTCAAGGGAACGTCGATGCTGCCCGCGGCAGCGGCACTGGCCTGGGCGGTTCTCGCCTATGTCTGTGTCGACTTCGGCTTTCTGGAAAAGCTTATCAGCATCACGGCCAGCGACCAGCGCATATGGCGCGCCTCGGCGGAAGTGGCGCTGGCGTCGAGCCTCGTCATCTTCCTTTTCACCTATCTCAACCTCAATCGCTGGCACACGCATCTCTCCTATGTGACCTTTGCGTGGATCATCGGCCTTGGCCTGCTGTTTGGCGTGGCGATCTATGATCCTTCCGTCGCCGCAGGCATTGCGCGCCTGTCGTTTGCGCTGACGGCGACCGCCGGTATCGTTCTGATCGTCTATCTCGGCTTCAACCGCTACGACCGTGCCATTCTGCTGGTGCCGGCCTGGGCGCTTATTCTCGTCTGGCTGTTCGGCTCGTGGCTGACGGTGACGGGGCGGCTCGACAACGACATCATCCAGCCGGCCCTTGGCGGCGGTCTCGTTCTGATCGTTCTCCTCATCGGCTTTACGGTGATGCAGCACGCCTTTGCCGGTGGCGCTTATTCGCAAGGCCTGTTTTCCGATCTCGAACGGCAGGCGCTAGCGCTGACCGGCTCTGGCGACACCGTGTTCGACTGGGACGTTGCGCGTGACCGCGTGGTGACGACGCCCGACATTTCCTCGCGCCTTGGTCTGGAACCGGGAGCCATGCACGGGCCGGTGCGCAACTGGCTGCCGCGCCTTCATCCCGATGACCGCGACCGCTTCCGCGCGACACTCGACGTGCTGCTTGAGCATCGCCGTGGCCGCCTGAACCATGAATTTCGCATCCGCGCCGAAGATGGCCATTTCCACTGGCTGAAAATCCGCGCCCGGCCTGTGGTCGGGGCCACCGGCGAAGTCATCCGCTGCGTCGGCACGATCATCGACGTGACCGAGCAGAAGAACTCCATCGACCGGCTTCTGGCCGATGCGCTGCACGACAACCTGACCGGCCTGCCGAACCGCCAGCTCTTCCTCGACCGCCTGCAATCGGTGATCACGCTTGCGCCGTCCAGCGGCGTTCGTCCCACCGTCATGTCGATCGATATTGACCGTTACAAGCAGGTCAATGATGCGCTGGGCATTGCCGCAGGCGACAATATCCTGATTGCGTTGACGCGGCGGCTTCGTCGTCTGCTGCGCCCGCAGGATACGCTGGCGCGCCTTTCGGGTGATCAGTTCGGCCTCATTCTGGTTTCGGAAAACGATCCGGTGAAGGTTGCCGATTTCGCCGATGCGATTTCCAAGGCCATCATGGTGCCGATCAATTTCGCCGACCGCGAAATCGTGCTGACCGCTTCGATTGGCCTTGCGTCGTTTGTCGAGCAGCAGACGCATGCCAATGATCTTCTGTCGGATGCAGAACTGGCCATGTACCGGGCCAAGCGCTCGGGCGGCAACCGCGTGGAACCGTTCCGTCCGGCCTTCCGCAATGCCAGCACCGACCGGCTGCAGCTTGAAACCGACCTGCGCCGCGCCATCGACCGCAAGGAACTGTCGATGGTCTATCAGCCGATCATCCGCCTTTCCGATGGCGAGATTGCCGGTTTTGAAGCGCTGATGCGGTGGGAACATCCCAAGCGCGGGCAGATTCCGCCGCTGGAATTTATCCCGATTGCCGAAATGTCGGGCATGATCGGGGCGCTCGGGGCCTTCGCGCTGGAGCAATCGGCCACAGACCTGATGCAGTGGGAGCTACAGACCGGCGAACTGCCGATCTTCCTCTCCGTCAATGTTTCGAGCGCGCAGCTTCTCAACAGCGAGCTTTTGAACGATGTGCGCTCGGCGCTGGCCAAGACCCAGTGCAAGCCGGAACGCATGCGTCTGGAACTGACCGAAAGCATCGTCATGGAAAACCCCGAGCAGGCGCGCCTTGTGCTCGACCGCCTGCGCGAAATGGGACTTTCGCTGGCGCTGGATGATTTCGGCACCGGCTATTCCTCGCTCGCTTACCTCACCCGCTTCCCCTTCGACACGATCAAGCTCGACAAGGCTCTTCTTGACGATGACGGCACGGAAAAGCGCGGCATCATGCTTCGCTCGGTCATTTCCATGGCCCGCGAGATGAACATGCAGGTGGTGGCCGAAGGCATCGAGGCGGTGGAAGATGTGGCCGATCTCGCCCGCATGGGCTGCGCCTACGGCCAGAGCTACCTGTTCGGTGCGCCGATGGGACCCGATTCCATTCTGCGCCTCCTGAAAGAGCGCTTCGTCCAGCCGAAGCGGGCGTAAGGGCGAGGCCTCATGAGCGTTGCCTTCACCAAGGAAGAAAGTGCGGAAACGGCCTCTGAGACCCAGTTGCCGGATCGTCCGATTTCACCGCATCCGAACCTTGTGACCGAAGAGGGTTTCAAGGCGCTGGAACGCGAGGTGCAGATCGCGCGTGAGGCCTGCCTTGCCGCCAACACCATCGAGGACGTGAACGAGAAGCGGCGTCAGCTGGCCATTCCGATGCGCGATCTGCGCTATTTCTCCGAACGGGTGCGCACCGCACAGGTGATCCCGGCCCCGATTCGGCACGATACGGTTTCCTTTGGCAGCACCGTGACCTTCGAGCGTGAGGATGGCCGTGTGCAGACCTTCCGCATTGTCGGCGAGGATGAGGCCGACCCGAAGGCCGGCAGCATTTCCCATGTTTCGCCGGTGGCGGTGATGCTGCTGGGCAAGGGGATTGGCGATGTGGCGAGCCTCAACGGCAGCGAGATCGAAATCATCGCGATTGCCTGAGACCTCTCTTAGTGCTGCTGCACCAGCCGGTGTATATATTCGAGCTTATCCACCACCGCCGGCGTCAGAACGAAGGGATAGACATCCCCTCCTCCCATGCTGCGCTGGATGGAATTGATGGCCACCGTCAACGGCACAAAGGCATCGACCAGTTGCTTGGCATTGGCGGCACGATAGGGGTGAAAGTCGACTTCGGCGGCAATCTCGCCGTGACCGCGTGGATCAACCGCCATTCCGAAGGCGCGTGCCGTTTCCAGCGTATCGACGATATGCAGGTAGTGGGCAAAGCACTCGGCAAAATCCTCCCACGGATGGGTGGTGGCATAGGCACTGATATAGCTCTGCTGCCAACCCGGCGGCGGGCCGTTGTCATAATGGTACTGCAGGGACTGGCCGTAATCAGCGCGTTCATCTCCAAACACCGCGCGGCATTCCTCCAGCCGCCCGGCGTCGCGCACCAGCTTGTTCCAGACGAAGTGGCCGGTCTCGTGGCGCAAATGCCCCAGAAGCGTGCGATAGGGTTCGCCCATATTGACCTTGGCTTCAACGCGCACGTCTTCATCGGCCTCGGCGGCGCGAATGGCAATCATGCCCTCATCGTGGAGCGTCATGGCCGGAACGGCGTTGCCGAAATCGTCCACCTGATCCTCGAGAAAATCAAAGATCAGACCGCCCTGCGGGTCTTCAGCGCGGGTCGGGTGAGGCAGGTTGAGTTTCAGGAGAGAATAGAAAAGATGGCGTTGCGCCTGGCTGATCCGTTGCCAGCGCACCAGCCCCTTGTGGCTTGCTGTATTGGGCACGCAGCGATTATGGCGACAGGTGAGGCAATAGGGTTCGGCATCATCAGCCGAAACGGTCCAGTTGCACACGTCAAGGGCCGCGTTTTCGCACAGGCAAAGCGCTGTCTCGGGTTCGCCGAACGGATGAAAAAGGCCGTTTTCACCCTCCTCAAGAGCCACCAATTGCAGGCGCTCCGGCATGAAGCCCAATCGATGGCCGCAGTGAACACAGGATCGGTTATCGAAATGCACGGCCTGTCCGCAGGCGTCGCACGCATAAAGCTTCATAAATCAGGCCCCCGCCCCTTCGTGTCTTGCCCCGTCTGGTAGTCAAAACCGTTTCGTGGCGGCTCGGGGACGGGGCCGCCACGAAACGGGTGCCGTCAAAGTCGATCGACGGCGGATTTCAGCTTGTCCTTGACCTGACCGGCCGCAACCTGGGCCTTGCCCTTGGCTTCCTGAAGCGCGCCTTCGGCCTGAAGTCCGTGATTGTCGGTGGCTTTGCCAGCGACCTGCTTGGCCTTTCCGGCAATTTCATTGGCCGCGCCTTTGATCTTGTCAGTCGTGCTGCTCATGGGACTTTCTCCTTGTTCTTGACCGCGAGCGTTTTTCGCTGCGGTTAAAAAGAGAACGTCAAAGCCGGGCAAAAGGTTCCCGCTAATTGTCAAACTTCAGGCGTGGCCCGCTTCCCGCGACAGCATGGCGGGGTTGATCCCCATCAGCGCCAGCGCCTGATCGTATTTCGTCTCCAACGCCGGATCGAAGATCAAACGCTCGCTGCGCTCGGTCACCGGGCAAGTCAGCCAGCCATTGGCGGAGATTTCCCGTTCCAGCTGCCCCGGACCCCAGCCCGAATAGCCGAGCATAATGGTGGCCTTGCGCGGGCCGCGTCCGCCGGAAATGGCGCGAATGATATCGAGCGTCGCCGTCAGGGAAATATCGTCGCTGACGGGAATGGAGGATGCGCTGGTGTAGTCATCGCTGTGAAGCACAAAGCCTCGCCCTTTATCGACCGGACCACCATTGAGGATCGGGAAGCGGCGCGCCGTTTCCGGCAGGCGGATTTCCTCTTCGCCCCCGAGCATATCGAGGTGATCGAGAATATCCGTGAAGCTGAGCGGCTGGGAGCGATTGATAATGAAGCCCATCGCCCCTTCGGAGGTGTGGGCGCAGACATAAATCACCGTGCGCGCAAAATTTTCATCGTCCATGCCCGGCATGGCGATCAGGAACTGACCGTCGAGAAAACCGCGTTCACGGTTTTTCACCAGCGTAGACAGGGTCATCCATGCCTCCTGTTCCGTTGCGTGGTCCAAATGACGTCGAGGGTTTCGCCCGCCTTCAACTCCAGCCCCGAAGGGGAAGGATGCTTGATCACGCCGTCGCTTTCAACTGGAATCAACTGAAAATGATCAAATCTGCGAAAGCGGCCGCTATTCGACCCGGCACGGATGCGCTAATCCATGCAGCATGATCAAAAGCGCCCGCCTCACCCTTCTTGCGACCTCGCTTCTTGCCCTGCCGGTGAGCGCCCTTGCGGGTGTTTCGGACTGGGCCAACAATCCCGGCGGGCGCATGCGCATCGTCGCCCTTTCGCCCGACAGTACCGGCAAGGTGGAAGGCGTGATTGAAATCGAGCCGACACCGGGCTGGATTACCTATTGGCGTGAGCCGGGCGATGCGGGCATGCCGCCACAACTGACCCTTGCGCCGCAAAACGGCTACACGGTTTCGCGCCTTGATTTTCCCGTGCCGCAACGGTTCGACCAGAATGGCGTGAGCGATATCGGATACGATGCGCCGGTTGCCCTGCCCTTCACGCTCAACGCCACGGGCAAAGCCGGTGACGAGCTGGATGCCACGGTTTTCATCGGCGTGTGCAAGGAAATCTGCGTGCCGTTTCAGGCCGAGCTTTCAACATCGCTTGTGTCGTTTGAAGATGCGAGCGTCCGCCCCATCCTTGAAGCCGCCAAGACGCATCTGCCGGAAAAGCCGTCCTCCGAATTCTTCGCCGAAAAGCTGAAGGTGGGCGCGGACGGCAAGACGGTGAGCGTCACCGTCGGGCTTCCCGATGTGCAGGAAAAGCCGGAATTCTACCTGACCGGACCGGATGGCTATGTCTATTTCGACCCGCTTTTGCAGCGCGCCGATATGGGCAAGGTCATCGCCACTTTCCCGCTCGACAGTCTGCCGCGCCAATACAGCTTTTCCGGCAAGACCTGGCGGCTGCTGGTCAAATCCGGTGCCCGCGCCATGGAAACGCCGCTTGTATTTGACTGATGCCAATCTATATCTTGGCTTAGACTGGTCAAAAGGAGACTGACATGACGATTGCCATTGGCGACAAGCTGCCCCTCGCCACCTTCAAGGAAAAGACCGCTGACGGTCCGGTGGAGATCAACACCGACGAATTCTTCAAGGGCAAGAAGGTCGTTCTCTTCGCTGTGCCGGGCGCTTTCACGCCCACCTGCACGCTGAACCACCTGCCGGGCTATATCGACAATTTCAACAAGCTGGTTGAAAAGGGCATTGATGATGTCGCCGTCGTTTCCGTCAATGACTGGCATGTGATGGGCGCGTGGGCGCAGGCTTCCGGCGCTTTCGGCAAGATCCACTTCTTCGCCGACTGGGATGCTTCGTTCTCCAAGGCGCTTGGCCTTGATATCGACCTTTCGGGCGGCGGCCTTGGTGTGCGCTCCAAGCGCTATGCCATGATCGTTGAGGATGGTGTCGTCAAGCACATCGCCGTGGAAGAAAATCCGGGCCAGGCCACGGTTTCCAGCGCCGAAGCCATTCTCGAAAAGCTTTGAAATGTGTCGGGGCGTGCCATCAATGCCCTGAGACTGCTGACAAGGGTCGAAAACCCCTCTTTTCGTCATGGTCGGGCTTGACCCGACCATCCATGCCTCATTCAAATCATGGATCCTCGGGTCAAGCCCGAGGATGACGGAAGTGGGGAGGCAGGGGGTGTCATCAACCTTAAGGGCTTTAATGCTCCGCCCTCAAATCTCCAGATCGTAGACCAGAATACCGGCCAGACCGCCATCGGTCGCGGCGAGAATGCGTTCGCTGACGGCCACGTGAGCGGCGTGGGTCAGATAGACATCGCGGGCGTCAGCGCTTTCAAATGTCACCACGAAGCCATCGACAAACCCGCCGTCCAGTCCCTCGACCGAAACATTCGGCCCGGCCTTGATGTCGACGACCCCGTGGATCAGGCTCTTGAGGCCGGTGATGTCGCGGTAAAGAGCGGCCTTTTCCTCGTCACTCAACGCATATTTGAGACGCAGGAAGACGCAATGCAGGATCATGCTTCACCTCCAGACGATTTGCCCTTGAACGGTTCCATGCCACGGCGCGCCAGTTCATCGGCGCGTTCGTTTTCCGGATGCCCGGCATGGCCCTTGACCCAGTGTAGCGTGACCTTGTGACGGTCGCGTGCCGCTTCCAGCGCCTGCCAGAGTTCGGCATTCTTCACCGGCTTCTTGTCCGCCGTTTTCCAGCCGTTTTTCTTCCAGCCGAAAATCCACTTGGAAATGCCGTCCTTCACATAGGCGCTATCGGTGTAGAGATCGACCTCGCAGGGCTGTTTCAGGGCATTGAGCGCTGAAATGGCCGCCAGAAGCTCCATGCGGTTGTTGGTGGTATCCGCTTCGCCGCCGAAGAGTTCCTTTTCGGTCTCGCCGTAGCGCAGGATCGCGCCCCAACCGCCCGGCCCCGGATTGCCCGAGCAGGCTCCATCGGTGAAGATTTCAACGCGCTTCATCAAAGATCAAGCCCGTATTCGCCGGGCGAAACGATGGCGCGGTGGAAGCGCAGCTTGCCGAGATATTCCAGCGGGTCCTTCTTGACCACCAGCGCGCCTTCCGGCGTCGTCAGCCAGTCATAAAGACGGGTGAGGAAGAAGCGCAGCGCCGAGCCGCGCGCCAGAATCGGCAGGGCGTCAATCTCCGCCTCCGACAGCGGGCGAACGGCCCGATACCCTTCCAGCATGGCGCGGGCCTTGGTGACGTTGAAGGAGCCGTTCTTCTCAAAACACCAGGCGTTGAGGCAGATCGAAACGTCATAGGCCAGCATATCGTTGCAGGCGAAATAGAAGTCGATCAGGCCGGAAAGCTTGTCGTGCAGGAAGAAGACATTATCCTGAAAGAGATCGGCATGGATGACACCTTCGGGCAGGTTCTTCGGCCAATGCGCTTCCAGAAAGGCCAGTTCCTCGGCGATCTCGGCCTGCAGGCCACCTTCCACCTCATCGGCGCGCGGCGCGGCTTTCTCCCAGAGACCCTTCCAGCCTTCCAGCGAAAGCGCATTCGGGCGCTTCAGCGGAAAACCTTCACCGGCCAGATGCATGGCCGCAAGGGCGGCCCCCACCTCGCCGCAATGGCGCGCTTCCGGCTTTCGCAGCCACATGCCTTCGAGGAAGGAAATGAGCGCCGCCGGACGGTCGGAAAGTTCGCCCAGAAGCTGGCCGTCATGGCGCGGCAAGGGCAGCGGGCAATTCAGGCCGCGCGCGAAAAGATGCTGCATCAGCCCCAGAAAGAACGGCAGATCGTTGGGATCGACGCGCTTTTCGTAGAGCGTCAGGATCAGAGGCTCCTTGTTCGTATGGAGCAGGAAGTTCGAGTTTTCGACGCCCTCGGCAATGCCCTTGTAGGAGGTCAGTTCGCCCGCGTCATATTGCGTGAGGAAATCCTCAAGCTCGGCTTCGTTAATGTCGGTATAGACTGCCACTGTCGCAAGACTCGCCACTGTTGCCCATTGAATAGGATTGGGGATCGCATCCGGGGCGGGCAAGGTCAAGACCGGGATGCGCCACACCACGATTACAGCACAGTTCACGCCGCCCGCACATGTCAGCCGACAGTTTATGCGCAATGCAGCATATTCGAAAGGATTCAGGGTTGCAGGAACCCCGCACGTCTGGCACAGTTAACCCTATGGCCCCCTTGGCCGCAGACAGCATTCCCCGACATTGATTTACTTAGGACCGCGCTCATGGCTTGGGTAAACATCAAATACAGGGGCGGGTTCATCAAGATCAAACCCCGCTGGCAAATGCGCAGCAAGGAACGCAACCGCGAGATTCCGGTTCTTTTCCTTGGACCCATCATCATTTCATACTGGCGAGTTGAGGACAAACCACATCATATTACATAGCCAAAAGCCGTTGTCATGACAGTTTTTAAGCAGACCATCCTGGACCAGTGATGGGAGTCCACAACTGTTGCGTACGTTGACCGCCATGGCACCGATCATTTGCAATTATCACTATTTAAAACACTCCTCGAATAAAACTCTGATTTGTATATCAAAAAAGCGCAACCTTTTTGCATTGCAACGTATAATTCTGGAGCTACTATCCTAACTGTCTCGTTCGACATGACCTCATGTTGACGTGTTTTCCTCTTCAGAAACCAAGGTCTGCAGGCATGGCGTGGTTCAGTTTTCGCTATCGGGACGGCACTGTAAAAATCAAATCGCAGAGCAGCATGCGCAGCCGTGAATTCAACCGGGAAATCCCAGTATTCACGTTCGGACCGCTCGTCATTTCTTATTGGCCCGATCCAAAATCTGAAACAGATGCAGAGCAGGAAGCGAATGCATCAACCGGTGTCATGGGTACGCCAGATTGCCGCGAACATGTTCAGGACTGGCTGGACGATATTGCGACCGAGCCAGCCTCATACCACCATCGTCCCTCAGGTGCGCGGCGGCGGGGCGTAATCGCCGTTGACGAAGGCCATGTCGGCGACCGTCAACTCGATCCCACGAAGCTCACGGTTGACCAGGAAATGCTCGTTTTCCTCCGCCGTGATGGCGAGTTCCACTTTCGCATCGAAGCGCGCCTTAAAGGCGGCAATGATCTCGTCAACAATCACCTCGGGGGCTGAGGCCCCGGCGGAAAGGCCGAGCGTGCGGATCGGGCCGATCTCATTCCAGTCAAGCTCATCGGCGCGCTGAACGAGCAGCGAGCGCGTCGCGCCTGCCTTCAGCGCCACTTCCACGAGGCGCTTGGAATTGGACGAGTTCGGCGCACCGACCACGATGAAGAGGTCGCAGCCCGGGGCCGCATGCTTGACGGCTTCCTGACGGTTGGTCGTGGCATAGCAGATGCTGTCGGCCGCCGGTGCCGTCAGATGAGGAAAGCGCTGTTCCAGCATGGCGATCACGCCTGCCGTATCATCGACCGAAAGCGTCGTCTGCGTAACGTAGCCGAGGCTCTCGACCCCTTCTGGCGGCATCCAGTTGGCAGCATCCTCCACCGTTTCGACCAGTGAGACGGAGCCTTCCGGCAATTGCCCCATGGTGCCGATCACTTCCGGGTGGCCGTCATGACCGATCAGGATGACATGGCGACCCAGACGCTGGTGGCGCATGGCCTGCTTGTGCACCTTGGACACCAGCGGACATGTGGCATCGAGATAGAAAAGCTTGCGGGCTTCGGCATCGGCGGGAACCGATTTCGGCACGCCATGGGCCGAAAACACCACCGGCTGGGCGCGATGTTCCGCCGGGATTTCATTCAATTCCTCGACGAAGACCGCGCCCTTGGCTTCCAGCCCTTCCACCACATAGCGGTTATGGACGATTTCGTGGCGCACATAGACCGGCGCGCCATAGGCTTTCAGCGCCAGAACAACGATCTGGATGGCGCGATCCACACCGGCGCAAAAGCCGCGCGGGCCGCACAGGCGAATGGTCAGCGGGGGCATGGTCTCAAGCATCGTCATCTGGGCAATCCGTCACTCTTGGGTGCCTTATCCTCTACTAAGGACAGCCCAAATCCACAATCGGCAAATTGGCATCGCCTTGGGTGAGGCGGCTGACAATCCTTGCCTCACCCGCCTCCGTCACCCTCGGGCTTGACCCGAGGGTCCATCACGCCTTGCGTTATGGATGGTCGGGTCAAGCCCGACCATGACGAAAGGAGAGGTTTGCGGTGTTTGTTCAGTCGTCTGGACTTCGGTCTTTCGTTTTTCGCATGTCTTCCCCCAAAATCGGACGCCCCATTCGGGAGACATGCTTTTGATCCTCACGAAGCGGTGATTGATCAACCACATTGTCCAATTTCCGCCCTGTTCGGCTGCAAATCAACGCTACGGCTCTTTTCTTCCGTGACGCCGGGCGACAAGAATGTCGGGATTGATTCGCATCTCAGAGGTTTCCATGGGCTCTTCCACCTTCTCGCGCGCCACAGCCATGCTTGCGCTTGCCGCCGCCACCGCCTTTGCCGCTCTTCCGGCTCTCGCGCAGCAGGCAGCACCGGGCAAGGCCACGGCGGGACAGCCCGTTCCGGCCCAGTCCACCAAGGGGGCAGCCCCCGGCGGCAAAAGTTTCGGCGCATGGTCGAGCGTCTGCGAAACGCCGCCCGGCGCACAGGGCGAACAATGCGTTCTCATGCAGAACGTCATCGATCAGGAGCGCCCGGAAGTGGGCCTTTCCGTCGCCGTGTTGAAAAGCGCGGACCGCAAGGTGCGTCTGATGCGCATTCTCGCGCCGCTTGGCGTGTGGCTGCATGACGGCGTTGACCTTTATGTCGACGACAAGAAGGCCGGACGCGCCTATTTCACCCGCTGCTATCAGGAAGGCTGCACGCTGGAATTTGAAATTCCGGACGACCTTCTCAAGGTTCTGCGCGCTGGTAAGGTGGCCGTGTTCGCGCTGAAGGAATCGCCCGACATTGAAGAGCGCATTGGTATTCCGGTCGACCTGACCGGCTTTGCCAGCGGCTTCGATTCCCTGCCGTAAGCGGAACAGATGATGAGCAACAGCACCGATCTTCTCTCGCTTTTCGATGTCAGCGAAAGCGATGTTCTCTCCGTCGTTTCGGACGCCTTGTCCGGTGCGGATGATGGAGAACTCTATCTGGAGCAATCGCAGGCCGAGAGCCTGACTATCGATGACGGTCGCCTCAAGGGCGGGTCGTTCAGCACCGAACAGGGCTTTGGCCTGCGTGCGGTGGCGGGCGAGACGGTCGGCTATGCCCATTCCGGCGAAATGTCTCTGGCCGCCTTGAAGCGTGCGGCGGACGCCGCTGGCGCCGTGGCGCACGGCCATGAAGGCACCTATAGCGAACCGCCGCAGGGCACGAACACCAAGCTTTACGGTGACGAGAACCCGATCGGTTCGCCGAGTTTTGAGGCCAAGGCCAAGCTTCTGCAGGAAATCAACGCCTATCTGCGCGACAAGGGCGATCATGTGCGCCAGGTGACCGCCTCGATTGGCGCAAGCTGGCAGGTGGTGGAAATCCTGCGGGCCGATGGCCACCGGGTGCGCGATGTGCGCCCCATGACGCGGCTCAACATTTCTGTCGTTGGCGGCAAGGGTGATCGCCAGGAAAGTGGCTCTTACGGTTTTGGCGGGCGCTTCGGCTTTGAGGATTTCCTCACCGAAGAGCACTGGCAAAAGGGTGCCGACGAGGCGCTTCGTCAGGCGCTGGTCAACCTTGAGGCCATCGACGCGCCGGCGGGCACCATGGATGTGGTGCTGGGCAATGGCTGGCCGGGCGTGATGCTGCATGAGGCTGTCGGCCACGGGTTGGAAGGCGACTTCAACCGCAAGAAGGCCTCGGCCTTTGCCGGTCTGATGGGTGAAATGGTGGCCGCCCCCGGCGTGACGATTGTCGATGACGGCACGATTGCCAACCGTCGCGGCTCCATCACCGTCGATGATGAAGGCACGCCGTCTGGCTACAACGTTTTGATCGAGAATGGCCGCCTTGTCGGCTATATGCAGGACCGGCAGAACGCCCGCCTGATGGGCATGAAGCCGACCGGCAACGGTCGCCGTCAGGGCTATTCCAGTGTGCCCATGCCGCGCATGACCAACACCTATATGCTCTCCGGCGACAAGACGAAGGACGAGATCATCGCCTCTGTGAAGAAGGGCATTTATGCCGTATCCTTCGGCGGCGGGCAGGTGGACATTACGTCCGGCAAGTTCGTGTTCGGCTGCACCGAAGCCTATATGATCGAGGATGGCAAGATCGGCGCGCCGGTCAAGGGAGCCATGCTGATTGGCAACGGGCCGGAAGCGATGAAGCGCGTTTCCATGGTCGGCAACGACATGAAGCTCGATACAGGCATCGGCAATTGCGGCAAGGCGGGCCAGTGGGTGCCGGTCGGCGTCGGCCAGCCGCATCTGAGGATGGATCAGGTTACCGTCGGCGGCACCAAGGCGTAAGTTCGCCCCTTTCCTCGCCACCCTTGCCGGACCTTAGCCTCCATGTCCTTTCTCGCCAATTCCGGACTTGAGCCCGCCGCCGTTGCCCTTCTCGTTGCGGTGACGCTGGTTGCCGGGCTGGCGCGCGGTTTTTCCGGCTTTGGCGGGGCGCTGATTTTCATGCCGCTGGCGAGTGCGCTGGTGGGGCCGAAGATTGCCAGCATCGCGCTGCTTCTGGCCGACATGGTGATGACCGCGCCGATGCTGCGCCCGGCGTTCAAAAGCGCCAGACGCCGCGATGTCTTCACCATGCTGATCGGCGCGCTGGTCGGCGTTCCACTCGGAACGGCGCTTCTCACCCACCTGCCCGGCACGACATTGCGCTGGGGCATCTGCATCATGGTCTTTGCCATGCTGGGATTGCTCGCCTCCGGCTGGCGCTATCGCGGCGCGCCGAAAACAGTTCTGACCATTGCGGTCGGGGCCGTCTCCGGCGTGTTTGGCGGTGCTGCGCAGCTTTCAGGCCCGCCTGTTGTCGCCTACTGGCTGGGTGGTGCGCTGCCCGCCGCGGCCATGCGGGCCTCCATCGTACTTTATTTCGGCCTGTCGTCGTTCATTTCGGCGACCAGCTATTATTTCAATGGCCTCTTCGTTCAACAGGCCATTGCCGTCGCGCTGATCGTCGGCCCGGCCTACGGACTTGGCATTTTCGCGGGCACGCGGCTGTTCGGCCTCGCCAGCGAAGAGACCTTCCGGCGCATCTGCCTCGGTCTCATCGCTGCGGCGGCGTTCTTCGGTCTGCCGCTTTTCTAAAAGAGCCCCTCAGGGATAAAGGCGCGCCTTGGCCCATGGGGTCTCCGGTGTTTCGCGGGTGAATTCCACCCGGTCATGCAGACGGAACGGGCGGTCGTGCCAGAACTCGATCGAGACCGGACGAATGCGGAAACCGGACCAGTATTCGGGGCGCGGGATTTCGCCAATCGCGTGGCGCGCCGTGTATTCGGCCACTGCCTTTTCCAGCGCGAACCGGCTTTCGAGCGGGCGCGACTGCTTGGACGCCCAGGCCCCGATGCGGCTGCCACGCGGGCGCGAGGCATAATAGGCATCGGCTTCCTCGTCCGTCACCACCTCGACCGGGCCACGAATGCGCACCTGACGGCGCAGCGACTTCCAGTGGAAGCACATGGCGGCCTTGCCTGCCGCGAGAATTTCCTGGCCCTTGCGGCTTTCGAAATTGGTGTAGAAAACAAACCCGTCCGTATCAAAACCTTTCAGCAGAACCATGCGCACATTGGGCAGGCCCGCCTCATCCACCGTTGCCAGCGCCAGCGCATTCGGATCATTGATTTCCGATGCCTCGGCATCCTTCAACCAATTGGCAAACAGAGCAAAAGGCTCGTTTTCGGCGGTGAAATCACCTGCGGGCGCGCCGGTCTCGGTCATGGTCATTCTCCTCATGTCGGTGGCTTCTTGTATCGCCCTTTGGCCAGATTTTGCAACCGCCGGGCTGGTTGTCATCCCCGACCCACGCCGTTACCGTTGGCCCCGAATCGCGGCTTCCGGCAGATCGAGGTCACGGCCTGTTAACCCCTTTCCGGCATAGTTTCGAAATGCGCCGGAGTTCCTCCCCGAACCGGCGTGGTTTGACGCGAGACGATGAAAGGTGACTGCCATAGCCCGGTCCCGCATAGATAGAGGGAATGTCTTGAAGAGCGGCGCGCGCGTTTTGGCCGCCCTGCCCCTTCTGGCTGCGCTCTCGGGATGCATGAGCAGCGGTCTCGACCTGTTCGGTTCCAAGCCGGATTCAACCGTTACCACCAATTCCATCGCGCCCCAAAAATCCGCCGACGCCAACTCCGATGAAGTGACGGTTCGCAATGCCGTGTCGTCGGCTGACCTTGCCAAGCTTGGCAATGCGCCGCTGCCCTGGGCCAATGCCACGACCGGAAGCGCCGGTGTCGTCAGCACGATCAGCGAAGTGCATGAAAACGGCAGCGTGTGCCGCAGCTTCGTCACCACGCTGCACGCCTATAACGGCATTTCCAACTTTGCCGGCGAAACCTGCCTCGGCAATAACGGCGAATGGCGCCTGATGGAATTTTCCCGTCAGGACTGAAATCGCCTGCCATAAAAGGCAAGAACCTTCCCTCGCCGTAAACTCCCGATTAGCAAATTCCCTTTACCATGATGTCCAGTTAAGCCTGTCTGCACCTGCCGGTCGCAGCCGGACAAGCGAGAGTTCGAGTGGCGTAACGGCCATGCCCGACCGGGGGGATGGCCGCAGAGTTTCCAAGGTTACGATGCGCGATCCCTATTCCGTACTCGGCGTCAAAAAAGACGCCCGGGACGACGAGATCAAGGCGGCCTGGCGTGCCAGAGCCAAGAGCGTCCATCCCGATCACAACGCAAGCGATCCGCTGGCGGCCAGTCGGTTTGCCGAAATCGGCGCGGCCTACGATCTCCTGAAAGACCCTGAAAAGCGCCGCCGCTACGACGCCCGCCGCCGCAAGGCTGACGGAGATGGCGAACAAACCATCATGCAGAAACGTCAGGCCGAACGCGAAGCGGCAGCCCGCGCCAAGGCCGCCAAGGCCGAAGCCGACCGCGTGATGGAAGAGCTGGCGCGCGCCAATGCGCAGCGCGCCGCAAAAGCGGCCAAGGAAACGACCGCCGAAGCGGGTCCGGAAACGCCGGAAGCGATGGTCAACCGCATTTTCGGCGGTGGCAAGGAGGCTGGCGCAACGCAGGCAAATGAGGCAAGCGGCGCTGCAAAGCCCGCTGGCCCGCACGAATCCACCGCCCGGCCGCAGGCCGAGACAGCGACCGGCGCAAAAGCCGCACAAAGCGGGCCGGACCTTGAAGACATCAACCCGCAGGAAGACAGCCGCGCGCCCGGCGCGCCGCTGTCCGTTCAGGCCGTCGAATTCATCAGCAACTGGATCCGCCGTCTGCGGGGTCGTGAGGCACCTCCCGAAAAAGCCCCGGACATGCGCGCCGAGGTGGTGATCTCGCTCTTTGATCTGATCAAGGGCGGCAAGGCCGAGGTTCAATTGCCCGACGGCCGTGATATCCGTTTCCTCATGCAGCCCGGCCTGACGGACGGCCATGTGGTGACGTTCGAGGGCCACGGCCTGCGCGTTCCCGGCATGCTGAAGGGCGACCTGTTCGTGACCGTCAGGATTGCGCCGGACGCCCGGTTCCGCACCGAAGGGTTCGATATCCACACCATTTTGCCGGTGACGCTGGAGAACGCGGTTCTGGGCTGCGACTGCACGGTGGAAACACCGGAAGGTCCGGTGGAGATCACGGTTCCCGCCTGGTCGGACTCCAACCGCTCCATTCGCCTGGCCGGAAAGGGCCTGCGTGAGACCATCGACCGGCGCGGCGATCTCGTCGTGGAAATCCGGCTCATTCTCTGGGACAAGCCGGACGACAAGGTCACCGACCTGATGCGCCACATGCGCGAGGGCCTGTTCATCTGAACAGGCACCCGCCGCTTTCAGCCGCGCAAGCTTTGTTACAATGCCTTACATGAGATGATAGCGGGCCGCTTGAACGCTGCGGCGGGCTATGCCATAGGCAATCATATGAATTTCGCCCTCCCGACAACGGTCGAGGACCGGGCATGGACAGACAATCGACCCGGCGCATCCGTCTTTGAACAGGCACGGCACGGGCAATGAAGGAGCAAGACATGGCTGAGCTTACGGGCCTGCTGGCAGGCAAACGCGGCCTGATCATGGGTGTTGCGAACAATCGTTCGATCGCCTGGGGCATTGCCAAGGCCGCACGTGACGCCGGCGCGGAACTCGCCTTTACCTGGCAGGGCGATGCCCTGAAGAAGCGCGTCGAGCCGCTGGCCGCTGAACTCAACGCCTTCATGGCCGGTGATTGCGACGTAACCGA
Source organism: Pseudomonadota bacterium (assembly GCA_020161665.1). GTDB lineage: Bacteria > Pseudomonadota > Alphaproteobacteria > Rhizobiales > Rhizobiaceae > Ectorhizobium. Next base: position 120,480 of record JAIUPA010000043.1, on the reverse strand, counting down.
TCTTTCCAGCATCGACGCTGTGATGGACGCGATTGAAGCCAAGTGGGGCAAGATCGATTTCGTGGTGCACGCCATCGCCTTCTCCGACAAGGATGAGCTGACGGGCCGCTACCTCGATACGAGCCGCGACAATTTTGCCAAGACGATGGACATCTCGGTCTATTCGTTCGTGGCCGTGACGAAGCGCGCCGAACGCATTCTCAACGAAGGCGGTTCGGTGGTGACGCTCACCTATTACGGCGCCGAAAAGGTCATGCCGCATTACAACGTCATGGGCGTTGCCAAGGCTGCGCTGGAAGCTTCGGTCCGTTACATGGCTGTTGACATGGGCAGCCGCGGCATTCGCGTCAACGCCATCTCCGCTGGCCCGATCAAGACGCTGGCCGCTTCCGGCATCGGCGACTTCCGCTACATTCTCAAGTGGAACGAATATAACGCTCCGCTGAAGCGCACCGTGACCATCGAGGAAGTCGGCAAGTCTGCCCTCTACCTCCTGTCCGATCTTTCGACCGGCGTGACCGGCGAAATCCACCACGTCGATTCCGGCTACCACACGGTCGGCATGAAGGCGGTGGACGCGCCCGACATCTCCGTCGTCAAGGAATAAGGGCCGGTGGCGGACGTGCAGCTTTATGTCATCCGCCACGGTCAGACCGATTGGAACGCCGACGGTCGGATGCAGGGCCAGCAGGATATCCCGCTGAACGACACCGGCCGCGGCCAGGCCACCCAGAATGGTGAAACGCTGAAGTCCATTCTGGGCGACAGCGCCCACCTTTACGATTTTGTTGCAAGCCCGCTGTCTCGCACCCGCGAAACCATGGAGCGCATTCGCCGTGCCATGGGGCTTGATCCCCTCGCCTACCGCACTGACGAGCGCATCGTTGAGGTCTCCTTCGGCGATTGGGAAGGCTATACGCTGGCCGAGCTTGCCAAGCTTTATCCGGAGCGTGCAGCCGAGCGCGAACATGTGAAGTGGGATTTCATCCCGCCGGGTGCGACGGCGGAAAGCTATGAAATCCTGTCCTGGCGTGTTGGCGCATGGCTTGCGTCCGTCGAGCGGCCCACCGTCTGCGTGTGCCATGGCGGTGTGATCCGCACCCTGTTCCGGCTGGTTGGCCATCTTTCAACGGAAGAGGCGGCGATGATGGAAACGCCGCAGGACCGGATCGTTTCGCTCAACCCGGGCAAGGGTCAGATCAGCTGGATCTAGGACCAATCCAGACCGCAAGACGATAAAGCCCCGCACCGGACCCGGTCGGGGCTTTTGAATTTGCAGGCTTATTCCGTGGTCTGCAGATCGTCGACGACGCGACGGCCCTTCACTTCCGTGTAGTAGACCACAACCTTCACGCCGGGCTTCAGACCTTCGAAGTTGAACTCTTCCGGCACCTGATAGGTCTTGCCGTCATCCAGCGCGATGGTGAGTTGCTTGGTATCGACCTTGGTAATCGTCGCTTCCACATCAGCGCTCTGCGCATGAAGAGCAGTGGTCGGCGCAACGAAACCCAAAACGGCAAGAAGCATGGCAAGGACAAGACGCATGGGACGGGCTTCCTTCAAGATGCTGGTGACACGATTGAACAAGGATCCCTCCTGAATTTGTCAAAATACGGCTGAAGCCGTGGCGATTCCGGTATGATTGATGGACCGAAATACGGCGTCTTTCAATAGTCACTTCATCGTGTGCAGTGCACGGGGGCATTCTCGCGCAATCTTAAATTAACCTGCGCTAATTAGAGTGCCGGTTGATTAGGATAGAAGGGCAGAGAGTGGCAAACTGGTCGATGAAAAGACTGCATCTGCGCGGCAACCTGCGTCGGATTGGCGTCGGGTTTGGCGGTGGCATTGTCATAGCCATTGCCATGTTTGGAATTGGTGCCGGTTTTGATCGCGACAATACGAAAACCTATGTCGAAGGCCTGAAAAATCAGGCCGACCAGGCCGCATTTTTGCTGCAGCAGCGCATGGCTTCGCAGTTGCGCTCCGACATCAATACCGCGTCCCATATCTCTCTCGATTTTTCGCTCGATCCCGCGTTGATGTCGAACCACATTCGCGAGCACGCGCAGTCGATTCTGGCGGGTAATCCGCAAATTCAGTCCATTGGCATCGCACCCGGTTTCGTTCTGAGCCAGTCCTTCCCGAAGGGCGCCGAAAACCCGGCCATCGGCAAGCCTCTGGCCGAACGGTTTCCTGATCAGAGCGGGTTGGTGCGTCACGCATTGACCAATGCAAACAAGCGCTTGCCGTCGATCATCCCGACCGATGACGACTTCCTGCACATTCTCTATCCGGTCGAAGGACTGAACGGCAACATCTGGGGCTCGGTGGAACTGACGCTTTCCAAGCGCGCCACATTCAACGCCGCCGGGTTCACGATTACGGGGGATCAAACCCTTAACGAAGTGCCGGACATGAACATCGCCATCCGCGAGGTTTCGGGTCGCGGCAATGGCATCAAGCCTTCCTATGTTTTCGGGGATCGCTCGATTGAAGAGCGGGCGCCGGTTGTGCGCCGCGTTGCCTATCTCGGTGGCGCATGGGAAGTGATGGTGGTGCCCTCTGCGGGATGGGATATTCCGTGGAACAATGCGGCGGCCTACCGTGTGACGATGCTGCTGATCGGCTTTGCGCTGGTCATTCCGATTTTTGGCGCAAGCGTTCTGATTGGCGAGCGCAACCGCAACATTGATGCGCTGAAAGGTCGCGAGGCCAAGCTACTCGACCTTTCGCAGCGCTTTAACCTTGCCATGGATTCGGCCAATATCGGCATCTGGGAAATGCAGGATGGCTCGACCGATATCTATTGGGACGAGCGCGCCGCCACGCTGCATGGCGAACAGTCTCAGGAAGTGGTCAGCCCGCTCCGGCTTTTGCTGTCGCGGGTCGTGCCGGAAGACCGCGAAGCGGCGCGGGCGCACTTCCTCAACGAGAAGCTGACCGGCTGCACCTACAAGGGCACCTATCGCATTCGCACGCCCGATGGCGCGATCCGTTACCTGAAATCGGTTGGCGCACGCTATGAAAGCAACGGCGTTTCGATGCGCACGACCGGCATTGTCGTGGATGTGACTTCGGATGAAATGCTGACGCGCACGCTGCGCGAGGCCAAGGTCGTCAGCGACCTGAAAAATGCCGAACTGGAACTGGCGCTGCAGGAGCTTTCCAGCCGCGAACAGGAACTGGAAGACCTTTCGCGCAAGCTGGATCTGGCGCTCGAAGCCTATCGTTGCGGCATCTGGGAAGCCAATCTCGATGACGGTATCGAGATCTGGGACGCCCGCATGTGCCAGCTTTACGGTCTGCCGCCGGGCCGCTCCATCGTTTCGCAGCAGGAATGGCTCGACATTATTCATCCGGACGACCGTGAACAGGCGATGGAAAACCAACGCGCGCTGTTTGACGGCCACCGTCCCGGCTCACTGGTCGCCCGCATCATCCTGCCCGATGGCAATATGCGCTACACCCGCTCCATCGGCCAGTTGCACATTGCCCATGACGGCACGCGCAAGATCATCGGTATTTCCGTCGATGTGACGGAAGACGCGCTGATGACCGAGGAGCTGAAGGCCGCCAAGGAAGAGGCCGACGCCAAGAATGCCGAACTGGAACTGGCCAAGGTCAGCATCGAGCACAATGCTCTGCATGACCCGCTGACCAACCTTGGCAACCGCCGCAAGCTCGACGAGGAACTGGAGCGCATTTCGCTCGAAAGCCAGAGCAAGCGCATGAGCTTTGCGCTGCTGCATCTCGATCTCGACCGCTTCAAGCAGATCAACGACACGCTTGGCCATGCGGCGGGCGACGCCGTACTCGCCCATGTGGCGAAAATCCTCGAGAAGAACGTGCGCGGTGGCGACGAGTTGCGCCCGGCCGACGTGGTGACGCGTATCGGCGGCGACGAATTCGTGATCCTGATCCCGAACGGGGATTCGCATGCGGGCCTTGCCACCCTTGCCAACCGCATCGTTCAGGAAGTCAGCCAGCCCATCGATTTCGAAGGTTTCTCCTGCCGCTGCGGCGTTTCGATCGGCATCGCCCGCGCGTCCGGCCAGAACATCGACGCCCGCAAGACGCTGGTCAATGCCGATATCGCCCTTTACCGCGCCAAGCGCACGGGCCGTAACCGCTATGAGTTCTTCACGCAGAACCTGCAGGCCGAAGTCATCAACAACAAGCGCATGGGCGACGAAATTCTCGCCGGTATCGAGAACAATGAGTTTGTGACCTGGTATCAGCCGCAGTTCTCGGCCCGCACCATGCAACTGACCGGCGTTGAAGCGCTGGTGCGCTGGCAGCATCCGATCCACGGCATTGTTGCGCCCAACCGCTTCCTGCCGATTGCCGACGAGCTGAATGTGGTCGCCACGCTGGACCAGATGGTGATGCAGACCGCGCTGAAGGACCGTATGCGCTGGGCCGCACTCGGCATCAACGTGCCGAAGGTATCCGTCAACGTTTCGCTACGCCGTCTGCGCGATGAAGGCCTGATTGCCTCTCTCAAGACGCTGCAAATTGCCCCCGGCGAACTGTGCTTCGAGCTTCTGGAATCCATCTTCCTCGATGATCGTGAATCCAACTCCGACATCAATATCGAGGAGATCAAGGCGCTCGGCATCGACATCGAAATCGATGACTTCGGCTCGGGCCATACCTCCATCGTGTCGCTTCTGAAGCTCAAGCCGAAGCGTCTGAAGATCGACCGCCAGCTGGTCATGCCGATCCTGGAATCGCCGCGCGAACGGGCGCTGGTACGCTCGATCATCGACATTGCCCGCTCGCTGGGCGTGGAAACGGTGGCGGAAGGCGTCGAGACGCTCAACCATGCGCATATGCTCCGGGAACTGGGTTGCGATACGCTGCAGGGCTATGCGTTTGCCATGCCGCTGTCCTTCGCAGACTTTACCGAAGCTGCGCAGCGTTCGGGCTGGCGGGCGGCTGCCTAAAGGCCAAAATCGTCAAAAAGCGTCTACACTGTTACCGATCCGGAGAAATAAAGCCTTTTGCACAGGCGGCTTTTTCCACTATGAGTGTGCCGTTCCCAGCACAGCGAGTTCAGGCTTTCGGTATCCATGTCGCATAATACGTTCGGTCATCTTTTCCGCGTCACCACCTGGGGCGAAAGCCACGGCCCGGCCCTTGGCTGTGTGGTGGATGGCTGCCCGCCCGGCCTTTCCTTCACGCTTGAGGACATTCAGAGCTTTCTCGACAAGCGCAAGCCTGGCCAGTCGCGTTTCGTGACCCAGCGCCGCGAGGCCGATGAGGTGAAGGTGCTTTCCGGCTTCATGCCGCAACCCGATGGCAAGACCTACATTTCGACCGGCACGCCGATTTCGCTCCTCATTGAAAACACCGACCAGCGCTCCAAGGATTACGGCGAGATTGCCCAGCAATATCGCCCCGGCCATGCCGACTATGCCTATGACGCGAAATACGGCATCCGCGATTATCGCGGTGGTGGCCGTTCCTCGGCGCGCGAAACCGCTGCCCGCGTGGCTGCCGGTGCGCTGGCCCGCCTCGTCATTCCGCAGGTGAAAATCCGCGGCGCCCTCGTCCAGATCGGCAAGCACAAGATCGACCGCAGCCGGTTTGACTGGGCCGAAGTGGACAATAACCCCTTCTTCTGTCCGGATGCGGGAACGGTTCCCGTCTGGGAGGCCTATCTCGATGACATCCGCAAGGCCGGTTCGTCGGTGGGTGCCGTGGTCGAGGTGGTGGCCGAAGGCGTGCCCGCCGGACTTGGCGCACCGCTTTACAGCAAGCTTGATCAGGACATTACCAGCCTCCTGATGTCGATCAACGCCGTGAAGGGTGTGGAAATCGGCAACGGTTTCGAGGCGGCGGAAATCACCGGCGAGGAAAACGCCGATGAAATGCGCATCGGCCCGGATGGCCAGCCGCAGTTCCTTTCCAACAATGCGGGCGGCATTCTGGGCGGTATTTCGACCGGCCAGCCCATTGTGGCGCGTTTTGCCGTCAAGCCCACTTCGTCCATTCTCACGCCGCGACGCTCGATTGATGCCACCGGCCATGAGGTGGATGTGCGCACCAAGGGTCGCCATGACCCGTGCGTTGGCATTCGTGCCGTTCCCGTCGGTGAGGCCATGCTTGCCTGCGCCATTGCCGACCACTTCCTGCGTGATCGCGGCCAGACCGGCCGCCTGAGATAATTTGGGGAATACAAAATGGCCTATGACCAGAAGCGTGTCGTGGACGCCCTGCGCGCCTTCGAAGCCGGTGAAATCGTTGTTGTGACCGATGACGACAACCGCGAGAATGAAGGCGATCTTATCGTTGCCGCCGTCCATTGCACGCCGGAAAAAATGGCGTTCATCGTGCGCCATACCTCGGGTATCGTTTGCGCCCCCATGCCGAAGGCTGAGGCCAAGCGCCTGAACCTCAATGCCATGGTGGCCGAAAACGACAGTGCCCACACCACCGCCTTTACGGTGACGGTGGACTTCAAGCACGGCACGACGACCGGCATTTCGGCCGACGACCGCACGCTGACGGTGCGCAATCTGGCCAATCCGAATGTCGGCCCGGCCGACTTTACCCGCCCCGGCCACATCTTCCCGCTGGTGGCGCGCGAGGGTGGCGTTTTGATGCGTTCCGGCCATACGGAAGCAGCCGTTGATCTGTGCAAGCTTGCCAACCTGCCGCCGATTGGCGTGATCTGCGAACTCGTCAATGACGACGGCACGGTGATGCGCGGCCCGCAGGTTTCGAGCTTTGCCGATACGCATGGCCTGAAGCAGGTATCGGTCGCCGATCTCATCGCCTACCGCCAGCGCAAGGAAACGCTGGTGGAGATGGAATCGAGCTTTGCCATTGAAACCCCCTATGGCCCGGCCAAGGCGCAGACCTACTCCCTGCCCTGGGACCCGATGCAGCACATGGCCGTGATCTTCGGTGACATTCGTGATGGCGAAGACATTCCGGTGCGCCTGCATCCGGAAAACGTGGCCGGTGATGTGTTCGGCAAGCGCCAGCCGGTCAATCACTACATGAAGAAGATCACCGAAGCCGGTCGCGGCGTTATCGTCTATCTTCGCGAAGGTTCCGTGGGTGTCGGCCAGACCGATCACCACCGCCGGATTCGTTCCGCCAGCGAAGACCACGACGAGGCCAAGGCCCGCGAGCATGAATGGCTGGAAATCGGCCTCGGCGCGCAGATCCTCAAGGATCTCGGCATTTCCTCGATCCGTCTTCTGACCTCGCGCGAGCGTCATTATGTCGGCCTCGAAGGCTTCGGCATCAAAATTACCGCTACCGAGATCTGCTAAACCGCAGAGGCTTGGGCGATCGTCTTGAAGGCGATTGCCCGGCCCCTCATCCACCTGCCGGCACCTTCTCCCCGCATGCGGGGCGAAGGGCGACCGGGGTGCCTTGCTTCCCCTACCCCCGCCAGTTCTCGGCGTAACGCACGCCTTCAACACCGCAGAAGCGGGCGATGCGGTTTAATTCGGCATCGAGCTTTTCCAGACGACCGCCCGAGGCGCGCACACCCGGCTCCAGCCAGAGACGCTTGACGGCGAGCACGCCCTCGTCCCGTTCGGCTTTCATATCGATGCGGCCGATCAGCCGGTCCCCTTCCAGAAGCGGGAAGACATAATAGCCGAAGAGGCGCTTTTCCTCCGGCACGAACACCTCGATCCGGTAATGGAAGCCGAACAGGCGCTCGGTGCGCGCGCGGTCGCGTAGCAGCGGATCAAAGGGCGACAGCACACGAATGCGCGCCGGTGGTTCCGGGGCGGCCGCAACCAGATCCGCAGCGCCGTGAAAGGCAAAAGCAGCGCGCGCCTTGCCATCGCCCGCCGTTTCAATCTCCACCTCGTCCAGTTCATCCCGGTGCGCCGCGACCCAGGCCTTGGCCTCCTCGGGGCTGACGAGATCGAAAAAGGCCGCCAGTTCGCCATGGGTGGCAAAGCCCAGACGTTCCAGCGCGCCTCGGCAGGCAAAATCGACAAAGGCGTCGTGATCGACCTCCGCGCCGTGATGTTCGGGCGGCAGAACCCGTTCAGACAGATCATAGACTTTCTGGAAATTGCGCCGCCCGGCAATGGCCAGATGACCCGTGTGCCAGAGATATTCGAGCGCCGTCTTGGACGGGTGCCAGTTCCACCAGCCGCCGGACACGTGGTCGGCGCTTTTCAGGTCGCGCGCCATCACCGGCCCGCCGTCGCGGATGCGTTCCAGCGTTTCGGTGAAGGCAGCATCAAACCCCTCCCCCTGCCAGCGCCGCCAACGCTCCAGCATGCGCGGCCCTTCGCGGCGAAAGCGCCATTTCCAAAAGGGAAAGAAGGCTGACGGCACAATCGAGGCGTCATGCGTCCAGTGTTCGAAAAGGCTGCGGTCTTTCTCGATCAACTGTTCCAGATCGGTCTGGCGATAGGTCTGGTTGCGGGAAAAGAGGATCATGTGGTGAGCGCGTTCCACCGTGCGGATGCTATCCACCTGCACGAAACCCAGTCGCTCGATCATCGTGAGCAGGCCCGCTTTGCCAAGGGCCGCGCCCGGCGGGGCGGCCAGCCCCTGCCGTTCAAGAAAGATGCGCCGCGCCTTGGTATTTGAAACCGGAATCGTCATGAGCCAGCCTAGAAAAGGCCCGCGCCAAAAGCAATGTTCTTTTTATGTTCCGATTTCTCTTTTTGCGGATGACGCGTTATAGAGGGGGCCGATTGAACAAGGGACCGATGGTTTGGACATTCGTTTCGATGCAGCGAGCGTGAAATTTGGCGCAAGACAGGCGCTTGAGCCGCTTTCGCTTTCGCTGGCGCAAGCGCGGATCGGCATCGTCGGCCTGAATGGTTCGGGCAAGTCCACCGCCGCGAAGCTGGTGGCGGGCCTGCTTCAGCCGACCGCGGGCAAGGTTTGCCTGAACGGGCTGGATACGGTGACGGACGCCAAGGCGCTCTCCGGCAAGACCGGCTATATCTTCCAGAACCCGGCCAACCAGATCATCATGCCGATTGTCGGCGAGGACATGGAATTTGGCCTGCGCAACCGCAAGATGGACAAGGCGGCGCGTCTGGCTGCCGTCTCGCAGACGCTTGACCAGCTGGGGATCGCGCATCTGGAAAAGCGCCGGGCGCACGAGCTTTCGGGCGGCGAACTGCAGCTCGCAGCGCTCGCCGCCGTGCTTGTCACCGGCCCTGACCTCATCATTCTTGACGAGCCGACCAACCAGCTTGACCTGAAAAACCGCCGCATGGTGGAAGCCACCATTGCCGGGCTTTCGCAGCAGTTGATCGTCATCAGCCACGATCTCGACCTTCTGAACGGCTTCGACCGCGTTCTCGTTTTTCACGAGGGGCGGCTGGTCGAGGATGGCGCGCCTGCCCACGCCATCGCCCGTTACCGGGAGATCGCCGCGTGAAGTCGCTTTATGTCGAAGGCAGCGGGCTGCTCTATCGCCTGCCCGTCGGGTTGAAGCTTGGCGGACTGATGGCGCTCGGCATCGGTCTTTTTCTGTTTTCCATGCCCTTTGTGCCGGGCATTGCCGTTGCTCTTGGCGGCGCGCTCTATTTTTCGCTGGGCCTGCCGTTTGGCGAGGCGGTATCGCGGCTGCGTTCGCTTTTCCTCACCATCCTGTTCATTTCAGCCTTCAGCCTGCTGTTCACGCCGCCCATGGAAGTGCTGGTGCAGGTGTTGCGGCTCACCGCGCTCATGCTCTTTGCCGCGACGGTGACGGCGACGACGACGGTCGCCGCCTTCATGGAAGGGGTGACGGCTGCGGCCCGCCCGCTGGAGCGCATCGGCCTTGTCAAAGCCGATGATATGGGCCTCGCCTTCGGGCTGGTGGTGCGTTTCGTGCCGGAAATCCTGTCGCGTTACGAGGCCATTCGCGAGGCACATGTGGCGCGCGGCCTCAAGGTTCGTCCGGTGACGCTCATCACCCCGCTGATTATTTTAACGTTGAAGGAAGCGGACCAGATCGCCGCTGCCATTGACGCGCGCGGCCTTCGCGGTCATTAAAGCACACCCTAAAATTGGAGGAGCATGCCCCATGAAGACACGTGACCTCGTGCTGATCGCCCTGTTTGCGGCCATCATCGTTGCCCTTGGCCTTCTGCCGCCCATCGCGGTTCCCCTTATTCCGGTTCCGATCACCGCCCAGTCGCTCGGCGTCATGCTGGCCGGCGCCATTCTCGGCGCCAAGCGCGGCACGCTGGCGGTCGCTCTCGTCATTCTTCTCGTCATCGTCGGCCTGCCGGTGCTTTCGGGCGGTCGTGGCGGCCTTGCCGTCTTTGCCGGTCCGACGGTCGGCTATCTCATCGGCTGGCTGCCGGGTGCCTTCCTCACCGGCTTCATCAGCGAGCGTTTCGTGAAGGACGAGCAGTCGGCCTTCGCCCAGATCAGCGGCTTCTTCATCGCGGCTGTGGCTGGTGGCATCGGCGCTGTCTATCTCTGCGGCATCATCGGCCTCGTCATCATGAAGGGCCTGCCCTTCTTTGCCACGCTCGTCGGTTCGCTGACCTTCGTGCCGGGCGATCTGGTCAAGGCCGCCATCGTCGCGCTGGCCGCGCGCGCCGTGCAGGTTGGCTATCCGCTTCTGCCGGTTCGCCGCTAAACGCCGATGACCACGCGCCTTTACTCGCATCCGGATGTTCTGGAGCACCGCACGCCAGCGGGGCATCCGGACCATCCCGACCGGCTGAAGGCGCTTGATCTGGCGCTGGAACATCCGCATTTCGACCGGCTGCAACGGGTGGAAGCCCCGCGCGCCAGCGAGGATGCGGTGCTTCTGGCCCATAGCGAGGAACACCTCTGGCATGTGATGCGCTCCATGCCCGAGGACGAAGACGACATCCGCCAGATCGGCGAAGACACCTATGGATCGGTCGCCACATTGCAGGCGGCCTTTCGCAGCATCGGCGGGGCCATGGCCGCCGTCGATGACGTGTTTACGGGCGCTGCCGACAATGGTTTCGTGACCTGTCGCCCGCCCGGCCACCATGCCGCCTTTGCCAGGGTCGCGGGGTTCTGCCTGTTCAACAATGTCGCCATTGCCGCCAACCACGCCCGCACGGTGCATGGTGCCGAGCGTATCGCCATCATCGATTGGGATGCGCATCACGGCGACGGCACGCAGGCATTGTTTGAAAACGACCGCAACACCATGGTTGCATCGCTGCACGAGGAAGGGCTTTACCCCTTTACCGGCAAGGTGGACGAGACCGGCATTGCCGGAAACATCGTCAATGCGCCGCTTCGTTCAGGCGCGACCGGCGACCAGTTCCGCGAAGCCTTTCGCGACCGGATCATCCCGGCGGTCATCAATTTCAGCCCGGACATCATTCTCATCTCCGCCGGGTTCGATGCCCATTACCGCGACCGGGTGAGCCATCTGAACCTCAAGGGCGAGGATTTCGACTGGGCGACGGGCCGGGTGATGGAGCTTGCCGAACGCTTTTGCCAAAACCGGGTCGTCAGCCTTCTGGAAGGCGGCTATGATCTGGAAGGTCTCGCCGAATCGGCGGGCATGCACATTCTAAGACTGATCCGAGGTTGACCATGACCGATGCCGCCACCAACACCGATATTGCCGCCCTTTCCTTCGAAAAGGCCGTCGCGGAGCTGGAAAGCATCGTCAACCGTCTGGAACGCGGCGATGTGGCGCTGGATGAAAGCATCGCCATCTATGAGCGCGGCGAAGCGTTGAAGAAGCATTGCGAAACGCTGCTTTCGGCGGCGGAAAACCGCATCGAGAAAATCCGTCTGGACCGTGCCGGCAAGCCGCAGGGCACCGAACCGCTCGACAACGGGTGAACAGTCCGTTTCTCCCGGTGGTCTGTCCATAGGGTGCCATCGGCCTATATGCTCTCCTGAAACGAACAGGAGAAACGCCCATGTCCTTTTTCCCCGGTGAAGATCCCGCGCCCGGCGACAAGGTGAGCTGCGACGCCATCGAAAACCTCATTATTCCGCGCACCAGCGATCTCGGCAATTTCGAAGTCCGCCGTGCCCTGCCGTCCAAAGAGCGCCGCCTCGTCGGCCCGTTCATTTTCTTCGACCGCATGGGGCCTGCGCTTTTGAAAGCCGATCAGGCGCTCGACGTGCGCCCGCATCCGCATATCGGTCTTTCAACCGTCACTTATCTTTTTGACGGCGAGATCAAGCATCGCGACAGTCTGGGAACCGAGCTTGTGATCAAGCCGGGCGACATCAACCTGATGACGGCGGGCAAGGGCATCGTGCATTCCGAGCGAACACCGGAAAAGCTGCGCGGCCATCCGCAATCCATCTCCGGCCTACAGACCTGGCTGGCGCTGCCGGACCATCTGGAAGAAATCGACCCGGATTTCGCCCACACGGAAGCCGCCCACATGCCGGAATTCGCCGATGACGGCGCGAAGGGCCGCGTGGTGATCGGTGGTTTTGCCGGGATAAAATCGCCGGTGAAGATGTTCAGCGATACGCTTTACGTCGATTTGACGCTGCAAGCAGGCAAGCGCTTCCCCTTCCCCGCCGGACATGAGGAGCGCGCGCTTTACATTCTCTCGGGCAGCCTCATCGTCTCGGGCGATCATTTTTCCGCTGACCGGCTTCTGGTTTTCCGCCCCGGCGATGACATTACGCTGCAGGGTGGACCGCAGGGCTGCCACGTCATGCTGTTTGGGGGTGCGGCGATGAATTCGAAGCGCTATATCTGGTGGAACTTCGTCTCTTCGTCGAAGGAGCGCATCGAAAAAGCCAAGGAAGAGTGGCGAACCGGGCGTTTCGACATTGTTCCCGGCGACGAAGAAGAGTTTATCCCCTTGCCGCAGGGATGAATTCGGCTAGAACGTGGTAAAGATCGCGGTCCGGAAATTGCCCGATTCCTGTTTGAATAAAACAGTCCGGAGCCGCCGGGAGACGCGAAAGAAGAAACTGTGACGCAACCCGTTGTGACCGAACCACTCCACACGCCGCTTCTCGATCTGGTGAAGTATCCCGCCGATCTGAAGAAGATCGATGATCGCGATCTGCCGCAGCTCGCCCGCGAGGTGCGCGACGTGATGATCGAGTCCGTGTCCCGCACTGGCGGGCATCTGGGCGCGGGGCTTGGCGTGGTGGAACTCACCATCGCGATCCACAGTGTTTTCGATACGCCGAACGACCGCCTGATCTTCGATGTCGGCCACCAGTGTTATCCGCACAAGATCCTCACCGGGCGACGCGAGCGCATGGGCACGCTGCGCCAGGAGGGCGGGCTTTCCGGTTTCACCCGCCGGGCTGAAAGCGAATACGACAATTTCGGCGCGGGCCATTCCTCCACGTCGATTTCGGCCGGTCTCGGCATGGCGGTTGCCGCCGAACTCGACCAATCCGACCGCAAGGTGATTGCCATCATCGGCGATGGCGCGCTTTCCGCTGGTATGGCCTATGAGGCGCTGAACAATGCCGGGGCGCTTGATGCGCGCCTGATCGTCATCCTCAACGACAATGACATGTCGATTGCCCCGCCGACCGGCGCGATGAGCGCCTATCTGGCACGTCTCGCCTCGGGTCGCACCTATATGGGCATTCGTGATCTCGGCAAGAAGCTGACGGCCTATCTCGGCAAGACCATCGACCGGGCGATTACCCGCGCGGTGGAACATGCACGCGGCTATGTGACCGGCGGCACATTGTTTGAGGAAATGGGCTTCTACCATATCGGCCCGATTGACGGCCATTCCTTCGACCATCTTCTGCCGATCCTGCGCAATGTGCGCGACAATGGCAAAGGCCCCGTGCTGATCCATGTGGTGACGCAGAAGGGCAAGGGTTATGCGCCCGCCGAAGCGGCTGCCGACAAGTATCATGGCGTCAACAAGTTCGACGTGATCACCGGCGCGCAGGCCAAGGCCAAGCCGAATGCCCCGAGCTACACCGCCGTCTTTGCCGATGCGCTGGTGGAAGAAGCTCGATTGGACGACAAGGTGGTGGGGATTACCGCCGCCATGCCCTCCGGCACCGGCCTCGACAAACTGGCGAACCTTTACCCTGAGCGTTGCTTTGACGTGGGCATTGCCGAACAGCATGCCGTGACCTTTGCCGCCGGTCTTGCCACGGAAGGCTTCAAGCCCTTCTGCGCGCTCTACTCCACCTTCCTGCAACGTGCCTATGATCAGGTGGTGCATGACGTGGCGCTGCAAAAGCTGCCCGTGCGCTTCCCCATCGACCGCGCCGGTTTTGTCGGCGCCGATGGCCCGACCCATGCCGGATCGTTTGATACGGCCTTCCTCGCCAACCTGCCGGGCATGGTGGTGATGGCCGCCGCCGACGAGGCCGAACTGAAGCATATGGTGCGCACCGCCGTCGCCTATGACGAAGGCCCGATTTCCTTCCGCTATCCGCGCGGTGAAGGGGTGGGCGTCGAGTTGCCCGTGCGGGGCGATGTTCTTGCCATCGGCAAGGGGCGCGTTGTGAAGCAGGGCTCCAAGGTGGCGCTTCTGTCCTTCGGCACCCGCCTTGCCGAATGTCTTCGCGCCGCGGAAGATCTTGATGCCGCCGGTCTTTCAACAACCGTTGCCGACGCGCGCTTTGCCAAGCCGCTCGATACCGATCTCATTCGCCAGCTGGCGCGCCATCATGAGGTGCTGGTGCTGGTGGAGGAAGGCGCTGCGGGCGGCTTTGCCTCGCAGGTGCTGCATTTCCTTGCAAGCGAAGGGCTTCTGGATCAGGGCCTCAAGATCCGCTGTCTGACCATGCCCGACGAGTGGGTGGAGCAGGCCAAGCCTGAAGCCATGTATGCCCGCTCCGGCCTTGACCACAGCGGCATCGTGACGACGGTTTTTGCAGCAATCAGCGGCAAGCATGCCAGCTTCGGCGCTGCGGGCTGATCTTTACTCCCCGCCCGGCGAGATGATCAGAACGTTGATGTCTTCTTCCGGGGAAAAGTCGGTCTTCTCCATCGTGAAGGTGGTTGGGCCGGATTTTTTCACGCCCGAGCCGCAGAAGCTCACGTAATTTTCCGGCTTGCCCTTGTCGACCGTCAGGCGGAACTTGCCAATCGGGCCGGACCAGTTGGCGCCGGTCGTCAGCACGTAGGAAAACCAGCTTTCGGTATAGGTGGGGCCAGTGCCCTTCTTTGACGCTTCGGACAGTTTCCGGGCGGTCTTCATGAAGGCATCATCCAGACAATAGGTCTTCTTGTATTCATCATAGGTCGAGTAACCGTCACCCTGATCAAAGAAGGTCAGCGCCACCGTGCCGCCAACGCTGGGCTTATAGCGATGGCTGACGCGCACCGTCTTGCCCGCCGGGAAGGTGGTTTTCCACCAATAGGTGGATTTCAATGTCCAGACCGGCGTGATGTCCGTCACCATGCCCTGCCCGGCATCATAGGTGCTCGTGTCGGTGAGGCCCTTGGCGTAGAAATCATCCTGAATGGCCTTGGGGGCCGCTTTCAACGCTGCATAGGTGCGCTCGCTATAGGGCAGAAGCGGAATGCCTGCCTTGCGCAGGTCCTCCGTGCGATCCACGCCCAGCGCCACCACATGCTGGTCGAGCGTCGGGGTGATGGCGGTTCCATCCTGCGTCACCGAAAAGCCGAGGAAGTTATCGGCCTCCATGTCGCCTGCATCGACATTGGCGTCCGGCATCGCCTCGACATCGGGCATGGGAAAGGCCACGACCGCCTCCACATCCTTGGCAGACGTGTTACGGAAGACGTAGTTCACCCGCACTTCGGTGGCCGAGAGAAAGAGGTCTTCCTCATCCATGGATATATCGGGGGAGTGAAGGTAGACCAGACCACCCGCGCGCAGCTCCGCCGTCGTGTCATTGGCAAGGGCGGCCCATGGCATCAGCCCCGAAATGGCTGAGGCCAGAAGGATGGCGGTGGGGTTCAGCGTTTTCATGGGTAGCTCCCGAGGCGTGATGAGGCCTCACGATAATGCGAAGCGGGGCGCTCTGCCATGGGCATTTGCGGCAATCACCAACCTCTCTTCCCCCTCGCCCCGCAAGCGGGGAGAAGGGGAATTCAAGAACCGTTTAGCGATTGGAATACGCGCCAAAGCTTGTGATCAAACAAAAAGCCGCGAAACCTTTCGATCTCGCGGCTTTTTGCTTTCAAAGCAGAATGGATCAGAACTCCGTCCAGTCCGGCTCGCCGGCAGAGGAGGAAGACTTCGCACCGAATGCGTTGGCCAGACTCTGGCCAAGGGCACGGGCCGGGGAAGCGGCCGGGCGCGAAGCAGGCGATGCGGGTTTCGGGGCGGCAGCCACCGGCGGGCGCTCCATGGCGACACGGGAAACCGGCGGGCGCGATGCTGCTGGCGGCGGCGATGCGCTGCGCGAGGGCGCTGCCATGCTCGATGCACTGGCGGCGACGCGTCCATCGCCCAACTGGAACTGGGTCAGCATTTCGTTCAGCGACTGCGCTTCGCGGGCCAGCGCATGGCTTGCCGCGGTCTGTTCTTCCACCATGGCGGCATTGCGCTGCGTGCCCTGATCCATGGTGTGGACGGCCTGGCTGATTTCCAGAAGGCCGGTCGACTGTTCGCGGGATGCGATGACAATCGTTGCCACATGGGTGTCGATTTCCTCAACCTCGGCAATGATGGCTTCCAGCGCCTTGCCGGTGTCGTTGACGAGCGCCACACCATTGTGGACCTGCTGACCGGACGTACCGACCAGCGCCTTGATTTCCTTGGCGGCATTGGCCGAACGCTGGGCCAGTTCGCGCACTTCCTGTGCGACAACGGCAAAGCCCTTGCCGGCATCACCGGCGCGTGCGGCTTCAACACCGGCGTTCAGCGCCAGAAGGTTGGTCTGGAAGGCGATTTCATCAATCACACCGATGATGTTGCCGATTTCGCCGGAAGACTTTTCGATTTCCTTCATGGCGGCCACGGCGCGGCGCATGACTTCGCCGGACTTCTTGGCTTCCTCGCGGGCCTTGGCAACAAGCGTACCGGCCTGTTCGGCACCGCGCGCGGAATCGCGCACCGTGGTCGTGACTTCCTCAAGGGCAGCCGCCGTCTGCTCGACGGATGCAGCCTGCTGTTCGGTGCGCTGGGCCAGCGCATCGGCAGCGGTGCGGATTTCCGAAGCGCCGGCATTGATGGCATCGGCATTGGTGCCGACGCGACGCATGGCCATCTGCAGCTTTTCAGCGGAATTGTTGAAGTCGGCGCGCAGCTTGTCGATCTGGCCGTTGAAGGGACGATTGAGGCGCCAGGAAAGGTCACCATTGGCGAGCGCCTGCAGACCGGCTGCCAGTTCGTTGACGGCAAAGTTGGCATGCTCCTCACGCTCGGCGCGGGCACGGTCATTGCGGTTGCGCTCTTCCTCGGCCTGCATGCGCATGGCGTCGGTTTCCGAAGACAGGCGCAGCTTGTCCTGGGCGGCCTGACGGAACACCAGAACCGCCTTGGCCATCAAGCCCACTTCATCGGCGCGGTGCGTGGCCGGAACATCCACATTGTAATCGCCTTCAGCAAGGCGGGTCATGGCGCGGGTCATGCCGACAACGGGCGTGACAATGGCGCGCGACAGAAGAACGACGAGAACGACAGCCACCAGACCGGCAATGCTGCCGCCCAGAAGGAGCGCCCATTCGACACCGGAGGAGGCCTTGCCTTCCATCTCTTCAGCGGCTGCGGCCTTGGCCAGAACTATTTTCGAGGCTTCAGCCTCAGCCGTCTGGAACGCTTTCAGCGCGCTCACGGCTTCTTTTGCGCCGATGACGGCAACATCGGACAGCGAAACGGTGGCATCCTTGGCGGCAGCCATCTGCGGCTCGATGACGGCGGTACGCAGCGTCTCGGCAGCGGCATGCATCTTGTCCAGTTCAGCCACAAGCTTGGCATCGTCGACTGCCATCGTACGGGCCTTGTCGATGGCCTGCATGGCACGTTGACCGGCAGCGGCGACTTCAGCGCGCTCTTCTTCGGAACGGTTCACCAGAAAATGCTGTACATGGACCGAGCGGGTCAAAACCTCGCTCAAGGCGACATCAATGGTTTCAGCCAACGCCACGGTGCCCGAATGTACCTCACCCGCCTCATTGACCTTGTAAACCTGAAGATAGACGATCAAGGACGCCAGGCCGCAAAAGGCCATGACAGTCATGAAGGTCAGCGCCAGCTTGACGTTCAGGGAGAGCTTGTTCAGCAGCATCGGACACTCGTCTCGAAAAGCACGCGCAGTCACGCGCGTAAAACAGCCAATTCAGGGGTGAGAACGCGCCCTCATGGCGCAGCATGCCGGACATAGCGGCATTGTATTGAACCAACTTGCGCCAAGCTTCTTTAGAAGCCGTTAATGAGCGCCTCTCAAAACCGCTCCTTAACCTTTCCGGTTGGAGCCTGCCTAACCATTTTCCTTGGGCGAATTTGAAGTTTTTGCTGCGATTGTTTCCGCATAACAAAATATAACAGGGAACAACGTCCATGAAATCGAGCGTTTGCGCGCTTCTTCTGCTGGCCTTTGCCACCCCGGCACTTGCAGACGAACTTCCGGTCTATGATCACAATATTGAAATTCTGGCGATTGAGCGCGTTCAGGAAAAGCTGCCTGCCCTTCGCGCCAGCATCGACGTTGCGCAGGAATTGCGGCTGACGGTGCGCGACGAGAGCAAGATTGCGCCGATGCAGCGCCTGCTCGATATGGACAAAGCCAAGTATCGCGGCCACATCTTCTGGCTCTGAGCGAAATTCCGCTTGCACGCGAAGCCGCGGGCAGTCATTGACGGACCCATGGCACAAGAAACAGAAGATCAGAGGCTCGATCAGCTTCTTCTCATGCGCGGGCTTTTCGAAAGCCGTTCGCGCGCTCGCGATGCCGTGCAACGTGGCACGGTGAAGGTAAACGGACGCGTGGTGACAAAGCCGAGCGCCCATATCACGGCCCATGCGACCATCGAGATTGATGACCCGGCGCAGCATTACGTCTCGCGTGCCGCGCTCAAGCTCGTGGCGGCGCTTGATCATTTCGCCCTTTCCCCGAAGGACCAGCATTGTCTGGATGTCGGCGCATCGACTGGCGGCTTCACGCAGGTTCTCCTGGAACGCGGCGCAAGTCACGTCATCTCCATCGATGTCGGCCACGGGCAGATGCACCCGACCATTGCCGGTGATGCGCGCGTCACCAATATCGAGGGCCTGAACGCCCGCAATCTCGCCAGTGAAGACATTGACGACGCGGTGATTGATTTCATCGTGTCCGATGTCTCCTTCATTTCGCTGAAACTGGCGCTGGCACCGGCTCTTGATCTGGCCCGGCCCGGTGCGCTTTGCGCGCTGCTGGTCAAGCCGCAGTTCGAGGCAGGTCGCGATGCCATCAGCAAGGCTGGCCTTCTCAAAGACCCGGAAACCGCGCCGGATGTGGCGGAAAGCCTGCAGCACTGGCTTGTTGACGAGATGGGCTGGGAAAGCCTTGGCCTGATCCCCTCCCCGATTGAAGGCGGGGACGGCAACCGCGAATTCTTGCTGGCAGGCCGCAAGCCGGAGGACCGTTCATGAGCACCGAAACCGTTTCGATCACCGCGCTGGGGGCCGAAGGTGATGGCATTGCCCATACGCCGACCGGCACGGTTTACGTGCCCTTCGGTCTGCCGGGCGATACGCTGGCGATTGCCCGGGTCAAGAACCAGGGCACGATCATGTCGATCACCACCCCTTCACCGGACCGGCGCGAGCCGGTTTGCCGTCATTTCGGCCCGGATGGCGTTGGCGGCACCTGCGGCGGCTGCTCGCTGCAGCACCTTTCCGATGACGCCTATCGCGCCTTCAAACGCAATCTGGTGGTGGATGCGCTGAAAGCCAAGGGGATCGATGCGCCGGTCGGCGATCTCATTCCTGCGGCGGCGGGAGAACGCCGCCGCACCATTTTCACGCTTCGCCGCACCGAGAAAGACATGCTGCTGGGCTTCAACAGTCCGGCAAGCCACCACATTGTCGCGATTACGGAATGTCCTGTGGCCGCCCCCGGCATCATGGCCCGGCTGGAACTGATCAAGACGCTGGCGCTGGCGCTTTCCACCAATGCCGATCCCTTCCGCCTGACGGTTCTGGAAACGCTCTCCGGCCTTGACCTCGGCTTCGAGGGCATTCGCAAGGTGGGTGACAAGGAACGCCGGGCGTTGACGCAGGCCGTGCTGGCCACGCGCGGCATCACCCGTGTTTCGCTGGATGGCGAAGTGCTGATCGAACCGCAAAAGCCGGTGCTCGATTTCGGTGGCGTGACCGTTTCGCCGCCGCCTGCCGGTTTCACGCAGGCGACGCGCCCGGCGGAAGAGGCCATGGCGGCGCTCGTTTCCGGGCATCTGGCGAAGTGCAAGAAGGTGGTCGATCTCTTTGCCGGGTCGGGAACCTTCGCGCTGCGTCTGGCCCACAAGGCCCGCGTCCACGCCGCGGAAGGCGAGGAAAAGGCGCTTAAGGCGCTCGATCATGCGGCGCGCAATACGCAAGGGCTGAAGCCGGTGACGGTGGAGCGGCGCGATCTGTTTCGCCGCCCGCTGATGGCGTCTGAGCTGAAACCCTTCGACGGCATCGTGTTCGATCCGCCGCGCGCCGGGGCCGAAGCGCAGGTGCGCGAAATGGCGCGCACCACCGTTGGCAAGATCGCCGCCGTTTCGTGCAATCCGCTGACGCTGGCGCGCGATCTCGGCATTCTGGTGGATGCGGGCTGGAAGATCGACAGTGTGACGCCGATCGACCAGTTCCTGTGGAGCCATCACGTCGAGGCCGTGGCACTTCTCAGCCGATAAGCTTGAGGGGTTTGCCTTCCCTTCATCCGGCTACCGCCACACCTCCCCGTTCAAACGGGGAGAAGGGATTTGTGGCAAGGCCCCGCCTCCTCGTCCCTTCGCCCCGCCTGCGGGGAGAAGGTCCCGGCAGGAGGATGAGGGGCAAGAGACCATACCGCCCCCCTCGCGGTTATTTCTTCAAGAAGGCCTCGAAGGCCGCGCGGGCTTCCTCGCTCTTGAGCCGTGCCATGAAGTGGACAAGCTCCTCTTCCATGCGGGCCTTGAGGGCGGCGCGATCGCCACGCAACAGGGTGCGGCTGATCGAGACCGCTTCCGGCGGCAGGGATGCCAGACGGGCGGCGAGGCGCAAGGCTTCTGCTTCCACCTGTTCCGGTTCCACGACACGATAGACAAGACCTGCCTCGCGGGCGGCTTCCCCGCTCATCCCCTCGCCAATGACCAGAAGGCCGAAGGCGCTTTGATGGCCCATGGCGAGTGGACCGAGCAGGCTGGAGCCTGCTTCCGGCACCAGACCGAGTTCGGCAAAGGGTGTCTTGAAAAGGCTGCGGGCCGAGGCGACCGTCAGGTCGCAATGCATGTTGAGCGTCGTGCCGATGCCAATCGCCAGACCATCAACACCGGAGACCACAGGCTTTTCGCTGCCCGCCAGTTCCACCAGAAAATCGAAGGCCGCAGGCCGGGCATTGCCACCGCCCAGCGCATAGGCCAGAAAATCCTTCATGTCGTTTCCGGCGGTGAAGCAGCCTTGCGTCCCGAGAAAAGCGATGGCGCGGATGTCCGGATCGGCATTCGCCGCCTTCAGGCCATCGGCCATACGGCGATACATGGCCTCAGTAATGGCGTTTTTCTTGTCCGGACGGTTGAAGCGGATGACCCGCACCCCCGGATGCTCCGCCGATGTTTCCAGAAGAATATGATCATCCGACACGCTGTCTCTCCCTCACCTTCGCATGTTTTTCCGAGGGATATAAGGATTTTACGTAAACGTCAATTATGCGACGTAAAAACGCCCGGCAAAAGACCGGGTATAAGACTGCTGACAAAGATCGCAAACGTCTCTTCTCGTCATGGTCGGGCTTGACCCGACCATCCATAAGTCATTGAAATGATGGATTCTCGGGTCAAGCCCGAGGATGACGGATGCGGACGAGGCAAAGTTTGGGGTCAACGTGACGCCCGGCGAAAGACCGGGCGTCCAATGGTTTCAACGGGCCAGCGCCTCAGTAATAGGGCGAGAGGCACTGTTTGCGCGGGCCGTAGTTCGGCTGATAGGTGTTGGAGCGCGCATCGTAGCTGCGGTAACGCGAGTAGCACCAGTCATAGTGCTTCGGGTTGACGCGCGACGGACGGACCGCCGGACGCGACGGAGCAGCAATCGCGCCGCCAATGATCGTGCCTGCCGCAAACGCACCGAGCGGGAACCAGTAGCCATTGTAATAGCGATGGCCCGGACGCTCGTAACGATAGCCGCGATAACCATTGTAATAGCCGGGGCGCGGTGCCGGGCGATGCCAATGGCGATAGGGGCGCGGACCGGGCGGCCCCCACTGCACGGTTTCGACCAGAGTGTCGCTCACCGGCTTGGGTGCGACAAGCGGCATGGCCTGCGCGGGCACGAGCGTTCCGAGCACCATGCCGGCACCCACACCCAGGGTCAGCAATGCCTTCACAAGCTTCATCATCTTCATCCCTCCTGTTCGCCTGCCGGTTTTATTCCGGCAATCTATGAGTGAATCTATTCCCGCCAATCTGAACCGCGCATTAATGGTCGCGCAAGGATGAATGCGAGGCTTTTGGTTGCATTCAATGAAACGCGGGATTAGGCACAAGGTTCCATCGTCAATCTGGTTTTCGGCATGGCATCGATACTGCACATCGCGGGACAGGAAGAAGAAGCACTGGCGAGAGCCTGTGCCGTGCTGGCGCGTGGCTTGCCGGTAGCGATCCCGACCGAGACGGTTTACGGACTGGCGGCGGATGCGACGGAGCCAGATGGTGTTCGCGCCATCTACACCGTCAAGGGTCGCCCGAGCTTCAATCCCCTCATCTGCCACATGGCCGATCTTGCCATGGCCGAGCGCTACGCCCATTTCGACCCGCTGTCGCGAAGGCTCGCCGAAGCCTTCTGGCCCGGCCCGCTGACGCTGGTTTTACCGCTGAAGCCGGATAGCGGCATCGCGCCGGCGGCCACCGGCGGGCTTGATACGGTGGGCATCCGCGTGCCGCAGGGCTTTGCCCGCACCCTCATTGCCCGTTACGGCAAGCCGCTGGCGGCGCCCAGCGCCAACCCGTCCGGCCGCATCAGCCCCACCACCGCAGGCCATGTGGACGACGGACTTGGCGAAAAACTCGCGCTTATCCTCGATGGCGGCCCGGCCAGTGTCGGCGTTGAATCGACCATCGTGAAGGTGGAGGCCGATGGCACGCTTCGCCTGTTGCGCCCCGGCGGGCTTTCGGCAGAGGCAATCGAAGCCGTTGCAGGCGTTGCGCTTCTGCGCAAGGCGGCGGCAACGGCGACCATTGAAGCGCCGGGCATGCTGGCTTCGCATTACGCGCCGCGGGCTTTCGTGCGGCTCAACGCACATGACGTTGCGCCCGGCGAGGCACTTCTGAAATTCGGCAGCTTGCCAGTGGCGGGTGAGGATCAGGCCGCACTGGTTCTGCCCTTGAGCGAAGCGGGTGATGTAGCCGAGGCGGCGGCTCGGCTTTTCGATCTGATGAAGCAGGCGGATGAGGCGGGTGTTTCCGCCATTGCCGTTTCGCCCATCCCGCAGGAGGGGCTTGGCGAAGCGGTGAACGACCGGCTGGCGCGCGCCGCCGCTCCGCGCCCGGAGGACTACGAATGAGCGTAAAGCCCCCTTCCCCGGACCTTCTTCAGCGTTTTGCGGCGATTTGCGGCCCGGCCTATGCGCTCACCGATCCGGCGGCGATGACGCCTTATCTTTGCGAACCCCGCGCGTTTTACCCGGCGAAAACGCCGCTTGTTTTGCGCCCCGGCAGCGTGGACGAGGTTTCGTCCATCCTGAAGCTCGCCACCGAAACCGGCACGGCCATCGTGCCGCAAAGCGGCAATACCGGGCTGGTCGGCGGGCAGATCCCGCGCCGGGATACGCCCGACATCGTTCTGTCGCTTGACCGGATGAACCGTATTCGCGATGTCGATCCCGTCGGCAATACGCTGACCTGTGACGGCGGGGCGATCCTTGCCGATGTGCAGGCGGCCGCCAGCGCGGCAAACCGGCTTTTTCCTTTGTCGCTCGGCTCGGAAGGCTCGTGCCGCATTGGCGGCAACCTCGCCACCAATGCGGGCGGCACCGGCGTGCTGGCCTATGGCAATATGCGAAGCCTGTGCCTTGGGTTGGAAGTGGTGCTGCCGACCGGCGAAATCTGGAACGGGCTGCGCCGCCTCAAGAAAGACAATACGGGTTATGACCTGCGTGATCTGTTCATCGGTTCGGAGGGCACGCTTGGCGTGATCACCGGCGCGGTGCTCAAACTTTTCCCGCAGCCTGCTGGGCATCAGGTGGCCTTTGCCGGGCTGAAATCGCCCGAGGATGCGTTGCGGCTCTTCGAACTGGCGACGGGTCTTTGCCACACGGCGCTGACCGGGTTCGAGCTGATTGCCCGCATCGGCGTGGAGTTCACCACGCGCCATATTCCCGGTGTCCGCGACCCGCTTTCGCAGCCGCATGACTGGTATGTGCTGATCGACATTTCGACCGCCGACACGGCGGACAGCGCCGAACGGTTGATGAGCGCGGTTCTGGAGCAGGGTTTCGAGGCCGGGATCATTGAGGACGCCGTGGTGGCCGCTTCGGTGGCGCAACAAAACGCGCTGTGGCACCTTCGCGAAAGCATGTCGGAATCGCAGCGTCCCGAGGGCGGCTCGATCAAGCATGACGTCTCCGTTCCGGTGTCGCACATTCCGGCCTTCATGGCGGAAGCGGGGGCGGCGGTTCTCGCCGTCCTACCCGGTGCGCGGCTCTGCCCCTTCGGTCACATGGGCGATGGCAATATTCACTACAATGTCTCGCAGCCGGTCGGGGCCGACAAGCAGGCGTTTCTCGCCCGTTGGCACGAGATCAACCGCATCGTGCATGAGATCGTGCTGAAGCATGGCGGCTCGATTTCCGCCGAACACGGCATCGGCCAGCTGAAGCGCGACGAGTTGGCCGCCATCCGGGGTGACAGTATCGAGATGGTGCTGATGCGGCGTATCAAGCAGGCGTTTGATCCGGCGGGTATCATGAACCCCGGCAAGGTGCTGAGCGAGGCCCCATGAGCGACAAGGCGGTGAAAGCGACGCTCAGGATCGACTTTGCCAATGGCATCCGCCTTGGCCCCGGCAAGGCCGAGCTTCTGGCACGGGTTTCCGAACATGGCTCGATCAGCGCGGCGGGGGCGGCCATGGGCATGTCCTACCGGCGGGCCTGGCTGTTGATCGATGAAATCAACCGCATGTTTCGCGAGCCTTCCGTCATCACCCGCCACGGCGGCAAGGCCGGTGGCGGGGCGGAACTGACGGCCTTCGGGGCCGATCTTCTGGCGCGCTGCCAGCGCATGGAAGCGGCGGCGCGGGCCGCCATCAATAGCGATCTTGCCTATCTCGCCGGGATGCTCTCAAGCCCGGACGAAACGCGATAAAGCGTTTCCGGTGCCAACCGCACCGCCTTGAACAGCGCTTCGACCTTCTCGCCCGGCGCAAGGCCCAGACGGGCGGCAGAAAGACGCGTGACTTCGGCGCTGAGACGCGCGCCGCCGCAATCAAGTTCCACCATGACCGAGGCCGTCCCCGGCGTCAGCGCCATCACCGTGGCCGACAGGCGGTTGAGCGCCGAGATTTCCTCCGGCAGGCCGCGCGACAGGATGATATCCGCCGCAGGGATGAAGACGCGCACCGACTGCCCCGCAAGAACGGATGCGGCGCGCAGGTAAAGCGTTCCGGCCTGAGATGTGGCCCGCATCAAGCCTTCGTCTGCCAGATGTTCAAGAATGGTCGCTTCGATGAAGGCTCCGGCCCGCGCGCCCGACCCGTCCAAGGCCGAGGCGAAGGCCGCTTCCGGCCCCCCCGTGGCAACCACCCGGCCCGCTTCCAGCGCGATCACGCGGGTGGCAAGGCGCACCACCTCCTCCATCGCATGGCTGATATAGAGGATCGGAATGCGGGCTTCGTCGCGGATGCGCTCGATATCCGGCAGGATTTCCGCTTTCAGCGC
Organism: Pseudomonadota bacterium; assembly: GCA_020161665.1. Taxonomy (GTDB): domain Bacteria; phylum Pseudomonadota; class Alphaproteobacteria; order Rhizobiales; family Rhizobiaceae; genus Ectorhizobium. The sequence goes on along the minus strand of JAIUPA010000043.1, from coordinate 94,578 downwards.
CGCATCGAGCGCCGACAAGGGCTCGTCCATCAACAGCAGTTGCGGATCGGACAACAAGGCACGGCCCAGCGCGACGCGCTGGCGTTCGCCGCCTGAAAGGTTTGCCGGACGACGCTCCAGAAGCGGTGCAATGCGCAAGAGTGAGGCGATGCGCTCGATGCGCCCGGCCCGCTCCCCCCTAGGTACGCGGCCCATGCCGTAAACGAGATTGGCACGCACGCTCATATGCGGGAACAGCCGCGCCTCCTGAAAGACGTAGCCGATGCGGCGCTTGTGCGGTGGCACAAAAAGCCCGGCGACCGTGTCATTCCAGACCGTATCGCCAAAGGCAATTCGGCCATCTTGCAGGGGGGTGAGACCGGCGATGAGATTGATCAGCGTCGTCTTGCCGGAACCGGACGGTCCGGAAATCACTGTCAGCCCCTCGCCCGTCCCGGCTTGGGCCTGCAGCGTGAAATCACCCTGCACGTGCGTGATATCGAAGGTCAGCGTCATGCGTTGCCCAACCTTCTCGCCAATCGGCGCGCCAGAATTTCCGAAGCGAGCAAAGCCACCAGCGACAGCGCGATGGACACGAGCGTCAGCCGCATGGCACCGGCATCGCCGCCGGGCACCTGCGTATAGGTGTAGATGGCGGCGGCGAGCGTTTGCGTTTCGCCGGGAATGTTGGAGACGAAGGTGATCGTTGCACCGAATTCCCCCAGCGCCTTGGCAAAGGCGAGGATGGCGCCTGCCACCACACCGGGCAGAGAGAGCGGCAGGGTGATGGTGAAAAAGGTTTTGAGCGGCCCGGCCCCGAGTGTGGCTGCGGCGGATTCCAGCTTGCGGTCGACGGCATCGAGCGACAGGCGGATCGCCCGCACCATCAGCGGAAAGCCCATGACGGCAGCGGCAAGCGCCGCCCCCGTCCAGCGGAAGGAAAATGTCAGGCCGAACCATGTCTCAAGGAAGGAGCCGAACAGGCCGCGCCGCCCGAAGGCAATCAGCAACAGATAGCCGGTGACGACCGGCGGCATGATGAGCGGCAGGTGGACGATACCATTCAACAGCCCGACGCCGGGCAGACGGCAACGCGACAGGATGAGCGCCACGACAATGCCGAGCGGCAGCGAAAAGGCGACGGCCACCGCCGCCACCTTGAGGCTCAGGAATACGGCGGTCCATTCTGCGTCAGAAATCACACCGCTCCTGCTTTACTCACCAAGGACGGTGAAACCCGCCGCTTCAAAGGCCGCCTTGGCCTTGTCCGTCTTGAGATAATCGAGGAAGGCACCGGCCACCGGCGACTTCGCATCCTTGAGCACCGCCGCCGGATAGATGATCGGCTTGTGGCTGTCTTCAGGGAAACGATCCACGATCTTCACCTTCGGGTCAACCTTGGCGTCGGTTTCATAAACAATGCCGAAGGGCGCTTCACCGCGCGAGACGAGAAGCAGCGCGGCACGCACGTTTTCGGCCTGCGCCACCTTGGGTTCGACGGCGCTCCAGACGCCGAGCTTGTCCAGTGCCGCCTTGCCGTATTTGCCCGCCGGAACGCTGTCCGTATTGGCCATGGCAAGCTTGCCGTCACCAAGGACGCCCGCAAGATCAAAGCCCGGCGCAACCTTCAATTCCGCCTTGCTGTCGGCAGGCGCCACGAGAACGATGCGGTTGCCAAGAAGCGAAAGGCGCGTGCCCTCCTTCACCAGACCCTGCTTTTCGATGGTGTGCATCCAGTCGAGGTCCGCTGAAATGAAGAGATCGGCGGGCGCGCCTTCAGCGATCTGCTTGGCCAGCGCCGAACTCCCGGCAAAGGACAGCACGACCTCGTTGCCGGTTGCGCTCTTCCACGTTTCGGAGATCGAGGTCAGCACATCCTTCAGACTGGCGGCGGCAAAGACCGTTACCTTTTCGGCGGCGCTGGCGGCATGGAACGTCAGCGCAGTGACGAGAAGGGCAAGGCCTGCAGCGCGGGCAAGGCGGGGCATGAAGATCATGGCGGTCTCCGTTCGATATGTTTCAACGGATATATCGAGTCTCATGCCGGGTCAACGCCGGGGATAGCGTTTGCGCGGATCAGGAGGTGAGGATGGTCAGCGCCGCCGAGGCCGAGGCCGAGCTGTTTTTCGTGTCGTACATGGCGGTGAATCGCTGCACGAGGCTCTGCACATATTTGGGATCGGAGAGCTTTTTCAGGTCGATATACTTGCTCACCATGTCTGCCTGCGCCGTCACTTCCATGTTGGAGAAGTAGGTCGACAGGCTGAACGTCGTGGTAAAGAACTGGCTGAGTGCGTTGTCGCCCAGAATGTCGTAGGCCGAGGTGACATCGTTCGCCTTGCGGGAGAAATACAACGCCAGACGCACGCCTTCGTTGGAATTGCCCTGCTCTTCTTCCATGGTCTGGCGAACATATTTGTTGACCGTTTCCATGACATCGCCGCGCTGCTGCACGGTTCCGAGAACCGACGCGCTTTCCGTCATCTTGCCCTTCACATCGAAGTTGAAGGAGGCGACCAGTTCCGTGAGGTTCTTGTTCGTCTGCGTATTCACGAAGCTCTTCGGATCGGAGAGATCCGACGCGAACATCTTCTTCAGGTCTTTGGTGGTCACGGATGCCGGATCAATGGCCCGGGATTTGAGCATGACATTGACGAGGCGGCTATCAGCCAACAACTCGTCGACCGAGGTGATGCGCTGCATCTGCTCCTTGTAATAGGCGATTTCCGAGTCAGCCAGTTTTCCGGCGGCGGTCTTGGCCGCGCCGGTCTTGAAGCGCGTCATCTGCGAGCGATAATCCGTCGCCAGTTCGTTCACCACCTGCTCGGACTGCGCCTGCACCGGCACATCCTCATTGCCCTTGGCATCGAAGTTGAAGGCCTTGGCGAAGGCAATGACCTTGTCATCCTTCAGGATATTGGCGTAGCTGGTCTTGCTGTTCAGATCGCTTTCCAGAATGCGCTCGATCTTCGTCTTCGAGAAGTTAGACGGATCAAGGCCAAAGGATTCCAGCGCCATTTCCCAAAGTTCGGGCGACTTGTTGTAGGCGTTCTTTTCCGTGGAGGTCGTGGCGTTCTTCGTCCAGTAACTGGAGTTGGTGACGAAGAGGTCATCGATGGTATTCACGGCATCGATGCGCTTCTGGTAGTTTTCCATCGCCACATCGATCTCGTCCTGGAAGGCGTAGAGATAGTTGGTCTTGTACTTGCTGGTCACGTCCGACAGCGGGTTGACAGTAATCGAAGAGCCGCGCGAATTGGTGTAGGTGATGTTGCTGTTGCTCATCGCCTTCATGCCATCTTTCACCGTGCCATCGGCATTGAAATTGAAGAGGCGCGAGAAATCGGGCAGGCCATTAATGGCCGCGACGCTGTTGGAATTGGACGGGTCCGACAGCATCATGGCACGGATGGTGGAGGCGGACACGAAGCTGTTCAGCTCATAGGCCGTCTTGATGAAGCTGACCACGCGGCTGTCATTGACGAGATCATCGACCGAAGTGGCCGAATTGATCACCGCTTCAAAGTGATCCTTGTCGTTCTTGAAGAGCGTGTAGCTGGGATTGGTGGAAACCGTGTGGAGATATTTCTCCTCGATGGCCGCCTTTTGCGTGGCGGTCTGGGCTGTGGCGTTGACGAGCGTGCCATCCGGCTTGAACGAGAACTGCGCCTTGAAGCCCAGCATCACATCAATCTGGGCAATCTTCGCATTGTTACTCTGAATGGCCGTCTTGTACTGCGACTTGATTGCCGCCAGTTCCGCATCATCGACGGTTCCGACGGCCGATTGCAGGTTGGTCTCGATATCGGAAATGGTCGTTTCGTTGGTCGCCTTTTCCTCTTCATAGGCGGTGCGTTCTTCATCGGTGATGGTCGAATCCGCCAGAAGCGTATCCAGTTCGGTGTTGCGCGCCTTCAGCGACGTGCGATTGTCGATGGCGCTGATCACCGCCTGCTTGTCGGTATTGTCTGCGGTCAGGCTGGCGCGCGGCCCCCCGTACGTCTTGTAGACGGCGCTGTTGGTGTCGCTCAGATCCCCAATCAGCAGGTCCTTCATCTTGGCCTTGGAGAAATACTCGTTGTAGATCCCGTTGGCCTTCATCGCATAGGTGATCAGCCGCTCATTGCCGATGAGCTGGTCGACATTCGTCACCTTGTCGATGGCCTTGTCGTAATATGCCGTCTCGTCATTGATCGCCTTTTCCTCCGCGGTGAACGAGGTCTCATAGGCACTGACGAGGTCACTTTCCTGAGCCGTGGTCTGGGCGGTCTTGGTGGAGCCGGCAAAGTTGAAGGCCGAGGCGAAATCCTTGTAACGCTTGTCGGTCAGCGTGTTGGCAAAGCTTGAACTGTCGGTCAGATCGCTTTCCAGCACCTTTTTCATGAAGGCGCGGGCATAGGCCATGTCTTCAAGGCCATGGGCCTTCACGGCATAGGAATAAAGCCGGTAATCCGACATGAAGTCGTCAACCGTTTTCACCTTGCCGATGTTCTTTTGATAATAGTCGGTTTCCCGCTTGGTGACAGCTTCAGACGCGACCCGGTTCAAGGACGTGGACAGGTCCTTGTTCACAATCAGGTAGCTGCTGTAGGTCGAAAGGACCACGATACCAATCCAGGGGAAACGGGCCTCATCATCGCCCGACTGCAGGCGCCCGCATTGCGCCCCACAATAAGCGTTCCACTATACCCGCCTTTCCTTAACCGAAGCTTTACGATTAAGGCGGCCTACCACCTGCCTCCAAACATTCACAATTCCTCAACCCTGCGCGTTGGTCATTCCGCTAACCATCGGAAACAGCAATGTTTTCTTTACCGCGATTTTTAAGCGGCTGCGAATAGACGCGCCGTATCGTGAAGCCATCAGAGGACGCAAAGTCCCGATGCCAAGGAGCGGAAGACTCCAAAGGTAAGACAAGGGAAAAATACGATGGCTAACACCGTTCTGAAGCCCGTCTGGGCAGAGGCAGCATTCCGGGTTGAACCGGCCCGTTTTCCGCAGCAGGTCAGCTATGAACTGGCTGGCGGGAATGTGAGCGTCACACTTGACGAACGGGGTGCCGTCCTTCGCCGTACGCTGCCCTCCAGTGGCCTGCCGATCTCGTTTGCCCTGCCGGTTCGCGCTTTCAAGGGTGTTGCCGCCCGTGCCATCGACCATGGCAATGGCGACATGACCGTGACGCTGGAACTGCATCATGACGACCCGGAACTGTGCATTCCGCTTCTCGTCGCCCACGACCTTTCCGACATTGCCGCCGACTGGCGCTCGTGGTCGGACGCCTTCAACATTCCGATGCTGATGGTCGAGGCCGATGGTGTGGCTCACCCGCTTGAAGATCACATTGGCGATGTTCGCCGCGAACCGGCCCAGCCGCGCCGCCGCGCCGCCAATGCCATGAAGCACCGTCCGCGCTTCCTGTGCCGTCGCAAGACCGGCTCGCTCGGCGTTGCCCTGAAAATCGAAGGCAAGGAAATTATCGCGCGGTCTTGAAGATCCACCGCCCCCGCGCGACAGCAGGCCCGGCTTTTCTGAAGCCGGGCCTGTCTCGTTTTTGGCAAAGCTTCAGATATGAATGAAGAAGAGGGCTGCTATCAGCCCGGCAAAAATGATGGCGCCAACGCGGCTGTTCGACTTGAACAGGCTAAGGCACTGGTCAGCATTGTCGATATCCAGCACCACAATCTGGCGCACCAGCATGACGCCCGCGACGGCAAGACCGAGATAGGCGACAGGGCCGACACCCGCCAGAAGAAAGGCGAGAACAATGGCCGCGAAGGCCAGTCCGTAAAGCCGCCACAGCCAGATTTTGGTTCTCTCTCCAAAAAGGCGCGCCGTGGAGCGCACGCCCACCAGCGCATCATCTTCCTTGTCCTGATGGGCGTAGATCGTATCGTAGCCGATGGTCCACACGACCGCGCCGACATAGAGCGCGACAGTGGACCAGGACAGCGTTCCGAACATCGCGGCCCACCCCATCAGCCCGCCCCAGGAAAAGGCAAGGCCGAGGAAGAATTGCGGCCAATCGGTAAAGCGCTTGGCAAAGGGATAAATGGCAACGATTGCAAGCGACGAGATGGCCAGAATCATCGAGAAGACGTTCAACTGGATGAGGACGATGAGGCCCGCCAGAAGCTGAAGTCCGAGGAAGATTTTGGCCTGCTTGCGGCTGACGCGACCCGACGGCAAGGGCCGGGAACGGGTGCGCGCCACCTGTGAATCGATATCGTGATCAACCAGATCATTCCACGTGCAGCCCGCGCCGCGCATGGCCACAGACCCGACAAAGAACAGGAAGAGATGAAAGAGCAGGAGCGGCAGATAGAACATGCCGTCTGCCTTGGCCACATTGGCGGCCAGCGCCGACGACCAGAAGCAGGGCCACATCAGCAATTGCCAGCCAATGGGGCGATCCCAGCGCGCCAGCTGGGCATAGGGCCAGAGCCAGCGCGGCAAGACGCGATAGACCCAATTGCCCGAAGGCGCATCGACAACACGCCCTTCAAAGCCCGTGTTTTCGCTCATAGCCTGCTCCTGCTTCATGGAAAAACCGCCCCGAAACGGAGCGGCTTTTCTTTCTTCAGTATCGGGCGAGAGGCGCCAAGGTCAAGCGTCGCCTGACCGCGCCGGATCAGTCCAGCGTGAAGTTGAACTTGTAGCTGGCTGAAAGACCGACCACGAACTGGTTGGCCGAACCGCGCTCGCGCACGAGGCTTGAATCGGCGGCCGGACCCATCAGGCGGCGATATTCGGCAAAAGAGCTGAGGCTCCATTGTTCTGTCGGTTTCCAGTCGACAGCACCACCCACGGCCATGGAGTGCACCCCGCCGCCCGGCGCATAGGCGCTCGGCCCACCGGCTGCCGCTGCGGCGGCACTGACGCCGTAATAACGGTCAAAATATTCGCTGCTGGCGAGGCGCACGCGCGGACCACCCGAAACGCGGATGTTCGGCGTGATGTCGGTAAAGGCATCGACGGCAATATCACCCACCTGACCGCTATGGCTGCGAATGCCCTGGCGGACTTCGCCGCGCACGCGGATAAATTCGGTCGGATAGACTTCGGCAAAGCCACCGAGTTCGACGCCGAGAAGCACGTTCTTCATGCCGGTCAGTTCCGGCTCGCTGTCATTGTCACGTGGCATGATGAGCTTGCCTGCGATACCGGCGCGAAACGCACCCTGATCCAGAAGGGCAAAGGACGGGCTGTCGTTGCGCGAGACGAACCGCGCCTCAGGGCCTTGCTTGCCGATGGCGATGATCGGGGAAAACTGAAGGGAACTGTTTTTCGAGCCTTCGAACTTCGGCCCGATGAAACCGGAACCGCCAAGCGTCAAGGCCCAGTTTCCGGCGAGGAAGCTCTGGCCGTCACCGGCTTCGGCAACGCTGGCCACAGTCAAGGGAAGGCATAAGGCAACGGCATAAAAAGAAGACTTGAACACGATACGCACTCCGGAAACGCAAAACCTGAACGCCCACCGGCGGGCCGTTCTTAACTGTGTTCCAACATAGAGCGTTAGGCTTACCGCCGCGTTAAATCGTGACAAAAAAGTGGCGGACTGCCGCAAAATGATGCGCGCTCAGCCAAAAAAGATAGATCCTCGGGTCAAGCCCGAGGATGACGGAGGAGTGTGGGGCCAGCTTTTCCTCAACCTATCGGTTCGTCATGGTCGGGCTTGACCCGACCATCCATACGCCATGAGAAAAACATGGCCCCAGCTTCATCAGGCTGAAACAGCTTTCTCACTTCTTCTTGAAAGCTTCGGCAAGCGCTGCACCGAAGGAGCCCTGCCCCGGCTTTTCCGGCTTGGGCGCGGCCTTCATCGGCTGACGGGACGCCTGCGGGCGATCCGGCCCGCGTGGCGGCGGGGCCGCACCATCATCCTTGCGCATGGATAGCGCGATGCGCTTGCGCTTCACATCCACCTCCACGACGCGGACCTTCACCACATCGCCCGCCTTCACCACCTCATGCGGGTCCTTGATGAAGCGGTCGGCCAGTTGCGAAACGTGCACCAGTCCGTCCTGATGGACGCCGATATCGACGAAGGCACCGAAGGCAGCGACATTCGTCACCGTGCCTTCCAGCATCATGCCCGGTTTCAGGTCGGAGATTTCATCAACGCCATCGGCAAAGGTTGCGGTCTTGAAGCTTGGGCGTGGGTCACGGCCCGGCTTTTCCAGCTCGCTCAAAATGTCCTTGACCGTCGGCAGGCCGAATTTCTCGTCAATGAACGTGCGCGGATCGAGGCTTTTCAGCGCCGCGCTATCGCCCATCAGCGAGCGCAGATCACGCCCGCAGGCGGCCACGATGCGGCGCGCCACATCATAGGCTTCCGGGTGGACGGCGGAGGCATCGAGCGGCTCCTTGCCGCCCGGAATCCGCAAGAAGCCCGCGCATTGTTCAAACGTGCGGGCCCCGAGACGCGGCACCTTCATCAGGTCCTTGCGGGTGGCAAAAGGCCCTTCCTGATTGCGATGCGCGACAATCGCTTCGGCAAGCGATGAACCGACGCCGGACACGCGCGCGAGCAACGGCGCGGACGCCGTGTTGAGGTCAACGCCGACCGCATTCACCGCATCTTCCACCACGGCATCCAGCGAGCGGCCGAGTTTGCCCTGATCGACATCGTGCTGATACTGGCCGACGCCAATCGATTTTGGCTCGATCTTGACGAGTTCCGCCAGCGGGTCCTGCAGACGCCGCGCAATCGAAACCGCCCCACGCAGCGACACATCGAGGTTGGGGAATTCGTTGGCGGCAGTCTGCGAGGCCGAATAGACCGACGCTCCGGCTTCCGACACGATGACCTTGGTGGGCTTGGGAGCCGGCAGATTCCCGAGAAGATCGGCGACCAGCCGTTCCGTCTCGCGGCTTGCCGTCCCGTTGCCGATGGCAATCAGATCGACCTTGTGCTTGCGAATGAGGCTTGCCAGTTCGGCCTGCGCGCCGCGCACATCATTCTTCGGCGGGAAGGGATAGACCGTTGCCGTTTCCAACAGCTTGCCGGTGCCATCCACCACGGCGACCTTGACTCCTGTACGGATGCCGGGATCAAGCCCCATGGTGGCGCGCGAACCGGCGGGTGCGGCCAGAAGAAGGTCCTTCAGATTGCGGGCAAATACGTGGATCGCCTCTTCCTCGGCGCGCTCGCGCATTTCGCGCATCAGGTCGAGCGACAGCGACACGGAGAGCTTGACGCGCCAGCACCAGCCCGCCACCTCCATCAGCCAGCGGTCGGCCTCGCCCTTGCCGGCAATCTGGTAAGCGGCGGCAATCTTCATCTGGGCGGGCTTGATCGGCGCCGGATCATCCTGATCGACATCGACGGAGATTGTCAGCATTTCCTCGTTCCAGCCGCGCAGCATGGCGAGAACCCGGTGGCCGGGAGCCGTGGCCCAGCGTTCGGTATGGTCGAAGTAATCGGCAAACTTCGCGCCCGCCTCCTGCTTTCCGTCCACCACCTTGGCCCGCAGCATGGCGTTCGCCTTCATGTAGTCGCGCAAGGTTTTCAGAAGTTCGGCATTTTCCGCCATGCCTTCGGCCACGATATCGCGCGCGCCTTCCAGCGCCGTCTTCACGTCCGGCACGTTCTCGTTGAGATAGGCTTCGGCGAGTTTGGCGGGGTCAGCGGCGCGGTTTTCGAAAATGGCATCGGCCAGCGGCCCGAGGCCACGTTCGCGGGCGATTTCGGCGCGGGTGCGACGCTTCGGCTTATAGGGAAGATAAAGGTCTTCCAGCTCGGCCTTGGTGGTGGCCGCGTTCAGCTTGGCGGCCAGTTCGTCGGTCATCTTGCCCTGCTGGGTGATGCTGTCGATGACGGATGAGCGGCGCGCATTCAACTCGCGCAGGTAAACCAGCTTTTCGGCGAGATCACGCAACTGCGTATCATCGAGGCCGCCGGTTACTTCCTTGCGGTAACGGGCGATGAAGGGAACCGTCGCACCGCCGTCCAGCAGTTCGATGGCGGATGCCGCCTGCGCGGGCCTTGCACCAATCGCCGCTGCAATCGTGATGCTCAAGGATTGGATATCGTTTGCCATGCCTGCCTCGGGACTCTTCATCTGGGAGGGGCAATGTAGTCGTCAAATGCGGTGTGACAATGTTTGCGCGCCGGGTTCCACAGGAAAGCCTTGACCTTTTGCCCCTCCCCCCTTAACCGCCATGGAAACCATCGGAAATCTCGGAGATTTGACCATGAAAGTGCTTCTGATCGGATCGGGTGGACGCGAGCACGCTCTGGCCTGGAAACTGGCCCAGTCGCCGCGTCTTCAAGCGCTCTATGCGGCACCGGGCAATCCGGGCATTTTCGAACATGCCGAACCGGCTGGCATCAACCCGGATGATCACGCCGCCGTGGTGGCCTTCGTCAAAGACAAGGGCATCGGACTTGTCGTCGTCGGGCCGGAAGCGCCGCTGGTGGCAGGCCTTGCCGATGTGTTGCGCGCCGAAAACATCGCCGTTTTCGGCCCCTCCGCCAAGGCGGCCCAGCTGGAAGGGTCCAAGGGTTTTACCAAGGATATCTGCGCCAAATACAACATCCCGACCGGGGCCTATCAGCGTTTTACCGACGGCGAAGCGGCCAAGGCTTATGTGCGCGAACAGGGCGCCCCCATCGTCGTCAAGGCCGATGGGCTGGCGGCAGGCAAGGGTGTGACCGTTGCCATGACGCTGGATGAGGCGCTTGCCGCCATTGACGAGTGTTTTGGCGGCGCCTTTGGCGAAGCCGGTGCGGAAGTCGTGGTCGAGGCTTTCCTTGATGGCGAGGAAGCAAGCTTCTTCGTGCTCTCTGACGGCCAGCATGCGCTGGCGCTGGCCACCGCGCAGGATCACAAGCGCGTCGGTGATGGCGATACTGGCCCGAACACCGGCGGCATGGGGGCCTATTCGCCCGCTCCGGTGATGACGCCTGCCATGGTGGAACGCACCATGAAGGACATCATCGAGCCGACCATTGCCGGGATGGCTGCGGAAGGCATGCCTTTCAGCGGCGTGTTCTTTGCTGGCCTGATGATCACCGCCAAGGGGCCGGAACTCATTGAATATAACGTCCGTTTCGGCGATCCGGAATGCCAGGTGCTGATGACGCGGCTGAAGTCCGACCTTCTGCCGCTGCTCTACGCCACGGCGACCGGCACGCTCGATCAGGTTTCTGCCGAGTGGCATGACGGCCCGGCGCTGACGGTTGTCATGGCGTCCAAGGGCTATCCGGGTTCTTACGACAAGAACACGCCGATCACCGCCCTTCCCGCCACGGGCGATGGCGAGAAAATCTTCCATGCCGGTACGGCGCTGAAGGACGGCCAGCTGGTGGCGACGGGTGGTCGCGTGCTCAACGTCACTGCCACGGGCGCGACGGTGGCCGAGGCCAAGAACCGCGCCTATGCGCTGGTCGATGGCATTGCCTGGGACAATGGATTTTGCCGCCGCGATATCGGCTGGCGTGCCGTGGCCCGTGAGCAATCGTAATATGATGGCACGAAACGGCGCAAAAAGTGCCGTTTCGTTCAATTTTTACCATTTCTCCTGAAATGATCGTAAGGAAGTCTCGCTAGGGTTGACCCAGTCTTATGGAGAAACCCGGCGATGCGTCTAGTCATTCTGTCAGCGATAGCGGCTCTTGCAGCCCAGCCGGCGCTTGCCTCGTCGATTGAAGAAATCACGGGGACGCGCCTGAACAACGATTCCATCCTGAATGTGTCCTGCCCCACCTGCCCGCCGCTGAAAGTGGCGGAAGAAAAGGGCGACTACCTCGTGCCGAAGCTGGCCGATGGTGTTCAGGCGGAAGAAACACGCGAAGTGGGCGGCACCCGCGAGGTGATCCGCATCGACCGCTGGATGGGTGGCTCTCCGAGCACGCATATCAGCAAGACGCCGGTTGCCGCGCTCACCGAGGATGAAGCGGAAAAGACGATTGCCGAGGCCAAAGCCCGCAAGGAAGAGGAAGCGGCCCGCGAAGCTGCTGCCGTTGCCGCGCGCGAAAAGCAGGCGCTGGAAGCCCAGCAGGCGCAGCAGCAACCGCCGCAGGACGCCATCGACACCACCGCCAAGACCTCCGCCGTTTCCGACAACGGTCCGGCTGAACTTCCGGGCATGGAACTGCGCCTGAAGTAACGGCGCACATCCGATCAGACAAAAGGCCTCAGGAGCGATCCGGAGGCCTTTTTGTTGATGACAGACCTTGCCTGATCCACTCCCGTCATCCTCGGGCTTGACCCGAGGATCCACATTCCTTCTGCCTATGGATGGTCGGGTCAAGCCCGACCATGACGAAGGGATAGGTTTGCTACCTTTACCCGCTGCCGGAAGCCTGAGAACTGGTCTGGAGGCTTTGCCTTGATCAGCCCGCGATCTTCGAGAAATCGGCCACTGTGCCGGTGGCGGTGCGGATGGCCTTCAACAGCGCCAGACGGTTGGCGCGTACGGCCTGATCCTCGTCATTCACCAGAACATCGGCAAAGAACTGGTCCACCGGGCCACGCAAGTCCGAAAGGGCCTTCATTGCGCCGCGGAAATCCTCAGCCTTCACGGCCTTGGCCGCATCGGCAGAGGCCGTTTCGATGGCCGCATGAAGCGCCTTTTCGGCATCGACCTTGAGAAGCGACGGATCGACCTGATCGGCCACGACCGTGCCCTTCTTTTCTTCGGCGGCGAGAAGCTGCGTGGCGCGCTTTGTCCCGGCCAGAAGGTTCAGGCCTTCCTCGCCGGTGATGAAAGCGGTCAGCGCTTCAACGCGGCGGGCAATCAACAGCAGGTCGTCAGCGTCGGGCGTAATCACGGCATCGATCAGGTCATGGCGCGCACCGAGATCACGCAGATAGACCTTCAAACGATCATGGAAGAAGGTCAGAAGGTCGCCATCCTTGGCAACAGACAGCAACGGCAGGCGAATGTCACGCTCCAGCATGATGCGCACGACGCCAAGAGCGGCGCGGCGCAGGGCATAGGGGTCCTTCGAGCCGGTCGGCTTTTCATCAATAGCCCAGAAACCGGCCAGCGTATCGAGCTTGTCGGCCAGCGCCACCGTCAGCGCCACGCGGCCAGAGGGCACGCGGTCCGACGGGCCTTGCGGCTTGTAATGGTCTTCGATGGCTTCGGCGACTTCTGCCGTCTCACCCTGAAGCAACGCATATTTGCGGCCCATGACGCCCTGAAGTTCCGGGAATTCGCCCACGGCTTCGGTGCGAAGGTCCGCCTTGGACAGCACCACGGCGCGATCCACCAGCTTGGCGAAGTCGGCCTCAGACAGTGCAGCGATTGCGGGTTCGGCCACCTTCTGAGTTTCCGTCATGCCGCCATAAACGACCTTGGAAAGCTGTGCGGCCAGCGCACGGATGCGCGACACGCGCTCGCCCTGCGAGCCGAGCTTGGCATGGAAGGTGACGTTGAGGTGATCGAGCTTGGCCATACGCTGGTCGAGCGGCTTGTTCAGATCAAGCCCGAACTTTTCCGCCGAGGCGGCCAGTTCTTCCAGATCCGGCAGGTCGTGCTGGTCGCGGGTCCAGAAGTGCTTGGCGTCTGACAAACGGGCGCGCACCACCTTGCCATTGCCATGAATGATTTCCGCGCCGCCATCAGTGGCGGCAATGTTCGAGACCAGAATGAAGCGGTTCGAGAGCGTTTCGGCACCGGCGGCGCGGGTCACGAAGCACTTCTGGTTGGTCTTGATCGTCAGGCGGATGATTTCCGACGGGATCGCCAGATACTCTTCCTCGAATGCACCCATCAGCACCTGCGGCCATTCAACAAGGCCGGAGACCTCTTCGAGCAGCCCCTCGTCTTCCACCAGTTCCAGACCGGCGGCGAAGGCGAGATCGCGGGCGTCATGCAGGATGATGTCCTTGCGACGCTCGGCATCGAGAACGACGAAGGCCTTTTCCAGCGCCGAGGCGTAATCGGAGAAGCGGCGCACCGTGATGGCATCCGGCGCATGGAAGCGATGGCCATAGGTGACGTTGCTGGCGACGATGCCATCCACATCGAAGGGAATGACCACCGTTTCATCATGCTCCTGCCCATAGGTGCAGATGATCGACTGCAGCGGGCGCACCCAGCGCAGCGCGCCGGGCTTGGCAGAGGCCGCACCCCAGCGCATGGACTTCGGCCAGGGGAAGTTACGGATGATGCCCGGCATGACCTCGGCCATGATTTCCGGTGCGGCGCGACCCGGCTTTTCGACAACAGCCACGTAGAACTCGCCCTTCTTCGGGTCGGTTTCCACCTTCGCATCGGCAATCGAGGCAAGCCCCGCCTTGCGCAGAAAGCCCTCAATCGCCTGGGCCGGGGCCTTGGTCGACGGTCCCTTGATTTCCTCGCGCTGATCGGCCGAGCGGGCCGAAAGGCCGCGAATATCAAGCGTCAGACGGCGCGGCGTCCAGTATTCACGCGCGCCCTCATAGGTCAGGCCCGCATCCACCAGCGCATCGGTGACGAGTTTCTTCAGATCACCCGCCGCCTTGCGCTGCATGCGGGCGGGGATTTCCTCGGAACGAAGTTCAAGCAGAAGATCAGGCATGATGTATGAACCGGCTCAACAGGTCAAAAAGGGTTGGGGAGGCTCTAGCAAGCTGTGCGGCAAATGTCACCCCCAAGCGGTCGCTTCACTGCGACCTCTGCCATATCGCCGAAGGATTTCAAGTGATCGGCTTTCATCCTTCTCCCCGATGGGGAGAAGGTCGCGGCAGCGGGATGAGGGGGTGGAGCCGGTTCCTATATGAAGCCCCCCCTCAACCGACCCTTCGGGCCACCTTCTCCCCGCTGGGGAGAAGGACATTTTGGCAAAGCCGCAAGCTGCGACCTCCCCCTCAAGGGGGAGTAGGTGGTTCACCAGCCGCCACCGCCGCCGCCACCGCCACCGCCACCGGAAAAGCCGCCGCCGCCCGAGAAGCTGGAGCCGGAGGACGAGACCGGCTGCGGCAGGGTCGAGGCAATCGTCGAGGCCATGGACGAGGAAAACCCGCCAATGCGATCCGAGAAGCGGCCAGACCCCGTGTACCAGCCCGGCTGGTAATTGGCCGCAGCGGCACCGTCCTGTGCGCTCGCCAGCCATGTCTCGAAAGTGTCGGTCCACGGCTTTTCAACGCCGA
The DNA here is from genome assembly GCA_020161665.1 of Pseudomonadota bacterium. Lineage (GTDB taxonomy): Bacteria > Pseudomonadota > Alphaproteobacteria > Rhizobiales > Rhizobiaceae > Ectorhizobium. The sequence goes on along the minus strand of JAIUPA010000043.1, from coordinate 79,516 downwards.
GCGCCACGGCATAGGGCAGAAGCGTTTCGAAATGCCTGGGCGACATTTTGGGGGCGCCCGCCATATTCATGCGGTCTTCTTCCGCCACCGTCAGATAGGTGCGAAGTCCCTCGATACCATCCATCAGGCGGCGGCCAAGCGGGGTGGGGGCCCCCATCAGCGCGAAGAAAAGCACGTTGAGAAGTGCGACGCCACCGCCCGCCGCCAGGGTCACCAGCGCCCGGAAGTTCATGTCTTCCATGGCGATCAGCGTGATGATGCTGCCGCCGACGGTCACGGCCACGAAGCCGATGAAGGCAAGCGCGATGATCGCCCCAATGCGGGCGAGCAATGAGCGGCCGCGCCTTACCGTCTTGCCGAATTTCACGGCGAGGATGCCGATCACGACGGCAAAGATGGTCGGGATAATCAGAAGGCCGATGCTGTTGTCATCCAGACCGCCGAACACCAGAAGCGCGGCAAAGGCGGCAACCGAAAGACCAATGCCACCTGCGATATAGCCGGAATTGGCGTTGTAATACTGACCGCGATGTTCGCTTTCGATGGCATTGCGGAAGGCATCACCCGCCCGGTCCACACGTGTCCCGTGCTCGCGATCAATCTTCAGCGTACTGCCTTCACCGCCGACCGCGTCCAACAATGCGGCCTGCCCCGCGGGCAGCTTAAACGGTGGGTTCTTGCCCGTGCGGCGAATGATGATGGAGTCTTCAAGATCCTCCAGCACCACATAGCCCTTGACCGCAAGATCCAGCGCGCTCGCCGAAAAGGCCGTCCAGCCATTATCCGAAAAGCCCTTGTTGTCGATGTAGTTGACGAGGGCCGGCGAAAGCCCCTCCGGCGCATCCCAGCGCGGCACCATGACGCCCGCCGGTGGATCGCGCCCAACCGTGACCCAGGCGCGGAAATAGTAGAGGATCACGGCCAGAACACCGCCAATACCGATGATGCTGTCACGATGATCGCGCAAGAACCACCAGCGCTCGTCGATGGTCGAAGGGGCATCGATCACGCCCTTCGGCAGCTTCACGCCAATCGTCAGCCCCTCCCCCGCATCCAGCGGTCGCGAGGTGGTGAAAATAACGCGGTCTCCCTTGACAAAGGCGCGCGCATCGCGACCGCTTTCGCCACGTTGGCCCGTATAGGCCGCCGTATCCAGCACCTTCGTTCCGGTGGGCAAGGTGACATCGGCAGACGCCTGAGCAATACGAAAACGCCAGCCATTGCCCGTGACGTTCCAGTAAAGCTCGTCATAATCGGCAAAGAAGCGGATTTGCCGCCCGGTCTGATAGGCGATGCGGAAGGTGTGGTCACCGGGCGAAAGGAACACGTCCTTGTTGCCGGTATAGATGCGGATGCCGCCCGCAATGCTTTCGCTGCGCCATTCCTCCGGCTCACCATCGCGCTCCACTGAAAGAACCTTGAAATCCACCTCGTGGCTCTGACCATCCGGCGTGGTGAAGGTCAGCGGAAAATCGCGAAAAAGACCGCGCTTGATGGCATTGCCCTCCACGCGCGCGGTGATCGTTTCGCGCACCACCAACGGGCCTTCCTTCAGCACCGTAATGTCGGACTGGTAGCTTTTGATGAACTCTTCCGCCCGCGCCGCACCCGCCACGACAAAGGCCAGGACAAGGACGGCAATGAGGCGGAGAAGGGTTTTCATGCGGCCTCTCAGGCGGTGGTGACGCCCAGGCTCGCCAGCGCATCCCAATAGCTGGGATAGGTCTTGGCGACGCAACCGGGATCAAGAATGGTGATGCCAGACACTTTCAGGCCCGCCAGCGCAAAGCTCATGGCAATGCGGTGATCGGCAAAGGTATCAATCTCGGCCGGGCAATGCTGGCCGATCAGAGCCGGATCGGCGTGGACGACGAGATCATCGCCCTCCTCCACCGCCAGACCGGGACGGATGCCGTTCAGACCCAGCGACAGGGCGCGGATACGGTCGCATTCCTTGACGCGCAGGTTGGCAATGCCGACGAAGCGGACCGGGTGATTGTTGAAGGCGGCGAGAACGGCAATCGTCGGTACGGCGTCCTGCATCTGCGAGCCATCGATGACGGCAGGCATGTTCGGGAAGCTGGCGATGACCTTGTAGGCTTCGGCATCCGGCTGGGTGAAATCTGCGGCAGGCGTGCCAATGTCGATCTTGCCGCCGGTCAGCACTTCCGCACCCCAGAGATAGGTGGCGGCGGAAGCATCCGGCTCGATGTGGAAATCGGTTGCGGTGTAGCCAGTCGGCTCGACGCGCCAGACGGCGGGCGACACCTGCTCGGCCTTGCCGCCGAAGGCGCGCATGGCGGCAAGCGTCAGGTCGATATAGCCGCGCGCGCCGATCTCGGCCCCGGCCAGCTCAATTTCAAACGGCGCGGTGGAGAGCGCGGACGCCATCAGGATGGCGGAAACATACTGGCTCGAAAGGCCGGCATCGATCACCACGCGGTTCTTCGAAAACGCGCCGGTCGCATCAATGGTCACGGGCGGGCAGCCGGTCGGTGCCTCGATGGCAACGCCCAGCGAACGCAGCGCCTCAACCAGCGGCAGAATGGGACGCTTGCGCATATGCGCATCGCCATCCACCACAAACCGCCCCTTGGCGAGCGAAACGGCAGCCGTCAGGAAGCGGGTTGCCGTGCCTGCATTGCCAAGGAAAAGCGGCTCGGAAGGCGGGGTCAGCGTGCCCGATGAGCGCACGAGGAAGCTTGTGGCGTCCGGCTCTTCCACCGTCACACCCATGGCCCGAAGGGCCGCAGCCATATACAGCGTGTCATCGCTTTTCAACGCGCCGGTCAGGCGGCTTTCGCCCTTGGCGAGACCGGCCAGAAGCAGGGCGCGATTGGTGATGGACTTCGATCCCGGAGGGCTCACCCTGCCTTCAAGCGGGTGGGCTGGCGGGATCACGGTCAGCTTGTCGAGGCTCATGTTTTGCTTTCAGAGATAACCGGCATGCCCGTTTCAAAGGCGAAGCCGGTTCCCACTTTCACTGGAATTGCTTTTAGAACTTCACCGTCGGCACGGCGCGGTCCGCCGGATCGGCGATTTCGAAATAGCCCGCCTTGGTGAAGCCAAACTGATTGGCCACCAGATTGGACGGGAAGCTTTCCACCTTGACGTTATAGTCGCGGGCAGCGCCGTTATAATAGCGGCGCGACATCTGCAGATCGTTTTCGATGGCTTCGATGGAGTTCTGCAGATCGAGGAAGTTCTCGTTGGCCTTGAGGTCCGGATAGGCTTCCGACAGCGCAAAGAGCTTTCCGAGCGCCTGACCGAGCGCGCCTTCGGCCACCGCGCGACCTTCGATATCACCCGCCGGAACGGCGACCGCCTTGTTGCGGGCGGCAACGACCGCTTCGAGCGTTTCGCGCTCATGCGAGGCGTAACCCTTCACGGTTTCCACAAGGTTCGGGATCATGTCGGCGCGGCGCTTCAGCTGCACATCAATGCCGGACCACGCCTCTTCCGTCATGTGACGCCACTTCACAAGACTGTTGTAAGCCATGATGCCATAGAGCGCGATGGCGGTGACGGCGAGCAGGATATAGGTCGTCAAGGAAGAATCCTCCGGCTGAATTTTGCCGGAGATTAGAGCATTTCCTGCAAAAGTGTATAGCGGTTTTGCGTCCGGAAAGGCTGCAAAACAAACGGATAGAAGGAGGATGACAAATTTTGCCTCCCCACTTCCGTCATTCTCGAGCCAGACCTGAGGAACCATCATTTCACGGCCTTCTGGATGGTCGGGTCAAGCCCGACCATGACGAAGAGAGACGTTTGCGACCTAGAGCACGTCCAGCAAAAGTGCGTCAGCGGTTTTGCGTTTGGACTGCGTTAAAACAAGGAGATAGAGCATTTCCGGTGATCTGGTGTTCACCGGAAATGCTCTATTTGAGCAGTCCGAATAGGAGGTTTTTAAGCCGACTTGGAAGCGCCGCCGGCTTCGGTCAGCAGGAAGGCTTCGCCGCAGGCCTTGGCCAGCGTGCGAACGCGCAGGATGTAGCTCTGGCGTTCCGTCACCGAAATCACGCCGCGCGCATCGAGCAGGTTGAAGACGTGGCTGGCCTTGATGCACTGGTCATAGGCCGGAAAAACGCACTTATGAAGCATCCCCGTCGCGCCCGCGGCGCTCCCCGCCTCTTGGTGCAGACCGCCAGCATCCCCCGGAGCACCGGCTGCGAGCAGCGCCTGGCATTCCTTTTCCGCATCGATGAAGTGGCGATGCAGCATCTCGGTATTGGCGAATTCGAAGTTATGGCGGGAATATTCCTGCTCGGCCTGCAGGAAAACGTCGCCATAGGTGATCTTCTCGTCGCCATCGCGACCGTTGAAGTTCAGGTCATAGACGTTGTCGACGCCCTGCACATACATGGCAAGGCGTTCCAGACCATAGGTCAGCTCGCCAGCCACCGGCGCGCATTCAATGCCACAGACCTGCTGGAAATAGGTGAACTGCGAGACTTCCATGCCATCGCACCAGCATTCCCAGCCCAGACCCCAGGCGCCCAGCGTCGGGCTTTCCCAGTCGTCTTCGACAAAGCGGATGTCATGGACGAGCGGATCAAGGCCGATTGCCTTCAGCGAGCCGAGATAAAGCTCCTGCAGGTTCGACGGGTTGGGCTTCAGGATGACCTGATACTGGTAATAGTGCTGCAAGCGGTTGGGGTTTTCGCCATAGCGACCATCGGACGGGCGGCGCGACGGCTGCACATAGGCAGCGCGCCAAGGCTTCGGCCCCAGGGCACGCAGCGTCGTGGCCGGATGGAACGTGCCCGCACCCACTTCCATGTCATAGGGCTGCAGAATGGCGCAGCCCTTGTCCGCCCAGTAGGTCTGGAGCGTCAGGATCAGCCCCTGAAAGGAGCGCTTCGGGTTCATGTGCGGGGCAATTTCGGTCGCGGTCATCGATCAAGTCCGGCAAGTCATTTCGTGCCGGGACGAGTGCCACGCGAAAGCGCGGGGGTCAAGCAAAATAGGCTGAACAGCCTATTCCGGCCTGTGGCAGACGGCCTCGATATTATGGCCATCCGGGTCCAGCACGAAGGCGCCGTAATAATTCGGGTGATAGTGGGGGCGAAGACCCGGCGGACCATTGTCCGTTGCGCCTGCCGCCATCGCGGCGGCATAAAAGGCGTCCACCGCCGCACGGCTTTCAGCGCTAAAGGCCACATGCAAACGGCCTTTCAGGGCATCGCCCGTGCCGATCCAGAAATCCGGCTTTTGCACACCATAGCCCGCATGGGCGGCACCGCCGGTCATTTCTGCCGTCACCTCCATGATGCGGCGCGCGCCAAGCGGAGCCAGTACCGCGTCATAAAAGGCAACGGAGCGGGCAAAATCCGAAACCGGAAAACCGATATGATCGAGCATCGTCTGCCTCCCGGGCGCGATTATTCCTCGTCGTGCTTCACATGGTATTCGCCGGTCTTTTCATCCTTGACCAGCGTTCCATGCGCCTTGTTGCGGTGTTCGCGCATCTTGCGCTTGTGCTTTTTCGAAAGCTTCGCGGCATCTGCCGTAAAGCGCTTGTAGAACCACCAGACCGCCGCCGCAGCGGCGATAAAAAAGAGTATGCGCGTCATTTCCCGTTCGCTTTCAAAGTCCGAAGCGCGCCCACAATGCCCTTTCTTCGGCGGCTTGCGCAAGACCAGTCGCGGCGGCTGCGGCGATCCGTTCCGCGCCGTGCGTGGCGATGCCCGGCTGGCGGCGACCGAAAAGGCCGCGGCCCGCAAAGACGGGAAGAAGCTTCACATCCTTGCCGTAGCGTTCCTTCAAGGTGGTCGACAGATCACCGAGCCCGTCAACAAGGCCCAACTCGACGCCCTTCGCACCCGTCCAGAACAGACCGGAGAAGAGATCGGGATTGTCCACCAGACGGCTGCCGCGACGCGATTTCACCATATCGATAAAGACGCCGTGCACTTCAGCCTGCAGCGCCTTCAGGTGCTCCACATCGCTCGCCTTTTCCGGCTGGAAGGGATCAAGCACCGACTTGTTTTCGCCAGACGTATAGACGCGGCGCTCGACGCCGATCTTCTTCAACAGTTCAGGGAAGCCGAAACCGCCGGAAATGACGCCGATGGAGCCGACAATCGAGGTGGGATCGGCGATGATTTCATCACCGGCCAGCGCGATCATGTAGCCACCGGAGGCGGCGACATCTTCCACGAAGACGAAGACCTTCTTGTGTTTTTCGGCGGCCAACTGGCGGATGCGGGTGTAAATCTGGCGCGCCTGCACGGGCGAGCCGCCCGGCGAATTGATCAGGATCGCCACCGCCGGGGCCTTCTTCATGGAAAAGGCCTTGTCCAGAACCGTCGCGACACCGGCCAGATTGAGCGCCGGGCGCAGCGCATTGCCGCCTGCCATGATGGCACCGGAAAGACGCACAACGGGGATGATGGTATTGTCCTTGCGGAAGCGCTTGGGCAGGAGGTTCTTCAGGAAGTCTTTCATGGCTCGACCCTTTATCTCAGGCTTTCCATGTATGGTCTGACGGAAAAATCACAATGGGCGGCGCAGAAAATGCCGGGAATGGGAGGCAAGCTCACCGGCCCGTGCGCTTCAAAACCGCGCGGCCATTGTTCAGATCATCGACAAAGGGCGTGAAGGCATGGGCCTCGCCGTCATGCATGACGAGGCCGGGGCGAAGGTTGAGCCTTGCGCGTGAGCCCTTGATGGCGGTTGCAAGCAGGCGCACGGCACTTTCCCCGGCGCGCGGATAGATCGGCGTCAGTTCCAGCCCGCCGAAACGGCGACCACACGCGGCGATGATTTCGGCCATCGATTGCGGGCGGGCAATCAGCGAAAGCTGGCCGCCGGGCTTCAGAATGGCGCCTGCGGTGCGTACCCAATCCTCGAACAGACCTTGCGTCATCGCATGGGCCTCGGCCTTCAGCGCATCGGGCGTGCGGCGATCCTGATGATCATTAAACGGCGGATTCATGATGACGTGATCGAAGGCATCATCATCCAGACCGGCGGCGCGGCGGGCGTCACCCTTCAGCGTCACGTCGGCGACGATGACATTCACGCGCCCCTTAAGATGCGCATTTTCGGTAAGGTTCAGGCTTTTGCGGGCGTATTCGGCCATTTCTTCAGCGCGTTCGTAAAGCGTCACCATCGCTTGCGGCACGCGGGCGGCGACGGCCAGACCAGCAGCCCCGGCACCGGCCCCCAGATCGGCAACGCGCACCGGCCCTTCGGCATCAACCAGAGAAGCCAGCATCATGGCATCCATGCCGGCGCGGTGCCCCCGGCCCTTTGGCTGCACCAGATGGAAGGCGCCCCGGTGGAAGGCATCAATGGTTTCGATAATCGTCACGCAAGAAGCTCCGCATCCAGACCGGCATCTTGGAGAATCAGCCGCGCCTCCTCGGCCCGATCGCCCTCCACCAGCAGACGGCGCGGCAAAAGGCCGAGCGATCCTTCCAGAACGCTCATCGACTGATCGGCCACCATCGTCAAAATTCCCGCATCCTTCAAAAGGCTTTCAGCAAAGGAAAGTATGACGGCATCATTGGTGCGGATCAGTTCCTTCATTTCAGTCTTTCCTTCTAAATTGCCGCATCTAAACGATTCACACTTGCCCCGCCCCCGGCCACTTTTTATCTTATAAGCAGTTAGTAAACAGGAGTCCGGTCTCGTGGGCGTCGTCATACCGCTTGAAGAAGGCAAAAATAAACAGGCTTCGGTCAAGCCGCTCGTCGATCTGACACGTCCCGACATGGAGCGCGTCAACCAGCTTATCCTATCGAAAGCCGGTTCCGATGTGCAGATGATCCCCGAAGTGGCAAACCATCTCATCTCGTCGGGGGGCAAGCGCCTGCGCCCGATGCTGACACTCGCCTCCGCCGCCATGTTCGGTTACGAGGGCGAAGGTCACATCAAACTCGCCACCAGCGTGGAGTTCCTGCACACGGCCACGCTTCTGCATGATGACGTGGTGGATGAAAGCGACCTGCGCCGCGGCAAGTCCACGGCCCGCACCATCTGGGGCAATCAGGCCAGCGTGCTCGTCGGTGACTTCCTGCTGGGCCAGTCGTTCCGCATGATGGTCGAAGTCGGCTCGCTCGATGCGCTCGACGTTCTGTCCACGGCCTCGGCGGTGATTGCCGAAGGCGAGGTGCTGCAGCTTTCCGTCGCCAAGAAGATGGAAACGACCGAGGACGATTATCTTTCGGTGATTCGCGCCAAGACGGCGGCGCTCTTTGCCGCTGCCGCCGAAGTGGGGCCGATCATTGCCGGAACCGACCGCTCGACCCGCAATGCGCTGAAATCCTATGGCATGAACCTGGGTCTGGCCTTCCAGCTGGTCGATGACGTTCTCGATTACGGCGGCAAGGCTGTCGATCTGGGCAAGAATGTCGGCGACGACTTCCGCGAAGGCAAGATCACGCTGCCGGTCATCCTTTCCTGGCGGCGCGGCACGGATGATGAACGTGCCTTCTGGCGCAAGGCCATCGAGCAGGGAGATTCGAGTGACGCGAACCTTGAAAAGGCACTCGGCCTGATCACCAAATATGGCGGTCTGACGGACACCATCGCACGTGCCGAGCATTATGGTGCCATGGCCCGTGATGCGCTGGCACCGCTTCCGGATGGCCCGCACAAGAACGCCCTGATGGAAGTGATCGACTTCTGCATCAGCCGCGTGAACTGATCGGGATTTTCTTGCTCCCCTGCTGCAAAAAAGCCATTCTGCGCGTGAATGACTCGTCGGCGGATTTTCACTCCCGCTCCGTCCGGCATTGTCGGTGTATTGTATGAAAGGCCTGTCCATGCGGCAAAGTTTTGCCCTTCGCTTCGTCTCCGGGACGGCGCTTGCCGTCTTGTTGTGCTTCACCAGCCTGCCCGCCAGCGCTGAAGAGGCCAAGCCCGAGGCTCCTGCCGCTGAGGTTCCCTTCTCCGTGGATAGTGTCACCAGCTTTTCCGGTGCGCTGCTGGCAGCGGGAAATGCTGATACGGACAAGGATTACCCAACGGCTGCGGCGCTTTACAAGAAGGCGCTGTCCTTCGAGCCGGGCCATGTCGAGATCCGCGAACGGCTGATGTATGCGCTGTTGATGAGCGGCGAGTTCGAGGAAGGCGCCAAGCTTGCCGAAGAGCTGAAGAACGACGAGTCCTTCCAGCGCATCACCAATATTGTCCGCGCCACGGATGCCATTCGCCGCGCCGATTACGCGACGGCTGAAACGCTTCTGAAATATGAGGGGCCGAACGATCTCGACCGCCTGACCAATGCACTTCTGGTGGCCTGGGCGAAAGCCGGTGCGGGCAAGGGCGCAGACGCCGTGACCATGCTGGAAAAGATGAAGGGGCCGGAGTGGTACGGCATCTTCACCAATTACAATGCCGGGGCGATTGCCATTCTTTCCGGCGACCACGCCAAGGCGCGCCGTTTCCTCTCCGCAGCCGTGACGGATCGCGATGGTGCCGGCACGGCGCCTGATACGTTTACGCGCGCCGTGATGGCGCTGGCGCGGCTTGAGGCTGGCGACGGCAACAAGCAGAAGGCGCTCGACAGCGTTTCGGCCGGTGAAGCGGTGCTCACCAATTATCCGCCGCTGAAAGCGCTCAGGGCCGCCATCGAAAAGGACGAGCCGCAGAAGCAGCAGATCGCAACCGCGACCGAAGGGGCCGGTGGCGTTCTCTTCTCGCTGGGTGGCGCGCTCAACCGTCCGGGAGCCGAGGATATTGTCGGGCTTTACCTGCGTCTGGCCCATTCGCTTGACCCGCAAAGCGCCGACACGCTGATCCTTCTCGGCGGTATTGCCGAAGGTCTGGAGCGCCCGAAGGATGCCATCGATTTTTATCGCAAGGTTCCGGCGGATTCGCCGATGCGCCGCATTTCCGAACTGCAGCTGGGCCTTGCCCTGGCCCAGACCGGCGACGTGACCGATGCGCGCCAGCACCTGAAGCAGTTGATCGAGGCTGATCCGAGCGATCTGCGCAGCTACCTTTCCTATGGCAGCGTGCTTTCCGACGCCAAGGATTATCAGGCGATGGCGGAGAATTATGATCGCGCCGTCGCGGTCATCGGCAACAATGCCAAACCGATCAACTGGTCCATCTTCTTCCAGCGCGGCATTGCCTATGAACGCCTAAAGCAGTGGGACAAGGCCGAGCCGAACTTCGTCAAGGCGCTGGAACTCAACCCCGACCAGCCGCAGGTTCTAAACTATCTCGGCTATTCCTGGGTCGATATGAACAAGAACCTCGACAAGGGTCTGGAAATGATCCGCAAGGCGGTCGAGTTGCGCCCGGATGATGGCTATATCGTCGATTCGCTTGGCTGGGCCTATTATCGTCTGGGCCGCTTCGATGAGGCGGCGGTTGAGCTTGAGCGCGCCTCTTCGTTGAAAGCGGGCGATGCAACGATCAACGACCATCTGGGCGATGCCTACTGGCGCGTGGGCCGCAAGCTGGAAGCCGGCTTCCAGTGGAACCGCGCGCTGACGCTGAAGCCGGAACTGGCCGAAATTCCGAAGATCGAGGAAAAGATCAAGAACGGTCTGCCCGATCTTTCGCCCGAGGAACTGGCCAACAGCGAAGTGCAGCGCAAGAAGGCCCGCGAGGAAGCGGCTGCCGCCGAAGCCCAGCAGAAGGCCGAGGATGCCGCCGAGGAAGAAGGTGCAGCCGCCGCCACGACCGGCACCTACACCGTCGTCAAGGGCGATACGCTGCGCAAGATTGCCGAAAAGGTTTTCGGTGATGGCGACCGTTTCCTCGAACTCATCAAGGTCAATCCGGCCCTGCAGAAGCGCCCGAATGTGCTGACGCCCGGCCAGATTCTGGTTGTTCCTGATAAAGTCGATTGATCCCGGCTGCGATGATCAGCGAAAGCGCCCCTGCCAAGATTAACCTCGCGCTGCATGTGACCGGCCAGCGCGAGGATGGCTACCACCTTCTCGACAGCCTTGTGACCTTTGCCGACCGGGGCGATACACTGATTGCGCTGAATGCTGAGGCCGACCGCTTCACGATTTCCGGACCGTTTTCTGCGCCGCTTGAATCCGAAACCGACAATCTCGTGACCCGCGCCCGCGATACGCTGCGCGCTGCCATTCTGGCTGAGGGCGGCGTGGCACCGCCGGTGGCGCTGCATCTGGAAAAGAACCTGCCGATTGCCTCCGGCATTGGCGGCGGTTCTGCCGATGCGGCGGCCACGCTGCGCGCCCTGTCTCGCCTTTGGCAAAGCCCTCTTCCCGCCGAGGCGCTCGCCCGGATTGGCCTTTCTCTTGGCGCAGACGTGCCGATGTGTCTTGAGGGGCGACCGCTCATCGCCCGCGGCATTGGCGAGGCTCTCTCGCCCGTTGCCAGCCTGCCAGCGCTTGCCCTTCTCCTCGTCAACCCGCTGAAACCCGTTTCAACGCCCGAGATTTTCCGCCGCCTGACCCGGCGCGACAATCCGCCGATGTCGGATGTTCCAGGCCGCTTTTCGCTGCCGGAATGGAGCGAGTTTCTGGCAGGGCAGCGCAATGATCTGGAAGCGGCGGCGCGCCAGCTTGTTCCCGATATCAGCCGTATTCTCACGCTCCTGAACCTCACCGGCGCGCATCTGGCCCGCATGTCCGGTTCGGGTGCCACCTGCTTCGGCCTTTTCGAGACCATCGAGGCGGCGCGGGCGGCGGAACGCAACCTCAAGGCCGCGCAGCCCGACTGGTATGTTCAGGCCGTGACCACCATTTCGGGAGACAGGGAATGACAGGCGATACCTCCGACAAGCCGTTCATTGCACTGTCCATCGCTGTGCTGACCGTTTCCGACACGCGCACGCTTGCCGATGATCGCTCCGGCGATGTTCTTACCACGCGCATTGCCGAAGCCGGGCACCGCCTTACCGCGCGCGCCATTGTGGCCGACGATATCGAGGCCATTCGCCAGACCGTCACGGGCTGGGTGGAAACCGGGGCCGCTGATGTGATCATCACCACGGGGGGCACCGGCTTTACCGGGCGCGACGTGACCCCGGAAGCCCTTGAGCCGCTGTTTTCCAAGCGCATGGACGGGTTTTCGCAGGTCTTCCACCGCATTTCCTTCGACAAGATCGGCACGTCCACCATCCAGTCGCGCGCCACGGCGGGGCTGATCGGCACGGTCTTCGTGTTCTGCCTGCCGGGATCGCCGGGGGCCTGCAAGGATGGCTGGGACGGTATTTTGAAAGACCAGCTCGACTACCGTCACCGGCCCTGCAATTTCGTGGAAATCATGCCGCGGCTTGACGAGCATCTACGCCGCAAGGGCTAATCGTCGCATTGAGTCCGATAACGTCGTCGGTTCAGAGATTTGCGCTTTGGGTTGCTATTTTTTGCCTTCGTGAACTAGCTGCACCGGGATGTAACCCGAGTACTCTCGCCATCAACGCCGTCAGGTTCTTTTCTCCACCTGTCACCATGGCAGGAAAAATGCGGAAAAGCTCGTAATAGCAATTCGATCCTGATGTGTCGGGAAAGCAACCGGCAATAGGAAGCGGCACCCAGGTGAGCGGCCTAGCCTCGGCGATGATCAGAGTTTTTACGATCTGATTGTCTCGATTTATCGATATTGTATGCTCCTCATAGGGAAGCAAAAAAGTTTCATATGACGTTGATGAACTGACTGAGACGGTTACTTTTGATGAGCCCCCGGGCGTCTCCGACCTACGCGAAACGCACATCCCATTCACCAGTTTGCCATTCTCGATATAGCCAGACGGCATGTTTTCCAGGCGTTGCTTTCCTGTCGCTTTCCAAAGTCGCTTACACACGGGATCGACCGCCATTCGCAATGCAAAAATCGGACTCCTGCCATCGGGGTTTTTTTCATAAACGATTGGGATATCAAAGTCGCTCAGCAGTGATGTTGGCATGGAGGCTAGCACAGTGTTCTCAGAATTGACGATGAGGACACTGCCTGGATCGAATGCTATAGTGACGTCAGCGTTAACGGCTTCGAGGCGGTTTTCCAATTTCCATAGCTGATAATGGCTCATCGCCGCCAAAGCTAAGTTTCCGCCAAAGTAGATCACCGGTAGAATAAGCCAACGGCGATGGATTGACCCTGACAAAACCTCAAGAGCGACGCCCGCAAAGCCCAGATTAACGGTTAGGATTGGCCAAATCATCGCCCCAAGGATCATCAGCACCGCGCCAATAATAGGTACAAGCTGCAGTCCGAATACGAACGCTGTGAATACAAAAAACCACAATGATATAGGCATTCACCACCTCCGAGAAAACACCTAACCAGATGAATAAATTTAAAAATTAGTATCGACGTTAAAATGCCAAGTCACCGGAAAGCGTCTGACGCGCTCATCGATAATACAGAAATTTTACATAACACATCAACGATATAAGCGGATCCTGCATCGTGCCAATCTTCAGTGAGAGTCGACTAGGGGAAATCGGAGCACGCAACCGCAGATGCTTCCAGTATTCATCGAAGTTTTGCGCCGTCCAAATGGGTAATGTTCACCATATCCTCGCGCATATCCGAAAATAGAGGCGTATTTCGGGGCTGCGCGACACGGCCGAAACCTGAATTTCGGTCGGCACTAACGCCCGCGCATGGCCCAGGCGGGGATCATCTCGCAGGTGAGACGACGCGTCTTGATGCCCTGTGTCAGTTCAGCCAGCGACATGCCTGCACGGGCCGCACTTTGCGCCTCCCGCTTGGACAGCACAAAGCCGCTTTCGAGCGGCGCGGCGGGCTGGAACAGGCGCTTCAGAAACGGGCGGCGGAAGGTGCGCGACGGCGAGAAGCGCGCCGGACCAGCGTTCAACGTGATATATTCGGCCAGTTCATCGACCCAGCCATATTGCGGGCGGGCACCCGGCTCGATCAAAAGCAACCAGTCACCGCGCACCGTGGCGATCAGTCCCGCCAGATCCCAGTCGCGATGAAAGCGGCAACCCGCAGCTTCGGCAACGCGCTCCGTACCATCCGCCGAGCCATGATCGAGCACCACCACATCGCTCACAAGCCCTTCCACCGCGCCCGTCACGAGGACGGACAACGTGTGGGCCAACTCCGGCTCCTGATTATGGCATTCCATCAACACAGTTAGCATATGTCACCCTTATCGCATCGCAACAGGAATTGCCATTGCCTGACCGGCGCAATTTTGTTCTTGCATTGTTCTCGTTTCCTGACTAGGAATAAAGTCATTCGAGCGGCAAGCCGCAGGAGCTTTTCATGAACCAGCCAACCCTTTCAGGGCAGGCCGCATTTGCGCCTGCCAACACGGCAGATATGGCCGAAGCGCTGCTTTGTGCCTCGGGCCTGCGCGTCGAGGAAGACAGGCGGCGGGGTCGTGGTGCGGCCCTCAACCCGGCTGGTCGTTTTGAGCCGCAGGAGACGGAAGTCTTCGATGATGGCTGGCAGACCTTTGAAACGCTGGAGCCATTCCAGACCTTTGTGCAGGTGGAAAAGCCGCGCGCCATCATAACCCGCAATGAATCGCCCGACATTCCCTTTGACCGCTCGATCAATCCCTATCGCGGCTGCGAGCATGGCTGCATCTATTGCTTTGCCCGTCCAACCCACAGCTATATGGGGCTTTCGGCGGGGCTTGATTTCGAAGCCAAGCTCTTTGCCAAGCCCGACGCGCCACGTCTTCTGGAGCGCGAGCTTTCCAAGCCGGGCTACAAGCCGCGCACGATCGCCATCGGCACGAACACCGATCCCTACCAGCCCATCGAAAAGGAATGGCGGATCATGCGCCAGATCCTCGAAGTGCTGGCGGCGGCGCGCCATCCAGTCGCCATTGTCACCAAGTCGGCGATGATTCTGCGCGACATCGATTTTCTGGCTCCCATGGCCGAACAGGGACTGGCGAAGGTCGCCATTTCGCTGACGACGCTGGACCGCAAGCTTTCGCGCCTGATGGAGCCGCGCGCTTCGACGCCGAGCCGTCGGCTTGAAGCTATTCGCATCCTCACCGGGGCAGGTATTCCGACCGGCGTACTGACGGCACCGATCATTCCGGCGCTCAATGACCATGAGATTGAACGTCTGCTGGAAGCGGCCAAGACCGCCGGGGCCTCAGAAGCCGGTTACGTGCTGTTGCGTCTGCCTTTCGAGGTCAGTCCGCTGTTTCGTGACTGGTTGCTGCGCCACTATCCGGACCGCTACCGGCACGTCATGTCGCTCATCCGCTCCATGCGCGGCGGTAAGGATTACGACGCCGAATTCGGCAAGCGCATGAAGGGTGCCGGACCCTACGCCTGGCAGATCAACCGCCGTTTCGAACTGGCCACCAAGCGCCTCGAACTCCATCGGCGTGGTCTTCATATGCGCGACGATCTTTTCACACCGCCGAATGGCAGCGGGGTGCAATTGTCATTTCTGTAAGTCTTCGTCTTCCGCAGCGCGTCCCTGTCGCGGTGCGGGTCTGATCCGGTTGCTGCCTCGACCGGATCACTCGGGCAGAGCTCCCACCGCCTCGCCCGAGGCCCATGGCTGGTGAGGGTCCGCCGCAAAACTCCCTGTCAGCCGGGGCTTGCGGGAGATCGGAGGAGCTGCGAATTTCGCCGCATGAAAAAGCGTCGCTCCTCCGATTCTCCCGTTCTTTTTGATGACCTGCCGCCCTCGCCGGTTCAAGGGACGCCGGATTTTTCACTGGAACTGGAAGCCAAGGCTTATGGTTACTGGCCGGTGGCGGGCACGGACGAGGCCGGGCGCGGGCCGCTGGCCGGTCCGGTGGTCGCGGCGGCCGTCATTCTCGATCCGGACAATATCCCGCCGGGCCTCAACGATTCCAAGAAGCTGAGCGAGGCGCAGCGCGAGGCCTTGTTTGATGTGATCCTGCAGTCGGCGCTTGCTGTCTCCATCGCGTCTTCAGGCCCGCAACGCATCGATGATACGGACATTCGCAAGGCAAGCCTTGATGCCATGCGCCGCTCGGTGCTTTCGCTGCCCATGGCTGCCCGCTTCGTGCTGTCGGATGGCAAGGATGTTCCGCCGGGTACCGGCCTGCCGTCGCGTGCGGTGGTTAAAGGCGACAGTCGCAGTGTGTCGATTGCCGCCGCCTCGATCCTCGCCAAGGTGACGCGTGACCGGATGATGAAGCGCGCCGATACCTTCTACCCCGCCTATGGCTTTGCCAAACATGCCGGATATCCGACGCCCACCCACAAGGCCGCCCTCGAGGCGGAAGGCCCCTGCCCGCTGCATCGCATGAGTTTCCGGCCGCTGCGGCGAGACGACGCGTAAAAAAAAGGCGGGCTGCTTTCGCAACCCGCCTTTTTAAATCAGTGCAACCGGATCAGTTCAGGCGAGCCGAAACTTCACCCAGAGCCGACTTGAACAGATCGGCCTGAACGCCTGCATCTGCCTTGCCAGACAAAACCTTTTCCGCGGCAGCCACAGCGAGATCAACAGCAGCGGCACGCACGGCGTTGACGGCTTCCGTCTCGGCCTGCTTGATCTTCTGCTCGGTCAGCGCGTTGCGGCGGGTCACGAATTCTTCGGTCTTCTGACGGGCTTCAGCGGTCAGAGCAGCGGCTTCGCGCTCGGCAGCAGCCACGATGCCAGCAGCTTCAGCTTCGGCATCCTTGCGCTTCTTCTGGTACTCGGCCAGCAGGAGCGTTGCTTCCTCACGCAGGCGCTTGGCTTCGCCAAGTTCCGCTTCAATCTTTGCAGCGCGCTCATCAAGAGCCTTGCCCAGCTTGCCCGGCACCTTCAGGAAGATGACGAGGGCGAAGAACAGGAACAGGCCGACGGTTGCGAAAAATGTAGCGTCGAAATGCATGATCAGGCCTCCTTGGCGGCGGAAACCGCAGCCTTCAGTTCGCCTTCCGAGGCCTTTGCCCCGATCAGCTGCTCAACGATTGCAGAGGTAGTTTCCTCGGCAATGGTGCCCACTTCGGCAAAAGCCTGAGCCTTGATGTCAGCGATGCGAGCTTCAGCAGCCGAAATCTTGGCAGAGAGTTCTGCCTCAATCGCAGCGCGTTCAGCATCGGCCTTCGCCTTGGCTTCAGCACGGGCCGTAGCGGCAATCGAACCGGCCTTGGCGCGGGCTGCAGCGAGTTCCTTTTCATAGGTCTCGATGGCAGCGTCGGCTTCAGCCTTCATGCGACCGGCTTCGTCCAGATCCTGAGCGATGCGATCATGACGATGCTCAAGAATGCTGCCGATGCGGGGCGCGATGACCTTCTGCATGAGCATGTAGAAAAGGCCGAACGTGATGACCAGCCACAGAATCTGGGACGGGTAGGTCTGGCTGTCGAAGGGCGGGAACACGCCTTTACCAGCCTCATGGGCGGTGCCGGTTTCCGTGTGTGTCGCTTCTTCGGCCGGCGCAGTTTGTGCATATGCCGGGCTGATGAACATGCTCACCTCCAGGTGTATTCTCGGATGCGAAGAATCACGGCCTGCAACATGTGGCGGGCCGTGATCCAAATTTACGACTGTCTAGAATTAGACAGCGAACAGGAGGAGAAGGGCAACGAGCAGCGAGAAGATGCCCAGAGCTTCCGTAACGGCGAAGCCGAACACCAGACGGCCGAACTGGCTGTCAGCGGCGGACGGGTTACGCAGAGCGCCCGACAGGTAGCTGCCGAAGATGTTGCCGAGGCCGAGAGCCGTACCAGCCATGCCGAGGCAAGCCAGACCCGCGCCGATGAACTTTGCTGCTTCCGCTTCCATGTAAGTACTCCTTTAGAATGGTTGTTGCGGCTGTATGAGCGGCGCGCGGACCCCAGGCCCGCGGCACCCAGTGACTTTAATCCTAGTGACCACCGTGGACTGCGTCGTTGAGGTACATGCAAGTCAGCACCGCAAAGACATAGGCCTGAAGGAAGGCGACGAGGAATTCGAGACCCGTCAGAGCGACGGTCATGATCAGAGGCAGGATGGAACCGGCAATACCGAGCGTGCCCATTGCACCCAGCGAGGCAACGAAGCCGGCGAACACCTTCAGCGTGATGTGACCTGCCAGCATGTTGGCGAAAAGACGGACAGAGAGGCTGATCGGACGCGAGAGGAAGGAAATCAACTCAATCGGCGTTACCAGCAGAAGAAGGATCGGCGGAACCCCCGACGGCACGAAAATGCCGAGGAAGTGGAAGCCATGCTTATAGAAACCGTAGACCAGAACCGTGCCGATCACGAGAAGGGCGAGCGACAGGGTCACGATGATCTGGCTCGTCACCGTAAAGAAGTACGGGAACATGCCGAGCAGGTTTGCCGTCAGCACGAACATGAAGAGCGAGAAGACCAGCGGGAAGAACTTCATGCCGTGGCTGCCAGCGCCTTCGCGCAGCATCGAGGCGGTGAATTCGTAAGCCGATTCAGCAACCGACTGCGAACGGCTCGGGACCAGACCACGGTTCGAAGTGGAGAAGTACAAGAAAGCGGAAGCGGCGACAGCGGACGCGACCATGAAGAGAGAAGCATTGGTGAAGGAGAAGTCCACACCGCC
This sequence comes from Pseudomonadota bacterium, assembly GCA_020161665.1. Taxonomy (GTDB): domain Bacteria; phylum Pseudomonadota; class Alphaproteobacteria; order Rhizobiales; family Rhizobiaceae; genus Ectorhizobium. The sequence continues at coordinate 61,119 of JAIUPA010000043.1, read as the reverse complement.
GATTTCAATCGGGACAATCTTGGAAACCACGAACTGATGAGTCGGATCGTTTGACACCGTTGAAGGCCTCTCTCGCTGCGCCCACCTTTCGGTGGAACCTTTTTAGCCGAAACAGGTTTTAGCCGTTGTTCCGGTTGCTTTCATCACCCTTGTCCTTCGGCACCAGCGGCGGCTTTGCAGTCACCGTTCCGGTTGCCCGAAGAACATTCAAAATACCGGCACAGAAACCAAGGAGGAGGAGAACAACCAGCCCCCAAGGCAATGTCCCAAAAAACCAGTCGAAGAACCACCCCAGACCCGCGCCAACGATGATGGCAGACACGAATTCGCTCGAGAGTTTCACCGCAACAGCCATGCCCTTGCGGTTGACCTCGGCAGTGGCTTCCGCCTTCGCCTCTTTCTCGTCATCAACGGCCATGCGACCTAGGCTTGCGCCCAGACGCCTGCGACGTTCTTCCAGACTTTCTTCCAGACTTTCTTCCGAGTGTTCCGGCATTCCCGCTCCGCTTGTTAAGCCTGCCTAGCACGCCCATACGGCAAGGGTTGATACTTTCTTACCCGTTCTGAATTCGGGCGCAACATAGTTTTACCCGCCCGTATAGTCAAGGCACTGACTGCCCTTGATTCAACACAAATAAATGCGGAAAAAACATAGACTTAAGTCTGATGGGCAAGGTGTTGTCGCGCAATTGCCGCAGAATCGGCTCCTGTGCGCCCGTTCAGGGGCGCGTCGCGATCAGATCCAGCCGCCACCATAGGTGCGGTAGAAAACGTGGAGACCGATCCGCCCCACCTTCTTCATCGTATGCGCCCAGGCCGGACGGACATAGGTGGCATGATAATGTGTGGCTGACCCCACTTCGGGAAGCCAGATCTTGCCCGCCGTCACGGCCATGGCCACTTCCTGCGCCAGTTTCCAGCGTTCCTTGTCGTCGACGCGGTCCTCGATCGTATCGCAGGCAAAGGAGAACTGGCAGCGGTTCGTCCAGTCCTCATTCTGATAGACGACGCCGCAGACGCTCTTGGGATAGGCCGGATTGCGCACACGGTTCAGGATGACCTGCGCCACGGCGGCCTGCCCTTTCACGCTTTCACCGCGCGCCTCGAAATAGATGCCGGTGGCCAGGCATTCCTGCTCCTGATCATTAAAGACCATCTCCGGCAGGATCGTGGAGGCCCAGGCGTGGTCCTTCTCGCCAATCTTCGGAGAGAAGCGGCCCGATTCCTTATCCTGAAGGATCGCGTCGAAGGGAGACTTCGCCGAGAAATCGGGAATGGGCGCATAGGCTGTCGCCAGACTGTCCGGAACGGGGTTGGTTACAAGCTTGGCAACGGCTTCCGGCAGCGGTGGGGGTGCGACTGGCGTCTTCTCGACGGGATAGAATGTGGCCACCTCCACGGTGCGGGTGGTCTCTGTTTCGAGAAAAGCGGTGCGCGCCTTGTCATCGCCCGGCGCCTCCAGCAGCAGATCGGCCCGGCGCTCGCCCACCGTTCCAGCGGTGAAGCGCTTCGGTGGCTGCACCTGCTCGACGGCCAGAACGCGCCCCTTCTTTTCACTGCGGTTGACGCGGTTTTCGTCCGGCGTTTCGCTTTCGCCCTTGGCAAGCCCTGAGAGTGCAACGCGGCGGCCATCCGGCAATTGCATGGAAACGCCCTGCGGCAAGGCGTGGTCCGGCGTATCAAGAAACGCCGTTTCGAGCTTGTAGGTGGCGCTGGCGGGTGAAACGGTCAGAACGGAACGCCAGGAAGACGGATTCCCGTCAATGCCAGCCAGAAGTGCTGCAAAATCGGCGCGGGCGGCCGCATCCGGCATGGAAAGCCAGGCAGCAACACCAAAAAGCACGGGGGAGAGCCACTTCCCACCACAAGACACGGTTTTCGGGCGCAGCTTATTCTTGACCGACAACACGAAGACTCCACGCGAACGCAACTGAACACAGTCAAAAATTATCGCGTTAACCTTGACGAGTGGTTAATCCGCCTAATTTGAAGGTAAAAGCCCCGCAAAACACGGGCTTGTGACCACCGATGTCAGCAAGACCATCGCCTTTCGTTAATGCTGCCGTCTCTTTTGCCGAAACGCAGGACGGAAACACTCGAAAGAGCGTGGCGCGACACAAAAAGAGCAACGCGAACTTGCGTGCTGCTAGAGTTTTCGAAACGCAAAAATTACCGTATCATTAACGTGCAGCATGGATAATCGCGGGTGCCACGGAAACGAGGAAACGGAATGAAGCCGGCTACGCCGCCGCTGGGAGCATCGCCCAGCCAGCATGAACTACAGACTATGGCCTATACCGATCCGCTGACAGGCCTCGGGAATCGCTACCGCCTGCGCGACAGGGTGCGCCAACTGGCGAGCGAGCGCGCCGATGATCCGGCCCCCTTTACCATCGGCATTGCCAATCTCGACGGGTTCAAGCCGATCAACGACCTTTTCGGGACAGCGGCGGGCGATGAAATCCTGTGTCAGGTGGCCCATCGCCTCAAGGCCTGCATTCCGGACGGCGCGACGGTGACACGTCACGATGGCGACGAATTTGCCTTCATCCTGCCGCTGGTCTTTGAACGCGGCGGCGCGGAAAAGATCGGCCAGATGATGCGTGAGGTGCTGTCAGCCCCTTATGATCTTGGCGACCGCAATGTGCGCCTTTCAGCGTCGTTCGGCTTTGCCGTCTATCCCTTCGCGGGCGAAGAGTTCGAAGACCTTTTAAAGAGTGCCGAAACCGCCCTTTACCGCTCCAAGCGGCGCGGTCGCGGCCAGATCACCGTCTATTCGCAGGAAATCGCGCTGGAAATGAAGCGCGCCACCCAGCTGGAGCAGACGCTGCGCAATGCCATCATCACCGATGCGGTGGATGTGCATTTCCAGCCCATCGTGCGCATTTCCGATGGCGTTCCGGTGGGCTTCGAGGCGCTGGCCCGCTGGATCGATCCGGATCTCGGCTTCGTTTCGCCCTCTGTCTTCGTGCCGCTGGCCGAAGAGCGCGGTTTTATCGACATGCTTTCGGAAACGCTGTTGCGCAAGGCCGCTGAAGCGGCGCTCTCCTGGCCGCGCGACATGTTCCTGTCCTTCAACCTGTCCTCGGCGCAATTGATGGACCCCGGCACGGCGGGCAATATCCTCACCATCTTGCGCCGCGTCGGCCTTGATCCCAACCGGGTGGAGATGGAAATCACCGAAACGGCGGTGATGACAAGCGCCGATACGGCCCACAAGATCATTGCCGATCTTCGCGCCGCTGGCGTTCGCATTTCGCTAGATGACTTTGGCACCGGCCAGTCGAGCCTCGGGCGCCTGCGTGACTTTACCTTCGACAAGGTGAAGATCGACCGCGCCTTTGTTTCGCGCATCGCCACCGACCGGGCCAGCGAGCATATTATCCGCGCCATCATTACCATGTGTGACGGTCTGGACCTGACGGTGGTGGCAGAAGGCATCGAAACGGATATTGAAGCGATGATGCTCAAAGCGCTCGGCTGCAAGCTGGGTCAGGGCTACCTCTTCGGCAAGCCGACGGATGCGGCCACGGCGCTCGCCTATCTCGAAAGCAACCATCCGGAAGCCAGACTGCGCGAACGTATGGAATAATGGCGGGAGGATTGCCTGCATATTGCGCAAGGTCAATTTTTGCGCAGCTGGCTTTTCGCGCGGTCACCATGTGCATTTTTTATGTGCATCGCAATATCGTGAATGCGACGCATTCCGAAAGGGAGCGGTCCAGAGGCCGGGATTCCCGCTTCTTTTGCAGCCACGCCAAAACTGGCACAGCACATGCATGTAAGTCGCCAAGTCCAGAGGGGACGCAAGACGCATCGAAAAATCGAAGCGCAAGAATATCGCCGCTCGCTGAGGTCATTCAACGAACCTCGCAGCGGCGGTTTCTTTTCTGGCAGACCTGCGCAAGCTTGTCGCACCTCATTTTCTCCATTGACGATTGCCATATGGCAGTTACAGGTTGCCTCCCCGACCGGGTTTTCTGCCGGGTTCCTGAAATGATGTGAGGCATGCAGCATGGCAACGATTACCAGCAATGATGTCCTGAAGGCCCTTTCGAGCCTTTCCGTACCCGGCGTCGGCAAGGATATTGTCGCCAGCGGTCTGGTGTCCGATGTCTTCATTTCCGATGGCAAGGTCTATTTCTCGATTACCGTCCCGGCGGAACGGGCACGCGAACTGGAGCCGCTGCGGGCTTCGGCGGAAAAGATCGTGAAGGGCCTGCCCGGCGTGCGTGGCGCGGTCGTGGCGCTGACGGCTGATCGCAAGGCCGCCCCTTCGGATCGCCCCGCCGCCGCCAAAGCCGCCCCGGCTGCTCCGCAAGCGGTTCCGGCGCAAACGTCCAAGCCCGGCATTCCCGGCATCAAGACGATCATTGCCGTGGCGTCTGGCAAGGGCGGCGTCGGTAAATCCACCACGTCGGTCAATCTGGCGCTGGCGCTCAAGGCCAATGGCCTGAAGGTTGGCCTGCTCGACGCGGATATTTACGGCCCGTCGCTGCCGCGCCTTATGGGCATTTCCGGTCGCCCGCAGCAGATCGACAATCGCATCATCGTGCCGATGGAAAATTATGGCATCAAGGTCATGTCGATGGGCTTCCTTGTTGATGAGAGCGCGGCGATGATCTGGCGCGGCCCGATGGTGCAGTCCGCCCTTCTGCAGATGCTGCGCGAAGTGGCCTGGGGCGATCTCGACGTGCTGGTGGTCGACATGCCGCCGGGCACCGGCGATGTGCAGCTGACCATGGCGCAGCAGGTGCCGCTGGCGGGTGCTGTCGTGGTGTCCACGCCGCAGGATCTGGCGCTGATTGATGCCCGCAAGGCCATCACCATGTTCAACAAGGTGCAGATCCCCGTGCTCGGCATCGTCGAAAACATGAGCTATTTCATCGCGCCGGATACCGGCAATCGCTACGACATTTTCGGCCATGGCGGTGCGAAGGCGGAAGCCGAGCGGATTGGCGTGCCCTTCCTGGGCGAGGTTCCGCTGACCATGACGATCCGCGAATTGTCGGACCTTGGCCGCCCGGTTGTCGTCGATGCGCCGGAGAGCGAGCAGGCCAAAACCTACCGCTCGATTGCCGAGCGGGTTTCAGCCTCGTTGGGTGGTTCGGTACTGCCGAGCGCCCCCAGCATCGTTTTCGAATAGGGCAAGCCCTTCTTAACCTATTCTTAAGGAGGGGCTTCCCGTTGCCACGGAAAAGCCTTAATACAGCAGCCGTCTGAGCGGCAGCGGAGCTATGTAATCGCTTGATCGATGCTTACGGCATGAATAGTGCCGCGGTGCGGCTATCCCCCGAAAATCCCCTGTCGTCGCTTCCCGCTGATATCAGCTGGATCGATCTTCTGTGTCCCAGCCACGAAGAAGAGACCTATCTGGAGCAGTTGCTGGGCATTTCACTGCCGACGCGCGACGACCTGAAGGACATCGAACCGTCGAGCCGGCTCTATTCGGAGAACGGCACGACCTATATGACCGCGTCTCTGGTGTGGAAATCCGACACGGATACGCCGGAAATCACCGACATTTCCTTCATCCTGACCGGCAACCGGCTGATCACCATCCGCTATGGCGATCCGCGCGCCTTCCGCCTGTTCGTGGCCGCCTTGCAGCGCCAGCCGGAGGAAAGCCGGAACGGAACGATGATGCTCGCCCGGCTTCTGGAAACGATTTCCGACCGCACGGCCGAGATTCTGGAGCAGACCGTTCAGAAGATGGACATGCTTTCAACGCAGGTCTTCGGCGAAGGCAGCCGCGGCAAGCGCCGCCCGCCGCGCTATCTGGAAGACCGGCTGATGGATGTGGCAACCCATCACCGCATGGTCTCCAAGGTACGCGACAGCCTGATGTCGCTTTCACGTCTGCTCGGTTATCTTTCGGGCCGCCCTGCCCTGCAAAAGGATGCCGAGGCGCATGAGCTTTGCCAGACCGTGGCGCGCGATGTGCACAGTCTTTCCGAACATGCGGCCTTCCTTGGCACCAATATCAGCTTTCTGCTGGATGCCTCGCTCGGCCTCATCAATGTCGAGCAGAACGCGATCATCAAGATTTTCTCCATTGCCTCGGTGGTCTTCCTGCCGCCGACGCTGGTGGCCTCGATCTACGGCATGAATTTCCAGTTCATGCCGGAGCTCAACCTGCATTTCGGCTATCCTCTTGCCCTTGCCCTGATGCTCGTCTCGGCAATCGTTCCCTTCTATGTCTTTCGCTGGAAAGGCTGGCTCTAAGAGCCTGTGGACCCCATGAATCCTGAAGTTGAACAACACCCGAACCACGGTTCCAACAGCATGCGCGGCCTTGCCGCCGCCACGCTGGGTTCGATCGGTATCGTTTACGGCGACATCGGCACCAGCCCGCTTTACGCCTTTCGTGAAGCGCTGAAGCCGATCTCCCACGACGGTCTGGTGCGCGAGGAAATCATCAGCCTGACCTCGCTGATCATCTGGACACTGATCGTGATCGTGACGATCAAATACGTGCTTTTCCTGCTGCGCGCCGACAACAATGGCGAAGGCGGCACGCTGTCGCTGCTGGCCCTTCTGAAGAAGAAGCATGCGCCGCACGCCGCTGTTTTGATGGTTCTCGGCCTGATCGGTGCCGCGCTGTTTCTGGGTGACGCCATGATCACCCCCGCCCTCTCCGTGCTTTCGGCGGTGGAGGGTCTCAAGCTCGTTTACCCGACCTTTGGCGATTACATCCTGCCGATCACGCTCGCCATTCTGGTCGGGCTGTTTCTCGTCCAGTCGCGCGGGACCGGCGCCATCTCCTTCGTCTTCGGACCGATCACGGCGCTGTGGTTCATCGTGATGGCCTGGGGCGGGATCATCCATATTTCCGACGATTACGGCATTCTCAATGCTTTCAATCCGGTCCATGCGGTCAGCTTCCTGCTTGAGGAAGGCTGGCTCGGCATCATCGTTCTGGGCGCGGTGTTCCTGACCGTGACCGGGGCGGAGGCGCTTTATGCGGACCTTGGCCATTTCGGACGCAAGCCGATCCAGATCGCCTGGTTCATCCTCGTTTTTCCGGCGCTGACACTGAACTATCTCGGGCAAGGTGCCATGGTGCTGCACCAGCCCGAACACATGTCCGACCCGTTCTTCCTGATGTTCCCGGAATGGAGCCTGCTGCCGGTCGTGCTGCTGGCAACGATTGCCACCATCATCGCCAGCCAGGCGGTGATCACCGGGGCCTTCTCGCTGGTAAGCCAGGCGATCCACCTGGGCTTCCTGCCGCGCATGACGATCCTCTTCACGTCTGAAACCAATACGGGGCAGATCTTCCTGCCTGCCGTCAACACGCTGCTTCTGGTCGGCGTTGTGGCACTGGTGATGAGTTTCGGCAGCTCGGAAAAGCTCGCGACTGCCTATGGCATCTCGGTGACGGGCGCCATGGTGGTGACGACCATCATGTTCTTCGAGTTCCTGCGCTCGGTCTGGCGCTGGCCGCGTTTCCTGACGCTTCTGGCGCTTTCGCCCTTCATCGTTCTGGAAATGGTGTTCCTCGGCGCGAACCTCTTCAAGATCCACGATGGCGGCTATATTCCGGTTCTCTTTGCCGCCGGCTTTACCGTCATCATGTGGACGTGGCAGCGCGGCACTTCCATTCTGCTCGCCAAGACACGGCGCACCGACGTGCCGATGGAGGCGTTCGCCACCTCCATCGAGAAGCCCAGTTCGCACGCGCCGACACAGATCCCCGGCACGGCCATCTTCCTGACGTCGGACCCGGATTATGCGCCGGCGGCCCTGCTGCATAACATCAAGCACAATCACGTCCTGCATTCGCAAAACATTATCCTGACGGTCAGGGCGCTCAACGTGCCGCGCATCGGCAACGAGCCGCCTTACGTGATTGCCAAGATTTCGGAACGGTTCAGCCGTGTGGAGCTGCGCTTCGGCTACATGGAAACGCAGAACATCTCGCAGGCGCTCGGGCAATTGCGCAAGAGCGGGCTGAAGTTCGACATCATGTCCACCTCGTTCTATCTGGGACGGCGCAAGCTGGTGCAGGACCCGAAATCGGCCATGCCCGGCTGGCAAAGCACGCTGTTCATCGCGCTGGCCGAAACGGCGGCCGACCCTTCGGATTACTTCCGCCTGCCGGCTAACCGTGTTGTGGAAATGGGAACGCACGTCTTCATCTGAAGACATGCCGGACTTCTGACAAAGGTCGACAACCTCTCTTTTCGTCATGGTCGGGCTTGACCCGACCATCCATCACCCAATGAAATCATGGATCCTCGGGTCAAGCCCGAGGATGACGGAAGAGTGTGGATCGGGGGTTCTCGCCAGCCTCAAACGTCTTCATCTGAAGACGTGTTCGATCACGGGATGGCGATGCTTATTGGCCTTTGACCTGAACGGCCTGTGCATCGCTTAAGAAGCGGCGGATGGCGTTGCCCACCATATCGGGGCTCAAGGGCTTCAGGAGCGTGTCGTCCATGCCCGCATGACGGCAGGCTTCGCGGTCGCCCTCCATGGCGCGGGCCAGAACGCCAATCACCGGAACGCGGGTCTGACCGGCCTGTTCATGGAAGCGGATTTCGCGGATCACATCCTCACCGCTCATATCCGGAAGGGTCGTATCGAGAAGAATGACGCGCGGGTGTTTTTCCTGCCAGAGATGGAGCGTCTCGGCCCCGGTTCCGGCAATCGCGTAGACATAGCCGAGCGATTCCATGATCTGGGACAGGACGATCTGGTTGACCTCATTGTCCTCGGCCACCAGAACATCCAGCCCTTCATGCTGCCATTCACCGGCTGACGGCAAGGCGAGCTCGACCACTTCGCCGCGCGATGTGTTTGATGTGGTGTAATCATTGCCGACGCTGTTCAGCGCATGGGCAACGGCCACGGCCAGCTGATTGGCGATCTGATAGGCATCGAGCGGCAGGCTCATCACCCCGAAACGGTCGGCCAGTTCAAGGCAGACCACTTCCATCTGGCTATCCACGACGATCAGATCGACATGGATGCCGGATTCTATCGCCATGGTGAGGAAAGCTTCCAGTTCCGTCTCGTCATGCACGGCGCAACTGTCAAAGCCCAGATGGGACAGGGTTTCCAGGGCCTGCTTTTCAAGCACCGGATTGCCGGTGACGAGCAGCACGCGTTCGCCCGAGCAAGCCTGATCGGTGGCGTAGGCCTGACCGGCGGCGGCGTTGGCGCCTGCGCCCATGATGGTGAGGCCGCGAAGGTCAACAGAGTCGTTAGCCTTCAGGTCCTGCGGGACGGTCACAAGGAAGCTGCGGCCGGGTTTACCGACGCGCCACTTGTACGTCATGAAGGGGCGGCCTTCGCCAAAGCCCTTGATCTGCTCGGGATAGGCCAGAAGCCCGCCATTATCGAGCGCACGCCGGTCGCTCAACTCAAACATCGTGGCCAGTTCCGGGGCTAGAAGTTCGCGGTCGTTGCGACCAATGATCTTTTCCGGTTCGCGGCCCAAAAGCTTGCTCATGGCGCGGTTGACGGCAGCGTAATTCAGGCCCTTGTCCTTGACGGAAACGGGGAACGGCAGGGTTTCGAGGATTTCCTCGGTCAATTGCACGCGCTCGAGATCAAGCCGCCACTGGTCCTCGCGCTTCTTTTCCTCGCTCACATCCTTGATGACACAGACGCCAAAGCCCGACGGCATGCGGCGCTTGATGAAGCGAATCCAGCGATCCTGGCCGAAGCGTTCGATCTGGTCGTTGCGCTCTTTCCAGTGCCCGGCGATCTGCGCGGAAATCCAGCCATCGCGCCCGCCCATGCGGTCTGCCGAAGCGCCGATGGCAAAGCGGATGCCGCTGTCATAGACCGCGCCGAGGAAGTCGCGAAGGCGTGTTCCATTCTGCAACATGCCGCGCGGCACGGGGAAATACTGGAGGACAGACTGGCTGGCGTAGCACAGGAGATCATTGCGATCATAAACGAAAATGGCCGCACCCAGCCCTTCGGTCACTGCATCAAGCATGATCGTCTGCATGACCGTGTCTGAGGACGTCGAATCCGCCATTCATACGCCTTTGCGGGAACCTTCCGGGCGGGAACCCTTCATTTTCCCCATGAACCTTTCGAGATTTCATCCAACCCTGACCGGACGAAAACGGCTGAGCGCAAACGACCGTCCGGAGACGGTCACAAGACCATTTCAGTTGAATTGACCTTAGTTAAACACCGTTAAGGCGTCCTTAATGGTCCCGACCAAGTGAGAACGGGTGATTTTTCTGCGAGTAGCGGTCCGGCTGCCTTTTCTTGGCCATGCGAATCCGGGAAAGTCGCGCCATGTCCATCAAGCTTTTGCCCGAAACCCTCATCAATCAGATCGCCGCTGGCGAGGTCATCGAACGGCCCGCAAGTGCGGCCAAGGAACTGATTGAAAACGCCATCGACGCGGGCGCGACCCGCATCGAGATTGCTACGGCGGGCGGCGGCAAGGCGCTGTTGCGCATCACCGACAATGGCTGCGGCATGAGCGCGGACGATCTGGCGCTCGCCGTCAAGCGCCATTGCACCTCGAAGATCGATACGCATCTTGATGATATTCGTACACTCGGGTTTCGTGGTGAGGCCCTGCCCTCCATCGGTTCGGTGGCGCGGCTGACGATTACCAGCCGGGCGCAAGGGGCCGCCGACGGCGCGTCTGTCAGCGTAACCGGCGGGCAGGTCTCGCCCGTCAAGCCGGCCCCGGCCAATACCGGCACGGTGGTGGAGGTGCGCGACCTGTTCTTTGCCACACCCGCCCGCCTGAAATTCCTGAAGACCGAGCGGGCCGAGACCGGGGCGATTACCGAAATCGTCAAGCGCATGGCGATTGCCTTTCCGGCCATCCGTTTCGTACTGTCAGGTTCCGACCGGCAAGTGCTGGAGTTTCCCGCCACCGGCGAGGACCGGCTGGCGCGCATGGCGCAGGTACTGGGTGCGGATTTCCGCGACAATGCCATCGAGATTGACGCGGTGCGCGAGGATGTGGCCCTGACCGGCTATGCCGGTGTGCCCACCTTCAACCGGGGCAATGGCGCGCATCAATATGCCTTCGTCAACGGGCGTCCGGTGGCTGACAAGCTGATCCTGCAGGCGATCCGCGCCGCCTATGCCGAGACCATTCCGCATGGCCGTTACCCGGTTGCGGTTCTGTCGCTGTCGCTCGATCCGGCGCTGGTCGATGTCAACGTGCATCCGGCCAAATCGGACGTACGGTTTCGCGATCCGGGCCTCATTCGCGGGCTGATCATCGGGGCGATCCGCGAGGCTTTGACCAAGGGCGGCAACCGGGCGGCCACGACCGGGGCGAGCCATATGATCTCCTCCTTCCGGCCCGGTTTTTCGCCGCGCCATGCGGCACCGGCCCATCGCTTCAACGCCGAGACTTCGCCCTGGCGTCCCATGGACATGCCTCAGGCGGCAAGCCCGGCGGCAGCCGCTATCCCGGCCCGCCAGCATGGGTTCGAAGGGCTTGCCGAACCATCCGCCCGCATTGACCGGGCAGAACACCATGCGGTTTCGGAAGCGGCTTCCGATCCTCAGCAGTTTCCGCTGGGCGCGGCGCGCGCCCAGATCCACGCCAATTACATCGTGGCGCAGACCGGCGACGGGCTGGTGATCGTCGATCAACACGCGGCGCATGAACGGCTTGTGTTTGAGGCGTTGCGCAAGGGCCTTGCCGAAAAGCGCATCGCCTCGCAGGCGCTGCTGATCCCCGAAATTGTCGACCTGCCGGAGGAAGACTGCGACCGGCTGATGGACCATGCCACGGAATTTGACCGGCTGGGCCTTGCCATCGAGCGTTTCGGTCCAGGCGCAATTGCCATTCGCGAAACGCCCGCCCTTCTCGGCGAAACGGATGCGGCAGGGCTGGTGCGCCAGTTGGCCGATGAGATTGCCGAATGGGATGCGGCGGCGACCCTTTCCGGCAAGCTCGATTACGTGGCCGCCACCATGGCCTGCCATGGCTCGGTGCGCTCGGGGCGGCGGCTTCGTGCCGAAGAGATGAATGCGCTGTTGCGCCAGATGGAGGCGACACCCGGCTCCGGCCAGTGCAATCACGGACGGCCCACCTTCATCGAACTGAAGCTCGCCGACATTGAGCGGTTGTTCGGGCGAAGCTAGGAAATGCGAAAAAGAACTGGCCTTGATCGCGCCTGGGCGCTATTGCGGACAAGGATGCGCGGCAGGAGACCGAGAATGAACCAGTTTGACAATGCGGGCGGGCGCGAAGCCAAGGTTAAATACCTCGACGGCGATTTTCAGGTCGTCACGCATGGGCAGTACGTGGTTTGCGCCGTCACCGGCCAGCATATTCCGCTCGATGAACTGCGCTACTGGAGTGTGGCCCGGCAGGAAGCCTATGTGGACGCTCCGGCCTCGTTCGAGGCGGAAAAGCGCGCGGGAGCGCTTCCCATCCAGTCACGCTGACAATCGCTGCTTTCCGGCTGCAAGCGCTGCTTTGAGAAGAGCCGTTGGAACCGTGGCGTCTTGGAAAGCCATCTCCACCTCGATCACCGTCACCCGGTCCAGAAGCCTTGACGCCACACCTTGGCGGCCCATGAGCCGCGCGGCATCCTTGGCCGTGGTGACAAGCTTCAGTCCCGCCTGATCCGCATCGGCCAACAGCGCCTCAATCTCCGCATCCGAAAGCTGGGCGTGGTCGGCGAAATTGCGGGCCAGCGCGATCTGTGCGCCCATTTCCGCCAAGGTTCGGTGAAACTTCGCCGGATCGGCAATGCCTGCAAAGGCCAGCACGGATTGTCCCTCAACCGTCGGACTTGGCGCTGGCACCAGCCGGGCGCAGTGAACGGGCCGCGAAACATTTTTGGCGAACGCCTCGCCCGCCTGCCCTTCACCAACCAGAAGCAGGGCCGAGGCGGCGTTCATCTGGGTTTCGAGGGGCGCGCGCAGCGGTCCTGCCGGGAAAACCCGGCCATTGCCGATGCCGCGCCTTGCATCCACGACCACCAGCGCGAAATCGGCATGGACACGGGCGCTCTGGAAACCATCATCCATGATGATGAGATCGACGCCCTTTTCGGCCAGGAGTCTCGCCCCTTCCACGCGGGTGCGGGAAATGACCGTGAGCGCTTCGCGCGCCAGAAGCAGCGGTTCGTCGCCGACCTCTTTCGCGGTGTGTTTGCCGGCTTCCACCACGGCCGGACCGGACAGTGTGCCGCCATAGCCGCGGGACAGGAAGCCGATCCTGATGCCTTCATCTCGCGCCGCACGGGCGAGTGCGATGGCTGTGGGGGTCTTGCCCGCGCCGCCCAGGGTGAAATTGCCAATGCACAGCACCGGAACGGGCGCGCGAAACCCGGCAGGGCCACGCATCCGCCGCCCGGAAATCCAGCCATACAGTGCGGAGAGCGGCGCGAGGCAGGCGGATGGCCAGCCCGGTTTCACCCACCAGAAAGCGGGGGTTCCGGCGACTGGCTCCACCTTATCCGTCATTGCGCCGCCGCGCGCGGCTCCAGCCGCGCCTTCATTGCCAGCGGCGTGATGAAGGGGTCGAGACCGCGCAAGGTGGCCGACAGCGCGCCGCGCATATCCTGCACCGTGGCAAGCCCCGCATCGATCATGCGCAGGCGAGCCGGGTCATTGGTCAGCAGATAGTGCACGGCCTTCGCCAGCACCTCGACATCCTTGACGAAGCGCGCGCCGCCATTGCGCACCAGTTTCTGGTAGGCATCGCGGAAGTTCTCGACATTCGGCCCGGCCAGCACCGCGCAGCCAATCGCCGCCGGTTCCATGGGGTTCTGTCCGCCTTCCGCAGTCAGCGACCGCCCGACAAAGGCAAGCTCGGTCAGCCGCAGGTAAAGCCCCATCTCGCCAATCGTATCGCCCAGCAGAATGTCGGTGTCTTCCATGATGGCATCGCCGCGACTGCGACGCGCCACCTTCAAGCCACCGGCTTGCAGCATGGTCTCGATCTCGTCACCCCGGTTCGGATGGCGCGGAACGATGATCGTCAGCTGATCATTGTGCGCCTTGAGCGCGCGATGCACCATGGCGGCGGCCTTTTCCTCACCGTCAAAGGTGGAAATGGCGGCCCAGGTGCAGCGGCGACCGATCTGCTGGCGGTAGAGCGCCAACTCATCCATATCGACCGGCAAAGGCTCGCTGTCGCCCTTCAGATTGCCCGAAACCATGACCGGCCAGGCACCCAGATCGCGGAAGCGTTCGGCATCGACATCCGACTGGGCGATGACCAGAGACAGCTTCGAAAAAAGGAATTCACCGACCGAGAGATAGCGCTTCCAGCGCTGGAAGGAGCGATCCGAAAGGCGCGCATTGACGCGGATCTGCGCGATGTGGCGCGCTTCCAGCTCGGCAATCGTCGCGGGCCAGATTTCCGATTCCACGGTGATCGAGGCATCCGGTTGCCAATGATCGAGAAAACGGCGAATGGCAGGCGGCATGTCGAGCGGCACGTATTGATGGATGACCTCGTCCCCCAGACGCTCGGCGGCCACGGCGGCAGAGGTCACCGTTCCGGTCGTCAAAAGCACGGCAATATCCATGCGTCGCAGTTCGCGGATGAGCGCGATGATGGAGAGCGTTTCACCGACACTGGCGGCATGAATCCAGACCAGCGGCCCTGCCGGGCGCTCGGCACTGGCACGACCGAAACGTTCGCCCTTGCGGCGGCGGTCTTCCTTGCCCTTGGCAGCCCGCCACATCAAATAGGGCGAGGCCAGCGGCCAGGCGGCAACGCCCAGGCCACGGTAAATCGACAGCGCGATGCGAGCGGCGCTAATCGTCATGAGCTTGCTCCCGTTACAACCCAGATCCGGCTCCCGACCGGACGTGCATTGGCGAGATGCGACGCTGTTGGCACGTTCATGTCCTTCCGTTCTCCCCCCGACTGCCGGGAGAGGATTGCCTGAGACCTGAGGGTTCCCTCGTCATGGCAAGCCAGCTTCATGCAGACGGCGTTGATGCCTCCGGAATGCGTCGAAAATGGAGCGGCAGGCCCGTAATTCCCGCCGCGCCCGATGACCCGTTCAAGGGGTCAGCATCTTGTGCATGTGGACGATGAAATAACGCATATGAGCGTTGTCGACCGTCTGCTGTGCCTTGGACTTCCAGGCAGCCAGTGCGCTGGCATAATCCGGGAAAATACCAACGATATCGAGCTTGTTCAAATCCTTGAACGTGACTTCTTCAAGGTGCTCCAGTTCTCCCCCGAAAACCAGATGCAACAGCTGTTTGTTATCCTTGTTCTCTGTCATTTCACGTCCCTCATATTACAGACCACGGCTATTCCTCTGCGGGATTCCCGCCGAAAGGTCAACTGTCGCCAACCGGGGAAAAATGCCGCAAGAGCCCCGGTATCACGGCATTTCCGGCTCCGATCAGGAAGCCATGCGAAACATCGGCCCTGTTATAAATCACTGGTGCTTCTTCGCAATCACAAAGCCTGCCGCCTGCGCATTCAAGGATCAACTCGGCAGCGGCGATATCCCAGTCGTGGGCATGCGGCTTGACCAGCGTCGCGTCAATGCGACCATCGGCGATCATGGCGATGCGATAGGCGAGCGAGGGCACATGCG
The DNA here is from genome assembly GCA_020161665.1 of Pseudomonadota bacterium. Lineage (GTDB taxonomy): Bacteria > Pseudomonadota > Alphaproteobacteria > Rhizobiales > Rhizobiaceae > Ectorhizobium. The sequence continues at coordinate 45,598 of JAIUPA010000043.1, read as the reverse complement.
CGGTGCGTTCAATGCCTGCCGCAAAATCCGGCTCGAAGCGCTTCATCAGGTCCTTGCCACCGGAGATGCGTAGCGGCCCTTCGGCGCGCGGATCGGCAATGGACAGCGCCACGCCGTTCTTGTGCGCCGTGCCCCCGGCTACCGCCGTATAGAGCTCATCGCGCACCGGGGCATACAGCACGCCCGCGACCGGGCGTCCGGCATGGACAATCGCGGCACTGACCACCCAGTTCGATGCGCCGTCGATGAAGCCGCGCGTGCCATCGATGGGATCGATGACGAAGAGGGTTTCCTGCGTCAGGCGCACCGGGTCGTCATCGCTTTCCTCGGACAGCCAGCCATAAGTCTCGCGGGCCGGGCGAAGGTGATCGGCCAGAACGCGGTTGGCGGCAAAATCGGCTTCCGTCACCGGCGAGCGACCGCCATTCTTCCAGGTGACTTCCGGGTCCTTGCGGAAATAGGTCATGGCGGCGGCCCCGGCGTCCTTCGCTGCCGAAATCAGCAGCGCCAGATCCGCATCCCAGCGGTTTGCTGCCTTGACCTCAGCCTTGACCATGCTCAACGCCCCGCGACCGTCATGCCCTCAATGGCCAGCGTCGGCGCGGCAATGCCGAAGGAGCGATCAATATCGCTGGCGGGCGTCACACGCATGAACATGTCCTTGAGGTTGGAGGCGATGGTGAATTCCGTGACCGGGCCGGTCAGTTCACCGTTTTCGATGCGGAAACCGCTGGCGCCACGGCTGTAATCGCCCGTCAGCATGTCCACACCATGGCCGATCAGTTCGGTGATGTAGATACCGTTTCCGACCGAGCGGATCAGGTCTTCGCGCGACATATCGCCCGGTTCCAGCGCCAGATTGGTGGAGGCGGGCGAAACCTGATTGCCGCCACGCACGCCGCGCCCGTTGGTGGGCAGGCCCAGTTCGCGGCCCGTGGAGGTGGAGAGGAACCAGTGCTTCAGCACGCCATCTTCGATCATTGCCAGCTTTTCACCGCGCACACCTTCACCATCGAAGGGGCGCGAGGAGGAACCACGAACGATCAGCGGATCGTCGGTGATCGTCAGGCCCGCCTTCAGCACCTGCTCGCCCATGCGATCGCGCAGGAAGGAGGTCTTGCGAGCGACCGACGCGCCATTGATGGCCCCGGCAATGTGGCCGACGAAGCCGCGTGCCACGCGCGGATCAAACACCACGGTCACATTCGAGGCCGTATCGAGACGACCGGGATTGAGGCGGCGCACGGCGCGCTCCCCCGCTTCACGACCAATATCGGCAGCGCTGCGCAGATCGGCAAACCACAGGCTGGAATCGAAATCGCTGTCGCGTTCCATACCCGTGCCCTCGCCCGCGATGGCGCTCGCCGACCGGCTGAAGCGCGAGGCGGTATAGGCACCCGAGAACCCGTGCGACGTAACCAGCACCAGACCGCCCATGCCAAAGCCTGCCGAGGCGCCGACGCTGTTTGTCACGCCCTTCACGGCCAAAGCGGCGGCTTCCGCCTCAAGGGCTGCGGCTGTCAGTTCGGCTGCGGGAATTTCCGTTGCGTCGAAAAGATCGAGGTCGAGCGGTTCGCGGGCCAGCATCGCAGGATCGGCCAGCGTCGCGAACGGGTCTTCCGGCGAAACCTTCGCCATGGCGACGGCACGCTCGGCCAGCACTTTGAGGTCAAAGCCCGGATTGGCGGAAACGCTCGCGACCTTCTGGCCGACAAAGACGCGCAGCGAAAAGTCGTCATTTTCCGCAGCGCTTGTGCCTTCCACCTTGCCCAGACGCACGGTAACGCCGGTGGAGCGCGAACGCACCACCACGGCATCGGCCTTGTCGGCCCCGGCTTTCAGCGCCAGATCCACCAGTTCGGCGGCGCGCTCGGTCAGGGATGCGGTTTCAATCGCAGAGGTCATCGGCTCGCCTTCTCTTTCTTTCCTTCAATGGGTGCGTTTGGCGTGGGCCTCAAGGGCGCGGTCCAGCTGCACTTTCAGGTCTTCCCGCACGCTTTGTGTCGCTTCCAGAACCTCATTGACCTTGAGGAAATCCAGAACCCGGAAACGATTGACCGGCGGACGCAAAAACACGTGCGGCGGCCTGATTTTCAGTTTCAACGCCACATTGGCCTGCATCATCAACTGGCTGGCCCCGAAGAGACTGTCCAGACGGTTCGGAATATGGGTGCCGTCGCCTTCCGGCCCGCCCACCACATCGACGCCGATGACAATATCGGCCTCGTCCATCAGGCTCTCATAGGGAATGGGATCGAACACCCCGCCATCGATCATCGGGCGGCCATCGACGCGTACCGGCATGAAAAGCGCGGGCAGTGCTGCCGAGGCGGCAATGGCCCGGCGCAGCGGCCCCTCGCTGATCAAGGTGGCGCACTGGCCGTAATAATCGGTTGCCACCGTCCTGAAGGGAATGAGCAGTTCTTCAAAGGTCTCGGGGATCTGCCTGGGCAGAAAGGCTTCCAGAATGCGTTCCAGATTAAACTGGCCGAGGCGGAAGCCCAACGCATCGCGCATCGAGGTGGGGCGGATGCTCCACATCTTGGCGAGCACCTGGCTGCTGTTGCCAAGCGTTTCGACGGTGTAGTCGCGCACGTCAAGACCGCTCATCCCGGCGGCATAGCCCGACCCCATCAGCGCACCAATCGATGCGCCGCTGATCGCCACCGGCTTCAGCCCCAATTCGTCCAGCACTTCCATAACATGGATATGGGCCAGGCCACGCGCGCCGCCGCCACCAAGAGCGAGGCCGATGCGGGGCGATGAGGACGTAATCAGTGCGGGAAGCTTTTCTTCAGCCATGCGTCCTCATGCCGGTCAGGCCGGCTTGTAGCGATAGAAATGCATTTTCGTATCGCCAAAGGTTCGGCTTTCCAGCCATTCGTAGACGGGAATGAGCTGCGGAGCGATATCGGCGCGTTCTTCGAGAATGACCAGCGCACCCGGCACCAGCCAGCCGCCCTCATGCGCCGCCTTCAACGCCTGTTCGCCCAAGCCGTTGCCATAGGGCGGATCGGCAAAGATCACATCGAAGGGATCGATATTGCTGACCGTTCCGAGACGGGTGGCATCGCGCCGGAGAATGCGGGTGCGCCCATGCAGACCGAGCGCATCGATGTTTTCCCACAGAAGTGCGCGACCCTCGACACCGTTTTCGACAAACAGCGCCTGACGGCAACCACGCGACACGGCTTCCAGCCCGACAGCGCCGGTTCCGGCAAACACATCCATGATGCGTGTGCCGTCCAGCGCCTCCGGATAGGCATGGGCGAGGATGTTGAACAGGCTTTCGCGCGTCCGGTCGACGGTCGGCCGGATGGCGTTCGATTTCGGTGTGGCAAGCTGCCGACCCCGGAATTCACCTCCTACAATCCGCACCGCGCCTTACCCCCGATTACCCCGAGGACCACCGGGCTTGCCACCGCCGGGCTTACCGCCAAACGACCTGCCGCCACCGGGTTTACCGCCACCGGGCCTGCCACCGCCCGGCTTGCCGCCAAACGATTTTCCACCGCCCGGCTTGCCGCCGAAGGACTTGCCACCACCCGGCTTGCGATCCCCAAAGGAACGCTCACCACGCGGCTTGTCATCGAAGGAACGCTCGCCACGGGGCTTGTCACCAAAGGAGCGCTCGCCACGGGGCTTATCGCCAAACGAACGTTCGCCACGGGGACGATCAGAACCTTCCGCACCCTCACGGTTGCCATAGGGCTTGCGATCCCCAAACGGACGATCCCCACGCGGCTTATCACCAAACGAGCGTTCGCCACGCGGCTTGTCGCCAAAGGAACGTTCGCCACGGGGCTTGTCACCGAAGGAACGCTCGCCACGGGGTTTGTCACCAAAGGAGCGCTCGCCACGGGGCTTGTCACCAAACGAACGTTCGCCACGCGGCTTGTCGCCGAAGGAACGTTCGCCGCGGGGCTTATCGCCAAACGAACGCTCGCCACGCGGACGATCAGAACCTTCCGCACCCTCACGGTTGCCATAGGGCTTGCGATCCCCAAACGGACGATCACCACGCGGCTTGTCACCAAAGGAGCGCTCGCCACGGGGTTTGTCGCCAAAGGAGCGTTCGCCACGGGGCTTGTCACCGAAGGATTTGCCACCATCGCGCGGCTTGCGGGCCGCCGGTTCGCTGGCGCTGATCCATTCATTGTCCTCGCCGGAGCGGCGGATTTCGATCGGCTCGCCAAACTTGGAGGGCTGCGGACGTTCCGGCTCGGGAGCCGGGCGGCCTGCCTTGGCGGCCTTGGCAGCCGTGGCCGGACCCAGCGGACGGGCACCGGGGGCGCGCCAGACATTGACCACGCGGTTGGAGCCCATGGGCGGGCGCTTGCGCGTATCGGCTTCCGGCTCGGCTTCGCCACGGCGCGGCTTGTCACCGAAGGAACGTTCGCCACGCGGCGCATCCTTGCGGAAAGGCTTACCTTCGGCACGGTCCGGGCGCTCGCCGCGTTCGGCACGCTCAGCGCGTTCCGGCTTGCGGGCCGGGGCCGGGGCGGCGGCGGTCTCGCCTGCCTCTTCCGGATCGGCCGGGCCATAGATCGGCGCTTCGAAATCGGCACCGGCTTCTTCGATCAGGCGAGGACCAAGCTGGTCGCGCAGCAGGCGGCCACGCACTTCCAGCACCGCACCTTCAGCGAGATCACCGAGCTGGAACGGGCCATAGGACAGGCGGATGAGGCGGTTCACCTCAAGGCCGAGCGATCCGAGCACGTTCTTCACTTCGCGGTTCTTGCCTTCGCGGAAGGACATGGTGATCCAGAGATTGCTGCCCTGAACACGATCCAGCGTCGCTTCGATGCCGCCATAAAGGATACCGTCGACGGCGACGCCTTCCTTCAGCTTGTCCAGTTCCGCCTGATCGACCGACCCATGCACGCGCACGCGGTAGCGGCGCAGCCAGCCGGTCTTCGGCAGTTCCAGCACGCGGGCCAGACCACCATCATTGGTCAAGAGCAGCAGGCCTTCGGTATTGATGTCGAGGCGACCGACGGAGACCACGCGGGGCAGTTCGTCCGGCAGGTTGTCGAACACCGTCGGGCGGCCTTCCGGGTCGGCATTGGTGGTCACCAGACCGGCGGGCTTGTGGTAGAGCCACAAGCGCGTGCGTTCCGGGCCGCGCACCTGCTTGCCATCAACCAGAATCGTATCGGTAAAGGTGGCGAGATGCACCGGCGTTTCCAAAACGGTGCCGTTGACGCTCACGCGACCTTCGAGGATCATGCGCTCGACATCACGACGCGAGGCAACGCCCGCACGAGCCAGAAGCTTCGAAATGCGCTCCGGCTCGTTGGAAAGACGGGCTTCCGACCCGGCCCCGGCGGGTGCCGCCTTCGGCGCACGCTTGGCAAAGGTTTCGCGCTTGTCGTCGCGGGCGGGCTTGTCGCCGAAGCGATCCTTGCCAGACTTCGCAAAGCCGGGCTTGCCGCCCTTCTTGAAGCTGTCCTTGCCAGAGGCGGGCTTGCCAAAGCCATCTTTTTTCGGGCCGCCCTTGCCAAAGGCGGGCTTGCCCGGTTTCCTGCCTTCACCGGCAGAAGCACCCGATGCGCCAGCCTTGAAAGGTGCCTTACCGCCCGGACGACGCGCGCCCGGCTTACCTGATTTGTCGTTGAAGCTCATATACCCGTTTGCCTGAAGCTGCGTGGGACCACGGACGGAAGCGTCCTTTCCCGAAACCGCATCGCACTTTTTTGTAAACTGCTCTATCAGGTGAGACGTTCGGGGTTAAGAGGGTTTCTGGCATGACCGTCACAAATCGTTTCATGGCAATCGCACTGGAAGAAGCCAGGGCAGCGGCGGCGCGCGGCGAAGTGCCGGTGGGGGCCGTGATTGTCGTTGAGGGTGAAGTGGTGGCGCGTGAAGGCAACCGCACCCGCGAGCTTGCCGATGTCACGGCGCATGCCGAAGTGCTGGCCATTCGCGCCGCCAGTGCCGCTCTTGGGCAGGAACGCCTGAACGGGGCCGATCTCTACGTCACGCTGGAGCCGTGCGCCATGTGCGCGGCGGCCATTTCCTTTGCCCGCATCCGCCGCCTTTACTACGGCGCGGAGGACCCGAAAGGCGGCGGCGTCGATCACGGCGGGCGCTTTTACGCGCAACCCACATGCCACCACGCGCCGGAAGTCTATTCCGGCATTGCGGAAACAGCAGCCGCCGAGATTCTCACGACCTTCTTCCGGGAGAAACGATAAAACCCGGAAGCGAGGCTTCCGGGTTTTTAAAAATCGTCTGATCGCTATTACTGGAAGGGGTTCCACCAGCTGGAGGACCGGCCGTCCTTCTGGGCTTCCTTCAGGCGGCGCTTCTTCTTCTTTTCTTCCGGCTCGCCAAGATCGGTGATCGCTGCGGCATCGGTCGGCTGACGGTAAACCGACGGCGGGTCCGAGAGATAGCGGCGGCGCTGCAGACCAGCGGCGGGACTTGCCTCGCTCTTGGCCTGACGATAGGCGTTCCAGCGTTCTTCTTCCGTCATCGTACCGGCCTGACCGCGGCCTTCCAGCAGCGGCGAGCGGTAAGCGGAATTGTTGGCGTTGGCGTCGGCCTCTTCGACAAGGCGCTTGCGCGTTTCTTCCGGCGATTCCGTCCAGCCCGGGTTGTTCGCGCGGTCGGCCAGCGACGCCTGCGGTGCCACGAGCGTCGGCGTCGCGCCCTTCGGCGGCGTTACCAGACCGGGGCGCGGCGTGTATTTCGGACGCGGGCCGCTTTTATCCGGCGCGACCGAAACGGCGTTGCCAAGGTCAGAGAAGAGCTGTTCGGTCGCGGTCTTGTCGGTGCCATAGGTTGGTCCGCCCGTGCAGGCCGACAGCGCCACGCAGGCCGACAACACACCCGCCAAACTGGCGTAACCCCGAAACGCATGCGCCATGTTCACTCAACCCTTCCACCAGCCACTCGACTGTGGCCAGACCTTTTCGCAACCATAAAGAAATGCAATTCCGGCCAATTTCAGGCAGCGTTTTACCGGATGAAGAGCGCAAGCGCAATTCATCCGGTAAAGATAGACAAATGTCAGGCCAGAGCCTTCAGTTCGCGAAGTGCTGCCGCATCGCGGGCCGAGACATCCGGATATTCCGGGTCGGAGCCGACATCAGCGGTGATCTTCCACGAGCGGGCGCACTTCTTGCCCTCGGCCAGCTTCGGCACAACCGAGACCTTGGCCACTTCGTTCAGACGGAAGGCGTCCGCCGGGCCTTCATCACCAGCAATGGTGATGCCGGAGGTGATGCAGATTTCCGCGAAATCTTGACCTTCGAGGGCTTCGAGAAGCGCCTTGTCGGCCACGTGAACGACCGGGGCCGCTTCGAGCGACGAGCCGATGCGCTTGTCCTTGCGTTCGATTTCGAGCGCGCCGGTGACAACCGAACGGACCTTGCGGATCTTTTCCCACTTTTCAGCAAGCGCGGCGTTCAGCCACTCCGCCGGAATCGCCGGGAACTGTTCCAGATGCACCGAAACCGCCGACGGGTTGCGCGACAGCCAGGCTTCTTCCGCCGTGAACGGGATCATCGGGGCAAGCCAGGTGACGAGGCAATCGAAAAGCTTGCGGATGACGAAAAGCGACGAACGACGCTTCAGCGACGACGGGGCGTCGCAATACAGCGTGTCCTTGCGAACATCAAAGTAGAAGGCCGAAAGCTCGACGTTGGAGAAGTCGATCAGCGAACGGGCGATCTTCTTGAAGTCGAAGGCGTCGTAGCCATCGCGCACCACGCTGTCGAGTTCAGCCAGACGGTGCAGCATCAGCTTTTCCAGTTCCGGCAGATCGTCATAGGCGATCTCCTCGCCCTTGTCGTGGGCGAGCGTGCCGAGCATCCAGCGGATGGTGTTTCTGAGCTTGCGATAGGCATCGATATTGGTCTGGATGATCGTCTTGCCGAGGCGCTGATCTTCCCAGTAATCGGTGTTCATGACCCACAGACGCAGGATATCGGCGCCCGATTCCTTCATCACATCCTGCGGCGTCACGGTGTTGCCGAGCGACTTCGACATCTTGCGACCGTCTTCGGCCATGGTGAAGCCATGGGTGATGACGGCGTTATAGGGCGCACGGCCGCGCGTGGCGCAGCTTTCCAGCAGCGAGGAATGGAACCAGCCGCGATGCTGGTCGGTGCCTTCCAGATAGACATCAGCCGGCCACTTGAGGTCGGGGCGATCTTCCAGCGTGAAGGTGTGCGTGGAGCCACTGTCGAACCACACGTCGAGAATGTCGCGAACCTGCTTCCACTGGCGGACATCATGCTTGCCGCCCAGAAAGCGCTCGGCAGCGCCTTCGGCGAACCAGGCATCGGCCCCTTCCGTCTCGAAGGCTTCGAGAATGCGGGCATCGACCTCGTCGTCGCGCAGGATTTCACCGGCTTCATTGGCGAAAACGCAGATCGGCACACCCCAGGCGCGCTGACGCGACAGAACCCAATCCGGGCGCTGCTCGATCATGCCGCGCAGGCGGTTCTGGCCGCTGGCGGGCACGAAACGGGTGTCGTCGATGGCCGAAAGGGCGCGCGAGCGCAGCGTCGAACCGTCGCCGAGTTCCTTGTCCATATAGACGAACCACTGCGGCGTGTTGCGGAAGATCACCGGCTTCTTGGAGCGCCAGGAATGCGGGTAATCATGCTTGATGCGGCCACGGGCAAACAGGTTGTTGGCGTCGATCAGCGCCTTGATGACGCGGTTGTTGGCGTCGCCCTTCTTGCCGTTGTCATCCATGACGCGCGCGCCATCAAAGCCCGGTGCATCCTTGGTGTAGAAACCGGCATCATCGACCGTGAAGGGGATCTTGGAGGAAATGCCACGCGCTTCCAGTTCGCGCGAAGCGGCCATCCAGGCGTCAAAGTCTTCGCGACCATGGCCCGGCGCCGTATGCACGAAACCCGTACCGGCATCGTCGGTGACGTGATCACCATCGAGCAGCGGAACGGGGAAGTCATAGCCAAGGGCGGCCAGCGGATGGGCGCAGGTGATGGCAGCCAGTTCTTCCGGCTCGATATCGCGCAGCTTCTTCAGCGTGACCTTGGCCTTGGCGGCGCAATCGTCAGCCAGACGCGTGGCAAAGATCAGCTTGTCACCCGGCTGCGGACCAAAGTCGTTGGTGGCCGTTTCCACTTCAAACAGGCCATAGGGATAGCGCGACGAGAACGAGATGGCGCGGTTGCCGGGGATGGTCCACGGCGTCGTCGTCCAGATGACGACGAAATTGCCCTTGAGATCAGCGGGACCTTCCACCACCGGGAACTTCACCCAGATCGTGTCACTTTCGACCTCGTGATATTCCACTTCGGCTTCGGCGAGCGCCGTGCGCTCAACCACCGACCACATGATCGGCTTGGAGCCGCGATAAAGCTGGCCGGACTTGGCGATCTTCAAAAGCTCGCCAGCGATACGGGCCTCGGAATGATAGGCCATCGTCGTGTAGGGATTGTCGAAATCGCCCTCGATGCCGAGACGGCGGAATTCAGCCGACTGCACATCGATCCAGCCTTGCGCGAACTCGCGGCATTCGCGGCGGAATTCGTTGATTTCCACCTCGTCCTTGTTCTTGCCCTTCTCGCGATACTTTTCCTCGATCTTCCACTCGATCGGCAGGCCGTGGCAGTCCCAGCCCGGAACGTAGTTGGAGTCATAACCGCGCATCTGGAACGAGCGGGTGATCACGTCCTTCAGGATCTTGTTCAGCGCGTGGCCGATATGGATGTTGCCGTTGGCATAGGGCGGGCCATCGTGCAGCACGAACTTTTCGCGGCCCTTGGCGGCTTCGCGCAGCTTCTTGTAGAGGTCCATGTCCTGCCAGCGGGCCGCCATTTGCGGTTCCTTCTGCGGCAGGCCGGCGCGCATCGGAAACTCCGTCTGCGGCAGGTAAAGGGTCGAGGAATAGTCGATCTTGTCAGTGGCTTCGGTCATGGTCTTGCCAATCGTATCTAGCGCTCCCGATGGGGGCCGCATCGTGATGTCAGAAATTTGAGAGTTTGCGCGCCTGATGGCAGCGCCGAAAACCCGGACCTTCCCGCGCCTTTTCAGGCTGCTCGGAAGGCCGGGCTCGTAATTCGCAGCGTGTTCGCAAGGACCGGCTTCATAATGGCGGGTTCCTTAAGGCCTTTTGGCCGATTTGAAAAGGGGTTAGGCGGCGCGAGCGGCGCATTCGCGCCTCAGAAGGCGATCTTCGCATCGATTTCCGAAAGCGGCGTGACACCGGCCAGAAGCGCACGTGCCTCCTCGCAATCGCGGCCCATCTGCTCCACCAGCGGCTCCAGCCCGGCAAACTTCATCTCGTCGCGCAGGTGGCCGAAGAAGGAAACGGAACAGACCTCGCCGTAAAGGCTGTCGGAAAAATCGAAAACGAAGGTTTCCAGAAGGGCCGCGCCGTTTTCCGTCACCGTCGGGCGGTGGCCGAAGCTGGCGACCGCGTTGTGAAGGTCGCCGTTGGCGCGGCGCAGGCGCACGGCATAGATGCCGGGTTTCAGCGCGGATTCCGGCGGCAGCGCCATGTTGGCGGTCGGGAAGCCCAGCGTGCGGCCCAGCTTCTGCCCGCCGATCACTTCCGCCTCGACCGTATAGCGATAGCCAAGCAGACCGGCGGCATGGGAAACGTCGCCTTCTGCCAGACGCGCGCGGATGCGGCTGGAGGAAACCACCTCGGCATTTTCATCGCGATAGGCATCGACCAGCGTCACGCCAAAGCCATAGCGCTCGCCCGCCTGCATCAGATAGGCCGGACCGCCTTCACGCCCCTTGCCGAAATGAAAGTCAAAGCCGGTGACGACTTCGGCAGCGCCCAGCCATTCAACGAGAATGCGGTTGACGAAGTTTTCCGCCGAGCGCGAGGCAAAATCATGATCAAACGGGTATTCGACCACCGAATGGAAGCCTGCCGCATCGAGAATGCGCGCCTTCATCGGCGCCGGTGTCAGGCGGAAAACCGGGACCGACGGATTGAACACGCTGCGCGGATGCGGCTCGAAGGTCAGCACCAGTGCCGGGCGCTTGTGCGCCTGCGATAATTCCAGCGCCTTGCCAAGCACGCTCATATGGCCGCGATGCACGCCATCGAAATTGCCAATGGCCACGACGCCGCCGCGCAGGCGGCTCGGCAGCGGTGTTTTCTTCTCGTTGCGGTGAAAGACTGTCACGCCCCTCTCCTCATGCCAGCTTGGGGGTCCAGAACTTCGGCGCAACGTTTTCACGCTTCAGCCAGTCCGAGACCATGGAACTGTCCATTGTTCCGTTGACCGTATAATCCGCCGCGTGGATGCCACCGGCAACGTAAAGAAGATCGAGACCGAAATCGAGCGCGCCGCGCACATCGGTCGGCAGGCCATCGCCAATCGCCAGAACGCGTCTGCGGTCGAACTCACCCCGCACCTCAAGCGCGGCGGCGAGCGAGGCTTCATAGATCGGGTTATGCGGCTTTCCGGCAATCAGCGTCTCGCCGCCCAGTTGCTCGTAAAAGGCGGCCATCGCCCCGGCGCAGGGGATCAGCCGGTCGCCACGCTCCACCACCAGATCGGGGTTGGCGCAGATCATCGGCACGCCGCGGGCCTGAAGCCCCGTGAGACTGTCGCGGTAATCTTCCGGCGTTTCCGTCTCGTCATCGAAGAAGCCGGTGCAGACGATGGTTTCGGCCTCGGCTTCTCCCGTCAGTTCCACGCCCAGACCTTCTACCAGCGGATGGTCGCGCTCCGGCCCGAGGAAGTAGACCTTCTTCTTCGCCGCAGCGATGAGGTCGCGCGTCACATCGCCGGAGGTGACGATCCGGTCATAGGCTTCATCGAGAACACCAATGGCTGCCAGCTGGGTGATGACACCGGCACGCGGGCGCGGCGAATTGGTGATCAGCACCACGGTGACGCCCGCCGCACGGGCTGCCGCCAGAGCATAGGATGCCGGCATGAAGGGCGCGACACCATTGTGCAGCACGCCCCAGACATCACAGAGAATGACATCGTAGCCCTTGGTGATTTCCGCCAGTGAGGCAATGTGCTCTGCCATGACCGTTCGATTCCGCTTTCCATTGCAACCAGTGGCTCACATTGCAAAGGAATGGCGGCGAGGCAAGGTTTTTTCCTCGTCTCAAGCGAGCAGTCGCCAGACAAGGCCAAGCGATGCGGTCATGGCCAGCACCCGCCCAACGCCCTGTTTAGCGATAAAGATCAGCGCGGCGGCGAACAGCGTCAGGGCAAAAGCGGCGGGGTCGAAGCTTGAAATGTCCGGCAGCGGCAGCTTCAGCAACAGGTGCGGGATCAACGCAACCTCCACCGTTTCGATGCGTGTGAAGACCACATGCAGCGCGAACCAGAGCGTGAGGTTCAGGATGACGCCGACGACAGCGGCGGTGACGGCGGAGAGTGCCCCTTCCACCCACGGCCTGCCCGCCAGACGTTCGATCAAGGGCGCACCGGCAAAGATGAAAAGAAAGCTCGGCGCAAACGTCGCCCAGGCGGCGGCCAGTCCCCCGGCGACCCCGCCCACAAGCGAAAGCCCGGCGTCACCTCCTCGCGCACCGGCGAGAAAGCCGACGAAGGAGAGGACCAGCACGAGCGGTCCCGGCGTGGTTTCGGCCAGCGCCAGACCATCGAGCATTTCGCCCGGCTTCAGCCAGCCGTAATGCCCGACCGCGACATCGGCGACATAGGACAAAACCGCATAGGCCCCGCCAAAGGTGACGACGGCAAGCCGGGAGAAAAAGGCAAAGATTTCGGCGACCTGTCCCTGCCCGAATACGAGCAGCAGGAGGAAGGGCACCTGCCAGACGATCAGCCAGAGCAGGCTGTCGCGCAGAAGTAAAAGAGGTCGGAATGGCAAGGCGGGGGCCATTCTTTTTTCCGGCGCGGGCTTTGCCGCCGCCCGCAAGAAACCGGCCAGTGCGGCCACCCCGACGACCAGCGGAAACGGCAAGGCCAAGAAAAAGAGCGCGATGAAGGCCAGCAGCGCAATGGTGATGCGAAAGCCGTCCTTCAGGGTGCGGCCCGCGATGCGCCAGAGTGCCTGCGCGACAATCGCCACCACAGCAGCCTTCAGGCCGAAAAACAGCCCGGCCACCATCGTCATCTGGTGATAGGTGGCGTAGAGCGCCGAGAGCGTGAGAATGAGCGCCAGCCCCGGCAACACGAACAGAAGACCGCAGATCAGGCCACCCCGGACGCCGTGCGCCAACCAGCCGATATAGGTGGCCAGTTGCTGCGCCTCCGGTCCGGGTAAAAGCATGCAATAGTTCAGCGCCCGCAGGAACCGCTCTTCGGAGAGCCAGCGTCTTTCATCGACCACCAGCCGGTGCATCAGCGCGATCTGGGCGGCAGGTCCGCCAAAACTCATGAGGCCGATATGGCCGAAGACGCGGGCCAGCTCGCCAAGGCGCGGCGCGGGTTCGGCTGGGGTTTGCAGTGCAGGGACAAGAGTTTGCGAGGTCATGCATCCCCGTTAACGCTTTTCGATGAAATTTTTTAGACGGGCAATCCTTGACTCATCTTGCGGGGCTGCCTATCTCCCTGCCGCTAGCACTCGACAGATGTGAGTGCTAACAATCATTCACGACGGGCCTCCTGAAGGCCGTCAAGTGTCATTTGATCGAGGGAATAGACAATGGCAAGCACCAATTTCCGCCCCCTGCACGACCGCGTCGTCGTTCGCCGCGTTCAGTCTGAAGAAAAGACCAAGGGCGGCATCATCATTCCGGACTCCGCCAAGGAAAAGCCGCAGGAAGGCGAAATCGTCGCCGTCGGCAATGGCGCCCGCGATGAGAACGGCAAGGTTGTCGCGCTTGAAGTGAAGGCTGGCGACCGCGTCCTGTTCGGCAAGTGGTCGGGCACGGAAGTCAAGGTCGACGGTGAAGACCTTCTCATCATGAAGGAATCCGACATCCTCGGCATTATCGGCTGATCGTCGGAAATATCCTCATCCTTATCCATGAATGACTGATGGGCAAAAGCCCGGGAGTTTTTAAAAATGGCACCTAAAGAAGTAAAATTCGGCCGTAGCGCGCGCGAAAAGATGCTGCGCGGCGTCGATATCCTCGCTGATGCAGTCAAGGTCACGCTCGGCCCGAAGGGTCGTAACGTCGTGATCGACAAGTCCTTTGGCGCTCCGCGCATCACCAAGGACGGCGTTTCGGTCGCCAAGGAAATCGAACTGGAAGACAAGTTCGAAAACATGGGCGCCCAGATGGTCCGCGAAGTTGCTTCGAAGACCAACGACATCGCCGGTGACGGCACCACCACCGCAACGGTTCTGGCCCAGGCCATCGTTCGCGAAGGCGCCAAGGCTGTTGCCGCTGGCATGAACCCGATGGACCTGAAGCGCGGTATCGACCTCGCTGTGGCTGAAGTCGTCAAGGACCTTCAGGCCAAGGCCAAGAAGATCACCACGCCGGAAGAAGTTGCCCAGGTCGGCACGATTTCCGCCAACGGTGAAAAGCAGATCGGTCTCGATATTGCTGAAGCCATGCAGCGCGTCGGCAACGAAGGCGTCATCACGGTTGAAGAAGCCAAGACCGCTGAAACCGAACTCGAAGTCGTCGAAGGCATGCAGTTCGACCGCGGCTACCTGTCGCCCTACTTCGTGACCAACGCTGAAAAGATGGTGGCCGACCTCGAAGACGCCTTCATCCTTCTGCACGAAAAGAAGCTCTCGAACCTTCAGGCCATGCTGCCGGTTCTCGAAGCTGTCGTCCAGAACGGCAAGCCGCTCCTCATCATCGCTGAAGACGTCGAAGGCGAAGCTCTTGCAACGCTCGTCGTCAACAAGCTGCGCGGCGGCCTCAAGATCGCTGCTGTCAAGGCTCCGGGCTTCGGCGACCGCCGCAAGGCCATGCTCGAAGACATCGCCATCCTGACGGGCGGCACGGTGATCTCCGAAGACCTCGGCATCAAGCTGGAAAACGTTACGCTCGACATGCTCGGCCGTGCGAAGAAGGTTGCCATCTCCAAGGAAAACACCACGATCGTTGACGGCGCTGGCGCCAAGTCCGACATCGAAGGCCGCGTGGCCCAGATCAAGGCTCAGATCGAAGAAACCTCTTCCGATTACGACCGCGAAAAGCTGCAGGAACGTCTTGCCAAGCTCGCTGGCGGCGTTGCCGTGATCCGCGTTGGCGGCTCCACGGAAATCGAAGTGAAGGAACGCAAGGATCGCATCGACGACGCTCTGAACGCAACGCGCGCTGCTGTTCAGGAAGGCATCGTTCCGGGCGGTGGTATCGCCCTCCTGCGTTCGTCCACGAAGATCACCGTCAAGGGTGAGAACGAAGACCAGAACGCCGGTATCAACATCATCCGTCGCGCTCTTCAGTCTCTGGTTCGCCAGATCTCTGAAAACGCTGGTGATGAAGCCTCCATCGTTGTCGGCAAGGTTCTCGACAAGAACGACGACAGCTTCGGCTACAACGCCCAGACCGGCGAATATGGCGACATGATCGCCATGGGTATCGTTGACCCGGTCAAGGTTGTCCGCACGGCTCTGCAGAACGCTGCTTCGGTTGCCTCGCTGCTGATCACGACGGAAGCCATGATTGCCGAACTGCCGCGCAAGGAAGCTCCGGCTATGCCGGGCGGCGGCATGGGCGGTATGGGCGGCATGGACTTCTAAGAAGTCCTGTCTCCGGACAGATTTGGGAAGGGCGGTCCTCGGGCCGCCCTTTTCGTTTGTCACCGCCGCCCATCCTTCAGCAGGCGAAGTGTCCTCTCGCGGTTAATCCTCCCCTTCTCCCCAACGGGGAGAAGGAAGGGAGGGCAACGCCGCATTCCTTCTTAACCTGACGGCAGACATCCACCCACGCGTTGAAATTGTAACGCCCCGAACCGGGGGCTGTTTTATGTCGGGCTGTGTTGTTACAGTGGGGCTGGCTTATTTCCCGCCTGATGAGGAGCCATCCCCCGTGTCCATGCCGCGCCCTGCCCGCCTTGCCGTTATCGCTGCCTTCAGCTTCCTCGCCCTGCCAGCGCTTGCCGCCGACAAGGCCGGATCGAAAGATCATCCCCTGATTGGCCGCTGCACCGATTGCCCCCAATGAGGATGAGGCAGGCCGTGCCAAGAACCGTCGCGTCGAACTGGTCAAACGCTGAGGACCCATCATGAGAACCATCGCGCTTCTTTGCCTTTCGGCCTTTTCCTTCACCGCCCTGCCGGCTTTGGCGGACGGTATCAAGCCAAAACCCGTGGTGGTGAAATCGATTGTCGTGGATGGTCAGGCCGTCGCGCCGGGCGGTGCCATTGGCCACATTATCGGGCTGAAAAAGGGCGGGGACGGCTTCGTGTCCGTCAGGGCGGCCCCCACCACCAAAGCCGCTGAACTCGACCGCTTGAAGCAGGATGCGTTCGTGATTGTCGTCATCGGCGGAACGGACTGGGAGAAGGCCACCTTCATTCCCGTCATCTATGATCCGAAGGACGCGCCGGGAAAGCCCACCATGGAGGTGTGCAAAATACCGGAAAGCCCACCCTATTTTGAAGGCACCTATAAAGGTCCGTGCAAAAGCGGGTGGGTTTCCAAACGGTTCGTGGAGGTGATGGCGGACTGAACCAGCCCGCTTTTACACATTTCCGGTCGAACGATATTAGCTGCGCGGCGGTGTGTTCAGCCCTTTGACCGAGGCCGGGCGGGCCGCAAGGCGGTCAACCCAGGCCATGGTCTTCGGGAAGTCGGAAAGTGCCAGCCGCTCTGCTGCGCCATAGCCGGTGGTGAGGCCCCGTACCCACGGGAAAATGGCGATGTCGGCAATCGTATATTCCCCGCCCACGAGGAATTCGCGGTCTGCCAGACGTTCCTCCAGAATGCCGAGCAGGCGGCGCACCTCGTTGCGATAGCGCTCTTCCGGGTAAGGGTTGTTCGCCACCTTGTCGGCGGCATATTTGAAGAAGTGGCCGAACTGGCCGAACATCGGCCCGACGCCGCCCATCTGCCACATCAGCCAGGCCAGCGTTTCGTAGCGCAGCGCGGGGTCTTTCGGCAGAAGCTTGCCGGTCTTTTCCGCCAGATAGATGAGGATCGCCCCGCTTTCGAACAGGCCGAGCGGCTTGCCGTCCGGGCCATGTGGATCAAGGATCGCCGGAATGCGGCCATTGGGGTTCAGCGCCACGAAATCCGGGTGCTTTTGAATATCGGTCGAGATGTCCAGCTTGTGCGTTTCATAGGCAAGGCCAAGCTCTTCGAGCGCGATGGAAACCTTCACGCCATTGGGCGTTGCCAGCGAGTAAAGCTGGATGACATCCGGGTTTTGCGGCGGGAAAAGACGGGCGACGGGGAATGCGGAAAGGTCTGCCATGGGGGGCTCCTGAAGGTCGGGTCGAAAAGAAATAGGTTCGGTACCGCCTGAACAAAAGGGGCGGCTTTGCCAAAACCGCAGTCCATTTTGAAATATGATTTTTATCAAGCAGATTTGTTCTTCATTTAGTGAACACTATGTCGAGTATCGTTTATCTTTTGCGCACAATAAATTTGCGGCATGTATGTCCTCGAAGCAAGCGGACCTCCCACCGCTTCCCCTGACCCTTCGCAAGGAACATGACCATGACCTCCGCACAGAACATTCTCGTCCTCGTTGGCCGCATTCTTCTGGCCTACCTCTTCATCACCGCTGGCTATCCGAAGCTCCTCGACCCGACCGGCACGGCTGGCATGATCACCGGCGCTGGCCTTCCGGCTGCAACGGCTCTGGCTTACCTCGCTGGTCTCTTTGAACTCGTCGCCGGCCTTGCCATTCTCGTCGGCTTCCAGACGAAGCTCGTCGCTCTGGCGCTCGCTGCCTTCTCGATCTTCACCGGCCTCGTCTTCCACAGCGGCACGGTTGCCATTGACGGCTGGCCGGCTCCGGCTCTCGGCTGGATCAACACGCTGAACGGCATCATGCTCGTCAAGAACTTCGCTCTGGCCGGTGGCTTCCTCGTTCTCGCCGCCTTCGGTGCCGGTGCCTACTCGGCCGACGCCAAGCTCGCCAAGTAAGTCAACGGACGATCCACATCCTCCCAAACGCGAAAACCCGCCGGATGTCTCCGGCGGGTTTTCTGTTATGGATCAGGGCCTATCCGTTTTTCCGTCATGCTCGGGTCTGACCCGAGCATCCATACGGCGCCCGCGGCATGGACCCTCGGGTCAAGCCCGAGGGTGACGATGGAGAGGTTAGCGTTTAACGGATCAAAGCGCGGCGCGCACCGCAGCAATGATGCGCTCCACCGTCGGGTTGCCCTCATGCTCTGGCTTGCGGGCACGCACAAGGCAGGCCTCAGAGCGCAGGATGACGCCATCCGACAGGATCTTCAGATGGTTGGCGCGCAGCGTCGATCCGGTCGAGGTAATATCAACGATGATATCGGCCTGACCGGCGGCGGGCGCACCTTCCGTGGCACCAAGGCTTTCCACAATACGATAAAGCTGAATGCCGTGGCTGCCGGAGAAGAACTGCTGCGTCAGGCGCCAGTATTTCGTGGCGATTGCCAGACGTCGGCCATGGCGGGTGCGAAATTCTGCTGCCACATCGCCGAGGTCGGCCATGGTTTCCACATCGAGCCAGATATCCGGCACGGCGACGATGACATCGGCATGGCCAAAGCCCAGACGGGCGCAGAATTCGACGCGGGCATCGGCATCCGCCAGCCCCTCGCGCACCAGATCCTCACCCGTGACGCCGAAATCGACGCTGCCCGCGCCCAGTTCGCGCGAGATTTCCGAGGCCGACAGGAAAGCGATCTCGATATCATCGACGCCTTCGACACGGCCACGATAGGAGCGATCATTGCCAACGGCGACGATCTTCATGCCCGCGCGCTCGAAAATCGCTGCGGAATCTTCCTTCATGCGGCCCTTGGAGGGAAGAGCGATTGTGATCATTAGGAAGCCCTTCCCTTCTCAATGCGGTCGAGCCAGAGCGAGAAACCGACGGCGGGAATGTGGCTTTCCGCCCCCAGAAGCGTCAGCATCCGGTCATAGCGCCCGCCACCGGCCAGCACATCATGACCACCGCGCGCGGTGACTTCGAAGACGAGGCCCGTATAGTAATCGAGCGGACGACCGAAGGCAGCACGCCAAGTGACTTCGCCGAGCGGAACGCCCGCATTGGCAAAGGCCGCGACGCGCGCATCAAAGCCGGTAATCGCGGCGTTGAGCGGCAGGTTGGCAGCCTTGGCGAAATCGGCCAGAACGCCCGGCGCATAGCGAAGGCTGACGTTGAGCGACAGGAATTCCTTCAGGACGGCAAGCTTTTCCGCATCGAGCGACGCACCGGCCAGAAGGCGCTTTTCCTTCAGGCGGCGGACAATCTCGGCAGGCGAGCGGCTGGCGTTCGTGAGGTAGCCGGTGCGCTCCATTTCCGCCTCGATATGGGCGGTCAGGGCGGCATCATCCCCCGCAGCCAGCAGGCTTTCCAGATGATCATCGAGACCGGCGACCGGCGCGGGCTTTGCCAGACGGGCAATCATCGCTTCGAGCTGTTCGGTCTGGCCGAAGGCGCGGATGAGGCGCTTTTGCCAACCGGCGGGCAGGCCAAGGGCGGCCACCACGGCCTCAAACACGGCCTGATCGCCCATCGTCACCGAAAAGGCGGTGCCGGGCATGATCTTTTCAAGGCAGGCCAGCGCATCGGCGACCGCGCGCGCATCGGCGCTTGCCGCATCCTTGTCGCCCAGATCCTCGATGCCGGCCTGATAGAACTCGTTGCCGCCTTCACGACGCTGGCGAAACACCTGCCCCAGATAGGCATAGCGCTTCGGCGTGCCGATATGGTTGTCGATATGGCGGCGGCAGACCGGAATGGTGAATTCCGGGCGCAGGCAGAGGCTCTCACCCCGTTCGCTTTCCGTCAGGAAAATGCGGCGGCGCAGATCTTCCCCGGCAATATCGAGAAAGGGTTCGGCGGGCTGGATGATGGGCGTATCGACCCGCGCCGTGCGGCGCGCGGCAAATTCTTCCAGAAGATCACCGGCGAAATCCGGCATATCGGTCATCGGCATCAGTTGCCCCGTCTGCGGTCTTCGGCGTGGGCTTCGAGGATTTCGCGGACGCGCTCGACAAGTTCGGCTTCCGGAACGACGATCTGGGCCACACGGGCCTCGCGCCAGGTGGCGTTATCCTCGATCTCGCCCGCCAGACGCTTGCCCTCGATGAGGTCCTTGATCTGCACGACGCCTTCGTTGCGTTCATCGCCGCCCTGAATGATGGCGACGGGGCAGCCGCGACGGTCGGCATATTTCAGCTGGTTGCCGAACTTCTTCCAGTTGCCCTGATACATTTCGGCGCGAATGCCCGCATTGCGAAGCTGCTGGGTGAAGCGCTGATAGCGACCCATAGCCTCGGCATCGCCATCCATGACGGTGACGAGAACCGGCGCCAGCACCTCATCGCGACCGAGCTTGCCAAGGTTCTTCAGCGCCGTCATGAGGCGCGAAACACCGATGGAAAAGCCCGTGGCCGGAACCGGCTGGCCCATGAAGCGCGACACGAGACCATCATAACGGCCACCGCCACCGACCGAACCGAAGACAACCTTCTCGCCCTTCTCGTTGGTCACATCGAAGGTGAGTTCGGCCTCATAGACCGGGCCGGTGTAATATTCGAGGCCGCGCACGACAGACGGGTCGATCTTGACTCGGCCGTCATTGTATTTTGCGGCCTTAACAAGCTTCGCAATCAAATCGAGTTCGTTAATTCCCTCGCGCGCTGTGGCGTTCTCGCCGAACATCTGTAGAAGATTACGAATTAAGCCATCATGAGAATAGCTGAGCGGTACGCTCCTCCCAATTTCCATCGCACTCACGTCGACAGTAGAACTCTCAGGTAACACCCTCGTCAAATTAGTCATAAAAAGGAAAGACATAAGCATTTCTATTTGGTCTGGACGCAGCATTGCGCCAGGCGTACGGTCCCCTGAAGCATCCGTCCGACCTTCACCCAACAACTGTCTGACCCCATCGCCACCAAACTTGTCCAGCTTGTCGATGGCGCGCAGAACGTTCAAACGGCGGGCCGCGTTTTCCTCGCCACCCAGACCAATGGCGTCGAGAACGCCATCGAGAACCTTGCGGTTGTTGACGCGGATGACGTAATCGCCGCGCTTTATGCCCAAGGCTTCCAGCGTATCGGCCATCATCATGCACATTTCAGCATCGGCCTGCACGCCCGGCGCGCCGACCGTATCGGCATCGAACTGCATGAACTGGCGGAAGCGGCCCGGACCCGGCTTTTCGTTACGGAACACCCAGCCGTTGCGATAGGTGCGGTAGGGAAGCTGGATTTCGTTGAAGTTTTCGGCCACATGGCGGGCAAGCGGCGCGGTCAGATCGTAACGCAGGCTCATCCACTGGTCGTCATCATCCTGCAGTGAGAACACGCCTTCATTCGGGCGGTCGCTATCGGGCAGGAACTTGCCCAGCGCATCGGTATATTCCATCAGCGGCGTTTCGACCGGATCAAAGCCGTAACGCTCATAGACTTCGCGGATCTTCGCGGTCATTTCGTTGACGGCGCGGATTTCGCCGGCTTCGCGGTCCACAAAGCCGCGCGGCAGGCGGGCCTTCGGTTTCGACGCTTTTTTCTGCTTGTCGCTCATGGCATTCAACCTCGGGGCTTTACACCAGATTATTGAAATTCACTTCTAGTGTGTAATTGCGCCGTGTCTTAGAGGAACTAGCCCCGTGCGGCAAGGTGCCAAGTCCTTGCCCGGTTGGCAGAAAGCGGTGCTTTCTGCTATCGCGGGGCGATCCTCGACCGCAAGGAGAGCGGCATGATTGCCGAAGCGCTGAATTTTGCCGCCACATGGCCGGTCACGGGGCCGGAAAACCGTGCCCATATCCGCTCGTCCGTCAATCTGTGGGCGCGGGCGCGGCGCTGCGCCAGCGCGTGGAAGGCGCATGAGGAAAACTGCCACAAGGCGGTGGCCATCAAGGCGGGCGGCCTTCGCCTGCGGCGCACCGTGGTCGTGCTCGGCTCCGGCCTCGTGCGCGATGTGCCGATCATGGCGCTCGCCCAGAAATTCGATACCGTGGTGCTGATCGACCGGGTGCATCTGGCCTCCGTCCGGGCGTGGCTTTCGTGGAAAAAGCTCGACAATGTGCGGCTGATCGAGCGCGATCTTTCCGGCACTGACGACCTTCTGGCCGGGCGCGCGCCGGAGCCTTTGGCCTTTCTGCGCCAGGTGCCCTATCTCGACCTCGTGATTTCCGCGAACCTTATTTCGCAGATTGCGCTGGGTGTCGGCGCGCGGCTTGAAGGGCAAGCGCCGGGGCAACTTCCGCAGGATGCCGTCGCGCAACTGGTGGCCGCCCATATCGATGGATTGTTTGCCCTGCCCTGCACACCGCTTCTTTTGACCGATACGGCCTTTTCGATCATCGATCATTCCGGCCATGTGCATGAACGCAGCGAGCTTCTGGCGGGCGTGACCCCGCCCAAACCGTTTGGCGCGTGGGACTGGACACTTGCCCCGCCCGGCGAGGAAAGCCCGGATTATCGCATTGTGCATCATGTGATTGCCGCTTGATTTTAGCGCTTTCGCCTTGCCTTTGCCATGAAGCCGCGTAGATTCACGCCATGCGCCTTTTCGTTTTCATCACGCTCATGATCGCCAGCCTTGCCTATGGCCTCCTGCCCGCCCGGGCCGGGGTGGACAGCAACGTGGCCGCGCCGATGGTGACGATGGAAAACATGCACCATGCCGGGCATCACAGCATGGACATGGCCAAGATGCTTTCGAGTGACGACGGCTGCCAGAATGATGACGGCACGCCGCATGGCTGTTTCTGCCCGGCGTGTCTGGCCATTGTGCCCGCGCCGGATCTGGTGCGCGACAAGCCTATGATCCCGGAACGCCCGCTGGCGCTTGTCGCACGGACGCTGGTTTCTCTGCCGCTTGCCCCTGCGGAGCCGCCGCCCCGCGCCTGATCGACTGCGAAACTCCCATCAAACTCGCCGGATAACCGGCAAAGAAACCTGTTTTTGGAAAGAATTCCCATGTCTATCAGAACCACGCTGATGAGCGCTGCTCTCGCCCTTCTCGTTTCCGCTCCGGCCTTCGCGCAGGATGCCCACCAGCACCACATGGCGGGCGGCGATGCCATGAGCAACGATGTCGTGATCAAGGCCTATGAAGAGGCCAACATGAAGATGCACAAGGATATGGCCATCAAGCTGACGGGCGATGCCGATGCCGACTTCGTGCGCGGCATGATCCCGCATCATCAAGGGGCCATCGATATGGCCAAGGTCGTACTGGAACACGGCAAGGACCCGGAAATCCGCAAGCTGGCCGAAGGCGTGATCACCGCGCAGGAAGGCGAAATCGCCTTCATGAAGGAATGGCTGAAGAAGAACGGCAAGTAAGCGCATTTTTTGAGTTAGGCCACTCGGCCCCTCATCCGCCCTGCCGGGCACCTTCTCCCCGTTATGACGGGGAGAAGGGACACCACCAAAGCGCGCAACGCGCTGCGGTCCGGTGTCTCTCAAGCGGGCCGGACAAATTCGGCGCGCAGGCGCTCGATCCGGTCGCGGCAGTTGCAGCCTTCAATGTGGTCGTTGACCATGCCCATGGCCTGCATGAAGGCGTAGACGGTGGTGGGGCCGACAAAGCTCCAGCCGCGCTTTTTCAAATCCTTGGACAGGCGCACCGAAGCGGGCGTGGTGGTGTTGGCACGCAGCGCTTCCCAGTCAAATGTCGCCGGGCGTTCCTCCGGCTTCGGCTCGAAGGACCAGAAATAGCGGGCGAGCGTGCCGAACTCGGCCTTCATTTCGATCGCGCGGGCCGCGTTGTTGATCGTCGAGACGATCTTGCCGCGATGGCGCACGATGCCCTTGTCGGCCAAAAGGCGCTCGATATCGGCGTCGCCGAAGGCTGCGACCTTCTCGAAGTCGAAACCGGCAAAGGCAGCGCGAAACGTCTCGCGTTTGCGCAGGATGGTGAGCCAGGACAGGCCCGACTGAAAACCTTCAAGGCAGATTTTCTCGAAAAGCCGGACATCACTGGTGACCGGATGGCCCCATTCCTCGTCATGATAGCGCCGGTAATCGGGCAGATTGCCATGCCAGAAGCAGGTCACCACGCCATCCTCGCCCCTGATCAGGCCGGTCTTTTTCTCATCGGTCATCGTGCGAATCTCCCTTTTGAGGGATGTTTACCATTTGTTCACCACTTCTCCAAACCGGCTGCTAACCTTGCTGGAAGGTTTACGCGGTCGTTCGCCTTTTCATGAATGGGCGTTTACCATTCTCTGGCGCGCAGGTGAGACGGTAAGGACAGCGGGGCTTGTATCGCCCCTTTTTAAAGCGTGTCCCTTTCGGTGAATGTAGCGAGTTGATCCGATGACCCAAAAACTGCTCCTCCTGGCCGCCTCGCTGGCGGTTCTTGCCGCCGCGCCTGCATGGGCCAATGACCGTTATGCGCAGCGTCCGCCGGTGATCGTCGATTCGAGTCTGACGCAGCCGTGGATCAACCAGCTGGGTGGCGGTGGCGTTCGCCCGGCGATCTACGCGCCGCCGCGCCGCGTGACCGGCAACCAGATGGGCTATTACGCCCCGCCGCAGCCGCGCCAGCAGGCCAATTCGTATCGCCAGCCCGCCGCGCGGGTGGAGCGTGATGGCGGTGCCCTTCCCGGCGTTTACGGTGCGCCGCAGGCTGCGCCGCGTCAGGCCCCGGTGCAGCAGGCCGCTATTCGCCCGAACACCCCGACCGGCCGCATGGACCCGCAGTTCCTGCCGCAGACGGTTTCCTACGAGACCAAGGAAAAGGCGGGCACCATCGTCATCGATACCAATAGCCGTTTCCTCTACCTCGTTCAGGGCAATGGTCAGGCCATGCGTTACGGCGTGGGTGTCGGCAAGCCGGGCTTTGAATGGGCCGGCGAGCACCGCATTACCCGCAAGGCCGAATGGCCGACCTGGCACCCGCCTAAGGAAATGGTGGCGCGTGAAGCCGCCAAGGGGCATTTCCTGCCCGCATCGATGGAAGGCGGCCCGGAAAATCCGCTGGGCGCGCGCGCCATGTATCTGGGCTCGACCCTTTACCGCATTCACGGCACCAATGCGCCGTGGACCATCGGCAGCGCCGTTTCCTCCGGCTGCATTCGCATGCGCAACGAGGACGTGACCGATCTTTACAGCCGTGTCGATGTCGGCACGCGCGTTATCGTCCAATAAGCGGGGGCTTCAGGACGATCCTTGGAAGGACGGCTGGCCGTCCTTCCTTCCATTTCGGCAACGTGCCATTTGACGAAAAGGCCTTTGCCGCTTAACGTCTGCCTTCATTTTCGGGGAGAAGGGGTATCATGAAGAAAGCGATGCTGGCCGCTTGCGCGGCTTTCGCCGTCACCGCCGCGCTGTTTGCCGCACCGGCAGGGGCCGAAGAGTTCAAAACCAACAAGCGCGGCGAAGTCATTCTGCCGAAGGGCATTGAAAAGCGCCCGGTCGCGGAAAAGTTCCAGCGCAAGGCCGTGCGCCTGTCCACCAGCGAAAAGCCGGGCACGGTGATCGTTGATACCAACAACCGCTTCCTCTACTTCGTCGAGGGCGCCAACAAGGCGACGCGTTACGGTATCGGCGTGGGCCGTGAAGGTTTCGGCTGGTCGGGCGTGACCCGCGTCGGTCGCAAGGCCGAATGGCCGGAATGGATTCCGCCGAAGGAAATGGTCGCCCGCGAACGCAAGCGCGGCCACATCCTGCCCGACCGTCAGGCCGGCGGCCCGGACAATCCGCTCGGTGCGCGCGCCATGTATCTCTACAAGCCGAATGGCGGCGATACGGGCTTCCGTATCCATGGCACCAACCAGCCGTGGTCGATTGGCCTCAACCTGTCTTCGGGCTGCATCCGCATGATGAACAAGGATGTGGAACACCTGTACAAACGCGTACCGGAAGGTTCGAAGGTCATCGTCATCGGCCCCGGCAACAAACAGGGCGATGTGGTGCTGGAAGATCGCGGCACGGACTTCCTGCGCACGCTGTTCGGCGGCTGAGAAGCGCGCTTTCTATGAAATGCAAAAGCCCGGCTCTCAGCCGGGCTCAGACTTGTGACAAGGGTCGCAAACTTCTCATTTCGTCATGGTCGGGCTTGACCCGACCATCCATAAGTCATTGAAATGATGGATCCTCGGGTCAAGCCCGAGGATGACGGAGGTGGATGAAGCAGGGTTTTTCATCAACTTCAAGTCGCCCTCGTTCGGGGCGGCTTTTTTGTTGGCGCGAGCCTGAGAAAGATTGCCCCTCATCCGGTAATCCCTGTTGGCAGCCTTACGGCGAAGGCAGGTCCTTGAAGCTGGCCAATTTTTCCGGCTTGTCGCCGCCATAGGCCCAGTCCAGCAGTTCGGCGGTGTGGACCACCGGCAGCGCGGTTCCCGAACCGATCTGCGTCATGCAGCCGATATTGCCCGCCGCGACGATATCCGGTTTCGTTGCCTCGATGTTTTTCACCTTGCGGGCCTTCAACTGGCCGGAGAGTTCCGGCTGCAGCATGTTGTAGGTGCCAGCCGAGCCACAGCAGAGATGGCCTTCCGCCGGATCGCGCACCGTAAAGCCCGCCTTTTTCAGAAGCGTTTTCGGCAGAGCCGTGATCTTCTGGCCGTGCTGGAGCGAACAGGCCGAGTGATAGGCAACCGTCAGGCCGTTTGCCGGCAGTTCCGGCAGATCGAGGGTCGCCAGATATTCGGTGATGTCCTTGGCTTTTGCCGCCACGCGGGCAGCCTTTTCGGCATAGGCCGGATCATGGCGCAGCAGATGGCCGTAATCCTTGATGACCGTGCCGCAGCCTGATGTGGTGATGAGGATGGCATCCAGATCCCCCGCATCGATTTCCGAGGCCCAGATATCGACATTGCGGCGGGCCGAGGCGAGCGCTGCCTCTTCCTTGCCCATATGATGGGTCAGCGCGCCGCAGCAGCCCTCGCCTTCCGGCAGAACCACTTCGACCCCCATGCGCACCAGCAGGCGGATGGCCGCCGTGTTGATGCCCGGATCAAGCACCGGCTGGGCGCAACCCGTCAGCATGGCAACGCGGCCCTTGGGGGCGGCCAGCGTCACATGGGTGCAGGCACGGGTAAACGGCGTCGGCTCATGCGCCTTTTCCGGGGCAAGACGCAGCATGGCGGCAAAGGGGGCGAGCGCCGGAACCTTGTCGATCAACCCCACGAACGGTTTGCCAAAGGCGGCGAGTTTCAACGCCAAGGTGAAGCGTTTGCGATGCGGCAGGATGGCAGCCAGAAGCCCGCGCGTCAGCCGGTCCAGCACCGGGCGGCGATAGGTTTCCTCGATATGGATGCGGGCGTGGTCGATCAGGTGCATGTAATCGACGCCCGACGGACAGGTGGTGGTGCAGGACAGGCACGACAGGCAACGGTCGATGTGGGTGACCACTTCCTTGTCGGCGGCGCGACCGTTTTCCAGCATGTCCTTGATGAGGTAGATGCGCCCGCGCGGGCTATCGAGCTCGCTGCCAAGCGTTACATAAGTGGGACAGGTGGCGGTGCAAAAGCCGCAATGCACGCATTTGCGCAAAATCTTTTCGGCTTCGGCCACGCGCGGATCGGAGAGCTGGGTCGGGGTAAAATGCGTTTGCATCAGACATTTCCTCCGCCGACGAAGACACCCGAGGGATCGAATTTCGCGACGATGCGGGCATTGAGCGCCGCCACACCCGGGGCCGGTGGCTCAAAAGCGGGCACGCCATAGCGCTGGGCAGAACTGGCGCGCACCAGCGTTGCGTGGCCGCCACCGAGATGACCGATGGCGCGACGCAGGAAATCGGCCTCCACCGAGGCTTCCATCTGCAACCAGATCAGGCCGCCCTGCCAGTCAAAGAAGGAGTCGGCGGCCGCCTGAAGGCGCATGGCCCCCATCAGCTGATGGCCTGCCGTCGGGGCCACCGAAATGCGCCAGAGCGCCTTGTCGCGGTTGGCGGCATAGGGCAGCGCATCGCGGATTTCGCACCACAAAACTTTGCTTTCATCTGCACCGAGACGGGAAACCGGACCGAAGGATTTCAGCGCCTCAACCAGCTTTTCGGCGCGGGCCGGAACCGAATGCGGCAGACCCTCGATCCGCAGAACCGTGGCCGAGCCTTCGTGCCCTGCACCGAGCGAAAAGCGCCCGGCGACGATGAAGGGCAGATGGGCCGCCCCCGAGACTTCCACGGACAAGGACATGGCGGTGGCCATGGCTGCCGCCGCATGGGCATCATCCAGCCCGGCAATCACTACGGTTTCGACGGCGCGCGGCACTGGCAACACGCGGAAGGTGACTTCGCTCAAAAGGCCCAGCGTGCCGCGTGAACCGGCCATCAGCTTGACGAGATCCAGACCCGTGACGTTTTTCATCACCCGGCCACCGGCCTTCACCTCTTCGCCCACACCATTGAGGAAGGTTACACCGAGCAGGCTGTCGCGGGCCGCGCCCGCCACCAGTCGGCGCGGACCGGAGACATTGGCCGCGAAGACGCCGCCGATGGTCGGCTCGCCTGCGGTGCCGAGCAGCGGGCGGTGATCCATCGGCTCAAAGGGCAGCATCTGGCCGTTGGCCTCAAGCGCCGCCTCCACTTCGGCCAGCGGCGTTCCGGCTTTCGCCGTCATCACCATTTCCGCCGGGTTATAGGCGACGATCCCGGTGAGGGCGCGCACTGAAAGCACCGGCATTTCGTCATCGGCACCGGGACAAAGGCGCGTGCCGCCACCGGCCAGCCGCAGCTTCGTGCCAGAGCTGGCCGCATCGCGGATGATCGTCGCCGCGTCAGCGGTGGTTTCAGGAGCGAGAAGAACCGTCATGCGTTTGACCGCCCTTCCAGCGGGAAAACCTTGGAGGGATTGAGCAGCCAGCCCGGATCAAAAGCCGCGCGCACTGCCATCTGCTGGTCGAGGTCGACCTTGGCATATTGGTGGTTCATGAGGTCACGCTTTTCGATGCCAACACCATGCTCGCCGGTGAGGCAGCCACCGGCCTCGACACAGAGCTTCAAAATGTCCATGCCCGCCGCTTCCGCATTGGCCGCATCCTGCGGATCGTTGGCGTTATAAAGGATCAGCGGGTGCATGTTGCCATCGCCCGCATGGAAGACATTGGCGACGCGCAGGCCATAGTGCGCGACGATTTCGCCCGTGCGTTTCAGCACATAGGGCAATTGCCCGAGCGGCACCGTGCCATCCATGCAAATGTAATCGGCAATGCGGCCCGTGGCGCCAAAGGCCGATTTGCGCCCCTTCCAGATGGCGGCGGCTTCCATGGCCGATTGGCTTTCGCGCACCACTTTCACGCCATGGCGGCGGGCGATGGTGACGATGGCTTCGAGTTGCGCGGCCATGTCGGCATCCGAGCCTTCAACCTCGACGATCAGAAGCGCCCCGACATCCAGCGGATAACCGGCATGGGCAAAGGCCTCGCAGATTTCGATGGCCGGCTTGTCCATGAACTCGATGGCGACGGGAATGATGCCGGAGCCGATAATATCGGCGACGCAGGCACCCGCTTCTTCCGACGTGTCGAACCCGAAGAGCACCGGGCGGGCGCCCTCCGGCTTGGCAATCAGCCGCACCGTCGCTTCGGTGACGATGCCGAGCTGCCCTTCCGAGCCGCAGACGAGGCCAAGCAGATCAAGGCCCGCGCTATCGAGATGCTTGCCGCCGATGTCAATCACCGAGCCATCGACCAGCACCATTTTGACGCCGAGCAGATTGTTGGTGGTGACACCGTATTTCAGGCAATGCGCGCCACCGGAATTCATGCCGATATTGCCACCAATGGTGCAGGCCAGCTGCGAGGACGGGTCCGGAGCATAGAAATAGCCCGCCGGGCCTGCGGCATCGGAAATCGAAAGATTGGTAACGCCTGCCTCAACGGTTGCCGTGCGGTTGGCATAGTCGAGTTCGAGAATGCGGGTCATGGCCGAGAGGCACAGCACCACCGCATCTTCCTGGGGAATGGCCCCGCCCGAAAGCGACGTGCCCGCGCCGCGCGGCACGACCGGCACGCCATAACGGTGGCAATATTTCATGACAGCGGCGACCTCCGCCGTATTCCGCGGCAGTGCCACGGCGAGCGGCAGGCGGCGATAGGAGATGAAGCCGTCCGTCTCGTAAGGCACAAGGCGACGCGGCTCGGCAATCAGCCCGTCCCGCGGCAAAAGCTCGGCCAGATCATCAATGATCATCTTGCGACGAGCCAAGACATCGGCGCGCGGTTCCAGAAATCCGATAGCTCCACTCATGCGGCATCCTCCCGGCCATGTCGTAGCAGTTTGCAGTTCGCCGAACAAATGCTAATCACTTATGACAATTCAGAAGAAAATAAGGCGGTTTATTGCCGTCCGGGTGGAAATTCATGACCAATCTGGGTGATCTGGAAATCTTCGTGCGCGTCGCTTCGTGCAACTCCATGTCCATGGCCGGGCGGGCGCTGGGGCTTTCGCCTGCCGTCGTCTCCAAGCGCATCAAGCGGCTGGAAGACAGGCTCGGGACACGGCTTCTGCAACGAACGACCCGCCAGATTGCGCTCACCGAAGCCGGACAGGGCTTTTTTGCCCGTGTTCAATCCATTCTCTCCGGCATCGAGGAGGCGGAAGCCTTTGTTTCGGGACGCTCGGCCAAGGTGCAAGGGACGCTGAAGGTGTCCGCCCCCACCTCGTTCGGGCGCATGCATGTCGCGCCGCATCTCCTGGCCTTCATGGATGCGCATCCCGAACTCACCGTGCAGCTTGAGCTTTCGGATGGTTTTACCGATCTCGTCGGCGGTGGTTACGACCTCGCCATTCGCATTGCCGATCTTTCCGACTCGACGCTGGTGGCGCGCCGTCTCGCCCCGGTTCGGCGTATCTTGTGCGCGTCCACCGATTATGTGGCGCACCACGGCATGCCGAAAACGCTCGACGAATTGCGTGAGCACGCCTGCCTTCCGGCCCACAACAATGAAAGCTGGCGGCTGATTGGTCCCGACGGGCCGGTGACGCTGAAGCCGCAGGGCCGTCTTGTGACCAATTCAAGCGAGGTGATCCGCGAAGCCGTGATTGGCGGCATCGGCATTGCGCTACGCTCCACCTGGGATATTGGCGAGGAGCTTAAATCGGGTAAGCTGCTGCAGGTTCTGCCGGGCTATGAAAGTACACGCGGGGTTTCGCTCTCCGCCGTTTACCCCAGCCGCGAGTTCCTGCCCGCCAAGGTGAGGCTCTTTATTGACTATCTGGCCCAGATTTACGGGCCGCACCCCTATTGGGACAACTGATAACGTGTGCTTATTCCAATGACGCACTTGAACCGCGCGCAGCACTGCGGCACGGTTCTTTCAACTGATTTGCAACACGAAAGGATGATCACCGGTTGGGCCTGTTTGAACGCATAGCATCGAACGTCATGCTGATGGTGCGCCGACCGCCGCGCCAGCAATATGGCGCGCTGTGCCATCGCATCGGGCCGGAGGGCAAGCTGGAGATCATGCTGGTGACCAGCCGCGAAACCGGGCGCTGGGTTATCCCCAAGGGCTGGCCGATGGGCGACAAGCCCTCGCATGAGGTCGCGGCGCAGGAAGCCTACGAAGAAGCGGGCGTGCGCGGGCGCGTTCAGCAGCAACCGCTTGGCCATTTCAACTACCAGAAGCGCCTGCGAAACGGCCTTGAGGTGGATACCCGCGTGCAGGTCTATACGCTGGAGGTCAGCGCGCTTGAGGATGATTTTCCCGAGTGCAAGGAGAGAAATCGCGTTTTCCTGAGGCCGCGTGAGGCGGCGGAACTGGTCAAGGAACCCGGCCTCAAACGCATGATCCGCAGTTTTGGCAATCTGGCACCGGAAGAGCCCACCATCACGCGGCGAGATCTCTGATATGGCCGTTTCCCCGCAAGGCGCGCCCTCTGGCAAGTCCGGAGGCAAGTCGGCTGCCAAACCGGCAGCCAAGCCGACGCTCGACAAGGATCTGGAAAAGCTCGCCCGCACGGAGGAAGCGTCGCTGCACTTCATGCAGCGGCTGGCCTCTCCAGCCTTTGCACTTGTGGCACTGGTGATGGCCGGGCTGATTGGCGCCGGATTCATGATGGGCGAGCCGGGCGCGGGCGTCGTCGTGGCGGCGGGCATCATTGCCGCCTACATGGCCATGAATATCGGCGCAAACGACATCAACAACAACATGGGGCCGACGGTGGGGGCCGGGGCCTTGTCGATGGGCGTGGCGCTCGGGCTTGCTGCGATCTTCGAAGTGGCCGGAGCCCTGATTTCCGGCAACAACGTGGTCAGCACGATTTCCGATGGGCTGGTGGATCAGGCGCAATTGGCCGATCCGCATGTTTTCATCGCCATCATGATTTCGGCGCTGGCCGGAGCCGCTGTCTGGGTCAACATCGCCAACATGATCCGCGCGCCGATTTCCACCACGCATTCGATCATCGGCGCGGTGTGCGGCACGGCAATTGCCGCCGCCGGGCCTTCTGCCGTGCAGTGGCTGGCCGTCGCCCGCATTGCCGGTGGCTGGCTGATTACCCCGCTGATTGCCGGTGTGATTGCCGCGCTTCTGCTCTACGTCGTCAAGGAAACGGTGATCTACCGCGCCGACAAGATCGCGGCGGCCAAGGCCTGGGTGCCGATGCTCGTCTCCACGATGGCGGGCAGCTTTGCCACCTATCTCGCCGTGACGCTCGACGGACGACCGTTTACCCTAACCCTGTCCGCGTCGCTGGCCATTGGCGTCGGGGTCGGCGTTCTGGTGTTTGCCATCACCCGGCCGCTGATCCTACGTCAGGCCGAGGGGCTTGAAAACCGCAACCAGTCGCTACGCAAGCTTTTTCGCCTGCCGCTGATCGGTGCGGCGGTGCTTTTGTCCTTCGCGCATGGTGCCAACGATATTTCCAACGCTGTCGGGCCGGTTGGGGCGATCGTCAAGACGTTAAGCGGCGCGAGCCATGGTGGTGACGCCACCGTCCCCATGTGGGTGATGGTGATCGGCGGTTTCGGCATCTCGGTCGGGCTGGTTCTGTTCGGGCCGCCGCTTATCCGTCTCGTTGGCGAGGAAATCACCCGGCTCAACCCGATGCGCGCCTTTTGCGTGCTTTTGGCAACCGCATTGACGGTGATTGCCGCCATCAGCGTCGGCCTGCCGGTCAGTACCACGCATATTTCCATCGGTGCGGTGTTCGGCGTCGGCTTCTTTCGCGAATGGTATACCCGCAATTCGGCGCGGCGCGTCGACTACATCAAGAAGAAGGCCGGTTCCGCGAAATTGCTGCCGGAGCATAATCCGGATGAAGTGCGCCGCCGCCGCCTCGTGCGCCGCAGCCACGTCTTGACCATTCTCGCCGCCTGGCTCATCACGCTGCCGACGGCGGCGCTGATTTCCGCCCTCGTCTATCTCGTTCTGTCACCCTTCATCATCTGAAACCCATGCGCGCCAATTTTCGCCTGCAACGCCTGTTCATCGACGCTCCGCTTCAGGCGGGAGCGGCCATTGCCGCCGATCCGGACCAGTTCAACTATCTCGCCAATGTGCTGCGCATGGAAGACGGGGCCGAGGTTCTGCTGTTTAACGGCCGCGATGGCGAATGGCTGGCGCATGTCACCTTCCCGACCCGCAAGAAGATCGTGCTTGTGGCACAGGAACTGACCCGGGCACAGACGCCGATGCCCGACCTTCACTATCTCTTTGCGCCGCTGAAAGTGGGCCGCATGGACTACATGGTGCAGAAGGCCGTGGAAATGGGGGCTGGCGTGATGCAGCCGGTGATGACCCAGCATGTGCAGGGCAAGATCACCAGCATGGAGCGACTGCGCGCCAACGTGACCGAGGCGGCGGAACAGTGCGGCGTGATTTCCGTGCCGGACCTGCGCGACCCTAAGAAGCTGCGCGATGTGCTGGACCACTGGGACCCCACCCGCCACCTTCTTTTCTGTGACGAGGGTGCTGAAACCAACAATCCCCTGCCCGCGCTGCAAGCCCTGAAAGGCCAGCCAGTCGCCCTCCTCATCGGGCCGGAAGGCGGATTTTCCGAAGAGGAGCGCCAGCATCTGCGCTCCCTTGCCTTCGTCACCGCCATTCCGCTTGGCCCCCGTATCCTGCGCGCCGACACCGCGGCCGTCGCCGCGATGGCACTGGTGCAGGCCATGCTCGGCGATTGGGACTGATCACACCGCCCTTGAAATCATTTTGCTTTGCCTCTGGCAGCGACCTCTTCGCGCGCCTATTTCATCAGGGCGCGGCAATATGGATTGTTTTTTTGAACGATCTTCGAAAGAAATTCACTTGCCAATGAACAGTTTCCGGTTCAGAGGCTTGTCGCTAAGGTGAAGTTTTCCATTCGAGACAGGTTTTATGGCTCGCGACACGACCGATGATACGCCGCTGACCGAAGCTTCCGAGCTGACCGCTTACATGGAAGAAGGCTGCAAGCCGTCTTCGCGTTTTCGCATTGGCACGGAACACGAGAAATTCGTGTTTTATCGCGATGGCAACCGTCCCGTTCCCTATGAGGGCGGCATCGAGGCCCTGCTTATCGGGATGCGCGAGCGCATTGGCTGGGAGCCGATCAACGACGGCGCCCATATTATCGGCCTTGCCGAACCCACCGGCAACGGGGCCATTTCCATTGAGCCCGGCGGCCAGTTCGAGCTTTCCGGCGGCCCGCTTGCCACGCTGTTCGACACCGACGCGGAGACGCGTTTCCATCTCGACCATCTGCGCGAAGTGGCCGAACCGCTCGGCATCGGCTTCCTCGGCATTGGCGGCAGCCCGAAGTGGACGCTGGATGAAACGCCACGCATGCCGAAATCCCGCTACGCCATCATGACGCCCTACATGCCGAAGGTCGGCCACCACGGGCTGGACATGATGTATCGCAGCGCCACCATTCAGGTGAACCTCGACTATTCGAGCGAAGCCGACATGGCGCGCAAGATGCGCGTTTCCATGAAGCTGCAGGCCATCGCCACGGCACTTTTCGCCTCCTCGCCCTTCACCGATGGAAAGCCGAACGGCTATCACTCCTGGCGTGGCGAAATCTGGCGCGATACCGACAATGCCCGCGCCGGTCAGTTGCCCTTCGTCTTCAAGCCGGATTTCGGCTTTGCCGATTACGCCAACTGGGCGCTCGATGTGCCGATGTATTTCGTCATCCGCGACGGGCGCTACCATAATTGTACCCACATCACCTTCCGCCAGTTCATGAACGGCGCGCTGAAGGGCGAAATTGCCGCGTGGCAGCCGACGCATGGCGACTGGGTGAACCATCTTTCGACGCTCTTCCCGGATGTGCGCCTGAAGCGCTTCCTTGAAATGCGCGGGGCCGATGGCGGCCCGCTGTCGCATATCACGGCGCTGCCTGCCTTCTGGGTCGGCCTTCTCTACGATGACGCAGCGCTTGCCGCCGCCGACGCGTTGACTTCTGGCTGGACCTTCGAGGACGTGACAACGCTGCGCGATAGCGTGCCGACACAGGGACTTGCCGCCCGCATTGCCGGACACAGCGCCTTTGATATGGCCCGCGAAACGGTGACGATTGCCCGCAAGGGTCTTCAGGCCCGTGGTATCAAGAACGCGGCGGGGGATGACGAAAGCATCTTCCTCGCGCCGCTTGACGGGATCATCGAACGCAAGGCGACGCTCGCCGAGGATCTGCTCGCACTCTATCAGGGCGAATGGGCTGGTTCCGTCGAGCCGGTGTTCAAGGCTTACGCCTACTAAGCCGTCCGGGAACAAAAAAAGACCCGGCGGCGGAGAACCGACACCGGGCAAAGGCGGGGCGGATTGGCGCCACCCCGCGGGGAAAACCCTGAAATTACACGCTGCGACCGGACAGCCGTCGCCAGGCACGGGCACGAACGGCGCGCGTCAAAGCGGGCGTCGGATCAGTGAACGCATGGCCCTCGGAAAGCGCTTTCTCCAGATCGCTGCGGCAAAGGCCGATATCATCAAGCAAACGATCATCCAGTTCGCGCAGGCCATTGGCCCGAAAACGGTGCACGAGGGCACGCGCGGCATTGGATACCATGGCTGCGAAACCGGCGTCGGCAGCGGCTGCATGAAGGGCGACACTTCTCTCCTTGAGACTGGACATAACGATTTCCCGAGATCGGTTAAGGGGTGACGGCGCGTCTTTCGCACCGCATGGCAGCAAATTGCGCCAAGCCTATTGATCAGTCCAACGAATGTTTTTAATCTCTGCCATCAGCCTTTGTTATGGATGACCATCATGTCCGCTCCCCTCGACATCGACCAGTTGCAGACCTTCATCGCCATTGCCGATACCGGCAGCTTCACGCGCGCCGCCGAACGCATTTTCAAGACGCAATCGGCGGTTTCCATGCAGATGCGGCGTCTGGAAGACCGGATCGGCAAGCAGCTTTTCCAGAAGGACGGGCGCGGCAACCGGCTGACCGCCGAGGGCGAGAAGCTGCTGAACTATGCGCGGCGGATCATCCGTCTCAACAATGAAGCGATTGCCGCCTTCGATGACAATCGGCTGGAAGGCACGCTGCGCATCGGTACGCCGGACGATTATGCCGACCGCTATATGCCGGAAATCATCGGTCGCTTTGCCAAGACGCATCCGAATGTGGAACTTTACATCGTCTGCGAACCCTCGGCGAGCCTTGCCGAAAAGATGCAGAAGGGCGAGCTTGATATTGCGCTGGTGACGCATAACCCGCGTGAGCGTCAATCGGATGTGGTGCGGGCCGAACCCTTGTGCTGGGTGGCGTCGGCCAACCATCCGCTCAGCGACGATGCCCCCGTGCCGCTGGCTGTCGGGCGTCGCGATTGCCTGTGGCGGCAACTGGCCTGTTCGGCACTGGATGCCGCCGGGCGCGACTATCAGGTGCTGTTCACCAGCTGGTCGTCGACCGTCGTGACTTCGGCAGTTCTGGCGGGCATGGCGGTTTCGGTGCTGCCGGAATCAGCGCTTCGCAACGGCATGAAGGTCTTGACCTCGGCGGACGGTTTTCCGCCGCTGCCGCCCGTGCAGATCGGCATCATGAAGCGCCCCGGACTTTCGGTTTCGCTGATGAACGCGATTACCGACCATATTACCGCCTGCCTCGACAACATCACGATTTCGGCCCCGACCGGAGCGGATGATCTTGATGGAGATGTGCGGGCGTTTGCGCGCATTGCCCGGGCCCGCCCCGGCCAGATGATCCCCGGCTGGTGAAGGGCGAAAAAAGCGCAGGCATCACCCTAAGGGTTAGCCCCTCATCCCGCTACCGCGACCTTCTCCCCGCATGCGGGGAGAACGGGCAAGACACCAAGCCTTGCCCTGAGCATCAGACGTCCAGCTTTCCTGAAGCGACGCACAGTGCGTTTTCATGCATGGACTCGGACGCTCTTTGGACCATCCCTTGCAATAGCCGCAGACCAGCCCCCTCGTCCCGCCTGCGGGGAGAGGGTTGGGGTGAGGGGGCAATCGCTACACCTTGCCTGGATGCGCCGTTCAGGCTTTGGGCATGATCCGCGAAAGCAGCGCGAAGCGCAGAATAAAGACCAGAGAGACCGACAGGCCGAGGAATTTGAAGGCCGTCAGCCAGGGCGCCGTATCCAGCATCCAGGCGGGGGATTCGGCCAATCCGGAAAGGCCCAGAAACAGGGCGTTCTCGGCGTAATCAGCCAGCACATAGGTCAGCGGCTGGACGAGCACGATGGCCTTCAGCGGCCCGCCCACCGGGCGGTTGAAAAGCCGCGCCGTCGGCAGAAGGCGCAGCAGAATGAGAAACAGGAAGGCTGCAAAGACGAGCGGGAAATAAAGCTCCGGCCCGGTCAGCATGTTGTGGAAGATCGCGCCCGCATCGGTGTTGGCGGTCTTCGAAAACCAGTCCGCCACCGTCTGACGGGCATTCTCGCCAACCGCGAGATCCGGCAAAGTGAGGTTCGGCTGCAGTTCAGCCAGCGGCTTGCGAAAGCCCAGCCACATCCAGCCGATCAGGGCGGCAGAGGCCGCCCCGAGGCCGAAGATCACACGATCCACCGGATTACCCGCCATTTCAGACAGCGCCCGGATAGTTCGGGCTTTCGCGGGTGATCGTCACATCATGGGCGTGGCTTTCACGCAGGCCAGCGCCGGAGATGCGCACGAAGGTGGCGCGTTCCTGATAGTCCTTGATGGTGGCACCGCCGACATAGCCCATGGCAGCGCGCAGGCCGCCAGCGAGCTGATGAAGCACGGCCGAGACCGGGCCCTTGTAGGGAACCTGACCTTCAACACCTTCCGGCACGAGCTTCAGCGTGTCGCGCACTTCCGCCTGGAAGTAACGGTCTGCCGAACCGCGGGCCATGGCACCGACGGAGCCCATGCCACGGTAAGCCTTGAAGGAACGGCCCTGATAGAGGAACACTTCACCCGGGCTTTCGTCCGTACCGGCCAGCAGCGAGCCGATCATGACGGCAGAGGCACCGGCGGCAATGGCCTTGGCCAGATCGCCCGAGAACTTGATACCGCCATCGGCGATGACCGGAATATCGGCATCGCGTGCGGCATTGACGGCAGCCATGATGGCGGCCAGCTGCGGCACGCCCACACCGGCAACGATACGCGTGGTGCAGATCGAGCCCGGACCAATACCGACCTTGACGGCATCGGCACCGGCATCGATCAGCGCCTTGGTGCCTTCGGCGGTGGCGACGTTCCCGGCGATGATGCGAATGGCGTTCGACATCTTCTTGACGTGGGCGACGGCATCGAGAACGCGCTGCGAGTGACCGTGGGCGGTATCGACCACCAGAACGTCAACGCCCGCATCAATGAGGCGCTCGGCACGGTCAATCGCATCGGCGCCGACCGAAATGGCGGCGGCGGCGCGAAGACGACCCTGAGCATCCTTGGAGGCGTTGGGGTTCAACTGCGACTTCTCGATGTCCTTGACGGTGATGAGGCCGACGCACTGGCCATCATTATCGACCACCAGAAGCTTTTCGATGCGGTGCTTGTGCAGCAGGCGGCGCGCTTCGGTCTGCTCGACGTTTTCCTTGACCGTCACGAGGTTCTCGCGGGTCATCAGTTCATAGACCTTCTGGTCAGGATCGGAGGCAAAGCGCACGTCGCGGTTGGTGAGGATACCAACGAGGCGGCCAGTGATGTGGCCGCCGGGGCCAGCATTTTCCACGACCGGAATGCCGGAAAT
This sequence comes from Pseudomonadota bacterium, assembly GCA_020161665.1. Classification (GTDB taxonomy): domain Bacteria; phylum Pseudomonadota; class Alphaproteobacteria; order Rhizobiales; family Rhizobiaceae; genus Ectorhizobium. The sequence goes on along the minus strand of JAIUPA010000043.1, from coordinate 6,574 downwards.
GCCGTGCGCCTTCATCAGGCCCAGCGCATCGGAAAGCTTGGCATCCGGGCCGATGGTGACCGGGTTGACGACCATGCCGCTTTCGAACTTCTTGACCTGACGGACCTCTTCGGCCTGTTCGGCGGGCGTCAGGTTGCGGTGGATGACGCCGAGACCGCCAGCCTGCGCCATGGCAATGGCCAGACGGCTTTCTGTCACCGTATCCATGGCAGAGGAGATGATCGGCAGGTTGAGGTCGATGTCACGGGCGATGCGGGTCGCGACGTTGACCTGACCGGGCATGACTTCGGAGTGACCGGGCTGGAGGAGAACGTCGTCGAAGGTCAGCGCTTCTGCGCCGGTTGCCGATTCCATGATGCGGGCCATGTCAATTTCCTTCAGTTAATAGAAGTCCGTTCCGGTGGGAGGCGCCGGGTTCGATCTTCTGGAATGGGAAGTTGACGAGGGCTGCTACCACGCTTTTTGGGGTATGGGAACAGCCCGCACCAGTAAAAATACCGATGCGGGCATAATTTCACCGACCTGTCACGAAAAGGCTGTGGTCAAACATCAAACTGATAGGACTTCGCAACGTAGCGATAGCCCTCACCCGCCTTTTCGACATAGCCGACCGAAGGGAACGGCATGTGGTAGCCGAGGAAGGGCAATCGGTCGGCAGCGATCATGTCGAAGACACGCTTGCGGGTGGCAGCCCCTGCAGCCTTGTCCATATCGAAGCGCACTTCCCAATCCGGCCTTTGCAGAGACAGCACATAGTGATTGGCGGTATCGGCCGTCAGCACCAGTTGGCGGCCTTCCGATTCGAGACGGTAGATCATGTGGCCCGGCGTATGGCCCGGCGCTTCCATGGCAGTGATTCCACCTGCCACCGCGGCGCCATCCTTGATGAAGGTGAACTTTTCCGCGAAGGGCTTCACCTTGGCGAGAACGCCCTTCTGACCACCCTCCGCCGGAGTGCCGACACGCGCCGGACTGGTCCAGAAATCATATTCCGTCGCGCCCGTCACGTAGCGGGCCTTGGGGAAAGCTGCCTGCCCCTTCTCCGTCATGCCGCCAATATGGTCGCCGTGGAGATGGGTGAGCACCACCAGCGTCACATCATCGGCTGCGTAACCGGCAGCGGCCAGACCATCCATTAAGCGTCCGCCACCCCATTCGCGCCCGGCCTCGCCAAAGCCCGTGTCAAAAAGAACGAGTTCATCGCCCGACTTCACCAGAACCGGCGAGAACCCGTTGGCATAGGCCTCGGTCGGCAGGAAGTTTTCTTCCAGAAGCTTTGCCACATCCTCCGGCTTCTGGTTCGTGCCAAAGGTTTCGGCAGGCTTGCCCGACGCGCGCAAGCCATCCTTGATGACCGTCACCTCAAGCGCCCCCACCTTGAAGCGGTTGATTTCCGGCGGGAAAAGACGGCCTGCCAACGGTTTTGCCTCCTGAGCCTGTGCCGTTCGCCCTGTGAGCAAAGCTGGAGCTGCAAGCGCTGCCGCACCGGCTCCCAAAAGAAGTCTGCGATTGAAAAATGCACCGTTTTCCATGCTGGTCTCCTGATCCATGGAAGACAAGATATGCACCTTGAGAAACGGGAAAAGCGGCCTCACGCAGACGTGAGCGGCAATTGTGAATTGGCACGGACCAAAAGCGCCGCTAGAGAGTTAAAGGAACAATCCTGCCTGTGAAGTCCGCCCCGCCCCATGAACCGTATCGTACCCCTCATTCTTGCCGTCGCCCTTTTCATGGAGCAGATGGATTCGACCGTGATCGCCACGGCATTGCCTGCTATTGCCACGGATCTGGGTGTGGGGCCGATTACGCTGAAGCTGGCGCTGACCTCCTACATGGTGGCGCTGGCGATCTTCATTCCGGTGTCCGGCTGGATGGCGGACCGCTTCGGGGCCAAGCGGGTCTTTCGCCTTGCCATTCTCGTTTTCGTTGCCGGATCGATTGCCTGCGCCTTTTCCGGCAGCCTGCTGTCCTTCGTGGTGTCGCGCTTCCTTCAGGGCATGGGCGGGGCCATGATGACGCCGGTCGGGCGTCTCGTTCTGTTGCGCACCACGCAGCGCAGCGAGCTGGTTTCGGCCATGGCGCTTTTGACCATTCCGGCGCTCATCGGTCCGCTGACCGGGCCGCCGATTGGCGGCTTCATCACCACCTATTTCTCATGGCACTGGATTTTTCTGATCAATGTGCCGGTCGGCATTATCGGGTACTGGCTTTCCGGCGTTTTCCTGCCCGACGTGCAGACCGAGGCCCCGCCGCCGCTGGATGTCACAGGCTTTGCCCTTTCGGCACTCGCGGCAGGCGGCATCATCTTCGGCCTTTCGGTTGTCAGCCTGCCCGCCCTGCCGCCGATCATCGGCATTACCACAACGCTGATCGGGCTTGGTGCAGCGGTAGCCTATGTTCGCCACGCCCGGCGCGCGCCTTCGCCCATCCTGTCGCTGACGATCTTTGCAAACCGCACGTTTCGAAGCGCCATCATCTCCGGCACGCTGTTTCGCATTTCAACAGGCGCGATCCCCTTCCTGATGCCGCTGATGCTGCAGATCGGTTTTCACCTGACCCCACTGCAATCCGGCCTCATCACCTTCGTCGGCGCCATTGGCGCGATCACCACCAAGTTCATCGCCAAGCGGACGCTGGCATTCGCCGGGTTCCGCCCGGTGCTGATCATCGCAACGGTGGTGACGACGGTCGCCACAGCGGCCAACGGCTTCTTCACGCCGGAGACGCCCTATGCGCTGATCATGGGGTTCCTGCTCGTGGCGGGGGTGGCGCGCTCGTTCTTCTTCACCTCGTCGAACACACTTTCCTATTCGGATATCGAGGATGCGCAGGCCAGTCAGGCGACCTCCATCACATCGGTCGCGCAGCAGGCCAGCCTCGCACTGGGCGTTGCCTGCGCGGCCTCCATTCTGGAAATCCGCTCGCTGTTTTCCGGCTCAACTCTGTCGCTTGCCGATTTTCACGTGGCGTTCTTCGTAGTGGCGGCGCTTTCGCTGACCGCCCTTCCCTCGCTCTTTGCCCTGCCACGCAATGCGGGAGACAGTGTTTCCGGCCACCATACGCGGCTCGACTGATCAGCCTTCGCTGTCAGCGTCTTCTGCCGCGCCTTCGTCTTCCCCACCGGCCTTGCGGCCCTTGAAGTGCTTGGCGAGCAGGAACATTTCCACCGATTCGGCGCGCGAGGAGTGCGGCTTGATGTGGATGACCTGCTTGAAGTTCTGCTTCAGGAGGTTCAACAGGTCGCGCTCCGTGCCGCCCTGGAAGGTCTTGGCCAGAAAGTGCCCGCCTTCACCCAGCACATCGACGGCAAAATGGGCCGCCACTTCGCACAGATGCATGGTGCGCAGGTGGTCGGTCTTCTGGTGGCCGGTCGTGGGTGCCGCCATGTCGGAAATCACCAGATCCGGCGTGCCGCCCAGCGCATCCATGATGGCTTTCGGTGCTTCATCGTCGAGAAAATCCATCATCAACAGCTTGACGCCCGGAATGGGCGCGACTTCGAGAAAATCGATGCCGACGACGCGCACATCGTCTTCCGTCGAACCTGTGACCTTAGCGGCAATCTGCGACCAGCTGCCCGGCGCAGCCCCCAAATCGATGATGCGACGCGCGCCCTTCAGGATCGCGTGCTTCTCGTCGATTTCCAGAAGCTTGAAGGCGGCGCGGGCGCGATAGCCTTCAAGCTTGGCGCGCTGCACATAGGGATCGTTGATGTGGCGCTCCAGCCAACGGCGCGATGACGCCTTCAGCTTGCCCTTCTTGACCTTCTGGCCAAGCTTGCGTCCCGTTCTGTTGCTGATTGATGGCGGCTTGGTCATGATCCTGCCCGTTCCCCTTGCTTGCCCCGCGTGCCGCGACGATGGCGCACGCTGCGCCGCCACACACCGTCATCCGTCATCATATCCGTCAACAGGCCTTCACGCAGCCCGCGATCGGCCACCCGCATGCGCCGCGACGGCCAGCGGCGGCGAATGGCTTCCAAAATGGCGCAACCGGCCAGAACCAGATCGGCCCGATCCGGCCCGATGCAGGGGTTGGCGGCGCGCCCGGCAAAATCCCATGACAGCAATTGCGCCTGCATGGCCGTGACTTCCGCATCCGAAAGCCAGACGCCATCGACCCGGCGGCGATCATAGCGCGACAGGCCGAGATGCACACCCGCAAGCGTCGTGACCGTGCCGGACGTTCCCAGCAGATGGAAATCATCGGGAATAGCCCCGCCTTCCGCCCCTGGCACCGGCGGGCAATCAAACCGCGCCAGCATGGCCGCCACTTCCTCCACCATCGAATCGAAGACGGCGGGCGTCACATCGCGACCGCCATGGCGTTCCGACAGCGTGACGACGCCGACCGGCAGCGAGGTCCAGTGGGTGATGTTGTTGGCAAGGCGGGCGTGATCGCGATGACGACCGAGCCGGATGACCGCAATTTCAGATGAGCCGCCGCCGATGTCGAACAACACGACCGAGCGGGTATCGGCTTCGACCAGCGACGCACAGCCCGAAACCGCCAGACGCGCTTCCGTTTCCCGGTCGATGATTTCGAGCCTCAGGCCGGTCTCGCGCGTCACGCGCTCCAGAAAGGCCTCGCCATTGCCCGCCGCGCGGCAGGCTTCCGTTGCAATAAGGCGCATGCGGCGGATGCGGCGCGCTTCCAGCTTGGCGGCGCAGACGCGCAGCGCCTCGACTGCACGATCCATCGCATCATCAGACAACCGGCCCGAAGCGCCAAGCCCCTCGCCCAGACGGACAATCCGCGAAAAGGCATCGACAACGCGAAACTGGCCGGGACGCGTCGGCTGGGCAATCAACAGGCGGCAATTGTTCGTGCCGAGGTCCAGCGCGGCATAAAGATCATTCGGTACAAAAGGCGTGCTGGCGTGAACGGCCTCGCGCGATGCGGGGCCCCGCGCCTCATCCTGACGTGTTTCGGCGCGCTCCTTGACCTGCGCGTCTTCCCGCATCAGAGGCGCATGGCGACCACCGCCCGGCGCCATGGGACGACCCTGCGGGCCACGCTTGTTGCCGCTACCGCGACGGCGCCGGTTGCGGTTCTTGCCCTTGCCGGGAGACGTTTTTTCACCGTCGCGCGACGCGTTCTTGCCGTCGCTTGCGCCATCATGACCGCCCGCCGCAGCCGGCGACTGGCCCGCCACACTCTCGTGCGTGGCCCCTTGAGGCGCATGGCCCGCGGTGGCACGCGCCTTGGAACGGCGGCGACGCTTTCGTTTGCGCAAGTGAGGTTCTCCGCCATCCGCGGAGAGTTGCTGCCCGCCAGAGGCAGGGCTTTGCGTCCGGGCGTTGGAACCGGGGCGATCGCCCGATCCCGCATCGACTGCTGCCGGGGCTGCGCCGCGATTCTCACCGCCACGCTTGCCCTTGCGTCGCCGGGAAGGCTTGCCTTCCCCGCGCGTTGCCGCCGACGCCCCGCCTTCAGACGGCTTTGAGCCGTGTTCGGGGTCTGTCACGTCTATGATCCCGTGCCGCGCAAGGCCCTCAAGGCATGCTGCTGGCACTTAAAAGTTTCGTTGAACAAAGAATACCAGCGCCACGGCCATTCTCCAAACTGTTTTTGGACCCGTGGCTTTTAGCGGCGCTGAGGGCTATCCGGACAAGCCTTCGAAGCCGTTTCATTTTTTCGAAAAAACCTATTTGCAATCCGCCGTGATTTGGTTATAAGCCCGGCACACCGGACGGCAACGCCGGACCCCTGCTGGGGAATAGTTCAATGGTAGAACAGCGGACTCTGACTCCGTCGATCTTGGTTCGAATCCAGGTTCCCCAGCCAAATCTCCCTAATAAGACAAAATCTTAGCCGTTAAGCCGAGCCGTGTTTCGCTTCGGCCCGCACCTCCGTGCGTCTCGTGGGACCGCGCTTCTTCTAGGAATAAGCCCGGAACGCAAAACGGGAGGCGCATGGCCTCCCGCAAGTCTGATGAAACACACATCCCTACACACTCCCGTCATCCTCGGGCTTGACCCGAGGATCCACGGCATCGAAGGATGATGGATGGTCGGGTCAAGCCCGACCATGACGAGGAGAGAGGTTCGTGCCCTTGATCACCAAGATGAAGGGAGGCGCATGGCCTCCCGCTAATTGGGTCTGATCGCGCTGCTTTTACGGCTTAACCCACGAAGGCGCGTTCGATGACGAATTCGGCGGGCTTGTTGTTCGCCCCTTCCGTCAGGCCGGCCTTTTCCAACAGCGCTGCCGTGTCCTTGATCATCGCCATCGAGCCGCACAGCATCGCCCGGTCCACCGCCGGGTCGAGCGGCGGGACGCCGAGATCGGTAAACAGCTTGCCGTTTTCAATGAGGTCGGTGATGCGGCCCTTGAACGGGAAATCCTCGCGCGTCACCGTCGCATAGTGCTTCAGCTTGTCGCCAACGATTTCCGACAGCATGTCGTCGGCCTTGATCTCGTCCACCAGATCAAAACCGTACTTCAACTCCGCCACCTCGCGGCAGGTGTGGGTGAGGATCACCTCATCGAACTTCTCATAGGTTTCCGGATCGCGGATGAGGCTCGCAAAGGGCGCGATGCCCGTGCCGGTCGAGAACATGTAAAGGCGCTT
>JAIUPA010000042.1 GCA_020161665.1 Pseudomonadota bacterium | reverse complement strand
GTAAGCGGCAAGGAGACCCCATCTGGCGCTGCTGATGCTGGGCAGGGTATTTCGGACATACGACTTCTCTGAATGTGAGGATCTATGTCTAGACCTGCGGCTAGCCTTGGATTGATGCGTATGATCGAGGCGGTGCCCGATCGTCTTGACGGCTCGCCGCGACAGTTGCGGCGTTTCTGGTCTGACGAGTTCAAGGCCACAGCGGTCGAGCAAGCCTGTCAGCCCGGTGTGAACGTCTCGGCAATTGCGCGGCAGATCGGGATCCTTCCGTCTCAACTCTACCGCTGGCGCAGAGAACTGTTGGGCAGTGGTGAGCCTGGACAAGCAGCAGCGACAGCGGATCCGCAGAGGGTGGTATCCGACCCCGACCCCGTCGTCGAAATCATCATTGGCGGTATCGTCGTGCGGGCTGGCCAGCATGTCGACGAGGCGCATCTGCAGCGTGTGATCCGCGCGGTGCGGGCGGCATGATCCCCGCAGGTGTAAAGGTCTTCCTCGCCAGCCATCCCATCGACTTCCGCAAGGGGCCGGACAGCCTGCTGTCGCTAGTGCGCGATGCTGGCAGTGATCCGTTCAACGGCTCGCTTTATGTCTTCCGGGCGAAGCGGGCGGACCGGGTCAAGATCGTCTGGTGGGATGGATCAGGCGTCTGCCTTTATTCCAAACGGCTGGAGAAGGCGCAGTTCTGCTGGCCGCGGATCGGCCATAACCGGGTGCAGCTCAACCATGCCCAGCTCATGGCGCTCGTTGATGGCATGGATTGGAGACGGGTTCGCTCTGTGGCGGTGAAGCCGCCGGAGATCGTGGGGTAGATGCCTGCGGCGAAGTGAATCAACCGTCTGAAAGGGCAGGAAAACCGGAGCACAATATGCTCTGGTAGGCCTCATGACGCCGCCCGATCTGCTGCTCCCTGATGATGTAGAGACCCTGAAAGCCATGGTCCTTGCCATGGCCGAGAAGGCAGCGCGCACCGATGCTCTTGAGAGCGAGGTCGCAGACCTGAAGGCCAGAAACGCCGATGCCGATGAACGCATCGAGCGACTGACCCAGATCCTGAGAGCCTTCGATCGGGCCCGCTTCGGCCGGCGATCGGAGAAGCTTGGCTCCCCAACCGTCGACGACGAGCAGCAGGCTTTTGTCTTCGAGGAGATCGAGACCGGCATCGCTGCGATCCGAGCCCAGGTCACCAAGGGCACAGCCCATCCGGATGGCAAACGTCAGCCGCGGCCGCGCAAAGGCTTCGCACCTCACCTGGAGCGGGTCGAGGTGGTGATCGAGCCAGATGAACTGCCCGACCACGCCGGCAAGCAGAAGGTGCTGATCGGGGAAGACGTCTCGGAACGGCTGGATGTCGTGCCAGCGAAGTTCCGGGTCATCGTCACCCGCCGGCCGAAGTATGCCTTCAAAAACGAAGACGGCGTCATTCAGGCAGCCGCACCCGCGCACATCATCGAGGGTGGCATTCCGACGGAAGCGCTTCTCGCCCAGATCGCGGTCTCGAAGTATGCAGACGGCCTTCCGCTCTATCGGCAGGAGGCAATCTATGCCCGCGACAAGGTTGAGCTTGACCGGAAGCTGATGGCTCAATGGATGGGGAAGCTCGGCTTCGAGCTCGATATCCTGGCCGACTACATCCTCGCCGAGATCAAGAAGGCTGAGCGGATCTTCGCTGACGAGACGACGTTGCCCACGCTCGCGCCCGGATCCGGATCGGCAAAGACGGCCTGGCTATGGGCCTATGCCAGAGATGACAGACCCTTCGGCGGCAGTGGTCCGCCGATGGTCGCCTATCGCTTCGAAGATAGCCGCGCTGGCGATCGTGTCGCCCGGCACCTGAATGGCTATCGCGGTATTCTCCAAGTTGACGGGTATGGTGCCTACAACAAGCTTGCCCGATCTGACGGCGGCAATGACGGTGTGATGCTGGCCGGCTGCTGGTCCCACAGCAGGCGCAAGTTCTACGAGCTCCACGCCTCCGAAAGCTCAAAGATCGCCACCGAAACGGTGGAGCTCATGGCAAAGCTCTGGCAGGTCGAAGAGACGGTGCGTGGGCAAAGCCCTGACGCTCGTGTCGCGGCGCGCCAGAAGACATCTGACGCTGTTGTCACTGAGCTCTTCGCCCTCTGGCAGAGGACCCTACCGCGGATCTCTGGCAAATCGAAGCTCGCAGAGGCGATCCGCTATGCTACCTCACGTCGCTCTATCTTCGAACGCTTCCTCGCCGACGGCCGCATTGAGCTCGATTCCAACATCGTTGAGCGCGCTATCAGGCCCCAGGCAATTACCAGAAAGAACAGTCTATTCGCCGGCAGCGACGGCGGGGGCAAGACCTGGGCGACAATCGCCACGCTCCTGCAGACGGCGAAGATGAACAACGTCGATCCGCAGGCATGGCTCACCCAGACCCTCGAGCGCATAGCCAACGGCTGGCCCAGCAGCGAAATCGACGCACTCATGCCGTGGAATTACACAGCCTGAACGGCCTCGGCTTGTCGCTTACGCCGAACCATACGGTTTCCGCTGATCAGCATCTGGCAAAATGAAAAGGCGCGCCTTGCGGCGCGCCCCTTCGGCTCGTGGAGTGGAGCCTTATTCTGGGCAATTGGCGAAGTGTGTCAAAACTCCGTCCAGTTCTCTTCCTTGGCTGCGGTCGAAACGCCAAGGGCTGCAGCCACCTGACCCACCATGCGGCGCGCCGGTGAGGCCACCGGGCGGGTGGCGTGTCCGGCTGGACGCGCTGCCGGGATGGACGCTTTAGCCGGTCTGGCCGGTTCCGGGGCGACCCGGTAAGTACGTGGCTCGCCAATACGGAAGCGCGATACCAGACCCGCAAGACCATCCGCCTCGCTTTTCAGCTTGTGGGTTGCGGCGGAGGTTTCCTCCACCATGGCGGCGTTCTGTTGTGTCACCTGATCCATCTGGTTGATGGCGGCCGAGACTTCCGAGAGGCCCGAAGCCTGCTGATGGGCTGCGGTCGCAATCGAATTGATACGGTCGTTGATGATCACGACGCGCTGTTCGATGTCGGTCAGAGCCGATCCGGTTTCCTGAACGTAGCGCACGCCAATCGCCACTTCTTCACCAGATTTGTTGATCAGCGTCTTGATGTCCTTGGCGGCGCTGGCGGCGCGCTGGGCCAGCTCACGCACTTCCTGTGCGACGACCGCAAAGCCCTTGCCCGCTTCACCGGCGCGAGCGGCTTCGACACCGGCATTGAGGGCGAGAAGGTTGGTCTGGAAGGCGATTTCGTCGATCACGGAAATGATCTGGCTGATTTCACGCGAAGCCTGCTCGATGCGGCCCATGGCGTCGACGGCGTTGCGCACGATGGTGCCGGACTGCTTGGCATTTCGCGTTGCCTCGCCGACCAGATGCGTCGCTTCCATGGCCTGCTGGGTGGAGTTCTTGACGGCCACCGTAATTTCTTCCAGCGCGGCAGAGGTTTCCTCCAGTGCCGCGGCCTGCTGTTCGGTACGCTTCGACAGATCATCCGAGGCGGCACCCAGTTCGCCTGAATTGGCGTTGATGCCATCGGTCGATGCCTGCACATCCTGGATCGCGCTTTGAAGATTGGCGAGTGCGGCATTGAAATTGTGCTGCAGTTCGGCAAACGAGCCCTGGAATTGTCCTTCCATGATCTGGGTCAGGTCGCCTTCGGCCAGAGCACTGACAACGCGACGGGTTTCGGCAACCCCCATGTCCACGGTCTCGACCAGCTCGTTGACGCTTTGGGCAAAGCGGTTGAGGTCGTCGCTTTGATAATCACGGGTGATGCGGGCGCTGAAATCGCCCGCAGCGGCGGCCTTGACCACAAGTGCGATCTGCGCCTGAAGATCGGCGCTCAGACGGCGCGAAACCTCGTCATGCGTGTTGAGATCCCGGACCATGATGGCATTTTCGCGGAAAATCTCGACGGCTTGCGCCATCTCACCGATTTCGTCCTGACGATCCGCGTAGGGCACTTCGGTTTCGAGATCACCGGAGGCCAGTTGTTTCATCGTGCGGGTGACGGTCTGGATCGGGCGGCTCAACTGGCGGGTGGCGATATAGAAGGCGGCGCTGCCACCGAGCGCCAGACCGATCACCGTCGTCCCCAGAAGGAGCGCCAGCATCAGCTGCTCGAAGGACTGGATATCGGCCTTGATCGTGGCAAGGCTTTCCGTATCGACCTTCACAACGGCGTCGATTTCCTTCTGGAACGCCTTGCGGTTGGCGCGGTTGGCCTCGTTGTTTCCCTGTTCGTTGGCGGCGGCAATCGACACTTCCGTGCCGAGACGGGCCGTTTCCAGGCGGAAGGTGCGGAATTCGGCGGCACGGGCGGCCAGCGCATCAAAGCCCGCGGCCTGCTCGTCGGCAATCAGCGGACGCCACTTAGTCAGCGTATCGGAAATGCCGTTCAGTTCCTTGGTCAGGCCTTCGGCAAACTTCTTGGCACCTTCGGTGTCCTTGGACGCATAAATGCCGCGTGCTTCCATGACCACGGCGGTGACCTGTCGGTTCAGGTGCTCGCCGAGGAAGGCACGGTCCGCGACATTCTCGTATTGACGCAGCTTGTGGTTATATTCCGAGACGACGTAGAGCGCGATTCCGCCGACCAGCAGCGATATGCAGCCCATCAACCCCATGGTGAGGTAGATTTTGCTTCTAATGTTCACAACGTCCTCCCAACGCTTGCGATTTGGTAAACAAGTTAGCGCTTAAAAATTAATCAGACGTTAGAGGCAGGCCCCAGGATATTCAGGCTCACCCGCCGCAAAGCCCCCATTTGCCGGGATTTCCATGCGCTGTGTGTTAACGAGAAACGCCCCGGCAACCGTTTCTGGCTACCGGGGCGTTCCTCAAATGAGCCATTCAGGTTCAGAACTCGCTCCAGCTCTCTTCCTTGGCGGCGGTGGAGAGGCCAAGGGCGGCAGCGACCTGACCGACCATGCGGCGGGCAGGCGATGCAACCGGACGAGCGCTTTCGGTGACCGGACGGGCGGATGCCGGAGCCGCGCTGCGGGCAGGACGCGGTGCGCTGGAGACTGCCGGTGCCGCGCTGGAGCCACCGATCTGGAAGCGACCCACGATCTGGCGCAGGCGGTCGGATTCATGGGCCAGAGCCGCGCTGGCGGCGGTTGCCTCTTCCACCATGGCGGCGTTCTGCTGCGTTACCTGATCCATCTGGTTGACGGCGGTGTTGACTTCAGCAAGGCCGACCGACTGTTCACGCGCCGAGGTGGCAATGGCATCCAGCTGGCCGTTGATCGAGACAATGTGCTTTTCGATGACCTTCAAGGCCTCGCCGGTAGCGGTGACCAGACGGACGCCGCCTTCGACCTCGACCGCGGAGTTGCGGATGAGTTCCTTGATTTCACGGGCCGCCTGGGCCGAACGCTGGGCCAGTTCGCGCACTTCCTGAGCGACGACGGCGAAGCCCTTGCCGGCATCACCGGCGCGGGCAGCTTCCACGCCTGCATTGAGGGCGAGGAGGTTGGTCTGGAAGGCGATTTCATCAATCACGCCGATGATGTTGGAAATCTGGTTCGACGAGGCTTCGATGCGCTGCATGGCATTGACGGCATCGGCCACGACGCGGCCGGATTCGCGGGCCGAAGCGTTGGCTTCGGCGGCCATGGTGCGGGCTTCTTCGGCGCGACGCGACGCATTCGTCACGTTGCTGGTAATCTCATCGAGCGCGGCGGCGGTCTCTTCCAGCGAAGCGGCCTGCTTTTCGGTGCGGCTCGAAAGATCGTTGGCGCTGCCGCTCAACTCACGCGAACCACCATCAATCGTGCGGGTCGCTTCGGCAACGCCGCCCATGGTGTCACGAAGCTGGTCGATGGCGGAGTTGAAGTCGGCGCGCAGACCTTCGAAATCAGCGGCGAAGGGGCGGTCCAGACGGGCCGTCAGATCACCACCGGCAAGGCGGCGAAGACCTTCGGCAAGCCCGTTCGTTGCTTCCGCCATTTCGCTTGCGCGGCGGCGGTCGGTGGCGGCAATCCGCTCGCGCTCGGCTTCATTGGCGGCGCGGTTGTGGCTGGCTTCGGCTTCCAGTTCACGGGCCTGAATGCCGTTGTCCTTGAAGACCTGAACGGCCTTGGCCATCGAACCGATTTCATCGCGGCGCTCGGCGCCTTCGACGGTTGCGGTCAGATCGCCGCTCGCCAGCGTTGCCATGGTGGCGGTGAGCTTTGCGACCGGGCGGGCAATCCAGTTGGAGACCAGGAAGTAACCGATGGCGGCAACGATGGAGAAACCGATGACGACAACCAGGAACACGATGCGGGTGGCGCTCGTGCCGTCAGCCGTCAACTGCTCCGTGCCACGGGTTGCCGCTTCGTCGACTTTGGTCGTGATTTCGTACATGCGCTGGCCAACAACGGCGAAGCCGGGCTTGCATTCAGCGATGAATGTTTTCTGGGCGGCGATATTGTCCTCATTGGAGGTTGCCTTCGCCCCCATGCCAAGGGCGTTCGAGCAGGTCTCATCGAGAAGCGTCAGGCCTGCCTTCTTGATGTCCGAAAGGGCGGTTTCGGCCGGCAGAAGCTTGATGGCGGTATCAATCTGCGCGACAAAGGCAGCGCGCGAGGCCTGAAGTTCGGTCGTTGCGGACTTGTTGTCTTCTGCCGTTACGGCGATCATGAGGTCGCCGATGGCGGCGCGGCCCACCTGAAGGGCGCGGTTGGCGCGGGCAGCGGCCAATGATGCATCGGTTTCGCGCTCAATCAGTCCTTTATAACCGGAGTTGAGAGCGCTGATCTGGCTGGAGGCGTAAAAGGCTGCGGCCAGTGAGAAGAGGCCAAAGAGGAAGAAGACGGACAGGACTTTGCCGACAATCGAGAGGTTTTTCATGGGGTTTCCGAAAGAAGGTATCGCAAACCCGTTCATGGGCTCTTCATTGACGCTTCATGCGCAGCGTAAAAGTTAATAGATTTCCGTTAAAAATTGATTGCGCGCAGTTTTCCCAAGATTTTGGAGGGTCGCGTCAAATTGATACAATCCAAGGATTTCCAGCGCTTGCGGCGTATTAACCTTCTGGTTGTGGCGCCTTGTGCAAAGCCGCTTTGAAAATGCTGTTTGTTAATGATTGCCGCGATGATCTCTGGTCTGCAGGCGGCAGATCCTGACCTTGCCGCCCTTGCCTTCCTCATGGCGTGGCGCGGCTTTCGATCAGGCTTCCCCCGGCATGGCGGTGGACATAAAAGCCGTTCGGCACGGCTTCCTGCACCAACGGAACGTGCGAGATCAGCCCAATGGCGCGGCTTGTGCCCGCCAGCGACGAGAGAACCTGCAGCACCTGTTCCAGCGTCCCCGTGCCGTTTTCCGTATCAAGACTGCCGAAGCCCTCATCGATGAACACCGTGTCGAGGCGAACCTTGCCGCTGGCGCTTTCCACCACATCGGCCAGTCCCAGAGCGAGAGACAGGGCAGCGATGAAGGTTTCGCCGCCGGACAGTGTCGCTGTCGGACGGGATTTTCCGGTGTGAAGGTCAAAGACGCGAATGCCGAGACCGCGACGGGCGCGACCGCCACCCTCGTTCTCGCGCTCCAGCAGATACCGGCCCCGGGTCATGGGTTCCAGTCGCTGGTTGGCGGCGGCGAGAACCAGATCGAACATGGCGCCGATGGCATAGGTTTCGAGATCAAGGCGCTGCCCGTTGTCGGCATTGAAAAGAGCAGCCAGCGTGCGCAGCGGTCCGGTGGCGGCGTCCGCGGCCTCTAGGGCTGCAAAGCTTTCCGCCAGTTCGTTTTGCAAGCGGTTCAGCTTTGCAAAGTGCGAGCGGGCGTCGGCCAACGTCTTGACCGCATCCTCAAAGGCGGCGTTGGCTTGCAACAACACTGCCTCGAACTCTACGAGATCGGGCCGTTCGAGGTTGTTCAGGGCCTCGCGGGTTTCGCTCAGGCGGGCTTCGGCGATGGCAAGCGCGCGATGGTGCTCGTCAAGCCGGGCCTGATCCTCGGCCTTTCCGGCAATCAGCGGCTTGGCGGCATGGTATTCAGCCTCGCTCATGCCTTCGCTGGCGAGCCGATCCATAAAGGCTCTCAGCTCGGCAGCGGCCCGATCCACCGCGCGCACTTCCTCCGCCACGGCGGTGCGGTGCGTTTCCGTGATGGTAATGACGGCGTCACGGGCCTCGCGCTCGGCCTGTTCAGCGGCGTCAAAGGCCTGCTTGTGGGCCAAATGCTGGCGTTCAAGGTTGGCGAGGCGGGCCATCAGCGCATCCGGCGCGCGCACATCCTCAGGCACCGTTGCAAGTGCCGTCTCAAGGCGGGTTCGGGTTGTGATAGCGGCGATGCGCGCCTCTTCCTGGGCGGCGCGGGCCGTTTCCATCGCCTGTGACGCCGCTTCAAGCTGCGGCACCATGGCTTCAGTCACACGCTTTGCCTTGTCGAGATCGACCGGCTCACCCAAGGCGGTCAGTTCTTTTCTGATTGCGCCGAGTTCGGTGTGGAGTGTTTCGGCTGGTTGCGCCGGGCTGTCCAGCCCTGCCAGAAGACGCTGCCGCTCCTCAAGGGTTGCTGTACGCGCGGCGAGATGACCGGATGCCGCGGCCTCGTTCTGTCGGGCCGCTTCAAATGCGGCGCGGGCGGCACGGAAAGCGGCATCAAGACCGGAATGGCTGATATCGCCACGGGCCGGGGCCGGGTGGTCGTGTGCGCCGCAGACCGGGCAGGGCGCGCCGGGTTCCAGTCTTGCCGCCAGATGCAACGCCTGCGCCTTCGACATGGCGGCTTCTGCCTCAAGAAAAGCTGTTTCCGCCTCGCGGCAGGTCTGACGCGCCGCGAACAAGGCGGCTTCCGCCTGGTTCTGCTCCCCTTGTGCTGCGATCACATCCCGGTTTGCCCGTTCATGGGCTTCCGCCGCCTTGAGGCGGGTCTCAAGCTCTGCTTTTTGCTGGGTCAGCGTCTGACGCCGGGCTTCGTTGGCCTGCACCACCAAAAGCCGTTCGTCTGTGCGTCGTTTGAGGTCACTCAATCGATCCAGTTCCTGCCGCGTTGCCTCCCAAGTGGTGAGGGCCGCGCGGTGGGCGACCTCCAGTGTCGATGCATCCGTCTTCAGCGTGTCGCTTTTTTGCAGCGTCTCGCGATGTCGTTCCAGCGCATCGATGTCGCGGCGCAGGGCTTCCGTTTCGGGAAGGCGGGCGCGCTCGGCGTTCAAGCGGGCGGCGGCGGTGGCGGCGGCTTGCGTTGCGGCCTCCACCTTTGTCTGCGCCTCGGCTACTCGCTTTCGGCTTTCGCTGAGGTCTGTCGCGGCCTTCAAGGCATTGGCTTCGACATCGGCGAGTTTCTCGGCGCGCAGGGCGGTTTTCACCCGGTCCTCGACCGTCGCCATGAGCTCGGCCTTTGCCTTGAGCGCAGCTAGGGTTGCCTCTGCCTCTGCCGCATCGCGGAAGCGCTTCTCCGTGGCTTGGGCCGCTTCCAGTGCCTTGCGGGCCTCTTCAAGAGCGGCGCGCTTTTCCCCTTCCTCTGCCAAGCATGTCGCGCACAGGGCTTCGGCCTCGGCAATGCCGTTTCGCAAGGCTTCCAGACCGTCGAACCCTTCGGCCTGCAAACGGGCTTCGCAGATCATGCGCTGTTCGCGCACAGTGCGCTCGGCCTCGGCGGCGTCGGCCTTCAGGCGGGCAGAAAGGCGGGCATAGAGCGATACATCGAACAGGTCGCGCAGGATTTCCAGCCGGTCGCTGGTATTGGCTGCCATAAAGGCCTCGAAGCGGCCCTGCGGCAGAAGAACAATCTGGCGAAACTGCTTTGCGCCGTATCCGAGAAGTCCGGTCACGGTCTCCAGCACCATACCTGTCTTGCGCTCGGCGAGCGGTTTGCCACTGTCGGCCTCACTGATGTCCTCGACCGTCTTGCCCGTGGCATCGAAAAGCCAGGCTTCGTGCGGCATGCCGGTTTCGCCGGTACCGCGCTGCTTGGGGCGGCTTTGCTCCGGCCTGCGGCGCAGCACATAGCGTTTGGCACCAATATCGAAAATGAATTCCACTTCGGTCAGAAGGGCAGGATCGGCATGGTCGGATCTGAGCGAGCGGGTGTCCTGCTCGGCACGGCTCGCCTCGCCGAACAATGCAAAGGTCATGGCGCTAAAGATGGTGGATTTGCCGGAACCCGTCTGGCCGTAAATGCCGAAAAGACCGGCTTCGACCGCTTCACGGAAATCGACTTCCTGACGACCCGCATAGGGGCCGAAAGCCTGCATGACGAGACGAACGGGCCTCATGCGGCGTCCTCCGATGCCTTGAGGGCGGTGAGTGTGGCTGTCAGCACATCGGTCTCGGCTTCCGTCGGAGCTTCTCCGCGCACATGCCGGATGAAGTCGCCGATGAGGTCGATCGGGTCCGACAATCGGGCGGTGCTGGCGGTCATGGCCTTCAGTTCCGGGGCACGTTCATGGCGCTCATAGGACAGCTGGCAGGCGTTGGGATAGACCGCGCGCAGGCGCTTCATCGCATCGATCTGGGGTGCGTCATCGGTCAGTACCGCCTTGATGAAATCCTGCGATGGCGGACCGGCCAAAAGCTCTGCGAGTTTGCCGCGCAGCGTGCGGACCTGACGTAGCGGCTTGAAGGGCAGGAGGCGAAGCGATACCGCGCCGTTCCCGTCCAGTTCGATCACCGTCATCGATTTCTCCTCACCGCCCTCATCGAAGCCGAAGGCAAGCGGCGACCCGGAATAGCGGATGCGCCCGCCCTCCAGCGTTTGCGGGCGGTGGAGATGGCCAAGTGCGACGTAATCTGCCCCTTCGAAGATGCCGGTCCGCACGGTTTCGACGCCGCCGACGCGGGTCAGCGGGCGCTCGCCTTCGCTCGCCGAACCGCCGGTGACGAAGGCATGGGCGGCAATCACCCAGCGCGCACCTTCTGGCAGAGCGGCACGGGCGGCGGCGACTTCTGCGGCCAGAACATCTTCCGGAGAGGCAATCGTTTCATCGCCGAAGCATTCGCGGGCGGCATATTCATAGGCGAAGGGAAGGGCCGAGAAGGCGACCGGGCCATGCTCGTCGTGCAAAACCAGCGGCGCTTCCGTTGCCGAAAGGGGGCCGCGTATCAAGGCGCGGCGTGTGTCGGTCATCAGCGCCATGGCGCCGATCCGGTCGGCGGAATCGTGGTTTCCGGCAATGATGATCACTGCGGCGTCGGTCTCGCGGGCAATGCGGGTCAGGAAGGCGTTGAACTGACGCACGGCGCTTGCCGGCGGTGCGGCGCGATCAAAAAGATCGCCTGCGATGATCAGGGCCTGCGGCCGTTCTGTCATCGTTGCGGCCACGATCTGGTCCAGAACCGCCTGATAGTCATCATCAAGGGCAATGCCGTTGAATTGCCGCCCGAGATGGAGGTCTGCCGTGTGAAGAATTCTCATGCCGTGCCCTTCCTTGCCGTTCTCGAATAGCGCACTTTCCGGCTTAGTGGGAAACATTGATTGGCGTGAAAAGGAAATTGCGTCGTGGAAAGACAGGGCACTCAGCCGCACATGTTCTGGCAGGCATTTCACCCGGCGTACGACGTTCATGAAGCCGGTGGATACCGGGATTCCTATCCGGCGAGGATGGCCGACGGACGGCACTTGCTTTTGCCGATCCGCCCGCTGGATGATGGGGAACACGCACTGGCCTCGCTGATTATCAATCAGGCGAGCTTTGCCGTGCTGGATGCGCTGGCTGAGGATCTGGCCAATCGCCTGAAGCCCTTTCGACCCAATGTGGTGATCGGGCTGCCAACGCTTGGGTTAACGCTGGCTGCCGAGGTGGCGCGCAAACTCGGCCATGCCCGCTACGTGCCGCTCGGGACATCGCGCAAATTCTGGTATGACGAAACGCTGTCCGTTCCCTTGCGTTCGATCACGACCCCCAACCTTGAAAAGCGACTTTATGTCGACCCGCGCATGTTGCCCTTAATGCGCGGTGTGCGGGCCGTACTGGTCGACGACGTCATTTCCAGTGGCCGGTCGATCCTCGCGGGATTGCAGCTTTTACAGGCACTTGATGTGGAACCCGTCGCGATAGGCGCGGCCATGCTGCAATCGCAGCGCTGGCGAAATTCGCTTTCTGGGTGGGGTGGCGAGTGGCCGGAACGGGTGTGTGGATCGCTTGTCACACCGCTGTTGGACAAGGGTCCGGACGGTCAATGGTATGAACCTGATCGACCTTGAAACACCAATGTGGCACCTATGGTTTCTGATTTGACAATTTTAATACTTAAGCAACTTCTCAAGGAATATAATTTTCCCGAAGATCAAATTCTAGTGCTTGAGTGTTTGCGAGGACCCGCCCAACTCGCCAAACCAACCCCTTTTCGTATGTGTGCCGTCTGAACCCGGCATGGATCAACAGGTGACGAATGTTTGGACTTACGTCTTTTTCTACGCGTTCGCAGATCAGTGCCCTTAAAGTCATCAAGGGCCGGGTGATGATTGCCGATGCCAAGCTGAATATTACCTATGCCAACGAAGCCGTCCTTGAGCTTTTGAAAGAGGCGGAAAGCGAGTTGAAGTCGGAATTGCCGCGCTTCGACATGGCGAAGTTGGTCGGCTCCAATATCGACATCTTTCACAAGAACCCGTCCCATCAGCAGCGCTTGCTGAGCGGTCTTAAAGACACGCACCGCGCTTCGATCCGGGTTGGCTCATATGTGTTTGACCTTATCGTGACGCCGCTTCTGGATGGCGGCACGCTGACGGGCTTTGTTGTGGAATGGGCCAACGCCCAGGAGCGCTTGAAGAACCTTGATTATGAGAACCAGATGAAGGCCGTTGACCGGGTTCAGGCCGTTATCGAGTTTACGCCGCAAGGCCAGATCGCCTCGGCCAACCAGAATTTTCTGGATGCTTTTGGCTATCGGCTGGAAGAGATCAAGGGTCGTTCGCACAGCATTCTGGTTGAGAAGTCCTTTGCCGAGAGTGACGAATATCCGCGCTTCTGGGCTGCGCTTCAGGCTGGCGACTTGCAGACCGGAGAATATGTGCGGGTTGGCAAGAATGGCCAGAAGGTCATTCTCAATGCCTCCTATAATCCCATTCTCGACGTCCACGGCAAGATTGCGCGGATTGTGAAGTTCGCGACCGTGGTGACGGAGCGCGTGCAGGCTGTCGAGCAGCTTGGTGAGGGGCTGGAAAAGCTCGCCCATGGGGATCTGACCTATCGTCTCAACAGGCCGTTTGCGGCTGATTTTGAAATGCTGCGTCGTAACTTCAACGCGACGGCTGACCAGCTTTCCAACACGATTGGCGCAGTTGCCCTTGCCACGCATGAACTTGACAGCGGCACGGCCAATGTTGCCCAGAATACCGATCAGCTTTCGCGGCGTACCGAACAGCAGGCCGCGGCTCTGGAGCAGACGGCGGCAGCGCTCGATGAAATCACCGTCAATGTGCAGAATGCTTCGCAGCGGACGAATGAAGCCCGCTCTGCCGCCGAAGCGGCAAAGCTGAATGCGGTGAAGTCGGGTGAGATTGTGGACCGTGCCGTTCAGGCCATGGCCCGCATCGAATCCTCTTCGGGTCAGATCACCTCGATCATCGGTGTGATTGACGAGATTGCGTTTCAGACCAATCTTCTGGCGCTCAACGCAGGCGTTGAGGCGGCGCGCGCCGGCGATGCCGGCAAGGGTTTTGCCGTTGTGGCCCAGGAAGTGCGCGAACTGGCCCAACGTGCGGCGCAGGCGGCGCGCGAAATCAACGCCCTCATCGTCAAGTCCTCGGAAGAGGTGCGCAGCGGTGTGCAATATGTCAGCGAAACCGGCGATGCTCTCAAGGCCATCGAGAAGAATATCTTTGTGGTCAACCAGCAGATGGAAGGCATTGCCACGGCGGCGCGCGAACAGGCTTCGGGGCTTGTCGAGGTCAATGCTGCCGTCAACCAGATGGACCAGATGACGCAGCAGAACGCGGCCATGGTCGAAGAATCCAATGCGTCCAGCGCGACGCTGGCCCAGCAGACGCATGCTCTGCGCGATCTGATTTCGCAGTTCCGCATCGAAGGTGGCGTGAGCGCCGCGCCAAGCCGCAGCCATGCGCCCGCGCCTGCCGCGAAACGGTCGCCAGCGCCTGCTTCGACCCATGAGGCCCCGCGCGCGGTGAAGCGCGCTGCTACTGCGGTGCCTGCGGTTCCCGCCATTCAGGGGAATACGGCGCTGAAGTCCGATAGCTGGGAAGAGTTCTGAGTTGCCCCGCATAAAAGCAAAATGCCCGGTTTCGACCGGGCATTTTTGTTTCAGGCGCCTGTCAGATAGAAGTAGGTCCAGATTAGGGCCAGTGCGGCCACAATGGCGACCACCGTCAGCACTTTGCGCAGCGCCGGGCTCAGTTTTTTCGGTTCCTTCGGCTTTGGCGGGCGCTTGAAATCGACGACGTTCGACATTCTCTCTCCTTTGGACCCGGTTGGGTCAAGCGCGCTGCCATGGCATGAAACGGGCGGGCGCTTTGATCGCATCATTGTGTCAATTTACGATCCGAAGGTTGCCGAAACCCTGCGTTTTGCGACTTTAAAAACAAGATTTCGCGCGCTTCGAACGCGGAGAGATCAAGGGTGGGCTGAAAAACCTGTCGTGAAGTTCGGTTCGCCGTCTTTCGAATTTTGCCTACAGAGCCGCGTCTTTACAGGATGGTGGCCTGTGACACGCCCCTTGCTTTACCGGCGGCCCGGATTATGGTCTGGACCATTGCCGCCTGTACAATCGGACCCGCCATGCACCTCGCCAAGATGAGTGAACGCCGCACCGCCCTGCTTGGTGCCCTTCTGACGGCGATCGGTCCGCTTTCGATGACGATCTATGCCCCGGCCATGCCGGAACTGGTGAAGGTTTTCCAGTCCACGGACGGGGCGATCAAGGCAAGCCTTTCCTGTTATTTCGGCGGCTTTGCCGTTGCGCAGCTGGTGGCGGGGGCGGCATCGGATGCTTTTGGACGGAGGCCTTCAAGCCTGGCCTTTCTGGCGATCTATCTGGTCGGGGCGGTCATGTCCTGCTTTGCGCCCTCGGTCGAATGGCTTCTCGTCGGACGGCTTGTGCAGGGGATCGGCGCATCGGTCGGCATTACCGTGGCGCGCGCCATCGTGCGCGACCAGTTCACGGGCATGCAGTCGGCGCGCATCATGAACCTGATCGGTATTATGTTGGGAATTGGCCCGGCGTTCGGTCCGGTGATTGGCGGTCTTTGCCTGCAGTTTTTCAGCTGGCAGGCGGTTTTTTACGTCATGATGGGGCTTGGGCTCGTGGCGACGCTTGCGGTGTTCACCATGCCGGAAACCGGGGTGCCGGATAAAGGCCGGGCGCGGCCCGCCATGGTGTTTTCGACCTATGGCGCGTTGATCACAGACCTGCGCTTTCTGCTGCCGGCTATGGTGGTGGCTGGATCGGTGGGCGCGCTCTACACGCAGGCCACCATGCTGCCCTTCATCCTGATCGACATGGCCGGGCTGACGCCCGCGCAATACGGCTTCTCGATGCTGATGCAGACAGGCTTCTATTTCATCGGTTCGGTGCTGTTGCGCTTCACGGCACCTCGCCTTGGCGGGCACGGATCGGTCGTAGTCGGGCTGATGGCCTGCGGAACCGGCGCGCTCCTGATGTTCATCTTCTCGCGGTTTTTTGCCCCCGATCTTCTGACGGTGATGGTGCCGATTTCCTTCACATCGCTCGGCATCGCGTTTTTGACGCCGCATATCGTGACGATCTCGCTTGCCCATGTGGCCAAGGTGGCGGGTTCGGCGTCGGCGATGATGGGCTTCCTGCAGATGGGAGCCGGTTTTGCCATGGGCCTGGCCGGGGCGCTCTTTGCTTCGCCCCTGATGGCTTACGGCACGCTTCTGCCGCTCATGCATCTCGTGGCGATCACGTCCTACGTGGTCTATCTCAAGTTTATTCCCGTCGAGCGGGCATGAAAAAAGCCGCCCCGGATTCCCGAGGCGGCTTTGAGACTTCGCTTCGAAGGATCAGCCCTTCTGGTCGCGCTTGGCAAGCGTGCGAAGGCGCAGCGCGTTGAGCTTGATGAAGCCTGCGGCGTCCTTCTGGTCGTAGGCGCCGTGGTCGTCTTCGAAGGTCACGAGCGAGTCCGAATAGAGCGACTTCGGCGAGGTGCGGCCCTCGACGATGACATTACCCTTGTAGAGCTTCAGCGTGACTTCGCCTTCCACATCCTTCTGGCTGTAGTCGATGGCGGCCTGCAGCATCATACGTTCCGGCGAGAACCAGAAGCCGTAATAGACAAGCTCGGCATAACGCGGCATCAGCTCATCCTTGAGGTGGCCAGCGCCGCGGTCGAGCGTGATGGACTCGATGGCGCGGTGCGCGGTCAAAAGGATGGTGCCGCCGGGGGTTTCGTAAACGCCACGGCTCTTCATGCCGACGAAGCGGTTTTCCACGAGGTCGATGCGGCCGATGCCGTTGTCACGGCCATAGTCGTTGAGCTTGGCAAGCAGCGTTGCCGGGGTCATGCGAACGCCGTTGATCGAGACGGCATCACCCTTTTCGAAGCCAATGGTGATGATGGTTGCCTTGTCCGGGGCGGCTTCCGGCGAAATGGTGCGCATGTGCACATATTCGGGCGCGGGCTGCGACGGATCTTCGAGAACCTTGCCTTCGGAGGACGAGTGCAGAAGGTTGGCGTCGACGGAGAAGGGGGCTTCGCCCTTCTTGTCCTTGGCCACCGGGATCTGGTTCTTCTCGGCGAAGTCGATGAGGTCGGTGCGGCTCTTGAACGCCCATTCGCGCCACGGCGCGATGATCTTGATGTCCGGGTTCAGAGCGTAGGCGGACAGTTCGAAACGTACCTGGTCGTTGCCCTTGCCGGTGGCGCCATGAGCGATGGCATCAGCGCCGGTTTCGCGGGCGATTTCGATCAGGCGCTTGGAGATCAGCGGGCGGGCAATCGAGGTGCCGAGCAGGTAGACGCCTTCATAGACGGCATTGGCGCGGAACATCGGGAAGACGAAATCGCGCACGAATTCCTCGCGCACGTCTTCGATGTAGATTTCCTTGATGCCGAGCATCTCTGCCTTGCGGCGTGCCGGTTCCAGCTCTTCACCCTGACCGAGGTCGGCCGTGAAGGTGACGACTTCCGCGTTCAGTTCGGTCTGAAGCCACTTCAGGATGATCGAGGTGTCGAGACCGCCGGAATAGGCGAGAACGACTTTCTTGACGTCTTTGGGTAGGGCCATGATCTTGCGTCCGTTTCATGATGGGCGGCGAGCGCCTCTTTTCGTTCGGCAGCACCATTAGCGGGAATGTTCCGGCCTGCCAAGAAAAACCGCGCGGCAAAGCGTCGCGAAACGGCGGGTTTTGCGTGGCTTCGGCGTGTTTTTCAGGCGGTCGGGCGCGTCAGCACATAGGTCGCGCCGGTGATCATCAGGGCCGCCACGCCGCCGGCTGCCCATGGCGAGGGATGAACCGTCAGAAGGTAGATCGGAAAACTGACCGACATCATCGAAATGGAGAGGATTTTCGCCCGCCGGGGAATGGCCCCGCGTTCGCGCCAGGTGCGCAAATGGGGTCCGAAGGTGGGGTGATCCAAGAGATATTGCTCGAAGCGTGGCGACGAGCGGGCAAAGCACCAGGCGGCGATGATGAGAAACGGGGTCGTTGGAAGGCCGGGCAGAACAACGCCGACGGCGCCGATTGCCACCATCAAACAGCCGACGCCGAAATAGATCATCCGAAGCAGGGAACTCATGGCGCAAAGCCTAACCCATTCACCGGGGCATTCCAATGCCTTGCGGCAAAAGGCGTCCGCACCGGGGGCGATGCGGACGCGGTTCTTGTCAGTCGATGTAGCGGGCCTTCAGGGCCTCGAACTTCTCAAGCTGTGCCGCATCCAGTTCGCGCGCGGCATCGCGGCGCACAAAAATCTTGAACATGGCGGCTCCATCACCGTTCATGAACCAGACCGAGCAGGAGCGGCGACCGTGGAAAGCGCGGTCGATGAAGGCAATCGCGGCGCAACGCTCCTTGCGGATATGGCCACCGATCGGGCTGTCGCCATGAATGTTGAACCAGCCATGGCCTTCGGAGCCTGCGGGCAGGCTGCCGGTCACTTCCGCCACGATATCCGGCGTATGGACGATGAGGAGCACATCGCCCCAAGTCCCAAGTTCACTCCAGATTTCGCCGAAATGATCCGCCGCCGTCACGGTCGCCGCACCCTTCGGCAGAATGGCCAGAATTTCCGCCGGGGTCACGTCGGCGGCGGAAGCAATCGCCTCAACCACGCCATCCGGCTTTTCGGACAGGGCCTTTTCGGCGCGCGCCTTGCGATCCGTGTCAGACATGGCGCTTACTCGGCTGCGATTTTCGATGCGTCCGGAGCATCGTGCAGGATGACCGCGAAGCCTTCAAACTGCGGATGGCCGAGATATTCCACCTTGCCCCGGTTGTTTTCGCCTGCCTTGGCATGGGCTGCGCGGAACTGTTCGGACTGGGTCCATGCCTTGAAGTCGGCTTCCGTCTCCCAGACCGTGTGCGAGGCATAAAGCGTGTGATCATCAGCCTTCGGGCCGCGTAGCATGTGAAACTCGATATAGCCCTTCATCTCGTCCAGACGGCGCTCGCGCGTCTTCCAGATGTTCTCGAAAGCCTCTTCCGAGCCGGGGGCAACCCGGAAGCGGTTCATGGCGATGTACATGTGCGTTTCCTCTCGCAAATAGGGGGCAAAAGCTTGCTGCCCGTCTTCCTGCTTGCCTTCATATTTAAACATGTGTATTTTAGTCAAGTTAAATCGAATGGGTACTCAAGAGTGTCTTTTCGTCCTTCAGGTTGCATGGTTCAGGATATGTCGATGGTCTCCAAAGCCCCCCTTTTGTGCACCGTGGTGGTCGCCGCCGCCCTTTTTGCCGCACCCTTTGCGGGAGCTGCCGAGCGCCATGCCAAGGCCAAGCGGATCGTTTCCGTTGGTGGGACGGTGACGGAAATTCTCTATGCGCTGGGGGCCGGGGAGCGGATCGTTGCCCGTGATACGACGAGCTATTACCCGCAAGCCGCCAATGCCAAGCCGGATGTGGGCTATATGCGCGCGCTCTCGCCGGAGGGGATTTTTGCCCAGAAGCCCGATTTGATCGTGGCGGAAGACGGTGCCGGTCCGGCGGATGCGATTGCCGTTCTCAAGGCCGGGCAGGTGCCATTTGTCGAGATTGCCACGCCGCCGTCTGGCGATGCCATCCCCCGGAAAATCCGCGATACGGGTGCAGCCGTCGGATTGGAAGACAAGGCGGACGCACTGGCCAAGGACGTGGAAACCGCCCTTGCAGCGCTGAAGGCGGATATTGCCGCCATCGACCCGGCCAGCAAAAAGCGCGTTCTGTTTGTTCTTTCGCTGGCAAATGGTCGCGTCATGGCGGCGGGAACGGAGACCGAAGCCGGGGCGCTCATCGAGATGGCGGGGGGTGTGAATGCCGCCGCTTCGCTTTCGGGTTACAAGCCAATGTCGGACGAGGCGGTGATTGCTTCCAAGCCTGATCTCGTCCTCGTGATGCAGACCGGGCAGCACCAGATGACGGCAGAGCAGGTGTTTGCGGTTCCGGCCCTGCAGGCGACGCCTGCGGCGGCCTCCCGGTCTCTTCTCACCATGGATGGGCTTTATCTCGTCGGCTTCGGGCCGCGCACGCCGTCTGCCGCGCGTGAACTCGCTGCTGCGCTTTACCCCGGCGTGGTGAAGCCGTGAGTGTCGATGTTCTGCCCGCCCCGGTCGTCAGGCAGACGGGAGACCGCTCGAGCCGCGCCCGGCTGGTAATCGGTCTTCTGGGCGTGTGTTTCGTTTTTTCCATCCTTCTGTCGCTGGCGACAGGGCCGACGGGTGTCGGCCTTGGCGATCTCCTGGCGTGGATCACGGGTCGCGCCGAGACCATGGCGTTGCAGGATCGCGTCATCCTCGAATCCGTGCGTATTCCACGCACCCTGCTCGGGCTTCTGGCCGGGGCGGGTCTTGCCGTTTCCGGGGCCATGATGCAGGGGCTTTTCCGCAACCCGCTGGCTGATCCGGGCATTGTCGGGGTTACATCAGGGGCGGCGCTGGCGGCGGTCATCGCCATTGTGCTCGGCGGCTCGGTGCTCTCGCCGGTGGCGGCGCTGCTCGGGCCGTGGTTTCTGCCGCTCTTTGCGTTCGTTGGCGGCTTGATCAATACGCTCCTTCTCTACGCGATCGCCACGGAAAAGGGCGAAACCTCTACCACCATGCTGGTGCTGGCGGGCATTGCCATCGGCGCGCTGACTGGAGCGGCGACCGGGCTTCTGGTGTTCTGGGCCGACGACCGGGCGCTGCGCGACATCACATTCTGGTCGCTCGGGTCTCTGGGCGGCGCGACTTACGCAAAAATCCTCTCGGTTCTGCCCTTCATTGCCGTGGTGCTGGCACTTGTGCCGTTTCTGGCGCGCGGGCTTGATGCGCTCATCCTTGGGGATGCGGCGGCCTTTCACATGGGTGTGCCGGTGCAGCGCTTGAAGCGCATCGCTATTCTCGCCGTGGCGGCCGCCTGCGGCGCTACGGTGGCGGCGGTTGGTTCCATCGGCTTTGTCGGGATTGTCGTGCCGCATCTTCTGCGGCTCGTCATGGGGCCATCGCACCGCTATCTCCTGCCCGGTTCGGCGCTGGGTGGGGCGGCGCTTCTGGTGGCGGCCGACAGCGTGGCGCGCACCATCGTTTCGCCCGCCGAATTGCCCATCGGCATCGTCACGGCGCTGATCGGCACGCCGGTGTTTCTCTTCCTGCTGCTCGGACGCGGGTCCGGCCTGAATTTCCGGAGCCTGTCATGATCCGTGCCGACCACATCCAGTTTTCGCGTGGCGGGCGGCGGTTGCTTGATGCGGTCAGCCTTGCCGTTGAGCCTCAGAAAATGACGGTCATCATCGGGCCGAACGGAGCGGGCAAATCCACCCTCTTGAAGCTGCTCTCGGGTGAAATCCGCCCCGATTCCGGCAGGGTATCGGTCGATGGTCGCGACATTGGCAGTCTTTCGGCGCGTGAGCTTGCGGAGCGGCGCGCCGTTCTACCGCAATCGCTGATGCTCTCCTTTCCCTTTACGGCGCTGGAAGTGGTGCGAATGGGCGCGATTGCCTATGGCTCGCTCGACCCGTCGCGCGATGCGCGAATGGCGCTGGCTCGCGTTGGCCTTGCCGGTTTCGAAGCGCGGTCCTATCAGGCGCTTTCGGGCGGTGAGCAGCAGCGGGTGCAGTTTGCCCGGGTTCTGGCACAGGCCCCATCGGCCATCGAGAGCGGCAGACCCCGGGCGCTCTTTCTCGATGAGCCGACCTCGAGCCTTGATATTGGCCATCAGATTGCCGTGCTCGAAATCGCGCGTGATTTTGCCCGGGCGGGCGGCGCGGTTCTGGCCATTTTGCACGACCTCAATCTGGCGGCTGAATTTGCCGATCATCTCGTCGTCCTCCATCGCGGTCAGGTCGCGGCAAGCGGTGGCGCTCGTGAAACGCTGACGGATGCGGTTATTTCCCGCGTCTATGGCATTTCCGGTGCTGTGGGCCGCATTCCGGGTGATCTACCCTTTGTTCTGCCGCAGGCGAGGACATGCTGAGGTCGCCGTGTTTGGCCTCAAGGGTTGCGTATCTCATGGCAGCGCTTACATTCCTCACGCGATTTCGTGGAGGAGGCTTGCATGACGGGTGATACGGGTTTTGTCGAAATGCCGCTGGTGATCGGCGAGAAACGCGGCACGGCCGGACTGGTCAAACTCAATCGTGCCAAGGCTTTGAACAGCCTCAATCTCGATATGGTGCGGCAGATGACAGCGCTTCTTGCCGCTTACGCTGAAGATGAGAGCATTGTCTCGGTCATCGTTCTGGGAGAAGGCGAGCGCGCCTTTTGCGCGGGTGGCGATATTCGCGCCATGCATGACAGCGGCAAGGTGGGCGGCGAGGAGGCCACCGCCTTCTGGCGCGAAGAATTCCATATGGACCATTTCATCGCCCACTATCCAAAGCCCTATGTGGCGCTAATGGACGGCATCGTCATGGGCGGCGGCGCGGGTATTTCCGTGCATGGCAGCCACCGCATCGTCACCGAGCGCACCCGTCTTGCCATGCCGGAAACCGGGATCGGTTATTTTCCGGATGTGGGTGCCAGCTGGTTCCTGCCGCGCATGCCCGGCTTTACCGGCTTCTGGATGGGGCTGACCGGCAACGAAATCGGTGCCGCTGATGCGCTTTATGGCGGCCTTGCCGATCATTGTTTGCCATCGGTGACGCTCTCTCTGGTGGTGGAAGCGATGGCCGCCCTCCCCCACGGCAGCGGGGCGGCGGAGGTGACGTCCGTCATCGAGCGGTTCGCCATGCCACCGGCTGGCGGTCAGTTTGCGCTCCATCGTGAATTGATTGACCGCGTGTTTTCCGCCGCGACGGTCGAGGACATCCTGACGGCCTTGGCTGCAGAGGACGATAATTTTGCGCGGGAGACGCTGGCGGTTCTACTGAAGCGCTCGCCGAAGAGCCTGAAACTGACCTTGCGTTTGTTGCAATCGGGCAAGGCGAGCGACAGTCTGGCCGAATGTCTCGAACGGGAATTTGCCGCCGGGCTTGGTATGTTGGGCAATGCGGACTTCTATGAGGGCGTGCGCGCCGCCGTCATCGACAAGGACCGCAATCCGAAGTGGTCGCCTGCAACGGTGGATGCCGTGACGGACGCTGATCTGCAAGCCTTCTTCCCGAAGGGCCATCCGCCGGTCTTTCCCGAGCGGCGGATGTAAGCGACCGGATCAATCGACGATGCGATAGGGCACGGTGCGACGGATATCGTGCTGTACCACCAGCTTGCGCTTGAGCGGCGGCACGGCGCGCTGGACGCAGGTGGTGCGCTCGCAGATGCGGCAGGAAATGCCGATGGGGTCAAAGGCCTTGCGATTGTCGAGGTCAAGATCATCGGCGTAGATGAATTCACCTGCATAGGAAATCTCGCAGCCGAGCGAGATGGCGTAGCGTGGCTGGGCGTTGCGGAAGCCGCCGCCGAGCGTCACCTGTGTTGCAAGACACAGATAACGCACGCCATCCGGCGTTTCGGCCAATTGCCGAATGATGCGGCCCGGCATTTCAAAGGCCTGATGCACATTCCACAGCGGGCAGGCCGCGCCAAAACGGGCGAATTGCAGCTTGGCCGCCGAATGGCGCTTGGTGATGTTTCCGGCGCGGTCGATGCGGGCAAAGAAGATCGGCACACCCTTCATGCCGGGGCGTTGCAGGGTGGAAAGCCGGTGGCAGACCTGTTCCAGACTGGTACCAAAGCGGGCGGTGAGCAGTTCCAGATCATGGCGCAACTCACGCGCCGTGCGCAGGAAGGACTGATAGGGCATCAACAGCGCGCCAGCATAATAGTTCTGCACGCCCATGCGACAGATTTCAAAAGCCTCGTCGGTACGAAAGCCCGCATTGGCGACAATCGCGTCGATCAGGTCACCGGCATGAAGCTGGGCAATCAGAAGGGCGATCTGGAAGGCGCGGGTCGGGGCGGGCGCATAGGCATTGAGCGACAGGATGCGGGTCGTAGGATCGAAGCGGCGGATATAATCGGCGTCCGGTGAGGCGGTGACGACGCGCACGCGATAGCGCTTTTCGAGAAACTGGGTGAGAACCAGCTGACTGTCGCCCCCGGCAAGCCCCAGTTCGCCGGACAGGCGCTCGGCGGACAGGTCCACATCGTGGATGTAATTATCGACGAAATGGAAGAAGTCGCGCACTTCTTCATAAGGGGTGGTTTCCGTGGTGGCGAGCGAGCCGGTGATCGAGTGGTCGAAGCTGGCGAGCTGCTCGGAATTGCGCCGGTAGGCCTGATGGCAGGTAATGAGCGCGTGGGCGATGCCCGGCGCGTTCTGGGTGATGAGCTTCAATTCCTGCAAGCTTGGCGAGTAATTTTCGAAGAGCGGGTCGGCCAGTGCCTCGGACAGGGCGGACAGAAGGCGATCACCCTCCCCCGACGATAGTTCAGCAATGTCGATTGCGAACTTTTCCGCAAGCGCCAGAAGGACGGCTGCGGAGACCGGACGCTGGTTGTTCTCGATCTGGTTCAGGTAGCTCGAGGAAATCCCTATTCTCTGGGCAAACTGGGCCTGTGTGGCCTTGTTTGCCTCGCGTAATTCGCGCACTTTTCGACCGATAAAGAGCTTGCCAATGGCCATGTTCGCAACTTTGCAATTTACTAATTACATTTTTGTTATCTTCACATTCGCACATCATCAAGCGTTTTTTTCAGGGACGATCACCGATAGACGGAACGCGCGTATGGCCTTGACATAAGGCATTCAGTTCCAAAGGGAGGGTAGTGAGAGATGCGCGCGATTCTCGAACAGGTTGAGGCGCGGCGCGCCCAGGCTCGGCTCGGAGGCGGCCAGCGCCGCATCGACGCCCAGCACGCCAAGGGCAAGCTGACCGCTCGCGAGCGTATTGAGGTTCTCCTCGATGAAGGCTCTTTCGAAGAATATGACATGTATGTTGCCCACCGTTGCACCGAGTTCGGCATGGCCGACCAGAAGGTGCCGGGCGATGGTGTCGTAACCGGCTGGGGTACCATCAACGGTCGTCAGGTTTACGTTTTCAGCCAGGACTTCACCGTTCTCGGCGGCTCGCTCTCTGAAACCCACGCCCAGAAGATCTGCAAGATCATGGACATGGCCGTGAAGAACGGTGCTCCGGTGATCGGTCTCAACGACTCGGGCGGCGCGCGTATCCAGGAAGGCGTCGACTCGCTTGCCGGTTACGCTGAAGTGTTCAAGCGCAACGTTGAAGCCTCGGGCGTCGTGCCGCAGATTTCCGTCATCATGGGCCCCTGCGCCGGTGGTGCCGTGTACTCGCCGGCCATGACCGACTTTATCTTTATGGTGCGCGACTCGTCCTACATGTTCGTGACGGGTCCGGACGTTGTGAAGACCGTGACCAACGAAATCGTCACGGCTGAAGAACTTGGCGGTGCAACGACCCATACCAAGAAGTCTTCCGTGGCCGATGGCGCCTACGAAAACGACATCGAGGCGCTTGAAAAGGTTCGCCTGCTGTTCGACTTCCTGCCGCTCAACAACCGCGAAAAGCCCCCGGTTCGTCCGTTCCACGACAACCCGGCCCGCTATGAAGAGCAGCTGAACTCGCTGATCCCGGATTCGTCCACGAAGCCCTATGACATGAAGGAACTGATCCTCGCGCTTGCCGACGAGGGTGACTTCTTCGAAATCCAGGAAGCGTTTGCCAAGAACATCATCACCGGCTTCATCCGTATGGAAGGCCAGACGGTGGGTGTTGTCGCCAACCAGCCGCTCGTTCTCGCCGGTTGCCTCGATATCGACGCTTCGCGCAAGGCTGCTCGTTTCGTGCGCTTCTGCGATGCCTTCAATATTCCGATCCTGACGCTGGTCGACGTGCCCGGCTTCCTGCCCGGTACGGCACAGGAATATGGTGGCGTCATCAAGCACGGTGCCAAGCTTCTGTTCGCCTACTCCCAGGCAACGGTTCCGATGGTCACGCTCATCACCCGCAAGGCCTATGGCGGCGCTTACGACGTGATGGCCTCCAAGCACATCGGCGCGGACATCAACTACGCCTGGCCGACGGCAGAAATCGCCGTGATGGGCGCCAAGGGCGCAACCGAAATTCTCTACCGTTCGGAACTGAACGATCCGGAGAAGATCGCCGCGCGCACCAAGGAATATGAAACCCGCTTTGCTAACCCCTTCGTGGCGGCTGAGCGTGGCTTCATCGATGAAGTCATCATGCCCTTCGGCTCCCGCAAGCGCATCGCCCGGGCGTTCGCATCGCTGCGTAACAAGCGCATCGATACGCTCTGGAAGAAGCACGACACGATTCCGCTTTGAGTTGGGGAGAGAGACAATGTCTATCAAGAAAATCCTGATCGCCAACCGTGGCGAAATCGCCTGCCGCGTCATCAAGACGGCGAAGAAGATGGGCATCAAGACGGTGGCTGTCTATTCCGACGCCGACCGTGACGCCCTGCATGTGAAGATGGCCGACGAAGCGGTGCATATCGGCCCGCCGCCGTCCAACCAGTCCTACATCGTGATCGACAAGATCATCGATGCCATCCGTCAGACCGGCGCTGATGCCGTTCATCCGGGCTATGGCTTCCTGTCCGAAAACCCGCTCTTTGCAGCGGCGCTCGAAAAGGAAGGCGTGACCTTCATTGGCCCGCCGGTGAATGCCGTCGAAGCCATGGGTGACAAGATCACCTCGAAGAAGCTTGCTGCCGAAGCCGGTGTTTCCACCGTTCCGGGCCACATGGGCCTGATCGAGGATGCCGACGAAGCCGTGAAGATCTCCGACCAGATCGGTTATCCGGTCATGATCAAGGCCTCTGCAGGCGGCGGTGGTAAGGGCATGCGTATTGCCTGGAACGCCCAGGAAGCCCGCGAAGGTTTCCAGGCCTCCAAGAACGAAGCCAAGAACTCCTTCGGCGATGACCGTATCTTCATCGAAAAGTTCGTCACCGAGCCGCGCCACATCGAAATTCAGGTTCTCGGCGACAAGCATGGCAACGTGCTTTACCTCGGCGAACGCGAATGCTCGATCCAGCGTCGTAACCAGAAGGTCATCGAAGAGGCTCCGTCGCCGTTCCTCGATGAAGCCACCCGCAAGGCCATGGGCGAACAGGCTGTCGCTCTTGCCAAGTCGGTGGGCTATCACTCCGCTGGTACGGTGGAATTCATCGTCGATGGCAAGGAGAAGAAGTTCTACTTCCTCGAAATGAACACCCGTCTGCAGGTGGAACATCCGGTTACGGAACTGATCACCGGCCTCGACCTCGTCGAGCAGATGATCCGCGTGGCTCAGGGCGAAAAGCTGGCCTTCGGTCAGGCTGACGTGAAGCTCAACGGCTGGGCCGTTGAAAGCCGCCTCTACGCTGAAGACCCGTACCGCAACTTCCTGCCGTCGATTGGTCGCCTGACGCGTTACCGTCCGCCGGTTGAAGGCGAAACGACCACGGGTGCGATCATCCGCAACGACACGGGCGTCTTCGAAGGCGGCGAAATCTCGATGTACTACGACCCGATGGTTGCCAAGCTCTGCACCTGGGCTCCGACGCGCCTTGAGGCCGTTGACGCCATGAGTGCGGCTCTCGACGACTTCGAAGTCGAAGGCATCGGCCATAACCTGCCGTTCTTGTCGGCTGTGATGGAACATGAGCGCTTCCGCGATGGCCGTCTGACGACCGCCTTCATCGCTGAAGAGTTCCCGGAAGGCTTTACCGGCGTTGCGGCGGATGCCGACAGCGCCCGCAAGCTGGCCACCATTGCTGCCATCATCAACCAGACGCTCCAGAAGCGCGCTGTGCAGATTTCCGGCACGATGGACAACCACCAGCGCGTTGTTCGCAACGACTGGGTTGCCACCATTGCCGGTTTCGAGTTCGCACTCGAACTCGGTGCCAATGCTGATGGTTCCTTCGTGAAGTTTGCCGATGGCGGCGTTTCGCCGGTCAACGGCGGCTGGGTGCCGGGTCAGAGCCATGCGACCTTCGTGGTCGACGGCGTAAGCATGGGTGTCAAGGTCAACCTGTCCGGCACGGGCATCCGCCTGCGCTGGCGCGGTATCGACGCGGTCGCCCGCGTTCGTTCGCCGCGCGCTGCCGAGCTTGCCCGTCTGATGCCGGAAAAGGCTCCGCCGGACACGTCGAAGATGCTTCTGTGCCCGATGCCGGGCGTGATCACCTCCATTCTCGTGAATGTTGGCGATCAGGTCGAATCCGGCCAGGCACTGGCCACCGTCGAAGCCATGAAGATGGAAAACACGCTGCGCGCCGAAAAGCGTGCCGTTGTGAAGTCCATCCCCGTCAAGCCGGGCCAGAGCCTGGCTGTGGACGAGATGATCATGGATTTCGAAGGCTGATCACAGCTCATGCGGGCGGCCCGGTCGCCCGCATCCACCCGGCTTTACCGTCGGGTCACACGAAAGCCACACCCGCAGCGGCCCGGCATGGGGGGGACGCGTGGATGAAGCCGGTTGAGGGAAGTGCGTTCGCGTGCTTCCCTCAGCTCAACAATACAAATGAAGGCTTTAGAGGAGAGACATCGCATGTCGGGGGATAAAACTGTCGCCGATTGGAAGATCATGGCCGAGAAGGAGCTCAAGCGCCCGGCCGATTCGCTGATCTGGAACACGCCGGAAGGCATTGCAGTTAAGCCGCTCTACACGGCTGAGGATCTTGATGGCATTGGCCACCTCGGCTCGCTGCCGGGTTTCGATCCCTTCATCCGCGGCCCGCGCGCCACGATGTATGCCGGTCGTCCGTGGACGATCCGTCAGTATGCCGGTTTCTCGACCGCTGAAGAATCCAACGCCTTCTATCGCAAGGCACTGGCCGCCGGTCAGCAGGGCGTGTCGGTCGCTTTCGACCTTGCCACGCACCGCGGCTATGACAGTGACCATCCGCGCGTCGTCGGCGACGTCGGCAAGGCCGGTGTGGCCATCGACAGCGTCGAAGACATGAAGATCCTGTTCGACGGTATTCCGCTCGAAAACATCTCCGTTTCGATGACCATGAACGGCGCCGTGATCCCGATCCTCGCCAACTTCATCGTCACGGGTGAAGAGCAGGGCGTTTCGCGCGACAAGCTTTCCGGGACCATTCAGAACGACATTCTGAAGGAGTTCATGGTTCGCAACACCTACATCTATCCGCCGCAGCCCTCGATGCGCATCATTGCCGACATCATCGAGTACACGGCGAAGGAGATGCCGAAGTTCAACTCCATCTCGATTTCCGGCTACCACATGCAGGAAGCCGGTGCGACGCTGGTGCAGGAACTGGCCTTCACGCTGGCTGACGGTCGCGAATATGTGCGCGCCGCCATTGCCAAGGGCCTGAACGTCGATGAGTTCGCCGGTCGCCTGTCGTTCTTCTTCGCCATTGGCATGAACTTCTTCATGGAAGCCGCCAAGCTGCGCGCCGCGCGCCTGCTCTGGACCCGCATCATGAAGGAATTCGAGCCGAAGAAGCCCGGTTCGCTGATGCTGCGCACGCACTGCCAGACCTCGGGCGTTTCGCTGCAGGAGCAGGACCCGTACAACAACGTTGTCCGTACGGCCTATGAAGCTCTTTCGGCCGCTCTTGGCGGTACGCAGTCGCTGCACACCAACGCGCTCGACGAAGCCATCGCACTGCCGACCGAGTTTTCGGCCCGCATCGCGCGTAACACGCAGCTGATCCTGCAGAACGAAACCGGCGTCACCAAGGTGGTCGATCCGCTGGCCGGTTCCTACTATGTCGAAAGCCTGACCAACGAACTGGCTGAAAAGGCCTGGGCGCTGATCGAGGAAGTGGAATCGCTGGGCGGCATGACCAAGGCTGTCGATGACGGCCTGCCGAAGCGCCTCATCGAGGAAGCCGCGACCCGTCGCCAGGCTGCTGTCGACAAGGGCGAGGAAGTCATCGTCGGCGTCAACAAGTTCCGTCTGGAAAACGAAGCCGCCATCGACATTCTCGAAATCGACAACACGGCTGTTCGCGCCTCACAGATCAAGCGTATCGAAGAAACCAAGCGTCGCCGCAACACGGCTGCCGTTGAAGCGGCTCTCGCCCGCCTGACGGAAGTGGCCAAGACCGGCGAAGGCAACATTCTCGAAGCCGCCGTCAACGCGGCCCGCGAACGCGCCACGGTCGGCGAAATCTCCGACGCCATGCGTTCGGTCTTCGGTGACCACGCGGCTGTTCCGAAGGTTGTTCGCAACATCTATGGCAAGGCCTATGAGGGCGATCCGGAACTGTCGATCCTTGCGGATCGCCTGAGCAATTACAAGGCTTCCAAGGGTGCCGCTCCACGCGTTCTGATCGCCAAGCTCGGTCAGGACGGCCACGACCGCGGCGCCAAGGTGATTGCCTCGGCCTTCGGCGATATCGGCTTCGATGTCGTTGCCGGTCCGTTGTTCCAGACGCCGGAAGAAGCGGCTGATCTGGCCGTTGCGGAAAAGGTGCAGGTGGTTGGCATGTCGTCGCTGGCAGCCGGTCACAAGACGCTCGCTCCGCAGCTTGTGGCAGCGCTCAAGGCTCGTGGTGCGGATCATGTGATTGTCGTCGTCGGCGGCGTCATCCCGCGTCAGGATTATGATTACCTGCTGGAACATGGTGTTTCCGCCGTGTTCGGTCCCGGCACCAATGTTATGGATGCCGCGCGCTCTGTGCTCGACCTCGTTGAAGGTCGCCTGCGCAACGACTGATCCCGAACGGGAACCTGGCAGGAAGAAACGCCGCGTCTAAGGGGGCTTGACGCGGCGTTTCTATTTGTAAGCTTTGGAAAGCCCGGCCTGTCTCAGCCGTCGAGAAGGGACAGTGCCTCTTCGGCAATCACGCGCTCTTCGTTGGTGGCGATCACCATGACCTTTACGGCCGAATCCTTCGCCGAAATCACTTCCGAATTGGCGGCATTCGCCTCCTCATCCAAACGAATGCCAAGGAAGCCGAGGTGCTCGACAATCCGGGCGCGGATCGGCGGCTGGTTCTCGCCAATGCCTGCGGTAAAGACGAGGCCGTCGAGACCGCCGAGCGCCACGGTCTGGCGGGCGATTTCGCCAGCGGTGCGGAAGCAGAACAGGTCCAGCGCTTCGCGGGCTTCCGGCTTGTCGGAGGCCAGCAGCATGCGTGTATCAGCGCTGATCCCGGACACGCCGAGCAGGCCGGAGCGGCGATAGAGCATATCTTCCACCGCCGGGCGGCTCATGCTGCGTTCCGTCAGCAGGTGCAGAAGCACGCCGGGGTCGAGCGCCCCGCAGCGCGTGGCCATCGGGATGCCGTCAAGCGTGGTGAAGCTCATGGACGTGTCTTCGCTGCGGCCATTCTTCATGGCGCAGAGGCTGGCACCCGAGCCGAGATGGGCCGTGATCACGCGGCCTGCGGCCAGCGTTGCGTCGCGGCGGGCGAGTTCACCGGCGATGAATTTATAGGACAGGCCATGGAAACCGTAACGGCGGATGCCTTCGTCGTAGAGTGCGCGCGGCAGGGCGAAACGCTGGACGTGTTCGCTCATCGTGCGGTGGAAGGCGGTGTCGAAGGAGGCCGTTTGCGGCAATTCCGGGCGAAGGCTGCGGATGGCGTGAATGAGACGAACGATATGGGGCTGGTGCAACGGCGCGAGAACGGTGAGCGCCTCGATTTCGCCCAGTGCTGTTTCATCGATCATCACCGGGCCGGTGAAATCACGTCCGCCATGCACGACGCGGTGCGCCACGGCATCAATCGCAGACAGGTCAAAATGTTCGCCGAGCCACTCGAACACCTCC
Source organism: Pseudomonadota bacterium (assembly GCA_020161665.1). GTDB lineage: Bacteria > Pseudomonadota > Alphaproteobacteria > Rhizobiales > Rhizobiaceae > Ectorhizobium. The sequence continues at coordinate 9,976 of JAIUPA010000042.1, read as the reverse complement.
TCGATCACGTCGGTCAGGACGCCATCGCCTTCGCTGCGCAACGGCACATGAAAGGTTTGCGGTCCTTCCATCAGGTGAAACGTCAAGGGGCGGCTGCTGAAATCCAGCATGCCCTTGCCGATGCGCTTCAGGAAGCCGGGGCCATGATCAAAGACGCCGATCTTCACGGTGGATGATCCGGTGTTGAAGGTCAGCAGCAATTTTCCGTCCATGATAGTCTCCTCCGGCGCTTTCCTGACATGGAAATGGCCCTCTGTCATCCTTGCCGTTTCCGGTTGGGGCCAAGTTTCAGCCGAAACGGTCCTTCCAGGACGGTGGGCAGGCGGCGAAGGGCAGGCTGGTGGCTTCAAAGACACCACGAGCCACGGCGCGGGCTGAAACCTGCGTCGCGAGATGGCACAGCTCCATGAAGCCGGCGAAGTCAGTGGCGGGTTTGCGGCTTGTCGCGGCGGCAAAAACCGTGTCGCCATCGGCGGGCAGGTGGCCGGGCAGAAGTGCGCGGGCAAAGCCGTCATGGGCCATGATCGAAAGGCGATGGGCCTCGGCCTTGGTCAGTGTCGCGTCGGTGACAATCACGCCGATCGTCGTGGCCTTCAGGTCAACGCCTTTGAGGCGAAGCGCGCGATCCTGTTCCGAGAAGTGGGTGGGCAGGCCAAGGCCGCCGAATTCGTCCTCTTTCTCGAAGGGTGCCGCCCAGAAATGGGCCGTATCGCCCACCGTTGCGCTGCCCAGAGCGTTGACGGCGACCAGTGCGGCCACTTTGATCCCTTTCGAGGTCATGGCGCTGGCCGAGCCGAGGCCGCCTTTCAAGGTGGCCGTTGTGGCGCCTGCTCCGGCACCGACGCTGCCCAGTGCGAACGCGCCTTTGGCCGCGACGCGGAAGGCTTCGTAACCCATGTCGCGGTAGGGGGAATGGAGCCCCCAGTTCTTGTCGCCGCCGTTCAAGAGGTCAAAGAGGATGGCCTGCGGCACGATGGGTACGCGCGTCGATCCGACCTCCAGCCCCCTGCCGATTTCGCGCAGGCCCGCTTGCACGCCACCCGCCGCATCCAGCCCGAAGGCCGAGCCGCCGGAGAGCACGAAGGCATCAACGGTCTGCACGGTCATGGAGGGATCGAGAAGGGCCGTGTCGCGGCCACCCGGTGCGCCGCCCAGAACGGAGCCGGATGCGACTGCCGGTGCATCAAAGATAATGGCCGTGACGCCCGAGCCGAGTGTCAGATCCGTGGCATGACCAACGGCTACGCCTTCAATATCGGTGATCAGGTTCATCATGCTTTTGTCCAATATGCCGGGGGCTTTCTTCCTGAAGGTATCTCATCTAATTTGTTTAGCAGGGAAGAGGAGATCACCGCATGAATTTTCAGTCCATTCTTGAGACTGTTCTCAACAACAAGACCCGCACCATCTGCGGCATGGCGCTTGTCGGGGTGCTTGGCACCTACGGCTATATGCTGGCTGGCTGATCTGCCTTCATTGCTTTGAGAACCTGCGCCGCCAGATTCTGGGAGGAACTGGCGGCGTTCAGTTTTGTCCATTCCATTGGCCCGGTATCGCGGGCCATTTGCTTTTCCAGCACATCGACCGTGGCATCCGAATCGCCCTGACAACGGCTGAGGATGCGGGCTTTCAGGCACTCGCCATCCATGTCGAGCCAGTATCCGTAAAACGGAACTGCGAGGCGTTGAGCGATTTCGGCCAAGGTGGCGCGGTCGTCCGCCCGGTCGAATACGGCATCGACCACAACGCAGCCCCCTTCTCGAAGAATCGCCTCGGCTTTTTCAAATAGCTGGCGATAGACCGTCTGCGATATATCCGATGTATAGGCCTCAAGCGGCAGGCGTTCGGCAAGCCCGGCGCCAAAGAGCGATTTGCGCAGACGATCACTTTCCAGAAGGCGCGCGCCGGGTGGCTGGCCGATCATCGGGGCGATTGCGACGGCAAGCGTCGATTTACCGGAGCCGGAAAAGCCGCCCATGGCGATGAGGCAGGGCGGTGTATGGCCGAGCAGACCTTCGGCCAGATCAAAATATTCCCCGGCCAGTTTGCGAAGTGCGTCTTCATTCTTTCCCGCATGTTCAGCCTGCGTTGCGGTCACATGGGCGCGCACTTCGGCGCGGATGGCCATGAGGAGCGGCAGGAGGATAAATCCGTCATCGTCTCCCGTGCGGTCGATGTAGCGATTTGCCACCGCATTGGCGAGGTCGGGCAGGCCACGGTGCCACAGGTCCATCAGCAGGAAGGCGAGGTCGTAGAGCACATCCACCGAGGCAATCGCGTCGTTGAATTCAATGCAGTCGAACAGGCGCGGGCCTGTTTCGGTACGGTAGATGTTGCGAAGGTGGAGGTCGCCATGGCAAAGGCGCAGTTTTCCGTCCTTTTCACGGGCGTCGAGCCGTTCGGCATGGCGGTCCAGATGGTGGCGCAGCCGCGCGTCGAGTGCGTCGATGCGCCCCGGCGTGAAGACATGGGACGTGGCAAAGCCAGAACGGTTGATATCGAGCACGGCGCGCAGGTTGGCGGCACCGCCGCCCGTGTGCAGCACATCGGCCTTGTCATGGAAGCGGGCGATGGCGAGTGCCGTTTCTTCCATCAACGGCAGGGATAGGGAATGGCGTTCGGCCAGTCGGTCGAAAAGTTCGTCTTCATCGAAGCGGTGCATTTCAACGGCCGCGTCGATGAGGTCGCCAGGGCCGTCAAACTCCACACCGCCATCCGCTGTGCGGGTGATACGGCGAATGCCGCGATAAAGGTCGGGTGCCGTGCGGCGGTTCAACGCCACCTCGTTCTCGCAGGCGGCGAGCCGTAACTGTGGAGTGGAGAAATCGGCATAGGGCAGCTTCAGCGTCTTCTTCAGTTTGAAAACGGTGTCCCCGGCCATCAGCACCAGCGAGATATGGGTTTCGACCCGGCGGATGGGCCGATCCGCCAAGGCGGCCTCAAGAAAGGCAATGGTCGTTTGCTGGCTTTCTGTCATGGCAGATCTCCCTGACCGCACGACCAGTTAAACGGGTTTGTCCGCGTGAGGAAATGCGAAAGATCAAAAAGGCCGGGGTTTTGCCCCGGCCTTTGTCGTTCGAAAGGATTTGCTTGCCTCAGTTCAGCGCGGCAACGGCCTTGGCGATCCGGGCAATCGCTTCCTTCAGTTCCGCTTCCGATGTGGCATAGGAGATGCGGAAATAGGGTGAAAGGCCGAAGGCTGCGCCCGGCACCACGGCGACATGGACGCTTTCCAGCAGATAGCTCGTAAAGTCGCGGTCCGAGGCGATAACGGTGCCGTCCGGCGTCGTGCGCCCAATGACGCCCGCGCAGGAGGCAAACGTGTAGAACGCGCCTTCCGGATTGGGGCAGACCAGCCCCGGAATGGCATTCAACCCGGCCACGACGATATCGCGGCGCTTCTGGAAGTCAGCGCAGCGCTCGCGGACGATGTCCTGCGGACCGTTAAGGGCCTCAACAGCCGCCGCCTGACTGACCGAAGACGGGCAGGAGGTTGCCTGACCCTGGACCACGGCCATGGCCTTGATCAGCGCCTTCGGGCCACCGGCATAGCCGATGCGCCAGCCGGTCATGGCATAGGCCTTGGAGACGCCATTCATGGTCAGCGTGCGGTGTTTCAGGCGCGGTTCGACCTGTGCCGGGGTCACGAATTCCAGCCCGTCATAGAGGATATGCTCGTACATATCGTCAGCCATGACCCAGACATGCTCATGCTTCAGAAGCACATCGAGAATGGGGCGGTAATGCTCTGCCGTATAGGCGGCGCCCGTCGGGTTTGACGGTGAGTTGAGCATCAGCCAGCGGGTCTTGGGTGTGATCGCAGCCTCAAGGTCTTGCGGCGTCAGGCGGAAGCCGTTCTTTTCAAGGCAGGGCACGAGAACCGGCACCCCGCCCGCGATCTGGACAATATCCGAATAGGAGGTCCAGTAGGGCGTGGGGATGATCACCTCATCGCCGGGGTTTACGCTTGCCATGATGGCGTTGAAGATGACCTGCTTGGCACCCGTCGCGACGGTGATTTCATCGGGAGCGAATTCAAGGCCGTTATCGCGCTTGAACTTGGCGATGATGGCAGCCTTCAGTTCGGGCGTTCCATCGAGGGCTGTGTATTTGGTCTGGCCCGCCTTGATGGCGCGCCAGGCCGCTTCCTTGATGTGGTCGGGCGTGTCGAAATCCGGCTCGCCCGCACCGAGGATGATGACGTCGAGGCCTTCCTTTTTCATGCCCTGGGCGCGGGCGGTGATGCGCACGATCTCCGAAACGGCGATGGACGTCACGCGCCCGGCGGGGCGGAATTCCGCCCCGTTGCTCAAGGTGTCAGCCATGACGTTTGTCCTTATTCCACGTCGAACTTCACGCCCTGCGCCAGCGGCAGGGAGGAGCCGTAGTTGATGGTGTTGGTCGCGCGGCGCATGTAGGCCTTCCACGCATCCGAACCCGATTCGCGACCGCCGCCGGTTTCCTTTTCACCACCAAACGCACCGCCGATTTCCGCACCGGACGGGCCGATGTTGACGTTGGCAATGCCGCAATCCGAACCACGGGCGGAGGTGAAGGCTTCCGCTTCGCGCATGTCGTTGGTGAAGATGGAGGACGAAAGACCCTGCGGAACGTCGTTGTTCAGTTCCAGTGCCTTGTCGAAGTCCGAATACTTCATGACGTAGAGGATCGGGGCGAAGGTTTCCTCGATGACCGGGCCAACCTGCGTGGGCATTTCGACGATGGCGGGACGCACGTAGTAGGCGTTTGCGGCTTCGTTGGAGAGCAGGCGCTCGCCGCCGGCAACATTGCCGCCAGCCTTGCGGGCTTCTTCCAGTGCCTTCTGCATGCCGTTGAAGGCGGCTTCGTCGACCAGCGGGCCGACCAGCATGCCCGCTTCCAGCGGATTGCCGACCGGAACGGAGGCATAAGCCTTCTTCAGGCGCGGAACCAGCGTGTCATAGACGCTTTCATGGACGAAGAGGCGGCGCAGCGACGTGCAGCGCTGGCCAGCCGTGCCCATGGCGGCGAAGGCAACGCCGCGCAGCGTCAGGTCGAGATTGGCCGTCGGGGTGACGATGGCTGCGTTGTTGCCACCCAGTTCGAGAATGGCGCGGGCAAAGCGACCGGCCAGCTTCGGACCGACAGCGCGGCCCATGCGGGTGGAGCCGGTGGCCGAAACCAGCGGAACCTTCGGGTGATCGACCAGCGCTTCGCCGACAGCCGCGCCGCCGATCAGCAGCGTCGAAAGGTTGGCGGGGGCGGTGTAACCGGCTTCGACATAACGCTTCAGCGCCTTGTCGAAGATGGCCTGGCTGGCGATGGCGGTCAGTGGGGTCTTTTCCGACGGCTTCCAGACGATGGCATTGCCGCAGACGATGGCCAGCGCCGCATTCCAGGCCCAGACGGCCACTGGGAAGTTGAAGGCGGAGATGATGCCGGTGACGCCGAGCGGATGCCAGGTTTCCATCATGCGGTGATCAGCGCGTTCGGTGGCGATCGTCAGACCGTAAAGCTGGCGGGAAAGACCGACGGCGAAATCGCAGATGTCGATCATTTCCTGCACTTCACCGAGGCCCTCGGAGGTGATCTTACCGGCTTCGATGGAGACGAGGCGGCCAAGATCGTCCTTGGCGGCGCGCAGTTCCTCGCCCAGCAGGCGGATCAGTTCGCCGCGCTTGGGGGCCGGCACCATGCGCCATTCGAGGAAGGCGATGTGGGCGGCGTCAATAGCCTTGACGGCTTCTGCCGGGCCGACTTCCTGAACGGAACCAAGCGGCTGGCCGGTGACGGGGGAGCGCACAGCCAGCGTGCCTTCCTTCCAAAGGGCGGCGGGAACGCCGAGGCCAGAAAGGATCTTGCCTGCTTCGCTGGCGAGGTCAAAGGTCGTGAGCGTCATGTTATTCCTTCCGGAGATTTTCTCGTTATTCGGTTTGGCGATGTTTCACATATAGGGCGTCCGGGCGCGATCAGAACCGCGCACCGGCAATATGGGCAATCTGGGCGCCCGCTTCATAGAAAGCTTCCTTGGCGAAGCGGAAGGCAGGCTCGCTGATCGTGGTCAGCGGCAGCGGCAGTTCGGCTTCGGCAATCTGGCCCAGAACATGTTCGGCCAGCGTCTTGCCGAAGATGGTGCCGGGCGCAATGCCACGACCGTTATAAGCGGAGAAGCCGACAGCCTGCGGGCCGAGCTTGTGGAAGCGTGGCAGCGCATCATCCGACATGCCGATCCAGCCGAACCATTCGGCCTCAAATTCGACATTGCCTATCTGCGGGAAGAGCTTCTTCAGCGAACGGACAGACCAGTCCTTATGCACCGCATAGCCGGTGTTGCGCAGCGCGCCGACCGAGCCGAAGACGATGCGCCCGGCCTTGTCCATGCGGAACGAGGAGAGCACTTCTTTCGTATTCCAGCAGCCTTCGCGACCGGGCAGGATTTCTTCGAGAAGGGCGGGCGAGAGCGGCTTCGTGGCAAAGTTGAAATAGGGCAGATAGACCTGTTCCTTGCGGATGGCCTCGAAGGGACCGCTCGAATAGGCGTCCGTGCAGTAGAGGAGCCATGGGGCCGATGCCGAGCCCTTGGCGGTTTTGGCCGTCCACTGGCCGTTTTCAAAGGCGAGGCCGGTGACGGCGCTCTTCGTGTGGATCGAAACACCTGCCTCGACGGCAATTCTGGCAAGGCCACGGGCATAGGCCAGCGGCTGCAGCGTTCCGGCGCGCGGATCATGCAGGGAGCCGGAATAGGCCTTCGAGCCGACGCGCTTGGCCGTTTCCTCCGCAGACAGAACCTTGACGGGTGCGCCGCGCGCCGACCACTGACGGCAGCGCTCTTCGATTTCCTTCAGTCCGGAATCGCCGACGGCCAGATGCAGCGTGCCATTGGTCTCCAGTTCGCATTCGATGCCATGCTTCTGGATAATACTGCGCACGTAAAGCGGCGCATCGCCCAAAAGCGACAGCAGGCGGTCGCCATAAAGCGGCCCAAGCACGCCGGGCAATTCGTCCGGCATGGTCCACATACCGCCATTGATGAGGCCCACATTGCGGCCCGCGCCGCCATAGCCGATCTCGACGGCTTCCAGAACGACAACCTTCTTGCCCTGGCTTGCCAGATGGTAGGCCGCCGAAAGACCCGTATAGCCCGCGCCGACGATGACGACATCGGCGGTCTCAAGGCCTTCGAGTTCAGGCGTGGCGGGTGCTTCAGGGGCGGTTTGTTCCCAAAGTCCGTGCGTGCGGGGGTCGTTCAGCATGTGTTTTTTGTCCCAAGTAGCCGCACGGAGAAGGTTGAGGAGGAGATCATTCCGTGCGCATGACGGTTTTCCTCTTTACAGCGCCTTCAGGCGCGTGAATATCGCTTCTTTATCAAGAGTTCATTCCGTGGGAGAATGATCATGCTGCCCGCCCGCCGGTTTCTGCCATCCCTTTCATTGCTTTCCGCCTTTGAGGCGGCGGCCCGCACAGGTTCCGTCACGGCGGCGGCGCGCGAATTACAGCTGACGCAGAGCGCCGTCAGCCGCCAGATCCGTCTGCTGGAGCATCAGCTGGGGGCCGATCTTTTCCTGCGGGAACGTCAGACCATTCGTCTTTCGCTGGCCGGTGAAAGCTATGTGCGCGAAATCCGCGAGGCGCTGAAGCGCATCTCGACGGCGTCGCTCAATCTCAGGGCCAATCCGGAGGGCGGTTCGCTGAACCTCGCCATCCTGCCCACCTTCGGCACGCGCTGGCTGGCCCCTCGTCTGTCCTCCTTTCTGGCGGAGAATCCGGGTGTGACGGTGAACCTCGTCACCCGGCTGCAACCCTTTGATTTCAGGCTGGATACGATTGATGCGGCCATTCATTTCGGCATGCCGCACTGGCCGGGGGCGGACCTGACCTTTCTGATGAAAGAAAATGTCATGCCGGTGTGCAGCCCGGCCTTCAAGGTGGCGCACGGGCTTCATCATCCGGCCGACCTGCTTGGAGCCCCGCTTCTCCACATCACCTCACGGCCCGATGCCTGGGAGGGATGGTTTACGGCCAATGGCGTGGCGTTTGAAAGCGTGCACGGCATGTTGTTCGACCAGTTTTCCACGCTGGCGCAGGCGGCGGAAAGCGGGCTCGGCGTAGCGCTGGTGCCCACCATTCTGATCGCGCATGAACTTGAAACCGGGCGACTGGTCAGCGCTGGCGCGGCGATGGAAAATGCCGGGTGCTACTATCTCGCGTCGTCCAGCGAGCGCAGCGATTACCGTCCGCTGATTGCCTTTCGCCAATGGATCACGGCGCAGGCGGACTTGCCGCCGGTGGCGGATTGACGGCATAGTGACCGCAAAACAGGCGGGATTCGCCGCCCTTCATGACAGGATATCCGATGAAACCGATCTTCATCCAGCTGCAATGCGCGCCCGGCAAGACCTATGAGGTGGCCGATGCCGTCTACAAGACGGAACTCGTTTCCGAGCTTTACTCGACCAGCGGCGAGTATGATCTCCTGATGAAAATCTACCTCACCGAGGAGCAGGATGCGGGCAAGTTCATCAACGAGAATATCGCCAATATTCCGGGCATTGTGCGCACGCTGACGACCATGACGTTTACGGCGTTTTGAGGCTTAGGGGTCGACGCCCGGCGCACCGCGTGGCTTCGCGCGTTCGGCATTCTCGGCTTTCCCGGCGCTACGCATGGCTTCGCGCGTTCGTCGCTGCCATCGATTCACTGGATCGATGGCTCGGGCCATTCGGCCCGACCGCTCCTCACCCCATCCTCTCCGAGGCATAGGACCCCGGGGATGCCGGGAAGACCACGGTGCGGTTGCCGTTGATGAAGGTGCGGTGGTGGATATGGGCATGGATGGCGCGGGCCAGAACCAGATTTTCCACGTCACGACCGAGCGAGACATAGTCGTCCGGTGATTGGGCGTGGGTTACACGCACCACGTCCTGCTCGATGATCGGACCTTCATCGAGGTCAGCCGTCACATAATGCGCCGTTGCGCCGATCAGCTTCACGCCGCGCTCATAGGCCTGCTTGTAGGGGTTTGCCCCCTTGAAGGATGGCAGGAACGAGTGGTGGATGTTGATGATCTTGCCCGACATCGTCTGGCAGAGCTTGTCCGACAGAATCTGCATGTAACGGGCGAGGACGACCAGTTCCGTACCGGACTGCTCGACGATCTCCAGCAATTGCGCCTCGGCCTTCAGCTTGTTGTCCTTCGTCACCTTGATGTGGTGGAAGGGAATGTCGTGGTTGACGACAACCTTCTGGTAATCGAAGTGGTTTGAGACCACGCCGACAATATCAATCGGCAGGGCACCGATGCGCCAACGATAGAGAAGATCGTTCAGGCAATGGCCAAAACGCGACACCATGAGCAAAACCTTCATCGGCTTGTCGGCGTCGTAAATATTGAAATCCATGCCGAATTTCTCGGCCACCGGGCGAAAGCCCGCGGCCACATCCTCCTGGGGGATGCCCTGTTCCGAACGGAAGGAAACGCGCATGAAGAATTTGCCGGTCTCGAAGTCGTCGAACTGCGATGAATCGGCGATGTTGCAACCGCGCTCCGCCAGATAACCGGAGATGGCGGCGACGATGCCGCGTGCGGTCGGGCAGGTGACGGTGAGCACATAGGTCTTCATGTCGGTCAATCCTTAGCGTTGCTGGCGGTGGCTTACCCCCAAATGAAGACGCCGGGCAAGCCCGGCGTCCGCAATTCCTGTCTGGGGTGTCTCAGATATCGAGGGTCGTTGCGGCTTCCCAGCTGGTAAACTGGGCGCAATAGGTGTTCCACTCGTTGTGTTTGAGCTTGAGGTAAGCTTTGGAGAAGCTGGTGCCGAGGGCCTGCTGGAGTTCGGTATCGGCCTCGTAGGCGCGCAGGGCGTCGAGGAGGTTCAAGGGCAGCTTCGGGGCGTTGGTGATGGTGTGGCCTTCGGCATACATGTCGATGTCGGAGTAAGGACCCGGATCGGCATTGGTCTTCACGCCGGACAGACCTGCTGCGATGATGATGGCCTGC
>JAIUPA010000041.1 GCA_020161665.1 Pseudomonadota bacterium | reverse complement strand
GGAGATCGCCACAGAATGGCTTTGGACATATAACAACGAACGGCCCAACATGGGCATTGGCGGCATCACGCCCGCCCAGAAACTGAAAAGGGCCGCGTGAATTCTACAGATGAACCCCATCAATAAGGGGAGGATTACCCCGACTACTCGGGTGACAATGCTCGAGGGCGTGCCTGGCTTTCAATGCTAAAAATGATTGCTCAGCGTGAGAGTGAGCAGTCAGAGGGTGTAGATGCAAATACCATCCGACGCTTCTTAAGCGCACTAGCAATGGAGGCGAGACGTAACTCAGATTGGGAGACAACCTTTACACCGTCAGAAATGGACGACATATTTTATAAGGTCTCTGGATATCACGTCACGGAAGGTGAAAGAAACACATTGTTGCGCCTTCCCGGACTGGGAGTGGCTCCTGAGAAACCGGCGAACCGAATTTTTGTAGACTATGATTTCATGCATGCATGCTCAGGCTTTTATCTCTATGAGTATATATTGAATCCTTATTCTTCTGAGTACGAAGTTGGAGAGGTTCAGGACGTTTCGAGCGAAATGTCGGATATTGGACGTGAGATGGTGTGTGAGATGCTTACACAATCATCAACTGAGCGTGGTGTTGTTTTCTCTGCTTTTAATCTTGCGCAACAGCGTGTGAAACATCAAATGTCGTTCGACATTTTTTGTGTTGGACTCATGAACGGGTTTGTTCTCAAGAACTCCACGTTTAGCGGAATTTCAATTCGTGAGCTTGACTTGTGTGATGAAATATACGATGGAATTTCTATCGATTTTGATAATTGTATTATAGAGCGTTTGAACTATCCGAGTATGGATTCTCTTTCTTCAAATCTAAAGTTCAAGAGATGTCTTATCGGTACTATTGAGGGGCTTGTATCTGACGAAGATTTGCCCGATTCTCAGTTCGATTGTTGTGATGTCGATCAATATACTAACGAATACAGCGTTAACAACGATGTGCTGGCAACAAGTCTTCCGCTTGGGGTTAGGGTTTTGGTTGTCACGCTCCGTAAGATATACACTCAATCTGGCTCAGCTAGACTTGAGAGTGCGTTGGTTCGTGGGCTTGATCATAGGGCGAAAATGCTTGCGCAAGATGTGATCGCTTCATTGCAAAAGCATAAGCTTGTTCTTGATGCAAGTCGGCAAGGAAAAGTTGCGTATTCTGGAAACAAGATACTGCGTAAAGAGGCACTTTCTATTATTCAGTCTCCAAATAAATCTAACCACGTCATAGTTTCAGAGTGTGCCGCTCTATAGTCAACAAAAAGCCCGGGTTTCCCCGGGCTTTCGTGTTTCTGGATGGGGCCGTGAGGCAAAAATCAGGGCTCGGTGACCGAGTTCAGGATCGAGTTGATGGCCGGGAGGCTCTTTTCTTCTTCGCCCTTGGTGCCCCAATAGGTGAAGACCAGAACCGTCTTGGCGTTCAGCACCATGGTGGCGAGGCCGACGGAGGCCGGGCCGTCCTTGTCCTTGCCGGACCACGACACGAAGAAGATGTCCTTGCCATTGACCTTGTCTTCGGACTTCTTGGAGGTGGCCGGATCAACCGTCACGCCCTGTTCGCCGAGCCAGGTAATGGCATCGTCCACCACAGCGTCGATGCTCTTGGCGTCGGCCACGTCGATGGAGAGGTAGACAGCTTCGTCAGGTGAGGTGGCTTCGACGCCGGATTCCGTTTCACCGCTTTCCCAGTCATCCGGGATGACGACGGCCGCAACCGGATCATCACTCGGGAACTTGTAGTTGGAGGCATTGGCGTTGCCAGCCAGAGCGGCCAGCATCAGGGCGGTGGTGGCTGCGACAAACAGCTTTTTCATGCGATTGAGTCCTTTTGCGGAAATGGGCACAGTACTGCTAGCACGAAATAGATTGCGCGCAACTGGCAACGCGGAATGTCGTTAAAACCCAATAACGGCAAGCCTTACCAGGATTGCGGAGGTTGATGAAAAACCTCTCCTCCCCACTTCCGTCATCCTCGGGCCTGACCCGAGGATCCATCATTTCGATGGCTTATGGATGGTCGGTTCGAGCCCGACCATGACGAAGAGAGAGGTTTGCAATCTTTGTCAGCAGTCTGGATTGCGGTTACTACGGGAGACGCTCTTCCTTACTTTCCCGGTTTTCCGGTCTTGCCTTTGGTTCGACCTTTTCGTTTCTGGTCGGCCGGGTCTTCGTAGCTGCCAGCCCCCACCTTGCCGCGCACAATCGGGCGCGGGTCATCTTTTTCCGGCGCGCCGATGGGCTTTTCCGTGCGGCCCACGGTCATTTCATCCAGCGTATTCTTGCGGAAGAGGCCGGTGCCTGCGGGACGCTCCAGATCGGTTCCCGGTCCCATGTCGTCCAGCGAGGGTTTGGCGAACAGGGATTTTGTGCTCGCTCCTGCTTCGGGCTTGCCCGTTTTGCCCTTGGCTTCCATGCCTCGGGCTTCCTCGCGGGCCATGGGGTCGTCCATGCTGGCCAGTTCGGCTGCCTTGAGACGCTTGATCTCGTCGCGCAGGCGGGCGGCGGTCTCGAAATCGAGATCGGCGGCGGCATCGCGCATCTGTTTTTCCAGCGCTTCCAGATGGGCCTGCAGATTGTTGCCGACGAGGTGGCCACCCGCGGCGTAGCCCTTGCCGGTGGCGCCGGAAATATCGGCCCGAACGTGGTCGCGCTCGTAAACCGAGTCGAGAATGTCGGAAATCTTCGCCTTCACCGATTCCGGCGTGATGCCGTTGGCCGCGTTCCAGGCCACCTGCTTTTCGCGACGGCGGCTGGTTTCCTCCATGGCGCGGCCCATCGAGCCGGTGATGCGGTCGGCATAAAGGATGACCTTGCCATCGACGTTTCTGGCGGCGCGGCCGATGGTCTGGATCAGAGACGTTTCCGAACGCAGGAAGCCTTCCTTGTCGGCGTCGAGAATGGCGACGAAGCCGCATTCGGGAATGTCGAGACCTTCGCGCAGCAGGTTGATCCCCACCAGCACGTCGAAGGCACCGAGACGCAGGTCGCGGATGATTTCGATGCGTTCCAGCGTGTCGATGTCGGAGTGCATGTAGCGGACGCGCACGCCCTGTTCATGCAGATATTCGGTCAGGTCCTCGGCCATGCGCTTGGTCAGCACCGTAACCAGCGTGCGGTAGCCCTTGGCGGCGGTCTCGCGGATTTCGCCCAGAACATCGTCAACTTGCGTCTTGGCGGAGCGCACTTCGACCGGCGGATCGATGAGGCCGGTCGGGCGGATGACCTGTTCGGCAAAGACGCCGCCGGCCTGTTCCATCTCCCAATTGCCGGGGGTGGCCGACACGGCGACGGTCTGCGGGCGCATGGCGTCCCATTCCTCAAACCGCAGCGGGCGGTTATCGAGGCAGGAGGGCAGGCGGAAACCGTATTCGGCCAGCGTCGCTTTACGACGGAAGTCGCCGCGATACATGCCGCCGATCTGCGGAATGGTCACATGGCTTTCGTCGATGAAAATCAGGGCGTTATCGGGAATATATTCGAAAAGTGTCGGCGGCGGCTCGCCGGGGTTACGTCCGGTGAGGTAGCGCGAATAGTTTTCGATGCCCGAGCAAGAGCCGGTCGCTTCCAGCATTTCCAGATCGTAGCGGGTGCGCTGCTCCAGACGCTGCGCTTCGAGCAGGCGGCCTGCCTTTTCCAGTTCGGCCAGACGGTGCTTCAACTCATCCTTGATCGACTTGGTGGCCTGATTGAGCGTCGGGCGCGGCGTCACATAGTGCGAATTGGCGTAAATCTTCACCGATTTCAGATCGCCGGTCTTCTTGCCGGTCAGCGGATCGAATTCGGCGATCGAGTCGATCTCATCGCCGAACATGGAAATCCGCCACGCAGCATCTTCAAGGTGGGCCGGGAAGATCTCGATGGTATCGCCACGCACGCGGAAGGAACCGCGCACGAAGTTGATGTCCTGCCGCTTGTATTGCTGGGCCACGAGGTCGGCCAGCAGCTGGCGCTGGTCCAGCCGATCACCGACATTCATCTGGAAGGTCATGGCCGTATAGGTCTCGACCGAACCGATACCGTAAATGCAGGACACCGAGGCGATGATGATGCAGTCGTCTCGTTCCAGAATGGCGCGGGTCGCGGCATGGCGCATCCGGTCAATCTGCTCGTTGATCGACGATTCCTTCTCGATAAAGGTATCGGAGCGCGGCACATAGGCTTCCGGCTGGTAGTAGTCGTAGTAGGAAACGAAATACTCCACCGCGTTGTTCGGGAAGAAGTTCTTGAACTCGGAATACAGCTGCGCTGCCAGCGTCTTGTTGGGGGCGAGAATGACGGCGGGGCGCTGCGTGGCCTCGATCACCTTGGCCATGGTGAAGGTCTTGCCGGAGCCGGTGACGCCGAGCAGAACCTGACTGCGCTCGCCGCTTTCCAGTCCCTCGACCAGATCCCGGATGGCCGTCGGCTGGTCGCCTGCGGGCTGGTATTCCGTCTCCATTTTCAACGGGATGCCGCCTTCCGATTTTTCGGGGCGGGCAGGGCGGTGCGGGGTCCAGAGCTTGCCGTCCTTGAAAAGCGGATTGCCGCTTTCGATGAGGGCGGAGAGGGCCTCGACGGTGGCTGTCACGGCGTTCGTCGCCAGATTTCCAGCGTCTTCCAGCGAGATATCAATACCGGAGACCGGGTTGAGACCCGCCGCCGCGCGCGTCTTCGGATCGTTCGAGCCACCCATGGAGGTGCCGCGCGACGATTTCGCCGCGGTGATCTCAACCTTCTTGCGATGTTTGCCCGCCTTGGAGGCGACTTCGCGCCGGGATTCGAAGCTTCCCGCTTCGGCATCCTCTTCGAGCTGCCGCAGCCAGTCGGAGACGTTGCCCTCGTAGGGTGTGCCTTCAAAATCGGCCTGGGGGGCTTCCTCGAATCCTGAGGGTGCGTCGGTGTTTTTCGGTTTCCGTGCCATGGGCGGGAATATGGCGGGAGTCCGCCGCAAAGAAAAGAGGCTGGCGGTACAAAAGGGAAACATTCTCCATACGCGGCGCAACATTACGATTTCGTGACTTCACGAAATGAACCCGGTTCTGCGACATTGCGGCCATATTTGGCGACCACCTTGAGTCCCTGTTCGACTTTCTGGAGGCGCACATGGCCATCTCACGAAAGACATATGCCGCAATCCGCTATGGCTACGGTTTTGCCCCGGGCGAAGACGGACCTGCGGATGGTGATGCCTTGTTGGCGCAATTGTCTGCGGCAAAGGGGCAGGTGCCCGCTTTCCTGAAGGACGGCGCGGCGGCTCACTTGAAGCAAGGCATTGATCTGAAAGTGCAAATCAACACGGCGGATGAGGGTATTCGTGAGGGAACCGTCGATCCGCAGTACAAGAAGCCGTTGATTGATCAACGCAACGCGCTCTTTCTGACCGATCTGATGGAACGCGTTCTACAGGCCGTGCAATCGCCCTACGGATTTCATGAGCGGCTGGTGGCCTTCTGGTTTGATCATTTCTCGATCAGCGCGATGAAGAATGACGCGACTCGCTTTCTGACGCCGCTGTTCGAGGCCGAAGCCATTCGCCCGAATATTTCCGGGCGCTTTGTCGACCTGTTGCTGGCTGCGGAAAATCACCCGGGCATGTTGACCTTCTTGGATCAGGACAAGTCGGCAGGGCCTTCCTCCGAGGCGGCCCGCAAACGGCGCATCGGATTGAACGAAAATCTGGGCCGCGAGCTGATCGAGCTTCACACCATGGGGGCGCGCAGCGGTTACACGCAATCGGATGTGCGAAACGCAGCGCTTGTCCTGACGGGTATGACCGTCGACAAAGGACGTGATTTCAGCGCGGTGTTCCGGCCCGCGCTGGCGCAGCCGGGCGAAAAAGTCGTTCTGGGCAAGAACTATGGCGGCAACGGCATTTCGCAAGCCGACAGCCATGCGATGATCACGGATCTGGCCGGACGACCGGAAACGGCGCTTCATATCTGCCGCAAGCTGGTCACGCATTTCATTGCCGATACGCCGCCGGACGAGGTGGTGAAGCCCATGCTGGCCGCGTGGAAGAAGACCGATGGCGACCTGACGGCGGTCTATGCGGCGATGCTTGATCATCCGCGCGCATGGGATGGTTTCGGCCAGAAGATCAAGCGACCGTTCGATTTCATCGTGTCGGGCCTTCGGGCTGTCAATGCGGGGACGACGCTGCAATCGACCTTGCCCGTCGTTGATATGGTCACGCAGGACAAAACGGCGAAAACCATGCGGGACATGACCGACGGAGCCATGCGGCGCATGGGGCAACCCATCTGGAAACCGCCAAGCCCGGCGGGCTTTGATGAGCATGGCGATGCCTGGCTGACACCGGCGCAACTGGCCGAGCGGATCAACTGGGCGCGCCGCGCCGCGGCTCTGGCTCAGGTGAAGGAGCCTGTCGCGCTGGCGCAGGATGTGCTCGGTGACGTTGCCCGGCCCGATACGTTGCAAGTGATCGGTCGTGCGCCGAACCGGATGCAGGGCATTGCCATGGTTCTGGCTTCAGCCGAATTCAACAGGAGGTAAGCATGGGACAGGCGTTTTCCGTAACCCGTCGTGGCTTTCTGGCCGGGGCGTGCTCGCTGGCGGCGGCTCCGGCCTTTGCGCCGGTCAGTTTTGCGGCGATGCCGGGTGACCGGCGCTTCGTTGCGATCATCCTGCGCGGTGCCATGGATGGCCTGCATCTCGTCCAGCCCTATGGCGACAAGGCCTTTGCAGGCATGCGCCCGACGCTCGCGCTGACACCGGATCGTGGCTTGCTCGATCTGGATGGCTATTTTGGTCTGCATCCGGATGCCGCGCCGCTGATGCCGCTGTGGTCTTCGGGCGAGCTTGCCTTCGTCAACGCCGTTTCGACACCCTATCGTGACGGACGCAGCCATTTCGACGGGCAGGATATTCTGGAGGCTGGCACGGCCAGTGCCGACGGAACACGGACCGGATGGCTGAATCGGGCGCTCTCTGTTACCGACCGCTCGCGCGGGCTACGGGCCATCGATGTCAACACGACGATGGAACTGATCCTGGCGGGATCAAACCCGGTCGATGTATGGGAGGAAACCTCGTCCATCGGCATGTCGCCGGACATGGTCGGGTTCATGCGCAGGCTATACACGGAAGATCCCGCCTTCTCGCGCGTCTTCGATGAGGCGCTGCGTGCCGATGCCGATACGGAACGGTTGCTGGGCACAGGCAAGCGGCGGCAGAGCATGGACGACATGGCCCGTTTCACGGCTGGCATGTTGAACGGCGATTACCGGATCGCGGCCTTTTCCATTGATGGTTGGGATAGCCATGCGCAGCAGCCGGATGTCTTTTCCCGTGCGGCCAAGGATCTCGTGACCGTTCTGACCGGCTTGAAGTCCGCGCTTGGGTCGAACTGGAAGAATACGGTCGTGCTAGCCATGACCGAGTTCGGCCGTACCGCCCGGGAAAACGGATCGCAAGGCACCGACCACGGCACGGGTGGCGTCGCCCTTGTGGCGGGCGGGGATATCGCGGGCGGCAAGGTTATGGGCCGGTGGCCCGGCATCGGTGATGGTCAGCTCTATGAGGATCGTGACCTGCTCCCGACGCAGGACGTACGCGCGCTGGCTGCGGCTCTGCTGCAAAGGCAGTTCGGAGTGGGAGCGGACGTCTTGGCCGGGACGGTCTTTCCCGGCCTTGATAGGGGGGCATCCGCTGAGTTCAGGCGGATCTGATTACTCTTCCGGCGGCAGCGGCATGGGCTGGCGGTTTTCATCCATGGCAACCATGATGAAGGTGGCGCCCGTCACCTTCTCCAGACCGCCGTAACGCTGGCGGTGGACCCAGGCCTCAACGCTCATGGTCAGCGAGGTGCGGCCCGTGCGGGCGATGTCGGTGTAGATGGAAACCGTGTCCCCGATCTTCACCGGCTTCTCAAACGTCATTTCCTTGACGGCGGCGGTAACAACACGACCACGGGCACGTTCGCCGGCGCGGATGCCGGCGGCCAAGTCCATCTGCGACATGACCCAGCCCCCGAAAATATCGCCTGCCGGGTTCGCATCGGCTGGCATCGCAAGGGTTCTCAGCGTCAGTTCGCCCATGGGTTGCGGTGTGTCGTTCATTCGCCATTCCTTCCTGATTCCCAGCGCGGCAGCACTATCCATTTGAAATCAATGAGCACCCGAGAAAAGCGCGTGCTTTGCGTGATCATACTTTCGTATAGTCCGTAGCGCGTGATTGATGGGTGTGCAAGGACGATGAGGCAAAATGCCCGCTTGACGACAAATTTCCGAAGGTTTGTTCCGCTATTGGAATTTGAACTTTTCACTATGCGATATATCCGTGGTGAAAAATTCTATTACTGTCTCATTCTGCGCTTTGGATTTGAAAAAATACAGTTCTCGAAGAAATGTTATTTTAGTGTGATTTAAAGCTTAGCGGCCCGTTAACGAATTTGCGGGAAGGTGCACCTAAATTAGTGGAGGTGCATTCATGTTCTCGAACCTCAAAATTGGCGTTCGTCTCTATTTTCTGGTCGTCATCGGCGGGGCCGTGATGATCTCGGCGCTGGTGTTCGGTCTTTTCCATGCGCAGAATGAGATTGTTCATGAGCGCCAGTCGGGCCTCGAGATGCTCGACGATACCGTCTTGGCAGTGCTCAATCGGTATCATCAGATGGAAAAGTCGGGGGAGATGACGCGTGAGCAGGCGCAGGCTGCTGCGGCCTCCTATGTCGGTTCGATGCGTTATGATGGCGGTACGGGCTACTTCTGGATCAATGACATGCAGCCGGTGATGATCATGCATCCGATCAATCCCAAGCTGAATGGCCAGAATGTCAGCAATATCAAGGACCCGAGCGGTGGTTCGATCTTTGATGCCTTCGTCAAAATCGTTCGTGAAAATGGCTCGGGCTTCCACGAGTACAAGTGGCCGAAGCCGGGTTCGCCGGAGCCGGTTCTGAAGTATTCGCATGTGGCTGGTTTCCAGCCGTGGGGCTGGGTGATCGGTACGGGCGTCTATGCAGATGACCTTTCCGCGATGTTCCGAAAGAACGCCATTTATTTCGGTCTGGTCTGCCTGACGGGTCTGGTGCTGATCAGTGGCGTGGCCTGGTTTGTTGTGACCAGCGTGACGCGTCCGATTGCCCGAATCAAACACTCCATGGGCGAAATCTCTCAGGAGCGTGTCAGCGCCGAAGTGACGGATACGGACCGCAAGGATGAAATTGGTGACATGGCACGTGCGCTGGCCCAGTTGAAGGATTCGGTTGCCGAGCGTCTGCGTCTTCGTTCGCGCGAAGCCGAGCAGCAGCGCATCATCGATGCCGAGCGTGCCTCCAATGAAGGCGCCTTCCGTACGGCTGCCGAGCGCCAGAGCCATGCCATGCATACGCTGGGTGATGCTCTGGAACGTCTGGCGGCTGGCGATCTGACGGCGCATGTCAGCGGTCTCGATGCCGAATACCGTAAGCTTGGTGAAGATTTCAACGCAACCGCTTCGGCGCTGCGTCAGGTCATCACGTCCATTGCGGAAAGTGGTTCGGTGGTGCGTGACAGCGCTGGCAACATTTCCGAAGCGACGGGCCATCTGTCTCGCCGCACCGAGCAGCAGGCCGCTGCCCTTGAGGAAACCGCTGCCGCTCTCGACGAAATTTCCGCTGCCATGCGTATGGCCTCCGAGCGTTCCAATGAGGCTCGTGACCTGGTGCGCGCCACCACGGAAAGTGCCGACCGTTCGGGCGAGATCGTCCGCAACGCGGTCGACGCGATGAGCCGGATCGAAAAGTCGTCCACGCAGATCAACCAGATCATCGGTGTCATCGACGAGATCGCCTTCCAGACCAATCTGCTCGCGCTCAATGCCGGTGTTGAAGCCGCACGCGCTGGCGAAGCGGGCAAGGGCTTTGCCGTTGTTGCGCAGGAAGTGCGTGAACTGGCCCAGCGTTCGGCTCAGGCGGCCAAGGAGATCAAGACGCTGATTTCGCAGTCGGCGCATGAAGTTTCCACCGGCGTGTCGCTGGTCCGCTCAACGGGTGAAGCGCTGCTTGAGATTGAGTCGCTCGTCAGCCGTGTTAACGAGCATGTCGAGTCGATTGCCACGGCAGCGCGTGAACAGTCCACCGGCCTTGGCGAAATCAACTCCTCCGTCAATCACATGGATCAGATGACGCAGCAGAACGCGGCCATGGTTGAAGAAACGACGGCTGCCAGCCAGACGCTGGAACATGAGAGCGAACAGCTTTCGACGCTTCTGGCGCGCTTCCGTCTCGATAACGGTATGGGACGCACGTCCCGCGCCGCCTGACCCTTTCATTTCAGCACGCGACGACTGGGGGCGCGGCGCAAGCCGCGCCCTTTCTCGTTTGCATCATGTCCGTCCGGGAGCATGGCGCGGGTAAGTGATCGTTTACCCTGTTTTGCTAGTCTGGAACGGGTGCTGGAAGCCGCTGTGCGGTGGAGACGGTCTAGTATGTCGTACGGTTTCATTTCAAAGCGCGCGGTTTTCGCGCTTCTTCTTGCTTCGACAATCTCGTCATGCTCGACGGATGGCCTTGTGCCGCCTGCGCCCGTGGACAATGCCACGCGCGTCGGTTCGATCGCGCGCCAGCCGGTTGCTCCGGTCTCGCGCACAGCGGCCTATCCGATGACGCAGATGCCAGTCCAGCAGGCCGGCGCGGTCATGGAATCCTATGCCGGCTCTACGCCGTCCGGCGAGGGCATCAACATGGATGAAGGGCTGGGGGTCGCATCAGCACCTGCCGGCCAGCCCCGTGTGGTTGGCCTTGCCGAAGAGCAGGCGCTTGATATTGCCGAAGGCACGACGAGCCAGCCGGTGGTGGACGGGATTGGTACCGATCAGCCGGTTCTGGTCGCGCCGCGTTCGCCCGCTCTTTCGCCCGATCCGGCGGGCCAGCAGGTGGCGATGCTTCACCCCGATGCGCCGATGTCGACCATGCAGACGGACATGCCCGCGCCGCAGGACATCATGCCCGCCTCCGAGGCGAGCTGCCGTGCATCCTTGCGCAAGATGGGGGCGACCTTCCGTGAGATTCCGCGCATTCAGGACGGCGCCAATTGCGGCATTGCCTGGCCGATCAAGCTTTCCGGCGTGGGGGGCGGTGTTTCTGTCAACGAGACGCCGATGAACTGTCAGGTGGCGCTGGCCTTTGCGCAATGGACGCGCAATGAACTCGTACCCTCGTCGCGGGCGCGTTATTTCAGCGGCGTGAAGAAGGTTCAGTTGATGGGGGGCTATTCCTGCCGCCGCATGAATTCGCGCGCCAACAATCCCTGGTCCGAACATGCGCATGGCAATGCCGTTGATATTGGCACCATTGTGCTGAACAGCGGCAAGGAAATCGACGTGCGCAAGAAAGGCTTCTTTTCCTTCCGCGAAAAGGGTCTGCTGAACACCGTTCGAAGCGACAGTTGTCGCTACTTCAACACCGTGCTGGGACCGGGCAGCGATCCCGATCACTGGAACCATTTCCATTTCGATCTCAGAAGCCGCAATTCCGGCTATCGGCACTGCGGCTGAGCGAAAGGCGTACTGAGGGCGGGCAAAGCGCTCTTGCCGGACCCCGATGCATTTGCGAAAGCGATGAGACGGTCCTTCAGGAGAGAGATGTATGCCCCCCATTTCGGAACTATTGCCATTTGTCGCAGCCCTTCTGGCGGCAGGCGTGGTGGCTGGCCTTCTGGCAGGGCTTTTCGGTGTGGGCGGCGGTGCCATTCTCGTGCCCGTTTTCTACCAGATGTTCGGGCTGCTCGGTATTCCCGATGAGGTGCGTATGCATCTGGCACTGGGTACGTCGCTGGCGATCATCGTGCCAACCTCCATCCGGTCCTTTTCGGCTCATCGCAAACGCGGCGCGGTCGATACGGCGCTTCTGAAAGGCTGGATCGTTGCCATTCCGCTTGGGACGCTGCTGGCCACGGCGATTGCCGCCTATGCGTCCAGCGTGGCGCTGCGGCTGATTTTCGCCTGCATCGCGCTGATCCTTGCCTTCCGCATGATCTTCAATCGCGAAAGCTGGCGGCTGGGTGATGATCTGCCGCCCAATCCCGTCCGCTTTCTCGTCGGCTCCGGTATCGGTGTTCTGTCCGGCCTGATGGGGATAGGCGGTGGCGTTCTCAACAACACCTTCATGACGCTTTATGGCCGTCCGATCCATCAGGCCGTTGCCACGTCCTCAGGCGTCGGCGTGCTGATCTCTCTGCCCGGTCTGATCGGCTATATCTGGGCCGGTTGGGGAGCTGCAGGCCTGCCGCCGTTTTCGACCGGCTATATCAACTGGCTGGCTGTTGGCCTGATGATCCCGGTGACGCTCTATACGGCGCCTTATGGGGCAAAGCTTGCCCATGCGCTTTCGAAGAAGCAGCTAGAAAAGGCGTTCGGTGTTTTCCTGATCGTCATTTCCGCGCAGTTCTTCTTCAGCGTCTTCCACTGATCTCAATCGATCAGGCGCAGTTCCTCGGATTGCATTTGCAGCGAGGTGAGCGTTGACAGGAAGCTCATGCCGAGCAGGCTTTCGTCCAGGCTGCCTTGTGGTGTGACGAGGGCTGGAATGCGCTGGCGGTGAATGGGGCCGATGGCCACATCCTGCAGGGTCACGGGGGCGGCAAGTGCGCGCCCGTTCGCGGTCATGACGGTCGCCGAAAAGGCGAGGCGATCCGGATCAAGGCCCAGCTTGCGCGCATCCTCGAAGGACAGAACCATGCTGCTGGCACCCGTATCGACCATCATGGGAATGGTGGTGCCGTTAACCTCGACCCGCGCGCCGAAATGGCCATTTGCGCCTTTGTAGAGCGTGACTTCCGTCTTGCCGTTTGACGCCTGTGTGACGGCGGCTCGACCGGGCACCAGCGATGACAGGATGCGGTCTCCCAGCATCGTGAAATCGGATTTGTAGAGCCACAGCACGATCAGGCCGAGAAGGATCGCCATCCAGATGGCGATGTTGCGGACGACTTCCACGGTGCGATAGCGGCTGCCAATGATGATCGAGGAACCAAACAACAGGGCGAGCGGCAGAAGCGCGACAAGGCGGGCGAAATCATCATTGTCCATGCCCATGGTCTGCCCCTGACTGCCATTGAACAGCAGGAGCGCCAGTCCGCCGCCGATGATGACCAGCAAAAGAATCAGGAATGGGTTCTTCATGCGGGTCTGACCTTGCGTTTCAACGGAACCAGCCGGGCGGGCAAGGCCTTCATGATGCTCTGCCGTTCGCGGTCGGTCATGGCACTCCATCCGGCAATTTCGTCCAATGTGCGGCCACAGCCTTCACAAAGACCGGAGGCCTGATCGATGACGCAGATGCGGATACAGGGCGTTTCCATGAATGGCGCCTCACACGAGCAGGGAGAGGGCCAGAAGGCCCGCCATTTCGCACACTTGCTCGGTCGCGCCGATCGTGTCGCCGGTGTGACCGCCGATCTTTGAGGTCGCCCGTCGACTCATCAGGGTGGTGGCGATGGCCATGGCCACCAGCGTCAGAAGCAGCGCGGCAAAGGAAAGGGCGGCGATCAGCAGAATGCCGGAGAGAACGGTGCCCGTCGCCAGCGCCAGCGCGCCGATGAACACATCCGGCTGACCGGCCGAGACCGCCGTGCCGTTCGCACGGGCCGAAGGAAGCGCCTGCCAGTGGGTGACCATCATGGCGCGCGATAGCGGAGCGATGGCCGCGAAAATTGCCGCCGCCGCCAGCGGCGACAATTCGGTCGCAAGGGTTGATAGGGTGGCGATCCGCAGCCCAAAGGACAGGATCAGGGCAATGGCCCCGTAGGTGCCGATGCGGCTGTCCTTCATGATCTCCAGTGCGCGATCCCGGCTTGCTCCACCACCAAAGCCATCGGCACAATCGGCAAGGCCGTCTTCATGCAGTGCGCCGGTCGTGAGCGTCAGGACGCCGAGCGCCACTACCGCGGCGACAAGCGGGTCCGCATCCAGCGCCATCAGCAGCCAGAGCGTGAAGGCGGCGGGCAGGGCGATCACCAGTCCGGCCAGAGGAAAGAGGTGCGCCGTTGTCGCCACGCGCCCGTCAAAATCCGTCCACACCGACTTCGGAACGGGAAGGCGGCTGAGAAAACCGATGGCGATCATGATTTTCTGCAGGTTGGGCGGCATTTGCATGGCGTTCCAGTCCTTGTTAGCAGTTGTTTGCGCCGCAAAGCCCGCGTATGAGAGCTTTCCGTCATGGCTGACTCGATGCGCGCCGTGGCATGAGATTTCGAGCCGCTCGCGTTTGATCCGAGGCGGCAACACATTGCCTATCCGCTTGCGGAATACAAGGAACTTGATGAATGAGCGTCACCGGTCTGCCTTTTGACGATTTCCGTACCCTCATCCGTGATCTGCCGGGCCATGATGTGGCAGCTCTTGCCGCCGCCCGCTCCCGTAACAAGCAGCTGACCAAGCCGGAAGGCTCGCTCGGTCGCCTTGAGGAAATCGCCATGTGGCTGGCGGCGTGGAGCGGTCGCGCTCCGTCGGTGACGCGTCCGCTGGTCGCCATCTTTGCCGGTAATCACGGTGTTGCCCGACACGGCATCACGCCTTACCCGGTTTCGGTCACGCAGCAGATGGTGGAGAACTTCGCGGCGGGCGGCGCTGCCATCAACCAGATTTGCGCCACCTATGATCTCGGCCTGAAGATCTTCGATCTGGCGCTCGATTACCCGACCGGCGACATCACCTGTGAGGCCGCCCTTTCGGAGCGCGATTGCGCTGCGACCATGGCCTTTGGCATGGAAGCCATCGCCGGTGGCACCGATCTTTTGTGCATCGGTGAAATGGGCATCGGCAACACGACGATTGCGGCCGCCATCAATCTGGCGCTTTACGGCGGCGAGGCCGAAGACTGGGTTGGTCCTGGCACCGGCTCGCATGGCGAACTGCTGGAGCGCAAGATTGCGGCGGTGAAGCAGGCGGTTGCCTTCCACAAGGATCATCTCTCCGATCCGCTGGAAGTGCTGCGTCGTCTGGGTGGTCGTGAAATCGCGGCGATGGCGGGTGCCATTCTCGCCGCCCGTGTCCAGAAGATCCCCGTTCTGATTGATGGCTATGTGGCGACCGCTGCGGCTGCCATTTTGAAGGCGGCCAATCCTGCCGCTCTCGATCATTGCCTGATCGGCCACGTCTCCGGCGAGCCGGGGCATCTGCGCGCCATCGAAATGCTCGGCAAGACGCCGCTTCTGGCGCTTGGCATGCGTCTGGGTGAAGGTACGGGTGCGGCCCTTGCCGCGGGGATCGTCAAGGCTGCTGCGGCCTGCCATTCGGGCATGGCGACCTTCGAGCAGGCCGGCGTTTCCAACAAGGCTTGAGCGGACGGACGGGAGGAACTGGCATTGAGCGAAGAATCCGGCTTCACCAAGCAGACGGGCGTTGCCCATGTTTTTGCGGCTTACAGCTATTCTATGGCGGGCGCGAAGCGCCTTTGGGGCGAGCAGGCCTTTCGCCACGAGGTTCAGGCCTTCGTGGCAGGTCTTGTCATCCTGCTGATTGCGGGCGTCGGGATCACCCGTCTTCTCGGCTTTCTGGTGCTGATGATGCTGCTTTTTGCCGTTGAGGCGCTCAATACGGCGGTCGAGGAAGTGATCGACCGGATTTCCCCGGAAATCTCCACCGTTGGCAAGCATGCAAAGGACCTGGGCTCCTTTGCTGTGTTCTGCATTCTGGTGGCAAACGGCGCCTATTTCCTCTGGGCGCTGTTCTTCTGATCGATTTGCTGTTCAGGCGAACGTCTTCTTGCGACGATCGATGGCGTGCGCTTCTTCCACGGCGGGAACGCTCTGCATGACGCGCTGGGCGGGCAGGATGGCGATGGCCTCGGTGCCTTCGCGTAGCTTCGATTTCAGCAGGAACTGGCCGCCATGCTTGTTGAGGATCGCCTGAACGATGGGCAGGCCAAGGCCGGTGCCTTGTTCGGCGCTCTTGATGGCAATCGTACCCTGACCAAAGGCCGACAAGACGACCGGGATTTCCTCTTCGGAAATGCCGGGGCCGTTGTCCTTGATGGCCAGATATTGTCCACCTGAGCCGGTCCAGCCCACTTTCACGATGATTTCGCCGCCCTGCGGGGTGAACTTCACGGCGTTGGACAAGAGGTTCAGCACCACCTGACGGATGGATTTCTCATCCGCCCAGAGCTGCGGCAGGGACGGTTCGAACTGTTCCGAGATCGTGATGCTCTTGCCACGGGCACGCAGCTGGATCATGCCGATGCAATCCTCGGCGATTTCCAGCAGTGAAATGGCGCTTTCCTGAAGATCGTAGCGACCGGCTTCAATGCGCGAAAGATCGAGGATTTCGTTGATCAGGTTCAGCAGGTGCTGGCCGGAATTGTGGATATCGCGCGAGTATTCCTTGTACATCGGATTGTTGAGCGGTCCGAGCACTTCGGTCGCCATCACTTCGGAGAAACCGAGAATGGCGTTCAGCGGCGTGCGCAATTCATGGGACATGGAGGCGAGGAAGCGCGATTTGGCAAGGTTTGCCTCTTCGGCGCGGCGGCGCGCTTCGTCGGACAGCGATTTCGCCACTTCGAGTTCCGCAATCAGGTCGTCCTTTTCGGACTGGAAGGAGAGAATGCGCAGGTTGGCCGAATAGAAGCGGTAGCCAATGAACAGGAAGAACACCATGGCGGTGGCGGTGATGGCCGTCAGCGCAACGCTAGCCATGTCGCGATCAATGGCAAACCGGATCAGCAGTCCGATCACCACCGGCAGGAATGTGACCAGCACGCCGGGGCGCAGCATGATTGTCGTCATCGCCGTCAGGGAGATGGCAATCAGCAGAATGGCGCCCTTGTAGAAGACGAAAGAGTCGCCACAGGCCTCGCAACGCATCAGGGCGAAATAGGCCCAGCCGCAGCCGCTCAGAGCCTGCATGGCAAGGAAGATTCGGTGCCACTTTTGGGCTACGTCCAGAGTGATTTCCTGCTTTTCCGCCCGGCGCGCCAACAGAATGATTGCCGAGTGGATGAGCATGAAGCCAACGGCCCAGACCAGCAGGCGCAGATCCTTGCTGATATAGACGCCGATACCCGTCACCATGAAGATGAACAGGGGCATGATGGAGGCGCTCTGCAGCAGCGAGCCGAGATACATCACCATGGTTTCGCGTTCGAACTGGCGCGCGCCGCCATCGCCGTTCGATCGCAGCCGCTCACGCGTTGCACGAACCGCCTTCGAAACCGCACGGTTGCGATGAGAGCGGGTCAGATCAACGATGTTCTTATCGTGAGTGGAATTTACGCCTTGTACCATAACGCCAGATGCCCAGTCGCAGTTTGGCCAAAGCGTAAAGCGAAATCCTTAAGAAGATGCTGCCGAAAGGATTTGTTTGCCATATTCACGGGGGCCACCAACCGATGGAACTGGGGCTGCTAGACTGGTGGGCAAGCCACTGACGATTCGCTTCAGGAGAGGCGTTTTGGCCGTGGTGGACGGCTTTAACGGGGCAGGGACGTGTCGCGCAGTTTCCGCATCATTCGCGATTTTCTCACAGGTGCGGCCCTGTTGATCTTTGGCCTGCTGATTGCTGCGCGTGTCAACCAGCCGCCGGCCTCAGCGACGGAAGAGACGGTTCAGGGCGCCTTTCGCGTCAGTGATGGTGATACGCTGTCTTTGAACGGAAAACGCTATCGTCTCAAGGGGATAGATGCGCCGGAACGGGCGCAAACCTGCGGTGCATCCGATGCGCGATGGGCCTGTGGCGAGGTGGCGCGCGAGCAATTGTTGCGTCTGGTCGCGGGCGGCGGCATCCTTTGCCATGGCCGGGAGAGGGACCGTTACGGGCGGCTTCTTGTCGTGTGCCTTCGCGGTGAGAGCGATCTCAATGCGCGGATGATCGAGGAGGGATTGGCCATTGCCTATCCGTCGCGCGGCGTGGATTATCGTGGTCTGGAAGCGAAGGCGCGGGACGAGGGACGTGGGCTTTGGGCCGGGCCCTTTGAGCGGCCTCAGGACTGGCGACGGGTTAACGGCGATGTGGACGGAGGAGGTCTGCGTTCGTTCATCCATGATGTTCTGCGCTTTTTCGGATTCGAGCGGCAAGAGGAGGATTTGCCATGAAGCTTTACAGTTCCAAATGGGCGCCCAATCCGCGGCGGGTGCGTATTTTTCTCAAGGAAAAAGGCATCGAGGTCGAGACCGTGGAAGTGGACATGGGCGCGATGCAGCATCGCTCGCCCGAGGTTGCGGCCATGAACCCGCTCAGGCAATTGCCGTTTCTCGAGTTTCATGACGGTGCCGTGCTTTCGGAATCCATCGCCATCTGCCGCTATTTTGAGGAAACGCACCCCGAGCCGCCGCTGTTCGGGCGCGATGCGCGCGAAAAAGCCTTTGTCGAGATGTGGAACCGGCGCGTGGAACTGAACTTCGTCATGGCGGTGCTTTCCGCCTTCCGGCATCTGCATCCGGCCATGGTGGCGTCCGAAGTGCCGCAGGTGCCTGAATGGGGTGAAGCGAACAAGCCCAAGGCGCTCGCTTTTCTGGCTCTTCTGGATCGGGAACTCGCCGAACGCTCCTACATTGCCGGGGAGCATTTTTCCGTGGCGGACATCACCGCGCTGGTGGCGTTCGATTTCATGAAACCTGCCCGCATCACCTGTCCGGAAGAATATGCCAATGTGTGGCGCTGGCATCGGGTGGTGTCCGCGCGTCCTTCCGTCAGCGCATGAGCCGGCACGGGGCGGTGGTTGTTGGCGGCGATGATGGCGGGGGGTCAGGTGCGCTCGATGCGCTGGCCGCCGAGATAGCCGCCTGCCGCTTGTGCCGGGACCATCCCGCCAAAGGCGAGGCGGATCGGTTGCCGCATGAGCCGCTGCCCGTGGCCGTTCTTTCGAAAACGGCGCGTATTCTGATCGCCGGGCAGGCGCCGGGGCTTCGGGTGCATCAAAGCGGCCTGCCGTTCAATGATGCTTCCGGTGACCGCTTGCGGCAGTGGATGGGCGTGGATCGCGAGGCCTTTTATGATCCGGCGCGCTTTGCCATTGTCCCCATGGGGCTTTGCTTTCCGGGTTATGATGCGCAAAACCATGATCTGCCGCCGCGCCGCGAGTGCGCGCCACACTGGCGGCAGAAAATCATGGCCGCGATGCCGCAGGTGGAGCTTGTTCTGGCCATCGGCCAGCATGCGCAGGCCTATCATCTCGGTTCGCGGCGCAAGGCCTCGATGACGGAGACGGTTGCCCATTGGCGTGACACTTTTCTGGCCAATGACAGTCCCCGCGTTCTGCCGCTTCCGCATCCCAGCTGGCGAAATTCAGCATGGTTGAAGCGCCATCCGTGGTTTGAGGAGAATGTCTTGCCACAGTTGCGCCGCAGCGTAGAAATGCTTTCTTTTTAGAATGAGGTTCTTTCAAATCCCGAGAAAAGCGCTATAAATCGGAAAATTATTTCATTGGAGAATGATCATGGATCGCCTCGACCGCAAAATCCTGCGCCTGTTGCAAGAGGATTCCACGCTTGCCGTCGCTGACCTTGCCAAGAAGGTTGGTCTTTCGACGACGCCGTGCTGGCGGCGTATCCAGAAGATGGAAGAAGATGGCGTCATTCGCCGTCGCGTGGCGCTGCTCGATCCGGTCAAGGTCAACACCAAGGTGACGGTCTTCGTGTCGATCCGCACCAACAGCCACTCCATCGAATGGCTGAAGCGGTTCTCCGAGGTGATCGGCGAATTCCCGGAAGTGGTCGAGTTCTACCGCATGAGCGGCGATGTGGATTATCTACTGCGCGTCGTGGTGCCGGATATCGGGGCTTATGATGCCTTCTACAAGCGTCTGATCGCCAAGATCGAGATCCGCGATGTGTCCTCGGCTTTTGCGATGGAGCAGATCAAGTATACGACCGAACTGCCGCTCGATTACATGATCCTCGATACGCAGAAGTCCAACGAGGACTGAGGTAATCCTGGACCTCTATTCCCCCTCGCCCCGCCTGCGGGGAGAGGGTTGGGGTGAGGGGCAAAGCCGCAGGTAAAATACGTCTAAGATGATGAATTAGTGCGTTTTTTCGCCCCTCATCCCGCTGCCGCGACCTTCTCCCCGCAGGCGGGGAGAAGGGGAGATCGATATCCGTTCTACCTATAAGAATGTGCAGAAGGGGTTCTCATCAATCTCAGGGCCGCTTTCGCGGCCCTTTTTCGTTTTACTTCAGGCGGGCAATGAACAGGTGGCCCGGCGTCGGTTCGCCATCCTGCATGCGCACGTTGATGTCGGTGATCTCCACCAGCTCAAAGCCGGTTTCAGCCAGACGGGCGAGCACATAGTCCTGTGCGTGGGCGAAGCGCTGGTGCGGGCCGACCATATAAGGGCGACCGGCCATAACCGCATCGGCCAAGGTTTCCGACGAGAAGATCAGCAGGCCACCGGGCACCATGTTTTCCGCGGCCCCGAAGAGGAGCGGTTCCAGTGCGCCGAGATAGGGAAGCACATCGGTTGCCGTGATCAGGTCAAAGGGCTCGTCGTCATTGTCTTCCAGAAAGTCCTCGACCTCTGCCACGTAAAGCGTGTCGTAGAGTTCCTTTTCATGGGCGATTTCGACCATGTTTTCGGAAATGTCGAGGCCGGTGATGTCTTCGACCAGATCACGCAGCGTACCGCCCGTGAGGCCTGTACCGCAGCCGAGGTCCAGCATGCGCTTGAAGGGGCCGAGACCGAGCGTCTGCAGGCGCTGGCGCACCAGAACCGGCACGGCATAGCCGAGCTGCTCGACCAGAATGTCCTCAAAGGCTTCGGCGTGCTGGTCAAAGAGGGTTTCGACATAGGCATCCGGTGCCTTGGTCGGCGTTTCGCCGCGCCCCATGGCGGCGATGCGCACGGCTGCACCGCCATGATCTTCGGGATCGATGGCCAGAACGTCCTCGTAAGCCTTCACGGCGGCGTCCACATCGCCGGCCTTTTCCAGGGCCAGAGCGCGGTTATAGGCTTCCGCCAGGGCTTCCTCGTCAATCTTCTGCTTGCTCATCGCATGCCGCTCCGTTTTCGCAAAATCTGAGCGATGCTCTAGCCTTGCGAGCCTTGCTGCGCAACACAGAAGGTGGAACGGGTGGTCAGTGCAGGATGAATTCGCCCTTCAAAGCCCGCCATTCCGTGGCTGTAATCAGCTTGCGGTGTACATAGCGCACCGAATGCAGCGGTCCCTCGAGCTTTTCCTCCCAGAATTTCAGAAAGCCTTTCATCTGGGGGAAGTCCGGGGCCAGATCATAATCCTGCCAGAGATAGGTCTGCAGCAGGGACGGATGGTCGGGCAGGCGATAAAAGATATGGGCTGTGGTCAGGCCATAGCCCTTCAGCATCAATTCCATTTCTTCGTGCATCTGCGTGCTCCCGAATTAGCCGGATCGACTTGCCCATGGCACCAGATCTTGCTTAATCGAAGCTTAACAAAACGCATTTCGTGCGAAATTTGTCATTGAAAACAATCTACTAGCAGCCTCGTCTTGTGAGTGCTGCCAGTGGGCTTTGCCCGTCACCGCTTGAGGTGACGGGTCAGACGCGCCTCCAGCCAGGCCCAGACATGACGCAGGGCTTCGACGATCGCCAGATAGAAGATCGCGGCCCACAGATAGGCCTGATAGTCGAAGGTGCGGGAGAAGGCGTAGCGGGTTTCGCCCATGAGATCGAAGACGGTGACGATTGCAACAACCGCCGAACCCTTGATCATCAGGATGATTTCATTGCCGTAAGGGCGAAGCGCCACGATCAGGGCCTGCGGCAGGATGATCTTGAAGAAGGTGACGGCTTTGGGAATGCCGAGCGAGGCGGCACCCTCGTGCTGGCCGCGCGGCACGCTCTGAATGGCGCCACGCAGGATTTCGGCCTGATAGGCGGCGGTGTTCAGCGCGAAGGAGAGCAGGCCGCAATACCAGGCGTCCTTGAAGAACCACCACAGGCCGACTTGTTCCAGCTGCGGGCGGAACATGCCAAGCCCGTAATAGATCAGGAAGAGCTGCGCGAGCAGTGGCGTCGAGCGGAAGACATACACATAGACGTAGGACAGCGTGTTGAGGACGCGGTTCTTCGACATGCGGGCAAAGGTGATCGGCAGAGACAGAAGCGCGCCGAAAATGATCGAAGTGGTCACGAGCGTCAGGGTAACGCCCAGACCCGAGATATAGCGCGGGCCATATTTCACGAATTTTTCGGTGTCCCAGTTGAACACCATCATGCCCAAAAGCGCGAGGCCGAGCAGGAACCATAGCGCCAGAAGGGCGAAGCCGAACAGGCGGGCCGGGGTGACTTGCCGGTACGCTTCGGGCGGGGCCGGGCGCGGCGGAATGAGTTCAAGGGCGTGGCTCATCGACCGACCTCCGAGCGCTTGGCCCAGCGATCAATGAAGCTCAGGCCGAAGGACGACAGCATGGCCAGCAGCAGGTAGAGGCCGCAGGCGATGGAATAGAAGAAGAAGGCTTCCTTGGTGTTGCGCGCAGCAACGCCGGTCTGGCGCATGATTTCCGAAAGTCCGATGACGGAAATGTAGGACGTATCCTTGAGGAGGATCATCCAGAGATTGTTGAGGCCGGGCAGGGCAATGCGGATCAGCTGCGGCAGGACAATCAGCAGCATGGTCTTTGTGCGGCTGAGGCCAAGGGCGGCCCCGGCTTCGTACTGTCCCTTGGGGATGGCGCGAAACGCCGAAAGCATGACTTCCGAGGAATAGGCGGAGTTGACGATGGCAAGGGCTGCCATGCCCGCCAGAAAGGCGTTGATTTCGATCCGCTGCTCGAACCCGATGGCGGCCAGAACCGTCTGGATGAGCATTTGCAGACCGTAATAGATGATGAAGATCGTCAGAAGTTCGGGCAAGCCGCGGAAGATCGTCGTGTAGACGCCCGCCGAGAGGCGCAGAGACTTTTCCTCCGACTGGGCCGCGAGGGCGACGAGAAAGCCGATGATCAGGCCAAGCGGAAGTGTTGCCAGTGCCAGCGCCATGGTGATCTTGACGCCAAAACCGATTTCGTCTCCCCACCCATCGACGCCGCAGGCCAGCAAAGATCCATCCCCGAACAGGGTGAAGATGCCGAAACGACCACAAAACGGATCGAAAAGATCAAGGAAAGTGGCCCAGATCGAGCCGAATGCGGAAGAAAGTCCGCCCATTCCGTATTCCCCTTGCAGGTCTTATTGCCCGCTGATGATTGCATTCTCAAAGATAAGGAAAGGGCGCGGCCGGAACCGCGCCCTGTAAGCCATTACTTGCCGTAAACGTCGAAGTCGAAGTACTTGTCCTGAATTTCCTTGTACTTTCCGCTGGCGCGGATACCGGCAATAGCCTTGGTGAACTTGTCGGCCAGTTCGGTGTCGCCCTTGCGAACCGCAATACCGGCACCCTTGCCGTTGATTTCTTCATCGACGGGAAGCGGGGCGAGGATCTTGCAGCAGGCGCCTTCAGCCGACTTGACCCATTCGGTCAGAACCACGATGTCGTCCACCACGCCGTCGATACGGCCAGCGGCCACGTCGAGCTTGTACTCGTCAGCCGTCGGATAAATCTTCAGCTCTGCGGCGTTGAGGTGCTTTTCGGCATAGTTGGCGTGGGTGGTGGAGCCCTGTGCGCCGAGCGTCTTGCCCTTGAGGCTTTCCGGCGAGGCATCCTTCAGCGGCGAATCCTTCGGCACGGCAATGGCCGGCGGGGTGTTGTAGTACTTGGCGGAGAAGTCGACCTTCTGCAGGCGCTCCGGCGTGATCGACATGGAAGCGATGATGGCGTCGAACTTCTTGGCCTGCAGGGCCGGAATGATGCCGTCCCAGTCATTGGTGACGAAGGTGCAGGATGCCTTCATTTCTTCGCAGAGCGCCTTGGCAATATCGATGTCGAAACCGACCAGCGTGCCGTCCTTCTTCAGTTCGTTGAAGGGCGGGTATGCGCCTTCGGTCCCGATGACGATCTTGTCTTCAGCCATGGCAGCGCCCGAAACGAGCGACAGGGCGGCGAAGGAGGCCGCGGCGAGAAAACGGATGGAGCTACGCATGATTTTCCTCTCTGTTGGCTGCTGCCGCCGATCCAGCCCCACGGCCGGTCATCGGACGGTAGCGAATTTGTGTGCCGGGACGTTTGCCCCGGCGATTATGCGATAGTCGCACCGTTTCGCAGAAAAAAGCAACCGGATTCCCGTCTAATGGTACGCCGTGCCGCAGGTGCTGCGCTGGTGCAGCTTTATGTGCTGATTCCGCTTGTGAATTGCGATGCGATTTCAATATCTTCCGGCGTATTGATGTTGAAGAACGGGTCATGCCTCCCGTTAGGTGAATCGACAAATTCGAAGGCTATCGTTTCAAAGCCGCAGCGTTCCAGAACCGCATGCATGCGCCGTTCGCCGTCTTTAAAGAGTGCGGTTTCGAGGTGTGTCAGACACTGGATCGGCCAGAGCGCGATGACCGGATGAAGTCTGTCAGCCGACGAAGCGACGACCGGCTTTTCCCCTGATTTTGCGGCCAGGCGCGCCACAAGATCGGTGGGCAAAAACGGACAATCGGCGGGGACGGTCAGAAGCGTTTTGGCATCCGGGTGATGGTCGCGCACATGGCGCAGACCGGCGATCAGGCCGGACAGCGGGCCTGCCTTGTCGGGCATCGCATCGGCCAATGTTGGAAGGCCGGTCAGTGTCGTGAGTGTTGGCGGGCCGGCGATATACAGAGGTCCGGTTTGCGGGGCAACGCGCTCGACAACGTGGCGGATGAGGGGCTGGCCTGCCAGTGACAGAATCGTCTTGTCGCCCCCCATGCGGCGGGACTGTCCTCCTGCCAGAATGAGGCCGGGCGGACGCATCATCCGCGCACCACGGTATCGAGGTTGCGCGGCAGTGTGGCGATGCTCACCATGGCGATCAGGGCGCAGGTGAACATGACGATGAGCAGCGGCATGGCGCCGGTTTCCTCGGTCATGATCGAGGCGGCTATGACGGACAGGATGGCGCCGAGGCCGAGCGTCAATGCGCCGCCCAGACCGGAGGCCGAGCCTGCGAGGTCCGGTCGCACGCTCACCATGCCTGCATTGGCGCTCGGAAGAGCAACGCCGTTGCCAAGGCCCATCAGCACCATGGAGCCGAAGAAGGACAGGGCCGTGAAGTGCCCGGCCATGGCCATGACCAGCGCAAAGCCGATGCCGATCAAGGTGATGCCGTTGCCAATCACCAGCATGTGCCGGATGCCGAGGCGCTTCGCAAACAGACCGGAGAAGAAGTTGCCGACCATATAGCCGACGGCGGTGTAGAGAAATTGCAAGCCGAGCGCGCTGGGCGAGAGTTTCAGCAGGGTTGTTCCGGCAAAGGGCGCGCCACCGAGGAACGAGAAAAAGGCACCTGAAACAAAGACCGAGATCAGGGCGTAAGACCAGAACAGGCGCGAGGCAAGGAGATGCGGCCAGACGCGGAACTGGGCGCGGAAACTGCCAATCGGTTGGCGGTTGGTTTCGCCAAGGTCGGCAGCGACGATGATGAGGATCAGGAAGGTGAGAATGGCGAGCGCCGCGAAGCAGGCCTGCCAGCCAAACGTTTCGCTCAAGATGCCGCCGACCGCCGGGCCGAACATCGGCACCAGTGCCATGCCCATGGTCACATAGCCGAGCATGGAGGCTGCTTCTTCCAGCGGCACCATATCGCGCACGATGGCGCGGGAAAGGACCAGTCCGGCCACAACGGCGGTCTGAACCATACGGGCGATGAGGAACACCGTGACATCTGTTGCGAAAATGCAGAAGAGCGTGGCGATCAGCATGATTGCCAGCGCGCCAATCATCACCGGGCGGCGACCGTATCGGTCGGACAGCGGGCCGATCACAAGCTGAAGCAGCGCTGTTCCGGCGAGATAACCCGAAAGCGTCAATTGCATCACGGCGTAGTCGGTTTTGAAGAAGCTCGCCATTTCCGGAAGCGCGGGCAGAAAGATGTTCTGGTTCAGGGCCGAAAGCCCGGCGATCAGAACGAGCGTGACGATATGCGGCGGCGTTTTGCGATCAAAGAAGCGGGCGGGCGGCTGCGGCGTCATCGGTTGCTCTTGGTGTCTATGGCTTCGGGGCCAGATTCAGGCGTCGACGTTCTCGATAGAAGGTGTAGAGGCCCGACGCAATAACGATGGCCGCGCCGATCCAGACGGTGGCATCCGGCACGTCCGACCATGCGAGGTAGCCGATCACCAACGCCCAGAGCAGGCTGACATAACGGAACGGCGCGACGAAGGAGATTTCGCCGGTGCGCATGGCGGTGATGACCGATTGATAGCCGACGAACAAAAACACGGCGGCCCCCGCCAGCTTCAGCATGTGCAGCGGGTCCATCGGCTGCCAGCCGCCGAGCGGCACAATCAGGAATACGCCGAAGATGGCATTGGCCGCGGCGGTAAAGACGGTAATCGACAATGACGGGATGTGTTGCGGAATGCGGCGTGTCACCAGATCGCGACCGGCGGTGGAAAACACCGAGAAGATCGCCAGCAGCGAGGCCATGGTGAAGCCTTCCGGGCCCGGCCGCACAATGATCATGACGCCGATAAAGCCAACGACAATGGCGCTCCAGCGCCGCCAGCCGACGGGCTCTTTCAGGAAAAGTGCTGCCCCCAGCGTCACGGCCAGCGGCAGCGATTGCAGAATGGCCGAGATGTTGGGCAGCGGCATGTATTTGAGCGCGCTCAGGAAGGTCACGGTGGAGGTGATTTCCAGCACCGTGCGGGCCAGCACCAGCGGGTGCAATACCAGCCGGAACCCGGCCAGTGCGCCGCTGTAGCGGGCGATGGCGTAAACCAGAAGCGTGGTCAGCGTGCCGCGCACCACCATGATCTGTCCGAGGTTGAGGTCGGACGAGAGCGATTTAACGAGTGCATCGTTGCAGGTGAACGCGGCCATGGCGAGCGCCATCATGACGGCGCCCTTCGAATTTGCTGACAATGCCATTGGTGGAGATTCCCGATATATCGGTTGATCTCTACAGGAGAAGGGGCTGCTTCGCCAGACGCGCCTTGATAAAAGTTCGGACCAATTTTTCCGTCAGCCGCCGGTGACGCTCATGTGGCGGGCGATTTTCGGTCCGGATGTCTTGCGGTCGATGATGAAATCATGCCCCTTCGGCTTCAGCGCGATGGCCGCATCAATCGCCGAAAAGAGGTCTTGCTCGGTGCTGTCTGGCGCGCGCAGGACGGAGCGCAGATCGGCTGCGTCGTTCTGGCCAAGGCACATATAGAGCGTGCCGGTGCAGGTGAGGCGGACACGGTTACAGCTTTCACAGAAATTGTGGGTGAGCGGCGTGATGAAGCCCAGCCGCCCGCCGGTTTCCGCCACCTTCACATAGCGGGCTGGTCCGCCGGTCCTGTCGGGAAGGTCGGTGAGGGTGAACTCTTCTTCCAGCCTGCGGCGCAGGTCACTGAGCGGCAGATAACGGTCGGTGCGATCTTCGCCGGTTTCGCCCAGCGGCATGGTTTCAATCAGCGTCAGGTCCATGCCGCGTGCATGGGCAAAGCGCAGCATGGACGGAATTTCGTCCTCGTTGAGGCCTTTCAGCGCCACGGCATTGAGCTTGACGGCAATGCCTGCCGCAAGGGCTGCCTCAACGCCCTCCATGACCTGCGCCAGGTCTCCCCAGCGGGTAATGGCCCTGAAATGTTCCGGGTCCAGCGTATCGATCGAGACGTTGATGCGGCGCACGCCGAAACGGGCCAGATCAGCTGCGTGGCGGGCGAGTTGCGAGCCGTTGGTGGTCAGCGTCAATTCTTCCAGCGCACCGCTTTCCAAGTGCCGCGACAGGGACTCGACCAGCGACATGACATTCTTTCGCACCAGCGGTTCGCCGCCGGTCAGCCGCAGCTTTTTCACGCCCCGGGCAATGAAAGCGCTGCACAGCCGGTCCATTTCCTCGAGCGTCAGCAAATCCTTTTTCGGCAGGAAGGTCATGTTTTCCGCCATGCAATAGGTGCAGCGGAAGTCGCAGCGATCCGTCACCGAAACGCGCAAATAGCTGATGGTACGCCCGAACGGATCAATGATCGGGGCCTTTGGCGAATGCACATCGGGTGCGGGGGCAACTGGCCCGGTGATCGTCTGGTTCAAAGATCAGTCCTCATGCGGGGCAATGTGGAGAGGCGATTGATCCGCGTCAAGGTCGAAGCGCCTTGCGGGTGAGCGTCCGGCGCTTTACATGCTGGAGGAGAAGAAGAGGAGCGTTGCACCCATGAACAATGTCTGGCCGAGCGAGTTGCGTGTCTCGAAAGACCGGCAGCAGCTTCTGGTGACTTTCAACGATGGGGCCGCGTTTGCGCTGTCGGCGGAGATGCTGAGGGTGCTTTCGCCCTCGGCGGAAGTGCAGGGCCATGGGCCGGGGCAGGGTGTCACCGTTCCGGGCAAGCGCAATGTGCAGATCCTTTCGGTCCATCCGACCGGCAATTATGCGGTTCGCATCGGCTTTGATGACATGCATGAGACCGGCATCTACACTTGGAGCTATCTGCGCGAACTGGGCGACAAGGGGGCCACCCTGTTTGCTGACTACGAGGCGCAGCTTGCGGCCAAGGGCATGAG
The DNA here is from genome assembly GCA_020161665.1 of Pseudomonadota bacterium. Classification (GTDB taxonomy): domain Bacteria; phylum Pseudomonadota; class Alphaproteobacteria; order Rhizobiales; family Rhizobiaceae; genus Ectorhizobium. The sequence goes on along the minus strand of JAIUPA010000041.1, from coordinate 113,556 downwards.
CCGCGACCGGGCGGAAAAGCCGAGATAAGACGATGCCGGGCATTGCCAGAAAAGTTCTGCGACTGACTTTCACGATTGCCGGAACCGTTGCGCCCAAAAAGGCGGGCAAGCTGGCCTTTCGCGTTTTCTCGCTCGCCCCGCCGCGTGATCCGAAGGGAGAGCGGGCGCGCAACGTCTTTGCCGCCGGTGCCGCACGACTGGCAAGGGCCGAGACTTTCGCGCTGACGACGCCTCACGGAAAAGTGATGAGCTACCGGATGAGTCCGCCAGCTGATGCGGCCGTTCCGGGTGCCGGACGGTTCCTGATTGTCCATGGCTGGGGCTCACGCAGCGAGTACATGTCGGCGCTGGCTGAGGGCATTGTCAAGGCCACGGGTGGCGAAGTCGTGCTGATCGATTTTCCGGGGCACGGGGCATCATCCGGGCGCTCGCTCGACATGCGGCTTGCCGTTGAGGCGATCACCGCCGCGGACCAGCATTTCGGCCCCTTTGCCGGTGCCGTCGGGCATTCCTTCGGCGGGGCAAGCCTGATGGTCGCGGCGCGCCAAATGCTGCCCAAGTTCCCGCGATTCATGCCCGGCCGCATGGCGCTGATCGGCGCGCCTTCCGAACTGGGCGGGGTTTTGCGGTATCGTGCGCAACAGCTTGGCCTCACCGACATCACCCGGGCCTATCTGGAGCGGGAAGTGCGGCGCGTGACGGGCCGCCGGTCGCGGGATTTCGATATTGCCGGAGACGGTCCTGATCTGGATATGCCCGTTCTGATCGTTCATGCCGAGGACGACAAGGAAGTGAGTGCCGATCATGCGCGGCGCTACGCCGCACAGGGGCCGCAGGTCAAGCTGGGCTGGGCCAATGGTTACGGTCATCGCCGCATCATTGCCGCACCGCCGACGATTTCACTCGTATCGGCCTTTATGGCCGGTGATGATGACCCGCAGGTGCCTGAGACGGATTGAGAAGACGGATGGAGGAGACGGATTGAGGTTTCTGGCATCATTCTGTCATCGGGCCTCGTTATCGTCGCCACCCCGAGGTCATAGAGGAGCGCGTCTTGACCATTCTTCGTTCTGTTGAGGATTTGCAGGCGCTTTACGGCGTGCCGGGCGAGGCGTCGCTGATCAAGGTGCGCCCTGCACTTTTGCCCGAGTATCGCCGGATGATCGAAGCTTCACCGTTTCTGGCGCTGGCAACGGTCGGTCCTGAAGGCCTTGATTGCTCGCCGCGTGGCGACGCGGATTGTGTCGTGCGGATCGCAGATGAGCGCACGCTTCTCTTGCCGGACTGGCGTGGCAATAACCGCATCGATTCCCTCATCAACATCGTGCGCGATCCGCGCGTGGCGCTGATGTTCATGGTGCCGGGTTCAAACAATGTGATCCGGGTCAATGGCACGGCGGAGGTCAGCATCGACGAAGCGCTGCTCAACAGCTTCGAGATGGATGGCAGGCATCCGCGCAGCGTCGTGGTGGTGACGATTGGCGAGGTCTATTTCCAGTGCGCGCGGGCGGTGATGCGGGCCGATCTGTGGAACCCGGCGCGGGCTGTGGTGGCGCAAGGCCTGCCGACGCCCGGCGACATGCTCAAATCCGCCAAAGAGGACTTTGACGGATCAACCTATGACAGGGAATGGTCGGAACGGGCCAAGAAGAGCATGTGGTGAGGGCGCGTCAGCGCGCGCCCTTCTATCACTTGTAGATCAGCCAGCCCTTGGATGAGTCTTTCTTCATCTCGTTGCTGTACTGCGTGGAGCGGTTACGTCCGGTTTCCTTGGAGCAGTAAAGGGCGATATCCGCCTTCGAATAAAGCTCGCCGGGGTCGGAAGCCTGATCGGCCATGCAGTAGCCGAGCGAGATCGTCACCGGGCCATAGTTCACGTTGGTACGCGAATTGCGGAAGGGTGTTGATTCCATCGCCTGACGGATGCGTTCGCAGATGACCGAGACTTCTTCCGCCGTGTTGCCTTCGAGAACGATGGCGAATTCCTCACCGCCAGCGCGGGCCACAAAGGCTTCCTTGCGGACGTTGGCGCGCACGACGCTGGCCACGGAGGCCAGGATCTTGTCACCGACCGGGTGACCGAACAGGTCGTTGATGCGCTTGAAGTGGTCCACGTCGACAATGATCAGCGAGGTCAGGGAGACCAGCATCGGATTGTTGTAGACGGTCGCCAGCTTTTCATCGAAAGCGCGGCGGTTGGACAGGCGTGTCAGCGAGTCCGTATTGGCAATGCGCTTGTATTCGTCGAGTTCCTTACGGACCTGATCCATTTCGGCGGAGCGCTGGTTCATGTTCTGAACCGTACGCTGGCCATGAGCCACGGTCTTGCCGGTCGCTTCCGACAGGATCGAGATGGCGCTTTTCAGAATGTCGGTGCTGGTCGAGTTCTTGCTGTCGATGCGGCTATATGTCTCGCCCAGCAGGCGATTATAGCTTTCCAGCGAACGCTGTTCCTGCTTGAGGACGCGCAGCAGCGAGTCCAGTTCGGAGATGATGCGCGTGTGCGCACTCTCCATCACGCCTTCCGGATTGTTGGCGAAATAACGTGCACCCAGTTCGTCAAGCTCTTCCTGCGTCGCCTTGGTGCCGAGTGCCGCCAGTTCCTTGGTCAGGATGGGGTTCGAGCCGATATAGGCTTCATAGAAAAGCTGGTAATTGCGCGGGATTGGCGCGACGCCCATGGTGCGCATGGCATACGTCACTTGCCCGGCCACATCGGGCACAGCCTGCTTACGTCCCACCGCTGCGGTGCTCATTGGCACACCCCTCGAGAAATTCTAGTTCCGTCTTTGGTACGATAAAAGTCTTTGGAAACGATTAATGTCTCCTGTCAGGTGCCCTGTGTAGCAAGGCACTGAGACGTTATTAGACGTATTTATTGAAAAATGTTTGAATCCGGAAAAGGGAAAGTTTTCCAAAAAAAGAACCCGCCCGGTTTCCCGGGCGGGTTTTGTCGTCATCAGGCCGTGATGCGGATTACTTCGGGCCGATCATGTTTTCCGGACGAACGTAGAGGTCGAACTCTTCGTTGGTCAGGTAGCCGCCGCCGACAGCTTCGTCACGCAGCGTCGTGCCGTTCTTGTGGGCAGTCTTGGCGATCTTGGCGCAGATGTCGTAGCCGAGCTTGGTGTTCAGCGCGGTGACGAGCATCAGCGAGTTCTCGACGCCCTTCTTGATGTTGTCTTCGCGGGCTTCGATGCCGACGACGCAGTTGTCGGTGAAGGAAACAGCGGCATCCCCCAGAAGCTGGACCGACTGCAGGAAGTTGTAGGCCATCATCGGGTTATAGACGTTCAGCTCGAAGTGCCCCTGCGAACCGGCAAAGGTGAGGGCTGCATGGTTGCCGAAGATGTGGGCACAGACCTGCGTCAGGGCTTCGGACTGGGTCGGGTTGACCTTGCCCGGCATGATCGAGGAGCCCGGTTCATTTTCCGGCAGGGCGAGTTCGCCGAGACCAGCACGCGGACCCGAACCGAGGAAGCGGATGTCGTTGGCGATCTTGAAGAGGGCGGCCGCCGCAGCGTTGATGGCGCCATGCGAGAAGACCATCGAGTCATGCGAGGCCAGCGCTTCGAACTTGTTCGGAGCGGTGATGAACGACAGGCCGGTGATCTTGGAGATTTCCTCGGCGACCTTTTCGGCAAAGCCGACCGGGGCGTTGAGGCCCGTGCCGACGGCGGTGCCGCCCTGAGCGAGCTTCGAAAGGGCCGGGATCGTCAGTTCAATGTTGGCAATGGCCGAGGCGACCTGCGCGGCGTAACCGGAGAATTCCTGACCAAGTGTCAGCGGGGTTGCATCCTGCGTGTGGGTGCGGCCGATCTTGATGATGTGCGCGAAGGCCTTGACCTTCACTTCCAGAGCGGCGTGCAGGTGCTTCAGCGACGGCAGCAGGTGATGAACGATCTGCTCGACGCAGGCGATGTGCATGGCCGTCGGGTAGGTGTCGTTCGACGACTGGCTCATGTTGACGTGGTCGTTCGGGTGAACCGGCTTCTTGGTGCCCATTTCGCCGCCCAGCATTTCGATGGCGCGGTTGGAGATCACCTCGTTGGCGTTCATGTTGGACTGGGTGCCCGAACCCGTCTGCCAGACGACCAGCGGGAAGTGGTCGTTGAGCTTGCCGTCGATCACTTCCTGAGCGGCGGCGATCACGGCTTCGCCGATCTTCGCGTCCAGACCGCCGAGCGCCATGTTGGCGCGCGCTGCTGCCTGCTTCACGATGCCGAGCGCGCGGACGACCGGGATCGGCTGCTTTTCCCAACCGATCTTGAAGTTGCCAAGCGAGCGCTGCGCCTGGGCACCCCAGTAGCGGTCTGCGGCGACTTCAATCGGGCCAAAAGTATCGGTTTCGGTGCGGGTCTTCGTCATGTTTCCTGCCCTTTCGTGCAATCGTTCCACCCCTTCATTTCAGGGGGTGGCGTCCTCGGCGACGGTTATAGTGTTCCGCGCGCGTCCTGCAAACCCGGCCTTTGTATGAGAACGCGAAAAAATGCGCTGTGGTTAGCGGCTGTGGGCAAGCGGTGTAAATCCGATCAACAATCCGTTAGGGTAAATATTCGTAAAGGATTGGCCGCTAGCGTTTCCTCAACGAACCCGGAAATGGGGGCGTGCGTTCGCGCGGATTTGATCGCTTCCGATACGCTCGTCTTGCTTTCCAAGGTCAGGGCAATCGGATAATAGGCTTTAAGCACATGCGGGCGCGCGATTAAGCGTTCGTCAGGGACCCAAGCGAAATGAAAAACATGCGTAGCAAGGCGCTGGCCGCCATGACACTTTCCGTCGCCTTTGTCGTGACCGCAGCCGCGCCCGCCAGCGCTTACACGCTGATGGATATGCTGCAGGGCAGGGTCAAGAACGGCCAGGTTGTCGATCAAGGCTCATCGCGCAACACGACGGACCGCTTTGCACCGCCCGAGGCGCGGGCACCCGTGGTTCGCAATGTTGATCCGGAAGCCGCAACGCCGAGGGTCACCGGCCCGAAATACTATACCTACAAGGCCGATGCCGTTCGCCGCATTTCCTTCAAGGATCAGGCCTCGGTCAATGTCGCCGATAGCGGCATGACGACGGGCAGCGTTTCGACCGCCCTTGAGCCTCGCGCCTTTTTGAACGGTGTCAACGTTCAGGCCCCGGTTACGGTTGCTGATGCGGTGGAGGCCTATTACCGCAATGGCGGAAGCTTCGTGTGGGTCGAAAACGGTGCCGTGACGGCGCAGGCCAAGGCCGCCATGGATGTTCTGGCGAAGGCCGATGCCTATGGCTTGAACCCGGCGGATTATGCGGTTCGCGAGCCGGTCCTGACGGGTGACGCTCAGGCCGATGCGCAGGCGCTTGCCGCCTTTGAAGTCGCCCTTTCGGCGCGCGTCCTTGCCTATGTCGAAGATGCCCAGCGCGGTCGTATCGATCCGAACCGGATTTCCGGCTACCATGATTTCGTGCGCAAGACGGTCAAGCTTGCGCCGGTTCTCAAGATGCTGAAGGCAAGCCCGGACGTGGCGGCTTATCTTGAAAGCCGCCAGCCTTCCAGCGCCCACTTCCATGCCTTGAAGGCTGAACTTGCGCGTTTGAAGGGAATGGATGGCGAAGGCCATCATGTGGTGATCGATTTGCCGCGCGTTCTGAAACCCGGTGGCAGCGATGCTGAACTGGCCTCGGTCGTGGAGGGCATTCGCCTTCGCGGTTCGGACGCCCTGAAGACGGCGCATGCCGCGACGCTTTCCGGTTATGCCGGGACGCCGGACTACACGCCGGAACTGGTGGCCCTCGTCAAGGATCTGCAGAAGGAACTTGGCCTGAAGCCCGATGGCATCATTGGCGGCGCGACGGTTCGTGCGCTTGTTGGCGACAGCAACAGCGCCAAGATCGAAAAGCTGGTCGTGGCCATGGAGCAGGCCCGCTGGCTGCCGAACGATTTCGGCTCGCGCTATGTCTTCATCAACCAGCCGGCGTTTACGGCGACCTATGTCAACGAAAACAAGCCGCAGTTCGACATGCGTGTTGTGGTCGGCTCCAAGACGAACCAGACCTATTTCTTCCAGGATGAGATCGAAACGGTCGAAATCAACCCGTATTGGGGCGTTCCTCAGTCGATCATCGTCAACGAGATGCTGCCGAAGCTGCGCTCCGATCCGTCTTACCTCGATCGCCTCGGCTATCAGGTGGCGGTCAACGGCAAGGCCGTGTCGTCGTCTGCCGTCAACTGGTACGGTTCGACCAACAGCGTTTCGGTGCGTCAGCCGCCGTCTTCGGACAACGCGCTCGGCGAGTTGAAGATCCTGTTCCCCAACAGCCATGCCATTTACATGCATGACACCCCGTCGAAGAGCTTCTTCAAGAAGGACATGCGGGCACTGAGCCATGGTTGCGTGCGTCTGGCCGAGCCGCGCCGCATGGCCGCTGCCGTGCTGGGCACGACCGAGGACGATATTGGCAAGCAGATCGCTGCCGGGCAGAACCGCGCGATCAAGGCTCCGGAAAAGATCCCGGTCTATGTGTCCTACTTCACCGCCTGGCCGGACCAGAACGGTGTCGTGCACTTCTATGACGACGTTTATGGCCGTGATGCCTATGTCGAGAAGGCTTTTGAGGCCACCAGCAAGGTGCGTGCGGCGTCCTGATCACGGGGCATCTCGAGATTTGAAAAAGGCGGCCCATGGCCGCCTTTTTTCGTCTCAACGGGCGAGTAGTGCCTCGATGCCCTGCGGGGTCATCTCGTCGTAATGCGAGATGATCATGTCCGGGGAGAGGTCCGCCACCGGCACATCCGAATAGCCGAAGGGAACGGCAATCGCCGGAATTTCGGCATTCTTGGCGGCGGCTATGTCATTAATGCTGTCACCGACCATCACAGAGCGGGATGGCAGAGCGCCTGCCAGTTCGATCGTCCCGAGGATATGGCGCGCATCCGGCTTGCGGAATTCGAATGTATCGCCGCAGGTGATCGCCATGAAGCGTTCCTTCAGGCCCAGCTTTTCCAGAAGCGGCAGGGTGAGCATGCCCACCTTGTTGGTGCAGACGGCGAGCTTGAAGCCTGCGGCTTCCAGCCGATCCATGGCCGCTATGACGCCCGGATAGGGGCTGCTCTTGCCCGGCATGGTTTCCATGTAAAAGGCAATGAAACGATCATAGAGGCGGGCGCGGGTCTCGTCGTCCAGCACGCGGTCATGCATGCGAAACGCCCGTTCAAGCATCATATGCACTCCTTGGCCAACCAGATGGGTCAGATCCTCGAACGTCACCGGCGGCAGGCCTTCGATGGTGATGGTGTGGTTGAGGCTTGCCACCAGATCGGGGGCGGTGTCCACGAGGGTGCCATCAAGGTCGAAGATGACGAGCGGCGCATTGTCGGTGGCGGTCATTGGGTACTTTCCGGCTTGGGAGGGGCGAAGCAGGCGGCAAAATGCATTGCCGGGCCTCTTTTGGAAAGGGGCTTTCGTTTGGCCGATGAGCCGTGTAAACAGGCGGCGACGCAATCAAGATCGGAGTTTTCGGCGCATGGACGCCCGCGAGATGAAAATCAAGGCCGCCGCTGCAGCGCTTGGCTTTGTTGAAGATGGAATGCGGCTTGGGATCGGCACGGGCTCGACGGCGGAAGAATTCGTCCGTCTGCTGGCTGAAAAAGTGGCCGGCGGTTTTCGTGTCGAGGGGGTTCCAACCTCTGAACGCACGGCACGGCTTTGCCTCGAACTGGGCGTTCCGCTGAAGTCGCTGGACGAATTGCCGGAACTGGACCTGACGATTGACGGTGCCGATGAGGTCGATCCGGCCCTTCGCCTCGTCAAGGGCGGCGGTGGCGCGCTTCTGCGTGAAAAGATCGTCGCCTGCGCCTCGCAGCGCATGGTGGTGATTGCCGACGAAACGAAGCTGGTGCCGACGCTTGGTCGTTTTCCGCTGCCGATCGAAGTCAATCCGTTCGGCCTTGCCGCAACGCGGATTGCCGTTGAAAAGGCTACGTCCAAGCTTGGACTTTCCGGCGAAATTCGCCTTCGTCAATCCGGCGACGGCGCATTCGTGACGGATGGCGGGCATTATATTCTCGATGCATCTTTTGGCCTCATTCCTGATGCAGAGGCTCTTTCGAGTGCCTTGTTCGCGATTCCGGGCGTGGTGGAACACGGGCTGTTCATCGGCATTGCCGATGTGGCGGTGATTGCCGGTGCCGGTGGTGTGCGGATTCTGGAAGCCGAATGATGAAAGCGGGGCAGGGTTTTCTGCCCGTTTAAGGAAATTCACGAGGCGTTATCCGCTGGTCCCCGGACGGTATCCGGGGCGCGGATGGGCCGAGAAAACGAGACAGGAGCTAGTGACTTCATGATGAAATTTGCGGGTTTTGGGCGTGCCGCCATTGTCGCCGTTCTGTTTTCCAGCTTTGCCGCGATTGTTCCGGCCAAGGCTGACGAGCCTTCCGAGGCCCACGTCAAGGCCGCTCGCGATACGATCAACGCGCTGGGCGTTACCAGCCAGTTCGACCGTATTCTTCCGATGATCGCCGAGCGCCTCAAGGCTGGCCAGATCCAGGCTTTCCCGGACCTGCAGGAGCAGATTTCCGACATCGTTGACAAGAAGGCTCTTGAGCTGGCACCGCGCCGTGCCGATCTCGAGCGCGAGTCCGCGATGATCTACGCCAAGACCTTCTCGGCAGATGAGCTGAAGGCGATTGCCGATTTCTACCAGACCGAACCGGGCAAGAAGCTGCTCAAGGATGGCCCGATTGCCATGCGCGAACTCCTGAAGGCTGCCGATATCTGGGGCGCTGGCGTTGACCGCGACCTCGGCAATTCGGTTTCGGCTGAAGTGCAGAAGCTCGCTCCGGCACCGCTTCCGGCGGACGCGCTGACGCCGGGCGCCAAGCCTGCTGCTCCGGCACCGGCCAAGAAGAACTGATCGGGAGAGACCTCGATCCGAGGTCTTCCGTTCTGCTGATCCAGAAAGCCCGGTTCCGCCGGGCTTTTTGTTTTGTGGCACGACCCCTATATAAAACTCGAACCTGATCCCGCCCGAAGCCTATGGAGACCGCGATGACCACCTATGATTACGATCTTTTCGTCATTGGGGGCGGCTCAGGCGGGGTGCGCAGCGCCCGCGTCGCGGCCTCGCTCGGCAAGAAGGTGGCGATTGCCGAAGAATTCCGCTTTGGCGGCACTTGCGTCATTCGCGGCTGCGTTCCCAAAAAGCTCTATGTCTATGCCTCGCAATTTCCCGAGCATTTCGAGGATGCGGCGGGATTTGGCTGGAGTGTCGGCGAAACGCGCTTTGACTGGACCAAGCTGGTTGCCGCCAAGGAAGCCGAAATCACGCGCCTTGAAGGGCTTTACCGCAAGGGGCTTGATAATGCCGGGGCGGAGATCATCGAAAGCCGCGCCGAACTTGCCGGAGCGCACAGCGTTCGCATCGCCTCTACCGGGCAGGTAGTCACGGCTGAGCGCATTGTGATCGCGACCGGCGGGTCTGTGAATGCCCATGCCGAAATCGCGGGCTATGAGCATTGCATTTCCTCGAACGAAGCCTTTGACCTGCCGGAACTGCCGCGCTCCATCCTGATTGCCGGCGGCGGCTACATCGCGGTGGAATTCGCCAACATCTTCCACGGTCTCGGTGTTGACGTGACGCTGATTTATCGCGGCCCGGAACTCCTGTCGCGCTTTGATGGCGATATGCGGCGCGGCCTGCAGGACGCGATGATGGCCAAGGGTATCAAGCTTCTGCTGAACGATGTCATCGAGAGCGTCGAGAAGACTGCCGACGGCGCTTTGACGACGCGCACGCGGGCGGGGACGGTTGTGGTGGCCGATCAGGTCATGCTGGCGCTGGGGCGTCATCCGAACACGGCTGGGCTTGGCCTTGAGACTGCGGGCGTGGCGCTCAACGCACGCGGGGCGATCATCGTTGACGACTATTCGCGCTCCAGCGTGCCGTCGATCTGGGCGCTGGGCGATGTGACCGACCGGGTGCAGCTGACGCCGGTCGCCATCCATGAGGCCATGTGTTTCATCGACACGGAATATCGCGGCAAGCCGACCAAGCCGGATCACGATACGATCCCGACCGCGGTGTTTTCGCAGCCGGAAATCGGCACCGTCGGGCTTTCCGAAGAGGAGGCCGCGCGCCGCTTTGCCGAAGTCGAGGTTTACCGGGCGCAGTTCCGCCCCATGAAGGCGACGCTTTCGGGCCGGGCTGAAAAGATGATCATGAAGCTCATCGTCAATGCGACGGACCGCAAGGTCATCGGCGCGCATATTCTTGGCCATGAAGCCGGGGAAATGGCGCAGCTTCTGGGCATCACGCTGAAGGCAGGCTGCACTAAGGACGATTTTGATCGCACCATGGCGCTTCATCCGTCTGCGGCGGAAGAACTGGTGACGATGTACAGCCCGTCCTACATCATTCGTAACGGGGAGCGGGTCACGGGCTGATTGCCCGTGCGGCCTATGCAAAGCTTTCAATAAGGTTTATAAGCCGCGCCCTGACGGAGAGGAAACCCCTGGAGCTTCCGCGAGACGGAAGCGAGGAGACATGCAAATGGCACAGAACTGGACCCCGGCGAGCTGGCGCAACAAGCCGATCAGTCAGGTTCCGGATTATCCGGACGCAGCCGCACTCAAGGCTACGGAAGATCGTCTCGCACGGTTTCCGCCGCTGGTGTTTGCGGGCGAAGCCCGCCGCCTGAAGAAGTCGCTGGCCAATGTTGCCAATGGCAACGGCTTCCTGCTTCAGGGTGGCGATTGCGCCGAAAGCTTTGCCGAGCACGGCGCGGACCAGATCCGCGATTTCTTCCGCGTTTTCCTGCAGATGGCCGTTGTTCTGACGTTTGGTGCACAACAGCCGGTGGTGAAGGTTGGCCGTATTGCCGGCCAGTTCGCCAAGCCGCGCTCGTCCTCCACCGAAACGCAGGATGGCGTGACGCTGCCGTCCTACCGTGGTGACATCATCAACGGTATCGAGTTCACCGAGGAAGCCCGTATTCCTTCGCCGGAACGTCAGGTCATGGCTTACCGCCAGTCGGCCGCGACGCTGAACCTGTTGCGCGCCTTCGCCATGGGCGGCTATGCCAACCTCGAAAACGTGCATCAGTGGATGCTCGGCTTCGTCAAGGACAGCCCGCAGGCGGAACGTTACCGCAAGCTGGCGGCCCGTATCACGGAAACGATGGACTTCATGCAGGCCATCGGCATTTCCTCGGAAAACAATCCGAGCCTGCGCGAGACGGATTTCTTCACCAGCCATGAAGCTCTGCTGCTTGGCTACGAAGAAGCGCTGACCCGCGTCGATTCCACTTCGGGCGACTGGTATGCCACGTCCGGCCACATGATCTGGATCGGCGACCGTACGCGTCAGCCTGACCACGCCCATGTTGAATATTGCCGTGGCATCAAGAACCCGCTGGGTCTGAAGTGCGGTCCGTCGATGACAGCGGAAGGCCTGATCGAACTGATCGACCTGCTCAATCCGCAGAACGAGCCGGGTCGCCTGACGCTGATCTGCCGCTTCGGTCATGACAAGGTTGCCGAGCATCTGCCGCGCCTCATCCGCGCTGTGGAACGCGAAGGCAAGAAGGTCGTGTGGTCCTGCGATCCGATGCATGGCAACACGATCACGCTTAACAGCTACAAGACCCGTCCGTTCGAGCGCGTTCTGTCGGAAGTGGAAAGCTTCTTCCAGATCCACCGCGCCGAAGGCACGCATCCGGGCGGCATCCATATCGAGATGACCGGCAATGACGTGACCGAGTGCACGGGCGGTGCGCGTGCCGTTTCGGCGGAAGACCTGTCCGACCGTTACCACACGCATTGCGACCCGCGTCTCAATGCCGATCAGGCGCTGGAACTGGCCTTCCTTCTGGCCGAGCGCATGAAGGGTGGCCGCGACGAAAAGAAGATGGCCGTGAACGGCTGATCTTTTCAGGTCTTGCTTAAACAAAAGCCGGTGGATCGCTCCACCGGCTTTTTTGATTTTGGGGCTTTGAGCGGTCTTCAACCGATGGGCGCGCCGTCGTTGCGAACCCGCGACGGGAAGAAGCGGTCGAGGCTGTAACCTTCTCCAAACATGACGTCATACTGCAGCAGGCGCATGGTGCGCAGCGGCGGTGCCTCGTCCTCATTGCCGGTATTCCAGTCGGTCACGGGCGTGCCGTTGCGCTTGACCAGCATGTGGCGGTCAATCACCGCGTACTTCTCGTGCAGGCGACCGAGGACGCCGGAATAATAGGGATGTTCAAAGCCCGCCATTTTCAGCGCGTAATAGGGCAGGAAGGAGGGGCTGACGGTGCCCGCCTTGCGCACGCCGCTTCCCGACGACCAGATCATCAGCGGGGTTTCGCGGCCGATTTTCAGCTCTGCCGGATCGGCGTTGCGGCTCGGCACCTCGCTGGAAAGTGTTCCGGTTTCCACATAAGGCGCACCGAGCGGTGGCAGATGATCGCCAAAATAGATGATGATCGTTTCGCGACCACGGCGCTTGGCCCAGCCCATCAGGCGGCGCAGACTGTCATTGGCCTCGCGGGCACCCTGCGTGTAGGTTTCCAGCGTGGCGCGCGAGGCATCGGAAAGGGGACCGTCGACGGTGACGGTGTTTTCCTTGTAGCGGCCGGGCTCATAGGGGCCATGGCCCTGCAGCGTAACGGCGAACATGAAGAACGGGTCTTCGGTGTTGTCGGCCTGACGCATGATCTCGTCGGTGAAATCGGCATCCGCCGGGAAAATACCGCGCTTCGGGAAGGCGGGCATCTTCTCTTCGGAGAGGAATTCGTCAAAGCCCATGTTGCGATAGACGGCTTCGCGGTTCCAGAACCAGCTCTGGAACGGATGCAGCGCCATGGTGCGATAGCCCTCGCTCTTGAAGAAGGAGGCGAGTGAGGGAATGGGCTTGCGAATATACTGCTGATAGGGGATGGCGCCCGCTGGCAGGAAGGCATTGGTGAAGCCCGTCAACGCCTCGAATTCCACATTGGCCGTCATGCCGCCGAATTCCGGAGAGAAGACGCTACCCGACTGGTTGCGGCGCAACCAGGCCAGCGGATCGGGCGAGAGCGATACGCCCTTCATGCGCGTTGCGTCCCACAGCGATTCCGACATGACCATAATCACGTCGGGCGAGCGGCCATTGCCGCGCGCACCAGGGGGCAGGGCCGAGGGAATGGTGTCGATGGCGTGCTGGCTGTATCCTGCAGGCGCATTGCCGGCTGCCATGGGCAGGTTCAGCGCAAAGGCGAGAAGGAAACCGTTCTGCCGGTAGTTTTCGGCCTGATCCCAGATGATCGGGGTGATGCCGAGGCGGTCGCGTGTCCAAGAGAAGACGCGATAGTCCATGATCGAGGCAAAGCCAACCAGAAGCGGCAGAGCAATCGCCAGACGCAGGGCGCGATCACGCAGCGAAAGGCGCGGCAGAAGAGGGCGCAGGCGAAACCATGCCAGAAGCAGGCCAAAGGCGAGGGCCAGCGCACCAAAACCCATGGCGAGCGCCGTCAGCGGACGGGCATGGACAAGGGCTGGCAGCAGTTCGAACACCTGCCGGGTGCCGTAGGTCAGGTCTGCGGGGTAGAGAGGGTCTGCCAGATAGATGCGCTTTTGCCCGGAAAAGCCCGCAAGCAGTACGAGTGCGGGGGCAATGGCAAACAGCGACATGAACAGCCGCCCGATCAGCGCATCGGCTACCAGAAACAGCAGGAATACGACCACTGCGGTGATCGGCCCGGGCCGGTTTTCCGTAAAGAACAGATTCCCGATATCGGAAACGCCGGTTCGCGCCGCGACTTCCACCGCGACCACCGTCAATGCGGCAAAAAGCATGGGGGCGGCCCAAGGCCATGCCGAACGCACGGTTGCCGAAACAGCCATGGTGAGTGCCGGTTTCAACGTTCCAAGGCGCTTGGCCGCGATTGTCGTCTTTGTCATTGGAACCTGCCGCGTATCATCGAATCTGGAGACGACTGTCACATAGCTGTCATGAACCGCTAATGAACCATGCTGCGATGCATCATTTCCAGTTGTTCACGAAAATGTGCTTGGGGTTGCCAGATGGGTCTGCCTCCATCGAGGCCGTTGCGGAGATGCGCCCCGCGCGCTAAACGATAGGCATGAGCGACGTTCAGACACTTCCCACGACGCTGCGGATTGCGATCGCGCAGCACAATCCCACGGTTGGCGATATTGTCGGCAACCTTGCCAAAGCGCGCGAGCTTCGCGCCGACGCGGCCCGGCAGGGTGCGGACCTTGTTGTTTTCACGGAGCTTTTCATTTCCGGCTATCCACCGGAGGATCTGGTCTGCAAACCCGCTTTTCTCAAGGCCTGCCAGAAGGCGATTGACGAACTGGCCGCCGACACCGCTGTTGGTGGTCCGGGTCTGGTGATCGGTTATCCGCGTCAGGGGGACAAGGGGCGGCACAATTCCGTGGCGCTGATCGATGGCGGCACGGTGATCGCCATTCGTGACAAGGTGGATCTGCCGAACTACGGCGAGTTTGATGAAAAGCGTGTCTTCACCGAAGGCACGATCACCGGACCTTACAATTTCCGCGGTGTGCGCATCGGTATTCCGATCTGCGAGGAAATCTGGAACGATCTCGGCATATGCGAGACGCTGGCCGAAGCCGGTGCCGAACTGCTGATCGTGCCTAACGGCTCGCCCTATTATCGCGGCAAGATGCAGGTGCGTTACCAGAAGGCCGTTTCGCAGGTCGAGGAAAGCGGTCTGCCGCTTCTCTACGTCAATCAGGTGGGTGGGCAGGACGAACTGGTCTTTGACGGGGCAAGCTTCGGCTTCAACGCCGACAAGACGCTGGCCTTCCAGATGAGCCAGTTCGAGGCTTCGCTTTACGTGACCGAGTGGGACCGGAGCGAAAGCGGCTGGCGTTGCGAGGCCGGGGTGATGTCGCGTCTGCCGGAAGGCGAGGAAGCCGACTACCGGGCCTGCATGCTGGGTTTTCGCGATTACGTCAACAAGAACGGGTTCCGCAATGTGGTGCTCGGTCTGTCAGGCGGCATCGACTCGGCCATCTGCGCGGCGCTGGCCGTGGATGCGCTGGGCGAAGAGCGGGTGCGCACCGTGATGCTGCCCTATCGCTACACCTCCAAGGAATCGCTGAAGGATGCGGCAGACTGCGCCCGTGCGCTGGGCTGCCATTACGACATCGTGCCGATTGCCGAGCCGGTCGAGGGCTTTTCCTCGGCCTTGTCCGACCTGTTCGAGGGGACGGATTCGGGCATTACCGAAGAGAACCTGCAAAGCCGTGCGCGTGGCACCATCCTCATGGCGATCTCCAACAAGTTCGGCTCCATGGTGGTGACGACCGGCAACAAGTCGGAAATGTCGGTGGGCTATGCCACGCTTTACGGCGACATGAATGGCGGGTTCAACCCGATCAAGGACCTCTACAAGATGCAGGTCTATGCCATCTCGCGCTGGCGCAATTCCCACGTGCCGCCGGGTGCGCTCGGGCCTTCAGGCGAGGTGATCCCGGCGAACATCATCGACAAGGCGCCGTCGGCAGAGCTTCGTCCCAACCAGACGGACCAGGATTCGCTGCCGCCTTATCCGGTGCTGGATGATATTCTCGAATGCCTCGTCGAACATGAGATGGCCGTTGAGGAGATCGTGGCGCGCGGGCATGACATTGCGACCGTGCATCGCGTCGAGCACCTGCTTTATCTGGCTGAATACAAGCGTCGCCAGTCGGCTCCGGGGGTGAAGATCACCCGCAAGAACTTTGGCCGCGACCGGCGTTACCCGATCACCAACAGGTTCAGGGATCGGTGAAACGGCTGCTTAACCAATACAATCATTCAGTCGTATCTTCGTATTGATATGTTGTCTTGGTTGCATACATCATGGCCGCAACACAGGAGCGGCGATGATGACGCAAGGCAATACGGTTTCAGTTCTGCTGATTGATGGCGAGAATGTGCCCGCGAAATTCGCGGCACAGCTTGCCGGATTGGTTGTGGATGCAGGGCGCGAGATCATCGCTTCGGTTTATGGCGACTTTTCCAGCCCGACCATGAGCGAGTGGCGGGATCGGGCGGCAAAGTTTGGCTTTCGCTGCCATCAGACAAGCGGCAAGCCGGGCGGACGCAACAGCGCCGACATGCTTTTGGCGCTGGATGCCATGGATATCCTGTTCACGACAGACCATTTGCATTTCTGTATTGCTTCGGGTGACGGTGACTTCACCGCACTTGCTATCCGGCTTCGCCTTGCGCGTCGCGAGGTTACGGGTGTCGGCATGAAGAATGCGAGCCCGGTCTTTCGTGAGGCCTGCACACGCTTCGTAACAGTGGAAAATGAAGCGGGCAAAGCGGTCTCAACTGCCCCCGTTGCGTCTGCAAAGCCTGTGGCTGCGATTGTGAAGCCCAAGGTGAAAGATATCGCCGTCATTTATGATGAGGCGATCAAAGGTGGTCTTGCAAGGGATGACGAGGGGTGGGTTTTGGGAAGCCCGCTCGGCTCCGCCATTCGCAAGGCCCATCCTGGCATTAAATGGAGCGATTACGGTGGAGCCACTTTGAAGAAGGCATTTGCTGCCCGCTCCGATTTTATGGTCTCTCAGGAATCTGGCACATTCAAGGTTCGCCGCCGCAAGGATGTGCCGCAGCCAAGCCTCAAGGTGGTTCAGGCCTGAGCCGAGCGCTTACTGAATCTTGCCTTCGGCGTCCTTGTCCTCATCGAGGTTGCGGCTGAGCTGGTTCTGGCTTTCGATGAATTGCGGGCCGATGACGCGGACCTTGGCTTGGCTCGGCGCATAGGGACGATCCGGAACGGACGGCTCGACCGGAAGGCTGGCCTTCGGTTGCAGCTTTTCATCGGAGAGCGGGCTCGTCACCGGAATGCGGGCCGCATAGCGTTCGCGGCCCATGGTGTCGCTGCCCGGCGTTGAGAAAGTGGCGCTGTTGTTGCCACAACCACAGACGGGCGTCTCGCCCGGCAGGCGGTTCGTATAGGCAAAAGCGTTGGGAAGCGCGCGATAGGCCTCTCCCGTCTCCGCATCAACCATGTCGGCGCTCTCGGCATTGTCCATCGGATGATAGTAAAGGCGTGTCTCAGCGCCCGGGCACATGCGATTGCAAATGGCCGCATCGCGCGTGAAGTCGTTTTGCGAAGCATTGGCCGAAATCGGGAAAAAGGCACCATCGCAGGTGCGTACACACAGCGTGCGCAAGGGTGAGGCGGGGGCCTCAGCCTGAGCCTCCGGCGACGGAACATGGGTGTAGAACTCGCTGTCGCCGATCACGGGTGCCAAGGTGACCAGAGACGCTTCCTGAACGCTGGCGGTGAAATCGCAATTCTGGCTTTGCAGCTCGGCCACGATGCGCAGGCGATCTTCCGATCCGCGTACCAGATTGCCCGCCACCGCACGCTTTTGATCATCCAGCCGGTCAAGGGTTGCCTCAGCATCGGCCAGTTCGTTCTGAAGCGCGCCACAGGCGGGATTGTTTTCGCTGCCAAGGACAATGATCGAGCCGGACGAGCAGCGGTTGCGCTGCAGTTCATAGTTCAGCTTGCGAATATAGATCTTCTGGTGAGCAATGGCATTCGCGTAGCGGCGCGTTTCGGCAGTATTTCCCGTGATCTCGGAAAGCTTTAAAAGCTCCGTTCGCAGATTATTACACGACGCTGCCTGAGCATTGTTCAGGGCAAGCGAAGACAGAACAGGCAATAACAGGGCGGCGAGCAGTGATTTTGCACGCATGTTGTCTGGTCCGTGTCTGTGAAAAACTGGCCAAATGTGGCTCTACGAACCCTAAAATAAGAAAACGGACGGTCTGTGCAAGCACAGCCGTCCGCTAACCTTAATTGCTAAAGTAAATGTGTCGAATTTTATCGACGTATCTGCGAAGCCTCCGCCACCGCAAGCGCCGCCATATTCACCACGCCACGTGAGGTGACGGTGGAGGACAGGATGTGCGCCGGCATGGCGGCTCCCAGCATGATCGGGCCGACATGAAGCGCGTCGGTCATGGTGCGGACAATGCCCAGCGAGATGTTGGCGGCATCGAGGTTCGGGAACACCAGAAGATTGGCTTCGCCCGTCAGCGTGCTGGTCGGCATGGCGCGCTTGCGCAGTGCCTCGTTCAGCGCCGAGCCGCCCTGCATTTCGCCATCGACTTCCAGATCCGGCATCTGCGCGCGAATGAGGTGCAGCGCCTCGCGCATCTTCAGCGCACTGGCGGAATCGCGCGAACCGAAGTTCGAGTGGCTGACGAGGGCAACCTTCGGCGCAATGCCGAAGCGGCGGATTTCGCGGGCGGCGAGGATGGCCGTTTCCGCCACTTCTTCCGGCGTCGGATCGTTGGTGACGAAGGTATCGGCAAAGAAGATCGCGCCGCGCTGGGAAATCAGCAGCGAGAGACCGGAGAAGGCGTGCACACCCTTCTGCTTGCCGATGATCTGGCTCACATCGCGCAGGTGGCGGTCATAGCGGCCTTCCACGCCACAGATCAACGCATCGGCATGGTTCATGCGAACCGCCAGCGCGCCAATCACGGTGTTGTTGGTGCGCACGATGGTCTTGGCGCCTTCCGGGTTGATGCCGCGGCGACCAACGCACTGCAGATACTCCTCGACATATTCGCGGTAGCGCGGATCATCATCCGGGTTCACGACATCGAAATCACGCCCCGGACGAATGCGCAGGCCGAAGCGCTTGAGGCGCGTCTCAATGACCTGCGGGCGACCGATGAGGGTCGGGATGGCCGTATTGTCTTCCAGCAGGAACTGGGCAGCGCGCAGAACGCGTTCGTCTTCGCCTTCGGCAAAGATCACGCGCTTGTTAGGCGAAAGCTTTGCCGCCGCCACGATCGGCTTCATGATGAAGCCGGAACGGTAGACGAAGCGGCTCAACTGGTCCGTATAGGCCTCGAAATCGGTGATCGGGCGAAGTGCCACGCCGGTTTCGGCGGCGGCTTTGGCGACCGCCGGGGCGATGCGCAGCATCAGGCGCTGGTCGAAGGGCGAGGGAATGAGATAGGCCGGGCCGAAGACCGGCGTTTCACCGCCAATCGCCTTGGCGGCGGCTTCGTTGACTTCTTCACGGGCCAGCGCTGCGATGGCACGCACAGCGGCCATCTTCATCTCTTCGTTGATGGTGGTCGCGCCACAGTCGAGTGCGCCACGGAAGATATAGGGGAAGCAGAGAACGTTGTTCACCTGGTTCGGGAAGTCCGAACGGCCGGTGCAGATCATCGCATCCGGGCGGGCAGCGCGGGCGAGGTTGGGCATGATTTCCGGCGTCGGGTTGGCCAGCGCCATGATCAGCGGCTTTTCCGCCATCTGTTCCAGAAGCTCGGGCTTCAGGACACCGGCAGCCGAAAGGCCCAGGAAGACATCCGCACCGCCGATGGATTCATCGAGCTTGCGCTTGTCGCTCTTCTGGGCATAGACGGCCTTCCACGGGTCCATCAGCTCTTCGCGGCCCTCGTAGACGAGGCCTTCGATATCGTGCACCCAGATGTTCTCGCGATTGGCGCCGAGCGCGACCAGGAGGTTGAGGCAGGCGAGGGCGGCGGCACCGGCGCCAGAGGCGACGATCTTGACTTCCTCAAGCTTCTTGCCCGCCAGTTCCAGACCGTTGATGATGGCGGCAGCCACGATGATGGCGGTGCCGTGCTGGTCGTCATGGAACACCGGGATGTTCATCATGGCGCGCAGGCGACGTTCCACCTCGAAGCATTCCGGCGCCTTGATGTCTTCCAGATTGATGCCGCCGAAGGTCGGCTCAAGCGACGAGATGGTGGAGACCATATCCTCGACGCCGGGCGCATCAATTTCGATGTCGAAAACGTCGATGCCAGCGAATTTCTTGAAGAGGACGGCCTTGCCTTCCATCACCGGCTTGGAGGCCAGCGGGCCGATATTGCCGAGACCGAGAACCGCCGTACCGTTGGAAATAACGGCCACGAGGTTGCCGCGCGCGGTGTAATCGACCGCGGTATCGGGATTGTCGCGAATCTCAAGGCAGGGTGCGGCCACACCCGGCGAATAGGCCAGCGCCAGGTCGCGCTGGTTACCGAGCGGCTTGGTCGCCTGAATTTCGAGTTTGCCGGGTCGCGGATAGCGATGGAAAAACAATGCCTGTTGGTCGAGATCAGGGCGGGTTGCGTTCTTGTCGTCCTGTTCGGTCTGGTCCTTGCTCATTGTGCCTACCTCCGGCGTCTTCTACGACGTTCGTCTATCTTTTCCGCGAACCTGCATACATGAACCGATTGAATTGAAAAGTGGGAAAGTGAGAAAGAATCGGCAGTTCTGCCTGTCATCTTGCTGAAACAGGACTCTGCTTAGGAAAGGGTGTGAAAAAGAAAGCAAGGATAGACAAAGGACGATGGCCTTGAACGCGGACACCGAAACCCGGCACTTCAGAACCCTGTTCATCTCGGACGTACATCTCGGCTCCAAAGCCGCCCAAACCGATCTTCTTCTCGATTTTTTGCGCTGTCATGAGGCCGATACCATCATTCTCGTCGGCGATATCGTCGATGGCTGGCGTCTGAAGCGCAGCTGGCACTGGCCGCAGGGCTGCAATGACGTGGTGCAGAAGCTGCTGCGCAAGGCGCGCAAGGGCACGCGCATCGTTTACATTCCCGGCAACCACGACGAGTTCTTGCGCGATTTCCCCGGCATGCATTTCGGCGGCATCGAAGTGGCCGACCGCATGATTCATGAGGCCGCCGATGGTCAGAAATATCTGGTGCTGCATGGTGACGAGTTCGATGTGGTGGTGCGTAATGCGCGCCTCATCGCCTATCTCGGTGACTGGGCCTATGACGCGGCGATTGCCATCAACGTGTTGCTCGCGTCGGTTCGGCGCGTGCTCGGGCTTCCCTACTGGTCGTTTTCCGCCTGGGCCAAGCTCAAGGTGAAAAAGGCTGTGAACTTCATCGGTGAGTTCCAGCGGGTGGTGGCCGATGAAGCCCGCCGCAACGATGTCGATGGGGTCATCTGCGGCCACATCCACCACGCGGTGATCGAAGACATGGACGGTATCCGCTACGTCAATACGGGTGACTGGGTGGAAAGTTGCACTGCCGTGGTCGAGCATCAGGACGGGCGTCTGGAACTCATCTCCTGGCAGACAAGGGTTCAGGGCAAGGCGCTGCAGGACAGTGGCGAGCGCCCGATGGAGCCGGTACGCCTTCCCGACGCGACCCGCGAAGCAGCCTGAACGACGTCCGGCTTATCCCCAGAGCGCTGACTGGGGCGGGAAGACGGTTGAGCCCTCATAGGTCAGGGCGGGGTCGCGGTCCGTTGCAAGCAGCAGCGGGCCATCGAGATCGACGAAATCCGCGCCTTGAGCGACCAGCAGGGCCGGGGCCATGGCCAGCGACGAGCCGACCATGCAGCCGACCATGATGCGAAAGCCCAGCTTTTCGGCGGCCTGCTTCATGGCAAGGGCTTCGGTGAGGCCGCCGGTCTTGTCGAGCTTGATGTTGATCGCATCGTAGCGGTCGGCCAAGGCGGCCAGATCACCGCCGGTGTGAACGCTTTCGTCGGCGCAGACCGGAACAAGGCGCTGTATCGAGGCGAGTGCAGCATCGCGGCCTGCCGGAAGCGGTTGTTCAATCAGCTTGATGCCGCACTCGGCGGAAACGGCCATATGTTCGGCCAGCACGTCCTCCGGCCAGCCCTCATTGGCATCAAGGATGATGGCGCTGTTGGGGGCCGCTGCCGTCACAGCGCGGATGCGGGCAATATCGTTGCCGGTGCCCACCTTGATCTTGAGAAGCGGGCGTGCGGCATTTTCGGCAGCCTTGGCGGCCATGGCCTCCGGCTCGCCAAGCGAGAGTGTGTAGGCGGTAATAAGCGGCTGAGGGGAAAGCGACAGCATGGCTGCAACGGTGGTCCCGGCGCGCTTGGCTTCCAGATCCCACAGCGCGCAATCCACCGCATTGCGGGCGGCACCCGGTTTCATGGCGCTTTGCAGGTCTGCGCGCGTCAAACCCTCGGAAATCGCCGGGGCGATGGCCTGAATGTCTGCGAGAACGCCTTCGAGCGTTTCACCATAACGGGCATAAGGCACGCATTCGCCGCGCCCGGATCGGCCCGCTTCGGAAATGGTACAGGTAATGACGGCGGCTTGCGTTTTCGTACCCCGTGAGATGGTGAAGCCTCCGGCAATCGGAAAGGTTTCGATCTGGGCTTCGAGGTGACGTTGCATGTCGCGACTTTCGAAAATACGTGGGAAACCGGGGCTTTGCCCTATTTAACTCGCCATCGGGATGGCAAATTGGCGCATTCTGCGGGAATGAGTCGGGATGTTGCCGCAAGCCCTGAAAGATGCAAGCAAATTGAAGCTGTCGGATAACGAGGAACGTAACGTCGCGACGATATCGGTCGAACGGACTGGTGACGAATACGCGCGCCTGACCTGCGCCGGAGAATGGCGCAACAGCACGGTTCCGCCGGTTCTGGGTGTCGTACAGGCCTTTTGCACGGCCCCGCGTGCGGCAAGGGTTGAGATCGATCTCGACGGTATTGAAGGCATCGATACCACGGGTGCATGGCTTTTGCGGCGGATGATGAATGAGGGCAGCCGACAGGGGGCCGTGATTTCGCTTCTCGGTGGCAGCGACACCATGCGCGAACTGATCAATGCCCTGCCGGACAAGATGCCGGGGCCAAATGAGCGTGAACGGGTGCGTCATTCGCTGTTCGAGCGCATCTTCGCGCCGGTCGGCAAAGTGATCCTCGAACTCGTCAGCGACCTGACCGATGCGCTGCATATCCTCGGTTCGGCGGTGCGAGGCGCGCAGTTGAAGCTCGGCCGCAATTCCGGGGTGTCTCCGGCGGCCATCGTCAACCAGATTGACCACATGGGCGTGCGCGCCGTGCCCATCATCGTGCTGATGTCGTTCCTGATCGGGGCCATCATTGCGCAACAGGGCGCGTTCCAGCTTCGCTATTTCGGTGCGGAAGTGTTCGTGGTCGATCTGGTCGGCATTCTGCAATTGCGTGAAATCGGCGTTCTACTGACGGCGATCATGATCGCCGGCCGTTCCGGCAGCGCCATCACGGCCGAAATCGGCTCGATGAAGATGCGCGAGGAAGTGGATGCGCTGAAGGTCATCGGCCTCAACCCTGTGGGTGTTCTGATCTTCCCGCGTCTGGTGGCCCTGACGGTGGCGCTTCCGCTTTTGACGATCCTTGCCAATTTTGCCGCCCTTTACGGCGCGGCGGTGGTGGCATGGGCCTATTCCGGCATCACGTTTGAAGTGTTTCAGGCACGGCTTCTGGAAGCCATCGACATTTCGACCATTGCTTCGGGCATGATCAAGGCACCGTTCATGGCGTTGATCATCGGGATCATGGCCGCCGTTGAAGGCATGAAAGTGGGCGGCAGTGCGGAATCGCTTGGCCAGCACGTGACCGCCTCGGTGGTCAAATCCATTTTCGTCGTCATCCTGACGGACGGGCTTTTTGCCATGTTCTACGCGGCAATCGATTTTTGAGGGCGGCGATGGAAACGATCACGGCAAAGACAACGGCTAAAGCGGATCGGGAGGCGGTGCTTTCGGTGCGCGGCCTAACGGTTGGTTTCGGCGAGAAGTTGGTGCTCGACAACCTCGACCTTGATGTTTACCGCGGAGAAATCCTCGGCTTTGTCGGGGCGTCCGGCGCGGGCAAGTCGGTGCTGATGCGCACGGTGCTGCGTCTTCTGCCGCGCCAGGCCGGGTCGATCCATATTCTCGGCGTTGATTATGATGCGGCGAGCGAGGCGCGACGCATGGAACTGGACACGCGCCTGGGCGTTCTCTTCCAGCATGGGGCACTGTTTTCTTCGCTGACGGTGAAGGAAAATATCCAGCTGCCGATGCGCGAATATCTCGACCTGCCGAAATCGCTGATGGATGAACTGGCCTATCTGAAGATCGACATGGTGGGGCTCGACCCGGATGCGGCTGACAAGTACCCCTCGGAGCTTTCCGGCGGCATGATCAAGCGTGCGGCGCTGGCACGTGCTTTGGCGCTCGATCCCGATCTCGTCTTCCTTGATGAGCCGACCTCCGGGCTTGATCCGATCGGCGCGGCAGAATTCGACGCTTTGATTGCCAGATTGCGCGACACGCTGGGACTAACGGTTTATATGGTGACTCACGATCTCGACAGCCTGTTTTCCGTCTGCGACCGCATTGCGGTGCTCGGACACAAGCGGGTCATGGTGGAAGGAACGCTTGAGGACATGTTTGCCTATGATGACCCTTGGGTGCAGTCTTACTTCCGGGGCAAGCGGGCGCGTTCCGTCGTCGTTGACGGCGAAGTGAAAACGGCAGGATAACGCGGAACATGGAAACAAAAGCCAATTACGCCATCGTCGGCTTTTTCACGCTTATGGTCGTCGCAGCCGCTTTCGGTTTTGTCTACTGGATGTCGCAGTTCGGTCGTGACGGACCGATGGCAGAGCTGGTCATTCGCATTCCCGGTTCGGCCAATGGCCTGTCCGTCGGTTCCGCTGTGCGTTTCAACGGCATTCCGGTTGGCACCGTGCGCGGCCTTTCCATCGACCGCAGCGATCCGCGCTTTTCGGTGGCGCTGACCGAGGTGCAGGCCGATGCGCCGGTTTTTGCGACCACGCGTGCTGTGCTTGAAATTCAGGGCCTGACCGGCGCCGCCTATATCGAGCTTTCGGCCACCCGCAATCCGGAAGGCGAGAACATTCTGCAAAAGGCGTTGCGCGAGGAAAAGCCCGCCGTGCTTTATGCTGATCTTTCCAGCGTGACCAACCTTCTGGCCACCGCCGACCAGATCCTGAAGCGGGCGGATGACACGATCTCGCAAATCCAGGGGTTTGCGACCGAAGCACGCGCGCCGCTGACGCAGACCGTCAAAAACGCCGAGGTCTTCTCCAAGGCGCTGAGCGACAATGCCGATGGCATCGACAAGTTTCTGCAGGGCGTGAGCGCCTTGTCGACGACGCTGAGTGGGTTGTCCGGTCGTATCGACTCCACGCTGGAAGCCGTTGAAAAGCTGGTGAAGGCCGTCGATTCGCAGAAGATCGACACCATTCTCGCCAACGCCCAGAAGGTGAGCGAAGACGTTGCGAAGTCGTCCGCTGACCTGCCGCAGGCGGTCGAGAGCTTCCGCAAGACGGCTGAAAGCTTCCAGACCTTTGGCACCAATGCGGGCAAGACGCTTGAGCGAGTGGATGCGCTGGTGGCTGCCGTCGACTCGGCCAAGATTTCGACCACCGTCGATAATATCTCGAGCGCGGCCAATGACGCGCGTGCGGCGGTTCAATCGGTCAAGGGCGTGACGGACGACATCGGTTCACGCCGCGCCGATATCGACAAGGCGGTGCAGAACTTCACCGAAATGTCGCAGAAGCTCAATGCCGCGTCTGACCGGGTGGACGGCATTCTCTCCAAGCTCGACGGCGTTCTGGGCTCGGACGATTCGCAGTCTGTGATGGCGCAGGCCCGTGACACGCTTAAGTCGTTCAAGACGATGGCCGACAATCTGAATGCCCAGATCGGCCCGATTGCCGCCAATCTGAACAAGTTCTCGGGTCAGGGGCTGCGTGACATGCAGGCGCTGATTTCCGATACGCGGCGCACGGTGCAGAATCTCGACACGACGATCAATAATTTCGACAAAAACCCGCAGCGGCTTCTGTTCGGCGGCGAAACGATCAAGCAATATGACGGCAGGTCTCGGCACTGACGAACGCCTGTGGGCGAGTAAGGGAAGATGGGTACGATGAATAGCCTGACGGGTGAAAAGGGACGTTACCGCGTGATGGCGAACGGACTTGCCGCGCTTGTGCTTGGCATCGGTCTTGCCGGTTGCAGTTCCACGGCCACGAACGATACGTTCGATCTGACGGGCGTGGCTTCGGCCAATGGTCCGGCGAAGCGGGCGCGCCAGCTTCTGGTGCCGGAGCCAACGGCGCTCAAGGCGCTCGACAGCGATTCCGTTCTGGTGCGGGTTTCGGGCACGGAAATCCAGTATCTCTCGCACGCCCAGTGGAGCGACCGCCTGCCGCGCATGGTGCAGTCGAAGCTCGTTCAAGCCTTCGAAAACAGCGGCAAGCTGGGTGGTGTCGGCAAGCCGGGGCAGGGCCTTGCCATTGACGATCAACTCGTCAGCGATATCCGCGCCTTTGAAATTTCGACCGGATCGTCGCGTCTGGCGATTGTCGAGATTTCCGTGAAAATCCTCAATGATCGCAACGGCACGGTGAAGGCGCAGAAGGTGTTCCGCGCGACGCAGCCGTTGTCTGGTAGCGAAAACAGAGCCTTCATCTCCGCCCTTGACCGGGCCTTTGCCAATGTCACGACGCAGATCGTTGACTGGACGCTTGCCACGCTCTGAAGACGTGAACTTGCTTGAACACAGCCGCCCTTGTCCTGACGGATGAGGGCGGCTTTGTCGTTTCACGTCTTTGTCAGGCGCTTGCCCCTCACATCTTGCAGCTTGCTTTCAGCGAAAAATCGCGCGACACAAGAATTAACTTTTGTGAATTTAAATTTCCTGAGAGGCGCAATGAACTGGTTGATGCTGATTGTGGCCGGGCTGCTCGAAATCGTGTGGGCGCTCGGCATGAAATATTCCGATGGCTTTACCAAGCCGATCCCGAGTGCGGTCACGGTGCTGTTGATTGCGCTCAGCGTCTATCTGCTGGGGCAGGCGGTGAAGACGCTTCCCGTTGGCATGGCTTATGGGGTGTGGACGGGCATCGGCACCGTTGGCACGGTGATCATGGGGATCTTCTTCTTCCAGGAGTCGGCGAGCCCGGCCCGTCTTTTCTGCCTGGCGCTGATTATCGTCGGCATTATCGGTTTGCGTCTGTTGCCGGAAAGCTGAGCAAACCAAGCTCGTGAATAGCAAAAGGCCGCCCGGAGGCGGCCTTTTTTATGTGAATGTTTGGTCCGGATCTTAACCGAGGCGACCGGCGGCGTGGGCCAGCATGGTGTAGACCTTGCCGGTGTCCGACGTCAGGTAGGACTGCATGGCCGTGCGGTCACGATCCGTGCGGGCAACATCGGCGAGCAGCTTTTCGAAGTCGGCGATGTAGCGGTCCACGGCATTGCGGAATTCCGGCTCGCGGTCGTACTTGCGCTTGATCTCGTCAAAGGTCTGCTGGCCTTTCAGCGTGTAGAGGCGGCGCGTGAACACGTCACGCTCGCCACGCTGATAGCGGCGCCACAGCTCGACCGAGGTGTCGTGATCGATGGCGCGGGCGATATCGACCGAAAGCGAGTTCAGCGATTCCACAACATGGCGCGGGTTGCGCTGGTCCGCCGTCTGGCGTGCCGGTTCCACCGGACGGGTGGCGGCAGGCTGCGGGGCCATGCGCGGTGCTGCAGGCTCATCACGTGAGGCACCACGCAGCAGGTCGTTGATCCAGCCGCTATTGGCCGCATATTCCTCACGCGGGGCCGGAGCCGGTGCCTGAGCCATCTGGGTCGGGCGCGCCTGCGTCGGAGCAACCGGCTGGCGTTCCGGCGCGATGGTGCCGCGCAGGGACGGCTGGGCTTCGACGCGCGGCATGGGGGCCGGGGCCGGTTCGCGCAGATGCTGGGCGACCGGGGCGGGCATCGGCGGCAGCGGCTGCTGTTGCACAACCGGGGCTGCCGGGGCGCGGGCCGGGGCAGGTGCTGCCACATCGAAGTCGCGGACCGAACGGCCGACCAGCTGCGAGAGATCCTGCAGAGCGCTGATCTGTTCGCTGACGGCGCGGCGCATGGCGGCGGCGCTTTCCTTGGCTTCTTCCGGCAGGTCGAAGGCACCGCGCTTCAGTTCGGCGCGGGTCATGTCCAGTTCCTTGCGGATGTCATGGGCCGTGCGGCGGATTTCATCGGTCGCGCCGCTGAAGCGAGCGAGCGATTCTTCCACGGCCTGACGCACGGCTTCGCTGAGGTGCTGGGCCGTTGCATCCGAGCGGCGACCGGCATCGCCCAACAGGCGGTCAACATCCGAGAGCGACGAAGACAGGCTCGAACGCAGGCTGTCGGTGAGTTCGCCGGAGCGCTTTTCGGCCTGTGCAAGCGTCTGCTCGACGGAGCGAACGGCTTCGCTGCCAGCGCTGGTGAGCGCCGAGCGCAGACCTTCGGAGGTGGAGCGGGCACGCATTTCGGTTTCGGAAAGCGCCTTGCCGATTTCGGTGAAGGCGGCTTCCATGCCCTGACGCAGATCGTCCGTCATGCGGTTGGCGCGGCTGTCGGCACGTTCCAGCGCGCCTTCGACCATGGAGCCGAGGCCACGCATGGTGTTTTCGATTTCTTCCGAACGCTTGACGAGGCCGATCGACAGATCACGCAGCGCGTTCTGACGTTCTTCCAGCGTGCCGACGAGGTTCGACTGGGCGGCGGCCAGAAGATCGGAGGCCTGACCCAGAACCCGCGAATGCCCCTCGAAGCGACCGACGATGCCGCCGACCTGCGAAAGCGTGTCGAGCGAGATGGTGGACAGGCGCTCGACGCTGTCGCCCACAAGGCGGCTCGACGTGTTGAGCGCTTCGGTGGCGCGGCCAGCGGTTTCGCTGAAGCGTTCGCCGGTTTCGCCAAGGCGACGGTCGGCTTCCGAAAGTTCTGCGGTGGCCTTGTCGACGACGGAAGCGAGCGAAGCGTTGCTTTCGGCCAGACGACCGATGAGGGCGTTGACATTGCCGGACAGCGAATTTTCCGAAGCCGCAAGCGTGCTGACGGTCTGTTCCGTGCGGGCGGCGATGGCATCGATCAGAGCGGCGTTTTCATTGCGCAGGCGCTCGGCACCTTCGGCCACGGCAGAGCCCAGACGTTCGGCAGCGAGGCGACCCGTATCGGCCAGTTCGTTGACGACCGGCTTGGCCTTCTCATCGATGATGCGGGCGAGTTCGTAGGAACGGCCGGCGAGCATGGAGTTGAGTTCGCGGGTGCGTTCATCCAGCGTGGAGCGGATGGCCTCGCCGCGGGCCGTCAGGGCCTTGTCGGCTTCTTCGAGCGAGCGGGTGGTTTCCGTCAGCGTGGTGGAGAGGCCAGCGACCTGGGTGGACACGGCGCTTTCGACTTCGCCAACGCGGCTTGCCAGCGTTTCACCGGCAGAGGCGACTTCGCGAGCGATGGCGGCGGCGCGTTCTTCCATGGTGCGGGCGAATTCGGCGCTCTGGCTGCCGATCTTCTCGGAGAATTCGCTGGTGGCGCGCGACAGGGTTTCGGTGGAGCGCAGCGCTTCGCCATCCATGTCGCGGGCGGCCTGAACAACGGTCTCACGCAGGGCGGACGCAAGGCCGAGTGCCTTGCCCTCGATGGTGCGGTTGACATTGTCGAGGCCAGCGGTCAGCGCGCGGTCCATGGTGGACAGACGCTCTTCGATCTTGGCCGTGCCCTGTTCGAAGGACTGCGAGATGCCCTCGGTCAGAGTGGTGCTGGCGCGGTCGAGTTCCACCAGCTTGTCGCCCAACGTTTCGCTGAGTTTGGAGCCGGTCGTCTCGATGGATTCGGAGACCGCACCGAGGCTGTCGCGCAGACGCTGCTCCAGCGAGCCGACGGAGGCTGCGATGTGCGCATCGCTTTCCAGAAGGCGTTCGGACATGTTGCCGAGCGTGGTTTCGACGCGGTTCGAGAAGTGGTTGACCGAGCGGTCAATCTCGGTGGCGGCAACCGTGATCTTGCTGGCGATTTCGCCAACGCTGCCACGCAGGCGCTCGTCGAGCGAGGTCGCCGTGGTGTCGATGACGGTGCGCAGCGAATCCTGGCGCTCTTCCAGCGTCATTTCCAGCATGCTGGCGCTGGTGGCGAGCGTGGCGCCGAGCGAGGTGGTCTGCTCGAGCATCAGGCTCTCGTAGTTTTCGAGTTCCTGACGGAAGGTGGCGGCAATGCGATCCGAACCATCGCCCAGAGCGGATTTCAGACGACCTTCGCCGCTTTCCAGCGCTTCATCAACGCGGGCGGTGGCGGACAGAAGGTTGTTTTCAATCGCCTGCGAGCGGGTTTCGAGGCTCGACTGCAGGCGCGTCTCGGCACCGGCCAGAACGGCTTCGATGGCACCGGCACCCGCTTCGAGGCCCGAGCTGATGCGTTTCTCGGCTCCGCTCATCACGGCTTCGATGGCACCGGCACCCGTTTCAAGGCCCGAACGGATGCGGTCTTCCGCGCCGTTCAGCGCGCCTTCGATGGCGGAGGTGCCAGACTGGATGCCGGTAATGATGCGATCCTCAGCACCATTGAGGGCGCCTTCAAGCGCGCCGACATTGTTCGTCAGGGCATCGGCGATGCGTTCACGGCCAGCGCTCAAGGCTTCCTCGATGCGGCTCGTGCTCGTATCCAGACGGTTGCCGATGTCGCGCGTGCTGTCATTCAGTGCGGTTTCGATGCGTTCAGCACCGGCGTCGACCAGCATTTCGAAGTGGGCGCTGCCACCGGCGAGCGCGCTCAAAAGGCGGTCGGAGGTGTTTTCGAGCGTCGTTTCGAGGCGGGCATGGCTGTCGTTCAGCGTGCCGACGATCTGGCTGCCGCGCTCTTCCATCACAGCGCCGACTTTTTCGTGGGCGCTGGTCAGCGCGTCGGCCAGAGCCGAGGTGCGGGCGCTGACGGCATCGGTGAAGTCGCGGGTGCGGGCGTCCAGCGCGCTTTCCAGCATGTCCTGGCCGGTGCCCAGGGCCGCCGACAGGGCAAAGGACTGATCGGTGAGCGACATGCCAAGGCGATCGATGGACGAGCCCAGAATGCCTTCAATGGCGCTGGAGCCACCCGTGAGCGTTTCACCGATACGCGACAGGCTTTCCGTCAGCTTGCTATCGAGTGAACCGGCGCGCTTGTCGAAGGCTTCGGCGAATTCGGCGACGCGCTCGTCAAAGCTCGTGGAGAGCTGGCCGATGGTCGTCTGCATACGCTCATCGAAGAAGCCCGAACGCAGGTCGAGATCCATAATGGCGTCATCGGCCGCGGACTGCAGCGTCTGACGGAAGCTAGCGGCCTTGGCATCCAGCGTGTCGTTCAAGCGCGTCAGCGTCGATTCGAGCGCCATCGAGACGTTGCTTTCGCCGGTGCCGAGGGCTTCGCTCAGTTCGCGGGTGCGGGTCACGAGCGTGTCATTCAGCTGGCGGGCGCGTTCGTTCAGCGCGTCGTTAAGCTTCTCGGTGCTGGAATCCAGCGAGGAGGCGCGGGTCTCGAACTGGGCGAGCAGTTCCTTGCCATGCGCCGAAAGCACGTCGGTCAAGGTGCCCATGCGCTCATCAAACTCGTTGGTGAGTGCAATGCCCGAAGCCGAAAGCGTCTGCAGCAGGGAATCGGTCTTGGCGGACAGCAGCGAGCCGAAGGTGTCGACAGCCACGCCCGACTGTTCCATCAGCATGGCGGCGCGGGTGTCGATCAACGAGGCGAAAGCTTCGCCCGAGGTCGCAAGGCGGATGGCGATTTCTTCCGTCGCCATCGAGAGGTCTTCCTTCAACTGGTCATTCGCGCCCACAATGGTGGAGCGAATGCGCTCAGCATGGTTGACGATGGCTTCGCGTTCGGACCCCAGTTCATGAACGAGGTTGCGCACGCGCAGTTCGTTATCGGCATAGCTGCGCTCCAGCGCATTCACTTCCGAATGCACGAGCGTTTCCAACTCGGTGGCGCGGGCAATGGTACGCTCGATACCTTCATTGAGGGCCGAAACCTCGCGGCGAACGGCCTGACCAACGGTCATGATGCGCTCGGAGGCGACGGTTTCCGGCTCGGCAAGGCGAAGGGCCACTTCAGCCATGGAGCGGGCGGCGTTGCGCATGTCATGGGCGCGGGCCATCATGATGGCGAAGGCGAAGAACAGAAGCACCGGCACGATGATGCCGATGGCAATGGCCAGAACGCCCGGTGCAGCCACGAGTCCCGCCATGGAGGTGGCCTGTGAAATCTGGTCGCCGAACAGAAGCTGGGCCAAGCCCACGCCGCCAATGATCCAGAACACGGAGATCAGCAGGGCATTGCCAAGGGCGGAGCGCAGAGAACCGGCTTCCAGTGACTTCAAAATGGCAGCAGGATTGCGCCGCGAAGCGTCGTTGGCAGCTTCGAGCGCCGGGTTGCGGGCCGTGTTGTCGGATGCCGCAGGGCGTGCCGTTTCGGCGTCGCGGGGACGTTGTTGCGGTTCGCTGGCACGCTGTTTGGGGGTCTCGGACACATTCGCCTCCGCGGAACTGGGTGCCTTTTCGGCGTTCGGGCGGGTCTGCTGCGCGTCGGCGGCTTCCAATCGGAGCGCTTCTTCAAGAGCCCGATAGGCTGCGCGATCTGCTGACTCGCTTTGTTTCCTGTCTGCCATAGGTACGCCTCGTCACTAACGCATTGCCGGGGTATCGAGCGCCGAACGCTTGCCGCATGCCTTGTCCCATGCGCTCGATCCAAAAATCTCGGGGAGGGGAGTGCCGTCAAAACATGGCGGAACTTTAGCCCAATTCACTGCGGTTTCAGGCTGATGTCGAGAGTCTGCGCCCAACAGGCGCTCTCTTCGGCAGGCCATACGCCACCGTCAATTTTCCCTACCGTACCGTAGTGACACAGTTGTTTCCGCGACACAATCGACACCACCCCGCAGGCCCGGCGACACAAGTCTTTTTAACAGTTTTTTAAGATTGCTTTCGGGCGAAATACCTTGCGGTGCAGGGATTTAGTCAAAATTAACCATATCTCAACGTTTTTGCCGTCTTTGCGCCTAAATTTAACGGAATAGCCAGTCCCGCGAGCGAAAGTGGACCCACATTCGCTGGATAACGACAAAAACAGGAAACAGACCCATGGCAGCGCTCAATATTGCGTTCGAAGCCCCCGACAATTCCCGCGTTGGCCGTCCTTCCACGGCTCGCCCGATCGATCTGGTCCATCTCGCTGCACAGACGGCTGGCAACAAGGTTCTCGAAGCCGAAGTGCTTCAGATGTTCGCCCGTCAGGCCCGCATTGCCCTGCAGGAACTTTCCCGCAATGACGCCGAAGGCCGTAAGGCCGCCGCTCACCGCCTCAAGGGTTCGGCAGAGGCTGTCGGCGCATTTTCTGTTGCCCAGATTGCTGCTGAACTGGAAAGCAAGGGCGATGATGCGGCTGCCAATGCACGCCTTGCCGCTGCCGTTCTGGAAGCCGAAAATTTCATCCTGAAGCTCAGCCGCTAAACGCCGGCGCTTTTGGAAATCGATTTGTGAGGGGCGGCACCGGAAACGGTGTCGCCCTTTTGCATGGCTTGCTGAAAACATGGCCGTGTGCGCTGCGAAAGGGCTTCACACTTTTCCAAAACCTGTTCTATTGGTGGATGAACAGGGCATTTGGACCCCTTTGCGAACATACCAAAATTCAGGAAGCATACGACATGACCAAACTGACGATCGTCGCCTTCGATGGCCAGCGCTATGACCTCGAGGCTGCTGACGGCTCCACCGTGATGGAGAACGCTGTTCGCAATTCCGTGCCGGGCATTGAAGCCGAGTGCGGCGGGGCCTGTGCCTGCGCGACCTGTCATGTCTATGTGGATGATGCGTGGACCGCGAAGGTTGGCGAGCCTGAGCCGATGGAAGAGGACATGCTGGACTTCGCATTCGACGTGCGCCCGACCTCGCGCCTGTCCTGCCAGATCAAGATGTCGGCGGACCTCGATGGCCTCGTCGTCCATCTTCCCGAGCGTCAGGGCTGATCGTTTCAGCGATCTGCTGCCGCGCCGCCAAAACCGGCGCGGTGGCGAATGAGGCGGCTCAAGCGCTTCTGGAAGTTGATGGCCTCGACCTGATCGAATTTCGCCTGATCGGCATCGTGGGCCGCCGTAGTTTCGCGGGTCAGTTCCGCGGTGCGGTCCTGCAATGTCTTGCAGCGGCTGGCGGAAGGAATGGCGCTCAGCTTCTCGTCGAGCGCACGGGCGTGGTTGCGGGCAATCTCGACGTGGCGGTCTTCGTGACGCAGAATGTCGGAGGACAGCGTATCCCAGATCAGTGCCATTTCCGGCCCGGCCTTTGCGCGATTCTTCCAGCTTGGCAGGTTGATGCGGGTCGTCAGGCGAACCTTGACGGCACCGACGCGGCAGCGTCCACCCTGTTCGACATAGGAGACTTCGCCACCGAAGCGGATCTCCGTAGTGCCGGGATGGCGCATGCCCGTATTGCGGGACATGGGACCGCGCCGGGCCAGTTCCTTGTCGATTTCACTGGTTGAATGGCCGCCCACCGCATAATAACGCACGGACTTTTTGAAGATGACTTCGGCACGCGGTGCCTGCATGCTGGCGACCATCATGGCGGCGATGCCAAGCGCGAGCTTCAGGGCATGGGTAAGAGGCATTCGGGAATCCGCTGGTTGAACTCGAAGCGACCTTGGGCCATAGGCCGGGAGAGCGCAATACGCGGATGCCAAGAAACAGGTTTAGGGTCCAAAGGAAAGACAATACGGTGAACGACACTTCCAGATTGTGGACCTGTGCAGGCGGGCATGGCCTTTCCATCGGCAAGCGCGGGCTGGTGATGGGTATTGTGAACGTCACGCCCGATTCTTTTTCCGATGGCGGGCAGTTCCGGCAGGTGGATGCTGCCGTTTCCCATGCCTTGGCGCTGATTGCGCAAGGGGCTGATATTGTTGATATCGGCGGGGAATCGACGCGGCCCGGGGCCTTGCCGGTCTCAGCGGCAGAAGAGCAGGACCGGGTGCTTCCCGTCATCGAGCAGCTTTCGCGGGAAACGTCGGCGGCGATTTCCGTCGATACCTATCGGGCGGAAACGGCGCGGCTGGCGCTGGCTGCCGGGGCGCATAT
Source organism: Pseudomonadota bacterium (assembly GCA_020161665.1). Taxonomy (GTDB): domain Bacteria; phylum Pseudomonadota; class Alphaproteobacteria; order Rhizobiales; family Rhizobiaceae; genus Ectorhizobium. Next base: position 78,896 of record JAIUPA010000041.1, on the reverse strand, counting down.
CGTCAACGATGTCTTTGGCCTTCAGAAGGACGAAGACATGGCGCAGGTGGTGGCCGATGCCGGGGCTGGCGTGTGCATCATGTACACATCGCGGGAACGGGAACTGGCATCGCCGGATATTCTGGCCGACCGGGCCGCGTTCTTCAGCCGATCACTGGCCCTTGCCGATGCAGCAGGGATTGAACGGTCAGCGGTAACGCTTGATCCGGGCTTCGGGTTCAACCGCGAACCGGGGCAGGATGTGGAGCTTCTGGCACGCTTTGCGGCGATGGAAAACTTCGGCCTGCCGGTTCTGGCCGGAACGTCGCGCAAGCGTTTTATCGGTGCGCTGACGGGGCGGGATGTGGCGGCCGAGCGTGATGCCGGAACGCTTGCCACCACCGTTTTGCTGCGTCTGGCCGGAGCGGCGATCTTCCGGGTGCATAACGTAACGGCAACGCGCGATGCACTGGCCGTGGTGGATGCCATCTGAACAGCAAAAAGCCCGGACAAGCCGGGCTTTTTACAATGTTCGCAATCGCGATGATCTTAGCGGATCGAGCCGACAGCCACGTTATCGAGCTGGCGGGCCAGCGTCATGGCAATGACCGGCACCATCTGTTGGCCGACCTTGACCGAGATGGTGACATTCATGGCCTTCGGATCATCGACGCGGGCAACGAGAACACCGTTCAGCTGCGAGCGGCTGATGCCCATGACGGCCTTGCCATCGGCAATCGTGCCGGAAACGATATCGAGGCCCTTGCCAGCAGCGCCATCGAGGAACTTGCCGGTATAGCTGGTGCCCTTTTCAGCGATGAAAGCGGACATGGGCTGGGTGAAGACGCCGACGCGGCAGGTGCCGTCCAGCTTGATACCCGCTTCACTGCCATCGGAAGGCTCGCCTGCCAGATTGCAGGTAAACTTGGTGCCCTTGTACTTGCCCGCGACGATTTCGCCCGGACCGCTCCATTCGCCTGCGATGGAATCGAAGAAGACGCGATCCTTCGGACCTGCCTCAGCGGCGCTGCCCGTCAGCGTGGCGATGGTGGTGATTGCAAGAGCCATGGCCGGACCGCCGGCGAGCGAAAAGAAGCGCAAAGACATGATACTTTCCCTGACAAGCAGCGATCTGATTGATGTTAATCCTAGCCGGGGAATGGTTAATGCGTCGTTTATGCGGTGAAATTCGATTCACCATATTCGCTGACGCTTTGGTAACGCGCTGACGCTCAGGCTTTGGGTTCCGGTTGGCGCTTGCCGGTCAGGTTCGGTGTCAAATCACCGATGAAGTCGCTGATTCCGGGGCGTTTCAGTGCCGAAAAGGGCAAGGGACGGCACAGGTCCATGGCGGCGATGCCGATGCGCGCGGTCATCAGGCCGTTGATCACACCTTCGCCCAGACGCGCCGAGAGCTTTGAGGCCAGGCCGTGTCCCAGCACCTGCTGGGCCAGCCCATCGCCCACGGCAATCGAGCCGGTGACGGCGAGGTGCGCAATCACATCACGCAAGAGACGCAGCATTCCAAAGGAGCCGGGGCGGCCGCCATAAAGATCGGCCATGGCGCGCACCAGCCGCATGACCTCGAAGAGCACATAGGCAAGATCCACGATGGCGCGCGGCGACACCGCTGTGACGATGGAGACGCGCTTGGCGGCATTGAGGATCAAGGCGCGGGCCTGCCGGTCGAGCGGTGACATGAGTTCGCGCTCGGCCAGATCGATCAGGTGCGGGCCATCGATAATGTCCTCATCCGTTTCCTTCAGGCGCGCGCGGGCGCGAGCGGTTTCCGGGCGCGCGGAAAGCAGCTGGGTGAGGTGGTGAACGACTTTGCGGGCCGGTTCCGGCTTGCGTTCCAAGGCTGCCTTGGCGGCCTCTTCCTTCAGGTTCTGCACGGCTTGCAGCCGCATCAGGCCGGCGATTTCGCGACCAATGACCACCGCCAGCGCCACAAGGCCGATGATGAGCGCGCCAAGCGCCACATAGCCGAGGCTTTCATAGCGGGCAAACAGGTCGCGGATCAGGCTATCGGCCCAAAGCCCCAAGGCCAGCGAGACCAGCACGCCAAAGGCGCCGGCGGCGAGCCTTGCGAAGGAAAAACGGCGCGGGCGCGGCTCTGCGACCGGCGGTTCGACGATGGCGTCGGCCAGAAACGGGTCTTCCTCGTCCGGCGTCAAGACGACATCGCCATCAAAACTGCGCGGTGTGCGCGGTTCCTTCAGCGCTTCATCCGGTGCGGCATTCACCGCCGAAGGCTCATTCATGGCGAAGGCGCGGGGCTTGCGCTGGGGAGGGCGGTTTTCGGCGCTCATTGCAGCCGGTCTCCAAGCAGGAATTGCAGGGCGCGGTCGAGGCGGATGTGGGGAAGCGCCACGCGCTCACCATTGACCACGGGGATTTCCGGCGGGCGGAAACGTAAGGCGTTGACATGGGCCATGCTGGCCGCGTCTTGCGTAAAAACCGCCTCCGGATGGGCGGGAAGATCGCCGGGAAACACCGCCGTCTTGCGGTTGCCGTCGAAGACTTCACCGTTGATGGTTTCACCGGCCATCGGGGTTCCGACGATGACGGGAAGCGTTTCGCCATCCTGTTTGACGGTTGCCTCCCTGGTGGCGCGGATCGAGGCGATGGCCATCACGTCAATCCCGGCACCGGCTAGGCCCGCGCGGGTCACGGCGCGATCCACGAGGCGGCGGGTAATCGCCTCCAGCCGGTCGTGGCCTTCGTGATGCAGATGGTCCGCCTTCGTTGCCGCCACGAGAATACGGTCGATCCGGCGTCCGACCAAGGCGGACAGCAAGCTTCCCGAGCCGGGCCGGAAACACTCCATGACATCCTGCATGGCGCGTTCGAGGTCGGCAACCGCTTCCTCGCCGCGGCTCATGGCCTGCAGGGCATCGACCAGCACGATCTGGCGGTCCAGCCTTGCGAAATGTTCGCGGAAGAAGGGTTTGACGACGACGGTCTTGTAGGCCTCGAAGCGGCGCTCCATCATGGCCCGCAGGGAGCCGGGGCGGGCGGGCGTTTCAGGAATGCCGGGCAGGGGTGCAAAGGTCAGCGCAGGCGAGCCTTCCAGATCACCGGGCATGAGGAAGCGGCCGGGCGGCAGGGTGGAGAGCGAGCGTTCATCCGCCTTGCAGGCGCGCAAGTACGCGGTGAACACGTCCGCCAGCCGGCGGGCTTGCCCCTCGTCTGCCGGAGCGTCCATGTCGATTTCGCCGGCCATGGCCAGCCAGTCGCGGGACAGTGCTGCGCGGATGCCGGTGGCCGCCAGCGATGCGGTTTTGTCGCTGAAGGTGCGGTAATCCTGCGACAGAAGCGGCAGGTCGAGCAGCCACTCACCGGGGTAGTCCACGATGTCGAGCGACAGGCGTCCGGGGCTCAAAAACCGGCTCCAGCCGCTGGTGCTCTGGTAATCGAAGGTGAGGCGCAATTCCGAGACGGCGCGGGTCGAATCCGGCCAGACGCGCTCCTTGATCAGTGCCTGAATGTGGTCCTCATACTGGAAGCGCGGCACGGCGTCATCCGGTTGCGGTTCCAGCCGCACATTGGAGATGCGTCCGGAATGGAGCGGCTCAAACAGCGGCAAGCGCCCGCCATGCAGGAGATTATGCACCAGCGATGAGATGAAGACGGTTTTACCGGCGCGTGAAAGGCCGGTGACGCCCAGACGGATCGACGGGTTGACGAGATTCGTGGCGCGATCAGTGAGGCTGTCGAGCGCAATCAAGGCACTGTCGGCAATGGATGTGAAGGTGCTGGCCACTCTGTTGCCGTCCGGTCCTTGCTGCATGTCATCAACATATAGGAAGGCGCGGAACGCTTGAAAAGGCGAAAGCCGTGGATTGCGCCGCTCAGGGCGTGATGAAATCGACCAGCGCCCAGCCTGAGGCGCTTTCGGCGTCGCGTTCGATCACGGCCAGACCCGCTGTCGGATAACCGCCGGGGATCGTGCTCCACGTGGCATCGGCACCGACCAGCGTTTCCAGCAATTCCTCATTCGTCGGGTTGTGGCCGACGACAACGAGACGGGCGATGCCGTCCTGCCGGTTGATGATGTCGAGATAGGTATCCGCCATGCCGTGATAGAGATCGGTTTCGATCATCACGGGGAAATCCCGCCCAAAGGCCCGGCTGATCACCTCGGCGGTCTGGCGGCAGCGGCGCGCGCCGGAACTGATGATGCGGTCGGTGAGGTAGCCCTTTTCGGCAATGGAGCCTGCCAGCGCCGCCGCTTCGGACTGTCCCTTGTCGTCGAGGGAGCGGTCGAAATCGCTCTCGCCGGGCATCGGCCAGGCGGCCTGTGCATGCCGGAGCAGATAAATCCTCTGAAGCGATCGGTTGAGGGCGGTCATCCGTGCGAATTTCCGTTAGCGATGCAAATCCCGCCGGGTTTGTCGTCCACCCGGTGGAGGGAACAAGCATCTGGCGATGATTGCGTCTATCTTTTTCGATGCAATGCCGTCAACCGGGCAGAAAGCCGCCTTGACAGGTGTTCGCGCTTTTGCGTGAGCAACCGGCAGGTTGGAGGGCAATTGGTGAAATTCTGTACAAATAGAGCCGTTTAGCCTATTTTTGTGACAGATTTAAAAATGCCTGCAAAAACATCACGGCACTTGAATCCGCCCTTGCCTATGCGTTATACACCCGCCAGTGAGGCAGTCCTTCAGGAGAATCGCGTTGAGTGAGAATAGCAATCTTGACGGTTTCGTGCTTTCGGATGATGACGAGTTCATGAACCCGAACCAGCGTGCCTATTTCCGGGCCAAGCTTATTGCCTGGAAGAACGACATTCTGCGTGAAGCCCGTGAGACTCTCGGCCATCTTGCCGAGGAAAGCGCAAACCACCCCGATCTGGCTGATCGAGCGTCATCGGAAACCGATCGCGCCATCGAGCTTCGTGCCCGCGACCGTCAGCGCAAGCTGATTTCCAAGATCGATGCAGCTTTGCAGCGCATTGATGACGGTACCTACGGCTATTGTGAGGAAACCGGCGAACCCATCGGCCTGCGTCGTCTCGACGCCCGCCCGATTGCCACGCTTTCCATCGAGGCGCAAGAACGTCACGAGCGCCGCGAAAAGGTCTATCGCGACGAATAAGACCAGCGGCCCGGCCTGCCGGGTGACGCGTTGAACATGATCGAGAAGCCGTGACGTGTGCCCACGTTGCGGCTTCTTGCGTTTCCGGCCTGATTTTTTTGGCGAGGTGTTCAGGGGGCCTTGCCGAAAATGCGGGCAATCTCCTTCTGGAGATCGGGTTCCTTCGGCGCGGCTTCGGCATTGGCCAGCGGGCGCGGGGTGTCGTAGAGCGGCGTTTTCATTTCGCTGTCGAGAACGCGGGCGAAGTCGCTTGTCTCGCTGGCGCGCGTTGTCGGGCGCTCAGCCTGTGGCTGCTCGTTCGACAGGATGCGGCGGCGCATGGCTTCCAGATGGGCTTCGGCCTGACGCAATTCTTCGGATCGATCGTCCGGGTCCGGGCCGGAGAACTCGCTTGCGGTTTCACCATAGGCGGCATGCGGTGTGACCGGCAGCGGGCGCTCCAGCGGCTGGGCGGGCGGTTTGGGGCGCGGTGTCGGCAGGCTCGCGACGGACGGGCGAGGCGACGCCGGAACGACGGTTGGTGTCTGAGCCGCAGGCATCTGGACGGCCGATGGCTGTTGAGGGGCGACGGGCTGCGGCAATGAGAGCACTTCTGCGGTGCTCTTGATGTCGGCCTCGATCACCACATCCGATGGGCCGCCGATCAGGATCAGATGCTCGACCTGGTCGCGACGGATGAGAACCAGGCGACGGCGGGCATCGATGGCGACCGTATCCAGCACCTGAAGGCGTTTTTCTTTGGATTGCGCGACCGAAAGGCCAAAGGGCAGGCGTCCATTGTGGCGGCGCACGAAACGCAGGACGGCCACCAGCGCAATCAACGCCAGCCCGACGCCGGAGGTGGCGAGAAGTAGCCTTCCCCCGAAATCGCCCATGGTTTCGCCCAGCATGCCCTTTTGCCTTTTCGTGACTGATTCCGGTCAGGAAACGCCTTTTCGATGCGTGTTGCAAGCAGGCCCGACGTTGCATTGTTTCGCGTTGCGGCAATTGCCTGTGCATAGGCTCTGTGCGAAGTGTTGGCTTATGCTTTTGGCTTGCGCTGCAAATTGCTAAACAGTGAGTCGATGGGAATGATTCCATGGTGATGGTCGCCCGCCTGGGGCTGGCCGGTGGCTACGGCTTTTGAGCCGGGAAGCTTGAAGGGGTGCGATGACGGGTATGCGGCAAGCCGGTGACGAAGTTGCGCCGCTCGTGGATCGGGGCGTTCGCACGTCCGGAATGATCATGCGCATTCTCTTTCTGGCGGTGGTTCTGGCCGCCGCTGCAGCCGCCTTCATCATCTTCCGCAATCAGCTGGATCATGAGATTGCGCTAGGGATTCTTGGCGTTCTGGCCATGGTCGGGATTTTCTTCCTCGTTTCGTCGCTGATCGGCTTTGTGCAGGTCATGCCCGGCTCCGAGCCGGATGAGCTGGCGCGCCGCTTCATGGCGACGCATCCGGACGGGATCATCATCACCGATGAAGCGGGACGCATCGTTTTTGCCAATGCCGCCTATGGCGAGTTGACCGGCGCGCACAAGGCGACGGAAGTGCGTGCGCTCGAAGCGCATCTTTCCCGCAGCCGTGAGGCGACCGAGGTTCTTTACCGCCTGACCAATGGTCTTCGCGAGGGACGCGATGGCGAGGAAGAGTTCCGCCTGATCAAGGGTCTGAGCGGCGCGCCGGACAATCCGGCGAACGCCCATTGGTATCGTCTCAAGGCGCGGCTTCTGACGGCGCAGGCTGGTGGTGTTCCGGCCCTTCAGGTGTGGCAGGTCTGTGATGTGACGCGCGAGCGTGAGGAGCAGGAGCGCTTCTTCAAGGAATTGCAGAACGCCATCGACTATCTCGACCACGCGCCCGTCGGCTTCTTCTCTGCGGGTCGCAAGGGCGAGGTCTTCTATATCAACGCCACGCTTGCCGAATGGCTTTCGACGGACCTCACCAAATTTGTGCCGGGTTCTCTTTCGATCGCCGATTTCGTGGCGGGCGAGGGCATGGCGCTGATCCAGTCGGTGCAGGCGGAGCCGGGTGCCAACCGGACCGAAATTCTCGACCTCGATTTTCGTCGGTCCAACGGGCAGAGCCTGCCGGTGCGCCTTGTGCATCAGGTCAGTGCGGCGCGTGACGGTGCGCCGGGTGAAAGCCGTACGGTCGTTCTGTCACGCCGCGCGGAAGCCGATGGCGCATCGGATGATACGCTGGCGGCGATGCGCTTTACGCGCTTCTTCAACAACACGCCGATGGCGATTGCGTCTGTCGATGGGGCAGGCCGTATTCTCAAGACCAATGCGCCGTTCCTCAAGCTGTTTTCGGGTGCTGTCTCGCGTGACGACATCGAAGGCGGCGTGAGCTTCCAGCGCCTGATCCCCGAGGCGGAACGGCCGATGATGGCGACGGCGCTTGCCGCTGCCCGCGACCGGCAGAGCGATATCGCGCCCTTCGACTGCCGCCATCCGGCCGACGAGACGCGGCATTTCCGCTATTACGTCAATGCGGTGATCGACCAGAGCGACGAGGCACCGGAAGAGGCGGCTATCATCTATGCGGTTGAGGTGACCGAGCAGAAGGCGCTCGAAACCCGCATGGCGCAGACCCAGAAGATGAATGCCGTGGGCACGCTTGCCGGTGGTATCGCGCACGACTTCAACAATGTGCTGACGGCCATTCTCCTGTCTTCCGACCACCTGCTGCTGCAGGCGCGGCCTTCGGATGCGAGTTTCGCCGATCTTATGGAAATCAAGCGCAATGCCAACCGCGCCGCGGTTCTGGTGCGCCAGTTGCTGGCCTTCTCGCGCAAGCAGACCATGCGCCCCGTCGTGCTCAATATGACCGATGTGGTGGGCGACCTGCGCATGCTGGTCGAGCGGCTGATTTCCGGCACCAATGTCAAACTTGATGTCGATTACGGGCGTGATCTCTGGCCGGTGAAGACCGACCTTTCGCAGTTCGAACAGGTGCTGATCAACCTCTGCGTCAATGCACGCGACGCGATGCCGAGTGGTGGCAGGATCACGCTCAAGACCCGCAATGTCGGCGCCTCTGAGGTGGCAAGCTTCAACTATGCCGACCTTCCGCGCGAAGATCTGGTGATGATCGAGGTGGTGGATACCGGCACCGGCATCGCGCCTGAAATCATGGACAAGATTTTCGAGCCGTTCTTCACCACGAAGGAAGTCGGCAAGGGCACGGGTCTGGGGCTTGCGATGGTCTACGGCATCGTCAAGCAATCCGGCGGCTACATCCATCCGGAATCGGAAGTGGGCAAGGGCACGACCTTCCGTATCTTCCTGCCGCGTCATACGGCGGAGCCGGTGCCGGAACATGCGCCGCGCAGCGCCGTGAACGCGTCTTCCGCTCTTTCGCATGAGTCGGGCGTCTCTTCCGCGCAGCCGGAAAAGACGAGCCGCGTTCTCGGCCAGGCGGCAGAGTCCGAACCGCTGGACCTGACCGGCAATTCGGCCGTCGTTCTGCTTGTCGAGGATGAGGAGGCCGTGCGCCGCGGTGGCAAACGCATGCTGGAAACGCGCGGTTATACGGTTCATGAGGCCGGATCGGGCGTTGAGGCGCTCGACATCATGGATGAGCTGGACGGCAAGGTGGATGTGGTCGTTTCCGACGTGGTGATGCCGGAAATGGACGGGCCGACGCTGCTGGGCGAAATTCGCAAGCGCTGGCCGGAGCTGAAGTTTATCTTCGTGTCCGGTTATGCTGAGGACGCCTTTGCCAAGAACCTGCCTGCCGATGCCAAGTTCGGCTTCCTGCCAAAGCCCTTCTCGCTGAAGCAACTGGCGGTAGCCGTTCGCGAAATGCTCGACAGCGAAGGCTGAAGTCTAGATTCTTGATCGGCCCCTCCCTAAAAATGGGCCGGATCAGATAACGGACAAAGGTCGACAACCTCTCTCTTCGTCATGGTCGGGCTTGACCCGACCATCCATAACTCATTGAAATCATGGATCCTCGGGTCAAGCCCGAGGATGACGGAGGTGGATGAAGCAGGGTTTGTCATCAACATCTGCCCGGCTTATGGCCGGGCTTTTTGTTTGCGCGGTAGCCTGTTTCAGCCTTCGGCCATGGCCACGGCAATCGCGGCTGCAAGCCGGGCATTGTTCTGCACCAGCGCGATGTTGGTCTTGAGGCTGCGGCCATGGGTCAGGTGGAAAATCGCATCCAGCAGGAAGGGCGTCACGGCCTTGCCGGTCACTTCTTCCCGTTCGGCATTGGCGAGCGCGCGGCCAATATAGATTTCCATTTCCTCGCGCGGGATTTCATCTTCTTCCGGCACGGGGTTGGCAATCAGCATGCCGCCTTCAAGGCCAAGCTGGTTGCGAACGCGCTGGAAATTGGCAATGGCCGCCGGGCTGTCGAGCACCAGCGGGCTTTGCAGGCCGGAAGACCGCGACCAGAACGCCGGGAACTCGGTGGCGCCATAGGTGACGACCGGAACGCCCTGCGTTTCCAGGACTTCGAGCGTCTTCGGGATATCAAGAATGGCCTTGGCGCCTGCGCAGACCACGGCGACCGCAGTGCGCCCCAGTTCCTGCAAATCCGCTGAAATATCAAAGCTTTCTTCCGCGCCGCGATGAACACCGCCAATGCCGCCGGTGGCAAATACCTTGATGCCGGCGCGGGCGGCGGCAATCATGGTGGCGGCCACGGTGGTCGCCCCGGTGCGACGTTCGGCAATTGCAAAAGCCAGATCGGCGCGCGACAGTTTCATCGCGCCTTGCGTCTGTGCCAACCGCTCGATCTCGGCTTCTTCAAGCCCGATATGCAGGTTGCCATCCAGAACGGCGATGGTGGCGGGCACGGCACCTTGCGAGCGCACGATGTTTTCCACGCTCAGCGCCATTTCCAGATTGCCGGGATAGGGCATGCCGTGGGTGATGATGGTCGATTCCAGCGCGACCAGAGGCGCACCCCGGCTTTTGGCCGCTGCGACTTCGCGGGAATAGAAGATGGGAAGAAGCGGTGAAATGGCTCTGGTCATGTCCGGTCTTTCGCTGCGCTGAGCTGATCCCGTTCATGCCAGATTGCGAGGCTGATCGACAAGCCCGACCAACGTCACAAGCACATCTTTCATCGTCTCGGCGATCACGGCATGGGAAGAACTGACAGTGAGGGAGGCCAGGGCCGCGCCTTGGCGTATGGCCTGCGGGAGGGGGGTGCCGCCCGCCAGTGCTGAAAGTGTTGCGGCGGCAAAGGCATCGCCTGCGCCGGTGACATCGACGACGGTTCCCACCGGCGGTGGTGTCAGCGCGAGGGAATGGGTTTCGTCAAAAGCGATGATATCGCGCCCACCTTGTGTAATCGCGCCGCCTTTCAGGCCGCAATCACGAAGAATTGCGGGCCAATCGGCGGCGTTCGTTGCCTCCCGGCCGCTGAAGGCGGCGGCTTCCGCGCCATTCATGAACAGGAAATCGAGGCCAGAAACGGCGCGGCGAAAGCGCAAGACCTTGGCCGGTGAAATGGCGATACCTGCCAGCGGCTTTCCCATGTCGCGGGCACGATGTGCCAGCGCCTCGATCGTTCCTTCCGGAAGGTTGGCGTCGCACAGAATATGGCTTGCCCAATCGAGATCAGCGCGCACCGTGCGCGCCAGAAGGCGGCGCGGCGTGAAGAGGCGATAGAGATCCATATCTGCGAGCGCGATGACAAGATCACCCGTTTCGGACAGGATCGCCGTATAGCCGGGGGTGCGGCGGTCGAGATAAACAAACGGGTGGTCCACGACCCCTGCGGCGAGGGCTGCCGCAGCGACGGTCTCGCCATCCGCATCACCGCCGCGCGGTGAAATCATGCGAACGGCATGGCCAAGGGCTGCGAGATTGCGGGCCGCATTGAACCCGCCGCCGCCGGGTTCATGGGCAAAGTGACCGGGGTTGGACGCGGCGGGAACCGTCGGGCCGTGGATCGTTCCGCGATGGTCCATATGCGCGCCGCCCAGCACGAGAATTCGGGGCGCGCCTGCGAGCTGATCCATGCCGATTTCCTTGCCTTTCCGATTCGCTGTTCCATATGGTTTTCAGGGATCATCGCGTTTAAGGCGATCCAGAAAAACATAAAAAGAACACTCACATGATTACATTTTATTTTCAATACCTTGAATGGGTATTGCAATATGAGAACAAAATGTGTACAAACATCCCATCGGCGGATTGATTGCCTCAACGCCTTCAATAACCTAAAGGTGGGAAAATGGCACAGAATACTTTGCGGCTCGTAGAGGACAAAGCGGTGGATAAAAGCAAGGCATTGGAAGCGGCACTTTCCCAGATCGAGCGCGCTTTCGGCAAGGGCTCGATCATGAAGCTCGGCTCGAACGAGAATGTGGTGGAGATCGAAACGGTTTCGACCGGCTCACTCGGCCTTGATATTGCCCTTGGCATTGGCGGCTTGCCGAAGGGGCGTATCGTCGAGATTTACGGCCCGGAAAGCTCGGGCAAGACGACGCTGGCTCTGCACACCATTGCCGAGGCGCAGAAGAAGGGTGGCATTTGTGCCTTCGTCGACGCCGAACATGCTCTGGACCCGGTTTACGCCCGCAAGCTGGGTGTTGATTTGCAGAACCTTCTGATTTCCCAGCCCGACACGGGTGAGCAGGCGCTGGAAATTACCGATACGCTGGTGCGCTCCGGTGCTGTCGATGTTCTGGTCATCGACTCGGTGGCTGCGCTTACGCCGCGCGCCGAAATTGAAGGTGAGATGGGCGAAAGCCTTCCCGGTCTTCAGGCGCGCCTGATGAGCCAGGCGCTGCGCAAGCTGACGGCATCCATCTCGCGGTCCAACTGCATGGTGATCTTCATCAACCAGATTCGTATGAAGATCGGTATCAGCTATGGTTCGCCGGAAGTGACGACGGGTGGTAACGCGCTCAAGTTTTACGCTTCGGTGCGTCTTGATATCCGCCGTATCGGCGCGATCAAGGATCGCGAAGAGGTCACCGGCAACCAGACCCGCGTCAAGGTCGTCAAGAACAAGATGGCACCGCCCTTCAAGCAGGTGGAATTCGACATCATGTATGGCGAGGGTGTCTCCAAGGTCGGCGAACTGGTCGATCTGGGGGTGAAGGCCGGTATCGTCGAAAAGTCCGGTGCCTGGTTCTCCTATAACAGCCAGCGTCTTGGGCAGGGGCGTGAAAACGCCAAGCAGTTCCTGCGCGACAATCCGGCGGCTGCCAACGAGATCGAGCTTTCCCTGCGCCAGAATGCCGGCCTGATTGCCGACCGCTTCCTCCAGACGGGTGGCCCGGATGCCGATGATGTGGATGATGCGGCGGGTATGTAATTCTCGATTTTCGAGATTATTGTGAAAATAAGACCGGTCGTATCGTGAGATAGGGCCGGTTTTTCTTTGTCCGGCTGGACAGGGCAAAGCCCCGGCGATAAAAGCCTTTGGTTTCCGAAATGTATGCCGCTTGAGGCGGCGAATGAAGGGCGTAGCATGAGCGGTGTAAACGAGATCCGGTCGACCTTCCTCGACTATTTCAAGAAGAACGGGCATGAGGTTGTTTCCTCCAGTCCGCTGGTGCCGCGCAACGACCCGACACTGATGTTCACCAATGCCGGAATGGTGCAGTTCAAGAACGTGTTTACCGGCCTTGAGCAACGCCCCTATTCGACGGCCGCGACGGCGCAGAAGTGCGTGCGTGCCGGTGGCAAGCATAACGACCTCGACAATGTGGGTTATACGGCCCGCCACCACACCTTCTTCGAAATGCTCGGCAATTTCTCGTTTGGCGACTATTTCAAGGCAAACGCCATTGAACTGGCCTGGAACCTGATCACCAAGGAATTCGGCATTGATGCCAAGCGCCTTCTGGTGACCGTGTACCACAATGACGACGAAGCTTTCGGTCTGTGGAAGAAGATTGCCGGTCTTTCGGATGATCGCATCATTCGCATTGCGACGAGCGATAACTTCTGGGCGATGGGCGACACCGGCCCGTGCGGTCCGTGCTCGGAAATCTTCTATGATCACGGTGATCATATCTGGGGTGGCCCTCCGGGTTCTGCCGACGAAGACGGCGACCGTTTCATCGAAATCTGGAACCTCGTCTTCATGCAGTATGAGCAGGTGACGAAGGATGAGCGCATCAACCTGCCGCGTCCGTCCATCGATACCGGCATGGGGCTTGAGCGCGTAGCGGCCCTTCTGCAGGGCCAGCACGACAATTATGATATCGACCTCTTCAAGGCGTTGATTGCCGCGTCTGTCGAGGCAACGGGTGTTCCTGCCGTGGGTGAGCGTCGCGCCAGCCACCGCGTCATCGCCGACCATCTTCGCTCCTCCGCCTTCCTGATTGCCGATGGCGTTCTGCCGTCGAACGAAGGCCGTGGCTATGTGCTTCGCCGCATCATGCGCCGCGCGATGCGTCACGCCGAACTGCTCGGTGCCCGTGATCCGCTGCTGTGGAAGCTGCTGCCGGCGCTGATTCAGCAGATGGGCCGCGCCTATCCGGAACTGGTGCGCGCCGAAGCACTGATCACCGAGACGCTGAAGCTTGAAGAAACCCGTTTTCGCAAGACGCTGGAACGCGGTCTTTCGCTTCTCAATGACGCGACGGTCAACCTTTCCAAGGGCGACAGCCTCGACGGCGAGACGGCTTTCAAGCTTTACGACACCTATGGTTTCCCGCTTGATCTGACGCAGGATGCGCTTCGCGCCCGTGGGATTGGCGTTGATATTTCGAGCTTCACGGATGCGATGGAGCGCCAGAAGGCCGAAGCCCGCTCGCACTGGGCCGGTTCGGGCGAAAAGGCCACCGAGACCATCTGGTTCGAACTGAAGGAAAAGCACGGCGCCACCGAATTCCTTGGCTACGATACCGAAACCGCCGAAGGCGTGCTTCAGGCGCTTGTGCGGGATGGTGCATCGGTTGATGCAGCCAACGCGGGCGATGAAGTGCAGGTGGTCGTCAACCAGACGCCGTTCTACGGAGAGTCGGGTGGCCAGATGGGCGACGCCGGTGTGATCGAAACGGATACGGCGACGCTCGTGGTATCCGATACGCAGAAGAAGGGCGAGGGGCTTTTCGTGCACCGCGCCACCGTTGCCAAGGGCAGCATCAAGGTGGGCGAAGCCGTGGCCTTGACCGTGGATCATGCCCGTCGTTCCCGCCTGCGCTCCAACCATTCGGCCACGCACCTTCTGCACGAAGCGCTTCGCGAAGTGCTGGGCACGCATGTGGCCCAGAAGGGATCGCTGGTTGCGCCCGAGCGTTTGCGCTTTGACGTGTCCCACCCGAAGCCCATGTCGGCGGAGGAGTTGAAGCGTGTCGAGGAGATGGCCAATGCCATCGTGCTGCAGAACTCTGCGGTCACGACGCGCCTGATGAGCGTTGACGATGCGATTGCCGAAGGCGCAATGGCGCTCTTCGGTGAAAAATACGGCGACGAAGTGCGCGTTGTGTCTATGGGCACGGCCCTTGAAGGGCCGAAGGCGGGAAAGCCCTATTCGATCGAGCTTTGCGGCGGCACGCATGTGCATGCCACGGGTGAAATCGGCATGATCCGCGTTCTGTCGGAAAGTGCTGTGGGGGCTGGCGTTCGCCGCGTTGAAGCTGTGACCGGCGAGGGCGCGCTTGCCTATCTCGCGGAGCAGGATGAGCGCGTGAAGACGCTGGCAGGCGTTCTGAAGGTGCAGCCGGGCGATGTGCTTTCGCGTGTTGAATCGCTGCTCGATGAACGCAAGAAGCTGGAAAAGGAACTGTCCGATGCCAAGCGCAAGCTGGCGCTCGGGGGCGGTTCCGGGGATCAGGCGTCCGAAGTGCGCGATCTGGGCGGCGTGCGCTTCCTTGGCCGTGCCGTGACGGGTGTCGAGCCGCGCGATCTCAAGGGGCTGGCCGATGACGCCAAGGCCTCCGTCGGTTCGGGCGTGGTGGTTCTGGTTGGCGTTTCGGATGATGGCAAGGCAAGCGCGGTCGTGGCCGTGACGCCGGATCTGACCGAACGCCTGAGCGCTGTCGATCTCGTGCGCGTTGCCTCCGTGGCACTCGGTGGCAAGGGTGGCGGTGGCCGTCCGGATATGGCGCAGGCGGGTGGTCCGGATGGCTCCAAGGCCGCTGAGGCCATCGAAGCGGTGGCCGCAGCCATCGCTGGCTGAAGCCACATCACATTATGAGAAAAGCCCGGCGTTTGCCGGGCTTTTTGCATTTCAGACCTGAATTCAGACGAAAGAACCTGTCGTGGTGTCTGTCCGCCTTAAAGCGTGTCGCGATTTTTCAAATTCGCTCTCACGCTTTAGGTCTTGGACTTTTCCCATGTCGTTATCGCAAAACCGATTCCCACTTTTGCGCGACATGCTCTTAACGCGAGAGCAGCGTCAGGGCTGTCATGGATTCGAGAAGGGTGCGGGTGACGCCGCCAAAGAGCATTTCGCGCCAGCGCGAGTGGCCATAGGCTCCCATGACCAGAAGGTCGATGGAGTTTTCAGCAAGCCGGTTTTCAATGGCGGCGGAAGCATCCATGCCGAAGGTCTGGTGCGTGGACAGCACGGCGTTGACCCCGTGGCGGGCCAGTGTCGCCGCAATTTCAGCCCCCGCCGTTTCGGGCGATTGGGTCGGTGTTTCCGGCGGGTTCACGCAGAAAATCTCGACGAATTCGGCCTGCTTGAGGAAGGGCAGCGCATCGAAGGCCGCACGGGCGGCTTCACGCGAGCCGTTCCAGGCCAGAAGCACGCGCTTGATCGGGTGCGGTTCCTTGGCGATATAGGGCACCAGAAGAACGGGGCGACCGCTGTCAAACAGGAAGCTCTCAATGTCCAGACGGTTGTCGGAGAGCATCGATCCATCCCCCTGAGCCGCGATGATCAGATCCGAAGTTCTGGCACTGTCGATGGCAGACGCCGAACTGAAGCCAACGGACGAGATGAAATTGCGCCATTCGCCGGTCGCCGTGCCCAGCGATGCCTTCTTCAGGAAGGTCGCTTCAATGCCTGCCGTCTCGGCCTTCACCGCCGAAATCATGGCTTCAATGGCGACCGGGTCCGGTCCTTCCATGGGTGCCAGCATCGGCAGCGAGGGAACGCTTTCGATGTGCAGGCCGATCACATGGGCACCGAAGCCTTCCGCAAAATCAAGGGCGAAGTCGGAAATGGTCGAAGCCGTGGCTGGCCGGTCCAGAACAGCAAGAATGGTTTTGTAAGTCATGATGGACTCCCTCATCCGCAGGGTTTTTGCCCGCTTTCAACGTGACACTGACCCTTCCGGAGACGGCTCACCTTGACCTCAGTCAAGCAAGCTGCCCTAAAATTGATAAATTTCAATCAGGCGGATGCGGCTTCTTTGGCGCGGGCAATCGCTTCGATCATGGCTGTAATATCGGCGGCGGCAGCCTCCAATGCGGCCTCATCGCGGGCGCGCACCACAAGCTCGGTTGAAAAGCCTGAGTTGTTGAATTTCGGATAGGAGCCGATCGAAGTTTGTGGGTGGGCTTTCTGGATGGCCCCGAGCGGCAGGCCGATATCGCCTTCACCGAACGGGCAGACGATGGCGCGCGACAGCATTTTCTGGCCGTGTTCAAGGCGCGGCACGACGTAATCAATCATCGCTTCAAACACCTGCGGAACGCCGGCCATCACGTAAACATTGCCGATGATGAAGCCCGGCGCCGTGGATACGGGATTTGGAATATGGTCGGCGCCCTGCGGCATGCGGGCCATGCGCTGGCGGGTTTCGGTAAATTCCATGCCGCGCCGTTCATACATGGCCGCCAGAAGCTCCATGGCCTTTTCGTCATGCAGGCAGGGAACGCCAAAAGCCTTCGATATGGCATCGGCGGTGATGTCGTCATGGGTCGGCCCAATGCCGCCGGAGGTCAGGACATAGGTATATCTGGCCCGTAACGCATTCAGCGCGGCAACGATTTCCTCTTCCTCGTCGGGAACGATGCGTACTTCCTTGAGGTCGATCCCCACCAGTGTCAGCATGCTCGCGGCATGGCCGATATTCTTGTCGCGGGTGCGACCGGACAGAAGCTCGTCGCCGATGGCCAGCATGGCGGCGGTGACATTGGCCTTGGAATTCATGAATGGGCGCTCCTCAAAATCTGGCCGAAATCTAGCCTATCGCGAGGCGAAGCGGAACGGTTTTCATGTGAGGAAAAAATGAATGGCAATACATATTTCGTTCTGTATTTGTGAACAGTCAGTTCCTGTTCGTCCGGCTGTTCGCGCGCCCTGCGCCGCCCTAGATTGTCATTACTCTATCAGGAGATGAGAGACAGCGCATGATCTTTGATCTCATTCGCCAACTGGTGGCGAAATTCAAAAACGAAACCAACGAGACCCACAAGGAAACACGGAAAATGGCTAAGGTACTGGTTCTTTATTATTCTTCCTACGGTCACATCGAGCAGATGGCTTATGCCGTTGCTGAAGGTGCCAAGGCCGAGGGCGCTGAGGTTGTCGTCAAGCGCGTTCCGGAACTGGTTCCGGAAGAGGTCGCCAAGGCTTCCCACTTCAAGATGGATCAGGCGGCTCCCGTTGCCACGGTGGATGAGCTGGCTGAATACGACGCCATCATCGTTGGCGCGGGCACGCGCTTCGGCACGGTTGCCTCGCAGATGCGCAATTTCTGGGATCAGACGGGTGGCCTGTGGTTTACCGGCAAGCTGGTCGGCAAGGTCGGCTCGATGTTCACCTCGTCCGCCACGCAGCACGGTGGTCAGGAATCGACCATTCTCGGCTTCCTGCCGACCTTCCTGCACCATGGCATGGTGATTTCCGGTCTGCCCTATGCTTTCCAGGGCCAGATGGGTGTTGACGAAATCAAGGGCGGCTCGCCCTACGGTGCGTCGACCATTACCGATGGCGATGGCTCGCGCATGCCGTCTGCTGTGGAGCTGGAAGGTGCCAAGTTCCAGGGCGCGACGGTTGCCAAGCTGGCCGCCAAGCTTTCGGCCTGACGACATCACGTCGCATTTTGCGATCACAATGGGGTGCGTTCCGCAAGGAGCGCGCCCTTTGCGTTTGCAAGCCTTGACCGAATCCCGCAACTCGTTGAAAGAGAAAAGCATGCGGACGTGGCGAAACTGGTAGACGCAAGAGACTTAAAATCTTTCGACCTTGGTCGTGCGGGTTCGATTCCCGCCGTCCGCACCAAAGCTTCTGCATGGGCGTGTCGAAACTTTTCTGAATGAGGACGAGTATGTTTCGGAAGCTTTACGATTGGACGATGTCTCTGGCCGAACGCAAGTCGGCAGAAGTCTGGCTGGCGGTCATCGCCTTTGTGGAAAGTTCTGTCTTTCTGGTTCCTGCGGATGTGCTCTATCTGCCGATGGCGTTGCGTCGCCCGGATCGTGCCTATCGCTATGCCTTCGTGGCCACAGCGGCGTCGGTGGCGGGCGGCATTGCCGGCTGGGCGCTGGGCTACTTTGCCTATGAAAGTGTAGCCAAGCCGATCCTTGCCTTCTATGGCAAGCTTGATGCCTTCGAGGCGATGAAGAACGGTGTGGGCGATGGCTGGATCCTGATCCTCTTGATCACCTCGGGACTTGCCCATCTGCCGCCCATCAAGGTGGTGACCATTCTCTCCGGCGTGATCCAGATGAGCCTGCCGCTCTTCATCATTTCGGCGATTGTTGCGCGCGGTGCCCGCTTTTATGCGCTGGCTTTCCTTCTGAACCGCTATGGCGAGCCGATCCGCATCTTTATCGAGAAGCGTCTGAACCTGATTGTTACTGTCGTGGCTGTGCTCGCCATCGGGGCTTATGCCGCCTATAAAATTCTCGCCCACTGAAGGTTTAGCCCACAGGTTTCCATGTCAAAAGCGCCGCGATTCCTCATCCGGGATCCGGCGCTTTTTTCTTGATGTGGCGCTTTGGTGCGGATCGATCAGGCGCGCCAGAAGGTCGGCAGCAACAGGACGAGAATGGAGAGGATTTCCAGACGGCCAAGCAGCATCAGCAGCGACAGAAGATAAAAGGCGCCATCGCTCATGCTGGCGAAGTTGCCTGCGGGGCCGATGACCTGCCCAATGCCCGGGCCGACGTTGGCGATGGCGGTGATGCTGGCGGAAACGGCGGTGGCAAAATCATAGCCGAGAGCGCCCATGCCGAGCACCCCGAAAGCCCAGATCATCATATAGGCGGCGAAGAACAGCAGCACACCGCGCTGGGTGTCGAGATCGACGGTCAGCTTGCCGTAGCGCACGGAATAGATGGCATCCGGATAGAGGAGCTTCTTCAGGCCGACGCGCATGGTCTGGAACATGATCAGGAAGCGGTAGGCCTTGATGCCGCCTGCCGTTGAGCCGGAACAGCCGCCGACAAAGGTTGCGATAAAGGCAGCGACCACGACAAGGGGTCCCCAGGCCGTATAGTCCTGGCTGGCAAAGCCGGTGGTCGAAAAGATCGATGCAAAATTGAAGAAGGCATGGGCCAGCGTTTTGCTGAACGGCACGGCATCGCGAAAATGCACGTATACGGCGGTCACGAAGGCGAATGCCGAAACATAGCCGATGAAGACGAGGATTTGTGGGTCGCGCAACGTGTCGACACGCCGACGCACGGCAAACAGGATCATGATCGAGAAGGGCAGGCTGCCGATGATCATGAAAAGCGTGGCACTCCACAACAGGACCAGATTATCGCCGAAATAGCCGAAGGAGGCGTCGTGGGTTGAAAATCCGCCGGTCGAAATCGTTGCCATGGCGTGGTTGATCGCATCAAACCGGCTCATGCCGCCCATGTCATAGGCGATGAAGCAGGCGAGCGTAATGCCGACATAAATGCCGATGAAGGCGCGCGTGAAGGTGGCAATGCGGGCGAATGGCTTGTCGCTGGAACTGTCGGACGATTCCAGCTTGAAGAAGGACATGCCGCCGACGCGCAGGAACGGCAGCACGAAAAGGCCAAGGGCCACGATCCCGACGCCACCGAGCCAGTGCAGCAGCGATCGCCACATCAGCAGGCCCTTGGGCATGTGATCCAGCCCGGAAATGGCCGTCGAACCCGTGGTGGTGACGGCTGAGACCGATTCGAACAGACTGGCGGCAAAGGTCAGCCCCAGCTTCGAGAAGTAGATGGGCAGTGCACCCGCGACAGAGAAGACGATCCACAAAACGTTGACGACGATGAAGCCGAACCGCTTACTAAAGGGTGGCGGCGTGCCGCGCGTGGCCGTTGCCGTCAGAAGCGACAGGCCGCCGGTCAGGAAGGCGCTGATGGCGAACACCTGCCAGTGATTGTCATGGAAATATAGGTCCACCAAGGCCGGAACCAGCATGGCCGCTGCCAGATAGAGACCGCAAATGGCGGCCACATGAAAGGCGGCACGGAAGAGATTGGCGTTCAGCAAGGGGTGCCCCGATTTCCGTCTGGCACTCCGCCGGGAGCGGATGCGCCGCGCTTAACCTGAAGAATGCGGGCTCAACATGCTTTGTTTCAACCGCTGCATATGCCATAGCGATTGCAGTGTTGAATTTCAATGGACACGAAAGACGTGGAAACCCGAGACGTTGAGAATGCCGCCGAAGCCATCCGCGGCATTTTTCCCGAAACGCCGCTGCAGTTGAACGATCACCTGAGCCGCCATTATGGCGCGCAGGTGTGGCTGAAGCGCGAGGATCTGACCCCGGTGCGCTCCTACAAGTTGCGCGGGGCGTTCAACTTCATGCGCAAGGCGATTGCTGCCGGTGGTGGCGAGCAGACCTTCATTTGCGCCTCGGCTGGCAATCATGCGCAGGGCTTTGCCTTCGCTTGCCGTCATTTTCAGGTGCCGGGCATTGTGTTCATGCCGGTGACGACGCCGCAGCAGAAGATCGACAAGACCCGCATGTTTGGCGGTGAATTCATTGCGATCCGGCTGTTTGGCGATATTTTCGACCAGTGCTACGCGGCGGCGCGTGAGCATGTGGAAGTGATTGGCGGGCAGATGGTGCCGCCGTTTGATGATGTGGACATCATTGAAGGGCAGGCAACCGTTGCCGCGGAAATCGTGGCCCAGATGCCGGAAGGCGAAAAGCCCGACCTCATCGTTCTGCCGGTTGGCGGCGGCGGTCTTTCGGCCGGGGTTACGGGTTTTCTGGCCGGTACGCTTCCCGAAAACGCCTTCATCTTCGCCGAACCGGGCGGCGCGCCCAGCCTGAAGCGCAGCCTTGAAAAGGGTGAGATCGTTACGCTTCCCAAGGTCGACAACTTCGTGGACGGGGCCGCTGTTGCCCGCATCGGGGATCTGAATTTTGAAGCGCTGAAGGGCTTTTCTTCCGAACAGGTGGTTCTTGTTCCTGAAAACGCCATCTGCGTGACGATGATCGATATGCTCAATGTCGAAGGCGTGGTGTTGGAACCGGCGGGTGCGCTTTCGATTGCCACGCTGTCCTTGCTTGATCCGCAGGAGATTGCCGGAAAGACGATTGTCTGCGTGGTCTCCGGGGGCAATTTCGACTTCGAGCGTCTGCCGGACGTGAAGGAACGGGCCATGCGCTATGCGGGGCTGAAGAAGTACTTCATCCTGCGTTTGCCGCAGCGTCCCGGCGCGCTTCGCGATTTTCTCAATCTGCTGGGGCCGGATGACGATATTGCCCGTTTCGAGTATCTGAAGAAGTCGGCGCGCAATTTCGGCTCCATCCTGATCGGTCTCGAAACCAAGGATTCCGCGAACTTTGTCGCGCTGACCGAGCGTTTCGAGGCGGCCGGTCTCGGCTATGAAGACATTACCGAGAATGACATTCTCGCCAATCTGATCATCTGACCCTGAGGAACATTTCTATGGCTTCGTTCTTGTCCCGATTGATGTCGATGTTTGGTGGCGGCAGCGCCGAGACTGCCCGCAAGGAAGCAGAACCGCGCGAGTACGAGGGGTTTCGCATCTATGCGACGCCCATTCGTGAAGGCGCGCAGTTCCGGCTGGCCGGGCGCATCGAGAAGGATTTCGATGGCGAGACGCGCGTGCGCAACTTTATCCGTGCCGATATTTTTACCTCGGAAGCCGATGCGCTTGAGTTTACTTTCCGCAAGGCAGAGCAGATCATCGGTCAGTCACGCGGTGCGATCTTTGCGGATGGTGCGGCAAGCGGCAATATTTGATCAAGGCAGAACAGTGCAGGGCATGATGCATTTCACCTCATATCTCATCCATGGGCCGAGACATGCTTTGTGTCTTGCGCATGGCTGTTTCCAAAGGTGATCATGCCGGTTTCCGTTCACAATCTTCTGCTGCTGGTTACAGAGGCTATCATCTACTTTTCGGTGATGGTGGCCCTGCTTCATTTCCGCAGACGATTGGGGCTCGGTGTCTTTTTGACCGCGCTTGGGGTCATGCACTTCCTTGAGACCTATCTGGCGGCCGTCTTTTACGTGGAGCTTCCGTTCGGCACCGCGTCGCCCGGTTCATCGGTGTTGTTTGCCGGAAAACTGATGCTCATCCTCATGCTCTATATTCGTGAGGATGCCGCCACCGTTCGCCAGCCGATCTACGGGTTGTTCATTGGCAATCTGGTCATGGTGGCGATGGCCTTCATCCTGCAATATCAGGTGGTTGCCGGTGTTTCATCGGGGGCTGTGCCGGATGCCGGTTTCCTGAAGGAAATGGGTTGGCTGATGCTGTGGGGAACGACATTGCTTTATGTCGATTCCCTCGGAATTATCCTGCTCTATGAACGTCTGGGGCGTCGCTTTCCACGTTCGTCGGTTCTGCGCTTCGTGATCGCGGGCGCCATCATGCTGACCTTCGATCAGGTCGGCTTCTTCTCCGTGCTCCATGTCTTTCTGGGGGTCCCGGTGGCGGTCTTCTGGGATGGCTGGGCTGCCAAGATCTTCGCGCTCATCCTCTATTCGGTTCTTTATGCCGGCGACCTGTATCTGCGCCACGCCAAACCCGCCTTCGGGACGAGCCGGCCGCTCGCTGATATTTTCGGCGATCTGACCTTTCGCGAGCGATATGAAAACCTGCTGGCGAAGTCAGGCCGCGATTCGCTCACCGGCGCATTTGATCGCAATCGACTGGAGGAAGACTCGCCCGCTCTGATCAATCATTGCCTTCATAGCGGGGCGCCGGTCAGTCTGGTGATGCTGGATGTGGACCACTTCAAGCTGGTCAATGACCGCTTCGGCCATATTGAGGGCGACCGGGTCTTGAGGGTCATGGCCGAGCAATTGCAGGCCGCTCTACGCGCCGAAGACAGCCTTTATCGTTTCGGTGGGGAGGAGTTCGTCGTCGTCTTGCCGCGTGTGGGCCATGAGGAGGCGATGGCGCTGGCGGAACGCTTGCGGCAGACGGTCGAGAGCCGTTTGTCGACGCCGGATGGCAAGGCCGTCACCATCAGTTGCGGTGTGGCGACAGGCCCGGCGGACGGCCAGGCCTTTCATGATCTGATGCTGAGGGCGGACGAGCGGCTCTATTTTGCCAAGGGCAATGGCCGCAATCGTGTCTGCGGGCGCGAAATGGTGCCCTGACAGGGCACGCTGGCCCTGTCCGTTTCAGGTCACTTTCCGTTACGTCAGGCGCGCAGCACACGCTTCGGCTCTTCGTGGAAGAAGCGGAAGTAGGACGAGACCTGAGCCAGAGAGTTGCTGGACAGTTGAAGCTTGATGCCCAGACGTCCGCCACGGCACCACACGACAACGCCTTCCAGAAAGCCGAGCTGTTCGCTTTCGATCTTCACGCGGCTGCCGGTGGCGGCCGTGAACGGACCGCCAAGCTCCAGCTTCATGCCCGTTGCCGAAAGATCGATCACGCGGCCCAGAACTTCCTGATTGAAGTGGCGAACCTTGCCATAAATCCGGCATTCGGCGCGGCTTGCGTTCCGTGTTCTGATGTCGAGATTTTCCTGCATGCTATGCCCCTTGAGTATTTTTTGTTTATGGCAGCACTTTACGGTTCGTCTGTTTATTTCCCTTTATGGGATTCGTTCAAATTTTAGCGAAGTGCGACAAAGGCAAAAATGCCGGGCAAAAGGCCCGGCATGGTGCTGATTTCAAGCATTTCGTTATCGCAAAACCGGCCCCCACTTTAGCGCGACATGCCTTAGCGAACGAACTCGTCAATGCGTCGCAGGGTGACGCGGCGATTACGCCAATCCTCGCGTTGCGTGTTGATCAAGAGATAGGCCTCGCCATAGCCGACGGTATCAAGGGCGCGCGGAGCAATGCGGAACTGGCGGACCAGGAGACGCTTCAGGGAGGCCGCACGGGCTTCAGAAAGGGCAAGGTTCGATGCGTTGGAACCCACCGCATCCGTATGCCCCTCGATGAGGAAGACAGCACCGGGGCGGCGACGCAAAATCCGTTCGAGCGCCGTGCCGATCTCATGCACCTTGCGATATTCCGACGGGGGGATTTCGGCCGAACCAAAGGCAAAATTGATCGACTGGATATCGATGGACGGAGCCATGCGGCGCAGGTCCGGGCGGCGCTTGAATTCGCGCGCATCCACACGCTCGCGCGGCGGCATGGCACGGGCCGGTGCGGCATCAAGCCGTCGCATGATGGTGTCGGCAGACGGCATGGACTGGGCAACGGCAAGGCCGGGGGCGGCGACTGCGGCGGCAAGGGCCAGCATGAAATGGCGTCGGTTCATGGTTTCCTCCATTCATTGTTGCGGGCATCGTCGCCCGGCGCAGATGAAGGGGACATGAACCGACGGTTTTGCGGCTCCGTTATGACACAAACGTGATTATCGACGCGTATCGCGGCGGGCAATCGCTAATAGTTCGGCTTCCGACAGCGGATCGAGCAGGGCTTCGTAGGTCTGGACCGGGGCGAACCCGAAACGCTGGTAAAGCTGCAGCGCGCGCGGATGGTCGAGCGTGTTGGTCGAGACCTTGACCTTCTTCGGGTCCAGCGCCCAGGCCGCATAAAGCGCCTGCAGCAGGAACCATTTGCCCACGCCCATGCCGATGGCATGATCAAACAGGCCGAAGTAGAGCAGTTCCACCAGATCGGCGTCGTGCTGCAGCAACTCGAAATACCCTGCCGGAGCGCCGTTGATATAGAGGACCGTAATGGAGGTCCGCGGATCGTCGAGTTCTGCCTTCAACTGCTTGTCGCTCAGTCGCAGGCGCTCAACCCAGTGGTAACGCATGCCGACCTGCATGTAGAGGAAGCGATAGAAGGGCAGCGGAATATCGGTGACACGCATCAGGGCGGTCTGGATATTGACCGGCATGGGCAGGCTTGCCTTCGGCGGTGCCGTCATTTCCAGAATGGTGACATGGGCCTTCACAGGCCCGTGCTCTCCCTGAGCCACAGGGTCTGCTTCGCCCGTGACGACCGGCGTTTCGGCCAGTCCGCCCCATTCCGACCAGGAGCCGTCATAGAGCGTGTAATCCGTATGGCCGAGCGATTCGAGCGCCAGCGCGATGACCGAGGCGGTGACACCCGAGCCACAACTGGTCACCACCGGCTTGTCGAGATCGATGCCCGCGTCTTCCACCAGCTTGCGAAGGGCGGCGAGGTCCTTGAAGCGACCGTTTTCCGAAAGGGTGACGGCGGGCAGGTTGCGCGCGCCGGGCATGTGGCCGGAACGCATTCCCGCACGCGGTTCGGCGTCAGCCCCGGTAAACCGGCCCGCCGGACGCGCGTCCGCAATCTGGCGCGAGCCGCTTTCGACAATCGCCGTCATTTCGGCCAGTGTCGTGACGCGCTCTTTGCGAAAATGCGGCGTGAACTTCACTGGCGCGGGTTCCGGCAGATCGGTTTCCACCGGGCGGCCTTCGGCCTTCCAACCATCAAAGCCGCCATCCAGCACGTAGACGCGTTCGGCCCCCATGGTGCGCAGCATCCACCACACGCGCGGTGCGGAGAACATGCCGATGCCGTCATAAACAACGATCGTATCCGTCTCGCGAATGCCGAACTTGCCCATGGCTTCGGCAAAGAAATCCGGTGAGGGCAGGGAATGCGGCAGGCCGGTTGAGGTGTCGGCAATCACGTCCTGATCGAAATAGACGGCACCGGGAATGTGACCGGCTGCATATTCCACGGCACCATTGCGGTTCTGGGCGGGCAGGTACCAGGAGGCGTCGATGATCTTGAACTCGGGCGCGCCGAGCTGCTTTGCAACCCAGTCGGCGGAAACGACGAAACGGCTCTTGCCGGTAACCATGGAATACTCCTGCGGTTGATTGAGGTGCGAATTTAAGCCTGCGCTTGACCGAAACGAATGCGGAAGCGGCGATTTTCGCGGCCTTTCTTCTCGATTTTGGCAATATGGATGGGGCCGACATCGCCCGTGCGCGCCACATGGGTGCCGCCACAGGGCTGGCTGTCGATGGCAGCGTTATCGCCAATGCAGACGAGGCTGACCCGCCCGAAGCCAATGGGCGGACGGACATTTTTCGATTTCACAATGCCGGGATTGGCTGCGAGTTCCTCGTCCGTGATCCAGTTGACATAGACGGGATGGTTCTCGTTGACGAGCTTCATCAGTTCAGCGGTGACGGCATCCTTGTCGATGGTCTCGTTCATGTCGAAGTCGACGCGCGATTCCTCTTCGCCCACGGCGGCGCCGGTGATCGGAAAGGAGCAGACCACCGAGAGCAGATGGCAGGCCGTATGCATACGCGAGAGATTGGCGCGTCGTTCACCGTTGACCTGCAGCACCAGCTTTTCGCCAAGCGCCGGGGACGGCTGACCTTCGGCGGGTACATGCAGGATGATGTCCTTGCTCTCGCCGTGGCGTGTCGCATCCAGCTTGATGGTGCTGCCATCGGGGCGTGTCACATGGCCGGTATCGCCCGGCTGACCGCCGGACGCGGCATAGAAACAGGTCTGGTCGAGTTCGAATGTCCCGTCCTCGTGGATCGCGGTGACCGTCGCTTCACAGGTTAGAAGGAAGAAGTCGTCGCGATACAGGGCGTGAACGGGCATGGAACACTCAGGTTGTTTCAAAAGGAACGCTTATATCCCTTTTGTGCGTCAACCAACCCGGCAGAGGCAAGCCCTTGGCGCGAAGAAATTCCGGATTGAAGAGCTTTGACTGATAACGGTTACCGTAATCACAAAGGATCGTGACGATGGTGTGTCCCGGACCGAGATCACGCGCCAGCCGGATAGCGCCGGCAATATTGATGCCGCTCGAACCACCCAGAACCAGACCTTCCTTTTCCACGAGATCGAAAATGATCGGCAGGGCTTCGCTGTCCGGGATCTTGTAGGAATAATCCGGGGCGAAGCCTTCGAGATTGGCTGTAATGCGGCCCTGACCAATGCCCTCGGTGATCGAGGAGCCGGAGGAAGCCAGTTCGCCCTTGGTGTAATAATCGTGGAGAGCGGCCCCTTCCGGGTCGGCCAGCGCGATCTTGATGTCCGGGTTGAAGCCCTTCAGGCCGATGGCGGTTCCTGCCAGCGTGCCACCCGAACCGACAGCGGCGACGAAACCATCCACCTTGCCGTCGAGGTCGCGCCAGATTTCCGGAGCCGTTGTCTCGATATGAGCCTGACGGTTGGCGATATTGTCGAACTGGTTGGCCCAGATGGCTCCGTTCGGTTCACTTTTGGCAAACTGTTCGGCCAGCCGCCCGGAGAGGCGCACATAATTGTTCGGGTTCTTGTAGGGAACGGCAGGCACTTCCACGAGTTCAGCGCCGAGAAGGCGAAGGGCATCCTTCTTTTCCTGCGCCTGCGTTTCAGGAATGACGATGACGGTGCGATACCCCAGCGCCGAGGCGACCAGCGTCAGCCCGATGCCGGTATTGCCCGCTGTGCCTTCCACGATCACGCCGCCCGGCTTCAGCAGCCCCTTCTTCTCCGCATCGCGGATGATGTAGAGCGCGGCGCGATCCTTCACCGACTGGCCGGGATTGAGGAATTCCGC
The DNA here is from genome assembly GCA_020161665.1 of Pseudomonadota bacterium. Taxonomy (GTDB): domain Bacteria; phylum Pseudomonadota; class Alphaproteobacteria; order Rhizobiales; family Rhizobiaceae; genus Ectorhizobium. Next base: position 51,082 of record JAIUPA010000041.1, on the reverse strand, counting down.
CTTGCCGTAGATGTCGCAGCCCGTCAGTTCCGACGCGCCATTCAGGCGGATCAGCGGCGTATTGCCGATGGCGGAGAGTACGGATGCATGAAGCGACATGGAACGGCCTTTCTGCGGACGTGGCAACGAAATGATGCCGTTTCTTTTCCGCCGGGCGGGCCATTCGAACAAGGAATGGAATTTCGGTGAGGGCGATTCTTGCGCAAATTTGTTCCGAATCGCCGTGTTTCAGCCGGTTGCCCCATAGGCATCGAGTGCCTGTTGTCTTGCCTGCGCGTGGTCAACGATGGGGCGCGGATAGGTCTTGCCCAACGTGATGCCCGCGCGGGCCAGTTCGGCCAGTGGTGCTTCAAACGGGCGGTGGATATATTTGGCATCGAGCTTCGCCAGTTCCGGCACGAAGCGGCGCACATAGTCCCCCTTCGGGTCGAATTTCTCACCCTGCAGGGTGGGGTTGAAGATGCGAAACCACGGGGAGGCATCCGCTCCGGAGCCTGCCACCCATTGCCAGCTTGCCGGGTTGGAGGCGGGGTCGGCATCGAGCAGCGTGTCGCGGAACCATTCCTCGCCGCGCCGCCAGTCGATCAAGAGATCCTTGATCAGGAATGAGGCGGCAATCATGCGCACGCGATTGTGCATGGTGCCGTGCCGCCAGAGTTCGCGCATGCCCGCATCGACAATCGGATAGCCGGTCTGTCCCTTGGTCCAGAGGGTGAAGAAGGTCTCATTCTCGCCCCATGCAAAACTGTCGAAGCGGTCATTCCAGTTGCGGGTCGCCAGATCGGGGAAATGGAAGAGCAGGTGATAGGAAAATTCCCGCCACACGAGTTCCTTGCGGAAGCGGATGAGATTGTCCTCGCCCACCGTGTCGACGAGGCCGATGGTGGCGTGCCAGATGCGGGCAGGGGAGATTTCGCCCATCGCCAGATGGGGCGACAGGAGTGACGTGGCGTGGCCTGCCGGAAAATCGCGGCCCTTGTCGTAGCGGTCTAACCCATTTTTCAGAAAGGCTTCGAGGCGCACTTGTGCAGCCATTTCGCCCGGTGTGAAGACTTCGCGGAAGGTTGAGGCCCAATCCGGCTTGGTCGGCGTCAGGTTCCAATCGTTCAGCACGTCTGATTCTACGGTCTGTTTTGCCGCGGGAATTCGCGCGGGTGCTTTAACGGGTGAGGGTGGGTCGCCTGCGCCAGCAAAGGCACGCCAGAAGGGCGTATAAACGCGATAGGGCGTGCCGCTGCCGGTCAGCAGGCGTGAGGGCTCATGCATCAATTGTCCGGCAAAGCTTTTGACGGCGATGCCGCGGGCCACAAGGCTCTGCTTGAGGGGCGAATCGATGGCGATCCCCTTCGGGTCATAGCGGCGATTCCAGAAAACGGCTTCAGCGCCGGTTTCGGCGATCAGCGCATCGAGAACTTCTGACGCAGGACCGCTTCGCAGAATGATGGGGCTGCCAAGGGCGGTAAAGCGCGCAGAGAGTTCGTGAAGGGAATGATGCAGCCACCAGCTTTGTGCCGCGCCCAAGGGGCCGGTGCCGAGGTGCTCCGGCTCACGGATATAGACCGGCAAGACGGGCGCTCCGGTCTCAACGGCGGCGGCAAGTGCGGCATTGTCATCGATACGCAAGTCCTTGCGCAGCCACAGGATGACGGGAGAGGATTGGGTGATCATGGATGGCCTCCGGACGCCGGCACACTAAGCCGCCTGCAAGGCTACAACGAAAACGGCCACTTTGTGGATCACAAAGTGGCCGAAAAATCTGGCTCCCCGGGTCGGATTCGAACCGACGACCTACCGATTAACAGTCGGGTGCTCTACCGCTGAGCTACCAGGGAATACCGCGTTGCCTTCGTGGGCGGCGGCGTTGACGGGGCTAATACAAATGCTTGATCGATTTGCCAAGCGAAAAATTCGGTTCTTGTTTTATTTTTCCACGCACCCCATTTGCTTCTGGCCTGCCTGAAGCAGAACCGAAAGGGTGAAAATGCCGGAAAACCCGGGAAAATCGCGCTATCGCGTCAATCACCACACCGGAAAACTGGAAATGGGGAAAGTTCATGTGCCCGTTCCCAGAAGCCGGATGGCGCGCATGTTTCTGGGGCTTGGCCTGATCGTCGGTGGTGTTTTCGGCTTTCTGCCGGTGGTGGGATTCTGGATGTTGCCGCTCGGCGTCATCCTTCTGTCTCATGACCTGCATATCGTGCGACGTTGGCGTCGGCGCTTTTCCCTTTGGTGGGCGCGGCGAAAGTCCTGAACCGCAGGACGATCTGCGCCGCTTGTTTGCGCTCTGTCAAAAATAGGCCGGATGTGGAAACGTCCGGACCGATCGAAAATTGAAACTATTCGCTTCAATGCCTCTTGCATCGAGCCCGCTTTCGTTCTAATTCCGCGCCACCCAAGCGAATTTGGCTTGGCGTATGAGGCCTCGTGGCGGAGTGGTGACGCAGAGGACTGCAAATCCTTGCACCCGAGTTCGATTCTCGGCGAGGCCTCCATTTTCCACTCTTCATCAGCGTTTTTGAATGTTCCGCGCGTTGCCATCGCGGGAATAACCTCATGTGCGCGCTGCGGCTAATTTTCCCGTTTGCCTTAACCCCGTCTCAACCACGGTTGAAGAAACCAAGCCCGGAACGGCACGATTACGGCCCGGAAAGCGCGCGTTTAAATCGTATTTAAGCGTTGTTCGCCCAAGATTTGCGCAAAGACAGGTGGAGGCTCCTTCAATGCTGCGCAAATTTTTTAAAGATACCGGCGGCAATTTCGGCATGATCACGGCCATTCTTATGGTGCCGTTGATCGCGGCTGCCGGGATGGGGGTGGATTACTCGACGGCCATGATGAAGAAGGACGAGTTGCAGAATGCTGCGGACTCGGCGGTTCTCTATGCAGCCAGTTCCACCGAGACCGACGAGACGAAGCTGAAGGATATCGTCAAAAAGACCTTCCTCGCCAACGCTCCGAAGAATTTCGAGACCAGCCTGAACGTCGATTCCGTGACGATCGATTCGTCTGGCACCATTTCCCTGAATGCTTCTGCCGATCTGCCCTTGGCGCTGATGAGAATCATGGGCCAGCAGTCGGCGAGGGTCAGCGTTCTCGCGCAGTCGATGCGCGGTTCGGGCGACGATGTGGAAATCGCTCTGGTTCTCGATAATACGGGTTCGATGTCGGGTCAGAAGCTGACCGACCTCAAGACCGCGGCGACGGAAATGGTGAAGACGTTCGAAAACGACAGCCGCTCAAGGGACAAGGTGAAGTTCTCGGTCGTTCCGTTCTCTGTCTATGTGAACGTGGGCACGCAATACCGTGCTTCGACCTGGCTGCGCGACTCGCAGGATCAGACCATCCAGACTTGCTACGATCAGGCCAAACAGACAGGCTGGACCAACTGCCGGACGGAAACCTATCAGGCCTATCCCTACAATGTGAACTGCCGTCAGGTGACGAAGACCGGCTATAATGACGGGGCGCCTTACCAGTATCAGGAATGGGTTTGCGATCCCGGTCAGCTGACGACCTATTCCTATCAGGCCTGTGATCCCGTCTACAGCGGTACGGAAAAGATTTGCTACAACAATACCTACACTTGGTACGGCTGCGTTGGTTCTCGTAATCCGGGCTATGACACCAAGGATGGCTATCCGTCTCAGACCTGGCCGGGCATCTACAACACCGAATGTGGTGTGCCGCTTCTGCCGCTGACCAACAACTATTCGTCGATCTATTCCAAGATCACCAGCATGACCGCCAATTATGAAACCTACATTCAGGCGGGCATTATGTGGGGCTGGAATACGCTGTCTCAGGAGGCACCGTTTACCGAAGGCGCGCCCTATGACAGCGATGTTCGCAAGTACATGATTGTCATGACGGACGGTGAAAACACGCGCTCGGCCAATTGGGGCCTGCATAACGACTACAACACCGCCGCTGCCGATGCGGCTATGCTGGAAACGTGCGAAAACGCCAAGGCTCGCAAGATCAATGTCTTCACCATTGGTGTCGGCATTGCCAACACCGCCACGGGTGAAAAGCTCGGGAAATGCGCCTCGGATGGCTCCATGGCCTACTCGCTCAACGATTCGGCAGCACTTCGCGAGATCTTCAAGAAGATCGGCAAGGAAATCATGAAACCGCGACTTTCGATGTAAAGAAGCGGAGCCTTTCGAAACAACGCCGCGCGGTCGCCATGCCGCGCGGCGTTTTCCTTTGACGCGGAAGTCACATCACGTCGCGAAAATGTGCCGAATGCGTGCTTTTTTGCCTGACGCGGCGTACCAGCCTTGAAAGCAGGCGCGGGCGCGATTAAGACGACAAACAGTAAGGGGCCAATCTGGTCGGTTATTGGGGCGATAGATATGATGGACTTTGAAGCCGCACGCTTGCACATGGTGGACTGCCAGTTGAGAACGACGGATGTGACGTCACACCCGGTTCTCTCCGCGTTCCTTTCGGTTCCGCGTGAGGCTTTCCTGCCGGATGCGCTCAAGTCGCTCGCCTATGTTGATGAGGACATGCCGCTTTCGGCTGGCAATTCGGCTCGCTACATTATGGAAGCCTCACCGCTGGCCAAGCTCGTGCAGCTTGCCGCCATCGAGAAGTCCGATGTGGTGCTGGTGATCGGCTCGGCCGAAGGCTATGCCGCTGCCATCGTCTCGCTGCTGGCCGGTTCGGTCGTGGCGCTTGAAAGCGATGAGGCGCTGGCGGCTTCGGCCACCTCGACGCTTTCGTCGCTCGGCTACGACAATGTTGCCGTCGTCACCGGCGCGCTGCAGGAGGGGTATGCCTCTGAAGCGCCGTTTGATCTCATTTTCCTCAATGGTTCGGCGGAAGAAATTCCGGCTTCGCTGCTGTCGCAGCTTCGCGATGGCGGTCGTCTGGTGGCTGTGGTCGGTAACGGCCATTCGGCTCGCGCCACGGTGATCAGCCGCGAAGGTCAGAACTACTCGACGGTTCGTTATTTCAACGCCGCGATCCAGCTTCTGCCGGGCTTTGCCAAGGCTGCGGAATTCGTTTTCTAAGCAAAGCTTGTCGCTCAATGATTTCGAGAGAGCCGGGCCGCCGCCCGGCTCTCTTGCATTTGGGCCTTTGCGGGCAGACCATGCAGAAAACTGTGCATCGCTTGTGATTCGCGCCTTCGGGTGATTCCGTCGAGACAATTCATCGCCTACTATGGGGGCGAGTACGTTCCAGCCGGGACGAAATTTTACAAACGGGGATAGAAATGGCTCAGCCAGGTGTAGCGCGTGAACCGTCCATGGAAGAAATTCTGGCTTCCATCCGCCGCATTATCGAAAGCAACGAGCCTGCGACCGCTTCATCCGGTCCGATGATGACGACCGAGCCGGTGATGGACGAGTCGGAAGACGATTTCTATGTCGAAACCGCCCATCCTGTGATTTCTGACAGCCTTGGAACGCCTTTGCGCGCAGCCAACTCGATTGGTGCGACGCCGTCGCGTCCGGCAGACAAGCCGCAGTCTCTGGCCGATATCGCCGCACGGGTTCGCAATGCCGCTGCTGCGGCTGTTCCCCCGGCTCCGATGGTTCATCCGGAACCGATGGAAGAGCCCATCTTGCGTTCGCCGTTGATGACCGAGCGTCAGGAGCCGGTCTTTACGTCCGTCGCCGATGTGCAGCCGGAAGCCGCTGCCCCCGTTATTGCCTCGGTTGAGATGCCATCGCGTCCGACGATGGACCTTATGGAGGCGCTCGCGCCGGTCGTTGGCGAAGACATGATGTTCGAAGAGCCGGAGCTGCCGATGGAAACGGAGCGCATGCCGCTTGTTTCGAATGCAACCGGCGCGCTGGTTGCGCGTTCTTTTGATGATCTGGCTGAAGCGGTTGATGGTGCACGCCGCCGTTCGCTCGACGAGATCGCGGAAGACATGCTGCGGCCGATGCTGCGCGAGTGGCTCGATGACAACCTGCCGACGCTGGTGGAGCGTCTGGTGCGGGAAGAAATCGAGCGCGTGGCGCGCGGTCCGCGTCGCTAAAGCGGAGCCTTCTTTCTTACAAAGGCCGCTCTGCTCAGGGGCGGCCTTTTTTATTTGACTTGGCCTTTGCCATCCGGTTTACAAACCGGCATCCTCAAACCCTGTTTCAGGTCGTGAAATGCTCGAAAAGACCTACGATTGCACCAACGTTGAACCGAAAATCGCCAAGGCATGGGATGACGCCGATGCCTTCCGCGCCGGTGCCAATGCCAAAGCCGACGCCGAGAGCTTCTGCATCGTCATTCCGCCGCCGAATGTGACAGGTTCTCTGCACATGGGCCATGCGCTCAACAATACGCTGCAGGACATCATGGTCCGCTTCGAGCGCATGCGCGGCAAGGACGTGTTGTGGCAGCCGGGCATGGACCATGCCGGTATCGCCACCCAGATGGTCGTGGAGCGCCAGCTGGCCCAGAAGGGTCTGCCGGGGCGTCGCGATATGGGCCGTGATGCCTTCATCGAAAAGGTCTGGGAGTGGAAGGGCGAATCCGGCGGCCTGATCTTCAACCAGTTGAAGCGCCTTGGCGCTTCCTGCGACTGGTCGCGCGAACGCTTCACCATGGACGAAGGGCTTTCCGCCGCCGTTCTGGAGGTTTTTGTTTCGCTTTATAAGGAAAACCTCATTTACAAGGACAAGCGCCTTGTGAACTGGGACCCGAAGCTTCTGACCGCCATTTCCGATCTGGAAGTGGAGCAGGTCGAACTCAACGGTAACCTCTGGCACCTGCGTTATCCGCTGGAAGAGGGCGTCACTTACAAGTATCCGGTGGCCTTCGATGAAGACGGCAAGCCGACCGAGTGGGAAGAGCGCGACTATCTCGTCGTTGCCACGACGCGCCCGGAAACCATGCTGGGTGATACCGGCGTTGCCGTGAACCCGGAAGATGAGCGCTACAAGGATATTGTCGGCAAGCATGTCGTGCTGCCGATCGTTGGCCGCAAGATTCCGATTGTGGCCGACAGCTATCCGGACCCGACGGCGGGCACGGGCGCGGTGAAGATGACGCCTGCGCACGACTTCAACGACTTTGAAGTCGGCAAGCGCTGCGGCCTGAAGATGATCAACATCCTCACCATTGAGGGCAAGGTCACGATCACCGAGAACGAGGACTTCCTGGAAGGTCTCAGCCCCACGCCGACGCAGGCCGAGCTTTGGCAGCAGTTTGAGGGCATGGACCGCTTTGAAGCGCGCAAGCTGGTGGTCAAGGTGTTCGAGGAAGGTGGCTTCCTCGACAAGATCGAGCCGCACAAGCACATGGTTCCGCATGGCGACCGCGGTGGCGTGCCGATTGAGCCGCGCCTGACCGAGCAGTGGTATGTGGACGCCAAGACGCTGGCCCAGCCGGCGATTGCTTCCGTGCGTGAAGGCCGCACCAAGTTCGTGCCGAAGAACTGGGAAAAGACCTATTTCGAATGGATGGAAAACATCCAGCCGTGGTGCATTTCGCGCCAGCTGTGGTGGGGGCATCAGATCCCGGCCTGGTATGGTCCCGATGGTCAGGTCTTCGTCGAGAAGACCGAGGAAGAGGCGCTTGACGCCGCCGTCCAGCACTACCTTGCCCATGAAGGCCCGTGGAAGGCCTGGGTGCAGGAGAAGCTGGAGAACTTTGCGCCGGGCGAAATCCTGACGCGTGACGAAGACGTGCTCGACACGTGGTTCTCGTCGGCGCTGTGGCCGTTCTCGACGCTTGGCTGGCCGGACAAGACGCCGGAACTGGCTCGTTATTATCCGACGAGCGTTCTGGTCACCGGCTTTGACATCATCTTCTTCTGGGTCGCCCGCATGATGATGATGGGCCTTCACTTCATGAAGGATGAGCTTGGCAACCCGATCGAGCCGTTTGACACGGTTTATGTTCACGCGCTGGTTCGCGACAAGAACGGCCAGAAGATGTCGAAGTCGAAGGGCAACGTCATCGATCCGCTGGAGCTGATCGAGGAGTACGGCGCGGATGCGTTGCGCTTCACGCTGGCCATCATGGCGGCGCAGGGACGCGACGTGAAGCTCGATCCGGCCCGTATCGCCGGTTACCGCAATTTCGGTACCAAGCTTTGGAACGTGGCGCGCTTTGCCGAAATGAATGGAGCCAAGCACAATCCGCGTTTTGTGCCGGAAGCCGCAACGCTGACGGTCAATCGCTGGATCCTCACCGAACTGTCGCGCACGGTGACTTCCGTTACGGAATCCATCGAAACGCACCGCTTCAACGAGGCGGCTGGCGCGCTTTATCGCTTCGTCTGGAATCAGGTCTGCGACTGGTATGTGGAACTTCTCAAGCCCGTGTTTAACGGTGAGGACGAAGTGGCCCGCAAGGAAGCGCAGGACTGCATGGCCTATGTGCTGGAAGAAACCTGCAAGCTGCTGCATCCCTTCATGCCCTTCATGACCGAAGAGCTTTGGGAACATACGGCAGCCGAAGGCCTGCCGCGCGCCGGTCTGCTTTGCCATACGGATTGGCCGATGGCTGATTTCGCCGATGCGACGGCTGCGGACGAAATCAACTGGCTGGTCGATCTCGTCTCCGGCATTCGTTCGGCTCGCGCCGAGATGAACGTTCCGCCGGCCGCGACCGCGCCGCTGGTCGTTGTCGGTGCCAATACGGTGACGCGCGCCCGTCTGGTGAGCCACGCGGCGGCGATCCGTCGTCTGGCCCGCGTCGAGACCATCGAAAACGCTGATGTCGCTCCGAAGGGCGCGGCCCAGATCGTGATTGCGGAAGCCACGGCCTGCCTGCCGCTTGGCAACCTCATCGATGTGTCGGCGGAAAAGGCGCGTCTTGAGAAGGCGATCACCAAGGTTGATCAGGAAAAGGACCGCCTGGCCAAGAAGCTCGGCAATGAGAAGTTCATTGCCAACGCCGATCCTGAGGTTGTGGCTGCCGACCGCGAACGTTTCGACGAACTGGAGATCCAGCGCGCCAGCCTGACCACGGCGCTGGCCCGCGTTTCCGAAGCCGGATAAGGCTTCACGCGCAAAATCTGACTGATGAAAGGGCGGGGCCGTGTGCTCCGCCCTTTCGCGTTTTTGTCTGTGTTCAGAGGATTCTGTCGGAAATACCGCTGATTTCACCTTCGTGATGCAGCATTTTGGGAATTTCCACCGCAATTCCGTTCAATTTTATCGGTGTGGTTGACGTGCAACGTTACTGTTTGATCGGGAATGAAAATTCTCGATTCTGCGATTTTCAGAGCGCTTGTTGGAAAATATTTCCGCATCCTGCTGTTTGGCGCTCAATGTTAAAATTCTTACGTCAATTCGCCAGCGTAATTGCTGCGGCGCGGCGTAATTCACACCATTGTCATCTTACCCGCATGTGGCGAAACTGCTGGCTGATTGATTGCATGGGAGGAGACATGGCAACCAAATCGTTTGAAAAGGCCCTTTTGGGCCTGATGATGGCGGCTGCCGCCTCGCCGGCTTTGGCTGGCGGGCTGGAACGGGGCGGATACAATATCGATCTGCTGTTCGACAAGTCGGACTATGCGCTGGAAAGCACGGCAACTTTTGCCGCGCCTCAGCGCAAGGTGAAGAATGCGGTCGACAACCCGGCTGTGGGTGGCCCTTTGGCTGGCACGGGCTGGGCGACAACCGCTGACGACGCTGAAAACTACTGGGTGCCGCGTTTGGGAGCGAAAGCGGCCATCGGTGACAACGCAGACTGTATGTTCGACTATTCCCAGCCGTGGGGTGCTGATCTTGCCCCGGGCCAGTGGCAGGGCTCGAGCTACAATATCGAGACGAAGGTGAAGTCGGAAAATTATGCGGCGACCTGCCGCGTGAAGTTCGACGCCGGTCCGGGTGATCTGTCGATCATCGGCGGTGCCTTCTTCCAGAAGATCGGTGGCTACAAGTACAGGCAGGTGGCAACGCCGGGTCTGGGCGGCGGCACCAATGTCGGTCTGCTCGACATGGATGGCGATGGCTGGGGCTGGCGGGCCGGTCTGGCCTATGAAGTGCCGGAAATCGCGCTGCGGGCGAGCCTCGTCTATAACAGCGCCGTTGATATGGATCTTGACGGGACGATTGACCTGACCAATGTGCCGGTGGTTCCCGGTTATGGTGTCTGGTCACGCCTGTGTATGGCAATGTGTCCATGCCTGACAGCATCGAACTCAAGCTTCAGTCCGGCATTGCGCCCGACTGGCTGGCCTTCGGTTCTGTGAAGTGGACGGACTGGAGCCAGCTTCAGACGATTGCCTTCTGCGCCAAGAACCAGTCAACCTGCTCGGCGGGCGTCAACTCGATCACGACGCTGGACCTGTTCTATCGCGATGGCTGGACGGTTTCGGGTGGCGTGGGTCACAAGTTCACCGAAAAGTGGAGCGGTGCTGTCAGCCTGACCTGGGATCGCGGCACGTCCACGGTCATCGGTACGCAGACGGATACGTGGATTGTCGGTGCGCAGGCCATCTACTCGCCGAACAAGAACCTCGAATGGAAGCTGTCCGGTGCTCTGGGCATCCTGACGTCAGGCTCGTCGTCGATTGCCGGTGCGCCTTGCGGACCGAGCACCTGCGGTAACGCTGCGGGCTATGACTTCGGCAATGATCTGGTGGCGGCCATCTCCACCTCGGTCAAGGTCAAGTTCTGACGATTGTGTCAGGCAATTGAACAATAAGGCAGATTGGCCCGGCGGAAACGCCGGGCCTTTCACGTTTTGCTAAGGATGTTCGACGGCATTTTTCAAAACCGCCCCCGAATTGTGACGATTCAGCAACATGTTTCGAGAAGAGTCAGCGTGCGGCTTTGCGGCGTCCGATTTTGTCCATTTCCCGCCACAAACGGGGAGCAGCGATATTGGCGTGACGTTCGCGACAGGATTTAATGCCGGTCGCTTGGAACGTTGAAGTCCACAACGGCGGCGCGCTTTCACGAATGCGCTGCTTCTTTGGACAAGGGTTTTTGAATGTGCCGCCATCCTGTCCATAAGGGGACGGGCAGAGAAGGCGAATGTTCAAGTTGCGGGTGTTTTGCCCATGCATGCCAGCGCCGTGAAATGGCAGCTTGTGCATCGTGAGGCTGAGGGAAAGTCGTCGTAACCATGTGGATTGTTGAGTTTAAACGCGCTGGCCTGATGACCGCAGGAGCATTCTTTGCGGCGTTTGCTTTCTCAAGCGTACCGGCTTGCGCGTTTGACATTGACAGCGGTGTGACCAAGGAATCCGGTCCGTTCGACCTGTTCAAGTTTGGCTTCAAGGCCTACAAGAACGGCCAGAAGGAAGAGGCCGTGGAAGCCTACCGTTACGCGGCGGAAAAGGGTCATACCGGGTCACGCTGGGCGCTTGCCAATATGTATGCCTATGGCGACGGCGTGGCGCAGAACGACTTCGAAGCCTTCAAGATTTATTCCGAAATCGCCAATCAGGGCGTTGAGCCCGGTTCCAACGATACGGGCTTTTTCGTCAATGCGCTGATGTCGCTGGCGAATTACTACCGTAACGGTATTCCTGGCAGCCCGGTGAAGATCGACCTCTCGCAGTCCCGACAGCTTTATTTTCAGGCCGCTTCCACCTTCGGTGTGGCCGAGGCGCAGTACCAGCTGGCCCGCATGATACTGGCGGGTGAGGGCGGCAAGCGCAACGAGTTGCAGGCCAAGAAGTGGCTGAATCAGGCGCAGAAAAGCGGTCATGCCGGGGCCATGTCGGTGTTCGGCAATATGCTTTTTGAAGAAGGGCAGGCCGCGCGCGGTCTGGCCCTCATGACGGCGGCCCTTGATCGCTGCAAGCCGAAGGAATGTCCCTGGATGCAGGAACTTCAGGAGCAGGCCTTCGCCGTAGCTTCTGAAAATGACCGCCGCGCTGCCGTGATGCTGGCTTCGGATGCCGCGAACGGCAAGGCGGGCGACTGATCCTTAAGGCGTATCTCGACCTTTCCGATTCGAGCCGGACGCTTCAAGTCTTCGTTTTCCGCATGTCGTGATCGCAAAACCGCTCCACACGTTTGCGCGACATGCTTGTTAGCCGACTTCAAAAATTGAAATAGCCAGCAACCGGAACGTGGTCGGACGGTTTTTCCCAGCCGCGAACATGCTTTTCCACGGCGACCGATTGCAGGCCACGCGCCGCCTCCGGCGACAGCATCAGGTGATCGATGCGGATGCCGTTGTTCTTCTGCCAGGCCCCCGCCTGATAATCCCAGAACGTATAGACCTTGGCGGCGTCATTCGTGGCGCGCAGCGCATCCGTCAGGCCCAGATTTTCCAGCCTGCGGAAGGCTTCGCGCGTTTGCGGCAGGAAGAGTGCATCACCCGCCCAGACGCGCGGGTCGTGGCAATCAAACGGCTCGGGAATGACGTTATAGTCGCCCGCGAGAATGAAGGGCTCCTCAAAGGCGAGCCGCGCTTCGGCGAATTGGCGCAGGCGTTCCATCCATGCAAGCTTGTAGGGATATTTCACCGGATCATCGGGCGGGTTGCCGTTCGGCAGGTAGAGTGAGGCCACGCGCACCACGCCGCTTGTCGTTGAATAAACGCCTTCAATGAAGCGCGCCTGTTCGTCCGTGTCGTCACCCGGCAGGCCGCGCATCACTTCATCGGCCTTCACCTTCGAAAGGAGGGCGACGCCATTGAAGCCTTTCTGGCCATGGGTTTCGACGTGATAGCCGAGCGCCTCGATCTCAAGGCGCGGAAAGCCTTCATCCACCGATTTGATTTCCTGCAGGCAGGCTATATCGGGTGCGGATTCCTTCAGCCACTGGCAAAGGTTTTCGATGCGCGCCTTGACGCCGTTGATGTTCCAGGTGGCGATTTTCAAGACGCGGGTTCCCGTCAAAGTCAGATGGAGAAGCTGGTGCCGCAGCCGCAGCTGGCAACCGCATTCGGATTGTGAATCTGGAAGGACTGGCCGAGCAGATTATCGACAAAGTCGATCTCGGAACCGTCCATGTAGATGAGCGACATGCTGTCGATCAGGACTTTTGCGCCATCGCGTTCGATGACCTTGTCATCGGCGTTGATCGCCTCGGCCAGATCGAATTTGTAGGAGAAGCCGGAGCAACCGCCGCCTTCCACCGAGATGCGGAGCGCCTGTTTTCCGGCGTCGGCACTCACAATAGTGGCGATTCGCTTTGCGGCCTTCTCGGAAAGCGTGATGTTCGCAGTCATGTCAAAACCTCCTGCGGTGCAAAATTCCGCGCGAGACAATTCCTTTTCGCCGTTCTGCCAAACTGCTGAAATCCAAGGTGTATAACGTCGAATTGAGCGTGGTCGGCGAAGATTGTGTCCGCCTGCATGGCTTTCCGGCTGCCGGGTTTATAGGTAAGGAGGCGGAAGCATCGCGTCAATGGACCGGGTGAAAGACGAATGACGATTGATAAGGCAGCATTGGGTTTTGGCGTCGGGGCAAGGGCGATCTTTGCGGCCGACCCGTGGGCATCGCGCGGGCGTCTGGTGCCGGAGCCGGTCAGTCCGACGCGCTCGGAGTTCCAGCGTGACCGCGACCGTATCGTGCACACCACGGCTTTTCGCCGCCTCAAGCACAAGACGCAGGTCTTTATCGGCCCGGATGGTGATCATTACCGCACACGCCTGACCCATACGATCGAGGTGGCGCAGGTGGCCCGTGCGCTGGCGCGGGCGCTGCGTCTGGACGAAGACCTCGCGGAAGGCATCGCGCTGGTTCATGATTTCGGCCATACGCCCTTCGGTCATACGGGCGAGGACGCGCTGGACGAAATGCTGAAACCCTATGGCGGCTTTGACCACAATGCCCAGTCGCTGCGCATCGTTACCAAGCTGGAACGGCGCTACGCCGATTTTGATGGCATCAATCTGGCGTGGGAAACGCTCGAAGGTCTGGTGAAGCACAATGGGCCGCTGGTGACGCCGGACGGCGAGGGTACGCGTGGCCCCGTGCCGCTGCCGATCCTCGAATATTGCGCGGTCAACGATCTGATGCTCTCCACCTATGCCAGCCTTGAGGCGCAGGTGGCGGCGATTGCCGATGACATTGCCTATAACACGCACGATATCGATGACGGCCTGCGTTCCGGCTATCTGACGTTTGAAATGCTGGAGGACATTCCCTTCCTCGCCGGGCTGATGGCTGAAGTGCGGGCGCGTTATCCCGGCCTTGAGGAAACGCGCTTTGCCAACGAAATCCAGCGTCGCCAGATCACCCGCATGGTGGAAGATGTTATCAGTGTGGCGCAGGCCCGCCTGAAGGACATCAATCCGCAAAACGCTGACGATGTGCGCTTTGCGGGGCAGGTGATTGCCACCTTCTCCGAAGGCATGGCCGAGACGGATCGCCAGATCAAGAAGCTGTTGTTTGCCCGCATCTATCGCCATCCGGAGATCATGCGCATTCGCGAGGGGGCGGCCTTGATCGTCAAGGATCTGTTCAATGCCTATATGAACGATCCGAAGGAAATGCAGAGCCATTACTGGATCGATCACATTGCGGGCCTCGGTGAGGCGGCGCGTGCGCGCCATGTGGGGGACTATCTGGCGGGCATGACGGACAGTTATGCCGTGACGGCCCATCGCCGTTTGTTTGACCGGACTCCCGATTTGCGATAGGCAGCGGCAGGAAATTTTTGAGGGCATGCGCCGAAACCCGTGAAAAGCGGGCGCGCGCGCCGAACGCCATGGCTGATGTGGCAAAGCACCGGCATGGCAGCACGACGTGGACAGAGCAATGAACCTTTTTACCGATTTTGCATCGCGGATCACGAAGGCGCTTGAGGAGATCGACATCGTTCGCGAAAAGCGCGACGAACTGGATTTCTCGCGTGTGGCCGTGGAGCCGCCGCGCGATCCGGCCCACGGGGACGTGGCGACCAATGCGGCTATGGTGCTGTGCAAGCCGCTGGGCATGAACCCGCGCGCGCTGGGTGATGTGATTGCTGAAAAGCTGAAGCAGGACCCGGAAGTGGCCGATGTGAATGTGGCCGGTCCCGGCTTCATCAATATTCGCCTGTCGGTCGGCTACTGGCAGAAGCTTTTGAAGTCGGTCATCGAACAGGGCGAAGACTACGGGCGCCTGACCATCGGTCAGGGCCGCAAGGTCAACGTTGAGTATGTCTCGGCCAATCCGACCGGGCCGATGCATGTCGGTCATTGCCGTGGCGCGGTCGTCGGGGATGCGCTGGCGAACCTTCTGGCCTTTGCCGGTTTCGACGTGACCAAGGAATACTACATCAACGATGCCGGTTCGCAGATCACCGTGCTCGCCCGTTCGGCCTATTTGCGTTACCGCGAGGCGCTGGGTGAGGAGATCGGTGAAATCCCCGCTGGCCTTTATCCGGGCGACTATCTGGTGCCGGTGGGCGTGGCGCTGCGGGAAGAATTTGGAACCAAGCTTCTCGGCATGCCGGAAGAAGAGTGGATGCCGCTGGTCAAGGACCGCACCATCGATGCCATGATGGCCATGATCCGTTCAGACCTCGAGGCGCTGAACGTTCGTCATGACGTTTTCTATTCCGAGCGCACGCTGCACGCCAATAACGCCGCAACGATCCTCTCGGCCATCAACGACCTGACGTTCAAGGGACATGTCTATCGTGGCGCGCTGCCGCCGCCGAAGGGCCAGCTTCCGGAAGACTGGGAAGATCGCGAACAGACGCTGTTCCGCTCGACCGAAGTGGGGGATGACATCGACCGTCCGCTGATCAAGTCGGATGGCTCCTACACCTACTTCGCGGCTGACGTTGCCTATTTCAAGGACAAGTTCGATCGCGGCTTCTCCGAGATGATCTACATCCTTGGTGCCGACCATGGCGGCTATGTGAAGCGTCTCGAAGCCGTGTGCAGGGCCGTATCGGAAGGCAAGGCGAAGCTCACGGTTCTGCTGTGCCAGCTGGTCAAGCTCTTCCGCGATGGTGAGCCGGTGAAGATGTCGAAGCGTTCGGGCGATTTCGTCACCCTGCGTGAAGTGGTGGATGAAGTGGGCCGCGATCCGGTTCGTTTCATGATGCTTTATCGCAAGTCCTCCGAACCGCTCGACTTTGATTTCGCCAAGGTCACCGAGCAGTCGAAGGATAATCCGGTGTTCTATGTGCAGTATGCGCATGCACGCTGCACCTCGGTCTTCCGTCAGGCGGAAGAGGCGTTTCCGGGCATCGGTCGCAACCCGCAGGAACTGGCTGCTGCCGTTGAATTGATTAGCGATCCGAGTGAGTTGCAGTTGATCGCAAAGCTTGCCGAATATCCGCGTCTGATTGAGCAGGCGAGCACCTCTCAGGAGCCGCATCGCCTGGCTTTTTACCTGTATGATGTGGCCAGCACCTTCCATGCGCACTGGAATAAAGGTAAAGATCAATCGGAATTACGGTTTGTTAACGATAAAAATAGAGAATCCACGCTTGCCAGACTCGGGCTGGTGCATGCTGTCGCAAGCGTTTTGAAGTCCGGATTGACTATAACCGGAACGGACGCGCCTTCTGAAATGCGATAAGCGTCACCTTTTGCCCACATTGCGCTGGCTAAATTGCTTGCGTTCAAGGTGGGTGAGTATATGGCACAGGAAAAATACGCATACGGGCAGAATTCTGCGGACACGTTTGCTGACGATGATCCGCTCGCAGAGCTGGCCCGTATCGTTGGCTACGACAAGCCCGTCGCACGACCGGAAACGCCGGAGGCCTATCGTGCTCCCGCTGCCCCGGCGCAACCCGCCGCTCCGGCTCGCTATCGCGAACCGGCGTTTGATCTTGAAGACGAGCTTCTGAAAGAATTCGAGCGTTACGACACGCCGAGGCTTGACCCGACGCGCTCCATGGCAGCGCGTGCGCCGGAGCCGGTTGTGCATCAAGCGCGTCTTGCCGAGCAGTTTGCGCCGCGCAACGAACCGCCGATGACGGTACCCGTTGCTGCGCCTGTTGCGATGGAGAACGCACCAGCCTTTGATGCGTATGCTGATCTTGCCGATGAGCTTGAGCTGTCCGTTTCCGATGGTGCTGCTGATCTCGATTTGCGTGCCGATGCCGGTTTGCGATCGGGACGCTCGGTGAATGAGGCCGAGACGGCCCGTCGTGAGCCGTCCTTCGAGCCGGAAGCGCCGCGCTATGTCGAGCAGCCGATGCAGGCCTATGACATTGATCATTTTTCGAGCCATGCGGTTGAGGATGCGGTGGAAGACGCCGCGCTGTCGCTTGCCGATGTGACCGCAGACCGCGTTGCGACGCCGGTGGTTGAAACTCCGGCTGTGGCGCGTCGTGCCGAGCCGGAATTTGCCGCGTTTGACGAAGCGCTTGCCGATGATGAATTCGATCTGGCGCTTGATGGTCTTGAAATCGACCTTTCCGACATCGTGCTGAGTGAAGTTGAGGCCGCTGTTCCCGCTGCCGCACCGGCTGTCGCTGCCAAGCCCGCAGCTCATCAGGAAGAGCTTTTCTGGGGTGTTCCCGCGCTTTCCGAAGCCCGCAAGATTGCGGATGACGAAGAGCTTCCCTTTGATGTGCAGCAGATTTCCGATGCTGAGTTCATGCCGGAAATGATCGCTGACATGGATGTTCCGGAAATCCCGGTTGAAGCGTTTGAGGCCCCGACGGCGGCGTCGACCCATAACTTCGACATGGATTTCGAGGCTGATCTTGCTGATCTTATGCGCGACGAGCCGCAGGCTCCGGCCTCGCATTATGCGCAGGCCACGCCTGCCGCCAAGGTCGCCGTTCCGGAAATCGATGAATTCGCCGATTTCATGAATGAGGATTTCAGCGACGAACTGGCGACGCCGCTCGGTGCCGAACGTTCGGCAAGCCGTCCCGTGATCGATCCCGATAACATGTCGGTGGTCGAGCCGAGCCGCGGTTGGCCGATGCGCACGCTGCTGGTTGGCGCGGTTGCATCCGTTGCCGTCTTGGCCGTTGGTCTTGGCGGTTACGCCTGGATGACGTCCGGCTCCATCATCGGTTCGCGTTCAAGCGATGGTCCGCCGATCATTGCGGCGGATACCGGCCCGATCAAGGTTGCGCCGGAAAATCCCGGTGGTGCGACCGTTCCGAACCAGGATAAGGCCGTCTACGACCGCGTGGCCGGTGCTGGTGCTTCCCAGCCGACGCAGAAGTCCCTCATCACCTCCAGCGAAGAACCGCTTGATGTGGTTCAACGCACGCTGACGCCGGAAAACTTCCCGCTCGACCGCGCTGAAGATGAAGCCGATATGGCTGATGGTGCCGACCAGCGCCTGCAGCCGGATGCCGATGCGGGCAAGCCCGCCGCTGCAACGCCTGAGGCTGCGGACGCCAATGTTTCGCTTCGCAAGGTCAAGACGATGATCGTCCGTCCGGACGGCACGCTGGTCGCTCGCGAAACCGAGGCGGAAACGGCTCCTGCCCAGACCGCCGCCCAGACTGCCAAGGCAACGACGCCGACGGCTGCTGCCCTTCCGGCCTCCAAGACCGAAGCTGCTGCGACCCAGACGGCTCCGGTCAAGCCGGAAGAAACCGCCTCCGCCCAGTCTTCCAAGGCTCCGGTTCCGGTGCAGCGTCCGTCACAGCAACCGACGAATGTCGTCGGTACGGTGACGAGCGAGGGCAATGTTCGCCAGACGGCTCCGGCCGCCCAGCCGCCGGTGCAGACCGCTGCTGCAACGCCTGCTGCTGCAACGCCTGCCGCTGCCAGCAAGCCGCTTGCGGCTGGCACCTATGTGGTGCAGATCGCCTCGCTTCCGTCCGAAGCCGAAGCCCAGCGCAGCTACAAGAACATGTCGGCCAAGTTTGGCGGCATCATCTCGGGCCGTGGTGTGGATATCAAATCCGCCGATATTCCGGGCAAGGGCACGTTCTACCGCGTGCGCATCCCGGCTGGCTCCAAGGCTGATGCCGATGCGATGTGTGGCAAGCTCAAGGCTGCCGGTTCGTCCTGCATCGTCACCCGATAAGGGGTGACGATCATGGCCTCCTCAGACGAACGCATCACCATGCTTGAAGAACTCGCGGCCCATCAGGGCCGCGTCATTGAGGAACTCTCCACCGAAGTGGCCGAACAGTGGAAGGTCATCAACGAGATGCGCCGGAAGCTGGAGCGTCTGACCGAGCGGCTTCTCGACCTTGAAGAGACAAACCTCGAAGCGCCCGCCATCACCAAACCTCCCCATTACTGATTTCCCTTCCGGGCTGCGGGTTTCGCAGCCCGAACGCATTCCGGAGAATGAACATGAGCGACTGCAAGGCGATGATTCTCGGCCTCAAGGGCCATATGCCAAGCGCCGAGGAAATTGCCTTCTACCGTGGCGAACAGCCCTGGGGCTTCATTCTCTTTGCCCGCAACCTTTCGGAGCCGCAGCAGATCAGTGATCTCGTCGCCGCGCTGCGGGATACGGTCGGTGGGCGCAATGCGCCGGTTCTGATCGATCAGGAAGGCGGGCGGGTGCAGCGTCTGCGTCCGCCGCTGGCTCCGTCCTATCCGGCCGCAGCGGTGCTCGGTGCGCTCTACAATGCCGACAAGGCCATCGGCCAGCGCGCGGCCTGGCTCATGTCGCGCCTGCATGCCTTCGACCTCATGAAGTATGGCATCAATGTCGATTGTCTGCCGGTGCTCGATGTGCCGGTTGAAGGCAGCCATAACGTCATTGGTGATCGGGCCTATGGCACCGATCCGCAGACCGTTTCGATTATGGGGCTCGAAGCCGCGGCGGGCCTCAAGGCGGGCGGTGTTCTGCCGGTTATCAAGCATATGCCGGGCCATGGTCGCGGCATGGCTGATTCGCATCACGACCTGCCGGTGGTGACCGCCAGCCGTGCGGAACTGGAAGCGCATGACTTTATTCCGTTCCAGGCGGCCCGCCACGAGCTGATGGCCATGAGCGCCCATATCGTTTTCACCGCGCTCGACCCGAACAATCCGGCCACCACGTCCCGTTACGTGATCGAGGAAATTATCCGTGGCCATATCGGTTTCGATGGCCTTTTGATGTCGGATGATATTTCGATGAACGCGCTCAAGGGCACGATTGGTGAGCGCGCCAAGGCAATCGTTGCGGGCGGATGCGATATGGTCTTGCATTGCCATGGCCACATGGATGAAATGATACAGGTGGCAGAGGCCGCGCCGGTGCTTTCCGGCAAGTCTCTGCAACGAGCGAAGGCCGTCGAGGCCGCGCTTGGCAGGATGGATGGGGCTGACGAGGCCGCCATTCGGGCAGAATTTGAAGGGCTTCTCGCCACCGCCTGAGCGGAGTGCGACCAGCCCTCAACCGTGGATGTGAGAGGGCGGGGCAGGGCATGGCGGAACCCGGTTCCATACCGATGGACAAGCTTTGGGGTGAGGAACCCGTGGCGGATCGCGGTGAGAGCGAGCCGGCGCTTGTCATCGACGTGGGCGGTTTTGAAGGGCCTCTTGATCTTCTCCTTCACCTTGCCCGCAGCCAGAAGGTGGATCTGGCGCGCATTTCCGTGCTGGCACTGGTCGAGCAATATCTGGAATTCATTGAAAGCGCGCGGCGCGTTCGGCTGGAACTGGCCGCCGATTATCTGGTGATGGCCGCCTGGCTTGCCTACCTCAAATCGCGCCTGCTCATTCCCCAGCAGAAGAATAGCGAGGAGCCATCCGGCGAAGAGATGGCGGCAACGCTCGCTTTCCGCCTGAAGCGGCTTGAAGCCATGCGCGAAGCGGCATCGCGGCTGACGGGCCGTAGCCGTCTGGGTGTCGATGTGTTTTCGCGCGGTGCGCCGGAACATATTCCCGAAAAAGCGGGCATGGCCTTTGAGGCGTCGCTCTATGATCTGTTGTCTGCCTATGCGGCGATGCGCCAGAAACAGGCTGTGACACAGGTGACGATTGCGCGGCGCGATGTCTGGTCGCTTGCCGATGCGCGCGAAATTCTGCTGCGGCTGTTCGGGAGCGATATCGGCTGGACGTCGCTCGACCGTTATCTCAACCGCTATCTGACGGCACCGGAAGATCGCGTCACGGCGCTTGCGAGCGCATTTGCCGCATCGCTGGAACTGGTGCGCGAAGGCAAGCTGGAAATTCGTCAGGCAGAGGCTTACGGGGATATCCTGATGCGTTCCGGCAGTGGCAGGCCGATTGGCGAGAGACAAGAGGGTAACGATGGAAACGCTTGAAGCGGTTGAGCGCGATAACGCGCCGCGGGCCTTTTCGGAGGAAGCGATGCGCACGGCGGAAGCGCTCGTCTTTGCCTCGGCCTCTCCCGTTTCGGAAAACTGGCTGGCGGACCGGCTGCCGCGCGGCACCGATGTTGCCTTATTGATGAAGGCGCTGCAGGCCGATTACGCTCGTCGGGGTGTCAACCTCATGCGCGTCGAGGATCACTGGGCTTTCCGTACCGCGCCCGATCTCTCCTTTCACATTCGCAAGGATGATCAGGAGCCGAAGAAGCTCTCGCGCGCGGCGCTGGAAGTGCTGGCGATCATCGCCTACCACCAGCCGGTGACGCGCGCCGAGATCGAGGATATTCGCGGCGTGCAGACCTCACGCGGCACGCTGGATGTGCTGATGGAAGCCGGTTGGGTACGTTTTCGCGGGCGGCGTCGCTCACCGGGCCGCCCCGTGACGCTTGGAACAACGCGCGATTTTCTCGATCATTTCGGGCTTGAGGAGATTCGCGACCTTCCGGGCCTTGAGGAGTTGAAGGGGGCCGGGCTTTTGTCCGGCCGCATTCCGCCCGGATTTTCCATTCCCCGGCCGCCGATGGATGAGGAAATGGCAGAGGATGAAGACCCGATCACCCAGCTCGATCTGGAAGAACTCGGCCTTCTGGCGCCCACGGGTGGCGATGCGGACGCCTGACGATATCTTGGGCATATTCCTTTTCAGCCGCTTTTTCGTGCTGAATTGTATTTGAAAAAAAGCCGCAATGGTCTTACATCCTTGCGGCAATGGCGTTCATTTCGATCCGGAAACGCGGTTGAACATGAATGCAACGAGTTGAACTGCAGGGCTTTCGGTGACCGGAAGCACGCGAAAGCCGAGGAGTTTGGTTATGGGTTCTTTTAGCGTATGGCATTGGCTGATCGTTCTGGTCATCGTTCTCGTGCTCTTCGGGCGCGGCAAAATTCCGGAACTGATGGGTGATGTTGCCAAGGGCATCAAGAGCTTCAAGAAGGGCATGTCCGACGAGGACACCACGGAAACCGCATCGAAGACCGTGGACCACAAGGGCGACGAAACCAAGTAATCGCTTTGCCGG
Source organism: Pseudomonadota bacterium (assembly GCA_020161665.1). Classification (GTDB taxonomy): domain Bacteria; phylum Pseudomonadota; class Alphaproteobacteria; order Rhizobiales; family Rhizobiaceae; genus Ectorhizobium. The sequence continues at coordinate 28,998 of JAIUPA010000041.1, read as the reverse complement.
TTTGATCGGCGCGGGGTGAAACACCGCGCCGACGTGCATACGGTTGCCTTCCGCAGGAGTTTTTCATGCTGGATATTGGCTGGACCGAGATCATGGTCATCGCCATCGTGATGATCGTTGTCGTCGGGCCGAAAGATCTGCCGCCGATGCTTCGTGCATTCGGCAAGATGACGGCAAACCTGCGCCGCATGGCCGGGGATTTCCGCCACCAGTTTGACGAAGCCCTGCGCGAAGCCGATATGGACGATGTGCGCAAGACCATTGCCGATGCCAAGAGCCTCAATCCCGGTTCTGCCATTCGTGATGCGCTGAACCCGTTGCGCCAGATGGGCGAGGAGATCCGCTCCGATTTGCAGAAGGTGACGGTACCGGCAACGCCCGCGGCGTCTGCCTCTGCCTTGCCGCCGGTTGTCGAGGCCCCGGCTGAAACGCCGGAACCGTTGCCGGCCTCTCCCGTGATTCCAGTCTCGGCTCCGACCCCGGCACCGGCTGCTGTGTCACCCGCGCCTGTCCCGGCTCAGGTCGCAGTGGCGGCGGAGGCTGAAAAGCCGAAGCGTGCGCGCAAGGCCACGCCCGCCAAGGGCGATAAGACTGCTTCTGACAAACCCGCTCCCAAGCGGACCCGCAAGGCTGAAAAGCCTGTCGAGATGGCGGAAGCGCCGGTGAAAAAGGCCTCCGCGCCGCGCAAGAAGAAGACCGACACCGGGAAGGGTGAAGCATGAGCGGCGATATCGACGACAAGCCCCAGCCGCTGATCGAGCATCTGATGGAATTGCGCACGCGGCTTATCTGGTCGCTGGTGGCGTTTTTCGGGGCCTTCATCCTGTGCTTTGCTTTCGCCAAGCATCTCTTCAACCTGCTGGTCGTGCCTTACAAGTGGGCGGTGGTCTGGGCGGGTCTCGATGTGGCCAAGGCCTCGCTGATCTATACGGCCCCGCAGGAATTCTTCTTCACGCAGGTCAAGGTCGCGGCCTTTGGCGCGATGGTCATCGCCTTTCCGGTGGTGGCGACGCAGATCTACAAGTTCGTGGCTCCGGGCCTCTACAAGAACGAACGCGCCGCTTTTCTGCCCTTCCTGATTGCCTCGCCGGTGCTGTTCCTGCTGGGCGCCATGCTGGTCTATTTCTTTTTCACGCCCATGGTCATGTGGTTCTTCCTTTCTATGCAGCAGCAGCCGGGTGAGGGGGACGTGGCCATCTCGCTGATGCCGAAGGTGTCGGAATATCTGAGCCTCATCATGACGCTCGTCCTTTCCTTCGGTCTTGTGTTCCAGCTGCCGGTCGTCACCTCGCTTCTGGCGCGTGTCGGCCTTCTGACCTCAGAGACACTGGCCAAAAAGCGTAAATTCGCCATCGTTCTGGCCTTTATCGTGGCGGCCGTTCTGACGCCGCCGGACCCGTTGTCCCAGATCGGTCTTGCGCTGCCGACGATCCTTCTCTACGAGATTTCCATCTATGCCGCGCGAGTCATAGAACGAAAGCGCGCCAGCGAAGCGGCTTCATCTTCGGATGTAGCCACGCTTGGCGACGGTGATGCCGACGGGGTTTGATCCCCTCGGTCTTCTGGTCCGCGCGTCGCCCGGCTCGCGGATCATTTCGGGCGAGCCGGTCATCAACGGAATGATTTGGAACGGTCATGCTCGACATTAAATGGATACGCGAAAACCCCGAGGCTCTGGATGCGGCGCTGGCGCGTCGCAGCGCGCCGCCGATTGCTGCCGACATCGTGGCGCTGGATGAAAAGCGCCGTTGCGTGGTGCAGTCCCTTCAGGAAATGCAATCGCGCCGCAATGCCGCTTCCAAGGAAATTGGCGCGGCCATGGCCCAGAAGAACGCTGAATTGGCCGAAAAGCTGAAGGGCGAGGTCGCGGCGCTGAAGGAAAACCTGCCGAAGGCCGAGGAAGAGGAGCGCGTTCTGACGGCGGCGCTCAACGATGCTTTGGCGCGTATCCCGAACGTGCCGTTCGAGGATGTGCCTTTCGGCAAGGACGAGCATGATAACGTCGTCAAGCATGTGATGGGTTCGAAGCCCGGCTGGACCCATGCGGCCAAGGAACATTACGAGCTTGGCGAAGCATTGGGCTACATGGACTTTGAGCGGGCTGCCAAGCTTTCCGGCGCGCGTTTTACGGTTTTGACCGGACCGCTTGCGAAGCTTGAGCGGGCGCTTGGCCAGTTCATGCTCGATCTCCACACCACCGAACACGGCTATACGGAAGTGTCTTCGCCGCTCATGGTGCGCGATGAGGCGATGTTCGGCACCGGCCAGCTGCCGAAGTTTGCCGAAGACCTGTTCAAGACCACGGATGGCCGCTGGCTCATTCCGACGGCGGAAGTGACACTGACCAACCTCGTCTCCGGCGAAATCCTCGCCGAAGAGAAGCTGCCGCTGCGCTTTACGGCGCTGACGCCGTCCTTCCGTTCGGAGGCCGGTTCTGCCGGTCGCGACACGCGCGGCATGTTGCGCCAGCATCAGTTCTGGAAGTGCGAACTGGTCTCGATCACCACGGCGGAAACGGCTGTGGCCGAGCATGAGCGCATGACGGCCTGCGCCGAGGAAGTGCTGAAGCGTCTTGGCCTGCATTTCCGCACCATGACGCTGTGCACCGGCGACATGGGCTTTGGCGCGCGCAAGACCTATGACCTTGAGGTCTGGCTGCCGGGTCAGAACACGTATCGCGAAATTTCGTCCTGCTCGGTCTGTGGCGACTTTCAGGGCCGTCGCATGAATGCGCGTTATCGCGGCAAGGACGACAAGGCCACGACCTTCGTGCATACGCTCAACGGTTCTGGTACGGCAGTTGGCCGTTGCCTGATCGCCGTTATGGAAAACTACCAGAACGAGGATGGCTCCATCACCGTGCCGGACGTGCTGCTGCCCTACATGGGCGGCATCACCCGCATCGAGAAGGCCGCCTGACGGAAGGACATCATGCGCATTCTTCTGACCAATGATGACGGTATCCATGCGGAAGGTCTGGCGGTGCTGGAGCGGATCGCCCGCACGCTTTCCGACGACGTATGGATTGTTGCGCCGGAAACCGACCAGAGCGGCCTTGCCCACTCGCTGACGCTTTCCGAGCCTCTGCGCCTGCGGGAAGCCGGTGAAAAGCGCTTTGCCTTGCGCGGCACGCCGACGGATTGCGTCATCATGGGCATTCGCGAAGTGCTGGACAAGAAGCCGGATCTGGTGCTCTCGGGTGTCAACTGCGGTGCCAACATGGCTGATGACGTGACCTATTCGGGCACCATTGCCGGTGCCATTGAGGGCACGCTGCAGGGCGTGCGCTCGTTTGCCCTGTCGCAGGCCTATCGTTTCGAAGACGGCCATCGCTCTGTTCCGTGGGAAGTGGCGGAGGCGTTTGGCCCGAAGCTCATTACCGATCTCATGGAAGTGGACCTGCCGGACGGCACCTTCCTCAACCTGAACTTTCCGAACTGCCGTCCTGATTCCGTGCAGGGCATTTCGGTGACGGCGCAGGGCAAGCTTGATTTCGGCCTGAACGTGGAAAAGCGTGCCGATGGCCGTGGCTTGCCCTATTACTGGCTGCGGTTCGGTGAGCGTGTCGGCACCTTCCGCGAGGGCACGGATATTCACGCGGTACGAAACCACCGTATTTCCGTGACGCCGCTGAAGCTCGACCTGACCGATTATACGGTGCAGGATCGTGTCGCGCGGGCACTCGGGTTCGGAGCAGGCGATTGAAGCCGGGTATGGCGGAAAAGGAAGGCTTTGCGGCGCTCGTCATGCGCTTGCGGGCGACGGGTGTTTCCAGTCTCGACGTGCTGACCGCCGTTGAGCAGACACCGCGCTCGCAGTTCGTGCCGCCGCAGTTTTCCAACGACGCCTATTCCTCCCGTACCGTGCCGATTGACTGTGGCTCGTTCATGGAGGGTGCTGATCTTGCCGTTCGCCTGATCGACAGCCTGCATCTGAAGCCAGGCCATCGCGTGCTGGAAATCGGCACGGGAAGTGGTTTTACCGCCGCCGTGATGGGCAGGCTGTGCGAACGGGTGATCACCATTGACCGTTACAAGACGCTGGTAAATGCCGCGCAGGCGCGCATGGAAGCGCTTTCGCTGCGCAACGTCATCATTCGTCAGGCCGACGGTTCTGCAGGATTGGCGGGTGAGGGTACCTTTGACCGTATTCTCGTGACGGCTGCCTTCACGGCCTTGCCCCGCTTTTATACCGACCAGCTGGTGGCGGGTGGCTCGATCATCGCGCCTTTGATGACGGATACCGATACGTGCATCATGGTGCGCCTGACCAAGACCGGAAGCCGCTTTGAGCGTGAAGACCTTTTCCCGGCTCCTTACCTTCCGCTTGTGCCTCATCTGGCTTCAGCGCTGTAAAAATTGCCTATAAGCGCTTTGATTTCAGCCTTTTCCGCAAGGTTTAGGCTTCGCTTTGGCAAAAAGCTGAATTTTCATGGTTAAATAGTTTCGAACGAAATTCGCAATTTTAACGGCGTAGTAACACTAACGCGCTTTAATCACGACACTAGAGTTTGCGTCAGTACGGGTTGCGTCATGCGTGAGAGTTCAGTGCCGAAAGTTGCCAAATCAGTCATCCGAGTTGCCGGTGCTGTGTTTCTGGCCAGTGCTGCTGCTGGCTGCAGTTCCGATGTCTCCCGCTTTGCCGGCGGACGACTTTTCAACGATACCGACAATATGACGACCAGCTCCATTTCACGGGGCGGGAACGAAATCACCGGTCTGAACGGTGATGTGCCGGTTCCGCGCGCCAGTGTCGGGGCCGGTGGGTATGTTGCATCCAATCAGGTGCAGCCCTCGAACGTCGCTGCTGCGCCGAGCTATCCGGTTCAGCGCAACACGGTTTATGGCAATGTGGCGCCGTCCTCGGCCCGCAGCGTTTCGCGCCCCATGGCAGTCGAGCGCGCATCGCTTTCGGCCCCGAGTGCCGCCAAGCCGATCATCGAACGTGATCCGGTTTCGCGCACTGAAGCCATGGCTCAGCCGTTCCCGGCCAACATGCCGCAGACGCGGTCCGCTGATCCGCTGGTCACTGGTACGGTGAAATCGAAGCTTTCGAGCGGCTGGACGACGGCCAACGCACCGCAGGTGACGCTGAAGAATGGTGAGTCCATCACCACGCTTTCCAGCCGCTACGGTGTTCCGGAAAAGGAAATCCTGGCTGCAAACGGCCTGTCTTCGGCCAAGAGCGCAAAGCCCGGCCAGACGGTGACGATCCCGATGTTCAGTGCCTCGGCCAATGCCGCGCGTGCTGCAGCCACCACGGGTGCGCTGCCGAACCGCGAGAATGCGCCGCAGCTTCCCGACGCTCCGACCCAGAAGGTCGCCGTTCTGCCGACGACGCCGCAGCTGCGCGATAAGGCCCAGACCGCGACTACGGCTTCCACCGCCAAGGCAACGCCCGGTCAGGGCAAGCCCGCTGCCGCCGGTGCCTATGTCGTCAAGCCGGGCGATTCGCTCGCCAAGATTGCTCGCGAAACCGGCACGCCGGTGGCTCAGCTCAAGGCCGCCAACAACATCACGAATGAAAGCATCCGCGTCGGTCAGACGTTGAAGCTTCCGAACGGCTCGGCTGTTCCGGCCACCGACAACCTGAAGACGGCATCGATCCCGCCGAAGCAGGCTGCCGCTCCGGCTGCTGCGCCGCAGGTCCAGCCTGCCACGGCCCAGAAGCCCACCGCTGCGGCCCAAACCGCATCTGCACCGGCCAAGCAGCCCGCTGCCAGCGCTCCGCAGCCTTACAAGCCGCCGGTTGCCAGCAACGAGAGCGTGACCGACGCCGAGAAGAAGTCGGATGTGACGGCTGCCGCTCCCTCGTCGACGGGCATCGGCAAGTATCGCTGGCCGGTTCAGGGTGCCGTGACGAGCCGCTTCGGCGATAATGTCGAAGGCAAGCGCTCGGATGGGATCAACATCTCTGTCCCGGAAGGCACGCCGGTCAAGGCTGCTGAAAACGGTGTGGTGATTTACGCCGGTAACGGTCTCAAGGAACTCGGTAACACGGTTCTGATCCGTCACGACGATGGCAAGGTTACGGTTTATGGCAACGCCGCAGGCCTTAACGTCCAGCGTGGCCAGAAGGTGCAGCGCGGCCAGACGATTGCCTCGTCCGGTATGACGGGCAATGCCAGCCGTCCGCAGCTTCACTTCGAAGTGCGCAAGGATGCGACGCCGGTCAATCCGTCGAGCTTCCTGGAATAGTCAAGTTTTCCCGAGTTTTTGTATTGCGTTTCGGGGGAGAGAAGGCCCGGCGGTTTCCGCCGGGCTTTCCGCATTTAAAGGGCTTATCCGCCCGGAAATGCGTCACAACGCTTTAGATCGCCTTGCCTTCGCGGCCCGCCGCATCCTGAATGAACTGCCAGGCAACACGGCCTGAGCGGCTGCCACGCGTTGTCGCCCATTCCAGAGCGGCGGCGTGCAGGTTCTGCGTCGGCATCTGCAGGCCGAAATAGGCCGCGTAGCTGTCGATCATCGACAGGTAGTCGTCCTGACTGCATTTGTAGAAGCCGAGCCACAGGCCAAAACGATCCGACAAGGAAACCTTTTCCTCGACCGCCTCGGACGGATTGATGGCCGTCGATTGCTCATTCTCCATCATGTTGCGGGGCAGGAGGTGGCGGCGGTTCGACGTGGCATAAAACACCACGTTATCGGGACGACCCTCGACCCCGCCATCCAGTGCTGCCTTGAGCGACTTGTAGGATGTATCGTCGTGGTCGAAGGAGAGGTCGTCGCAGAAAAGGATGATGCGGGCAGGAGCGGCGCGTAAACGCACCATCAAATCCGGCAGCGTGTCGATATCCTCGCGATGCACTTCGACAAGCTTCAGCGCCGCGCCCGTTTCACTGCGGACCGCCTCATGCACGGATTTGACCAGCGAGGACTTTCCCATGCCGCGCGCGCCCCAGAGCAGAACGTTGTTGGCGGAAAACCCTTTTGCGAACCGCAGCGTATTGTCGCTCAGAATATCGCGCACATGATCGACGCCGCGAATGAGCGCCAGTTCAATGCGGTTTGGCTTGGTAACCGGCGTCAATTCCTGGCGAGCGGGCTGCCAGACAAAGCAATCGGCAGTGCTCCAGTCGGTTTCAACCGGCTGCGGACCAGAGAGACGCTCGACAGCATTGGCCAGTCGGCGCACTTCTGCGATGAGAGCATTCAGCGCTTCGTTTTCCATCCTTGATCCTCCGGAATTTCGATTTCCACCTTTGATGCGGCGAGGGTCTGGCGCGGTCAAGGTCGGCTTACGGGGGCAAGTGTTCGCTGCTGCGGAATTTGCAATGGCATTTCGCGCTGGAAAATCGTAAGTAGCGGCTGAAATGCCCGTGAGAACGGGCGTGGCGCTGTTGCAATCGAACGGACCGCCATTATATTCCGGCGGCTTGAAGCCGGGCTCTTGATGTCGCGGCAATTCCGGGAGTTTTTTGATGTTCATTACGCAGGCATTCGCACAGGTCGCGGCGGGCGGTTCGTCCACCATGGGTTCCAGCCTTGAGATGCTCTTCCTGTTCGCGCCGCTTATGGTGGTGTGGTACTTCCTCCTCATCCGCCCGCAGCGTCAGCAGGCCAAGAAGCGTGCCGAGCTTCTCTCCAATATCCGTCGCGGTGACCAGATCGTCCTGAACTCCGGCGTTGTCGGCAAGGTGACGAAGGTCGTTGACGACAAGGAACTGGAAGTCGAAATCGCAGAAGGCGTTCGTGTTCGCGCTGTTCGCAGCTTTGTTGCGGAAGTGCGCGTCAAGGGCGAGCCGGTCGCAAACGAGGCTCCGGCCAAGTAAGGTCGAAACGGTTTCGCATCGTTTCCCCCATCAGGCGGGCCGGGCGGCTTCTCTTTGAAGCTGCCCGCCCGCATTCCTCATCGGCCTCATACCTGATGCCGCCAGACTATCGAGAGCTTCATGCTGTATTTCTCCCGCTGGAAAACCATTTTGATCTGGCTCGTCGTTCTGGCGGGTATGCTGATTTCGTTGCCCAATGCCTTTACGGACGCGCAACTGAGCAACCTGCCTTCATGGATGCCACACAAAAAGGTGACGCTGGGTCTCGACCTGCAGGGCGGTTCGCACATCATGCTCAAGATCGAGCGGGCGGATATCGTCAAGGAGCGCCTCGAAACGGTGGTTGGCGATGTTCGCACGGCGCTGCGTGATGCCAATGTCCGCTACAGCGGCCTTTCCGGCAATGGTCAGGTGGTTCAGGTTCGCATTACCGATCCGGCCCAGCTGGACGCCGCCCGTGAAGCGCTGAAGAACCTGACGAATCCGGTTAATGGCGGCGGTCTGATGACCGGCACGGTCACGGAAGTCACGCTGGAAGACGCCGGTGACAATGCGCTGAAGCTGACGCTGACGGATGACGGTATCAATTACCGTATGTCTTCGGCTGTGGGCCAGTCGATTGAAGTCGTGCGTCGCCGCGTCGATGAACTCGGCACCACCGAGCCGCTGATCCAGCGTCAGGGCAATGACCGCATTATCGTTCAGGTGCCGGGCCTTCAGGACCCGCAGCGCCTCAAGGCGCTTCTGAACCAGACGGCGAAGCTGACCTTCCGCATGGTCGACACCAGCATGTCGGCCACCGATGCGATCAACGGTCGTCCGCCGGCAACGTCTGAAGTTCTCTATTCCACGGACGATCCGGCCGTTCCCTATCTGGTGGACAAGCGCGTTCTGGTTTCGGGCGAAAACCTCGTCGATGCACAGGCCAGCTTCAACCAGCAGACCAACGAGCCGGTGGTGAGCTTCCGCTTCGATTCGCGTGGTGCGCAGCGCTTCGCACAGGCCACGCAGCAGAATGTCGGCCGTCCGTTCGCCATTATTCTCGACAATCAGGTAATTTCGGCGCCTGTGATCCGTGAACCGATTGTTGGCGGTTCAGGCCAGATTTCCGGCAACTTCTCGGTGGAAGGTGCCAACGACCTTGCCGTGCTTCTGCGCGCTGGCGCGCTGCCTGCCACGCTGACCGTGGTCGAAGAACGCACCGTTGGTCCGGGTGTGGGTGCTGACTCGATCCGTGACGGCCTTCTGGCCAGCGCCATTGGCGCGGTTGCCGTGGTGGTATTCATGATCGGCTTTTATGGCACCTTCGGTATCATGGCCAACATCGCACTTGCCGCCAACGTGTCGATGATCCTGGCCGTTCTGACGACGATCGGCTCAACGCTGACCTTGCCGGGTATCGCGGGTATCGTTTTGACCATGGGTATGGCCGTTGACTCCAACGTTCTTGTCTATGAGCGCATTCGCGAAGAAGTGAAATCCGGTCGTCCGCTGGTTCAGGCGGTCGATTCCGGCTTCCAGCGCGCCTTTGCGACCATCATCGACGCCAACGTGACGACGCTGATTGCAGCGCTTGTTCTGTTCTTCCTCGGCTCCGGCCCGGTTCGCGGCTTCGCCGTCACGCTGTCCGTCGGTGTGATCACGACCGTGTTCACCGCCTTCACCATGACGCGTTGGCTGATGGCCGTATGGCTTCGCCGCACCCGCCTGAAGCACCTGCCGAAGGGCGTGCGCACCGGCGTTTTCGATGCGCAGAACATCCGCTTCATGGCGATCCGTCGCTATGTGTTCGGCCTTGCCATCGCGGCCTGCGTGGTGGCGGTTGGCGGTTTTCTGACCAAGGGTCTCAATCTCGGTATCGACTTCAAGGGTGGCTCGATCATCGAAGTGCAGGCCAAGACTGGTGATGCCAATCTGGCCGATATTCGCGAGAAGCTGGCGCAATTGAACATCGGTGAGGTTCAGGCCCAGAGCTTTGGTGACAGCCGCACCGCACTCATTCGCGTTCAGGCGCAGGATGGCGGCGAAAATGCCGAGCAATCGGCCATGACGCTGGTGCGCGGTGAACTGGAGAACGATTACGATTTCCGTCGCGTTGAAGTGGTGGGTCCTTCCGTTTCCGGTGAGCTGACCTTCAATGCGACGCTCGGCGTTCTCGTTTCTCTGGCCTTCATTCTGGTCTACATCTGGATTCGCTTCGAATGGCAGTTTGCCGTCGGCGCCATCGTTGCGACCGCGCATGATGTGATCATGACGCTTGGCCTTTATGTGTTGACGGGGATTGAATTCAACCTGACCAGTATCGCGGCCATTTTGACCGTGGTGGGTTACTCGCTGAACGACACGGTTGTGGTCTATGACCGAATGCGTGAAAATCTCAGGCGCTACAAGAAGATGCCGCTTCCGGTGCTGATCGATATTTCGATCAACCAGACGCTCTCCCGTACGGTTCTGACCGGCATGACGACACTGATCGCGCTGACGGCCCTTTACCTCTTCGGTGGCGAAGTCATTGCCTCGTTTACGGCGGCCATGTTGTTTGGCGTTCTGGTCGGCACCTTCTCGTCGGTCTATATCGCTGGCCCGCTGCTGATTGCCTTCCGTCTTCGTCCGGATGTCTTCAACAATGATGAGGACAAGAAGGAAGGCGAGGGCATGCCCTCTGCTGGCGCCAAGGCGTAAAGGCGGGGAACGGTGATGGAGCTTCGCAAGGCGCATTTTCCGGGAAGCTCTCCCATCGATGCCTATGGCAATGGCGGGTTTCGCTTCGCGGATATGTCGCATCGCGGATCGTTGCTGTTTCTGCCGTCGGGCATCCATGGATGGGATGCCACAGCCGACAGCGAATTGACGGTGGACCTGTTCGCCCCGGTTCTTGCTGAAACCGGCAAGATCGAGGTCTTGCTGATCGGCACGGGCAAGGAGATGCGCTTCATTCCACCAGCCTTGCGGACGGCTTTGCGCGAGAAGGGGATTGTTTGCGATCCCATGAATACGGGTGCGGCGGTGCGGACCTACAATATCCTTCTGGCCGAATCGCGCGCCGTGGCTGCGGCCCTAATCGCGATTTGAAAGCGTTGAGATGAGCCTTTCCCCCTGCCTTTCTGCGCTGCGCGAGACGGATCGTGACCGCTATCTCGCCTGCCTTCTGTCGCCGGAAGACAAGCGTGAAGACCTGGCTGCGCTTTACGCCTTCAATGCAGAGCTTGCCCGCATCCGCGATCTTGTGCGTGAACCGCTGCCCGGTGAGGTGCGCATGCAGTGGTGGCGTGATCTTCTGGAAGGCAATGCCCATGGCGAAAGCCAGTCGAACCCGGTTGCTGCGGGGCTTCTGGCCGCGATTGAAACGCATCGTTTGCCGGGTTCGGCCCTCGTCGAATTGATCGAAACACGTATTTTCGACCTTTATGACGATCCGATTGAAAACCGCGGCGCATTGGAAGCCTATGCGGGGCATACGGCATCGGCGCTCATTCAACTCTCCAGTCTGGTGCTCGATCCTTCGGCGGCGGCCAGTCATGCGGAAACGGCGGGCCATGCGGGCGTTGCCCAGACCATCGCCGGTTTGCTGATGCTCATGCCGCATCACAGCCGCCGGGGCCAGCTTTACCTGCCGCTCGATATTCTCGCGGCAACCGGCCTTGATCGCGAAACCTTCCTCGAAGGCAAGGACAAGGCGCGCATCGGTGCCGCCATCGAGGCCTTTGCCGGTCTGGGGCGCGAGCATCTGGCCAAGGCCCGGTCTGCTGGCAAGGTTACGCCGTCGCTCTTTCCGGCCTATCTTCCCGTTACGATTGCGGGGCCGGTGTTGGAGAAGGCCGTACGCATCAAGGCCGGGCTTTTTGACAGCCCGTTGCAGTTTTCGCAGTTGCGTCGCCAGTTTCGCATGGCGGTTTGCCTGATGCGCGGGCGTTTCTGAGCCTTCTCACTATTCTCGCGCAAGCCTCGCCCTATATGTCGAGATAGCACTTAATGCATGTCGCGCAAAAGTGCGTGGCGGTTTTGCGATAACGACATGCATAAGCCAAAGACTTAAAGCGGCACGCTTTAGAGAAGTCCGTCCATTCTGGAGGCGAGCATGTTGTCATCAATCCTGAGTTGGGCCTTCATCGGCTTCCTGTTGATGGTGCTTGCCTATTACTCGTCGCGCGTGACGGCGGACGAGGATAATTCGAGTTTCGACATGGGCGCAGCGCTCATCGACTTCAATCGCGCTTTCCCGAATGAGCCGATCCGCAGCCTGCACTTCACCGCTGATGGAAGTGCAGCCTTCATTCGCACCTTTGACAATCGTGCGGGCTTTATGCGCCGTATCAAAGGGCATTTTGCCTGCCGCATGATCGAGCCGGGGCATTTCTTTGTCGAGGCTTTGCCGAACGGGCGGGGCTTCAAGATGGAATTCACCAACCTGCCGCCCTATCGGGGGGTATTCGAATTCGGATCGACGCGTGAAGCGGCGGAAGTGTCGCTGTGGCTTCTGGACAATTACATCCACCCGGAAGACCGGATGGATGGTTCTGCCTCGCCGTTGCAGAGCGCCTGAGGCGTCAGCTCTGATCGAGCCACGCCTTGCAATCGGCGAGCGCGCGGGCGGCGATCAATTGGCGCTTGACCTGTGCCTTATCCTTGCCGCGAAAACGCTTCACGCCTTCCGGCTTGACGATGGAACCCGGTTCAAGGTCCGGGAACAGACCGAAATTGATGTTCATCGGCTGGAACGAGCGCTTGCCCGGCTCTTCGTCCGTGACCAGATGTCCGCCGGTGATGTGGCCCAGCAGGGAGCCAAGCGCCGTTGTCGGCGGGGGCGGGGTGATGGCATTGCCCTTGCGTTCGGCTGCGGCAAACCGCCCGGCCAGAAGGCCGATGGACGCGCTTTCCACATAGCCTTCACAGCCGGTGATCTGACCCGCAAAGCGCAGTCCCGGTCGCGACTTGAGTGTTAGCGAGCGATCCAGCAGTACCGGCGACTGGATGTAGGTGTTGCGGTGCAGGCCGCCGAGGCGGGCGAATTCGGCATTCTGCAGACCGGGGATCAGGCGGAAGATTTCGGCCTGCGCGCCATATTTCAGCTTCGTCTGGAAACCGACCATATTGTAAAGCGTGCCAAGCGCGTTGTCCTGGCGAAGCTGAACGACGGCATAGGCCTTGACGGTCGGATTATGGGCGTTGGTGAGGCCCATGGGCTTCATGGGGCCATGACGCAGTGTTTCCCGACCGCGCGCCGCCATGATCTCAATGGGCAGGCAGCCATCGAAATAGGGCGTACCCTCCCATTCGTGGAAGCCGACGGTATCGCCAGCAATCAGGGCGTCGACAAAGGCATTGTACTGCGCCTCGTCCATCGGGCAGTTGATGTAATCCTTGCCCGTGCCGCCGGGTCCCACCTTGTCGTAACGCGACTGATACCAGCAGATGTCCATGTCGATGCTATCGCGATAGACAATCGGCGCAATGGCGTCGAAAAAGGCCAATTGATCCTGCCCCGTCTGCGACTGGATGGCTTCGGCCAAAGCAGCCGAGGTCAACGGTCCGGTGGCGACGACCGCCAGATCCCATTCCTTCGGCGGCAGGCCGGTCACTTCCTCGCGCACCACCGTAATTAACGGATGGGCATGGATCGCTTCCGTCACGGCGGCGGAGAAGCCATCGCGGTCAACGGCCAGCGCGCCGCCAGCGGGCACCTGATGGCGATCGGCGCAAGCCATGATCAGCGAACCGGCCATGCGCATTTCCGCATGAATGACGCCAACGGCATTGGATGTCGCGTCATCGGAGCGGAAGGAGTTGGAGCACACCAGTTCGGCAAGGCTATCGGTGCGGTGGGCATCTGTGCCGCGCACGCCGCGCATCTCGTGAAGAATGACGGGAACACCGGAATTGGCGATCTGCCAAGCGGCTTCGCTACCGGCAAGGCCGCCACCGATGACGTGGATAGGGGCAAAGGTCGAGGAGGTCTGTTTCATGCCGGTTCCATACCGCAAAGGCGGCGGGAAAGGAACTGGATCAAACCCCTCAGAAGGTTTGAAAATGCAGGAAGGCCGCGCATCCCGCCAGATGCACGGCCTTCACTCAATCAAAAGTCAGTCAGCGCTTAGCGATTGGTGCGCGAAGCCACGTCACGGATGTCGTAACGGGTCAGGCCAATGTCATGCAGGGCATGATTGGACAGCGAGCCAAGCTCGTTGAGCGTGCGACGGTAAGCGAGCCACTTCTTGGCGATACGGATCGGGTTCATGATATTTCCTCGTATTTTCTTTGAAACTTGTTTCCGGCCATCTGTGACCGGTGATTGACCCGTATATAGGCCCAAGCGACGAGGACATGAAGTGCAAAAAATATGCTGCTGCTATGCAAATAAGCAGTATATTGGCCTAAATTTGAGCTGAGATTAAAAAATAGACACGCAATATCGGTGTGGGTGCATATTGTGCCTGATTTTGCAGCGCGTCAATACGCAAAGAAAAACGCGGACGAGGCAAGCCCATCCGCGTTTCACATTTCAGGTCATGTCTGATCAGTGGGCGACAGCAGCGCGTGCAACGCGGTTGATGTCGCAACGACCAATGCCCAGATCGCTGAGCTGGCGGTCGGTCATGCGCTGAAGTTCGGTAACGGTCTGACGGTAGGTGCGCCAGTTACGGATGCTGCGTGCGATGTTCATGGTCATGCCTTTCTCTCGTGATGGCCGACATATCGCGGCCGTTTCGGCGATCGAATTCGGCGGGTTCAGCGGGTGCGATTGGCCTTGGGAGGGGCGCCGCATTCGCACCAGTGCGCTCTGAATTCGATGAAGCCAATATACGCCCCCGAACTTAAATCGGTTAGAGTGCCCGGCGGATAGCACCTATGCATTGAGCGCATAAATATCGCACTGATTTTTAAGAATTGGCGTAAAAACGTGCAATCCCGTCGCCGTGTCTGGTCATGCTTTGGAAAAGCTTCGCATAGCCTTCGTGATCGGGCGGTGAGAGCTGGTTGTGATGATAATATATTGAAATGTTTGGGCAAAAAATAACGCCCACCGGGGGAGGATCCGGCGGGCGTCATTTTGGAAGCTGGGGCCTTGGGAGGAGGATGGCCTCACCAGCTGAATCGAAGGGCATCGGGAGGAGGAGGATGCGCTTCGAAGATCGTGCCGCAAAGTTGCGGAATTCTCAATTATTATGGCGAGAATGTGACTGCTCGCCTTTGGTGGAGCCGGAAACCTTCGAGTGATCTCAACTGCTCTTCCATGATTTCAAGATAATCCCGCCGTTCAAGAATAAACAGTGCAATATCGGCATGGACCCCATGCGTCATGTGCATGGCTCTTCGCACGCGCGAAGGTGCTGCAACGCCATGAAATTGCCTTTGCGGCTTCGTTGAATGTGGGCCGTGCCCGTGCGATAAATCGGGCCATGTTTTGGGGCGAGGCCGAATTCCCATGTATCGTCAGAAAGTGAAGCGGGAACTTGCGGGCTGGGTCGAGCGCGGCCTTTTGCCGGCAGAGACGGCGGAGCGCCTTTCGCGTGATCTCGATACACGACGCGATGGCTTCAGTATCGGTCAGGTGCTCCTGATGCTGGCAGCGGCCTTCATGGCGGCGGCCCTGCTTCTGTTCGTGTCCTCCAACTGGGATGTCATTCCCCGCATCGTTCGCTTGGGCGGGGTCATTCTATTGATCTGGATTTTTCACCTTGGCGGCGCCCGTTTCTACCAGCGCGGCATGCCGGTCCTCGGGGCAGCCTTGCTGCTTTTGGGAACGGCCGCTTTCGGAGGCGGGCTTTCGCTTGCCGGGCAGATGTATCACATCGCGGGTGACATGACGCAGATGCTGACTGTGTGGCTGGGAGCTGCGGTTCTGACCGCCGGTCTCTTCCGCTCGTCTGCCGTTGCGGTTGCCGCCGGCCTGATTGCCTATGGACTTTGCTGGTCGCTTCTCGATGCCTCGAATGGAGCGTTCACCATCATCAATCTGGTGGTTCCGCCTATGCTTGCGGCATTGATTCTGGTGCTCTCGCGCTGGGTTCAAGACGCGAAGATTGCGCAGTTTTCCTTTCTCATGCTGCTGTGCTGGGCCTTCTGGCTTTATACGCTGGATGAGAACGTCATTCTGGGTGTCGTTTACGCCGGGCTCGGCCTTGCCTTGCTGGCGGCCGTTTCGCTTTCGGCTTCGCCGGTGGCGACGCTCGCCGGGCGCATGGGCGGTGTTCCGGCCTTTTATGCCTTGCTTCTGGCAGGGCTTGGCGTGCTCATCCTTCTGATTGAGTACCATAAGGGGATGGCGCTGATGGTGGCCGCCATTGCGGGTCTGCTGATTGCTGTTGGCGCACTGGCGCTTGCCGGGCGTGATCATGGCGGCGTGCGCTGGCTCGCCTATAGCATAATTGCCGCCATCGTCTTTGATGTATGGGTCACGACCATTGGCAGCATTCTCGGCACATCCGGCTTTTTCCTGATGGCTTCGCTGGTGGCGGCAGTTCTCGCCTTTCTGGTGTCGCGCCTGGAAAAACGTTTCGCTGCGAAAAGGGCATTGGCGCCATGAACCGCTTCGGATTGATCTCACGTTATCCGCTGGTCGTTGCGGCACTTATCGCCGCGCTTCAAAGCGCGGCCATCCTTTATGTGGTGGAAAGCCGCGCCTCGGTGCTGCGTCACGGGCAGGAGGTGTTGTTGCAGACGGCACCGATCGATCCGCGCGATCTCTTGCGCGGTGACTATGTGGTGCTGAGCTATGACATTGCGGAGATTCCAACGAGCCTTGTTTTCGGAAGCTGGCCGCTGGGAGAGAAGAGGCAGGCCATCCATGTGCGCATTGCGCCGGGCGAGGGCGGCCTGTGGAAGGTGATGCAGGCATCCTTTGATCCGCTTCCACCGGCGGAGGGCACGGTGGTTCTCAAAGGCACGGTTTCCTATGTGCCGGACCGCAGCACCGGGGCCGATCTTCGAGTCGCCTATGGCATCGAGCGCTACTATGTTCCCGAAGGTGAGGGCCGCGAGATCGAATCCGCCCGCAACGAAGGACGCGTGAGCGTGGCTGCGCGCGTTTCTGCCGCCGGGCAGGCCAGCATCCGCGCCCTGATGCTGGATGGGAAGCCGCTTTACGAAGAGCCGCTTTACTAAGCGCAATCCTGTGTCATGAAAGCCTCATTTTTCCTTTGCGCCGGTGGAAACGGATGATATAGAGACGCGCGCTCCGGAAGGGCTTTGCGTTCCTGGACGCTGCTTATTGCGGGCGCGGGTATGGTGAAATTGGTAGACACGCCAGATTTAGGTTCTGGTGCCGCAAGGCGTGGGAGTTCAAGTCTCTCTACCCGCACCATAAGCGGCAGGCCGGATTGGTGGTGTTTTCATCGCCAGAAGGCAGGCCTGAGCGTCATTTTGCCTGTGCAAGATGCTTGAAGAATTATGAGGCAGCGTGCGGACAGGGTTCCCGCGTCGTGCTCGCGTGAAAACCAAGGGGTGCCCGGGCACGGTCGCCACGAGACAAAGGTAAGAAACATGCAGGTTATCGAAACGCTCGCTGAAGGGCTGAAGCGCGAAATCAAGGTCATCATCCCGGCTTCCGAGCTGGCTGCTGGAATGGAAGCGCGTCTTGGCGAAGTCAAGGACAAGGTCCGTATCAATGGTTTCCGTCCGGGCAAGGTTCCGCCGGCACACCTGAAGAAGGTTTACGGCAAGTCCATCGTGGCCGATCTGGTCAATGAACTGGTTCGCACCAAGCCGACCGAAATTCTCGCCGAGCGCGGCGAAAAGTCTGCGACGCAGCCCGATATCGCCATGACCGAGGACAAGGACGAAGCCGAGCGTATTCTCGCCGCTGAAGCCGACCTCGAATTCACCGTTTCCTACGAAGTCATCCCGGCTTTCGAAGTGCAGTCGGTTGAAGGCCTCAAGGTTACTCGCGAAGTTGTCGAAATTCCGGAATCGGAAGTCGAAGAGCAGGTTCTCAAGATCGCTGAAAGCGCCCGCAGCTATGCCACGAAGGACGGCAAGGCTGAAAACGGCGACCGCGTGACCATGAACTACCTCGGCAAGGTTGACGGCGTGGCCTTTGATGGCGGCACGGCTGAAGACGCTGAACTGGTTCTCGGTTCGGGCCGCTTCATTCCGGGCTTTGAAGAACAGCTCGTTGGTCTCGCCGCTGGCGACGAAAAGGTCATCACCGTGACCTTCCCGGCTGAATACCCGGCTGCAAACCTTGCTGGCAAGGACGCCACCTTCGACATCACCGTCAAGGAAGTGGCTGCTCCGGCTGCAGTTGAAATCAACGACGAACTGGCTGCCCAGCTTGGCCTTGAGTCGGCTGAACGTCTGCGCCAGATCGTCCGCGAACAGCTCGAAAGCCAGTTCGGTCAGGTTACGCGTCAGAAGGTCAAGCGTCAGATCCTCGACCAGCTCGACGAACAGTATACGTTTGAAGTGCCGCAGGGCCTCGTGGCTGCTGAGTTCGAAAACATCTGGCGTCAGGTGAACACCGATCTCGCCCAGTCCGGCAAGACCTTCGCTGACGAAGACACGACCGAAGAAGAAGCCCGCGCCGAGTACCAGAAGCTGGCTCAGCGTCGCGTTCGCCTCGGCCTCGTTCTGTCGGAAATCGGCGCCAAGGGTGGCGTTGACGTGACCGAAGAAGAAATGCAGCGCGCTCTGTACGACCAGCTTCGCCAGTTCCCGGGCCAGCAGAAGGAAATCCTGGATTACTTCCGCAACACCCCCGGCGCTTCGGCTTCGCTGCGTGCGCCGATCTTCGAAGAGAAGGTCATCGACAAGCTGCTCTCTGAAATCTCCGTCACCGACAAGGTTGTGACGAAGGAAGAGCTGCTCGCCGAAGAAGGCGATGCTCCGGCTGAAAAGACGGAAGAAAAGAAGAAGGCTGCGCCGAAGAAGAAGGCTGCTGCCAAGACCGAAGCTGCCGCTGAAGGCGAAGAAGCTGCGGCTCCGAAGAAGAAGGCCGCTCCGAAGAAGAAGGCCGCGGAAGACAGCGCCGAGTAATCGGCGCGTCCTTCAAGGACACGAAAAAGGCCCGTCGCAGTCTCTGCGGCGGGCCTTTTGCTTTGAGGTAGAAAAGACCTCAGTCCTTTTCTTTCTTCGCCTTCTGCAGCTCGCCCATGCGGTTCCAGGCGTCGAGACCGGAAATCTTGTAGGCTTCGGCGAGCGTCGGATAATTGAACGTGTTGTCGACGAAATACTCGACCGTTCCCTTGAGGTTCAGAACCGCCTGACCGATGTGGATCAGTTCCGTCGCGCCTTCGCCAACGATGTGCACGCCCAAGAGGCGGCGCGTCTTCAGCGAGAAGATCATTTTCAGCATGCCCGATTCGAGGCCCATGATGTGGCCTCTGGACGTTTCGCGGAAATGCGCGATACCGCATTCATAGGGAATGCCACGCTGCTGCACCTCTTCTTCCGTCAGGCCGCAGGTGGAAATTTCCGGCACGGCATAAATGCCATAGGGGAAATAGTTTGGCGGATCACTGGCCGGAGCGCCGACGGCGTGGCGGGCTGCAATGCGTCCTTGTTCCATCGAGGTGGAGGCAAGGCTCGGGAAGCCCACCACATCGCCTGCGGCATAGATGTTCGAAACATCGGTCTGGAAGGTGTCCGGATTGACCTTGATGCGGCCGCGATTGTCAGCCTCAAGGCCGGCCGCCTCGAGATTGAGCGAATCCGTTGCGCCAACGCGACCCGCGGCAAACAGCACCATTTCTGAAGCAATGGTGCGCCCGTTCTTGAGCGTGATACGACAGCGGCCACTCTCGTCGCGCGTGACACTCTCGATGCCCTGACCGAAGACCAGCTTCATATTGCGGTCGCGCAATTGATAGGCGAAGTCCTCGACGATCTCCTTGTCGATGAAGTCGAGCATCGTATCGCGCGTCTCAATCACGGTGACGGCGGTATCAAGGGTCGAGAAAATCGTTGCATATTCAATGCCGATGACGCCCGCGCCGATCACAGCCAGCGAACGCGGTACGTGCTTGATTTCGAGAATCTCGTCGCTGTCGATGACCGCATCCCCATCGAAGGGAATGTGTTCGGGGCGATAGGGGCGGGTGCCGACCGCCAGAAGGATCGAGGTGCCCAGAACGCGCACGATATCGCCATCTGTCTTTTCGACCTCCAGCGTGTGGGCGTCGATGAAGCGGGCCTCGCCGCGCATATGGCTGACGCGGTTGCGCGAAAACTGATGCTCCAGAACCTCGACCTCGTGGTCGAGGGTGATCAGCATGCGGCGGCGCAGATCCTCGGCGGTGATCTCCTGCTTGACGCGGTAGGAGCGACCGTAAAAGCCGCGTTCGCGCCAGCCGGTCAGGTTCAGCGCCGTCTCGCGCAAAGTCTTGGAAGGAATGGTGCCCGTATGAACAGAAACGCCGCCAACCCGACGGCCTTTTTCAATCACGAGAACCGTCTTGTTCAGCTTGGCCGCTTGAACGGCAGCGCGGCGTCCCGCCGGTCCGCTGCCAACGACAATGAGATCATAGGAATTCATGAGGCCCCCGTGCATGAATCGACTGTGATGATGAGTAACATTGAAGTGTTTCAATGTCGTATGAATGCGGTGATTATCGCAAGTGCGAAAAAAGTCAGAAGAGCCGAAGTCCCTTGAAGCTCACATGGCCATCCTTGCCGATGATGATGTGGTCATGGACGGTAATGCCGAGCGGCTTTGCGGTGGCGATGATCGTGTGCGTCATGTCGATATCGGCACGCGATGGCGTCGGGTCGCCGGACGGGTGATTGTGGACGAGGATGATGGCGGTCGCCGAAAGCTCCAGCGCCCTTTTGACCACTTCGCGCGGATAGACTGGCGTGTGGTCCACCGTGCCGTGGCCCTGCACCTCATCGGCAATCAGTGTGTTGCGCTTGTCGAGAAAGAGAATGCGGAATTGCTCGCGCGTCTCATGCGCCATGGCGCTGTGGCAATATTCGATGACCGACGACCAGGAGCCGAGCACGGTCTTGCCCTTGATTTCACTTTTCAGCATGCGGCGGGAAAGCGCGGCGGCCAGCTTCAGGTCCAGCGCCACGGCTTCGCCGATGCCGTTGACTTCCTGTAGCAGATTGATCGGCGCACCCAGAACGCCCCCCAGCGTTTTGAAACGGTCGATCAGCGCCTTGGCGATGGGCTTGGTGTCACGTCGCGGAATGAGGCGAAACAGCAGGAGTTCCAGAAGTTCGTAATCGGCCAGCGCTGCGTCTCCACCCTCGCGGAAACGGTTGCGCAGGCGCTCACGATGCCCATGGTAATGGGCCTGCTTGTCGTCCTTCGTCTCGGGCGCGACTGTGGCGCTGTCCTTGGCCTTTGTCTCTTTGCCCGCAGCCTTGGTCCGCGCTTTGCCGACCGCGAAAAACTGCCGCTCGTCCGCGGCCTCCGACAATTCAAAGGGAAGCGTTGCGTCCAGTGGGGAAGCGCTGTCTCCGTCTGCTTTGCTCGGGCGCTTCGTCATGGGATCACGCAGAGATGGGGTTGATACCGGGGCAGAACAGGCCCTTGGGCGAGAGGGTGAAGATTTCGCAGCCCGTGGCCGTGACACCCACCGTATGCTCATATTGTGCCGTTAGCGAGCGGTCACGCGTCACCGCCGTCCAGCCGTCGGCCAGAACCTTCACATGCGGCCGGCCGATGTTGATCATCGGCTCAATCGTGAAGATCATGCCTTCGCGGATTTCGGGGCCTTCGTTAGCATGGCCGTAATGCAGGATGTTCGGCGTATCATGGAACAGCCGACCGACGCCGTGACCGCAAAAATCGCGCACCACGGAGCAGCGCTCGCCTTCCGCATAGGTCTGGATGGCCTGACCGATCGCGCCCGTGCGTGCGCCGGGACGCACGGCGGCGATGCCGCGCATCAGGCTCTCGTGGGTCACTTCCAGCAGGCGCTCGGCGGCGCGCTTGATCTGGCCGACCGGATACATGCGGCTCGAATCGCCGTGATAGCCATCCAGCCAGAAGGTCACGTCGATATTGACGATGTCGCCATCACGCAGCGGCTTGTCGTCGGGAATGCCGTGGCAGACAACGTGGTTGATCGAGGTGCAGACAGACTTGGTGTAGCCGCGATAGTTCAGCGTGGCGGGCAGGGCACCGTGATCCATGCCGTATTGCAGGACAAAGCGGTCAATGGCGTTGGTGGTGACGCCCGGCTTGACAAGATCGACCAGTTCATCGAGGCAGTTTGCGGTCAGCTGGCAGGCGCGGCGCATGCCTTCAAAGGCGTCCGCTCCATAAAGCTTGATCGCACCCGTATTTTTCATCGGCGCGGACGCCGCCTCAATGTAATTCACCATTTCCAGAAGCTTTCGCGTTTCGTTCTTGACGGTTTTTAACCAGTCGGATGGCCCGCGTCCATGGCAACCACCGTAAACGGGGAAATTTCCGTGGGGGAAATGCGGCAATTCACGGCTGCAACCTCAACACCGCGACGCCGGGCGCGGGCAAAGGCCGCCGCGTAAACCGGGTCCAGATCGGCGGCGATGGCCATGCGGCTGCAATCCTCGCGCTGGATCAGGTAGAGCATCATGGCGCGGTGCCCCGCCTCCACCATGTCGCCCAGCTCATCAAGGTGACGAACGCCGCGTTCGGTGGCCGTATCGGGAAACTCTGCCAATCCTTGAACACGGCTGAAATGCACGTTTTTCACCTCGACATAGGTGTCGGGCTCTCCCGGTCCGGTGAGGAGAAAATCGATTCGCGATTGGCGACCGTATTTCTGCTCGCGCTTGAGGGTGGTGAAGGGCGCAAGGCCCGGCACCATGCCGCTTATGATCGCTTCTTCAGCGAATCGGTTGGCCATGCCGGAATTGACGCCGACCGTGACGCCGCCCACCTCGATCAGTTCGAAGCGATAGCGGAATTTTCGCGTGGGTCCGGTCTGATGCTGCGAAAGCCAGATTCGCGAGCCGGGGTCGGTCAGGCCCAGCATGGAGCCGGTATTGGGGCAAGAGCCGGTAATTTCACGGCCATCCTCCAGAACGGCATCGAACAGAAAGCGCTTGTAGCGGCGCAAAAGCCGGGCGGGGACGAGCGGGGGATCAAATTGCATGGCTCCGGTTCTGCCGCTTTTATGATGACTCTTCAAGCTGCAGTGCGGGCGGGGCGTTGTTCTTTTGGGCGTGTCATGCTTTAAGAAGCGCGTTGACGGTACGCGGTGCCGCGCAAGCCAATGAACGAAGAGGACGACGAAAAATGGGCCCGGTCGGAAATCCTGTTTTCCCGCAGCGTGTCGCGCTTGCTCTTGGGCTGTGCCTTGCGCTGGCCGCCTGCAGCAAGACGGGCGAGCCGGTTGCGGAAGGTCCGATCGCCACGCCGCCCTCCGTGACCGTGGTTACGGGAGTGCCTGCCGAATCCGGTGAAAAGGGGCCGCGCAACACGGGCGCCTATCCCGATTTCTCGCGTCCGTTGACCTCTGCCAATCTGCAGATGACGGATGAGGAAGCCACCGGCCAGCAGGCCAAGCTGACGGCGCTGGCTTCGGCGCGCAAGGCCGGTACGATTTCCGAGGCGGAATATCGCCGCCGCGCTGCTGCCCTTCGCAATCTGGCAAGCCAGCATGGCCAGCAGACGGTTGACGAAATCGCAAGGTAAGCAATCCTGCGCACTTCATTGGTTTTGAAGGCGCAATGCCGGTCTGAAAGTCCCGCAGACAAGCCGTTTTCATTGATTTCTGCTTGCCTTTCGCCCGGTTTGGCAGCAAACACGCGCCAGCAGCTTTTCGCGCCGTGGTAGGGCACGGTGTCGATGTTCCGGTTCAGGGCCGGTTTGCTGTTGCGCAAGTCCGTGCGGCTCCCGGAGGTTCGTGCCGCAACGGTCTTTGGATGGATACGAACCCCGGCTCGGCCCGCTGAGGGCCGAAGAATTCCGTGAGGAAAGAGATGGAAGAGTTTTACAAGGTCCGCAGACTGCCGCCGTATGTTTTCGAACAGGTCAACCGTCTCAAGGCGGCGGCGCGAGCCGGTGGCGCTGACATCATCGACCTCGGCATGGGCAATCCAGACCTTCCGACCCCGCAGAGCATTATCGACAAGCTGTGCGAAACGGTTCAGGACCCGCGCTCGCATCGCTATTCGGCCTCGAAGGGTATTCCCGGTCTGCGCCGCGCTCAGGCTGGCTATTACGCCCGCCGTTTTGGTGTGAAGCTCAACCCCGATACGCAGGTGGTCGCCACCCTTGGCTCCAAGGAAGGCTTTGCCAACATGGCGCAGGCCATCACGGCACCGGGCGACGTTGTTCTCTGCCCGAACCCCACCTATCCGATCCATGCCTTCGGCTTCCTGATGGCAGGTGGCGTGATCCGCTCGATTTCGGTTGAGCCGGACGACAGCTTCTTCCCGCCGCTGGAGCGCGCCATTCGCCACTCCATCCCGAAGCCGATCGCGATCGTCATCAACTATCCGTCGAACCCGACGGCGCATGTGGCGACCCTTGATTTCTACAAGGAAGTCGTGGCCTTCGCCAAGAAGCACGACCTCTTCATCCTTTCGGATCTGGCCTACTCGGAAATCTACTTCAACGACGTGCCGCCGCCGTCGGTTCTCGAAGTGCCGGGTGCCATGGATTGCACCGTGGAGTTCACCTCCATGTCGAAGACCTTCTCGATGCCCGGCTGGCGCATCGGCTTTGCCGTCGGTAACGAGCGACTGGTCGCGGCTTTGACGCGCGTGAAGTCCTACCTCGATTACGGCGCGTTCACCCCCATTCAGGTTGCCGCGACCCATGCGCTTAACGGCGATGGCACGGACATTGCCGAAGTGCGCGGCGTCTACAAGCGTCGCCGTGACGTGATGGTCGACGCCTTCGGCAAGGCGGGCTTTGAAGTGCCGCCGCCGGAAGCCACGATGTTTGCCTGGGCCAAGATCCCGGAAAAGTTCCGTCATCTCGGCTCGCTGGAATTCTCCAAGCTTCTCGTGGAAAAGGCTGACGTGGCCGTGGCTCCGGGCATTGGTTTTGGTGAGCAGGGCGATGAATATGTTCGCCTCGCGCTTGTTGAAAACGAGCACCGCATCCGTCAGGCTGCGCGCAACATCAAGAAGTTTTTCTCGACGGCAGACGATACGCTGCATAACGTCGTTTCGCTTAACGCTCATCGCTGAGCGTCCATTCAAACCCTAAAGGGCGGTCGGTCCCGGCCGCTCTTCCAGCATCATATCAGGACCTCTTCATGTCACACGCCCTTCGGATCGGCATTGCGGGCCTCGGCACCGTCGGTGCCTCGCTCGTCGCCCTGCTGCAACAGCGAAAGAACGAACTGGCGGTCACATGCGGACGCCCGATTGAAATTGTCGCGGTTTCGGCCCGTAACCGCAATCGCGACCGCGGCGTCGATCTGTCGGCGCTCGACTGGTACGAAAACCCCGTGGAACTGGCCGAAAAGGCCGAGATCGACGTGTTTGTCGAGTTGATGGGTGGTGCCACCGGATCGGCTGACGAATCCGTTCGGGCAGCGCTTTCGCGCGGCATCCATGTGGTGACGGCCAACAAGGCGCTTCTGGCCCGCTGCGGCGTTGAACTGGCGACCATGGCCGAAGAAAAGGGTGCCCTGCTGAACTACGAAGCCGCCGTTGCCGGTGGCATTCCGGTCATCAAGGCGCTTCGTGAATCCCTGACCGGCAACAATGTGCGCCGCGTCTATGGCATCATGAACGGCACCTGCAACTACATCCTGACGCGCATGGAAAAGGAAGGCCTGTCCTTTGCCGATTGCCTGAAGGAAGCGCAGCGTCTCGGTTATGCCGAAGCCGATCCGGCCTTCGACATTGAGGGTAACGATACCGCCCACAAGCTGGCGATCCTGACGACGCTTGCCTTTGGTACGCGCATTGCGCCCGACGACATCTATCTCGAGGGCATCACCAATATCTCGATTGAGGATATTCGCGCCGCCGCTGACCTTGGCTATCGCATCAAGCTTCTGGGCGTGGCGCAGGTGACGGAAACCGGCATCGAGCAGCGCGTTCACCCGACCATGGTGCCGCGTGATTCCGTGATTGCCCAGGTGGATGGCGTGACCAACGCCGTGGCCATCGAGTCCGATATTCTCGGCGAGCTTCTGATGGTCGGTCCCGGTGCCGGTGGCAATGCGACGGCCTCGGCTGTGCTGGGCGATATTGCCGATATCGCCAAGAGCCGCCCCGGTGCGCAGACCGTTCCGGTTCTCGGTCGTCCGGCGGCAACGCTTGAGCCTTACCGTCGTGCCCAGATCCAGAGCCATGAGGGCGGGTATTTCATCCGTCTGACGGTCGAAGATCGCGCGGGCGTGTTTGCCGGTATTGCCACGCATATGGCGGCCAATGGTATTTCGCTCGAATCCATCGTTCAGCGTCCTCAGTCGGGCCGTGAGGCCAGTTCGCAGACGATCATTCTCGTGACCCATGCCACGCGTGAAGATGCGCTGCGCTCGGCGGTTGCGGCGATCTCTGCCGACGGCTATCTCGTTGGCAACGCACAGGTTATTCGCATTGAGCGGACCAAGGCTGACTAAGGCTTTGGTCGAATCCACAGGGAAAATGCACCCAGAGGTATTCGATTCTCTTGCATACGAATCGATTTAATGTTCAATATTGGGATATCGAATTCGTAAGCGAAGGGAGGCGCTCTATGAAATCGGTTCCACTGATTCCGTATCTTGATGGGAACTGCGGGGGTCATAGCCGTAATTGGGCGGTGATCCTGACGATTATGTCCCTGCCGATGCCTCTTCTGGCAATGGCGTGGTTGGCTCTTCGCTTCATGTGATGTGTATCGTGGCATGACGGCTTTTGGCGTCGTGGTTTCAATCCCCTCGGTTCTGTGCAAAGGAATTAACGTCCGGCACAAACCGAGGGTTTTGATTTCTTGGCAATGACTCATCCTGCAGATTCGGTTCCCCGCGCATTCCTCAATGTTGAGACCTCCGTGACCGGCCAGAAATGGGTGGCGCGGCTTGATCAGGCGGGGCTGAACCGTGCGCTGGCCATGGCGCAGGTCCATGGACTGCCGGAAATCGTCGCCCGCGTTCTGGCGGGGCGGGGCGTTGGCGTGGATGAGGCACTGGCCTTTCTCGAGCCTTCGATCCGCGACCTGATGCCCAACCCCTCGACGCTGACGGATTGTGATGCCGCCGCCGAGCGTTTGGCACGGGCCATCACGCGGCGTGAGAGCGTCGTCATCTTCGGCGATTATGATGTCGACGGGGCGGCCTCTTCGGCGCTTCTCTATCGTTTCCTCGCCCATTTCGGGCTGACGCCTTCCATCTACATTCCCGACCGCATATTCGAAGGCTACGGACCCAACCCGGTTGCGATCCGCCAGATCGTCGAGGGTGGTGCGAGCCTGATCGTGACCAGTGACTGCGGCTCCACCAGTCACGAGTCGCTGGCGCTGGCGCGCGAACTGGGGGCTGAGGTGGTGGTGATCGACCATCACCAGTTGGGGGCTGACCTGCCGCCCTGCGTTGCGCTCGTCAATCCCAACCGTCAGGACGATCTGTCGGGTCAAGGGCATCTCTGCGCGGCGGGCGTTGTGTTCCTTGTTCTGGTCGCCACGCTGCGTGTCATGCGTCAGAAGGGGCACCCGGCCGCTGCAGGGCTTGATCTGCTCGGCTGGCTTGATCTCGTAGCACTGGCCACCGTTTGCGACGTGGTGCCGCTGAAAGGGCTGAACCGGGCCTATGTGGTGAAGGGGCTGATTGCGGCGCGTCACATGCTGAACCCCGGCCTTTCCGCCCTGCTCAAGGTCGTCGGTCTGACCGGCCCGGTAACGCCTTATCATTTTGGCTTCCTGATCGGTCCGCGAATCAACGCAGGCGGGCGTATTGGCGATGCGGCGCTCGGAAGCCGCCTCTTGACGCTGGATGACGCGGCCAAGGCTGGCGAAATCGCGGCGCGGCTGGATGAACTGAACCGCGAGCGTCAGGCCATGGAGGCCGTGATGCTGGCCGAGGCTGAGGCGGAGGCGCTGGCTGAATACGGTACGGGCGAGGGCGCTTCGGTGATCGTGACCGCCAGCGACAAGTGGCATGCCGGGATTGTCGGCCTGATTGCCGCGCGCCTGAAGGAAAAGTTTCGCCGTCCTGCCTTTGCTATCGCCTTTGATATCAACGGGCGCGGTGCGGGGTCCGGTCGCTCTATCGCGGGCTTTGATCTCGGACGGATGGTGCGTGCCGCCGTTGAAAATGGTTTGCTCGTGAAGGGCGGTGGTCACGCCATGGCAGCGGGGCTGACCGTGGAGCGCGCCAATCTCGGGCGTCTGCGCCACTTCTTCGAGGAGAGTGCGGCAACGGCGGTGACTTCGCTGGTGGCCGATCATGCGTTGAAAATCGACGCGGCTGTCTCCGCCTCCGGTGCCACGACCGACCTGATGGCCAAGCTTGAAAGTGCCGGACCTTATGGTGCCGGGCATCCGCAGCCGGTCTTTGCCGTGCCAAGCCACCGGCTGCGCGATTCGCGGCCCGTCGGGACGTCGCATGTAAAAATCACGCTGGAAGCCATGGACGGTGCGCGCCTTGACGGCATTGCATTCCGTGCAGCGGACACAGCGCTTGGCGATTTCCTGCTCAATGGTCGCGGCCAGACGATGCACCTGGCCGGCACGCTGTCGCTGGATCACTGGCAGGGCTCGCCGCGCGTGCAGTTTCGCGTTCTGGATGCCGCCAAAGCTCTGTGACGCTGCGTTCTAAGGCAGATGGTCGTCAGTCATGTCAATGAGGGGGGAAGTGGCACGCCCTAGGGGAGTCGAACCCCTCTTTTCAGAATGAAAATCTGACGTCCTAACCGATAGACGAAGGGCGCGTGTGGGCGTCCTTATAGCAGTGGATTTTCGCCGTGCAAGCGGGAAAATGATGTTATTGCAATCTTTTTTGCGTTGCACGGATGCGCAACCGAGCGCGCATGAGCAACCGCGAGGCCAAGCCTCGGCAGACGATCAACATGTCATTGGGGAAGAGAAGTGGCACGCCCTAGGGGAGTCGAACCCCTCTTTTCAGAATGAAAATCTGACGTCCTAACCGATAGACGAAGGGCGCGTGTGGGCGTCCTTATAGCAGTGGATTTTCGCCGCGCAAGACGGAAAAGCGACTTCATGAAACTTTTTCGACAGGATCATGCGGCATCGCAAAGTCCAGGCGAACGCGCACGGGCGTTATCGTCAGGGCAGTATCAATAGGAGGGGGGAGTGGCACGCCCTAGGGGAGTCGAACCCCTCTTTTCAGAATGAAAATCTGACGTCCTAACCGATAGACGAAGGGCGCGTGTGGGCGTCCTTATAGCAG